>NZ_JBFBGX010000001.1:0-1683375 GCF_040684935.1 Microbacterium sp. NPDC089321 | reverse complement strand
TCCGCTCAACCGCTTGGGGCGAACAAGTAATAATTTACGCGCCACCCACCACCCCCGCAAATCACCACCACACCCCGGGCGTGTCGCACCCCCGCGTCTGCGCAGGAAAGCATGCCTGACCAGGAGGTCCCGCGTCCGACCGTGTGCGAGCGGCCCGAGCTCGTGGTCGCCTGCGCTGCTCGCGACCGGTCGCATGGCCCCGCAGAGAGGGGCGACCTGGCCGGCGCACGCCGATGCGGGCGCGTGCGCAGCCGGTGCCGACGCCGTCTCCTCACTCCCGGAATGCAGAGAACCCCCGCACCTCAGTGCCGGGGTTCTCTGTCACGGTGTGGACCTAAGGGGATTCGAACCCCTGACCTCCTCGATGCGAACGAGGCGCGCTACCAACTGCGCCATAGGCCCGTGAACAGAGTTCAGGTTATCACGCGTTCAGCCGGCCGCTCGCCGAGCGAGCAGCTGACGCACGTGGGCCTCGATCTCGGCGTCGTCCACGACGCCCATCCGGGCGTACGGCGACTCCCCCGCGGCCGCGGCCGGGGCGACCGGGAGCACTGTGGGCGCAGCCGGCGCGAGCTCCTCCGCACGGCGACGCAGCTCGGCACGGCGTGCCGCCCGCTGACGCTCGGCGCGAGCGTCGATCTCCGCCTGAGCTGTCTGCGCGCGCGAGCCGGCGACCGTCACGAGCTGCTGCGGCAGAGGGCGCGGCGTCCAGACAGCCGGACCCTGATCGTGCAGCGGGGGCGAGACACGCTCGACCACGTGCTCCGCGACGGGACGGCTTGCGCGCCGCGCACTGCGGCGAGCGACCTGGGCCATGCGCGTCAGCACGGTGAGTCCGAGCACGGCGAGCACGAGGCCGCCGGCGGCCAGCATCCATCCGCCAGTGGTGATGATCTGCCATACCCCGGATGCCAGCATCCCGATTGCGACCACGATCGCACCTGACGCCGCCAGCCGGACGCGGCGTCGCGCCCGTGCCTGACGGAGCACGGGATCACGACGGGTCGCGGCGAGCTCCTCGCGGAGGAGCTCGAGCTGAGCGCTCTCCTTCTGCGCCTGCACGCGCTTGGCGAGCCGCTGCTGAGCAGCGGCTGTGCGTGCGGTCAGCTCGAGTCGCACCTCGTCAGGCGTCTCACTCGTCTCAGCGAGGACGCGAAGGGCCTGATTGAGACGGACGGCGTTGCGCTCGGCGGCATAGTACTGGTGTCGCCCGCGCCAGCTGGGCACGAAGTACAGCACCCAGAGCAGCACGGCGACGAGGACGATCACGCCCCCACTCAGCACCGGCCCATCCATGGACTCAACGGTAGGCGACTGCGGCAGGGGGAATGATCATTCCCGCGCGTGTGTCGCCGCAGATCGTCAGCTCTGCAGCGCGTCGTGCGGCGGGATCGTCGCCGCCTCCTGCGGCGCCGCTCCGCTCACCCAGCGCGAGAGCGCACCGCGGGGCACCTCGTCCTGCGTGAGCGCGAACGCGTAGTGGTCGCGCCAGTCGCCGTCGATGTGGATGTAGCGCCGCCGGAGCCCCTCGTACCGGAACCCCAGCTTCTGCACGACGCGCAGGCTCGCACGGTTCTCGGGCCGGATGCAGATCTCCATCCGGTGCAGACCGAACTGCTCGAAGGCCGCATCGGTCGCCATGGCGACAGCGGTCGGCGTGATGCCTCGGCCCGCGAAGCGCTCACTCACCCAGTAGCCGATGGTCGCCGACGACAGCGATCCGCGGGCGATCCCCCAGATGTTGAGCTGCCCTGCGATCTCGCCGTCGTACTCCATCACGAACGGGTACCCCGCTCCGTCGCGGTGCTGCTGAAGCAGCCGGCGGATGCTGGCGCGCATGTCGAAGCCGGTGGCGGCGCCGGGGATCGTCGCCTCCCACGGCTGCAGCCACGAGCGGTTCGTCATCAGCTCCCGCTGCAGCACCCGGGCGTCCCGGGGCTTCACCAGCCGCAGGCCGACCGGGCCGTAGCGCATCACCGGCTGGATGTCGTTCGGCATCGCATCCCCCGGTCAGAGACCGGCCGCGAACTGCTTGAGCCAGGGCCTCAGCTCGGTGCCGAGGTCATCGCGGTCGGTGGCGAGCTGCACGATCGCCTTGATGTAGTCGGCGCGGTCGCCCGTGTCATAACGACGGCCACCGAAGACCACTCCCACGACACCCGGTCCGTCGGAGTCGGCCGCGAGCTCCTGCAGGGCGTCGGTCAGCTGGATCTCGCCGCCCTTGCCGGGCGGCGTGCGCTCGAGGATCTCGAAGATCGCCGGCGGCAGCACGTAGCGTCCGATCACCGCGAGGTTCGAGGGGGCGTCCTCTGCCGCCGGCTTCTCGACGAGGGCATCCACCCGCACCACACCGTCGGTGTCGGTCGCCTTCGCGTCGGCCGCACCGTACAGATGGATCTGCTCGGGATCGACCTCCATGAGGGCGATGACCGCGGCCCCGGTGCGCTCGTGGGTCGCGATCATCTCGGTGAGCAGCGAATCGCGCTCGTCGATGAGGTCGTCGCCGAGGAGGACGGCGAAGGAGCTGTCGCCGACATGCGTCTTCGCGCGCAGCACCGCGTGACCGAGGCCCTTGGGCTCGCCCTGCCGGACGAAGTGGATGTCGGCGAGGTCGCTGGACTTCACCACGCGCTCGAGGCGTCCGTGGTCGCCCTTCTGCTGCAGCCTCACCTCCAGCTCAGGCACGGAGTCGAAGTGATCGGAGATCGCGTTCTTGTTGCGCCCGATGATGACCAGGATGTCGTCGATGCCTGCGGCGACCGCCTCTTCCACGACGTACTGGATGGCGGGCTTGTCGACGACGGGGAGCATCTCCTTCGGCATCGCCTTCGTCGCAGGCAGGAACCGCGTGCCCAGACCTGCAGCGGGAATGACTGCCTTCATGGTGCTCATGCGGTTCAGCTTAGTGGTGGGCCCCGCCGCCGACTCGGTGGGTTGCCAGACCGGCCGCCGTATGATCGGGGGCATGCGGAGCGAAGCAGAACAGCAGAAGCGCGCCTTGCGCGCCGAACTGCGCGAACGCCGTCAGATCCTCTCGGAGACGCAGCGGGATGAGGCGGCCGCGGGCATCACGGCCCAGCTCGACGCCCTCGTCGACGCTCACGGCGCGCGGTCGGTGTCGTGCTTCCTGTCGACCACCACCGAGCCGGGAACCATGCCCTTCGTGCAGGGCGCCGTGCGCAGGGGCATCCGGGTGCTGCTTCCGATCACCCGCGCAGACGGACTGCTCGACTGGGCCGTCGCAGACGACTCCGGAACGGTGGCCGAAGGGCTCTTCGGCCTGCCCGAGCCGACGGGCGAGGTGCTCGGCCCGATCGCCGTGAACGATGTCGACCTCATGATCATCCCCGCCGCCGCGGTCGACCGATCGGGTACGAGGCTGGGCTGGGGACGCGGCTACTTCGACAAGACGATCGGCTCGATGGAGGGCTGCCCGCCCGTCTACGCCGTGATCTATGATTCCGAAGTACTCGATTCGCTGCCGCGCGAAGTGCACGACCAGCCGGTCGATGGCATCGTCACCCCGACGCAGACCATCACCCTGTCGCCCGCGCGGAACTGACAGGAGCATCCATGCCCACCTACGCCTATGCGTGCACGGCCTGCGACCACCGGTTCGACGCCGTGCAGTCCTTCACCGAGGACTCGCTGACCCTCTGCCCGGAGTGCGGCGGAGCACTGCGCAAGCAGTACGGATCGGTCGGAGTCACCTTCAACGGCTCGGGCTTCTATCGCACCGACTCGCGCGGAAATACTGGTGCCGCCTCGACGTCTTCGGCATCATCTAAGGCAGAGTCTTCGACGAGCGCCAACCCGGCACCCGCGAAGACCCCGGCCTCGACCTGAGGCCGAAGCAACTCCAGGGGGAGTCCATGTTCCAGGGATTCAAGGAATTCATCACCAAGGGCAACGTCATCGACCTCGCCGTCGCCGTCGTCATCGGCGGTGCGTTCACGGCGATCGTGAACGCGGTCGTCTCGAGCATCATCAATCCGCTCGTCGCGCTCTTCTACGCGCCCAGCGAGGACGGCAAGATCGGTCCGACCGTCACCGGTCTGTACGGCCAGCAGGTCACCTTCCCGCTCGGCGACCTCATCACCGCAGTCATCAGCTTCCTCGCCGTCGCACTCGTCGTCTACTTCGTCTTCGTCGTCCCGATGAACAAGTACAAGGAGCACCAGGCTGCGAAGAACCCGGCCGTCGAGGAGGAGACCCTGCCGACCGAGCAGGAGCTGCTCATCGAGATCCGCGACGCGCTGCGCAAGAGCGACAACGTCTGACCCGCACAGCGGGCCGCGAGGCGCCTCACCTTCGGGTGGGGCGCCTCTTCTTCTCTGAGGAGGCTCGGCGAGCGAGCGGTTCAGTAGTGCGGCGGCACGTCGCGCAGCATCCGATCATCGTTCGGTCCTCGCTCCTCCGTCGGCGGCGTCGAGCGCTCATCGCGGGAATGCGGTTCGGACGTCGTGCCCTCGACGGGCGTGAGCCTCGCGCGCCGCGAACCGGCGACGCGCACGATGCGCTGCCGCTCGTCAGCCATCGAGGTCGAGCGGCTGCGTGTCGTGCTCTGCGCGCACCGCGCCCTCCTCGATGCCGAGCACCGTGGCGATGCGGCGGGCCACCGTGGCCGGGTCGCTGTACAGGTCGAAGGCGTGCACGCGCACGTAGTGCCACCCGAGCCGGCGCAGCACCTGAGGACGCAGCCGCACGCTCTCGCGCAGCGACTCTCCGCGCGTCTCGGGGTCGGCCTCGATGACCACCGCACGACCGCCGTGCTGCGCGACGAGCGGAAGCAGGCCGCGGTAGTCGACGTCGACCGAGGCACCCAGCCGGCGCAGCTCGCGAGCCAGGGCGAGCGTGAGCGGGTCGGCGAGATCCTCGAGACGCGCGTCGCGTCCCCTCGCCGCGAGTCCGCCGAGGATCGACATCAGGGTCGAGGCCCCGTGCTCGAGCCGGCCCTCGTCGAACGCGGAGGGGCGGATGCACGAGACGATCACCATCGAGCGGCGGGCTCTCGTCATGCCGACGGTCAGCAGACGCTCGCCGTCGTGCTGCGACAGGTCGCCGAAGTCGCTGAGAACACGCCCGTGCTTGGTGAGGCCGAACCCCAGCGAGAAGATGACGCGATCGCGGCTCTCGGCGACCGACTCCTCGAGCGTGAGGACGGCGAACGGCTCGGCGGTGTCACGCCCGACGAAGTCGGCGACGTCCGATCGGCCGGCGAAGGCGGATGCCACGGCCGACCGCACGCGCTCCGCGTGCCTGCGGCTCGCGGTGATGACCATCAGCGATTCGGTGGGTCGATGGACGGCGTGCTCGACCGCGAGTGTGACGACGCGCGCGACCTCGGCATCCGGGCTCTCGACGGCGCCCGTCTCGGGGTCGGGCGTGCCCACTCCCCCTTCGACGTAGTCGACGGTGAGGCTGCCGCGGCCGAGATAGGAGCCGGCCCACGGCAGCGACACGATCTCGCCGCCGTAGAAGGCGTCGTTGATGAGCTCGGCGAGGTCTTCGCCTCCCGCGCGATAGCTGCGGGTGAGGGTCATGACCGGGAAGAGCTCGGCGAGACGCTCGAAGACCGAGACGTCATCGAACTCGACCTCGGGCTCCCAGTCGGGGTCGACGAGCGTCGCGACCGTGAACGGCGTCGGGCGCTGAGTGACGGGATCGCCGAAGGCGACGACCTGTCGGGCTCGCCTGATCGCGGGCGCGGTCTCGGCGAGGTTGACGGCAGCGGCATCCACGAGCAGCACCGCGTCGAACTCGACCGAGTCGGGGATCAGCGGCACCTCGTACGGCGAGGCGATCCAGACCGGCGCGAGCACGCGGGTGAGATCGGGTGCTGCCGAGACGATCTCGGCGGTCGTCGCGTCACCGCTCTTGAGCGCCTTGCGCAGATGCCGTGCCTGATCGGGCTCGTCGACGATCGCGATGCGCCACTGGCTGGCCAGGTTCCAGGCGAGCAGCGGGCCCGCCATCGCGGTGTGCGCCTCGTCGACGAGGCGGAAGTCGCGCTCGAGGCGGTCGACGACCGCGGTGTTCGCGCCGAGCAGCGACCTGTCGTCCTGCAGTGCGCGCTCGAGAAGCGACTGCCACCAGGCGAACTCGAGTTCGGCCGAGACCCGCTCTTCGGGGACGTGACGCACCGAGAGATCCGACAGCAGCGGACGCAGCCCGAGACCCGTCAGCGCATCGCGGATCTGCGTGCGCTCGACGAGATTGTCGAACACCGCGGAGCGCGCGGCGAGGCCGGACAGCGTGCGCACCAGGCGGGCGACGGGCAGCGAGCTGAGCGGCTCCCGGCGACCGAGGGCGTGGTCGAGGTCGGCCAGCTCGGCAGACACGCGCTGCCAGGCCACGTGCACGTCGGAGAGTCCGAGCGGCACCTGCGGCGCGACCCCGGCCTCGACGTAGCGCTGCCACTGCGTGCGCTGCTGCTGGATGCGCAGCAGCGACTCGTGCATCTCCGAGACGTGGGCGCCTGGTCGCACGTACTCCCGGGCCAGCTTCTTGAGCCGGCGGCGGTTCGCCGACGACATGCCTGGGGCGTCGCGGCGCGAGCCGTGCGCCTGGATCAGCTCGCCCAGCGGCCGTTCGAAGACGGTCGGGCTGAAGCGGTCGAGCGAGTCCCGGATGCCCTGCAGCAGCCGCACGTACTCGCCGAGCTCGTCGATGGTGCCGAACGGGCGCATGCTGGTCTGCGCGATGAGCTCGTAGCCGCGCTCCAGCAGCGACGGCACGGCCGAGCCGTGCAGGCGACCGGCCAGCTCGTGCGCCTTCTGCGCGGCTTCGGCGCTGTCGAAGCTGACTCCGTACCAGGGCGAGTCGTCGGGCCCGAAGCGGAACTCGCCGAGCTTCGCGGCACGCGTGAGCGCCTGCGCGGCGTCGCGGCGATCGCCCGAGAGCTTCTCGAGCGTCTCCATCGACAGACGGGCCCCTGTCGATGGGGGCACCGGCAGCGACGCGAGTCGCGTGAGCTCTCTGGTCGCGTCGAGCACGGATGCTCCTGTGCGGCCGACCGGCTCCGACAGAGCCCCGCGGTAGTCGCGCAGAACCGTGCGCAGACGCACCAGCGCCTCGTCGAGCTCGGCCGCCTTCGGCTGGGTCGCCTTCTCACTGCGTGCGATGGCGGTGATCAGGTCGCGGCGAGCGCGCGTGGGCGACACGGCGAGCGCGTCGAGGCCGACGCCGGCAAGGCGGTGGCGCACGCCGTCGAGGGTCGACCGGCGTGCCGAGACGACGAGCACGCGTCGTCCCGAGCGGACGAACCCGCCCAGCGCGTTGATGACCGTCTGCGTTCCCCCGGTGCCTGGCAGCGTCGACACGACCAGCGAGTGGCCGGCCGCGATGCGGGCGAGCACCTCCTCCTGCTCGGAGTCCGCGTCGAGCAGGAGGCTCTCGGAGGCGGGGGCGCGCTCGTCGGGGCTCGACCAGGCCGGCAGCTCACGCGGTGCTGTCACCTGCTCGCGGTCGCCGATGTGCCCCGCGAGGGCGTTGAGCACCGGGTGGTCGAGGTCGACCATGTCGCGGACCATCGCGTCGGCGACATCGGCGAAGGTCGACACGACGAGGCGCGGATGCACGGCGAAGGTGTCGATGGAGTGGGTCAGTGCACGCAGCTGATCGATCACCGGCTGCGGCTTGAAGATGCCTCCGTCGTATGCGAGGGAGGCGAGACCTGCCGGGTCGAGCTCGAGTCCGAAGTGCTCGCGCGCGACGCGCACGAGTTCGGGGTTCACCTCGAAGCGGCCGTGCAGCTTCAGCTCGAAGTCGGCGTGGTGGCGCCGGATCGCGAGCGGACGCAGGAGCACCGGCGCGGCGAAGTGCGCGCCGCCGAGGCGCCAGCGCGCGATGCCGACCGCGAGCCGGACGGCGTCGATGCCTCGCACCGTGCGCAGCTCGGTGTTGCGCGCGGTGATCCGCTCGGCGGCCATTCTCGCGGTGCGGAGTCCGACCTCGTCCCTGAACAGGTTCGACAGCAGGGTGGAGCGCCCCGTGATGAACTGCGGGAGGCTGCCCGGATGCGCCTTCGAGATGTCGATGACCGACTCCGCGGCATCGATGAAGGTGGTCAGCGGCGAGGCTCCGCCGAGATCGGCGGCCTGGGCGCGCAGGCTGGTGCGCCGCTCCTCCGCCACATGGGCGATGTCGACCCCGGTAGACGAGTCGCTCAGGTCGCCGAGAGTCACTGCGGCCCGCTGGTCCGCGCTCTCAGCATCCTTCGCCTCTCGTCGCCACACACCGCAAGCCTAGGCGCGACACGCGCGACCGGCGGTATTCCAGGCCGATTTCGCCGTGATTCCGCTCGCTGTCGGCGGTGTGGGTTCACTTCTGCACAGATCGGAGAACGGCCGGGGTTCTCCACGGGCGCCGGGCCGACGGCGGGCGTGTGTCGCTGCGAAGAGCAGGATGGGGACATGACCTTTCGCTACGACTTCGCACCCACCCCGTTCGGCGACGCGCTCGCGGTGTTCTCGGATGCCGGCATCGTGAGCTTCGACCTCTCGGAGTCGGCGGACCCCGGTGTGCCGTGGCTGCTCGAGAGCGTCACCCGACGGCTCGGCGCCGTCCCCGAGCCGGTGCCGGGCGCGGCCGACGAGCTGACCGACGCCCTCGATGCGTACTTCGACGGCCAGCCCGTGCGCTTCGACGAGCGCTTCGCCTTCGACTGGAGGCTCGTCGACGGGTTCGCCCGGTCGGCGCTGCAGGCCGTCTGCGAGATCCCCTGGGGCGAGACGATGAGCTACGGCGAGGTCGCAGTCATCGCGGGCAGTCCGGGGGCGGCACGAGCGGTGGGCACGGCGTGCCGGCTCACACCTCTCTCGGTGGTGGTCCCGGTGCACCGGGTCATCCGCTCCGACGGCACCCCCGGCCACTACGGCGCGTATCCCGAGCGCAAGCGCTACCTGCTCGATCTCGAGCGCGACGCCTCGGCGTCGGGCTCGTGAACGAAGCGGAGCCCGGCGTGTAGGCCGCCGGGCTCCGCTCCTGCCGTGCTGGGGATCACGGCACTCGGGTATCTCTGGGGAGAGCTCTAGTGCTCCACCGCTTTCTCGGCACCATAGCCGGTGAGCGAGCGGACTTCCATCTCTGCGGCGAGGGCACGCGACTCCGCCGTCCTCGCCGTGACGGTGCCGATCCAGCCGAGCAGGAACCCGAGCGGGATCGAGATGATCCCCGGGTTGTTCAGCGGGAAGATCGCGATGTCGATGCCGGGGATCATCGCCTTCTCGTTGCCCGAGAAGACCGGCGAGATGACGATCAGGCCGATGGCGGCGATCAGGCCGCCGTACATGCTCCACACTGCACCGCGCGTGTTGAAGCGCTTCCAGAACAGCGAGTAGAGGATCGTCGGCAGGTTCGCCGAAGCCGCGATGGCGAACGCGAGGGCGACGAGGAAGGCGATGTTCTGCCCCTGCGCGCCGATGCCGCCGATGATGGCCAGGATGCCGATCACGATCACCGTGCGGCGTGCGACCCTCACCTCTCCCGCGGGGTCGGCGTTCTGGCCGCGCTTGATCACGTTCGCATAGATGTCGTGCGCGAACGATGCGGCGGCCGTGATCGTCAGCCCCGCGACGACCGCGAGGATCGTGGCGAACGCGACAGCAGAGATGAAGCCCATGAGCAGCGAGCCGCCGAGCGCCTGTGCGAGGAGCGGTGCCGCCGAATTGACCCCACCGGGCGCTGCGGCGATGGTCTCCGGCCCGACCAGTGCACCCGCGCCGTAGCCGAGCACGAGCGTGAGCAGGTAGAAGCCGCCGATGAGCCAGATGGCCCAGACCACCGACTTGCGAGCCTCCTTCGCGGTCGGCACCGTGTAGAACCGCATCAGCACGTGCGGCAGACCCGCGGTGCCCAGCACGAGCGCCATGCCGAGCGAGAGGAAGTCGAGCGGGTTCGCCCCGTACTGCAGACCAGGGCCGAGGATCTTGTCGCCGTTGGGCGAGTTGTCGACGGCTGTCTCGAGCAGGGTGTTCAGGTTGAAGCCGTGCAGCGCGAGCACCCACACGGTCATCGCCAGAGCGCCGGCGATGAGCAGCACGGCTTTGACGATCTGAACCCAGGTGGTGCCCTTCATCCCGCCGATCAGCACGTAGACGATCATCAGCACGCCGACGATCGCGATGACGAGCGACTGACCGAGCTTGTCGTCGATGCCGAGAAGCAGAGAGACGAGCCCGCCGGCACCCGACATCTGCGCGAGCAGGTAGAAGAAGCACACGGCAAGCGTGGTGAGCGCCGCCGCCATGCGCACCGGGCGCTGCTTCAGCCGGAACGAGAGCACGTCGGCCATCGTGAACTTGCCGGTGTTGCGCATCATCTCCGCGACGAGCAGCAGTGCCACCAGCCAGGCCACGAGGAATCCGATCGAGTAGAGGAATCCGTCGTAGCCGTTGATCGCGATCGCTCCGCAGATGCCGAGGAACGACGCGGCTGAGAGGTAGTCGCCGGCGATCGCGAACCCGTTCTGGGTGCCACTGAACGATCGACCGGCCGCGTAGTAATCGGCCGCGGTCTTGTTGTTGCGACTGGCCCGGATCACGATGAACAGCGTCACCGCCACGAACGCGCCGAAGATCGCGATGTTGAGCACCGGGTCGTTCTTGACCGCTTCCGCGGCCACGGGAATGGCGGTCATGCGCGGGCCTCCGCCTTCTCGAGCTCATCACGGATCTCGGTCGCAATGGGGTCCAGCCGGCGATTCGCGAATGACACGTACGCCATCGTGATGACGAAGGTCGTGACGAATTGTCCGAGCCCCATGAGCAGGCCGACCGTGATATCGCCCCAGACGCGCTGGCTCATGAAATCGGTCGCGAAAGCGGCCAGAAGAACGTAGGCGAAATACCAGAGGAGGAAGAACGCGGCCATCGGGAAGATGAATGACCGCTGGAGTCTCTTCAGCGCCTGGAACCTCTCGGATTCGTCGACAGCGATGTAGTCGATTCCGCGAGAGGAATCGCCCGTCGTCGGTTCTGTCATGGGGCCTCCTTGCCACATGTCCTTCATCGCGTGACGGGGTGACACGCGGTGGTATCGTCGACGCTACGAAACCGGCGGGTTCGGTCGTCACCCCCGAAAGTTGGTAACAGTGGAAGCCGAGAAGCGCATCGCGACCGCCGAGGATCTGGTCGCCGACGGCGTGCGCGAGCTCGCCAGGCGCACCCGGTTCCCGGTGGCTTTCGGCGGCCTGATCGAAGACGGCGTCGTGCGGGTCACGAGCATCGTCGGCAACCGGACGCACAGCCTCGACGGCCTCAATGTGCGGCCGGAACGCGGGCTCGGTGGACGCGCGATGATCGAGCTGCGCCCCCGGATGACGAACAACTACCGCACATCGCAGCAGATCACCCACGACTACGACGTGTTCGTGCTGGGAGAGGGACTGCGCACGCTGCTCGCGCTGCCGATCGTCGTGGAGGGCCGGCCGCGAGGCGTGCTCTACGCCGGGGCATGGGAGGAGTCGCAGATCGGCGGGGTGACGACCGCTCCGGCGATGAGCGTCGCCCAGAACATCGCCAACGAACTGCACATCCGCGACGAGGTCGAGCGTCGCATCCGGGCGATGCGCCCCGAGCCGGCGCTCGATGGGACCCATCTCGAGGACATCAGGGAGAGCTTCGCCGAGCTGCGCAGCATCGCGGCATCCGTAACGGACGAGACGGTGCGTGAACGCATCGCCGCCGTGGAGCGTCGCCTGGTCGGAGCATCGTCCGCCGAGCCGGCTGCGACGACGGGACCGACCAGCACCGTCCGCCTCTCCCCCCGCGAGACCGACGTCCTCGCCTGTGCCGCGCTCGGCGCGACGAATGCGGAGATCGCATCGCAGCTCGGTCTGCGCGAGGGCACGGTGAAGGCGTATCTCGGCGCGGCCATGTCGAAACTCGACGCATCGACACGGCACGCCGCGGTGGCGCGGGCTCGACGCGCCGGCCTTCTTCCCTGACAGACAAGACGCATTCACGGCGCATTCATTTCCGGAAATGCACGTCGGCGATTGCACGGTGCATATGGGATCAAATACTGTTTTCGGTATGGCTCGAAGAATTGTGCACCAGCTTGTCGACGATATCGATGGAACGCTGCTCGACGTGGGCGAGGGGGAGACCGTCCATTTCGCGCTGAATGGTGTCGCCTATGAGATCGATCTGACGAATTCACACGCTCAGGAGATGCGTGACGCCCTCGCTCCCTACATCGATGCGGGCCGTCGCGCTGCCGGTTCCAGCGCAGCACGTCCGTCCGCCCCGCGCCGCCGCACGGCACGCAGCTCGGACACGGTCGAGATCCGCGAATGGGCGAAGAAGCAGGGGCTGAAGGTCTCTGAGCGCGGGCGCATCGCCGCCGACGTGCTCGAGGCTTATCACGCAGCTCACTGACATCCGACTGATCCGAAGAGCGGGCCGCCCTCCGGGGCGGCCCGCTCTTCGTGTGTGTGCCCTCGACAGGATTCGAACCTGCGACCTGCCCTTTAGGAGAGGGCCGCTCTATCCGACTGAGCTACGAAGGCGCCCGACAAGTCTAGTCGCCGCCTCGCGACTATGCCGCCAGCGCCAGGTAGCGCTCCCAGACGGGATCTCCTCGCTCCGCCCCGCGGACCACCCAGGTCCCGCTGTGAGGAGGCCTGGGGGTTCGGCGCAGTTCCCACCCCATCTCCTGCGGCGTGCGGTCGCTCTTCGCGTTGTTGCAGCGAAGGCAGCACGCGACGAGGTTCTCCCAGCTGTCCGCTCCCCCGCGGGAGCGGGGCATGACGTGGTCGATGGTGGAGGCCGTCTTGCCGCAGTACCCGCACCTGTGGTCGTCGCGGCGAAGCACCCCTCTTCGGGTGACCGGCTGCCGACGGGCGGTCGGCACCCGCACGTAGCGTGTGAGCAGGATCACCACGGGCCGGTCGTAGCGCCTCAGCCCGGCGATGACGGGATCGTCTTCGACGCGCTCGATGACGCTGGCCTTGTCATTCATCACGAGGACCATCGCCCTCTTGAACGAGACCACCGTGAGCGGTTCGTATCCGGCGTTCAGGACCAGTGTGCGCATCGTCGTCATCCTCTCGATCCGCCGGGATGGCTTCCCGGCACTCTCGACTCACACGCCGTCGAGCGGATCAGGAGGAACGCGGATACGAAGAAAGGCGCTGTCTAGAGACAGCGCCTTTCGCGCTCGGTCAGACCGAGTCGGATCTGCGGGCGTTGCCGAAGGACCAGACGACCGAGCGCATCCATGGTGCGGATGCCCGGTATCGACTCCATCAGCTTCTCCCGTCCGTTCGACGACGCGTTCAGGGTAACCCATCCACGTGAACGACGGACGTATCGAGGCTGAACGCCACGGTGAGGCGGCGGTCAGCCGGCGTTGGCGCGGAGCCAGCCGATCGGCTCGACGATCGAGCCGTTGATCCTGACCTCGAAGTGCAGGTGAGCGCCGTACGAGCGACCGGTGTTGCCCACCTTGCCGATGAACTGTCCGGCCTCGACCGTCTGTCCGGCCTGCACGCCGCGGGTGCCGTTCGTCATGTGCGCGTACGTGGTCGACACGCGCTTGCCGCCGACGACCGAGTCGATCACGACAGCGACGCCGTAGGCGCCGTAGCTCTCGGACGAGACGCGCACCACGCCGCTGGTGGCCGCGAAGATCGGGGTGCCTGCGGGCGCGACCATGTCGGCGCCCTCGTGGCCGCCGCCGACCGTGCGGCTGACGTAGTACGAGCCCTGAGGCAGCGGATAGCGCACTGCGCCGGAACCAGCCGAGATGAGGCGCAGATCGGCGTCGCTGACCTGACCGCCCGTGCTCGACGACACGCGGGCTGCTGCGGCCGCAGCGGCTGCAGCAGCAGCCGCCCGCTTCTTGGCGGCCTCTTCGGCCTGCTTCTTCGCGATCTCATCGGGCGTGGTCGCGGAGTAGGTGCCGCGCTCCATCGGAGCACTGGTGGCTTCGGAGGCGACGACGAGCGACTGCGCGTCGTCGAAGGCCATCTGCTGCAGAGTGGCCGCCTCGGAAGGCAGAGGCTTGGCAGACGCCAGGGCGGGAAGGGCGACGCCGGCGACCAGGGCGCACACGGCACCGAGGATCGCGACGGTGCGCATGGGCTTGACGCTCGAGCGGGCTGCACGGGGTGCTCGACGTCGGGTCGGCTCCAGGTTGCCAGCGGACTCGGTCGGGACGATTTCTTCGGCCAAAAGGGATTCCTCCTGCGCCTCCGCGCTTCGGGCAGCGCAGGCTCGTCAGCAATGTCGTTTCTCGGGCACGTATGTCACACGGCACGTTGTGCGAACTCTTCGCGAAGACGACGAGCCAGGGAGGCGATCTTCGCGATGCGTCATCGGCGGGCTTCTTCTCCGACGACCTCACCGACGTTACCGGAAGATAACGATTCTGTCACCCTGCGAACCTGGCAATCATCTCCACAGGGTGAAGACCTGCCTCTGATCAGGCGTTCTCTCCCACGAGGAAGATGTGAGACGCGAGTTCGACCGGCAGCTCCAGACCCTCGTCACGACCGTCCATCTGGATCAGAACGTAGCCCTCGCTGTAGCGGTAGTCGCCGCTCGCCCCCGGCACGACACCCGCGTCGCGCAGCTGCTCGAGCAGGTCGGGACTGACCTGAGCGGGCTCGGCGAGGCGGCGCACGGTGCCCGTGATCGGACCGCCCGCGGCATCCAGCTTCTTGACCAGACCCACGACACCGGTCTCGAAGGCCGGCGTCTCGACGTCGCCGAGCTGGTCGAGTCCGGGGATCGGGTTGCCGTAGGGCGACTCGGTCGGGTGGCCCAGCAGCTCGACGAGACGGCGCTCGACCTGCTCGCTCATGACGTGCTCCCACCGACAGGCCTCTTCGTGCACGTAGGCCCAGTCGAGGCCGATCACGTCGGACAGCAGCCGCTCGGCGAGGCGATGCTTGCGCATCACGTCGACGGCCTTGCGGCGACCGTCGTCGGTCAGCTCGAGGCGGCGGTCTTCGGAGACGACGACCAGACCGTCGCGCTCCATGCGACCCACCGTCTGCGACACCGTGGGGCCGGAGTGACCGAGACGCTCGGAGATGCGCGCGCGCAGCGGCACGATGTTCTCCTCCTCGAGCTCGAGGATGGTGCGCAGATACATCTCTGTGGTGTCGATCAGATCGGTCATTCATGCCCTCCGGAGTTCTTAGGCAAGCCTACCTTGCGGGTCAGACGTCGAGCCCGTCACGGGGCACGGCGGACACCCCGCCCGCCTCTACAATCGAGCCATGTCGATCGAGATCCCCCGCGAACTGCTGCCCGCCGACGGACGCTTCGGCTGCGGCCCCTCGAAGGTGCGCCTCGAGCAGGTGAACGCGCTCGCCTCGGCGGGTGCCGACCTGCTGGGCACGTCGCACCGCCAGGCGCCCGTGAAGAACCTCGTCGGAAGCGTGCGCGAGCGCCTGTCGGCGCTGTTCCGTCTTCCCGACGGCTACGAGATCATCCTCGGCAACGGCGGCTCGACGGCGTTCTGGGATGCCGCCGCGTTCGGCCTCATCGAGCGCCGCAGCCAGAACCTCGTCTTCGGCGAGTTCGGCGGCAAGTTCGCCAAGGCCGCCGCGGCGCCCTGGCTCGATGCGCCCGACGTGCGCACCGCCGATGCCGGATCGCTGACCTCCGCAGAGGTCGTCGACGGGGTCGACGTGTACGCCTGGCCGCACAATGAGACGTCCACCGGCGTCGCCGCCCCCGTTCGGCGAGTCGCCGCGGACGGCGCGCTGACGGTCATCGACGCCACCAGCGCAGCGGGCGGCATCGACTTCGACGTCGCCGAGGCGGACGTCTACTACTTCGCACCGCAGAAGAATCTCGGGTCGGACGGCGGACTGTGGTTCGCGGCCGTGTCGCCTGCGGCGGTCGACCGCATCGAGCGCATCGCCGCGTCGGGACGGTACATCCCCGAGTTCCTCAGCCTGAAGAACGCGGTCGACAACTCCCGCCTGAACCAGACGCTGAACACCCCGGCGCTCGCGACCCTGCATCTGCTGGACAGCCAGCTCGAATGGATCCTCGCGAACGGCGGACTCGGCTGGGCAGCCGCACGCACCGCCGAATCGTCGGGCCTGCTGTACGACTGGGCGGAGGCGTCGTCGGTCGCGACCCCCTTCGTCATCGACCCCGAGCACCGCTCGCCCGTGGTCGCGACCCTCGACTTCGATGAGAGCGTCGACGCGGCGGCCGTCGCGAAGACCCTGCGCACGAACGGCATCGTCGACACCGAGCCGTACCGCAAGCTCGGCCGCAATCAGCTCCGCATCGCGACGTTCGTCTCGATCGAACCCGACGACGTGCGTCAGCTGATCCGCTCGATCGAGCACGTGCTCGCCCACCAGGGCTGAATCCCCGACGAACAGCGACGAGGCCCCTCCTGAGATCAGGAGGGGCCTCGTTCAGTCCTCAGGCCCGGATGCCGGGTTCCCGGCTACTCGGATTCGTCGTCCTCGGCGTCGGAGTCCTCGTCGGACTCGTCATCGTCGGACTCGTCGTCGTCTTCTTCGTCATTATCGGACTCGTCCTCATCGAGCTCGTCGATGTCGACCCCGTCGACGTCGCCCGCGTGCAGACGCGGCGAGACATCGTCCTCGTCCTCGACATCGTCGTCCTCGACATCGTCGTCCTCGTCGTCCGGCTCGTCGCTCTCGGAATCCTCATCGGAGGCATCCGAGGCGCCGTCCGCGGCATCCGCCTCGGCCTGAGCGGCGAGCTCCGCCTGGTGCGCGCGGTACTCGGCCAGACGCTCTGCCCACGGCACCCAGTCGGGTGCGAGCAGCGCGCCGTCGCCCGGCATCAGCTCGACCTCGAGCACGGTCGGCTCGGAGTCGTCGACCTGGGCGACCGTGACCGTCCAGAACCAGCCGGGATAGCCGGGCAGCCGGTTCTCGAAGCGCAGCGAGACGGCCCCGCTCTCTTCGACGGTGTGTCCGGCGACCGGTCCGACGGTCGATGCGGGCGTGATCTCGTGCAGCGCGGCGAGCGCGAGATCGCGGGTCGCGGCGGCGAGGTCGTCAGGCTTCGAGGTCATCAGCGACCTTGCGGAGAACAGCGGCGACCGTGCGGCTTCGCGCGGCGGACGGGTAGCGGCCGCGGCGCAGATCGCCGCCCATCTCGTCGAGCATGCGCACGAGGTCTTCGACGATCACCGCCATGTCGTCGGCCGGCTTGCGCGCCGCCTTCGCGAGGCTGGGCGGAGCGTCGAGCACGCGCACAGACAGCGCCTGCGGACCGCGGCGCCCGTCGGCGAGACCGAACTCGACGCGTGCGTTCTTCTTCACGGAGACGCCTGCAGGAAGGGCAGAGGCGTGCAGGAAGACGTCCTGACCGTCATCGGATGCGATGAAGCCGAACCCCTTCTCGTCGTCGTAGAACCTGACCTTGCCGGTGGGCATGGGAGAACCTCACTGAAACACGAAGATGGAGACGTCGCGCGGCGGCGCGACCCCTCCAGCCTACCCGTCCGCCCATGCGCACAGGGGATACGCTGAGAGCAATGAGCAAGCACGACGACAGCAGCGCGCCGAAGACCGGCCGCCTCGAGCGATTCCTCGCCTTCACCGCGCTCGGTCTCGCGGCGGCATCGGTGATCAGCTTCTTCTCGATCATCATCGGCACCGCCGTGGGGATGGATCAGTCCGCGTTCGGACACGGCGTCTGGCCGTTCGTCGCAGGCCTTCCGCTCTTCGGCCTGCCGATCGCCTTCCTGATGATCATCACCCTGCTGGTGCTCAGCTGGGCTCGCAAGGGACGCACGGGCTCCGGGTCCTGAACATGAGCACTCACGCCCGTCCGCTCGCTGACCGGCTCGCCGCTGCGAGCGACGCGCAGCTGGAGCGGATGCTGCGTGAGCGGGCCGTGCGCGCCGACGTCGGGTGGTCCGACTTCTTCGACGCGGCGGAGGCGCTCCTCGAGCCGGCATCGATCGAGCGGGCACTGGCCCGTCTCACCCTCGTCCAGGCGCGCGCGCTACGAGATGCAGGGCCCGATGACACTGTCGACATCGGCGATGCCGGCATCGGCCTTCTCGACGCGGATGGCCGGGTGCTGCCGCCGGTTCGTGCGGTCATCGAGGCGCAGGCCGATATCCCGGATTCCGGCGATGCCCGCCCGGCGCCGGCATCCGACACGGATTCCGCCCGTGCGGCGGAGCGCGCGTTCGCCACGGTCGGCGGCCTCGCTGAGCTGCTGCTGGCCGCGCGCACCGCGCCCCTCGCGCTCGTGGCGACCGGTGCGCTCAGCGCGACCGAGAAGCGCCGGCTGCTCGACGAAGGCGACCTCGATGCGCTGCGCGACCTCGCCGAGCTCGCCCGCCTCGCCCGGCGCGTGGATCGGGAGCTGCGGCTGACCAGCGACGCCGAGGAGTGGCTGGACGCGTCTTTCGCCGATCGCTGGACCCTGGTGGCATCGCGGTTCAGAGACGCCCTGCCGTCGGGCATCCGGGAGGCTGCGGCGAGCGCGTGGCCGCACATCCACCCCTGGGACGCGCAATGGCCGGCCCGAGCCGGGCACCTGCGGGATCTCGCCTGGCGGCTGGGACTGCTCGCGGGCGGGGACAGCGCCTGGACGGTACCGGCATGGGGAGCACCCCTGCACGGGAACGAGCCGTTCGACAGCTCGGCGCTGCAGTCGCTGCTGCCGTCGGAGGTCGATCGCATCTTCCTGCAGAACGACCTCTCGGCCATCGCCCCCGGCCCGCTCCAGCCCGTGCTCGACAACCGTCTGCGCGCCATGACCGAGCACGACCCCGCGCAGGCGTCGTCGTATCGGTTCACGACCGAGTCCGTGTCGCGCGCTCTGGTCGAGGGCGACACCGCCGAGGGCATCCTGAGCTTTCTGCGCGAGATCTCGCTGACCGGCGTTCCGCAGCCTCTCGAGTACCTGGTCGGGCAGACCGCCACCAGGCACGGACTCGTGCGGGTGCGGCCGGATGCCGATGGCGGCACCTCCGTGACGAGCGCTGACGCGCACCTGCTCGAGGCGATGGAGATCGACCGCAACCTGCGCCCGCTCGGACTGATCCGCGAAGGCGACCGACTGGTCACGCGAGTGGGCGCCGAGGCGGTCGCGTGGGCGCTGACGGATGCCAGGTACCCGGCGACCCTCGTCGACGGCAGCGGGCGCAGCGTCGCAGCCGGCCGCGCCAGGATCGCAGGCCCCGACAGTCGTGACGACGACGCCTACACCGCACTGATCGCGCGGCTGCGTTCTCACCAGGGGCCTGACGCCGACGCCGCGTGGCTCGACCGCGAGCTCGAGGCCGCCGTGCGCGCGAAGGCCGTGGTGCTCGTCGAGGTCGCGATGCCCGACGGCTCGCGCCGCGAGCTCACGCTCGAGGCGGCGGGACTCGGCGGCGGGCGGCTGCGCGGCCGCGATCGGGCCGCCGATGTCGAGCGCACCCTCCCGGTGCGCAGCATCGTGTCGGTGCGCATGCTGCAGAGCTGACCGACGTCGGTCCGACCTGCTGCGCGGCCGGTAGACTGGTCTGCTATGTCTGATGGCCCCCTGATCGTCCAGAGCGACCGCACCGTGCTGCTCGAGGTCGCGCACGCCGACGCCGAGTCCGCACGGCACGAGCTGGCGATCTTCGCCGAGCTGGAGCGCGCTCCCGAGCACATCCACACCTACCGCATCACCCGGCTCGGGCTGTGGAACGCGCGCGCGGCGGGACACACGGCAGACGACATGATCGAGACGCTCGACCGGTACTCGCGCTTCCCCGTGCCTCCGTCTGTGGCGGTCGACCTGCGCGAGACGGTCAACCGCTACGGAAGGCTCGTGATCGAGCGCGACGACGAAGGCGCGCTCGTGCTGCGATCGACCGACCCCGCCGTGCTGGCGCAGGTGGCGAACAACAAGCGCATCCAGCCGCTGCTGATCGGCCACCCCTCCCCCGACAGCTATGTCGTCGATGCCTGGGCGCGCGGACAGATCAAGCAGGAGCTGCTCAAGATCGGCTGGCCCGCCGAGGATCTCGCCGGCTACACCCCAGGCACCCCGCACGAGATCGAGCTCGACGAGGACGGCTGGACCATGCGGCCCTACCAGCGCCAGGCCGTCGACGCCTTCGCGAAGGACGGCTCGGGCGTCGTCGTGCTGCCCTGCGGTGCGGGCAAGACGATCGTCGGCGCCGGCGCCATGGCCGCGACCGGCACCACCACCCTGATCCTCGTGACCAACACGGTCTCGGCGCGGCAGTGGCGCGACGAGCTGCTCAAGCGCACCTCGCTCACCCCCGAGGAGATCGGCGAGTACTCCGGGCAGGCCAAGGAGGTCAAGCCTGTCACGATCGCGACGTACCAGATCCTCACCGCGAAGAGGAAGGGACAGTACGCCCACCTCTCGCTGCTCGACGAGATGGACTGGGGCCTCATCGTGTACGACGAGGTGCACCTGCTTCCCGCACCCGTCTTCAAGCTGACCGCCGATCTGCAGGCCCGCCGCCGCATCGGCCTCACCGCGACGCTCGTCCGCGAGGACGGTCGCGAGGGCGACGTCTTCAGCCTGATCGGGCCGAAGCGCTTCGATGCACCGTGGAAGCAGATCGAGGCGCAGGGCTTCATCTCTCCCGCCGCCTGCTACGAGGTCCGCGTCGACCTGCCGCCGAGCGACCGGCTGGAGTACGCGGCCGCGACCGACGACGAGCGCTACCGGCTGGCGGCATCCGCGCCCGCGAAGATCACCGCGGTCCGCGAGCTGATCGCGAAGCACCCCGGAGAGCGCATCCTGGTCATCGGTCAGTATCTCGACCAGCTCGAGAGCCTGTCGCAGGCGCTGAACGCTCCGCAGATCACCGGCGCCACGCCGATCGACGAGCGGGAGGAGCTCTACCGCCAGTTCCGCGAGGGCGAGATCTCGCTGCTCGTGGTGTCGAAGGTCGCGAACTTCTCGATCGACCTTCCGGAGGCGTCTGTCGCGATCCAGGTGTCGGGCTCGTTCGGGTCGCGCCAGGAGGAGGCTCAGCGCCTCGGACGTCTGCTTCGCCCCAAGCAGTCGAACCACACCGCGAGCTTCTACACGCTGATCGCCCGCGACACCGTCGATCAGGACTACGCGCAGAATCGCCAGCGGTTCCTCGCAGAGCAGGGCTACAGCTACACGATCATGGATGCCGTGGACCTGGCCGCCTGACACGCGGCCGGGGTCGCCCGGCTAGCTCCCACCGGGTGCGGTCGTCGAGGTCTCCCCCGGCGTCAGCCCGCAGCGCCAGCAGGGCGCTGCGAGGTCGTCGAGCAGCGCGCCGCACTCCGGGCACACCTGCGAGAGCCAGCACGCGCTGTCGCCGCCGGACCCGTCCTCATCCATGCGATCGACGCTACTCCTCGGACCATCGCGGACGGACCGAGATCAGACGGGGCCGCCTGCCGCCGCGCCGATGGTCGCCACGACAGCGAGGGCGACAGAGCCGAAGAACACGACAGCGC
Source organism: Microbacterium sp. NPDC089321 (assembly GCF_040684935.1). Classification (NCBI taxonomy): domain Bacteria; kingdom Bacillati; phylum Actinomycetota; class Actinomycetes; order Micrococcales; family Microbacteriaceae; genus Microbacterium; species Microbacterium sp. NPDC089321. The sequence continues at coordinate 1,661,960 of NZ_JBFBGX010000001.1, read as the reverse complement.
TGAAGAGCGCGTGGAAGGTGACCTTGGGCGGCATCAGCCCGCTGAACACGGTGCCGACCGCGGAGCCGTAATCGCGCAGCCCTGGATTCGTCTCGCCGCGGATGCTGCGGGATCGGCCGACCATCATCGCGTCCCCGAAGGGGATGCCGACGAAGAGCACCGCGACGGCGGCCCATGCCCAGAAGGGGCTGCCGGAGGCGATGAACAGCGACCACGGCACCAGAAAGCCCACCATGAGCATCGCGTGCGAGAGCACGGAGCCCGCGGCCGCACCGCGAGCGTGTCGCGCCCAGCCCACCAGGAGCATCGTCCCGACGGCCGCCTGGACGAGCCAGGCCCCCAGCACTGCGTATCCCATGCGAGCATGGTACTACGTTCATAGTGGGATGTCACTACGAATATAGTTGCGTAAGCTCGACCCGTGAGCAGCACTCGTCGACGGGCTCTGAAAGCCGCCGTGGATCTCATCGGCACCGAGGGCATCCGCGCCCTCACCCACGGCCGAGTGGATGCCGCCGCCGGCCTGCCCGCCGGATCGACCTCGAACCACTTCCGCACGCGCGCGGCGCTCGTCGCCGGCGTCATCGAGTGGATGGCCGCGTCGGACCGCAGCGATGCCGGCACCCCGGAGATCCGCTCGCGCGACGAGCTCGTCGCCGCCCTCAGCCGGATGATCGAGGTCGAGTCCGGCCCGCTCGCCGCACGGACCCGAGCCCGCTACGCGCTCTTCCTCGAAGGGGACGAGGACGCCGTCCGCCCGCTGCGCGAGCAGCGGATCGGCATGGAGGCCTGGGTGCACGGCATCCTGCTCGCACTGGGCGGCGAGAGCGCCGCCCGCAGCACGGTCTTCCTCATGGCAGCCGCAGAGGGCCTTCTGCTGCACCGGATCACGGTCGATCCGGATGCCGCGATAGCCGACGTCGTCGCGCGCGCGGTCGACTCGTCGCTGGCCTCCTGACGCCCGCGCCGCAGGCAATCAGCCGACGCAAGGCCGAAGTCACCATAATGGGGGCATGACTGATGCGCGAATCCTGGTCGTCGACGACGAGCCGAACATCCGCGACCTGCTCTCCCGGGGTCTCAGCTTCGCCGGGTTCAAGGTGAGGACCGTCGCGAACGGCGCCGCCACCATCTCGGCCGTCCTCGAAGAGGAGCCCGACCTGATCATCCTCGACGTCATGCTGCCCGACATGAACGGGTTCAGCGTGACCAAGCGCCTTCGCGGCGCGGGCTTCACCGCCCCCATCCTCTTCCTCACCGCCAAGGACGACACCCAGGACAAGATCGAGGGCCTCAACGCCGGCGGCGACGACTACGTCACCAAGCCCTTCGCCCTCGACGAGATCGTCGCCCGCGCACAGGCGATCCTGCGCCGCACCATGCAGGCCGACGAGGAGTCCCTGATCCGCGCCGGAGAGCTGTCGATGGATCAGGACACCCACGACGTGTTCGTCGGCAAGATCCCGATCGAGCTCAGCCCGACCGAGTTCAAGCTGCTGAAGTACCTCATGCTCAACCCGAACCGCGTGCTGTCGAAGGCGCAGATCCTCGACCACGTGTGGGAGTACGACTTCAACGGCGACGCGGGCATCGTCGAGAGCTACATCTCGTACCTGCGCCGCAAGATCGACCCGCACACCGAGGAGTCGGTGATCCAGACCAAGCGCGGCTTCGGCTACATGCTGAAGGTCGGCAAGTCCGCCTAGCGGACGGCCAGAGCAGGTCATGGCAGGCGAGCCCGATTCCGTCACCCGCTGGTGGCGGCGGATCAGCCTGCGCGCCAAGGTCACCGGTGTCACGGTCGCGGTGCTCGCGCTCGGACTCATGATCGCCGGCATCGGCACGGTGCCGATCCTGCGCGGGGCGATGATCAACAACATCGACGCCCAGCTGCCGGCCCTCGCGACCACGGGGCAGGCCGAGCGCTTCTTCGACGTCTCAGCCGAAGGCGGCAGGCTCGTGTTCAGCCCCACCGAGGTCGCGCCGAGGCCCACGGACTTCACGGTCGCGTTCTACACCGCCGACGGTGAATTCGTCGCCCAGGCAGGGGGTCAGGCATCCGCTCCCCGCCCCGACTTCCCCTCCACGTTCACCCTGCAGGACACCGTGACCCAGGGCGACCAGGTGGTGACGCTACAGGGCGAGGACGGCGAGTCGTACAGCGCCGTCGCATCGGCGCAGTCGGCGCAGGACCCCCAGGGGCTCACCTACGTGCAGATCGTCGCGCTGCCCCTCGACGAGGCCGACCGCATCGTCGCCACCTACGTCGCGGTGTACACCACGGTGGCGCTCGTCACGATCCTGCTCGCGGCGCTGCTCACCCGGGGCCTCGTGACGCTGACCTTCCGCCGGCTCGGCCACGTGGAGTCGACGGCGATGGCGATCGCCGCCGGCGACTTCAGCCAGCGCCTCACCGACCTCGAGCCGACCACCGAGGTGGGGCGGCTGAACGCGGCGATCAACACGATGCTCGACCGCGTCGATCAGTCGCTCGCGCAGCGCGATCGCACGGTGCAGAACATGCGCCGGTTCATCGGCGACGCCAGTCACGAGCTGCGCACGCCGCTGGTGAGTGTGCGCGGGTACGCCGAGCTGTACCGGATGGGCGCGATCACCGGCGAGGAGGACACGTCGCGGGCCATGGAGCGCATCGAGAAGGAGGCCATCCGCATGGGCGTGCTCGTGGAGGATCTGCTCGCGCTCGCCCGGCTCGACGAGGAGCGCTCCCGCGAGCTGCAGATCGAGCCGCTCGATCTGCGCCCGATCGCCCGCGACGCGGCGCTCGATCTGCGCGTCGCCGCTCCCGGACGCCGGATCACCGTGATCGACACGACCGCCGACGACTCAGGAGAGCTGCGCCTGCACGGTGCGCCGAGCACAGCGCCCGCACCCGTCCCGACGCGCCCGACCCCGTCACGCCCTGCGAGCGCCCTCGCGCGCCTCCGCCGGCGGCCCCGGCCGGCGACTCCCGTACCGGCGATCGACTTCACCGAGGCGACGGATGCCCCGGTACGGACGCCCCCGATCGTGCTCGGCGAAGACAACAAGGTGCGTCAGGTCGTCACGAATCTGCTCGGCAATGCGCGCCGGTTCTCGCCCGACGACAGCCCCATCGAGCTCGTCGTCGGCGCCGACCGCCGCGCGGGCGTCGGCACGATCTCGATCGTCGACCACGGTGACGGCATCCCCCCGCAGATCCGCGAGCAGATCTTCCAGCGCTTCTGGCGCGCCGACACGTCGCGCGCGCGGGAGACCGGCGGCTCCGGCCTCGGGCTGGCGATCGTCGCCTCCATCGTCGAGGCGCTGCACGGCACGGTCTCCGTCGACGAGACTCCGGGCGGCGGCGCGACCTTCATCGTCTCGCTGCCTCTGGCGCCGTCGCAGGCGACGCCGGCCCATCTGCTCGAGGAGACGCAGCCGATCGACCGCCTCGAGCTCTGACTCCCCACTCGTCCTGCACATCCGTCTCGTCCGTCGACCTCTGCACGGATGCTGGGAGACGGCTCCTTTCCGCCGTGCGGCCACTCCTAGTGTCGGAAGCCCATCGAGAGGAGATCCCATGTCCGTCTTCACCGTCGACACCGACGCGGTCCAGGCCGCGAACGGTGCCGCCTACGCCACCATGGAACGCCTGCAGGGCGAGTCGGCAGCGCTGATGGCGCAGCTCGCACAGCTGCAGTCGTCGTGGACAGGCGCCGCCGCCGCGGCCTTCCAGCAGTGCAGTGAGCAGTGGCGCGGCGCGCAGATGCACGTCGAGCAGGTGCTCGGGTCGATCAGCGCGGCGCTCGGCTCAGCCGCAGCCCAGTACGCGGACGCCGACCAGTACTCGGCCAGCCTGTTCCGCTGACCACGACCGACGCGCACCGGACGCCGCGTACGCAAGAGAGCACCCCCTGCCGTGACGACAGGGGGTGCTCTCTGCAGTTCTTCAGATCGTCAGGATCAGAAGTCCATGCCGCCCGACGGGTCAGCCGGCATGGCCGGAGCCTTCTCGGGCTTGTCGGCGACGACGGCCTCGGTGGTCAGGAACAGACCGGCGATCGACGCTGCGTTCTGCAGCGCCGAGCGGGTGACCTTGGCCGGGTCGATGATGCCCTGTGCGAACATGTCGCCGTACTCGCCGGTGGCAGCGTTCAGGCCCTGGCCCGCGGGGAGCTCGGCGACCTTGTGCGCCACGACACCGGGCTCGAGGCCGGCGTTGATGGCGATCTGCTTCAGCGGAGCCTCGATAGCGACGCGGACGATGGCCGCACCGGTCGCCTCGTCGCCCTCGAGCGAGAGCGTGTCGAGGACCTTGGCCGACTGCAGCAGCGCGACGCCACCGCCGGGGACGATGCCCTCTTCGACGGCTGCCTTCGCGTTGCGGACGGCGTCTTCGATGCGGTGCTTGCGCTCCTTGAGCTCGACCTCGGTCGCGGCGCCGGCCTTGATGACGGCGACGCCGCCGGCCAGCTTCGCGAGGCGCTCCTGCAGCTTCTCGCGGTCGTAGTCGCTGTCGGTGTTCTCGATCTCACGACGGATCTGGGTGACGCGACCCTCGATGGCGGACTGCTCGCCCGCGCCCTCGACGATCGTGGTCTCGTCCTTGGTGACGATGACCTTGCGCGCACGGCCGAGCAGGTCGAGCGTGGTGTTCTCGAGCTTGAGGCCCACCTCTTCGGTGATGACCTGGCCGCCGGTCAGGATCGCGATGTCCTGCAGCTGAGCCTTGCGGCGGTCGCCGAAGCCAGGAGCCTTGACGGCGACCGACTTGAAGATGCCGCGGATCTTGTTGAGCACGAGCGTCGCGAGGGCCTCGCCCTCGACGTCCTCGGCGATGATGACGAGCTCCTTGCCGTCCTGGATCACCTTGTCGACGACGGGCAGCAGGTCCTTGATGTTGCCGATCTTCTGGTTGGCGATGAGGATGTACGGGTCCTCGAAGACGGCCTCCTGGCGCTCGGGGTCCGTGACGAAGTAGGGGTTCAGGTAGCCCTTGTCGAAGCGCATGCCCTCGGTGAGCTCGAGCTCGGTGCCGAAGGTCTGCGACTCCTCGACGGTGACGACGCCCTCCTTGCCGACCTTGTCGATCGCCTCGGCGATCAGCTCGCCGATGGCGGGGTCGGCGGCCGAGATCGACGCGGTGGCGGCGATCTGCTCCTTGGACTCGATCTCCTTGGCGCTGTTCAGCAGGTCCTCGGTGATGGCCGCGACGGCCTTCTCGATGCCGCGCTTGAGCGAGATGGGGTCGGCGCCGGCTGCGACGTTGCGCAGACCCTCGCGGACCAGTGCCTGAGCGAGGACGGTCGCGGTGGTGGTTCCGTCACCGGCGACGTCGTCGGTCTTCTTGGCGACCTCCTTGACGAGCTCCGCACCGATCTTCTCGTACGGGTCATCGAGCTCGATCTCCTTGGCGATCGACACACCGTCGTTCGTGATCGTGGGGGCTCCCCACTTCTTCTCGAGCACGACGTTGCGACCGCGCGGGCCGAGGGTCACCTTGACGGCGTCGGCCAGGATGTTCAGGCCGCGCTCGAGGCCGCGACGGGCCTCCTCATCGAAAGCGATGATCTTTGCCATGAGTCTTTCGTCCCTCCCGGACGTAGGCGATGGGGTGTTAGCACTCAGACTGTTCGAGTGCTAAACCCAGTCTGGCACTCGACCCATGAGAGTGCAAGCCGCCGGGACCGCGGAAGGGGCGCGCCCGGGGTCAGGGCGCAGGAGTCTCGGTGCTCTGCGTCCTCTCGACACGGTCGAGGCCGACCACGACCGTCAGCTGAGGCTCATCGGAGTCGTTCAGCGCAGCGTAGAAGTCGCTCTTCTGCACGTCGGCGCCGCCGAGAAGCTCGGCGAGCCCGAGCGCGGCTCCCTCATCATCGTCCGCGACATAGAAGACCGTGGTCTTCGAGAACTCCTGCGAGGACCCGTCGCTGCCGAACACGTCGTCCGTCGACCAGCCCTCGGCGAGCAGCGTCTCGCGCACCTCGGCGACGAGTCCCTCTTCGGGCGTCGCATTGAGGATCAGCACGCGGTACGACGTGTCGAGCTCTGCGACGACGCCGGGCTGAGTCTGCGCGGGTGTCGGCTCGTCGCCTCCGAACAGCGAGATGCGGTCCATCATCACGAGAGTCACGAAGATGCCGCACACGATCAGCACCAGGGCGACCGCGGCCGACCACAGCAGCACGACGAGGCCGTTCATGCCCGGCTGCTCGGCGCGGTGCGCGCCGACCCGCCCAGTGGCGCGCGGGACGTCATCGAATCGATCGCGGGGGGACTTCTGCACCCCTCGATGCTAGCGGGCGCCTCCCGTGAGTCCGCACGGAGCGCGCGGCGGCCGAGTGACTGCGACCGGTGCGGTCAGCCGACGAATCCGCGCATGCGCGCCGTGCGCTGCACCGCGCGCGCATCACGGAGGCGCCGCAGCCGGCGCACCAGCAGAGGGTCGAACTCCAGGGCGGCCTCGGTCTCGATCAGCCGTCCGAGCAGCTGGTAGTACCGGGCAGGGCTCATGCCCAGCTGCGCGCGAATGGTCTCCTCCTTCATGCCGCCGTGCCGCGGCCAGGCCGCCTCCAGCGTCAGGATCGCCTTATCGCGATCAGAGAGGTCACCGAGCATGTGCTCAGGCTACGCGGGGTCGGGCGAGACACCCGCGCGCCACTCCCACCACCGCCCCAACGGATCGGCATCCGCCACCACCTGTCCGTCGAGTGCGACGGCGAAGCCGCGGAAGGCGGCGGCGTCGACGGCCGGCCGCCACGCGTCGTGCAGCGCCGGCGGGTCGATGGTGATCCAGCGCGCATCGAACGCGCGGATGCGATCGATGAGCTCCAGCCGCCGCGCACGGGGCAGGTACACGAGCATCCCGGGGGTCGTGACGACGAGCGTGGCATCGGCCGGGGCGGCGGCGGCCATCGCATCCAGCTGCTCGATCGCATCCCCAGCACGCAGCAGCGGCGGGTCGGCGGCAGCGATCGCCATCGCCCCGGAGATCCGCTCGGCGCGCGCGTGCTCGCCGGGCCAGATCAGCGACTGCAGCCAGGTGCGGTCGCCGGGCGCACGCACATCGATCGGATCGAGATCGACGCCCGCGCGCCAGACGACCTCGGGCAGCCGAAGGGGTGGCAGCTCGCCCTGGACCGCGCTGGTGAGCAGGACCTGCGACGGCCCGTCGTGCGGGTCGAGACGCAGACGCGCGACGCCATCGGCGTCGTCCACCCGGAACGAGAACCGATCGGGGTACAGGCACAGCCCCGCCGCCGCACCGAGCTCGAGCAGCGCGATCGGGCCGTCGATCATGCTGAGTGCGGGCAGAAGAGCCGCGAGGCGAAGCGGCTCGTTGATCTGCACGCCACGCCGCGCGCACTCTTCGACCACTTCGCCCGCGTGCGCGAGCAGGAACGCCCGCCACTGCGGATATCCGGCGACCGGTGCGCCGAGCAGGCGCGAGACGGCGAACACCAGAGGCGGCTGGCGGTGCTGCGGAGTCAGCCGCTCGAGCATGCTCTGCACCTCGACGTCCGCGGCCACCCCCGCCGCCCACTCGGCGTACACGTCGCTGCGCCCTGGCGCCTCGTCGCGGGCGAAGCGGTCGTAGCGATCGGCGACAGCATCCGTCATCCGGCCATTCTCTCAGCGCGCCGGAAGGAGGCCGCTCGACGGCGCCCGTCGCCCGCTCAGGGGTGAGAATGGATGCATGGCTTACAGCGTGAATAAGACGGATGCGGAATGGCGTGCCGCGCTCGGCGACGACCAGTACGCGGTGCTGCGCACCGCGGCGACCGAGCGCCCGTGGACCGGGGAGCTGCTCGACGAGGAGCGCGCGGGTCTCTACACCTGCGGCGCCTGCAACGCGGAGCTGTTCCGCAGCGGCACGAAGTTCGACTCGGGCTGCGGCTGGCCGAGCTTCTACGAGTCGGTGCGGCCCGAGGCGGTCGAGCTCATCGAGGACACCTCTCTCGGCATGGTGCGCACCGAAGTGCGCTGCGCGGCGTGCGGCTCGCACCTCGGGCACGTCTTCCCCGACGGCTTCGGCACCCCCACGGGCGACCGCTACTGCATGAACTCGCTGGCACTGTCGTTCACCCCTGACCAGTCGTGAGCGCGCTCGACGCCGTCCGGTGCCGCACGTCGTGGTCGCGCGTCACCGACGACGCACCGACCCGTGAGCAGCTGCTTCCGCTCGTCGAGGCAGCCGGACGCGTCGCCGACCACTCGTCGCTGCGACCCTGGCGGCTGATCGAGCTGCGCGGCGACGACCGTCTCGCTCTCGGGGCGGCCCTGGCGGAGGCCGACGGAGACGACAAGCCGTCGACCAAGCCGCTGCGCGCCTCGCTGCTCATCGCGATCGTCGCCTCGTACCGCAAGAGCGACAAGGTGCCGCGGTGGGAGCAGGAGGCCGTCGCCTCCGGCGTCGCGCACACGCTCAGCCTGCTGCTCGACGAAGCCGGCTGGGGCGTCATCTGGCGCACCGGCGGACTCACGCGCTCCGAACCCGTCGCCAGGCTGCACGGACTGTCTGCCGACGAGGAGCTGCTGGGCTGGCTGTACGTCGGCGGAAAACCGGAGGGCCGCGAGCCGGGGCACCGCAAGCCGGTGGACGCCGAGAGTCTGCTCACGGCGCTGCCGCGCGCGGGTGGCGATGCCCTGTCGTCCGACGGCGAGGGAGCCCGCCGCGAGGCCGAGAACGAGAAGAAGCGCGCCGAGAAGGAGCGCAAGCGCGAGAAGAAGCGCCTGAAGAAGCAGCGCAAGCGCGAGAAGAAGGCGCAGAAGCGACAGGGCTGAGTCAGCGTCTTCGTGGCAGCGCGACGACGACGGATGCAGCCGCGACGACGATCATCGCCATGAGCTGCCAGAGCGCGGGCCCGTGGTCGACGGGCCAGAGCACGTCGATCGTGACCGAGGTCACGAGCTGTCCGAGCACGCTGCCGAGCCCGAGCAGCAGCACCCCGGTGTACGGCACGAGCCACGCGCCGAGCAGGATGTAGGCGAAGCCGAGAAGGCCGCCCAGGTACAGCCACGGCTCGGCAGGCGGTGCCCCCGGCATCCCTCGGGTGAGGATGCTGACGCCGGCACCGGCCAGCAGCACCACGGTGCCCGCGATGAAGCTCATCAGCGTCGCCGTCAGCGGCGACGCGACACGGCGGGCGAGGCGGCCGTTCGCGGCGGCCTGCCAGGCGATGCCCGCGCCTGCGGCGAACGGCAGGAGCAGCAGCCACAGCGGCGCGTTCGCCAGCACGTCGCCGCCCAGCGAGATGCCCACCGCGACGAGTGCGAGGGCGCCGCCGATGATGCGCCCCGGAGTGACGGCCACGACGCCCGAGGGGCCGACGCCGACGCGATCGAGCAGCAGCCCGTGCAGCGTCTGTCCGGCGACGACGCCGACGGTGAACAGCGAGACCCCGAGCACGCCGGCGACCAGCCCCTGCGTGGTGACGGTGAGCGCACCGCAGGTGCCGCCGAGCAGCATCCAGAACGGGATGGTGCGGGTGCGGATGCCCGAGAGGAGCCGCGCGGCGCCCGCTCGCCCCGACGGCATGGCGAGGACGACGACGATGAGGAAGACGAGTCCGACGGCGAAGGAGATGAGGCCGGCGACGATGCCGTCATCGATGCGGACGCCGAGCACGCCGTTGATGCGGGCCTGCACGGCCGTCATCGCGCCGATCGATACGGCGCCGCCCAGGGCGACCCAGGTCGGCAGCGGGCGGTTGGAGGTCACTCGCTCCAGGCTACCGGCGCCAGGGCCTATCCGGTGTCTGCGGCCGCGACTACCCTGGCGGCATGTGCGCGAGCTACGGACTTGATCCTCGATTCACCGACGCCGAACTGCTGGCCGAGGCCGATGACGCGGTGCTCGAGGGCCTGCGGTCGTGGGCCGAGCAGAATGCGGGCGAGACGCTGCGCCCCACCGGGAAGAATCTGCGCAACCTCAATCCGCTCGTGACGGCTCACGACGGCGCTGCCGTGCTCGAACCGGCCTGGTGGGGGTATCTCGTCGACGGGCAGCCGGCGCGGTTCCCCTCGATCAACACCCGATCGGAGCGGCTGCAGGACAGGCCGGGCGGGTTGCGCAGCCGAGCGCTCGTGCCGTCGACCGGCTGGTACGAGATGCAGAAGCCGGATCGCGTCTGGCACGAGTTCGGTCTCGGCCGGGGGCTGCTGTTCGGGATGGCGGCCGTGACACAGCGGGGCCGCACGCCCGACGGCGAGTGGGTCACCTGCTACTCGATCGTGATGCGCCCCGCTCCCCCGCACCTGGCGAACATCCACGACCGGATGCCCGTGCTGATCCCCACCTCGTTCGCCGACGAGTGGCTCACCGGCGAACCCACGCGGGAGCTCATCGACGAGGCCCTGCTCGCGGCGGCCGACCTCGACGAGCGCGTCGCCGCGGTCCCCCGCTCCGACGACAAGGGCGCGCAGACGCTGTTCTGATCGCATCGCGCCCGAACTCGGGAAAACGATTGCTCCGTCGCGGGGTCACTGCCACACTGACCACATCCCCAGTCAACGACGACACAGGAGCAAGTGATGCACGAAACACGCCCCCCGTTCACCCTCACTCGCCGTCAGGTGCTCGCGGCCATGCCGCTGGCTGCAGCGCTTCCCCTGCTCGCCGGCCAGTCGGCATCCGCCGCCGGCAGCTTCCCCGAACCCGGTGAGCAGGTGCCGCGCGCGGCGCTTCTCACCTATGCCGACGTGCAGAAGTCGCTCTCCGACATCCAGCGCACCTCGAAGGGCGCCGTGCAGGTCAAGACGCTCTCGAGCCTCGGCTTCGGCCGCAGCGAAGCAGGCCGCGAGCTGTACGTCGCCACCGTGGGCACGGGCCCCACGAAGGTGTGGCTGCAGGGCCGCATCCACGGCAACGAGCCCTACGGCCCCGACGTGCTGCTCGACGTGCTCCGCAACGCCGGCAGCAGCGGGTCGCCGCTGTGGAAGGCCGTGCGCGAGAAGCTGACCCTGCACGTGATCCCCATGTACAACCCCGACGGATCCGAGCTCTACATCCGTCACACCGTGCTCGAGGACGGCAGGCGCATCGACCTCAACCGCGACTGGTCGCCGACCGGCTTCGCGGCGAAGGAGTCGCTGGCCTGGTACTCCTACTGGGCGAGCGTGAGGCCCGACGTCGGCCTCGACATCCACCACCAGGGCCTGAAGTACGACGACTCCGACGAGCCCATCACCATGTCTCTCGGCATCTCGCTCGCACCGAGCGGCCCCACCCTTCCCGGTGTACGAGGCGGCGAGTACGACGTGAAGACGCGTCAGCTGCAGGGGCACGTGTACACGGCGCTGCAGCGCTACGGCTACGTGAACGCCGACCGCTACAGCGTCGGCAGCGCCGGCAGCGGGTACCGCGAGATCGACATCAAGGGCGGCGTCTCGTCGGCCGTGATGCTGGGTCTGAACTACAACGGGCTCAACCCGACCGGGCACAGCCACCCGATGGTGTTCTTCGAGACCTACGGCGGCTCCATCGGCCAGAAGAGCCGCGGCAAGGCGATCAAGCAGAACGTCGTCGGCGTCGAGGCACTGCTCGGCGGGATCGCCGACGGCAGCGTCTGGAGCGTCGATCCGATGGTCTGGCACGGCATCCCGCACTACGACTACGTCGGATATCAGGTCGACACCGGCCTCATCGACGGCTGGCCGACTCAGCCGCCCGTGAGGCCCTGACGTCCGACCCCTGAACGAGACGGAGGCCCGTGTTCCCCAGGGAACACGGGCCTCTCTCGTGGAGCCGACTACGGGACTCGAACCCGTAACCCCCGTATTACAAGTACGGTGCGCTACCAATTGCGCCAAGTCGGCGGACCGTCACAAGCATACCGACGGCGTGCGGCATGCCTGCACCGGGTCAGGATGCGGGGGTGGTGGTCGCGCTCGGAGTCGGCACCGGGGTCGGAGTCGGCTTGGCGGAGCCGAGGGACTCGCCGCTGGCGATCGTCAGCACGAACTGCGAGAACTCCGCCGGGTCGTCGAGAGCGCCCACGTACGACTTGCCGCCGACGAGGATGAGCGCCTCGTTGTTCAGCTTCAGGTCGTCGGTGCCGGGCAGCGGGCCCTCGAGCGCCCGGTCGGTCGCGTCCTTCGCCCACGACACGAAGTCCTGGTCCTCGATGCACGCGCGCACCTTCTTGGCATCCGACACCCCGACCGCGACCGCGAGGTCGGCGAGGTCGGCGTCGGTGCGCCCGTCGCTGTCGGCCTCGGGCTGATCGGTGAGCAGCTCGTGGTTGTAGTCGTAGAAGCTGCCGGGCGCGTAGGTCGCCACGCACGCCGCGGCGGCAGCGGCGCGAAGCGAGTACTTCGTGCCGTTCGAGCTCGCGGTGAGCAGCGCGACCGGGTGGTAGGTGACGGTGACCGCACCCTCGGAGATCCAGCCGGCGAGCTGACGCGCATTCGCGCGCTCGAACTCCGCAGCGCCGGCAGACAGGTAATCGACGTAGATGTGGATCTCGGTGGACTTCGCCCCGGCCGTGGCAGACGGCGAAGGGGACGGCGTGGCCGCCTCGCCGGCCTCGGTGGCGGTCGCAGACGGCGCCGGCGACGGTTCGGTGCCAGCCGGGGTCGCGGCGATCTCGCTCACGGTGACGCCGTCGCCGGGCATCCCGCTGGGGCTGAGCTGCGGCTTCGAGATCGACGAGCTGACCGCGTACGCCACGGCGGCGCCGATCGAGCCGACGGCGAGGATCGCGACGAGTCCGATGATGAGGCGTCGCACCAGCCGTGCCCGCGACTGCTGCGCGTGCACCTGCTGAGCCTTCTCGCGCACCGCTTCGCGGGAATTGCGAGCGGCGGGGACGTTCGGCGTTTCGTCGCTCGACATCGTTCCTTCTTGAAGATCGGGTGTGTTCTGAAGCATCGGGTGGGACCGGGGGATCCCTCGGCCGCGAAGCGTGCAGAGCCTGCGGCGACCGGATTCGATGCTAACGAGGCAGTCTGAGAAATACCCAGACGCGCCCGGCCGTGCCATACTGATCCCGACCCGATGGCGGGTCACGGCGGGCAGCGCCCGCCGCTTCCATCACGAAGGATCGTCCGGCACGTACCTGCCGGTGAAGGAGAAACCATGGCCACCGTTACGTTCGACGACGCCACCCGCCTGTACCCCGGCGGAACCCGTCCGGCTGTCGACAAGCTGAACATCGAGATCGCCGACGGCGAATTCCTCGTTCTCGTCGGCCCGTCCGGCTGCGGAAAGTCCACCTCGCTGCGCATGCTCGCCGGCCTCGAAGAGGTCAACGGCGGCCGCATCCTCATCGGCGACCGCGACGTCACCGACGTGCCGCCGAAGGACCGCGACATCGCGATGGTGTTCCAGAACTACGCGCTGTACCCGCACATGACCGTGGCCGAGAACATGGGCTTCGCGCTCAAGATCGCCGGCGTCGGCAAGGAGGAGCGCGCCAGCCGCGTTCTCGAGGCCGCCAAGCTCCTCGACCTCGAGGAGTACCTGAACCGCAAGCCGAAGGCCCTCTCGGGTGGTCAGCGTCAGCGTGTCGCCATGGGGCGCGCCATCGTGCGTCAGCCCCAGGTGTTCCTCATGGACGAGCCGCTGTCGAACCTCGACGCGAAGCTGCGTGTGCAGACGCGCACCCAGATCGCCTCGCTGCAGCGCCGCCTCGGCGTCACCACGGTCTACGTCACGCACGACCAGACCGAGGCCCTCACCATGGGCGACCGCATCGCGGTGCTCAAGGACGGTCTGCTGCAGCAGGTCGGCACCCCGCGCGACCTGTACGAGAAGCCGAACAACGTCTTCGTCGCCGGCTTCATCGGCTCGCCTGCCATGAACCTCTTCGCCGCTGACCTCGCCGACGGCGGTGTGCAGTTCGGCAGCGAGATCGTGCCGCTCGACCGCGACACCGTCGGCCGTGCCACCGGCAGCCAGGTCACGGTCGGCGTGCGCCCCGAGGACATCACCGTCGGTCCCGCCGACGGCAAGGGCCTCTCGGTCGTCGTCGACCTCGTCGAGGAGCTGGGCGCCGACGGCTACCTGTACGGCCACACCGACATCAACGGCAAGCGCACCGACATCGTCGCGCGCGTCGACGGCCGCAACCACCCCAACGCCGGCGAGACGGTCACCCTGGCCGCCAACCCCGGTCACGTGCACGCCTTCGACCTCGAGTCGGGCGAGCGCCTCAACGACAAGCCGGTCGTCTCGGCCTGACGAATCATCACACGCGGCGCGGGCGACCATCTCGGTCTCCCGCGCCGCGGTGTTTCCGGAGGAATCATGCAGGAGTCGCTGCGCATCACCGCCAGCTCGATCGACCCCGGCCTGCTCGGCCTGCCCTGGTCGACGCCGCTCGGCAAGTGGCCGTCGGAGCACATCGTCTCGCTGCCGAAGGGCCTCTCGCGGCACCTCGTGCGCTTCGCCGACCTGTCGGGCCGCGTCGTCGCCGTGAAGGAGACGACGGCCGAGATGGCGCAGCGCGAGTACGACATGCTCGGCAATCTGGGCCGCCTGGATGTCCCCTGCGTCAGCCGCGTCGCCGTGATCGCCGGAAGGCAGGATGCCGACGGCAAGCCGCTGCCCGCGGCGCTCGTCACCTCGCACCTGCGGTTCTCGATGCCCTACCGCGCGCTGTTCACGCAGGTGCTGCGCCCTGACACGGCGACGCGCCTGGTCGACGCCCTGGCGCTGCTGCTCGTCCGGCTGCACAACGTGGGGTTCTACTGGGGCGACGTGTCATTGTCGAACACGCTGTTCCGCCGCGACGCGGGAGCCTTCGCCGCGTACCTGGTCGATGCGGAGACAGGAGAGCTTCACGAAGAGGGGCTCACCGACGGTCAACGGGCCTACGATCTCGACCTCGCCCGCACCAACATCGCCGGAGAGATCATGGACCTCGCGGCGGGAGGCCGGCTGGAGCGCGGTCTCGATGCCCTCGAGATCGCCGACGGCATCGTCTCGTCCTACCGCTCCCTGTGGGCCGAGCTGACCGATGAGGAGTCGTTCCCGACCGGTGAGACCTGGCGCATCACCGAGCGCGTCGAGAAGCTCAACGCCCTCGGGTTCGACATCGATGAGATGTCGATGGTGACCACCCCTGACGGCACCTCGGTGCGCATCCAGCCGAAGGTGGTCGACGCCGGTCATCACCAGCGCCGGCTGATCAGGCTCACCGGCCTCGACGTCGAGGAGAACCAGGCTCGGCGCCTGCTCAACGATCTCGACGAGTTCCGGGTGCGCTCGACCAAGGTATGGGCCGACGAGGAGATGTACGCGCACGAGTGGCTCACCCGGGTGTTCGAACCCGTGGTGCGCGCGATCCCGTACGACCTGCGCGCGAAGCTCGAGCCCGCCGAGGTGTACCACCAGGTGCTCGAGCACCGGTGGTACCTGTCGCAGGCGCAGTCGCGGTCGGTGCCGCTCGCCGAGGTGCTCACGAGCTACATCAACGATGTGCTGCGTCACCGCCGCGATGAGGCCACCATCATGGGACCGCCGACCGAGACCATGGGCCTGCCCGTCGTCACCGGGTCGGTCGAGGTGTCGGACGACACGGCCTCGATCGACTGGCGCGACCTGGTCTAGCGCCGCGCCAGCCGTCGGGCGTGGGGATCAGTAGCCGACGGTGAAGCGGCCGCGGCGGTGCTTCGGCTGCTCGATCTCATCGACGACGGCGATCGCGAAGTCGGCGCCGGAGATGGTGGAGTTGCCGTCGGCATCCCGCACGAGCACGTCGCCGCCGTCGCGGTACCGACCGGTGCGCTCCCCCTCGGCCCACGGTCCGAAGACCTCGGCGGGGTGGATGAAGAACCAGTCGAGGCCCTCGTCGCTCTGCTGCAGCAGCTCGAGCGAGTCGATGCCGACCTGCGCCTCGTGCTTGTACTCCTCGGGGAATCCCTGATCGAACAGACGGGGGCCGCCGGGGGCGACGAGGCTGCCGCCGGCGCCGCCGACGACGCCGAGGCGCGTCGGGGTGCCGGTCAGCTTGTCTGCAAGGGCGCGCAGCGCAGGGATGACCGCGTTCTCCATGTCACCGCGCGGCGAGAGCGCCGAGACCACGGCATCCGCGCCGTCGAACACGTCGCCGAGCCCGTCGAGGTCGAGCACGGAGCCCTGCACGTACCGAGCGCCGTCGAGAGGGGCATCCGGAGTCGAGCGCGAGATCACGGTCACCTCATGACCGCGACTCACCGCCTCGCGGGCGATGTGCGATCCGGCGTAGCCGGTTCCTCCGATGACGACGATGCGAGACATGCGCTTCCTTCCGGTTGCCTGACGGTACGTCCGGTACAAGTCGCGCAGGGGCGCGTGTTATTCCGCAGCCCCCCGCATGGTCGCGACCTGATACAGCGCGACCGACGCCGCGATGCCCGCGTTCAGCGACTCGGTGGCCGACGAGATCGGGATCGACACGATCTGGTCGCAGGTCTCGGTGACGAGGCGCGAGAGGCCCTTGCCCTCGGATCCGACGACGATCACGACGGGACGGTCGGCGAGCTCGAGCGCCGGAAGCGCGACGTCTCCCCCGCCGTCGAGCCCGAGCACGAAGACGCCCTGCTTCTTGAACTCCTTCAGCAGGGTGGTCAGGTTCGCGGCGAGTGCGACGGGCAGACGGGCGGCGGCTCCGGCACTGGTCTTCCAGGCGGCGGAGTTCACGCTCGCCGAGCGGCGCTGCGGCAGGATGATGCCGTGACCGCCGAAGGCGGCCGTCGAGCGGATGATCGCACCGAGGTTGCGGGGGTCGGTGATGCCGTCGAGGGCGACGAACAGCGGCGTCTGACCGCGGTCGATGACCTGCTCGAGCAGATCCTGCGGGTGCGCGTACTCGTACGGCGGCACCTTCAGCGCGACGCCCTGGTGCACGCCGTCGAAGCCTGCCATGCGGTCGAGCTCCTGACGGGTGACCTCGAGCACGGGGATCTCCCGGTGCCGGGCGATCGCCAGCATCTCCTTGACGCGGTCGTCCATCTCGACACGCTGCGCGATGTAGAACGTCGTCGCGGGGATCTTGGTGCGCAGCGCCTCGAGCACCGAGTTGCGTCCGGTGACGGTCTCGGTGTCGTCGGTGGACTTGCTGCGGGCCTGACGGTTCATGTCGCGGCCCTGAGGCTTCTGCCCGCCCGGCTTTCCCTTGCCGCCGGCGGCGGCGAAGCGCTCCTGAGCCGCCTTGCGCTTGCCGGCGACGTGCCAGCTGCGGTCTTCGGCCTTGGGCGTGGGGCCCCGGCCCTCGAGCGCCTTGCGGCCGAGGCCGCCGGTGCCCTTCGAGGCACCCTTCTTCTTGCTGTTGCCCGCTCCCGGGCGTCCAGGCTTAGCCATCGATACTCCAATGCGTTCCGTCCGGAGTGTCCTCCAGAGTGATTCCTGCCGCAGCGATCGCATCGCGGATGCGATCTGCTGCGGCCCAGTCCTTGTCAGCGCGCGCCTGCGCGCGCTGGGTGATCATCGTCTGCACGAGCGCGTCGAGGGCGGATGCCTCGGCTCCGCCGCCCGCAGGCTCCCACTCCGATGCGAGCGGATCGATCCCGAGGATGCCCGCCATCTCGCGCACCTGCATGGCCGCCAGCTGCGCGCCGGCCGTCTCGCCGGCGTCGAGCATCGTGTTGCCCGATCGCACCGTCTCGTGCAGCACGGCGAGCGCCTGCGGCACACCGAGGTCGTCGTCCATAGCCGACACGAAGCCTGCGGGGAGCATCTCGAGCTCCGGGTCTTCGCCTTCTGCCGGCCGTTCGGCAGACCACGCGAACTCGCGAGGCAGTCGTGCCTCGCGCTCGAGGAACGACCGGATGCGCCCCATCGCGGCCTCGGCTTCAGCGAACGACGACTCGGTGAGGTCGAGGCTGGAGCGGTAGTGCGCGGCCGCGAGCGCGTAGCGCGCCACGAGGGGGTCGATCTCATCCAGCATCTGCGACGCCAGGATGAAGTTGCCCAGCGACTTCGACATCTTCTGGCCGCCGACGGTGACGAGACCGTTGTGCACCCAGTAGCGCGCGAAGCCGTCGCCGGCCGCGGTCGACTGGGCGAGCTCGTTCTCGTGGTGCGGGAACCGCAGGTCGAGTCCGCCGCCGTGGATGTCGAACTCGGCTCCGAGGTATCGCTTCGCCATGGCCGAGCACTCGATGTGCCAGCCGGGGCGACCGCGGCCCCACGGCGAGTCCCAGACGGCGTCCGGCTGCTCATCGGCCTTCGCGCCCTTCCACAGTGCGAAGTCCTGCGGGTTGCGCTTGCCGCGGGGGTCGGCGTCGGCGGCCGCCTCCATGGCGTCGACCGACTGACGCGTGAGCGCGCCGTACTCAGGCCAGGAGCGCACGTCGAAGTACACGTCTCCGGATCCGTCCGGCGCCGCGTACGCGTGCCCGCGCTCGATGAGCGACGAGATCAGGTCGTGCATCTGTGGGATGAACCCGGTGGCTCGCGGCTCGTAGGTCGGGGGCAGGATGCCCACCGCGGCATACGCCGTCGAGAACTCCTGCTCCATGCGGTAGGCGAGCGCCCACCACGGCTCGGCATCGGTCGCGTTGGCGAGCACCTTGTCTTCGATGTCGGTGACGTTGCGCACGAAGGTCACGCGGCCGTAGCGGTGCTCGAGCCAGCGGCGCAGCAGGTCGAAGCTCAGGGCGGCACGGACGTGCCCGATGTGAGGGCCGGACTGCACAGTGGGTCCGCAGACGTACATCGTCACGTTCGAGGGGTCGAGCGGAACGAAGTCGCGCAGCTGCTGCTCGCGGGTGTCGTACAGGCGGATCGTCACCGCACAAGACTACCGGGGCGGCGCGGGCCGCACCTGGGCGTCGGCCGCTCTAGCCGAGAGGGTGGATGAGCGCCACGGCGGTGACCGCGATGCCCTCGCCGCGGCCGGTGAAACCGAGCCCGTCGGTCGTGGTCGCCGAGACCGAGACGGATGCGCCGCCGAGGGCAGCCGAGAGCGCCTGCTCGGCTTCGGCTCTGCGCCCGCTGAAGCGCGGGCGATTGCCCTTGATCTGCACGGAGACGTTGCCGATCGCGAACCCGGCCTGCGCCAGCATCTCTGCGGTGCGGCCCAGGAACACCTCGGCGTGCGCACCCGCGTACTCGGGGTGCGCGGTGCCGAAGTGCTGCCCGATGTCACCGAGACCCGCGGCGCCCAGCAGCGCATCGACGATCGCGTGCGCGACCGCGTCTCCGTCGGAGTGCCCCGACAGCGGCTGCTCGCCCGGCCATTCGAGCCCTGCGAGCCACAGGTCGCCCTCGCCCCCGAACGCGTGCACATCGGTGCCGACGCCGATGCGGGGCAGCACGGGCACCGCACTGCGGTCGGCGAGCAGCGTCCGGGCGCGCTCGAGGTCGGCCGGCGTGGTGATCTTGAACGCGCGCTCGGAACCGTCGATCCGGCGCACGGCGCCGCCTGCCGCCGCGAAGAGCGCGGCATCGTCGGTGTGCTCCTCGCCGGATGCGATCGCGGCCGCGTACGCCTCCTGAAGGGCGCCGCGTGGGAAGCCCTGCGGAGTCTGCGCGGCCGCGAGCACCGAGCGGTCGACCGGCCCGGTGATCTCGTCGCCGTCGACCTGCTTGAGCGTGTCGACCACGGGCAGGGCGGGGATGACGCCGGCATGCGCCACCGCGGCGGCGACCGCGGCGATCTGCGCGGGCGGGGTGAGGGCGCGCGCGGCATCGTGCACCAGCACGGTCCGGATGCCGTCGTACAGGGCTTCCAGTCCTGCGGCGACCGACTGCTGCCTGGTGGCTCCCCCGGTCACGACCGAGGCGAGGTGGCGGCGTTCGCCGGCGGATGCCCTGACCTCGGCCTCGACCTGCTGCTCGCCGCCCGCCGGGGCGACGACGACGACCTGCATGGGTCCCGCGGCGAACACGCCGTCGAGCGCGTGGCGCAGCACCGTGCGGCCATCGATGTCGACGAGGGCCTTGGGGGCACCGGCGGCGAGGCGCGTGCCTGATCCGGCGGCGACGACGATGATCGCGGTGTCTGGAGTCGAGTGCGCAGTCACGCTCTCACGCTACCCACTCCGGCGCCGAAGACGCGAAGAGGGCGGATGCCGATGGCATCCACCCTCTTCGCGATTCTCGTCGTCAGACGCACTCGTCAGGAGGCGAGCACCTCGTCGAGCAGCGCGCCGGCCTTGTCCTCGTCGATCTTCTCGGCCAGAGCGAGCTCCGACACGAGGATCTGACGGGCCTTGGCGAGCATGCGCTTCTCGCCCGCGGAGAGCCCGCGGTCCTGATCGCGGCGCCACAGGTCGCGCACGACCTCGCTCACCTTGATCACATCGCCCGAAGCGAGCTTCTCCAGGTTCGCCTTGTACCGGCGCGACCAGTTGGTGGGCTCTTCCGTGAACGGGGCGCGCAGCACCTCGAAGACGTTCTCGAGCCCCTCCTTGCCGATCACGTCGCGAACGCCGACCAGGTCGACATTCTCGGCAGGAACCTCGATGATGAGATCACCCTGCGTGACGTTGAGCTTCAGGTACTTCTTGGTCTCCCCCTTGATCACGCGGTCCTTGACCTCGATGATCGTCGCGGCTCCGTGGTGCGGATAGACGACGGTTTCGCCAACCTCAAAAAGCATAAAAACGTGTCCTTTCGGCAATCTCCAGGATACCACAGCGGATATGCAGTAAGGTTCGCGCCGATCCACCCCGCCACGGCATCCGTCCGCGTTCCCGCCCCTCGACCCACTAGACTGAACCAGGACACCCGTCGCACCTCAGGAGGATCCGTGAACTCGCGCTCTGCTGCGTCCATCGCTCCGCGCCTCGTCGCCGCCATCGCCCTGGGCTCGGCCCTCGCGCTCGGCACGACCGGATGCACCTTCATCACGCATCAGGCGACGACGAACCCCTACTCCGCCTCCGACGGCGTGAACATCGACGAGACCGGCGGCGACGTCGTCGCGCGCAACGTGTTCGTGGTCACCACCGAGGACGGCGGCGTCGGCAACCTGGTCGGCGCGTTCGTCAACCAGGGCTCGAAGACCACCAGCGTCGACATCGACGTCGCGGGCGAGCAGCTCTCGGTGCGCGTCCCCAGCGAAGAGCGCGTCAGCCTCGGCGCCGACGAGATGCCGCTGCGCATCGAGAACCTCGACACCAAGCCCGGCGCCACGGTCGAGGTGCTGATCGTCTCGGGCGACGGCGAGGCCGTGCCCGCCGAGGTGCCCGTGCTCGACGGCTCGCTGCCCCAGTACGCCGACCTCGTGCCGGCTGCCGAGTCGTCCGACAGCGAATCCTGACTCTCCGCGGCACGACCGCGAACACGAAGAGGCCGGCTCCCGAGGGAGCCGGCCTCTTCTGCATCCGGGCTGATCAGCCCTCGAAACGGTAGCCGAGCCCGCGGACGGTCACGAGCATCACGGGGTCGCCGGGGTTCTGCTCGATGCGCGAGCGGATCCGCTTGATGTGCACGTCGAGCGTCTTGGTGTCTCCGAAGTAGTCGCTGCCCCAGACGCGGTCGATCAGCTGACCGCGGGTGAGCACGCGACCGGCGTTGCGCATCAGCACCTCGAGCAGCTCGAACTCCTTCAGCGGCATGTTGATCTCAGAGCCGTCCACGGCGACCGTGTGGCGGTCGATGTCGAGGGTCACACGCCCTCCCTCGAGCACGCGCTCGTCGACCTCGGCCTCGGCCTGCACGACACGGCGCAGCACGGCGCGCATGCGCGCGAGGAGCTCGCGCGACGAGTACGGCTTGGTGATGTAGTCATCGGCGCCGAGCTCGAGCCCCACCACGATGTCGACCTCGGAGTCCTTCGCGGTGAGCATGATGATGGGAACGCTCGACGTCTGCCGCACCTGACGGCACACCTCGGTGCCCGCCATACCGGGAAGCATGAGGTCGAGCAGGATGATGTCGGCGCCGCGCTCCCGGAACGCGGTCAGCGCGCCGGGTCCGTCCTCGCAGATCTCGACCTCGTAGCCCTCGCGCCGCAGGAGGTAGGCGAGGGGGTCGGCCAGATCGGGCTCATCCTCGACGAGCAGGATGCGGGTCATGCGAACTCTCCGTTTCGAGCGTCGCGTCTGCGGGCATCCGCATTCGGGCGCTTCTTCTTGTTCTTCCTCTTGGACTTCTTGTCTGCACCGGCTTCGGGCGCGCCGGCTCGCGGCAGCCGCATCGTGAACGTCGATCCGCGGCCGGGCCGCGACCACACGCGCACCTCGCCGCCGTGCCGCTGCGTCGCATGCTTGACGATCGACAGCCCGAGGCCCGTGCCTCCCGTGCGGCGCGAGCGGGCCTCATCCGCGCGGTAGAACCGCTCGAAGATGCGCTCGCGATCGGCATCCGAGATCCCGATGCCCTGATCGGTGACGGCGATCTCGACCACATCGCCCTCGACCTTCACCCCGACGCCCACGCGCGAGCCCCTGGGCGAGTACACGATCGCGTTCGCGATCAGGTTGCCGACCGCCTCGATCAGCACCTGAGCGTCGCCGCGCACCCAGACCCCCCGCTCGCCCCCGCGGCTGAGCTCGACCCCGGCGGAGTCCGCCTGCACGGAATGCGCCTCGATGGACGCGGCGACGACCTCGTCGATCGCGACCGGCTCGACCTGCGACAGGCTCTCGGCGGCCTGAAGGCGCGACAGGCTGAGGATGCGGCCGGTGAGCTGTGCCAGCCTGGCTGCCTCGGCCGTGATGCGCGCGGCGAAGATGCGCACCTGATCGGGGTCGTCCGCGGCGGATTCGATGGCCTCGGCCAGCAGGCTGACCGACGCCACGGGGGTCTTCAGCTCATGGCTGGTGTTCGACACGAAGTCGGTGCGCATCTGGTCGAGGCGCTCGCGCTCGGTGACGTCGCGGATGATCAGCAGCGTCAGCTGCGGGCCGACCGAGCTCGCACGGGCCGAGACCAGACGCGGATCGAGCGACGCGCCGCCCGTGAGACGGAGGGTCTCGGTCGCACTGGCTCCACTGTCGCGCACGCCGCGCACGAGACGACGAAGCTCCACGTTCTCGAGCACGGCTCCCGTGCGGATGCCGAAGCGCGTCGCCGCGTTCGACGTCGCGACCACGAGGCCGGAGGCGTCGAGCACGCACGCGGCGTCGTCCATCCCCGCCAGCACGTCGGCGACGCCCTCCGGGATGGTCGTCGAGGTCTCCTGCAGAGCGATCGCCCGCACGCGATACGCCCAGCTGACCAGCAGCACTGCGCCGGCGCCGATCAGTGCGCCGACGGCGAGCGCGAACAGCGCGAGCTGAGCGGAGTCCATGCCTCAACAGTAGGGGTCTGCGCGCCGGCCACCAGACGTACACCGCGTGGTCATGCGGCGGAAGGGCTAGTATTCACGTTCCCGGCACCGTTTGTTAACCTTCGCCCCGGACAATCGTTCCGGCCGCGTGAGCGCGTGCCCCTCGGCATGCGTGCCGAACCCCCGACGAAAGGTTGCGCCGACATGCGCGAAGTCTTCCACCAGTCCCTCGAAGAGCTGCAGTCGCGCCTCGCCGAGATCGCAGACCTGGTCACGGTCGCGATCCAGAAGGCCACCACGGCGTTCGCCGAGAGCGACGTCGCGCTGGCCGAGGAGGTCATCGCCGACGACGCCAAGATCGACGAGCTCGCGGTCTCACTCGACGAGCAGGCCATCGAGATCCTCGCCCGCCAGCAGCCGGTCGCCCGCGACCTGCGCATCGTCATCACCGCACTGCGCGTGAGCGCTTCGCTCGAGCGCATGGGCGACATGGCCGAGCACATCGCGCAGCTCGCGCGCCTCCGCTTCCCCGAGCGCGCCGTGCCCAAGGGGCTCAAGGGCACCTTTCGCCGCATGGGCGAGCTCGACGTGCAGATCGCCGGCACGCTCGCCGAGCTGCTGCGCACCCAGGACCTGCGCTTCGCCGACGAGATCCGCAATGCAGACGACGACGTCGACGAGCTGCACGCCAGTGTGTTCGAGAAGGTGCTCAGCGACAACTGGAAGGGCGAGGCGACGGCCACCGTCGACGCCACCCTCGCCAGCCGCTACCACGAGCGCTTCGCCGACCACGCGGTCGCCGTCGCCAAGAAGGTCGTCTACCTGTCCACCGGCGACTGGGCCGTGCACGAGGAGGACATCGCTCTGGCGGCCGAGGCGCAGTCGGCGCCCACGCCGCCCGCTTCCCCCGCACTCTGAGCGCAGGAGCCGGCCCCGATCCTCGCCGGCACCCGCTGAACGACGAGACCCCGTGCTGCAAGGACTGCGGCACGGGGTCTCGGCGTGAGCGGGGGTGTTACTTCTTTCCCTGCGCGGCGACCGCGGCGGCGCCGGCAGCGGCGGCCTCGGGATCGAGGTAGCGGCTCGGACCGGTCGGCACGTTGTTCTCGTCGAGCTCGTACACCAGCGGGATGCCCGTGGGGATGTTCAGCGCGGCGATGTCGTCATCGCTGATGCCCTCGAGGTGCTTCACCAGGCCGCGCAGCGAGTTGCCGTGCGCGGTGACCAGCACCGTCTTGCCCGCCGCGAGGTCGGGCACGATCGCGTCGTTCCAGTACGGCAGCAGACGGTCGATGACGAGCTTGAGCGACTCCGTGCGCGGGACCTCGCCGTCGATGCCCGCGTACCGAGGGTCGTTCACCTGGCTGAACTCGCTGTCGTCGGCCAGCACGGGCGGCGGCACATCGAACGAGCGGCGCCACAGCTGGAACTGCTCAGGACCGAACTCCTCGAGCGTCTGCGCCTTGTCCTTGCCCTGCAGGGCGCCGTAGTGACGCTCGTTGAGACGCCACGAGCGCGTGACCGGGATCCACAGGCGATCGGCCGCATCGAGGGCGATGTTCGCGGTCTGGATCGCACGGCTCAGCAGCGAGGTGTGCAGCACGTCGGGCAGCAGCCCCGACTCGGCCAGCAGCTCGCCGCCGCGACGGGCCTCGGCCTTGCCCTGTTCGGTCAGGCGGACGTCCACCCATCCCGTGAAGAGGTTGAGCTCGTTCCATTCGCTCTGGCCGTGGCGGAGCAGGATCAGGGTGCGCGTCATGGCTTCCACTTTATCGATCCTGGCGGTGGGTGACGGGCTGCGTGACCTTGTCTTCATTCGCAGAGTGGGGCCCCTCCGCTTCGCTCCTCCCCAATGCTCATTCCGACAAGACCACTCCGCCCTTGACTGCTTGCGTGAAGCATGAGCGAGGAGGAGGGAGTGAGGAAGAATGAGGGAGATGAGCGCACCTGTGGGGAATCCGACGCGAGGGACGACGGGGACGAACCGGCTGCGACGGAACGATCGCTGGATCGCGGCGTCGGCGGCGTTCCGCAGGGCATCCGATCCGCTCGTCGTCGACCTGGGCTACGGCGCCAGCGGCGTCACCGCGTTCGAGCTGGCGACGCGCCTGCGTCGGGTGCGGGCGGATGCCGAGGTGCTCGGCCTCGAACTCGACCCGGAGCGCGTCGCGACAGCCCGGCGACAGCTCGAGGAGGTGCGCGCAGGCGGCACTCCATTCGCCCCTGATCTCGCGGTGTCGTTCGCGCGCGGCGGGTTCGAGGTGCCGGTGCCGAACCGGCGGCGTCCCGCCGTCATCAGGGCGATGAACGTGCTGCGGCAGTACGACGAGGGCGACGTCGCCGATGCATGGCGCCAGGTGGCCTCCCGACTCGCGCCGGAGGGGCTGCTGTTCGAGGGCACCTGTGACGAGATCGGACGCATCTCGAGCTGGGTCGACGTGGCCTCCGACGGCTCCCCCGTCGCGTTCACGATCTCGCTGCGGCTGGCCGGCCTCGAGCATCCGGGGATCGTGGCCGAGCGCCTGCCCAAGGCGCTCATCCACCGCAACGTCCCCGGCGAGCGGATCCACCACCTGCTGACCGCCCTCGACCGCGAGTGGGAGCGCGCCGCTCCCCTCTCGACCTTCGGCCCCGTGCAGCGCTGGCTCGCGGCCGTGGCGGCCCTGAGGACGCAGGGCCTCCCGATCCAGGGCACCAGGACGCGATGGCGCCTCGGCGAGCTCACCGTTCCCTGGTCGACCGTCTCCCCCGCATCGTGACGGGCCCCGAGGCGACGATCAGCGCGTGTGACGCGGGTCTTCTGCGGCCGGTCGCCGCGACAGTCGCGTGAGCCGCGGCACGTCAGCGGTGGCGCCGGCGTCGGCCGGCACGATCACCTGCTGAGCAGCGGCGATCAGCGTCTCTCCCGCTCGCACCACCAGCTCGCCCACCGGCGCACGGCGCGACAGCATCGCGAGCGCGATAGGGCCGTCTTCATGGTGCATGGCGACCGACGTGATGTGCCCGACCTCGGCATCCCCCGCGAGCACCGCGTCGCCAGGCGACGGCATGACGACGTCGCTGCCGTCGAGCAGCAGAGCAGCGAGCCGGCGAGGCGGATGCCCGAGGTTGTGCACCTTGGCGACCGTCTCCTGCCCGCGGTAGCAGCCCTTGTTCAGGTGCACCGCACTGCGGATCCAGTCGGACTCGTGCGGGATGCTGCGGTCGTCGACCTCGCGAGACCAGCGGGGCCGCCAGGCGGCGATGCGCAGCGCCTCGGCGGCGAGCGCTCCGGCGAAGGGCCCGGTCAGCGAGCCTGCGTCGTCGACCACGGCGATGCACCAGGCGTAGTCGGCGGCCGGATGACCGGAGGCGACGGCGTACTGGTGCCCGCCCGGCTGCACGTGCGCCCACGGGTCGCGCCAGATCAGCGGGACGCCGTGCGGAGCGGATGCCGTGGTGCGCGCCTCTGCGGACCCGCCGGCGAAGAAGCCGACCAGTGCCGCCTCTGCGCGCACGGTCACCGTCACGCGCGAGCGGAACACCATGCGCTGCAGCCATCCGGCGAGCTTCTCGGCGTCGCCCTCGTCGGCGATCAGCCAGACCGACGAGCCGTCTTCGAGAACGCCCGCCGCATGCTCGACACGGCCCTGCGGGTCGAGCACGAGCAGTTCGGTGCTGTCGCCGGCACGCAGCCGTGCCACGGACTGGGAGGTGATCGAGTCGAGCCAGGTGAGCCGGTCGTCGCCCGCGACCTCGATCAGCACGCGATCCGTGATCGGCGCGATCGCCTCGCCGGATGTCAGGCGGCGCTGCTCGACGAGCGGGTTGCCGAAGTGCTGGATCAGCTCGCCCTCGCGCACCGCGCCGGCGATGCCGTCGAACGCGGCCATGTCAGACCTTCGCCAGACGCGCCGAGGCGTGCGACTTCAGCTTCTCGCCGAGGGCCGTGATGTCCCACGCCCAGAGCAGATGCCCATCGACCAGCCCGTACATGCGGGTCGCGGCCGAGTACTGCCGGCTCTCGGCCGGGCGCACGACGGCGTCGGTGGCGATGTCGATGCGCGGGCCGGCGATGCGACCCAGATACAGCTCGAGCGTGCCGTCGGAGTGCGTCACCGAGACCTGGAGCGGGAATCCGTCATCGGTGCGCAGCGCTTCGACGTCGTCTACCGTGCGCGGCGCAGCCTCTGCGGTCGGCGGGAGGAGTGCAGGGCCGGGATCGGCGTCGGTGAGCGGACGCGCGAGACGCCAGAAGCCGGTCTCCGCGAGCAGCGCGACGGGCTCGTCCATGCCGTCGGCGCCGCGGAAGGACGCGGATGCGGCGTAGTTCAGGAAGGGGCCGCCGTCATGGCTGAAGCTCACGCGGTGCGTGAACTCGCCCTGGTGACGGTGCTCGCCGGCCGTGTACTCGATGACGCCGGTGCCCTCCCAGACACCGAGCAGCCAGGACAGCGGTGCGAGGTCAGCCGGAAGATCGGTGGGCAGCTCGATCACGACGGCGTCGGATCAGCGCTGGCCGCGGAACAGGTTGACGAGCACGACGCCGGAGACGAAGGCGATCGCGAGGCTCGCAAGCCCCAGCAGGCCGAGGAAGAAGAATTCGAGCGCGACGAGGTCCATGCCGTCCACTCTACCCCTCCGCGGAACGGGTGTCAGAGGGCCGACGCGAGCGCGGCGATGCCGAAGGCAGCCGACACCAGGCCCATGATCACCAGCGCGCCGACGACACTGCCGGCCATGCGCACGATGAAGCCCTGCGCACGCCCGTAGGCGAGCTGGACGCCGAACGAGACGAGCACGATCCCGCCGAAGGCGATCAGCAGCCATCCCACCCTCGACTCCTCGGGCAGCACGATGCCGAGCGTGACCGCGACCACCAGCGAGGCGATCCAGACCGCCACAACGCCGTGGAAGGCGTTGCGCGGGGCGAGGGCCGGTTCAGACATGGTGACATCGTAACGGCCGCGCCTGCGGCATCCGGCATCCCGTCATCAGCTGCGCCCGCGCCACTAGCATTGAGCCGTGGTCCTCGTGCTGGCACTCACCTCGGCCCCCGACGGGGACCCGGCCCTGCCTGCGCTCGAGCTGCTGCCGCACAGCATCCGGCGCCACCCGCTCGACCCGGCACGCCTTCTCGATCTGCCCGAGACCGATGCCGTGCTCGTCGACGCGCGCGGCGACCTGGCCGCGGCGCGCGCGGCCTGCCGGCTGCTGCGCACCGCCGCGACCGAAGCGCCGGTGCTGCTGGTGGTCACCGAGGGAGGCATGAGCGCGATCGCGGCGGACTGGGGGTTCGACGACGTGCTGCTGTGCACGGCCGGTCCGGCAGAGGTGGATGCCCGCCTGCGGCTCGCGCTGGCACGAGTGGATGCCGCAGCCCCCGCCCACGTGCAGGCGTCCGGCATCACGATCGACGAGCAGTCGTACTCGGCCCGCCTGCACGGGCGTCCCCTGGATCTCACCTACAAGGAGTTCCAGCTGCTGCACTTCCTCGCCACTCACCCGTCCCGCGTGTTCACCCGCGAGCAGCTGCTCAGCGACGTGTGGGGCTACGACTACTTCGGCGGCACGCGCACGGTGGACGTGCACGTGCGGCGGCTGCGCGCGAAGCTCGGCGAGGCCGAGCAGATCATCGGAACCGTGCGGAACGTCGGATACCGCTTCAATCTGCACGACGAGCCGTCGGCCCCGGCGGACTGAGTTCACGTATCCGTCACCGGCGGGTGCAAAGATGTACCCCATGATGGAACCCGCCCTTGTCGACACCGGCCTCGGGGATGCCGAGGACGACGACTTCGACGCGCACGAGGCCCCTGACGCGGTGCTCCCCGACCACCGCTACCACGACCGCGAGCTGAGCTGGCTGGCGTTCAACCAGCGCGTGCTCGAGCTCGCCGAGGACCCGTCGCTGCCGGAGCTCGAGCGGGCGAACTTCCTCGCGATCTTCGCCAGCAATCTCGACGAGTTCTTCATGGTCAGGGTCGCAGGCCTAAAACGACGCATCCTGACGGGACTCGCCGTGCCGACCAACGTCGGCCGGGCTCCGACCGATGTGCTCGCCGACATCTCGCGCGACGCTCATGCCCTGCAGCTGCGTCACGCCGCCGCGTGGACCGACCTCGTGCGCCCGGCCCTCGCCGACGCCGGGATCGAGATCACCGAGTGGGACGATCTCACCGACTCCGAGCGCGACGCCCTCGGCGAGTACTTCCAGGCGCAGGTGTTCCCCGTGCTCATGCCGCTCGCCGTCGACCCGGCGCACCCGTTCCCGTACATCTCGGGCCTGTCGCTGAACCTCGCCATCCGCATCCGCAACGCCCGCACCGGCCGGCAGGACTTCGCCCGCCTCAAGGTCCCGACCATGCTGCCCCGCTTCGTCGAAGTGCCCGGCACGAGCGAGATCACCCGCTTCATCCGCCTCGAGGAGCTCATCGCCAACCACCTGGGCGACCTGTTCCCCGGCATGGAGGTGCTCGACCACCACGCCTTCCGCCTCACCCGCAACGAAGACGTCGAGATCGAGGAGGACGAGAGCGAGAACCTCATCCAGGCGCTCGAGGCCGAGCTGCTGCGCCGCCGCTTCGGACCCCCGATCCGGCTCGAGATCACCGACGACATGGACGAGGTCACCCTCGACCTGCTGATCAGGGAGCTCGACATCACCGACCAGGAGGTCTACCGGCTTCCCGGCCCGCTCGACCTGCGCGGACTGTTCGACCTGGGCCGGATCAACCGTCCCGACCTGCGCTACCCGCCGCACCTGCCGACCACGGCCGTGGCGTTCCAGCCCGGCGACAGCAACGAGCGCACCGACATCTTCCAGTCGATCCGCAAGTCCGACGTGCTCGTGCACCACCCCTACGAATCCTTCGCGACGAGCGTGCAGGCCTTCCTCGAGCAGGCGGCTCGCGACCCCCACGTGCTCGCCATCAAGCAGACGCTGTACCGCACCTCCGGAGACAGCCCCGTCGTGCAGGCCCTGATCGATGCGGCCGAGGCCGGCAAGCAGGTGCTCGCTCTCGTCGAGGTCAAGGCGCGCTTCGATGAGGCCAACAACATCGTCTGGGCCCGAAAGCTCGAGAAGGCCGGCGTGCACGTGGTGTACGGGCTGGTGGGTCTGAAGACGCACTGCAAGCTCGCCCTGGTCATCCGCGAGGAAGACGGGGTGCTGCGCCACTACTCGCACATCGGCACGGGCAACTACAACCCCAAGACGAGTCGCATCTACGAGGACTTCGGGCTGTTCACCGCCGACCCGCAGGTGGGCAAAGACCTCACGCGCCTGTTCAACGAGCTCAGCGGCTACGCGATCGAGAAGAAGTTCAAGCACCTGCTCGTCGCCCCACGCCACCTGCGCAAGGGTCTGCTGCGGCACATCGACGCCGAGCGCCGCAACGCCGAGGCGGGCAAGCCCGCCCGCATCCGGATCAAGGTCAACTCGATGGTCGACGAGGAGATCATCGACGGCCTCTACCGCGCGAGCATGGCGGGCGTGAAGGTCGATGTGTGGGTGCGCGGCATCTGCAGCCTGCGCGTGGACCTGCCCGGCGTGAGCGACAACATCACGGTGCGCAGCATCCTTGGCCGCTACCTCGAGCACTCCCGGCTGTTCATGTTCGACAACGACGGGTCGCCGATCGTCTACATCGGCAGCGCCGACATGATGCACCGCAACCTCGACCGCCGCGTCGAGGCACTGGTGCGGCTGAGCGAGCCGGCGCACCTGGAGGAGCTGCACGCGCTGTTCGATCTCGCTATGGATCCGCACACCAACTCATGGCATCTGGCCGAGGGCGGTGAATGGAAGCGCGTCGCCGAGATCGACGGAGCACCCCTGGTCGATCTGCAGGATCTCACGATGGCGAGCGTGCAGGCTCGTCGGCGTCGTCGCAGCAAGCGCACGATCCGATGAGCGACTCGGCGGTGTACGCGGCCGGCGCCGTGGTCTGGCGTCTCGTCGACGACAAGCTCAGGGTGCTGCTCATCCATCGCACGAAGTATCGCGATGTGACCCTGCCGAAGGGCAAGGTCGACCCCGGCGAGATGCTCGCCGAGACCGCCGTGCGCGAGGTGCGCGAGGAGACGGGCATCAAGGTCTCGCTCGGAGTCCCGATCGGCGTCAGCAAGTACTGGATGCGCCCGAAGCGGCAGAAGGTCGTGCACTACTGGGCCGCTGAGGCCACGGACGATGCGATCCGCGCCTCGTCGTTCGTGCCGAACGGCGAGATCTCGGGCGTCGAGTGGGTGAGCCTGAAGAAGGCGCGCAAGCACCTGAGCTACCCGGTCGACGTCGAGATCCTCGACAACTTCATCCGTCTCGTCGACGACGGCGTGCTGCACACCTTCCCCGTCATCGCCCTGCGGCACGCGAAGGCCGTGTCGCGCTCCGACTGGCACGAGGCGGATGCCGCGCGGCCCCTCACCGACAAGGGCCTGCTGCAGGCGAAGGCGATCGTCGGCCCCCTGCGCGCCTTCGGTGTGAAGCGGATCGTCACCAGCGATGCCGTGCGCTGCGCGCAGACCGTGGCTCCTTTGGAGCGGAAGCTCGGCCGGATGGCCCGGCTGACGCCGAAGCTCAGTCAGGACGCGTGGGAGGCGGATGCCGCCGACGTGCGTTCGGTGATCGGCCGGCGGGTGCGCTCCCGCAAGGCCACGGTGCTGTGCAGTCACGGGCCGGTGCTCCCCGGCATCCTGTCGGAACTCGCCCTCGCCACCGGAACCCTGCCCGGGTCGTACATCGACAGCGCCAGCGCTCTGAACGTCGCGGCGTTCAGCGTGGTGCATCTGTCGGCCACCAATCCAGGGTCGGGGATCATCTCGATCGAGACCCACGAACCCAAGATCTGACCAGTGGGGGCGCGGGATCCGCTCCGACTGTCCCCACCTCGTTCACCTCCCGTTCACCTGTCGGGGAGAGTCTCGTTAACCGGCCCTCCTAACGTCACTGTGTGCCCTGCACCGGGCCATACACATTCCCCGATCGAACGGATCCACAGTGAAGATCACCCGCATCGCTCGTATCAGCGCCGTCGGCGCTGTCGCCGCCCTCGCACTCGCAGGCTGCGCCGCGAACGAAGCCCCCGCCGCCGAGAACTCCGACGCCCCCGCGGCCTCGAACCTCGAGGGCACGCTGAAGGCCACCGGCGCGTCGTCGCAGGGCGCCGCTCAGGAGGCCTGGGTCGCCGCGTTCCAGACCGCCAACAGCGGCGTCACCATCAACTACGAGCCCACCGGCTCCGGCACCGGCCGCGAGAACTTCATCGCCGGCGCGAGCGACTTCATCGGCTCGGACCGCGCGTTCAAGCTCGAGGAGCTCACCGACGGCTTCAAGACCTGCTCGTCCGAGGGCATCGTCGAGGTGCCGCTGTACATCTCGCCCGTCGCCGTCGCCTTCAACCTCGAGGGCGTCGACGAGCTGAACCTCGACGCCAAGACGATCGCCGGCATCTTCGCCGGCACCATCACCAACTGGAACGACGAGGCCATCGCCTCGCAGAACGAGGGCGTCGAGCTGCCCGACCTGGCGATCTCGCCCGTGCACCGCTCCGACGACTCGGGCACCACCGAGACGTTCACCGCGTACCTGAACGCGACCGCTCCCGACGTCTGGACCAACGAGGCCGACGGCGTGTGGCCGCTGCAGGGCGGCGAAGCCGCTCAGGGAACCTCGGGTGTCGTGCAGGCGATCAAGGCCGGCAACGGCGCGATCGGCTACGCCGACGCCTCGCAGACCAAGGGCCTCGGCCAGGTCAAGGTCGGCGTCGAGGGCGAGTACATCGCGTACTCGGCTGAGGCCGCCGCCGCACTCGTCGAGGCATCGCCGCTCGAGGAGGGTCGCGGAGACGCCGACCTCGTCTTCGACGTCGACCCCGCCGCAGCACCCGCGGGCTCGTACCCGATCGCCCTGGTCAGCTACCTCGTCGCCTGCGAGCAGTACGAGGACGAGAACAAGGCCGAGCTGGTGAAGTCGTACCTCGAGTACATCGCCAGCGAGGACGGTCAGAAGGCCGCCGCCGACAACGCCGGCAGCGCCCCGATCTCGGACGGCCTGCGCGAGAAGGTCCTCGCCGCGATCGACACGATCAAGGTCGGCTGACCCATCACCACCAGCTGACACCCGGTGCCCCCGCGTCCGATCCGGCGCGGGGGCATCGGAGGGTCAGCCCTCATACGCACTTCGACCCGAAACGGAGACCATGAGCACGACGACCAGGCAGGCCCCGCCTGCCCCGATCAAAGCCAAGCAGCGCCTCGGCGACCGGGTGTTCTCGGGCAGCGCGCTCGGCGCGGGCATCATCATCCTCGTCGTGCTCGCCGCGGTTGCCGCCTTCCTCATCATCCAGAGCCTGCCGGCATTCGCGCCCGACACCAGCGACAACCACATCCTCGAGGGCCGCTCGTTCTGGGAGTACGTCGGACCGCTCGCCTTCGGCACCGTCTGGGCGTCGTTCCTCGCCCTGCTCATGGCGACGCCGATCGCGATCGGCATCGCTCTCTTCATCTCGCACTACGCGCCGCGTCGGCTCGCCGGGGTGCTGGGCTACATCATCGACCTTCTCGCGGCCGTGCCGTCGGTCGTCTTCGGCCTCTGGGGCGGCCTGGTGCTCGCCCCGCTTCTGCAGCCCATCTACGCCTGGCTGAACGAGAACGCCGGCTGGTTCCCGATCTTCGGCGGTCAGGTGTCGTCGACGGGCAAGACCATCATGACCGCCGCCGTGGTGCTCGCGGTCATGGTCATCCCCATCATGACCGCGATCTGCCGCGAGGTCTTCCTGCAGACCCCGAAGCTGCACGAAGAGGCCGCCCTCGCGCTCGGCGCCACCCGCTGGGAGATGGTGACCATGGCCGTGCTGCCCTTCGCGCGCGGCGGCATGGTGTCGGCCGTCATGCTCGCCCTCGGCCGCGCTCTGGGCGAGACCATGGCCGTGACCATGGTGCTCTCCCCCGCCGCCGTCTACAGCTTCCTGGTGCTCACCGCCACCAACCCCACCCCGATCCCCGCGAACATCGCCCTCTCCTTCCCCGAGGCGCACGACACCGGTGTGAACACCCTCATCGCCACCGGTCTGGTGCTGTTCGTCGTGACCTTCGCGGTCAACGCGCTCGCCCGCTGGATCGTGGCCCGTCGCGCCGAGTTCTCTGGAGCGAACTGACATGACAACGCTCACCGCCGCACCCGCCTCGACCTCGCTGACCGCGGGCCGTCTCGCCTCGTGGGCTCCGTGGGCCCTGCTCGGGGCATCCCTCGCCATCTCGTTCACCGTCTTCGCCCTCGCGGCCATCGGCGGCGACCCCGCCGACTTCAACATCGCCGGCGCCGTCATCGTGGGCGTGCTGATCTACATGGTGCTCATCACGGTCGTCTCGTCGATCGCCGAGAGCCGCCGCAAGGCCGTCGACCGCCTGATGACGGCGCTCGTCACCGCGGCGTTCGTCGTCGCACTGCTGCCGCTCATCTCGCTGCTGTGGACGGTCGTCGCGAACGGCATCGGCCGTTTCGACGCCGAATTCTTCAGCTACTCGATGCGCAACATCGTCGGCGAGGGCGGCGGCATCGTGCACGCGATCTGGGGAACCGTGCTCGTCACCCTCACCGCGACGCTGATCGCCGTTCCGGTCGGCCTCATGACGTCGATCTACCTGGTCGAGTACGGCCGAGGCCGCATCGCCAAGGGCATCACCTTCCTCGTCGACGTGATGACGGGCATCCCGTCGATCGTCGCCGGCCTGTTCATCTACTCCGTCTTCGCCCTGCTCGTGCGGCCCGGCATCTCGATGGGACTGATGGGCGCCCTGGCTCTCGCGGTGCTCATGGTGCCCGTCGTCGTGCGAGGCAGCGAGGAGCTGCTGCGCATCGTTCCGAACGAGCTGCGCGAGGCGTCGTACGCGCTGGGCGTGCCCAAGTGGCTGACCATCCTGAAGATCGTGCTGCCGACCTCGATCGCCGGCATCACGACCTCGGTCATGCTGGCCATCTCGCGCGTGATCGGCGAGACTGCCCCGCTGCTGCTCACCGCCGGCTTCACCGCCAGCCTCAACACGAACCTCGTGAACAGTCAGATGATGACCCTGCCGGTGTTCGTCTACAACTCCTACATGAACCAGGGAACCGCGGCGGACGCCTCGGTCGCCCGCGCCTGGGCCGGCGCGCTCACCCTGATCCTCATCGTCATGCTGCTGAACCTGCTCGCGCGTCTGATCGCGAAGCTGTTCGCCCCGAAGCCCGCCGGCCGCTGAGTCGCACCCGAACCCGAAGGAACCCGATATGTCCAAGAGCATCGAAGTCAACGACCTCAACGTCTACTACGGCGACTTCCTCGCCGTCGAGGGCGTCTCCCTCGAGATCCAGCCGCGCAGCGTCACCGCCTTCATCGGGCCGTCCGGCTGCGGCAAGTCCACTTTCCTGCGCACGCTCAACCGCATGCACGAGGTCATCCCCGGCGCGCGCGTCGAGGGCGAGGTGCTGCTCGACGGCATGGACCTGTACGGCGCGGGCGTCGACCCCGTTCTCGTGCGCCGCCAGGTCGGCATGGTCTTCCAGCGCCCCAACCCCTTCCCGACGATGTCGATCAAGGAGAACGTGCTGGCGGGCGTGAAGCTCAACAACAGCAAGATGTCGAAGAGCGATCAGGATGCCCTCGTCGAGAGGTCGCTGATGGGCGCGAACCTCTGGAACGAGGTCAAGGATCGCCTCGACAAGCCCGGCTCTGGGCTGTCGGGTGGTCAGCAGCAGCGTCTGTGCATCGCGCGCGCGATCGCCGTGTCGCCCGAGGTGCTGTTGATGGACGAGCCCTGCTCGGCGCTCGACCCGATCTCGACGTTCGCGATCGAGGAGCTCATCCAGGACCTCAAGAACGAGTACACGATCGTGATCGTGACGCACAACATGCAGCAGGCGTCGCGGGTGAGCGACAAGACCGCGTTCTTCAACATCGCCGGCACGGGCAAGCCGGGCAAGCTCATCGAGTTCGACGACACCTCGACGATCTTCACCACGCCGTCGGTGCAGGCCACGGAGGACTACGTGTCGGGTCGCTTCGGGTAAGTCCGGGCTGGTCCGTCTGGGCTGGGCTTCTCCGTCGGGGCTGGTCCGTCGGAGTTCTCGGACCATCTGATCTCGAACCGGCGTGTCCCTCTGGGACGCGCCGGTTCTTTCACATTCCGTCCGGTGTTTCCGACGGGCTCGCCTCTCTGCACATCCCGGCCCTCGACCGACTTGTGCACAGCGGCCGGGGTCAGGCTGATCGAGCGGGCGGTGGGTCGGGCATCGTCGATGGATGCTCGCACGCAGCGCACTGATGAGGCGAGGCCCCGTGGCCCGCACCGCCGATCTCGCAGCGCTCGGCGTGCGCGAGCGGGAGCTCACCCGCGCCGTGCGCGCCGGCGAGGTGGTGCGCCTGAGACAGGGGGTCTACGCGCTGCCCGACGTTCCCGCGGTGTTCCGTCACGCCACCGCGCACGGCGGGGTTCCCGGATGCGCTGAAGCCGCTCGGCTGCACGGGCTCTGGGTGCTCGATGGCGCCGCCGACCATGTCTGGATGGGCGATGGCGGCACTCCGCACGGGTCATGCGCGGTGTCGGCGACGGCCGGAGGCTCTGCGGCATGCCGAGTGCACTGGGACGAGGGCGTCGCGGTCATCGGCGAGCTGCCTCCGGTGCACAACGTGCTTCTGCAGATGTCGCAGTGCGAGAGCGAAGAGGCCTTCTTCGCCGCGTACGAGTCGGCGCTCCGCCTGTCGAAGATCTCGCCGGCCGGCATCGCCTGGCTCTGGCGGCATCTTCCCGTCCGCATGCGATGGATGCTCGATATCGCCCGCTCGGATGCGGACAGCGGGCTCGAATCGCTCGTGCGGCTGCGCCTTCACCTGCTCGGTGTCTCCGTGCGGACGCAGTTCAGCATCCGGGGCGTCGGCGAGGTCGACATCCTGATCGGAGATCGCCTGCTGATCGAATGCGACGGCCGGGAGAACCACGAGCGCGAGCAGCAGCGTCACAAGGACCTGCTGCGGGATGCGGCCGCCGCCGCCCTCGGCTACGAGACGCTGCGGTTCGACTACGCCCTGATCGTGCACGACTGGTGCCGGGTCGAAGCCGCCATCATCGCGAAGATCGAGGCGCGCGCTCACCTGCGGACGCCCGCTCCGGCATCCGCCGTCGGAATCAGCGGATCATCCGGTCCGGTCCCGGCGTGGCGACGCGCGACGCGCCGCCTCGAGCGCGCATGGTCTGAGACTTCCGACGGAGATCAGCGCGGGGAGAGCAGGAATTCGTTGAGTTCGGCGGTGAGTTCGAGGTCGGATGCCAGGGGCGCGCCGTCGACGGCGGTGATGGGCGCGGCGAGGCGGATGCTCGAGACGAGCCAGGCCGAGTCGGCTCTGGTCAGGTCGGTCGCCGTCAGGGTCTCGTAACGCGTGGTGAAACCGCGGCTCTCCAGGTGCTCGAAGACGCTGAGCTGGGTCGTGCCGTGCAGGATGCCGCCGCCGGGGGCCGGTGTGAGGAACTCGTCGCCCGAGCGGAGGATCAGCGATGCCGTTGGCGCCTCGAGCACATACCCGTCGCGGGTGACGAAGATCGCGTCGTCGGCGCCGCGTCGCTTCGCCTCGCGCAGCGCAGCCATGTTCACCGCGTATGAGAGGGTCTTCGCGCCGAGCAGCAGCCACGGCGCCCGCTCCGCCGCGCCGAGGTCATAGCCACGGTCGAGCGTGACGACCTTCACGCCATCGCGTCGCACGGCGCTGAAGTCCGGAGCCGCCGCGACGGTCGCCCAGGCCGTCGGCGCCGGGCCGTGCTCGACTCCGCGGCTGAGGATCAGCTTGATGACCGCCTCTCCCGCTGGAGCGTGCGCGGCGACGGCCTCGATCGCCTGCCGCCACTGCGCGAGATTCGGGGCCGGCAGGTCGCACAGCCGCGCCGAGTGCGCGAGCCGCTGCACGTGCGCCTCGACCTCGTTCGCGTGCCCGTCGATCACGCCGATCGACTCGAACACGCCATCGCCGCGCTGGGTGCTGAGCTCACCCACGCTGAGCGCGGGCGCGGCGACATCCATCTCGGTGAAGGTGCTGCTGAAGTCTGCGCGGTCGTCGGCGACGTCGGCGGGGGCGATCATGAGGGCGAAGCGCTGAGCCATGTGCACAGCTTAGGACGGCGGGGAATACCCCAGCCGAGGACGCGTTACACTTGATCGGCCGGGCCGCATAACCCCGGGCTCCAATATTCGCCGCTGCGAGCGGCCTTCCGCCGAGAGGCGTTCTTGCGGTCCGGCTTTTTTCATGCCCGCTCCGCGCCGGGCATCCGCAATCCCGTGCCGGAAGTGCCGGACCATCCGCACCGCCCACGGCGCGTCCCTGCACGCCACGCCGCCCCGCGGCCGGAACGTCCGAGAACTCCGACTCGGCCCCGCGACGGGGCTCCCAGGACCAACGTGTGTCAGGTCAGCATGCCGCGGCGCCAGGACGCAGCGGACGCGGAGAGATCCTCGGCATATGTGGAGAGGCGAAGAGCACGGCGGGTGAGCTCGCTGGCCCGCTGCGGCTCGGTCTGCTCGTAGTCGTCGGCGGTGTGCGTGGCTCCGGATGCCTGCACCCGGCAGTACGCGGCTGCGCGCTCGAGCGCCACGGAGAAGTCGCCCCGGAACACTCCGCGCAGAATGGCGTCGACGAGGTCGACCAGCTCACCTGGTTCGGCGGGTGCGGGCGCTCCGGCGATGGCCGCATCCGCGGTGTGCAGTTCGACGCGTCCGCGTTCGTACAGCAGGGCCGTGAGCTGCGCGTCGGAGCGGATCGCGATCTGCAGCAGGTACAGGCGCCACAGGGCGCCGGGCAGCGACCGGGCCGGCGCGTGCGACCACAGCTCGGCGATCTCATCGATGCCGTGCTCGGACGCGAAGGCCAGCAGCCGCTCGGTGACGGCACCCGATTCGTCGCTGCGCGCCCGCTCGAGCAGGGCGGATGCCGTGGCGTGGGCGACACGCGACTGCTCGGCGGGATCGGCGTCGCCCACGATGTTGTCGAACGCCGTGGGCGGCCTGCGGACGGGACGATGGAACTGCTCGGGCATCCGTCAAGGGTACGCCCGCGCGGGACGCGTCAGGCCGTGGGGATGACGATGATCGGATCGGTCGTCGGCGAGCCCGACGGCGAGCCGCCGGCCTGCTCGATCGTGACGGCGATGACGTCGCCCGCATGCATGGGCTGCTCGAGCAGGGCGGTCGCCTTGCCGTCGTCGGCGTCGAAGACCCCGGCGGCGATCGGCTGATCGCCGCGCACGAACCACAGCTCGTAGCTCTTGTCGGCACCGAGATCGTCGAGACCGGATGCCACGAGCACGGCCTTTCCGACCTCGCCCGACCAGTGCGCGGTCGCGGTCGCACCGGAGTCGAGCCGCACCTCGGCCTGCTCGGCGTCTGGCGCGGAGCGGATCTCGTCGAGTGCGACCACGGAGGCGGGGCGCTGCAGCTGCGAGATGATCGTCGTGGTGGCGACGCCCGCTCCGACGATCAGAGCGAGACCTGCGGCGAGCGCGAACAGCCGGCGTCGCCACGGCGCACGCGAGCGCTCCGGCGCATCGAGGTCACGGTCAACGGCATCCGGCACGACAGGGGCATCCGACGCAGCGGCCGCATCCGCCTCCTTCTCGGCGCCTGGACGGGCATCGTCCGCGTCGTCGACCTGCGGCAGCGTCGAGATCCGGCTCAGCAGCTCGGCGCGCAGCGCCGGCGGCGGAGAGACCGGGGTGAGACTGTCGGCGAGGTCGGCCACGGTGTCGTGGTCGTCGTCGGCGATGGCCTGCCACTCGGGATGCTGGGCGAGCGCCTCCGTGAAGCGCCGCTCGTCGGCATCCGACAGTGCACCGAGAGCGCGGCCTGCCGCAAGCTCCGCGAATTCCCGCTCGTTCATGCTGACACCCCCATCTCTCCGCGCAACCGCGTCAGTCCGTCCCGCATTCTCGTCTTGATCGTTCCCAGCGGCACTCCCGTGAGTGCCGAGATCTCGCTCTGGCTGTAGCCGCCGTAGTAGGCCAGGACGAGCGCTTCCTGCTGCGCCTCGGGAAGGGCGGCGAGGGCAGTGACCACCCGCTCCCCCTCCAGCTTCGACTCGACAGCCTCCTGCACCACATCCCGTTCTCCGCCGAGGTCGCGAACCCCGATCCGCATGTCCCGGTCGGTGCTCGACTGCGACGAGCGCACCCGGTCCACGGCCCGGCGGTGTGCGATCGTGAAGACCCAGGATCGTCCCTGACCTCTGTTCGGAGCGAACCGCGAAGCGGATTGCCAGATCTCGAGGAAGACCTCCTGCAGCACCTCTTCGCTCTGCGAGCGGTTGACGACGACCTTGAGGATCAGCGCGAAGACGCGCGAGGAGAGCAGGTCGTAGAGATCGGCGAAGGCCCGTTGGTCGCCGTCGGCGACACGGAGGAGGAGGTCGGCGGCGAGATCGCCGGACGACCCGTCCTCGAGCACCTCGACGCCATCGATCACCATCTCGACAAGCATGCCTCATCCCTCCTCTCCTCGGATCGCGCCACTCCGACACCCGAAGGTGAACGGGTAGGCCTTCACGCCCGGCCCGATCGTCAGGGTCAGCTCTGCCCGTGATTCGATTCCGGAAATCGGATCGGATTGGTTCCCATCCGATTCCGCAGGGGTTCCGAACAACCGTCGACGCCGCGGGAGGTCCGCGGCCAGGAACCCCGGAGGTTGAAATGCTCAGCACCAAGAAGAAGATCACCGCCGCTCTCTCGCTCGGGTTCGTCGGCGCCCTCGTCCTGTCAGGCTGCTCGATGGGAGGCGACTCGAACATGGAGTCGTCTGAGCCCAAGGCACCCGAGACGTCGAAGAGCGAAGAGGCGACGCCCGAGATGATGGATCCGGCCGCGAACCTCGTCGGCCCCGGCTGCGAGGCGTACGCCGAGCAGGTGCCCGACGGCGACGGCTCGATCCAGGGCATGTCGGAGGACCCGGTCGCCGTGGCCGCCTCGAACAACCCGCTGCTGAAGACGCTCGTCTCCGCCGTCAGCGGTCAGCTGAACCCCGATGTGAACCTGGTCGACACGCTCAACGGCGACGAGTTCACCGTCTTCGCTCCGGTCGATGACGCCTTCGCCAAGATCGACGCAGCGACGATCGAGGGTCTGAAGACCGACGCCGACACGCTGACGTCGATCCTGACGTACCACGTGGTGCCCGGCCAGATCGCGCCGGCCGACATCGAGGGCATGCACAAGACCGTGCAGGGCGCCGAGCTCGAGGTCACCGGCTCGGGCGACGAGTGGATGGTCAACGACGCCAACGTCATCTGCGGTGGCGTGCAGACCGCCAACGCCACGGTCTACCTCATCGACTCGGTGCTGATGCCGCCGGCACAGTGATCCGAGAACAAGCGGCCGGGGCTGAGTGACCCGGGTCGCCGCGCGGCGATGACGTGAGGAGCCGTCATCGCCGAACGCGCGGGAGGAAGGTGGGGACCGCCCTCCTATCCGGAAGCGCCCGTCGAAGAGAGTCGACGGGCGCTTCCTCATGCGTCGGGCGGTGCGCGGTCGGAACCGGGATCGAGCGGCCTCTAGAATCGAGGTACGGGCCTCTAGCTCAGTTGGCAGAGCATCGGACTTTTAATCCGCGGGTCGTGGGTTCGAGCCCCACGGGGCCCACCGTACGACGCCGTCAGGCGGCCTTCGCCGCCCTCCGAGCGTTCCTCCCCAGCACCAGCTGGACGATCCACTCGATCACGAGGTACGCCCAGCCGGCGAGCCAGAGCAAGCCGAAGATCAGGCCGAGGATCATCGAGAGATCCTTGGCCTCGGGCGAGTCCGTCATGCCGAGCAGCACGGTCATGGCCGACTCCGAGTTCCCGTCGTCGCCGCCGTCGATCAGGAAGAGGCCGACACCGAGGATCCCGACCGAGGTGACCCACGCCGCCGTGATCGTGCGCCACGCTCCCCGTGCACGGCGCAGCACCCCGTTGCTGCGCAGAAGGCCGTTGGCGGCGACCACGATCTGGATGATGTACCCGGGCAGCAGCAGCCATCCGAACCAGATGGCGATGACCAGCATCCACCCCGGGTAGACGAGCTTGGCAGCGAGGCCGAGCAGCGGGAAGAGGATGAGGGCGAGGCCCGCGAGCACCGCGGGCGTTGCTGACACTCGCGAG
Source organism: Microbacterium sp. NPDC089321 (assembly GCF_040684935.1). NCBI lineage: Bacteria > Bacillati > Actinomycetota > Actinomycetes > Micrococcales > Microbacteriaceae > Microbacterium > Microbacterium sp. NPDC089321. The sequence continues at coordinate 1,619,710 of NZ_JBFBGX010000001.1, read as the reverse complement.
TTCATGTGCAGATTGTCGCATGCAGCGGTCAGCCTGCCCGCGAACGGGTGTGGGAGGATTCGACAGCGCGCGCCCGCACGCGGCCGCGCACCCCACGACCTCCGGGAGGACCGATGACCGCTATCGACGATGCTCTGAGCCGGATCGACGCATGGCCGGTCGACAACGCGTCGGCCGTGGTCGTCACAGCCGACGGTTCGGTCGTCGGGTCGCGGGGCGACCTCGATCGCGTCTACCGGCTGGCATCCGTCACGAAGCCGCTCACCGCCTACGCGGCGCTCGTCGCGGTCGAGGAGGGCGTGTTCGACCTCGACGACCCCGCCGGGCCCGAGGGCTCGACCGTGCGGCACCTGCTCGCCCACACCTCCGGCCTCGACTTCTCTGACGACACGGTGCGCGCCGAACCCGGCACCCGCCGCATCTACTCGAACCGCGGCTTCGAGGTGCTGGCGCAGACGCTCGAGAAGCGGGCTGAGATCCCCTTCGCGACGTACATCCACGAGGCCGTGTTCGCACCGCTCGGCATGACGTCGACGAGGCTGAACGGGTCGGCCGGCGCCGGCGCCGAGTCGACCGCCGCCGACCTCGCCCGGTTCGCCGCCGAGCTGCAGCGTCCCGCGCTGCTGGCTCCGCAGACGGTGTCGCTCGCCACCACGACGGCGTTTCCCGGCCTGTACGGCGTGCTGCCCGGCTACGGAGTGCAGCGGCCGAACGACTGGGGCCTGGGGTTCGAGCTGCGCGACGGCAAGTCGCCGCACTGGACGTCGGCCTCGAACTCCCCCGCGACATTCGGCCACTTCGGCCAGAGCGGCACGTTCCTGTGGGTCGACCCGCAGGCGCAGGCGGCCTGCGTGGCCCTCGCCGATCGCGACTTCGGCCCGTGGGCGGTCGAGGCATGGCCGCCGCTGTCGGATGCCGTGCTCGCGGCGCTCCGCGGCTGAGCCGGCGTCACACGGCGGCCGCGCCGCGCGCGCGGTGCCGGCGCACGGCATCCCGATTCGCGCACCGCACCGAGCAGTACCGCTGACGTCCGTTGCGCGTGACGTCGACGACCACCCGCCTGCAGGGTGCTGCCTCACAGCGCCCCAGCCGGTGCATCCCGCGCCCTGCGAGATGCAGAGCCGTCCCGACGCTGATCACCGCCTCGAGGACGACGGGCAGGGTCTGCACCGAGTCGCGGTAGTGCAGGTGCCACCCCTCGCCGTCGTGGTCGGTCAGCTGCGGGTACGCCGCGGCAGCCGCCATCTGCGCGTTGAGGATCGCGGCTCGATCGGCCTGCGACTCGGCGTCGACGACCTCCAGCCACGCATCGACGACCGCGCGCACGCGTGCATGGTCGTCGTCGCCCTCGTCGAAGGCCATCGTCATGCCGAAGTCCCTCGTGCGCCGCTCGATGCCGGCCCGGTCGGCCGGCCAGTCGTCGGCGAGCGATGCGGCCAGCAGCACCGCATACTCTCCGTAAGGGTTGAGATGCATAAGAGCATTACATCATCGTGGAGACATGACCGCACCCCGCACGCTCCCCCTGCCGACGATCGCTCCCGTGCACGAGCACGGGTGGGTCACCGAATCCGCTCATCGCACGTCGGAGGGCGAGGTCGTGTACGTGCGGTGCGCCGCCTGCGGTACGCGACGGGTCGATCTGCGCGCACCGCGGGATCTTCTCCCGATCGCACTGACCCACCCGGTCAGCGCGGAACGTCGATGACCCGCTCCGCGCCGGTGGCGACGGCGGACACCGCCCCTGCCGACAACGTGGCGACCTCGCCCTGAAGCCCCGCGACCGCCTCGGCCGATGCCCACACCTCGAACTCCGCCGCGGCCCCGTACGAGGTCTCGCCGAGCACCGCTCCGCTGCGCGAGACCCAGTCGCGCAGCAGATTGTCGAACCGGCCGGCGTCGGCATGCTCCGCAGCGATCCGCACCTGCTGCAGCACTCTGCGGTCGACGAGTGCCGCGACATCCAGGGTCTCGGAGACCGCAGACGAGTACGCGCGCACCAGGCCGCCCGCACCGAGCTTGATGCCGCCGAACCAGCGCGTGACCACCGCGACGACGTCGGTCAGCTCGCGTCGGCGCAGCACCTCGAGCATCGGCACTCCCGCCGTCCCCGACGGCTCGCCGTCGTCGGACGACCGAGCCCGGTCGCCGAGCAGGCCCGTCACCTGCGCGCTGCAGTTGTGCCTGGCGTCCCAGTGCCGCTTCTTCGCCGCGGCGATCACCGCATCCGCCTCTTCGGACGACCCGACCGGCGCGACCACCGTCAGGAAGCGCGACTTGCGGATCACCAGCTCATGCTCGACCGGAGCCGCGATCGTCGCGGGCAGCAGACGGGACGGCACGGACATGCCTCCAGCGTATTCACCCCACGCGTATCACGCGCTCCTCGGCCTCGCCATCCCCTGCCGTGATGCACCTCGCTGTCGCAGGGTGGGACCACCCCATCCCCCAGCGAAAGGACGCATTATGACGAGCATCTCCGACAAGAAGGTCGCCTTCCTCGCGATGGACGGCTTCGAAGACAGCGAGCTGACCGAACCGTGGCGGGCGGTGAGCGAGGCCGGCGGCACGGCGACCATGGTGGCTCCCGATTCGGGTCGCATCACCGGCAAGAACGGTCACGAGCAGCCGGTCGACCTCACGTCCGACGCCGCATCGGCCGACGACTTCGACGCGCTGGTGCTGCCCGGCGGCGTGGTGAACGCCGATCATCTGCGCATGGACCGCGCCTCGATCGATCTCGCACGCGCCTTCTTCGACCAGCACAAGCCCGTCGGCGTGATCTGCCACGGCGCCTGGATCCTCATCGAGGCGGGCGTCGTCGACGGGCGCACGCTCACCAGCTACCCCAGCCTCACGACCGATCTGCGCAACGCCGGGGCGAACTGGGTCGACGAGGAGGTCGTGGTCGACGCCGGCCTGGTCTCGAGCCGCACACCCGACGATCTGCCCGCGTTCTGCGCGAAGGTCGTCGAGGAGATCGCCGAGGGCGCGCACCGCGAGCAGCACGCCTGACCCATCGGGCAGCCGCGCTTCAGTTGCGCTTCAGGATCCAGCCGACAGACTGTCACCATGCGGATCCTGCTCGTCGACGATGAAGTCCGCCTCGCCGACGGCATCCGGCGCGGACTCGAGGCCGAGGGCATGGTCGTCGACGTCGCTCACAACGGCGTCGACGGCCTCGCCCGGGCACGCGACCACGATTACGACGCGATCGTGCTCGACGTCATGATGCCCGGCATGAGCGGCTACCGCGTCTGCCACGCGCTGCGCACCGAGGGCGACTGGACGCCCGTTCTGTTCCTCACGGCGAAGGACGGCGAGTGGGACGAGGTCGAGGGCCTCGACACCGGCGCCGACGACTGGCTCACCAAGCCGTTCTCGTACCCCGTGCTCGTCGCCCGCCTGCGCGCCCTCGTCAGGCGCGGCGTCAGAGAGCGCCCCGCCGTGCTCGAAGCAGGCGACCTGCGGCTCGACCCCGCGGCCCGCCGCGTGTTCCGCGGCGACACAGAGGTCACCCTCACCGCCAGAGAGCTGGCGGTGCTCGACTTCCTGCTTCGCCGCCGCGACGAGGTCGTCACCAAGGCCGAGATCATCGCCAACGTGTGGGGCGCCGACTTCGACGGCGATGCGAACATCGTCGAGGTGTACATCGGGCACCTGCGCTCGAAGGTCGACCGCCCCTTCGGCAGAGACAGCATCCAGACCGTGCGCGGAGCCGGCTATCGCCTGGTCGGGAGGGATGCCTGAGCATGACGTCGCCGCTCCGCTCCATCCGCTCGCGCCTGACCATCGGCGCGCTGCTGGTCGTGGCCGTCGCCCTGATCGCGGGGTCTTTCGCTGCGGTGCAGGTGCTGCGCGCCACTCTGACCGACAGCGTCTCTGCCGCCGTGCAGCAGGATGTCGACACGATCTCGACGCAGCTCGATCGCGGTCCGGGACGGGTGGATGCCATCGACGACGACGTGCTCGTACGACTGCAGGGTGCGGGTGACGATCACGACGATGACGACCACGACGATGACGACGATCGCCCGGCTCCCGCGCCCGCACCGGATCAGATCAACGACGAGGATGCCCGGGCCCTGCCCGCCCTGGACGACGGCAGCGTGCAGCGCATCGAGGTCGACGGCGAGCCGTACCTGGCCGCGAGCGAGCACACCGACCGCGGCACGCTGACGGTCGCGCGTCCGCTCGCCGGCGTCGACGAGGCGGTGTCGGCGTCAGCTGCGCTGCTGGCGGTCGCCGTGCCCCTCGTGCTGGGTCTCGTCGGGCTGGTGATGTGGGTCGTCGCGACTCGAGCCCTCGCTCCTGTCGAGCGGCTGCGCCGGCAGGTGGATGCCATCGACGCCGCCGGCCTCGACCGACGGGTGGACGCCGCGCGAGACGACGAGCTGGGCGCGCTCGCGCACACCATGAACCGGATGCTGGATCGCCTGGAGCAGTCGCAGATCACTCAGCGCCGGTTCGTGAGCGACGCCTCGCACGAGCTGCGCTCGCCCCTCGCGACCATCCGCCAGCATGCGGAGCTCGCCGCCGCGCATCCCGAGGCGAGCTCCCTGCCCGTGCTCAGTCGCGTCGTGCTCGACGAGGGAGAGCGCATGCAGGAACTGGTCGAGGGACTGCTGCTGCTGGCCAGGCTCGACGAGGGCCGTGGCGCGGCCATGGCACCGACGGACGTCGATGACATCGCCCTCGCCGAGGTGCAGAGGCTGCGCGGCATGGGCATCGAGGTGGACGCGCGGGGCATCGGCCCTGGCCGCGTCACCGGCAGCGCCTCTCTGCTCGCCAGGGCGGTGCGCAATCTCGCCGACAACGCCGCGCGCCACGCCAGCCGGCAGGTGATCGTCCGCGTCTACGAGCGCGACGACCGTGTGATTCTGCAGGTCGAGGACGACGGCTCGGGCATCCCGGCCGAGCAGCGGGAGCACATCTTCGACCGCTTCGTCCGCCTCGACGAGGCGAGAGCGCGGGATGCCGGTGGCAGCGGCCTCGGACTGGCGATCGTCCGAGAGATCGCACTCGCGCACGGCGGCACGATCACGGCATCCGACGGCGCATCGGGCGGCGCCCTGATGACCCTGTCGCTCCCCCGCGCAGCCGAAGCCTGAAGAGGTCTTCAGGCGGCTTCAGGAGCCCTTCACCCCCTGCGCAGCAGAGTGGAGACATGGACAACGACGAGAAGACCCCCGCCCCCTCCGACGACCGCGACCGCCGCGACGACGCCGCGCAGGCCGACGGCACGCACGCCGAGAGCACGGGCGCCGAGACTCCTACCGAGCGTCTCGATGAGGCATCCGCTCCCGCCGCTGCACCGACCGCATCCGCTGCGTCCGCCTCGCCCACGACCGACGCAGGCCGGCGCAGCCGGCGCACCCGCAACACCCTGATCGGCGTGGGCGCCGGCGTCGCCCTGCTCGCCTTCGGCGGCGGCGCGTTCGCGATCGGCAACGCGGTGGGCGACGATGACGACGACGACCGGCCCCGCATGCACGCTCCGGCTGCTCCGGGCGGCGACGCTCGCGGCGGACAGCCCGGCCACGGCGAGCCGGGCGACGACCACGGCGGCGACCGCGACGATGACCGCTACGGAGACGACAGCGCGGGCGCATCCGCTCCTGCCGATGCCGCCGCGCTGCGCGCAGCGGCAGAGGCGGCGATCGCACACGCATCGGCCGAGGGCATCACCTCGATCGAGATCGAGCGCGGCGGCTACGACATCGACGCCCGGCTCGCCGACGGGTCCGAGCGGGACCTTTTCGTGACGCCCGATGGCACGGTGCGCGAGCGCGGGAACGACGACGCCGACGACGACGACGACCCGCTGATCGATCTGGCGCAGCTCGGCGACATCCTCTCCGCCGCGCAGTCGGCCGCGACCGACGCAGGGGCCGCCGAGACGGCCTTCCACTCGCTGTCGACCAGCAGCTCCGAGGCGGTCTACGAGGTCGAGCTGCGTACGGGCGCCCGCGGCGACGCCGAGGTCGAGCTCGACGCCGACCTGGGCATCGTGCGCGTCGACATCGACGACTGATCCGCAGCTCTCAGGGCCGGGGCCGGCGTCGTCGCCCCCGGCCCCTTGTGCGTGCGCGCACCCGGTCAGGCGGGTGCGGTCAGCTGCACGAGTCGGCGCACCGTGTTGCGGTTGCGACCGGTGGCCGGCGTGCCGAGAGCCCGATCCAGCACGGGACGGGTGAGCCTGGTGCTCGCGACGCCGCCCTGCCCGTGGTCGATCCACAGTTCGCGGCCGACGAGGGCGATGCGCTCGCCCGGCTGCAGACGGGGTGTGAGCTGCTCCACTGCCTCGGGCGCCGGGTCCGCTTCGAGGAACATCGCGTGGACCATCTTGTCGAGCGCCGCGTCGGGGAACGGGTCGTCGTGCTCGGCCCTGGCCAGCTCAGCGTGCGTGCGTGCGATCACCGGGGTGTCGACGCCGAACTCGTCGGCGATGAGGGCTCGCACGCCCGCGCGCGCCGCCTCGAGGTCGTCCGGCGCATCGCAGATGACGTTCCCGCTGGCGATGTACGTCGACACGTTCTGCAGCCCGCTGCGCGCGGTCAGCAGCGCCCGGAGCTCGGCCATGGGCACACGGTTCGCGCCCGAGACGTTCACCGCGCGGAGCAGGAGCGCGCAGCGGTCGCTCATCGGCGCGCGGTGCCCAGCTCGGCGCCTGCGTGCGCGAGCTCAGCCAGCGCCGCCTCGCTCGGCCCCGGCGCGACGCCGGCGATGAGATCGGTGAGGATCCGCGCCCGGATGCCGTGGTCGATCGCGTCGAGAGCCGAGGCGCGCACGCAGTGGTCGGTCGCGATGCCGACGACGTCGGCCTCGGTAACGCCGTGGGCGGCGAGGATCTCGGCCGTGCGCTCACCGCTCTCGGTGACCCCCTCGAACATCGAGTAGGCCGGGATGCCCTGCCCCTTGCGCACGTGGTGGGTGATCGCGGCCGTGTCGAGCAGCGGGTCGTAGTCGGCACCGCTCGTTCCGGCCACGCAGTGCACGGGCCACGTGTCGACGTAATCGGGCTGCGGCGAGATGTGCCCGCCGTTGTCGCTGTCGCTGTCGTGCCAGTCGCGTGACGCGAGGATCACCCCGTAGTCCGCGGCGCGCTCCGCGAGAAGCGCCGACACGCCCGACGCCACGGCATCGCCGCCCGAGACGGCGAGCGCGCCGCCCTCGGTGAAGTCGTTCTGCACGTCGACGATGAGAAGAGCCCTGGTCATGCCATCGAGCGTACGCGTCGCACGCGCCCGCGTGCAGGGCATCCGACGCCTGGCGCAGCGACGCATTTGACTTGCCACGGCCTGTTGCTAGCGTGAGGAGAGCGGGCCGGACAGCTCGCAACGCTGCCGCACAGTTTCCGGGTGCGCGCCGCACGGCCGCACAGCCTGCCGTGCAGACGCGCCGCGACGGATCGCCTGCGTCGTGGGCAGCGTCTGCTCTCTCCGGCTCGCCCGAAGGGCTCAGCCCTTCGTCGCATGCGCGCGTCACCTCCTCGGCGAGAGGGACGTCTGCGCGCGTGCCCGCTGAGAGAAGGAACCACATGCCGGCCAGTGCCCGCAAGACTCGCCCATCCCCCGTCCACTTCTTCGCAGGCCCTCTCAAGGCCACACTCCCCTCCCGTTAGCGCTCTCTCGTCCCGTCCTCCGGCAATGTCGCCGGCCCATCGACAAGAGAGTGAAACGTGGAAAATCTGCAAACCCTCGCCGGGCCCGTCGTGGTCCTGCTCATGCTGCTGTTCTTCGGCGGCAGCCTGTACATGTCGCTGCGCATCCGCAAGCGCACCGAGAACGCCGACGGCTACATGACCGGCGGCGGTCGCATCGGCTTCGGCATCTCGGCGGCATCGATGACCGCCACCTGGATCTGGGCGTCGTCGATGTACGCCTCCGCCACCTCGGGGTACACCTACGGGATCTCGGGCCCCATCCACTACGGACTGTGGGGCGCGCTGATGATCCTGCTGATCTACCCCTTCGGCAGGCGCATCCGCCAGGTGGCGCCGAAGGCCCACACGATCGCCGAGGTCATGTTCGCGCGTCACGGGCGCTCGAGTCAGCTGATGCTCGCCGGCTCCAACGTGCTCGGCAGCATCATCAGCCTGACATCCAACCTGATCGCCGGCGGCGCGCTCATCTCGATGCTCTCGCCCTTCACGTTCAGCCAGGGAATCGTGGCGATCGGCGCCGGGGTGCTGCTGTACACGCTGTGGTCCGGCTTCCGCGCATCGGTGCTGACCGACTTCGCGCAGGTGTGCGCCATGCTCGGCGCGGTCATCGTCATCATTCCCGTGATCTTCTTCGCTGCGGGCGGCCCGAGCCTCTTCGAGACGGGTGCGGCGAACGTGACGCCTGAGCAGGCCGACTTCTTCTCGTCGGACGCGTTCTTCAACCAGGGCGCGCCGTACATCGCCGCCGTGCTGGCCTACGCGATCGGCAACCAGACCATCGCACAGCGCCTGTTCGCCGTGCGAGAGGATCTGATCAAGAAGACCTTCGTGACGGCGACCTTCGGATACGGCGCCACGATCATCGGCGTCGGGATGCTGGGGGTCATCGCCCTCTACGCGGGGATCACCCCGGCCGGCGGTGACGTGAACAACCTGATCCCGCAGATGGCCGCGACCTACCTGTCGCCGCTTCTGCTGTGCGTCTTCTTCGTGATGATCATCGGCTCGCTCTCGTCGACGGCCGACGCCGACCTCACAGCGCTGTCGTCGATCGTGATGGCCGACATCTACGGTCAGAACATCGCGGGCAAGAAGCGTGCGAACCCGCGCACCATGGTGCTGGTCGGCCGGATCACCATGATCGTCGCGATGGTCGCTGGACTCTCTTTCGCGGGCAGCCAGCTCAACATCCTCGACCTGCTGGTCTTCGTGGGCGCGCTGTGGGGTGCGCTGGTCTTCCCCGTGATCGCGAGCTTCTACTGGAAGCGGGTGACCAACCTCGCCTTCTCGGTGTCTGTGATCACCGCCCTCGCCGCGTTCCTGCCGGTGCGCTTCGAGTGGATCGACCTGGACGGGCCGGTCGGCATCGCGTCGGATGTGCTGGCGACGCTGGGGATCGGCGTGGTGCTCGGACTCATGGCGTTCGGCTTCTTCGGCCTGCGGATCGCACTGATCGTCGGAAGCGTCGCGACGCTGGCATCCGCTCCGTTCGCGATCGGCTTCCTTCACACCTATCCGGTGCTGTCGGGTTCGCTGATCGCCTATGCCGTATCGACCATCGTCTGCGTCGCACTGACACTGCCGAGCAAGAAGGACGACTTCGACTTCGACGTCATCCGTCAGCGCACCGGCGACTTCGATCCGGCGCCGGACCCGGCGTTCGATCCCGACGCAGAGCTCGCCGAACTCGCCGATGCCGACGAGCCGACTGGACGCTGAGAAGGAGGAGCAGAGCATGGACCTGTCGACAATCGCACTGACCGCATATGTGCTGGTGTGGCCGGTGATCGTGGCGGGAACGCTCACGGTCATCGTGCGCGCCTTCGTCGCTGAGGCGCGGAAGGCCAAGGCGGAGGGGCGCTCGATCATCTGATCGCAAGGCCGCCGACACCGAGAAGGGCCCGGGATGACATCATCCCGGGCCCTTGTCGGAGCCACCTGTCAGGATCGAACTGACGGCCTTCCCATTACGAGTGGGATGCTCTACCACTGAGCTAAGGTGGCGTGCGCAGCGGACTGCGGCACAAGCAATGATCCTACTACGACGATCGGGCGTGCGCGAAACCGAGCAGGCCCGATAGGCGGATCACTCGCAGCGGAGCCCGTCGTCGGGCACCGTGCCGTCGATGAGGAAGTCCTCGACCGCCGAGTCGACGCAGCTGCTGCCCTTGTTGTATCCCGTGTGCCCCTCGCCCACCCGCGTGACCAGCACGCCGTTCTCGAGCTGCTCGGCGAGCGACTGGGACCACTCGTACGGGGTCGCCGGGTCGTTGGTCGTGCCGACCACGACGATCGGGCCCGACCCGGTCGCCGCGATGGGCTCGCGCACGCCGACCGGTTCGTACGGCCAGACCTCGCAGGGGTCCGGCCCCTGCCAGTAGGGGGCGAACGTCGGCGCGAGCTTCTCGATCTTCGCCATAGCCGCGTCTTCGGCGACCGGGTCGTCTTCGACCGGATAGTCCATGCAGTTGTACGCGCGGAAGGCCTGCGACGAGTTGTCGGCGTAGCCGCCGTCGGGCTCGCGTCCGTTGTAGCTGTCGGCCAGCGCGAACATGCCTGAGGGGTCGCCCTGCAGGGCCGCGGTGAGTCCCTGGGTCAGATACGACCAGCTCTGCTCGCTGTACATCGCGGTGATCACGCCGGTGATCATCGTGTCGACCGTCAGCATCCGCCCGTCGCCGTTCTCGAGTGGGGTGCGCGCGACGGCGGCCAGCAGCGCCTGGAAATCCGCGGTGGCCTCATCGACCGACCCGTTGAACGGGCACTCGGCACCGGCGACGCAGTCGCTGAGATAGGCGCGCAGTGCCGACTCGAATCCGACCGCCTGGGTCGTGCCCACATCGAGGCCGGGCACGGCGGGATCGATGGCGCCGTCGAGCACGAGCCGCTGAGCGCGCTCGGGGAAGAGCTTGGCGTAGGTCGCACCGAGGAACGTGCCGTACGAGTAGCCGAGGTAGTTCAGCGTCTTGTCGCCGAGCACGCCGCGGATCAGATCCATGTCGCGCGCGGAGTTGACCGTCGTGATGTGCGGCAGCAGCCCGTCGCTGTTGGCCTCGCACGCGTCGGCGTACTGCTTGTTGCGTGCGGTGAGCTCGTCTTCCCACTCCGGGGTGCCACGCGGAGCGTCGACCACTCCGTAGTTGTACTCGTCCATCTGCTCGTCATCGAGGCAGGTGACGGCGCTCGAGCGGCCCACTCCGCGCGGATCGAAGCCGATCACGTCGAACCGCTCGATGAGGTCGGCGCCGACCGCGTACTCGAGACTGTCGGCGATGAAGTCGTATCCGCTCGATCCTGGCCCGCCCGGGTTGATCAGCAGCGACCCCTGGAAATCGCCGCTCGCCTGGTGGCGCACGATCTCGAGCGTGAGGTCGCCCGCCTCGAGGTCGTCCCAGTCGCGCGGAGCGGTGATCTCCGCGCAGTCGAACCGCGATCCGCAGGCCTCCCAGCTGATCTTCTGCGAGTAGTACGGCAGCAGGTCGGCCGAGACGCCCGAGGTGTCGGGGTCGCGGGTGATCGAGGTGGGCGCGTCGGGGATCTGCGAGTAGAGGCAGCCCGAGAGCATGACGGATGCGGCGGCGAGAGCGGCCAGCGCGGCAGCGGCTCGGCGCACGGGGCGCGCGGCCCTCGGCAGGCGGAGGGTTCGGAGGTTCACGGGGTCCTTCCGCTGGAGACGGTCACGAGGAGACTCTCGACGGCGAGCAGCGGAGCGACGTTGCGCTCCAGGGATTCGCGGGTGTCGGCGAGGGCATCGAGCACGATGATTGTGCGCTCGACCGGCCACGCCTCGGCTACCCGGTCGAGCTCATCGCGCAGCTCGCGGTTGATGAGCTCGTCGCCGCGGCCGAACTGCAGCATGACGACGTCTCGGTACAGCGACTGCAGATCGGTGAGCACGCGGTCGATGCCGTCGCGCAGGCTGCGGGTCGCTCGCTTGCGCTGATCGTCTTCGAGAGCGCTGATCTGCGCGCGCAGCGCCGGCGGCACGGCCTGGCCCTCGGCGATTCCGACGGTGCGCAGCAGGGCCGCGCGCTCGGCGGCATCGCGCTCGGCGGTCAGCGACTTCGCATCGTCGGTGGCGGCCTGGATGATCGTGCCGGCCACCTCGACGGCGGTGCTCACGCCGCGCACGCCGAGCACCGCACGCAGTGTCTCGTCGCGCCGCCGACGTGCGTCGTCGTCGGTCGCGAGTCGCTGGGCCATGCCGATGTGCCGCTGCGCGTGGCGGGCGGCCTGCTCGGCGACCGCGGCGTCGGCCCCGGTGCGGGCGGCGATCAGTCGCGCCACATCGTCGACATCGGGTTCGCGCAGGCGCAGGGCGCGCACCCGCGAGCGGATCGTGGGCAGCAGGTCTGCTTCGCTGGGCGCGCAGAGCACCCACACCGTCTTCTCGGGCGGCTCTTCGAGAGCCTTGAGCAGCACGTTCGAGGTGCGCTCGACCATGCGATCGGCATCTTCTACGACGATCACCCGGTACCTGCCCGCCGACGGCGCGAAGTACGACCGCTCGACCAGAGCACGCGCCTCGGCGATCGTGATGATGACCTTGTCGGTGCGCAGCGCCGTGACGTCGGGGTGAGTGCGGGCGAGCACCTGACGCATCGTCGCCTCGTCGTCCGGCCCCTCGGCGATCAGTGCGGCGGCGAAGGCGTATGCGAGCGTCGAGCGACCGGATCCGGGCGGGCCGGTGATCAGCCACGCGTGCGAGAGCGATGCCGGATCGGCTGCCGCCTGGCGGAGGGTCTGCACAGCGGCATCCTGACCCCACACGTCCGTCCACGGGAACGGCGCGGTCGCGAGGGCTGTCATGCCCTCAAGCCTAACCGCGGCGCCGACATCGGCCGGCTCGCCTGCGGGGTCAGACGAGCACCGACATGCGCGCCCGGATCAGCACGGCGATGTCGTCGGGATCGAGCGACGCATCGACGACGAGGAATCTCTTCGGCTCGGCTGCGGCCAGCGCCAGGTAGGCAGCGCGCACGCGAGCGTGGAACTCCTCCTTCTCGGCTTCCAGCCGGTCGAACGGCTTGTCGTCGGCGTCCAGCCGACGACGAGCGGCCGAGGGGTCGAGGTCGAGCAGCACGGTCAGGTCGGGCAGCGCCCCGTCTGTCGCCCACAGCGACAGGTCGCGCACCTCGGTCGCATCCAGCACGCGGCCGGCTCCCTGGTACGCGACCGAGGAGTCGAGGTAGCGGTCCTGGATGACGACCTCGCCGCGGGCGAGCGCCGGGCGCACGACCGTGGCGACGTGGTGGGCCCGATCAGCCGCGTACAGCAGGGCTTCGGCTCGGGGTGCGATGTCGCCGCGATGGTGCAGCACGATGTCGCGGATGAGCTGGCCGACCTCGGAGCCGCCCGGTTCGCGCGTGCGCAGCACCGTGCGACCGCGCTGCTGCATCCACTCGGCGAGCAGGCCGGCCTGGGTGGTCTTGCCCGAGCCGTCGCCGCCCTCGAGGGTGATCCACAGGCCGGACCTCTCCGAGGTCACGAGCCTGCCTTCGCCGCGCGCGCCGCGTCGGCCTTCGCGATCGCGTTCGCCTTGCGCGTGGCTGCCGCCTTCTTCGCCGCCTCGGAACGAGCGGCTGCCTTCTCGGCATCCGACGCCGGCGCGGCCTTCTTCGCCGAGGCCTTCTTGACTGGCGACTTCTTGGCTGCGGTCTTCTTCGCCGGAGCCTTCTTCGCCGGAGCCTTCTTCGCGCCGCGCTTGGGGGCTGGGCCCTTGGCGCGCTTGTCGGCGAGCATTTGCACGGCGATCTCGAACGTGATGTCGTCGGGCGTCTGACCGCGCGGGATCGTCACATTCGTCTCGCCGTCGGTGACGTAGGCGCCGAAGCGGCCGTCGCGGATGCGGATCGGCTTTCCGCTCACCGGGTCGGCCTCGAACTCCTTCAGCGCGCTGGATGCCTTGCGCCCGCCGTACTTGGGCTGCGCGTACAGCTCGAGCGCGTTCTCGAGGGTGACGTCGAAGATCTGCGATTCGCTCTCGAGCGAGCGCGAGTCGGTGCCCTTCTTCAGGTACGGCCCGAAGCGGCCGTTCTGCGCCGTGATCTCCTCGCCCGTCGCCGGGTCGGTGCCGACCACGCGCGGCAGGCTGAGCAGCTGCAGCGCGGTGTCGAGGTCGATGGTGTCGACCGACATCGAGCGGAAGAGAGAGGCGGTGCGCGGCTTGGGCGCCGCCTCCTTCTTCGTCTTCTTCTTGGGCTTCTCGACGACCTCGCCCGTCGTCTCGTCGACCGCGTCGTCATCCGACACCGGGTCGTTCTCCTGCACGTACGGACCGAAGCGACCGTCCTTGACGACGATGATCTTGCCGTTATCGGGATTCTCGCCCAGAACACGGTCACCCGCGACGGGCGCGTCGATCAGTTCGCGCGCCTTCTCGGCGGTGAGCTCGTCGGGGGCGAGGTCTTCGGGCACGTTCACGATGCGCGGCTTCGCCTCGGGGTTCGCCGGGTCGACGACCTCGAGGTAGGGGCCGTACTTGCCGAAGCGCAGGGTGGCGTCGTCGGTGATGGGAGTCGAGTTCAGCGCGCGGGCGTCGATCTCGCCGAGGTTGTCGACGACCTGCCGCAGACCCACCTGCTTCTCGGAGCCGTAGTAGAACGACTTCAGCCATTCGACGCGCTTCTGCTCGCCGCGCGCGATCGCGTCGAGGTCGTCTTCGAGCGCCGCCGTGAAGTCGTAGTCGATCAGGTCGGCGAAGTGCTGCTCGAGCAGCCGCACGACGCTGAAGGCCAGCCAGGTGGGCACGAGCGCCTGCCCGCGCTTGGTCGCGTATCCGCGGTCGATGACCGTGCCGATGATGCTGGCGAAGGTCGACGGGCGGCCGATGCCGTGCTCTTCGAGCGCCTTCACCAGCGAGGCCTCGGTGTAGCGCGGCTTGGGGGTCGTGCGGTGGCCCTTCGCGACCGACTCGCTCATGGCCAGCTCATCGCCGACGGCGACGGCGGGCAGAGACTGGTCGGCCGAGCTGTCCTGCGCGTTGCGCTTCTCGTCGCGTCCTTCTTCGTACGCCTCGAGGAACCCCTTGAAGGTGTAGACGGTTCCGGATGCGGTGAACTCGACGCGCTTGCCGTCGGCCTCGGTCTCGAGGGTGACCGTGGTGGTCTCGTACTTGGCGTCCGACATCTGGCTGGCGACGGTGCGCTTCCAGATCAGGTCGTACAGGCGCTGCTCTTCGCGGTCGAGACCGGACGAGACGGATGCCGGGGTGCGGAAGGTCTCGCCGGAGGGGCGGATGGCCTCGTGCGCCTCCTGCGCGTTCTTGCTCTTCGACTTGTACACGCGGGGCTTCAGCGGCACTGCAGAGTCGCCGTACAGCGCGACGGCCTGGCTGCGCGCTGCTTGGATAGCCTGCGTGCTCAGCGCGACCGAGTCGGTGCGCATATAGGTGATGTACCCCTTCTCGTAGAGCCGCTGGGCGACGCTCATCGCCTGCTTGGCGCTCATCGAGAGCTTGCGTCCGGCTTCCTGCTGGAGCGTGGAGGTGGTGAACGGGGCGTAAGGGCTGCGCGTGCCCGGCTTGGCCTCGACCTTGGTGACGGTCGCCGTGCCTGCGGCATCGACCGCGGTCGCGAGCGCCTCGGCATCGGCCTCGGACAGCACGACGACGGCCTTCTTGAGCTTGCCGCCGTCATCGAAGTCGGTTCCGCGGGCCAGCTGCCCGCCGTCGACGCGGACGAGACGAACGCCGAACGCGGCGCCGGCCGACGAGGCCTGCGACTCGACATCCCAGTACTCGGCCGAGACGAACGCCATGCGCTCGCGCTCGCGCTCGACGACCATGCGGGTGGCGGCCGACTGCACGCGACCGGCCGAGAGGCCCGACTTGACCTTGTACCAGAGCACGGGCGAGACGTCCCAGCCGTACAGCCGGTCGAGGATGCGGCGGGTCTCCTGCGCGTCGACGAGGGCGAGGTCGAGCTCGCGCGTGTTGCCGACGGCGGCCTGGATCGCGTCCTTCGTGATCTCGTGGAAGACCATGCGCTTGACCGGGACCTTCGGCTTGAGGGTCTCGAGCAGGTGCCACGCGATGGCCTCGCCCTCGCGGTCTTCATCTGTGGCGAGCAGCACTTCGTCGGCGCTCTTGAGCGCGCGACGCAGCTCGGCGACCGTCTTGGTCTTGCGATCGGACACCACGTAGTAGGGGTCGAAGTCGTTCTCGACGTCGATGGAGTACCTGCCGTACGCCTTCTTGTCGTCGGCGGGGATGTCCTTCTTGTCGGCGAGGTCGCGGATGTGACCGACCGAGCTGAGCACCTGGTACCCGTCGCCGAGGTATCCCTGGATCGACCGCATCTTCGTCGGGGACTCGACGATGACGAGCTTCTTGCCTTCTGCCAAGGGGCGTCCTTTCTTCGAAGCACACCATACACACCGCCATCCAGGCGTGCGCCGAGAGATCCGCAGACGGGTTCGCTGCGAAAGACGCGCAGGGCGGTGCGAGGGTGTCGCGCGTCTACCTGTTCGGGGGTCCCGCTCGGGCACGGGCGACGGCGACCAGTCCAGAGTACGCCGATCTGACCTCGACCGTCGCCGTGAGACCGTCGAGGGCGCAGGCCACGACCTCTGATCCGGATGCCCGTGCCACCCGCGCAGCCGACGCACAGGCGTCCTCTCCCGTGGCGATCGCCCCCGACGCGACGTCGGCTGCGGCCAGCGCCGCGGCGTCGGCCGCCCCGGCGGCTCGCTGCGCGGTGACGGCTACGCCGCCGACTGCGGCGAGGCCGAGCGAGAGGGTCGCCGCCACGGCGACGACTCCTGCGGCGAGCGCGGTTCCGCTCATCGCACTCCTCCTTCCTCTCCGTCGCGACGAGCCGTCGCGGCGCTCACAGTCCGCCGGCCAGTGCGCAGCTCGATGCGCGCAACGGCACGGAGACCAGTCGTCCGATCCGCATGTCGAGCGATGCGGTCACGCACACGAGGTCGCCCGCTGTGCTGGATGCCGATGACGCGCCGTCGACGGCATCCCGAACCGCTCCGGCCGCCCGAGCCGGGCTCTCGCCTCGCCCGAGCAGCCGGGCGGAGTCCGCCGCCGCATCCTGCAGCGACACCTGGATGGCTGCGGCGGACAGCGCGCCCACACCCAGGGCGATCGCCACGAGCGCCGCCGGGAGTGCGACCGCGAGCTCGGCGGCGACCGACCCGCGGTCGTCGCCGAGCCGCCAGCGCCGGCGAGCTGTCGCCCACGCTCGTCGGCGCATCAGGCGACCGTGAGTGCCCGTCGGACGAGGTCGGTGAGGATGCCGCGCACCTCGTCTGAGCGCATGATCACGACCAGCAGCCCTGCGAAGGCGACAGCCGCCATCGTCGTGATCGCGTACTCCGCGGTCGCGGCTCCGGTCTCGTCGGTGAACAGCTCGGCGGCACGGCGCCGCGTGAGCTCGGGCAGCGGTTCGATCGTCGGTGCGATCATGGTGTTCCTCTTTCTCTCGGTGCGGGACGACGGTCGCCCCGCTCTCGTGCAGGTGGTCGCGGGTCATTCAGATCGGCAGCGGCGTCGAGGCGAGCACGCTGAGCATGAGCGGTGCGACGCCGAGCAGCAGGAAGGCGGGAAGGGTGCAGGCGCCGAGCGGAAGAAGCAGCTTCGACGACAGGCGGGCCGCTCGCACCCGGCCCTGCACGCGAGCCTCGTGCCGCTGCTGAGCCGCAGAGGCGCGCAGCAGCTCGCCCGCAGGCACGCCCGCTGATCGCGAGAGCTCGAGCACGGCGTCGGTGCCGTCGCGATCGTCGGGCAGCCGGGCCGGGCTGTGCTCGACGAGACGAAGCGCACGAGGGATTCCCACGCCCCCGGCGAGCGCCACCGCGACGAGCTCGGCGTGCATCCCCGGTGTGCCCGGCCGGGGCTGCGCCGCCCGCACCATGCGCGCCGTCCACCACCTCGCGGCCAGCACGAGACCGACGCCGAGCACCAGGCAGGCGATGCCGAGCGGATGCGTCACCAGCACGCCGAGGGTGTCGAACCCGAGAGCGAATCCCAGCAGCAGACCGGCGAACGGCAGCCACAGCAGCAGCCGTGCCGTGCCGGTGGGCTCGGCGAGAGCGATGCGCACGTCGTCGGCGGCAGCGGCCGCATCCTGAAGCGATTCGGCCAGCGACCGCAGCACCACGGCGAGCGGCGCACCGACCGTCGTCGCGATCTCCCACGCAGCGGCGACGTCCGACCATGCACCGCCCTCGGCATCTATCGCGCCGGCCAGCTCCGATCCGGCATCCATCCGAGCCGCGATCCGCCCGGCGACCGGGTCGCCGGTGTCGGCGAGGTGCCTCCACGCCGTGAGCGGCCGCGCCCCGGCCTGCAGCAGCACCGCGAGGGTGCGCACGGCGGCCGCAGCCCGCTGAGGGTCGTCGGAATCGAGGCGCCCGTTTCGCCGCCTCACCACGGTCGCACCTCCTCGACTCCGAGCCGATCGTCGACGAGCAGGAACCGGCCGGCGTGCGCGATGCGCCGCTGTCCGTCAGACCCGCGCTCGAGATGCAGCACGATCGTGAAGGCGCTGACCACCTGCCGCGCCAGCGCCGTGGCATCCATCCCCGCGAGCGCGCCCAGCGCCTCCATCCGGGCGGGCACGTCGGACAGCCCGCTGGCGTGCAGGGTGCCGGCCCCGCCGTCGTGGCCGGTGTTCAGCGCGGTCAGCAGCTCGCGCACCTCTTCACCCCGGCACTCCCCGACCACGAGGCGATCCGGCCGCATGCGCAGCGACTCGCGCACCAGCATCGCGAGCGTGATGCGCCCGGCCCCCTCGAGATTCGCCTGGCGGGCCTCGAGTGAGACGTGGTGCGGATGCCGGGGGCGGAGCTCGGCGACGTCCTCGATGGTCACGATGCGCTCCCCCTCGCCGACCTGCGCGAGCAGAGCCGCGAGCAGGGTGGTCTTGCCGGTTCCTGTCCCGCCGGTGATCAGCACGTTCGCGCGGTCGCGCACCAGCCGTTCCAGCCAGATCCGCTGGGCGTCGCTGAAGGTGCCAGACGCGGCGAGCGCGGCGAGATCGGCCCCGAGAACACGGGGCACGCGCACCGACAGCGCGGTGCCGGTCACCGACACCGGCGCGAGCACCGCGTGCACCCGGATGCCCGAGTCGAGCCGCACATCCACGCAGGGAGACTGGTCGTCGAGATGCCGGCCTCCCGCGGCGACCAGCGCGACCGCGAGGTCGCGCACCTCGCGCTCTGATGCCCGCCACCCGGGCACCCTCTCGGCGCCGTCGCCGCGGTCGACGTAGAGCCCGCCCGTGCCGTTGACGAAGATGTCGGTGACGCTCTCGTCGCGCACGTGCTCGGCGAGAGCGCCGAAGGCGGGATCGACCGCCATGACGGGCTCGGCGCCGTCGACGATGCGGGCGGCTGCATGGCGTGGCCTGAGGATGAACGGTTCGGGCATGCGACGACGCTAGGCCGGTCGCCCGACGCCGCCGCACCCGCATCCCGACCGATGTGGACAACCGAGGGAACGTGCGTTCTGTGCAGATCGAGATCCGGCCCCGCAGACGAAGAGGCGGCACCTCACGGGGGGAATGAGGTGCCGCCGACGCGCAGCCCGCAAATGGGGGGTGGCGGGCGCGCGGAAAGCCGTATTCGAATCGGCTGAGGCCAGTGTATTCACCGTCATGCGTCCGCGCCAAACCCACCGCACTACCGACTTTCGACAGTAGGCTTCGGTATCTGACCGGGCTAGATTCACCGTGTCACGGTCGTGTCCCTGCACGATCCCCCGACCGCGCAAAGGAGCGAGTGCATGAGCAGCCAGATCGACCACCTTCTCGACGAGGCCCGCAGCTTCCCGCCGTCAGAGGAGTTCGTCGCTCAGTCGATCGACGATCCGGCCCTCTACGAGCGTGCAGCCGCAGACCGTGAGGGATTCTGGGGCGAACAGGCTCGCGAGAGCGTGCACTGGCACAAGCCCTTCACACGGACTCTCGACTGGTCGAACCCGCCGTTCGCGAAGTGGTTCGACGACGGCGAGCTGAACGTCGCCTACAACTGCCTCGACAGGCACGTCGAAGCCGGCAACGGCGACCGCGTCGCCATCCTCTGGGAGGGCGAGCCCGGCGACGAGCGCCGCATCACCTACGCCGAGCTCACCGACGAGGTCAAGCGCGCGGCCAACGTGCTGCAGGACCTCGGCGTCGGCCGGGGCGACCGTGTCGCGATCTACCTGCCGATGATCCCCGAAGCCGTCATCTCGATGCTGGCCGTCGCGCGACTGGGTGCGATCCACTCCGTGGTGTTCGGCGGCTTCAGCGCCGACAGCCTGCGCTCGCGCATCGACGACGCCGGAGCGAAGCTCGTGATCACCGCCGACGGCGGCTACCGCAAGGGCAAGGTCTCGGCGCTCAAGCCCGCCGTCGACCAGGCGCTCAGCGACCGCAACGGCGAGGGCGAGCAGCAGACCGTCGAGCACGTGCTCGTCGTCAAGCGCGGCGAGAACGAGGTCGACTGGAACGACGAGCGCGACATCTGGTGGCACGACGTCGTGCCTCAGGCGTCGAATGACCACGAGGCCGAGGCCTTCCCGGCCGAGAACCCGCTGTTCATCCTGTACACCTCGGGTACGACCGGCAAGCCGAAGGGCATCCTGCACACGTCCGGTGGCTACCTCGTGCAGGCCGCGTACACGCACAAGTACGTCTTCGACCTGCATCCCGAGACCGACGTCTTCTGGTGCACCGCCGACATCGGCTGGGTCACCGGGCACAGCTACGTCGCCTACGGCCCGCTCGCCAACGGCGCCACGCAGGTGCTCTTCGAGGGCACCCCCGACTCCCCGCACCCCGGGCGCTGGTGGGAGATCATCGAGAAGTACGGCGTGACGATCTTCTACACCGCGCCCACCGCGATCCGGTCGTTCATGAAGCTCGGACGCCAGATCCCGCAGAAGTTCGACCTGTCGAGCCTGCGCCTGCTGGGGTCTGTGGGCGAGCCCATCAACCCCGAGGCATGGATGTGGTACCGCGAGGTGATCGGCGCCGGGAAGACCCCGATCGTCGACACCTGGTGGCAGACCGAGACCGGCGCGATCATGGTCTCGCCCCTCCCCGGCATCACCGCCACGAAGCCCGGCTCGGCGCAGGTGCCCATCCCCGGCATCACGATCGACGTCACCGACGACGACGGGAACGTGGTCGGCAACGGCAACGGCGGCCTGCTCGTGATCACCGAGCCGTGGCCGTCGATGCTGCGCGGCATCTGGGGCGATCCCGAGCGCTTCAAGGAGACCTACTGGGAGAAGTTCCAGGAGCAGGGCTACTACTTCGCCGGCGACGGCGCCCGCCTCGACGAGGACGGCGACCTCTGGCTGCTCGGCCGTGTCGACGACGTGATGAACGTCTCCGGTCACCGTCTGTCGACCACCGAGATCGAGTCGTCGCTCGTGGCTCACGAGGCCACCGCCGAGGCCGCCGTCGTCGGCGCGTCGGACGAGACCACGGGCCAGGCCGTCGTCGCCTTCGTGATCATCAAGCAGAGCTATCTCGACGAGCACTCCCCCGAGGGACTGGTGACCCAGCTGCGCTCGTGGGTCGGTGAGCAGATCGGGCCGATCGCGCGCCCCCGCGACGTGTACATCGTGAACGAGCTGCCCAAGACGCGCTCCGGCAAGATCATGCGCCGGCTGCTGCGCGACGTCGCCGAGGGCCGTGAGGTCGGCGACACCACGACCCTGGCCGACACCATGGTGATGAGCACGATCACCAGCCAGGTCAAGTAGCCCCCCCGCACACGACAGCGGCCCCTCCGATTCCGGTCGGAGGGGCCGCTTCTGCGTGAGTCGTCAGGCGAGGATGAACGTGACCTCGACCTCGACGGGGGTGTCGAGCGGGAGGCTGGCGACGCCGACCGCTGCGCGTGCATGTTTGCCCGCGTCGCCGAAGATCTCACCGAGAACCTCGCTGGCGCCGTTGATCACGACCGGCTGACCGGTGAAGGCCGGATCGGAGGCCACGAAGCCGCCCACCCGGAGCACGCCGGCGATACGGTCCACGCCGCCGGCCGCCTGCGCGGCGGCTGCGAGCGCGTTCAGGGCGCACGTGCGGGCGTAGCCCTGGGCATCCGCCGCCTCGATCTCTGCGCCGACCTTGCCGGTGGCCGGGAGAGCGCCGTCGACGAACGGAAGCTGCCCGGAGGTGTAGACGAGACCGCCGTGCACCACGGCCGGGACGTAGGCCGCGACGGGGGCGGCGACGGCGGGAAGCTCGATGCCGAGCTCCTCGAGACGGGCTGCGATGCTCACTGCTGCGCTCCTTCATCGAACTGGCGGGATGCCTGTGCCGCGGCTGCGAGGCCGGCGTTGGCCGTCGCGTCCTGCGTCACCGGACGCTTCAGGTAGGCCACGAGGCCGCCCTCAGGGCCCTGGACGACCTGCACGAGCTCCCAGCCCTGCTTGCCCCAGTTGTTGAGGATCGCCGCCGTGTTGTGGATCAGCAGCGGCGTGGTCAGATACTCCCACGTGGTCATGGCACTCCTGTGCGTCGGCGACGGACGGCACCGGATGCCGTGCGTCGAGGCTCTTATTCAGGGAACTCCCTTAACATCAAGCGTATGCCTCAAACGAAACGCACGCTGAAGGGTGTGCTCGGCGGTCTGCTGGGCCTGGTGGGTCTCAGCGCAGTCGCCGGAGTCCTGGTGACCGCAGCCGTCACGCCCGCCATCGCGGTCGCCGGAGTGACGGGATCGCAGGCGCTCACGATCTTCGACAACCTTCCGAACAGCCTGACGCCCGGCGCTCCGATGGAGCCGACGACGATCTACGCCAACGGCGCCGACGGCAAGCCGTTCCAGCTCGCGAAGTTCTACGACCAGAACCGCGTGCCGGTGTCGTTCGACCAGGTGTCGCCGCTGCTGTACGACGCGATCCTCTCGAGTGAAGACAAGAGCTTCTACGAGCACGGCGGCGTCAACCTCGGCGCGACCGTGAAGGCGGTCGTCGACAACGTGCGGGGCACGTCGTCGCGAGGCGCGTCGACCATCAGCCAGCAGTTCGTCAAGAACGTGCTGATCCAGGAGTGCGAGTGGGACGTCAAGCCCACCCTCAAGAACGGCGAGGCGAACCCCGAGTACGCCGACCAGCTGCAGGCATGCTGGACCGAGGCGACCGAGGCCAAGGGCGCCGACGGCATCGAGCGCAAGCTGCAGGAGATGCGCTACGCGGTCCAGATCGAGAAGGACTTCTCGAAGAACGACATCCTGCTCGGCTACCTCAACGTCGCGAACTTCGGCGGTCAGACCTACGGCATCGAGGCCGCGGCGAACCGCTACTTCGGAACGACCGCGAAGAACCTGACGCTCGGGCAGGCCGCCACTCTCGCCGGTATCGTGCAGAACCCGAACCGGTTCCGCATCGATCGCGCGGAGGGCACCAACTCCAAGGCCGACGGCTACGCCGACACCAAGGTGCGCCGCAACTACGTTCTGAACCGCATGCTCGAGAACGGGCAGATCACCGAGGCCCAGTACAAGGAGGCCTCGGAGGCGCCGATCGTCGCGAACATCAAGTCGACCGCTCAGGGATGCTCGGCGGCGGGAACTCAGGCCTACTACTGCCAGTACGTGCGCGCGGTGATCGAGAACGACGAGGCGTTCGGCAAGACCCAGAGCGAGCGCCAGGAGACGCTGCGCCGCGGCGGCCTGAAGATCTACACCGCCCTCGACATGCGCATCCAGCAGCCGGGCGTCGACGCCATGCGCGAGCTCGCGCCGACCTTCGTCCCCGAGGCGACCTTCGCCGCGAGCGGGGTCACGATCGAGGCGACCACCGGACGCGTTCTCGCGATCGTGCAGAACACGACCTTCAACGAGACCTCGAAGGCCGCCGCCGGCGAGACCAGCCTCGTGTACGCCGCGGACCAGGATCACAACGGCTCCGGCGGCTTCGGCCCCGGTTCGTCGTACAAGCTGTTCACCCTGCTCGACTGGCTCGAGAAGGGGCACTCGGTGAATGAGAACCTCAACGGCGCCGTGCGCAACGGCGGCTCCTACAAGCTCACGACGTGCGGCAAGCAGTCGACGGTCGCGGCCAAGAACGCCGGTGGCAACTACAAGAAGAACCGCGGCTTCGCGGGCACTCCCATGACCTTCACCGCTCAGTCGCTGAACACGGGCTACTACGCCATGGCCGAGAAGCTCGACCTCTGCGACATCAACAAGATGGCCGAGCGACTCGGCGTGCACGAGGGCGACATGGGGTCGGTGACCTCCAGCAACGGCCTCTTCGAGTCGACGCTCGGTTCCAAGTCGATCGCCCCGCTGCAGATGGCCAGCGCATACGCGACCGTCGCCAACCAGGGCAAGTTCTGCCAGCCGCGGGTCATCGACAAGGTGGTGAACTCCGCCGGCGAGGAGATGCCCGTGCCGAAGTCGACGTGCACCCAGGTGATCTCCCCCGAGGTGGCGGCGACTGCTGCGCACGCTCTGCAGGGCGTCATGAGCGCGACGGGACGCGATGCCCGTCTGGGCGACGGCGTGCCGCTGATCGGAAAGACGGGAACCAACGAGTCGACGGGCACCGCGATGGCGACCGCCTCGACGAAGACCGCCACGTTCATCTTCTCGGGCTTCGACAAGGACATGACGGCCGACTCGATCCCCTTCGAGAAGCGCAAGAGGATCGAGCGCACCTACGGGCCGAGCGGCATGCAGCTCAGCCAGATCCGCTTCCCCCTCTCCCGCGCCATGCAGGGTGCGGCGAACGCGGTGTACGGCGGCGACCGGTTCCCCGATCCCGACCGTGACCTCACGCGCCGGGTGATGAAGGAACTGCCGGACGTCGTCGGCAAGTCGATCGACGAGGCGACGGGCATCCTGCGGGAGGCCGGTTTCTCGGTGCAGGTGGGCGATCCCGTCGACAGCGAGATCGGCGAGGGTCTGGTCGCCGAGCAGGACCCGGGCCCCGGGCGCGTGCCGGCGGGCGCGACAGTCACCCTCCGCCCCAGCAGCGGCAAGAAGCCCGGCGACGCAGAGCCCGAGGCGGAAGGCACCGTGCCGAATGTCACCGGCGCGAAGTACAACCAGGCGAAGGCCGCACTCGAGAAGCTCGGCTTCGGCGTCTCCGAAGACGGCTGCAGCGGCGGATCCAAGGTCACTGGACAGGATCCTGCTGCCGACACGAAGGCGCCCGCAGGCACCGAGGTCGCCCTCAGCTGCGGAGACGACGGTTGACCCAGCGCCAGGCCGCGCATCCGGCCCTCATCGCGCTCGGCGCGGTGGGGGCCGTCGGCGTCGGCGCCGCGGTCTGGGGAGTGGGCATCGAGCGCCAGCTGTTCACGGTGCGCGAGGCCACCGCGGCGGCCCTCGCACCTGGCAGCTCCTCTCTGCGGGTGCTGCACATCTCCGACGCCCACATGGCCCCGTGGCAGCACCGCAAACAGCGCTGGCTCGCGTCGCTTGCGGCACTCGAACCAGACCTCGTGGTGAACACGGGCGACAATCTGGGGCATCGCGACGGGCTCGCGGGCATCCGCCGCGCCCTCGCCCCCTTCGCAGGGATACCAGGCGTCTTCGTGCACGGCTCGAACGACGTGCACGCGCCGTCGGCTCGAAACCCGCTGAAGTACTTCCGCGGACCGTCCCAGACTCCGCCCGAGGGCGGCCCCGGCGGGCTGGACACGCAGGCGATGGATGCCTTCTTCACCGACGAGCTCGGCTGGCGCAGTCTCAACAACACGGCCTTCCGCACGGCCGTCCGCGGCAACGATCTGGAGTTCATCGGCGTCGACGATCCGCACCGCGGGTGGGATGATTTCGACACGCTGCGAGCGGACATCTCCTCCCTCGGGGCGACGCGCATGAAGTCGACACGGATCGCGGTCGCGCACGCCCCGTACCGGCGGGTGCTCGACGACTTCATCGGCCTCGGAGCCGATGCCCTGTTCGCCGGTCACACGCACGGCGGGCAGGTGTGCCTGCCCGGCTTCGGGGCGCTGGTCGCGAACTGCGACATCCCTCTGAAGCAGGCGAAGGGCCTGAGCACCTGGTCGCACGGCGGTCGCACGGTGCCGCTGAACGTGAGCGCGGGCTGCGGTCATTCCATCTATGCGCCGGTGCGCTTCGCCTGCCGGCCGGAGGCCACCCTGCTCACGCTCACGGCACGCACCGCCTGACGCGCCCGGCGATCGCCCGCGATTCGTCGTAGCGAGTTCGGGCATGTAGACTTGAACGGTTGCAATCACGGGGTGTGGCGCAGCTTGGTAGCGCGCTTCGTTCGGGACGAAGAGGCCGCAGGTTCAAATCCTGTCACCCCGACAGCATCTGAGAGAGGGGCAGATCCGCCGACGCGGATCTGCCCCTCTTCTCGTACGGCCGACGGCATCTGAGCCGGGCCTCTCCGCATGGCCCGCCTGCTTCTGACCGGCCGGCGCACGGCGGGCGACGCCCAGCCCTCCCCCAGACCGCCCGTCTACGCTCGTCGCGAGGACTCCATGACCACATCCCCGATCACCCGCCCCAGAACCCGACGCTCGTCGGCGCCGGTTCTCGCGTTCGCCGCGGTGCTCGGTCTGCCGTATGTGATCGGCATCCTCGTGCTGACCCTCACGCCCCGCGGCTTCCAGAGCCGCATGCCGCAGGTGCTCGACCTCGTGCTCGGCTTCGCCCACGGCACTCTGGGCTGGCACTGGCTCGGCTTCACGAAGCTCGAGCTGGTCGCCAACGTTCTGGTGTTCGTGCCGATCGGGGTGCTCGCGTTCCTGCTGCTTCGCACCCGGCCGATCATCCTCGCGCTGCTCGTCGGGCCCGTGCTGTCCTTCGGCGTCGAACTGGTGCAGGCGACCCTGCTGCCCCATCGTGTGGCCTCGCTGGTCGATGTGGCCGCGAACTCGCTCGGGGCTACGGCAGGGGTCGTCCTGGCGTGGTCGGTGGCGACGCTCGCACGTGCTCTCAGCCGACGGCAATAAGCTGAAGACATCATGACGCATCCTCGCCTGGTCGCCTTCGACCTCGACGACACCCTCGCGCCCTCGAAGGGCGAGATCGACGACCGCATCGCCGGCCTGCTGCACGAGCTGCTGCGCCGGGTCGACGTGGCGATCATCTCCGGCGGCAACGAGCAGCAGTTCCGCACCCAGGTGATCGCACGTCTCACCGACATCGGCGCCGCCGAGCAGTCGCGCCTGCACCTGCTGCCCACGTGCGGCACGCGCTATCTGCGCCACGACGGCGAGGCCTTCGCCACCGTGTACGCCCACGATCTCAGCGACGACGAGAAGTCGGCGGCCATCGCCGCGCTGCGGGAAGAGGCCGAGCGTCTGGGCCTCTGGGAGCCCGAGCCGTGGGGCGACATCCTCGAGGATCGCGGTTCGCAGATCACCTTCTCGGCTCTCGGCCAGCGCGCACCCCGCGACGCGAAGCACGCATGGGACCCCACCGGCGCCCGCCGCGAAGCGCTGCGCGATGCGGTCGCTCCTCGCCTTCCCGGCCTGGAGGTGCGCTCCGGGGGATCGACGTCGATCGACATCACCCGCGCCGGTATCGACAAGGCGTACGGCATGCAGAAGCTGGTCGAGCACACGGGCATCGGGCTCGACGAGATGCTGTTCTACGGCGACCGTCTCGATGAGGGCGGCAACGACTACCCCGTGCGGGCGATCGGCGTGCTCTCGGTGGCGGTGGAGGGCTGGCAGGACACCGCCGACAAGCTGGATGCCCTGATCGCCACCCTTCCCGCACCGATCGCGCGCTGAGCCCGCACGGCGCGGTCAGCGCCGTCAGCGCGGCATCGGCGCGAGTCGCGTCAGCTGCGTGACATGCCCCGGCGTGAGCTCGTCGAGCGTCGAGACGCCGAGCAGGCGCATGGTCCGCTCGATCTCGCCGCGCAGGATCGCGATCGTGCGGTCGACTCCCTGTCGCCCGCCGGCCATCAGCCCGTACAGATAGGCGCGGCCGATGAGCGTGAAGTCGGCACCGAGGGCGATCGAGGCGACGATGTCGGCGCCGTTCATGATCCCGGTGTCGATCATCACCGTGAAGTCGTCGCCGACCGCCTTGCGCACATCCGGCAGCAGGTGGAACGGGATCGGCGCGCGATCGAGCTGCCGTCCGCCATGGTTCGACAGCACGATGCCGTCGACTCCCGCGTCGCGCAGGCGCAGCGAGTCCTCGACGGTCTGCACTCCCTTGATCACGATGCGGCCCGGCCACAGATCCCGGATCACCGCGAGGTCGTCGTAGCTGATGGTGGGGTCCATCGCGGCATCCAGCAGCTCCCCCACCGTGCCTCCGGTCGCACTCAGCGACGCGAACTCGAGCTTGGGCGTGGTGAGGAAGTCATACCACCACCACGGCCGCGGGATGGCGTTGACGATCGTCCCGAGCGTCAGCTGCGGCGGGATGCTGAAGCCGTTGCGCTTGTCGCGCAGGCGCGCCCCCGCCACCGGGGTGTCGACCGTGAAATGCAGGGTGTCGAAGCCGGCGGCTGCCGCGCGACGGGTCAGCTCGTACGAGATCTCCCGGTCGCGCATCACGTACAGCTGGAACCAGTTGCGACCGTCGGGATTGGCATCCCGAACCGCCTCGATCGAGGTCGTGCCGAGCGTCGAGAGAGTGAAGGGGATGCCGGCTGCCCCGGCGGCGCCCGCACCCGCCACCTCGCCCTCGGTCTGCATCAGTCGCGTGAACCCGGTCGGGGCGATGCCGAACGGCAGCGCCGAGCGCTCCCCGAGGATCTCGATGCTCGTGTCGACGTCGGGGGCGGGCTTGAGGATGCCGGGGTGGAACTCGACGTCCTGGAAGGCCTGCCGCGCGCGTGTGAGCGAGAGCTCGCCTTCGGCCGCGCCGTCGGTGTAGTCGAACGCGGCCTTCGGAGTGCGGCGCTTGGCGATCAGCCGCAGGTCGTCGATCGTGAGCGCGGCCTCGAGCCGGCGCTTGCGCGCGTTCAGCTCGGGCTTCTTGAACTTCATCAGCTCGAGCAGCTCGACGGGGTTGGGAAGCTGGCGGGTGACCATCAGCGCGTCCTCTCGGTCAGTCGGCGCCGGGCACGAGCCCGGCGGCGGTGTAGTAGCCGGTGATGTGGGAGTTCACGAGCGTCTTGGCCTTCGACACGTCGCCCTGTTCGATCGCGGCGACGATGGCACGGTGCTCGGCGCGCAGGCGGGACGCCATGGCATCCCACCGCGCGATCCGCGCCGCGCCTTCGACGACGTACGACTCGATGGCGGTGCGAAGGCCCGCCATCGTCGCGGTGATGACGGTGTTGCCCGCCGCCTCGGCGAGGGCGTAGTGCAGCGAGGCGTCGAGCGCGAGGAACTCGCCGGAGGTGAGCGTGTCGGCGTCCATCGCGTCGAGCACGGAGTGCACCACGGTGAGGTCGCGCTGCGGGTCGGCGCTCAGCGCGGCCACGACGGCGTCCTCCAGCACGAGGCGCGTCTGCACGACATCCGTCAGCGGGAAGCCCTGAGCGGCGACCTGCAGGCGCAGCAGGGCTGCCATCCCGCCTGACGGCGCGGCGATCACGATCGCGCCCGCCTGGGGGCCGGAGCCGGTGGAGGTGCGGATCAAACCCATCACCTCGAGCACGCGCAGCGCCTCGCGGACGCTCGAGCGGCCGACGCCGAGATCGGCCGACAGGTCGCGCTCCGACGGCAGCCGATCACCCGGACCGAGAGCGCCGCTGAGCAGGTCGTTCTCGATCCGCTCGAGAACCGTGCGCCAGGCGCGGCCCGGCGCGACTGGTTCCGCCATTCGTCCTCCTGTGGTCAGACCACAGGCTACGCCCTGTGGTCAGACCACGCAAGCGGACGGTCGCGCGCTCAGTCGAGGGCTCCGCCGGACTCCTCGAGATAGCAGTTGCCGCACAGCGACTCGTACGTCACCTCGGCGCCGTCGATCGCGACCTGATCGCCGGAGAACACGAATCGGCCGTCGACGAGCCGGCCGTTGAAGACGGCCTTGCGGCCGCATCGGCAGATCGTCTTCAGCTCTTCGAGCGAGTGCGCGATGGCGAGCAGCCGGGCCGACCCCGGAAAGGCGTGGGTGCGGAAGTCGTTGCGGATGCCGTAGGCCATCACCGGGATGCCCTCGAGCACCGCGATGCGGAACAGGTCGTCGATCTGCTCGGTCGTGAGGAACTGCGCCTCGTCGACGAGCAGGCAGGCGACGTCGCGCGGCTCGGCCGGCAGCAGCTCGTCGGCCGCCTCGGAGCGCACCCGGGCGCGTTCACGCAGGAACAGCTCCCGCGCGTCGTCGTCGGGCCCGATGAGGAAGTCGACCTCGCGGGTCATGCCGAGCCGGCTCTCGATCTGAGAGGCGCCCTTCGTGTCGATCGCGGGCTTGGCCAGCAGCACCCGCTGCCCGCGCTCCTCGTAGTTGTACGCGGCCTGCAGCAGTGCGGTGGACTTGCCCGAGTTCATCGCGCCGTAGCGGAAGTAGAGCTTCGCCACGGTCGCGCGATCAGGCCGTGAGCGAGAGGACGGATGCCGTCGCGCTCATCGACTTCTCAGCGGAATCCGCGTCGTCGTTGAGTCGTCGGCCCATCGTCGGGATGAGGTCCTTGAGCTTCGGCTCCCAGCCCGCGTACTGCTCGGGGAAGCAGCGCTTGAGCAGGCCGAGCATGATCGGCACGGCCGTCGACGCACCGGGCGACGCACCGAGCAGGCCGGCGATCGTGCCGTCTTCTGCGGCCACGACCTCGGTGCCGAACTGCAGCACCCCGCCCTTCTCGGGATCCTTCTTCATGACCTGCGCGCGCTGACCGGCCTGGATGAGCGTCCAGTCCTCGTCCTTCGCGGTGGGAACGAAGGTGCGCAGGTTGTCGACCTTCTTGCGGTGGCCCTTCACGAGCTCGCTCAGCAGGTAGGTGATGAGGTCGGGATTCGCGAAGGCGACCCGCAGCATGGGCCACAGGTTGTGCGGGCGCACCTGCGTGACGATGTCGAGCAGCGAGCCGTGCTTCAGGAACTTCGGGCTGAACGTCGCGAACGGCCCGAACATCAGCGACGTCTCGCCCTCGACCACGCGGGTGTCGAGGTGCGGCACCGACATCGGCGGTGCGCCGACGGCCGCCTGCGAGTACACCTTGGCCTGGTGCTGCGCGACGACCTCGGGGTTCGTGGTCTTCAGGAACTGTCCGCCGATCGGGAAGACGCCGTAGCCCTTGATCTCGGGGATGCCGCTGTTCTGCAGCAGCTTGAGCGCCCAGCCACCCGCACCCACGAAGACGAACCGCGCCTTGACCTGCCCGGGGGTGCGTCCGATGACGTGGCGGTACTTGACGAGCCAGCTGCCGTCGCCCTGACGCTTGAGGCTGCGCACCTCGTGGTCGGTGCGCACCTGCACGCCGGACGAGGCCAGGTGGTCGAAGAGCTGGTGCGTCAGCGCACCGAAGTCGACATCGGTGCCCGACGGCACGCGGGTCGCGGCGAACGGCTCGCCCTTGCGACGCTTCTGCATGAGCAGCGGAGCCCACTTGTTGATGACGCGGGAGTCCTCGCTGTACTCGATGCCCTCGAACAGCGGCTGCTTCTTCAGCACCTCGTACCGCGCCTTCAGGAACGCGACGTCCTTCTCACCGCGCACGAAGGTCATGTGCGGAACCGAGTTGATGAAGGTCGACGGCCCGTCGAGCACGCCGCGCTCGACGAGGGACGACCAGAACTCCCGGCTCTGCTGGAACTGCTCGTTGATCGAGATCGCCTTCGCGGGATCGAGCGAGCCGTCCTTGCCCTGCGGCATGTAGTTCAGCTCGCACAGCGCAGCGTGACCGGTTCCGGCGTTGTTCCACGGGTTGGAGCTCTCTTCGGCGACGTCGCCGAGTCGCTCGTAGGCGACGATCTTCCAGTCCGGCTGCAGCTCGTGCAGCAGGGTACCCAGCGTGGCGGACATGATGCCCCCACCGATCAGAACGACATCGACGGTTTCGGTCACCAGAACAGTCTAGTCGTCCGCAACCGTGCGGATTTCCGCCTGACGGAGCGCTGCGCGGGGCACTCGGCCCCGCGCAGCGAGGGTCAGACGCCGGCCGGCGTCAGGCGCTTCGTGAGCTCTTCCGCGATCTGCACGGCGTTCAGCGCGGCGCCCTTGCGCAGGTTGTCGTTGCTGATGAACAGCACCAGGCCCTTGCCCTCGGGAGCGGACTGATCGGCGCGGATGCGTCCGACGTAGCTGGGGTCGCTGCCGGCGGCCTGCAGCGGCGTCGGCACCTCTTCGAGGGCCACGCCAGGAGCGGATGCCAGCACCTCACGCGCGCGCTCGGGAGTGATGTCGTTCGCGAACTCGGCGTGGATCGACAGCGAATGGCCGGTGAAGACCGGCACACGCACGCAGGTGCCCGCGACCCGCAGGTCGGGCAGGCCGAGGATCTTGCGGCTCTCGTTGCGGAGCTTCTTCTCTTCGTCGGTCTCGTTGTCGCCGTCGTCGACGATCGAGCCGGCGAGCGGGATGACGTCGAACGCGATGGGCGCGACGTACTTCTCGGGCTGCGGGAAGTCGACGGCTGATCCGTCGTGCACGAGGCGAAGCGTGTCACCCTGGGCGAGCACGCCCTCGACCTGCCCGAGCAGCTCCTGCGCGCCGGCGAGACCGGATCCCGACACGGCCTGGTAGGTGCTGACGATGAGGCGCTCGAGGCCCGCATCTGCGTGCAGCGCCTTCAGCACCGGCATGGCGGCCATGGTGGTGCAGTTCGGGTTGGCGATGATGCCCTTGGGACGCTCGTCCATGGCATCCGGATTCACCTCGCTGACCACCAGCGGCACTTCGGGGTCCATGCGCCACGCGCTCGAGTTGTCGACGACCACGGCGCCGGCCTCGGCGAACTTCGGCGCGTACGCGCGGCTGGCCGTCGCTCCTGCCGAGAACAGCGCGATGTCGATGCCGGAGGCGTCGGCCGTCTCGACGTCCTCGACGATGACGTCGACCCCGCCGAAGTCGATGGCGGTACCCGCGGAGCGGGCCGAGGCGAACAGCCGCAGCTCGCGCACGGGGAACGAGCGCTCGGCGAGGATGTCGCGCATCACGGTGCCGACCTGGCCGGTCGCGCCGACGATGGCGATCGAGAATCCGGATTCGGAGATACGGGTCATGGGGGATCCTTGGCGTGGAGACGATGCGCCAGGCTCAGCCCCAGGGTGCGGACGCTGCGCCTGGCACCGATGTCAGGGTTGCCGTGAGTCTACCCGCTCGCGACGACGCCCAGGCCGGCCGTTTCAGCCTGCGGAGGGCGGGGCGATGTACGTGTGGAACGGAGCTCGCGACGCGATGCGCTCGTAGAGTCGCTGCGCGTCCACGTTCGACTCGGAGGTGATCCAGCGCACCTCCGCGAGACCCTCGTCGGCGGCGATCCGCTGCAGCCGCGCGATCAGCGCCGAGCCGACCCCCGCGCCTCGCGCATCCGGAGAGGTGAACAGGTCGTCGAGGAAGATCGCCGTCGCGCCGCGCGACGGACGCGCGAAGCGCCGCCAGTGCGCGATGCCGATCGGGATGCCGTCGCGCACCGCGACCAGGCCCTGCAGCTCGTGCGCAGGATCGCCCAGCCATTCCCAGACGGTCTCGACGACCGCTGGGTCGGCGTCGAGCCGATAGAAGGCGCGGTATGCGGCGAAAAGCTCACCCCACGCGTCGCGGTCGGCCGGCTGCACCGCGCGGATGGTCGGCGGGTGCACGGTGTCCGGATTCCGCATCATGCGCCTGGCGATCAGCGACCGGTGCCTGCGTGCACGACCGCCTCGATCTCGCTGTCGAGACCGTAGGCGCTGTGCACGGTGCGCGCCGCCTCGGCGAGGTCGTCGCCGCGCAGCACCACCGAGATGCGGATCTCGGAGGTCGAGATCATCTCGATGTTGATGCCGCCCGCGCTGAGCGCCTCGAAGAGGATCGCCGAGACGCCGGAGTGCGTGCGCATGCCCGCGCCGACCACCGACAGCTTGCCGATCTGGTCGTCGTGCAGCAGGCTCTCGAAGCCGACCTCGCCCTGCTCGGCCGCGAGCGCCTTGAGCGTCGCCGGGGCGTCGGCCTTAGGCAGCGTGAACGAGATGTCGGTGCGGCCCGTCGATGCCGCCGACACGTTCTGCACGATCATGTCGACGTTCGCGCCGGCCTTCGAGACGATCTTGAAGATCTCGGCTGCCTTGCCAGGCACGTCGGGCACGCCGGCGACGGTGATCTTGGCCTGGCTGAGGTCGGTGGCGACTCCGGCGACGATCGGTTCTTCCATGACTTCTCCCTCGGTGGCGCGCGGGTTCTTCATTCCCTCGCCGAGAACGTAGGTGCCCTCGGACGACGAGAACGTCGAGCGGGCGTGGATGAGCACGCCGTGACGGCGGGCGTACTCGACGGCGCGGATGTACAGCACCTTCGCGCCGTTGGCGGCGAGCTCGAGCATCTCCTCGCTGGAGACGTGGTCGAGCTTGCGAGCGCGCGGGATGACCCGCGGATCGGCCGTGAAGATGCCGTCGACGTCGCTGTAGATCTCGCAGACGTCGGCGTTGAGCGCCGCGGCGAGCGCGACGGCCGTGGTGTCGGAGCCGCCGCGGCCGAGCGTGGTGATGTCGCGGGTGTCGCGGTTGAAGCCCTGGAAGCCGGCGACGATGACGATCGCGCCCTCGTCGAGGGCCTCGCGCAGACGCACGGGCGTGACATCGACGATGCGCGCCGAGCCGTGCTGCGAGTCGGTGATCATGCCCGCCTGGCTGCCGGTGAACGACCTGGCCTCGAAGCCCATCGAGTGGATCGCCATCGCCAGCAGGGCCATCGAGATGCGCTCACCGCTCGAGAGCAGCATGTCGAGCTCGCGCGGGGCGGGGATCGGCGCGACCTCGTTCGCGAGGTCGAGCAGCTCGTCGGTCGTGTCGCCCATCGCGCTCACCGCGACCACGACGTCGTGGCCGGCACGACGGGTGTCGACGATGCGCTTGGCGACGCGCTTGATGCTCTCTGCGTCGGCGACGGACGAACCGCCGTACTTCTGCACGATCAGGGCCACGATCACTCCCGGGGACGATGGGCGGATCCGCCCACGCACATTCTACGGATCGCCCTCATGCCGCCCTCCGCATGTGACGGGCTGGTCGCTCAGATCAGTCCGCGCCGCCTGGCCTCGGCAGCGGCCGCGCTGCGCCCCGGCACGCCGAGCTTCTCGAGCAGGTGCACGACGTGCGTCTTGACGGTCGCCTCGGCGATGAACAGCTGCGCGGCGATCTCGCGATTGCTCGCCCCCTCGTCGACGCGCCGGAGCACCTCGAGCTCGCGCGGGGTGAGCTCGACGCGGGGCGCACGCAGCGCCTCGACCAGTCGACGATCGTCCGGGCCGAACACGAGCGCCCCGGCGGCGGCATCCGTGATCGCCTTGGCGATGACCTCGGTCGCGACGTCCTTCAGCAGATATCCGGCCGCCCCGGCCTCCAGCGCCCGCACGATCTGCGCGTCGTGGTCGAACGTGGTCAGGATGATCACCGCGGGCGGGCGCGGGGCGGAGCGCAGCGCGGCGGTCGTCTCGACGCCGTCGATCCCCTCCCCCAGCCGCAGATCGCAGAGCACGACGTCAGGATGCAGGTCGGATGCCAGCGCGACCGCCTCTTCGCCGCTCGCCGCCTCGGCGACGACGTCGAACCCCCGCCGCTCGATCACGCTGCGCAGACCGGCGCGGACGATCGGATGGTCATCGACGATCAGCAGCCGGATGCTCATCGTCCGACCTCCGCGCGGATCGTCGTGCCCTCCCCCGGCGCGCTGTCGATGCGCAGTTCGCCGCCCAGCTCCCGAAGGCGTGATCGCATCGCGATCAGCCCGTACGAGCGCGTGCGGGCCTCGAGGGCTGTCGTGTCGAAGCCCCGGCCGTCGTCCGAGATCTGCAGCACCGCGCGGTCGCCCTCGCTCGCGAGCACCACCCGCACCAGGTCTGCTGCGGAGTGCTGTCGCACATTGGCCAGCGCCGACTGCGCGATGCGCAGCAGCGTCACCTCGACGGGAGTCGGCAGCGCAGGCGGCGCCTCATCGACGTCGAGTTCGGCCCGGATGCCGGTGTCTGCGGCGAGCGCATCGAGCAGACGCTGCAAAGCGCCGGCGAGGGCCGTGCCCTCCAGCTCGGCTGGCGCGAGCGCGGCGACGATGCGGCGCAGCTCGGTCAGCGAGTGCTGGGCGAGGGCGTCGATCTGCGGCATCCGGTCGGCGTCTCCTCCCCTGGCCAGCAGCGAGACCGAGCTGAGCTCCTGCGCGATCGTGTCGTGCAGGTCGCGTGCGAGCCGCGTGCGCTCGCGAGCGGCCCCCGCGTCACGCTGCGTGCGGGCGAGCTCGTCCTGCAGCCCCGCCATCTCGTGCTGCGCACGCAGCAGCGAGGCGATCAGCTCTTCGCGCTCCACGGCGTCTCTCAGCAGCGCGTCATAGCCGAGCGAGACGGCGAGCGCGAAGCCGCCGCCGAGCAGCGGTCCGGCCAGATGCGCGAAGGTGACCTCGACGCCGTGCAGGTGAGGGGCGGCGATGGCTGCGGCGAGCACGACGGCCGCGAACAGGGCCGACCACCGCGCCGTGAGCACGTGACCGGCGAGCAGCAGCAGCGGGAACGACAGCCAGACGAACTCGGGCGACAGCGCGAGCATCGCCGTCCAGATCGCACCGAGGCCGACGAGCCACCAGCCCGCCGCTCTGCCGTGCGCGAAAGCCGCGCCGGCTCCGTACCAGGCGAGGAAACCACCGGCGGCGAGGGCGGCCGGCAGCAGCTCCGCGCCGTCGACGACCGCACGCACGGTCGTCACGACGACGAGCGCGACGGTGATCAGGTGCAGCGCGAAGCGTGCGGCGCGCAGCAGTCGTCGACGATCGGAACTCACCCTTAGATTCTCACCGCTCGGCGCGTCGGGCGCAGCCGCAGAAGATCGATCCTTCGATGGATCCGTCGGCTGCGACGTGCGGAGAGGCTGGATGCCATGACAGACACCGCCCTCGCCTCTTCCACCGCGCCCTCGCCCGCACCCTCTCAGAACTCCGCGCTGCGGATGCTGCTCGGTGCGGTCACCGCGTACACGCTCGTCGGCCTCGCCGCGGGGCTGTTCTACCGCGAGTTCACGAAGCTGAACGGCTACACGGAGGGCATGCACGGTCAGCTGGGCCTCGCGCACACGCACATCCTCACCCTGGGGGTGATCGTGCTGCTCATCGTGATGGCGCTGGAGAAGGTGTTCGACCTGTCGGGCAGCCGTCTGTTCCGCTGGTTCTTCTGGATCTACAACGCCGGCGTCGTGATCTCGGCGGCGGGCCTCGTCTGGCACGGAATGCTGCAGGTTCTCGGCGAGGAGTCGTCGAAGATGATCGCCGGGATCGCAGGAACCGGGCACATGCTGCTCGGTGCGGGCTTCGTGCTTCTGCTGCTCATGCTGCGCAAGGCCGTCAGCCGCTGAGCCCCAGGGCCTGCCGCCGTCAGAAGCCCTTCGGGGTCGCGGTCAGATCTGCGGCGGCTGCGGCTCGCGCGGCCTCAGTCTTCCGCCGGTCGCGGCGAACCAGCATCCGACCAGCACGATCGGGAAGCCGATCAGCAGACCCGGCGTCAGCGGCTCGGAGAGCACGATCGTGCCGAGCAGGATCGCGACGATCGGGTTGATGTAGGTGAACAGCGGCGCGCGCACCGGGCCCACCTCGCGGATGAGCGCGAAGAAGGCGACGAACGCGAGCGCCGTGCAGACGACGCCGAGCAGCAGCAGAGAGACGGTCGCCCGTGCAGTGGGCACCTCGTGCTGCGTGAGCAGCGCGGCCGGCAGGTAGCCGATACCGATCGCGAAGAGCGCGAGCGTGATGGTGCCGAGCGAGGGCACGTCCCTGAGCTTGAGGGCGATGATGAACGGCGCGATCGCGTACATCACCGCGGTCAGCAGGATCTCGCCGATCGCGAAGGCGCTGCCGGCACCGTGGGGGAAGAGTCCCGGTCCCGCGACGACCACGGCGACGCCCGCGAACCCGAGCAGCAGTCCCCCGAGCCTGATCGGCGCGAGGGCCGATCGGTCGCCGCGCAGCAGCGCGATGATCACGGAGAACAGCGGCACGGTCGACACGAGCAGGCCGGTGAGCCCCGAGGGCAGCTGCGTCTCGGCATGACTGAGCAGCAGGAACGGACCCGCCATCTCTATGAGACCGAAGGCGAGCACCCACGGCCAGTGCTTCCAGGCCGCCGCGAGGGCGCCGCTGCGCAGAGCGAACGGCAGCAGCACGAGCCCGCCGAGCAGGGTGCGGCCGGCCACGACCGCGGGAGGCGAGAACGAGTGCACGGCCTCTTTGATGAACAGGTACGTGATGCCCCAGACGAAGGCCATCACGGCGAACAGGATCCAGCCCTTGCGGGTGAACCCTGCGTGGTGCGCGCTCACAGACGGCGGCGGCCTTCGAAGGCCCGCCCCAACGTCACCTCATCGGCGTATTCGAGGTCGCCGCCGACGGGCAGACCGGATGCCAGTCGCGACACCGTGATCGCCATGCTGGTCAGCAGCCGGCTGAGGTAGCTGGCGGTCGCCTCTCCCTCGAGGTTGGGGTTGGTCGCGAGGATGACCTCCTGCACCGTGCCGTCTGCGAGCCGGGTCATCAGCTGAGCGATGCGCAGGTCGTCGGGGCCGACGCCGGCGATCGGGCTGATCGCGCCGCCGAGCACGTGATAGAGACCGCGGAATTCGCGGGTGCGCTCGATCGCCGCGACGTCCTTCGCGTCCTCCACGACGCAGATGAGCTCGGGGTTGCGGCGCGGATCGCGGCAGATCGCACAGCGGTCGTGCTCGGACACGTTGCCGCAGACCTCGCAGAAGCGCACGCGCGCACGCACCTCGGTGAGCAGCTCGGAGAGCCGGGAGACGTCGAACGACGGCGTCTGAAGGATGTGGAACGCGATGCGCTGCGCGGACTTCGGGCCGATGCCGGGCAGGCGACCGAACTCGTCGATCAGCTCCTGAACGATTCCGTCGTACATCAGGAGAACCTCGATGGGGGCTGGTAGGGCTCTTCGCGGATGAACCTCGCGCCGAGCACCTGGCGGATGACGGCCTCGCCGCGGCGCTCGACGCCGTCGGAGGCCGGGGGGCGGGTGGCTGCGGGCGGCACCTCGCGGAGGGAAGGACGTGCTGCGGCCTGCTGGGGCCTGCCCGCGGGCGCGGCGCTGCGCGCGGCACCTGGTGCGGCGGGCGGTGCGGACGCGGACGCCGTGGGCGGGGTGCTCTGCCGGGGCGGCTCGTCGTACTCGGGGTCGTACGGCGGCTCGTCGTCGTACGGCGGGTACTCGTCGTCAGGTGGTGGCGGCGGGGCGTCGACGTCGCCATCGCGCGGCGGAAGCGGAGCGGATGCCGCGGCTTCGACCTCGGCGGGCTCTTCATCGACCGGGAACTGCGGCTGCGGCGCGATGGTCGCGACGGGTGCGCCCTGCCCCGCCGGGGCGCCGGAGGGAGCCGACGACGGGATAGGCGCGACGGCCCATTCCGTGACGGCGGCCGAGGCCGGTCGCGAGGTGGTCGAGGAAGAGGATCCGGATGCCCGCGCCGCGCCGTTCGCACGTGGCTGCGCCTGCGCAGAGGAGCTCGAACCCCCGTTCGCGGCGCCGAGATCCTGGGGTCCGCTCATCGGATTCGCCCATCCGGCGGCGGGCGCGTCATCGCCCGTCGGCGCGGGCGACGACGGTGCAGGACCGGGGCCGGAGGTCGAGGGCCCGCTCGGCGCAGGGCCGCCGGGCGCGGCAGCGCCCCCCGCTCCCCCAGGCGGCAGCGGCGCGGGCCGGTACTTCACCGTCACGCCCAGCTCCTGCTCGATCGCCGTGCGCAGGTGATCGGAGGTGCCCTTGCCCGGCGTGGTGCCCTTGAACTTCGGAACATCGCTCGGGCTCGAGAAGCCGAGCGTGAGCACATCGGTGGCGCTGTCGAAGGACAGCGGCTGGATGCCCGTGACGACGAGCCACGAGGCGCGGCTGATCGACTCGAGACGGGTGAGCACCGCGGGCCAGGCCGAGGAGATCTGCTCGAAGGTCACGGGTCCGCCCGGCGCCGGTGCGCTCGGCGCCTGCGAGGCCTGGCTTCGCTCCGGCTGGGCGCTTGCGGTCGGGGCCTGCTCGGGCGCCGAAGGCTGAGCGGTTGCAGGCGCACTGGCGGGCGTCGCGGTCGGTGCGGTCGGGCCCGTCGCTGCGGATGCCTCCGGCTGAGGCGGCCGCGCTGCGCTCGCCTCGTCCGCAGGGGCGCCGGAGGCGGACTGCGAGCCGGAGGCGGGCGGCGTCACGGCTGCGTGCGTGAGGTTCTCGACGATCACGGGCGACACCGCCGTGGGCTCGGCGGATGCAGCGGGCTCGGGAGCGGCGGGCTTCGTGGGGTCAGCGGGCGACGGCGTGGAGCCCGGGGCAGCAGCACCGGCGGCAGTGGCCTGGCCTGCAGCGGCCGGAGCGGGGGCGGCAGGAGCCGCTGCAGCAGGGGCCGGTGCAGCAGGGGCCGGTGCAGCAAGGGCCGGTGCCGCCGGAGCCTGTGCCGCCGGAGCCTGTGCGGCCGGGCGCTGCGCGGCTGTGCTCCGCGTCGATGCGCTGTGCGCGGGAGCGCCCTGGGGCGCTGCGGCACCGGCATCCCTCGGCGCCCCGGCGAGCACGCGTGCGACCATCAGCTCGAGGTGCAGGCGGGGCGAGGTCGCGCCGCTCATGTCGTCGAGCGCCTGACTGACCAGGTCGGCCGTGCGCGACAGGCGCACGGCGCCGAAGGCGGCGGCCTGCGCCTGCATGCGCTCCATCTCATCGGCAGGGATGCCGCGCAGCACAGCGGACGCGCCATCGCCGACGGCCTGGATGACGATGAGGTCGCGCAGCCGTTCGAGCAGGTCGTCGACGAACCGGCGCGGATCCTGCCCGGTCTGCACGACCCGGTCGACGGCGGGGAAGGCGGATGCCGCATCGCCCGCGGCGAGCGCGTCGACGATCTCGTCGAGCAGTGCGGCGTGCGTGTAGCCGAGCAGAGCAACGGCGCGCTCGTAGGTCACGTTGCCCTCGTCGGAACCCGCGATCAGCTGGTCGAGCAGCGAGAGCGTGTCGCGCGGCGATCCGCCGCCGGCGCGCACGACGAGAGCCAGCACGCCCTGCTCGACCTGCACGCCCTCTTCGGCGCACAGCTTCTCGACGTACTCGAGCATGGCCGCCGGCGGCACGAGACGGAACGGGTAGTGGTGCGTGCGCGAGCGGATCGTGCCCAGCACCTTCTCGGGCTCGGTCGTGGCGAAGATGAACTTCACGTGCGCTGGTGGCTCTTCGACCAGCTTCAGCAGCGCGTTGAAGCCCTGCGGCGTGACCATGTGCGCCTCATCGAGGATGAAGATCTTGAACCGGTCGCGGCTCGGAGCGAAGGTCGCGCGCTCGCGCAGGTCGCGCGCGTCATCGACGCCGTTGTGGCTCGCCGCGTCGATCTCGACCACGTCGAGCGATCCGCCGCCGGCGCGCGACAGCTCGACGCAGCTGGGGCACACGCCGCACGGGGTGTCTGTCGGCCCCTCGGCGCAGTTCAGGCAGCGCGCGAGAATGCGCGCCGACGTGGTCTTTCCGCAGCCGCGGGGCCCGGAGAACAGATAGGCGTGCCCGACACGGTCGCCGCGCAGCGCGGTCATCAGAGGATCGGTCACCTGGGACTGCCCGATCATCTCGCCGAACGTCTCGGGCCGGTAGCGGCGGTACAGGGCTGTCGTCACCAGAACAGCCTACGGCGTACCGCCGACACCAGCCCTCTCCGGGTCCTCCCCGCCACGGCCGCGCCGAGACGTGGGAGGGCTGCGGGATCAGTCCTCGTAGGCGTCGATGATCGGGATCGTCGTGGTGGTCACCGGCACCGACGCCGACAGGCGCGTGCCGTCGTCGCGACGGGCATCCGCGATGCCGCGCAGGGTCGGGCGGCCCGGGCGCCGCGGCCCCTGACCGGCGAGCAGTACGGCGGCCGGCTCCCCCACCGCCGCGCGATGCGCCGCGCCGCGCACGGTGAACTCCACCGGGTCGCCCTCGCGCACCTCGAGATGCAGGCGATCGCGGGTGATGGTGACCTGCAGCTGCGAGCCCCGCCACTGCAGCGGGTACGACAGCTCGGGCCAGTCGGAGGGCAGACGCGGGTCGAAGCTCAGCTCGCCGTCGTGGTCGCGCATGCCGCCGAAGCCGCTGACCAGTGCGGTCCAGACGCCACCGGTCGACGCCACGTGCACACCGTCGGCCGCGTTGTGGTGCAGGTCGCCCAGGTCGACGTACAGCGCCTGCTCGAAGTACTCGCGGGCGAGGTCCTGATAGCCGACCTCTGCCGCCATGATCGACTGCACGACAGCCGACAGCGTCGAGTCACCCGTCGTCAGCGGGTCGTAGTAGTCGAAGTCGGCCAGCTTCTCCTCGTCGGTGAAGTGGTTGCCCTGCAGGAAGAGTGCCAGCACCACGTCGGCCTGCTTGAGCACCTGGAACCGGTAGATGACCAGCGGGTGGTAGTGCAGCAGCAGCGGGCGCATCTCGGGCGGCGTGCCCTCGAGGTCCCACACCTCGCGCTCGAGGAAGAAGGCGTCCTGCGGGTGGATGCCCAGCGCCTCGCTGTACGGGATGTGGATGGCCTCGGCGGCTCGGGCCCAGGCATCCCGCTCCCCGTCGTCGAGACCCGTGCGGTCGACGAGAGCCGCGTACGCGGCCGGATCGTTCTCTGCCATGTCTCCGACGACCCGCGCCGCGAAGCGCAGGTTGTAGCGGGCCATGACGTTGGTGAACAGGTTGTCGTTCACCACGGTGGTGTACTCG
The DNA here is from genome assembly GCF_040684935.1 of Microbacterium sp. NPDC089321. NCBI lineage: Bacteria > Bacillati > Actinomycetota > Actinomycetes > Micrococcales > Microbacteriaceae > Microbacterium > Microbacterium sp. NPDC089321. The sequence continues at coordinate 1,577,381 of NZ_JBFBGX010000001.1, read as the reverse complement.
TCGGGGCCCGTCACGCCGTGGATGTGGAAGGTCGAGTCGCCGTTCGTGCCGCGCCAGAAGCCGAGGGTCGCCCAGAGCCGGGCGGTCTCCACGGCGATGTCGGCGCCCTCGCGACGCAGGAAGTCCTCATCGCCGGTGGCGCGCACGTACTTGCCGAGCGCGAAGCTGACGTCGGCGTTGATGTGGTACTGCGCGGTACCGGCGGCGTAGTACGCCGATGCCTCTTCGCCGTTGATCGTGCGCCAGGGGAACAGCGCTCCCGCCTCGTTCAGCTGAGCCGCTCGGCGCCGTGCGGCCGGCAGCATCATGACCCGCGCGCGCAGCGCGTTCTTCGCCCACTGCGGCGACGTGTAGGTGAGGAACGGCAGCACGTAGATCTCGGTGTCCCAGAAGTAGTGCCCGCTGTACCCCGAACCGGTCAGGCCCTTCGCGGCGACACCGTGCCCGTCGGCACGCGAGGCCGCCTGCGCGAGCTGGAAGAGGCACCACCGGGTCGCCTGCTGCAGGTCGTCGTGTCCGGCGATGCGCACATCGGAGCGCTCCCAGAACGCCGCCAGCCAGTCGCGCTGCGCGGTGAACAGGGCATCCACCCCCTCGACCCCGACGCGGTCGAGCGAGCGACGGCAGCGGTCGACGAGCTCGCGCGGAGGCACGCCCCGCGACGTGTGGTAGCTGACCACCTTGCTGATGCGGATCGGCACGCCGGCCTTCGCCTGCACCCGGAACACGTTCTTCGCGATGTCGGGCTCGACGAGCGAACGCGCCGTGTAGTCGTTCTCGGTCTCGATGAGGTGGTCGGCGACGACGGCGACGGTCATGCCCGAGTCGGAGACGCGGTACGACAGCGCCGAGCGCATGCCGTCCTGCCAGTACTCCACCGGCTGCAGCACCCGCTCGGTGATCTTCTCGGCCTTGCGGGGATCGAAGCCCGCCTTGCCCGCTGCCTTGCCCGCCATCGGGTCGCCTGCGTAGATGCCTGCGCCGTCCTGACGGTTGAGCATCTGGCAGCTCACGGTGACCGGGGCGTCGGCGTTCTCGACGGTGAGCTCGAGACGCAGCACGGCGAGGTGGCGCTCCTCGAAGCTCACCATGCGCTCGTCGCGCATGCGCACGCGCTTGCCGGACGGCGTGACCCAGACGACGTTGCGCTCGAGCACGCCGGTGCGCATGTCGAGCGTGCGGGAGTACTGGTGCACCTCCATGTCGTCGAACGACAGCGGCTCGTCGTCGATGTACACGCGCATGACCTTGGCATCCGGCGCGTTCACGATCGTCTGCCCGACCTCGGCGAACCCGTATGCCTGCTCGGCGTGACGGATCGGCCAGGTCTCGTGCAGGCCGTTGATGAAGGTGCCGTGCTCGTGGGCGCCGCGCCCTTCGATGTGGTTGCCGCGCAGACCGAGGTAGCCGTTGCCGACGGTGAAGAAGGTCTCGGAGACCCCCTCTTCGTCGTAACGGGTCTCGATGAGACGCCAGGGGTCGACGGGGTAGCGGTCGCGGTCGAGCATGCTGTCTCCGAAGCGGGTGAGGGGAGGCGTTCGAGGGGTCAGTTCTGCGCGTCGCCGAGCAGGCGCGCAAGATCATCGACGATACCGGTCGCGCCGGCCTCGCGCAGCGCATCGGGCCCGGCGCCGCGATCGACGCCGATGACCGAGCCGTATCCGGCGGCGGCGGCCGAGGCGACGCCCGAGACGGCGTCTTCCACCGCGATGGACTGCGCGGGGTCGACACCCAGCATCCGCGCCCCCTCGAGGAACATGTCCGGGGCCGGCTTCGAGGCGAGGTGGTCGCGCTCGGCGACGAGTCCGTCGACGACGGCGTGGAAGAAGTCGCGGATGCCGGCGCTGCCGAGCACCTCCTCGGCGTTCTTCGAGCTCGACACGACGCCCATGGGCACGCCGGCGTCGCGCAGGCTCTCGATCAGGGCGAGGGACCCGGGGTAGGGCGCGATGCCCTCGCTGCGCAGCACCGAGATGAACGCGTCGTTCTTGCGGTTGCCGACACCGCAGATCGTCTCGGCCTCGGGAGGGTCGGTGACCTCTCCCCAGGGGATCTCGATGTTGCGGCTGCGCAGCAGGCTGGCGACGCCGTCGTAGCGCTTCTTGCCGTCGACGTAGGCGAAGTAATCGGCGTCGGTGTACGGGGGCTGGATGCCCCAGCGCGCGAACACCTCGTCGAACACCTTCTGCCAGGCGCGCATGTGCACCTCTGCAGTCGGGGTGAGCACCCCGTCGAGGTCGAAGAGGACGCCGGGGGCGCTGTGCAGGTCGGGGAGTGCGTCAGACATGGAACCTCCTGGATCGGACGTGCGCATCCAGCCTAGTGAGCGCGGGCGCCACGCGGAGAGGGTTGACGGGCGGGGGCGGGACGGGTCGTCCGACCCGCATCGGGTCAGATGACCGAGAGCGTCTGACGGGCGATCTCGAGCTCCTCGTCGGTGGGCACCACGAGCACCGCGACGGCGGAGCCGTCGGCGGAGATACGGCGGATGCCGGGGCCGCGCACGGCGTTGCGCTCCGGTTCCACCCGCACGCTCGCGAACCCGAGAGTGCTCACCGCGTCGGCGCGGATGTCGGCCACGTTCTCTCCGACCCCCGCGGTGAAGGAGATCACGTCGACTCCTCCGAGCTGCGCGATGTAGGCGCCGACGTAGGCGCGCAGCCGGTGGACGTACACGTCGTAGGCGAGAGCCGAGGCCTCGTCGCCCTTCGCGCGGCCGGCGAGAATGTCGCGCATGTCGTTGCTGCCCGCGAGCCCCTGCAGCCCGCTGCGCTTGTTGAGCAGCGCGTCGAGGTCGTCGATGCCCATGCCCGCCCGCCGCGCAAGATGCAGCAGGACAGCCGGGTCGATGTCGCCGGTGCGGGTGCCCATCACGAGTCCCTCGAGGGGCGTGAATCCCATGGACGTCTCGACCGAGCGGCCTCCCTCGATCGCCGTGATCGAGGCGCCGTTGCCCAGGTGCAGGACGATCTGCCGCAGGTCGGCGAGGTCTCGGCCGATGAACCGCGCCGCGGCCTCCGACACGTACTTGTGGCTCGTGCCGTGGAAGCCGTAGCGCCGGATGCGATGCTCGCCGGCGATGGCCGTGTCGAGCGCGTAGGTGTACGCGGCCGGTGCGAGCGTCTGGTGGAAGGCGGTGTCGAACACCGCGACATGCGGCACGTCGCGGAAGGCGGCCCGTGCCGCCCTGATGCCCGCGACGTTGGCCGGGTTGTGCAGCGGCGCGAGCACCGACAGATCTTCGATGTTGATCTCGACGAGCGGGGTGATGACGGTCGGCTCGAAGAAGCGAGCGCCGCCGTGCACCACGCGGTGCCCGACAGCCGCAGGCGGGTGCTCGTCGAGACTCGGCCCGTGCTCGGCGAACTGCGCGAGCATGACCGAGAACGCCTCGTCGTGATCGGCGACCGGACGCTGCTCCTCGAAGCGCTCGTCGAGCACGGTCGGCGCGGGCACGCTCGGCTCGGTGAGGGCGAACACCCGGTGGCTGACGATGCCGCCCGCGCCGATGCGCTCGATGAGGCCGCTGGCCAGCTCGCGCTCGCGCTCGACCTCGATGAGGCTGTACTTCAGCGACGACGAGCCGCTGTTGATGACCAGGACGACGCTCACGACTGCTCTCCCTGCGCCTGGATCGCCGTGATGGCGACGGTGTTGACGATGTCGTCGACCAGGGCTCCGCGCGACAGGTCGTTGATGGGCTTGCGCAGCCCCTGCAGCACGGGCCCGATGGCCACGGCGCCCGCCGAACGCTGCACGGCCTTGTACGTGTTGTTGCCCGTGTTCAGGTCGGGGAAGACGAACACCGTCGCGCGGCCCGCGACCTCGGAATCCGGCATCTTCGTCTTGGCGACCGCAGCATCCGCGGCTGCGTCGTACTGTATGGGGCCTTCCACGGGCAGCTGCGGCATGCGCTCGCGTACCAGCGCCGTCGCCTCGCGCACCTTCTCGACGTCTGCCCCCGAGCCCGATTCGCCGGTGGAGTACGAGAGCATCGCGACACGCGGCTCGATTCCGAATCGCCGTGCCGTCGCGGCGGAGGAGATCGCGATGTCGGCGAGCTGTGCGCTGGTCGGATCGGGGATGACCGCGCAGTCGCCGTAGACGAGCACGCGATCGGCGAGCGCCATGAGGAAGACGCTCGAGACCACGTCGACGCCCGGATTGGTCTTGATGATCTCGAAGGACGGACGGATGGTGTGCGCCGTGGTGTGCGTGGCTCCCGAGACCATCCCGTCGGCCAGGCCCAGGTGCACCATCATCGTGCCGAAGTACGACACGTCGGTGACCGTGTCGGCCGCCTGCCCGAGGGTGACGCCCTTGTGCGAGCGCAGCCGCGCGTACTCGGCGGCGAACCGCTCCACGAGCTCGGGGTCGGTGGGGCTGATGATCTGCGCCGAGGCGATGTCGAGCCCGAGCGCAGACGCGCGGGCCCGGATCTCGCTCTCGTCGCCGAGGATCGTGAGGTCGGCCACGCCGCGGGCGAGGACGATGGAGGCCGCTCGCAGGATGCGGTCGTCGTCGCCCTCCGGGAGCACGATGCGCTTCCGTGCGCCGCGTGCCCGCTCGATGAGCTGGTACTGGAACATCAGCGGGGTGACGACCGTGGAGCGGGCGAGGCCCATCTCGACCGTCAGCTCGGTGGTGTCGACATGAGCCTGGAACAGCGACAGCGCGGTCTGGTACCGCTGGGTCGACTCTGCGGTCATGCGGCCGCGGGCGCTCATGATGCGCACGGCCGTGTCGAAGGTGCCGAGATCGGTCGCGATGATCGGCACGGGCAGCTCGAAGCCGTCGATGAGCTGCAGCACGGGCTCAGGCAGCTCGAACGGTCCGTTGAGGACGATGCCCGCGAGTTCGGGAAAGGTGCCGGAGCTCGCGGCGAGCAGAGTGGCGAGCAGGGTCTCTGTGCGGTCGGCGGCGATGATGACCACGGCTCCCTCGACGAGACGCGGGAGCACGTTGACCATCGACATCCCGGCGATGACCACGCTGTACGCCTCGCGGTCGAGCAGCCGCTCGGCGCCGCGGACGAGACGGCCGTCGACGGCCCGCATGATCGTGCCCATCGACGGCGCGACCAGCGAGCGCTCCTCGGGGATCGCCCACACCGGCGTGCGGTCGCCGGCGACGCCCTCGACGATCTCCTTCGCGGCTGCGGGGTCGGCGCGGTTGACGATGACCGCGAAGAGCTCGGCCCGCTCGGCCGCGAGCTCGGAGAGCGCGAGGGCGGCGAGCTGCCGCACCTGCGCGGGGGTGCGCGCCGTCGTGGTTCCGAGCTGCTCGGCCTGGTTCTGGCTGTCGCGGCCCGAGAGCACGAGCAGCACCGGCACCCCGAGGTTGGCGGCGATGCGCGCGTTGTACCCCAGCTCGGCGGGACCGGCGACGTCCGTGTAGTCGCTGCCGACCACGACCACGGCGTCGCACTGCGCCTCGACGGCCTTGAAGCGCGCGACGATCGTGCCGAGCGCGCCCTCCGGGTCGCGGCGCACATCGTCGTACGTCACTCCGATGCAGTCGTCGTAGTCGAGGTGCACGCCGTCGTGCGCGAGCAGCAGCTCGAGCACGTGGTCGCGCTCGGATTCGCTGCGCGCGACCGGCCGGAAGACGCCGACCCGCGGCGAGACCCGCATCAGGGCGTCCAGCACGCCCAGCGCGATCGTGGACTTGCCGGTGTGCCCCTCGGCTGAGGTGATGTAGATGCTCTGCGCCACGCGCTCAGCCTAGTGAGCGTCTCCTGCGCCCGGCCTGGACGCCGACGGAGTGGGGCACGGGCCCGAGAGGGCGTCGACGACGGCCGCCGCGTCGTCGGCGAAACGGGCGTAATGCTCGCGGTCGGAATTGATCTGCACGCGGTTGATGGCGTGCGAGGGCTCGAGGCTCCGCCAGTCGGGCACGCGCCTCAGCCGCGTGAAGAACATCGCCGACGCGGTGGCGGGGTCCATGCGCTCGGCGGTGCTCCCCCACCACTCCTGCTGCTGGAACAGGCCGATGCTCGTCGTGCGGCTGCCGTCGGGGTTCGTCACGCCCGAGGTCTCCCAGTCGCCGTGGTCGATGTTGCGCAGCGAGCTCTCGCCCATCGCGGCCATCACGCCGATGATCTGCCCGTCGCGGGCGAACCCGAGCTCTCGGGCGGTGCGCACGATGACGGCCGCGTTCTCGAGCTGCTCGCCCCGCCATCCGCTGATCCCGAACGCGGGGTAGGCCTCGGGCCGGTCGAGGCAGTAGCCCTCGGGTCGGGGCGCGGTGATCAGGGCGAGGACGGCCAGCACACCGGATGCCAGGATCGCGGCCCCGACGGTGACCGCGGCGACCCTGAGTCCCCGCCGGCGGGTGCGGCGGCGCGAGGGACGGCGTCGACGGCGTGCGCTCATGGTCGTACGGGGGCGCGGCTCGCGCGGGGCGGGCGCCTGGCCCCCAGCGCCGCCACGCCGCCGCCGATGGCACCGAACAGATGCGCCTGCCATGAGACGCCGGCCGCGGCTCCGAAGATGCCCGTGAGCACGGTGGTGCCGTACAGGACGATGACGATGAGGGCGATCGCGGCGTACGCGATGCGGTGCGACACCCGCCCGGGTGCGAAGACGCGCAGCACCGTGTAGCCGAAGTACCCGAAGACCAGGACGGACGCGCCGACGGTGAGCGTGCCCGGCGCGTTGAGGAACCAGGTGCCGGCTCCGCCCACGACCGCGATGATCCCCGTCACGGCCCAGAACCGCCTGGCTCCCTCGACGGCGACGAGGCAGCCGAGCACGAGCAGGGGAAAGGAGTTGCTGATCAGATGGGCCCAGTTCGCATGCAGCAGGGGGCCGAGCACGAGCCCGGGAAAGCTGGTGGGGTCCCACGAGCGAAGGCCCCACCCGGTGAACGATCCGGGCAGCAGCGCGTCGAGCAGCTGGATCGCCCACATCAGGGCGAGCAGGGCGACGGGCGCGAGGAAGCGGCCGGCGGAGCGGGAGCGTGCGGCGGGAGCGGTCACGGGTCGATCCTCGCAGGGCATCCGGTGAGCGAGCCGAGATCCGGGTCGCCGCCCGGGAGAGCGCCTCCGCTCGGGAAAGGAAAAGACCCTCCGCGCACCCGACAGAGCCCGGTTACCCTTGCTACGTTTCCGTCCTGGGGGAATTGGCCTGGATGCCGTCACGCGGAGAGCCGTCGATCAGTCTACCCGACCCGGGAGAGCGCTTCGCACGCGACGGGTCGGGCGGGGGTCGCAGCGGGTTACGATCATCAGACGCACCGTCGCGTCGAGGGGACCCGCATGCACGAGAACGCACCGTCGATCACCGCTGAGCAGTTCGCCCAGCACACGTCCCGCATCGTCGCGTCGGTGTCGTCGGTGATCGACGGCAAGCCGGATGCCGTGCGCAGCGCTCTGGTCTGCCTGCTGGCCGAGGGGCATCTGCTCATCGAGGACGTGCCTGGTGTGGGCAAGACGATGCTCGCGCGAGCTCTGGCGGCGAGCGTCGACGCCACGGTGCGCCGCATCCAGTTCACCCCCGACCTGCTGCCGGGCGACGTGACGGGCGTCGCGGTGTACGACCCCGTCGAGCGGGAGTTCGAGTTCAAGCGAGGCGCGATCTTCGCGCACATCGTGATCGCAGACGAGATCAACCGCGCCTCGCCCAAGACCCAGTCCGCCCTGCTCGAGGCGATGGAGGAGCACCAGGTCACGGTCGACGGCTCGAGCCACCCCCTGCCTGAGCCGTTCCTCGTGGTCGCCACCCAGAACCCGCTCGAGATGGAGGGCACCTATCCCCTGCCCGAGGCGCAGCGCGATCGGTTCATGATGCGCATCTCGATGGGGTATCCGGATGCCGCCGCCGAGACGCTCATGCTGCGCCAGCGCGACACCGCCAATCCGCTTGCCGCGATCACTCCCGTCACCGACGCCGCGACCGTGCGCGCGCTGATCGCGTGGGCCCGCCGCGTGCACGTCGCCGAGTCGCTCGAGGAGTACGCCGTCGCCCTCGCGCAGGCCACCAGGCAGGACCCGAGCCTGCACCTCGGCGCGAGCCCGCGCGCCACGCTGCAGCTGGTGCGCGCGGCGAAGGTGATCGCGGCACTCGACGGCCGGGACTACGTGGTACCCGATGACCTGGCCGATCTCGTGATCCCGGTCTTCGCGCACCGCCTTCTCGCGGCCCGGGGCGTGCACCGCGCCGGTGCGCAGCCGGTCGAGGCGGCTCTGCGTCAGATCGTCTCGCGGGTTCCCGTGCCCTTCGCCGCGCGCGTCTGAGCACCATGCGCACGCGACCGCTGACAGCACGGGGAGCCGCCTGCCTGGTGCTCGGCGTGCTGCTGTGCGTGGCCGCGAACGTGCTCTCGGCCCGTCCTCTGCTCTACCTCGGCATGCTGCTGCTGGTGCTGCCGCTGATCTCGCTGCTGGTCGTGCGGGCGCCGCGGCGCCGTGGCGAGGTGTGGCGCCAGATCTCCACCGATCTGCTGTCGGTCGGCGAGACCTCGAAGGTCACGGTGCGCTTCGAGCTCTACGCCCCCGGCATCCCGCACGGGCACTGGCGAGACACCCTGCCCGACGCCGTGCGCGGCGAGGCGGGTGGCGAGTACCCCGGTGAGACGAGGCTGCTCCACTACGACCTCGAGGGCGTGCGCCGCGGCACCGCGACGCTGGGTCCGCTGCTGCTGCGCACGGTCGACCCGTTCGGGCTCGCGCAGCGCGTGCAGGCGTTCGGTGAGACCCGCATGATCACCGTGGTGCCGCAGGTCGTCGCGCTGTCGCCGCTGCCGACCAAGGTCGGAGCCGCCGGCGGTGCGGCGCAGACGAGGTCGACCAGGCTCGGCCAGGGCGCCGACAACCTCATCCCCCGCGCGTACATGTCCGGTGACTCCCGCCGGCGGATCCACTGGCGCGCCACGGCGCACCGCGGCTCGCTGATGGTGCGGCAGGAGGAGGAAGAGGCGAGCCCCGATGCCGTGGTCGTGCTCGACCGCGCGGCCTCCCGCTGGGCGCGCCCCGGCGACGCGCCCGATCCGGCCTTCGAAGCCGCCGTCTCACTGTGCGCCTCAGCCGCGCTGCGCTTCGTGCAGGACGGCTACAGCGTCGACGTGTTCGACAGTGCCGGCTCCCTTCTGGGCGCCCTGCGGGGGCACGAAGACGACCGCGACGGCCTGATGGTCGCGCTGGCGACCGTTATCCCCCGCGGCGAGCCGCGAGACCTCAGGGCGATCGTCGGCGGCACGCCCCCTGGCCCGCTGGTCGTCATCACCGGAGCGATCGACGCGGACGACGCCGCTCGACTCAGCACTGCGGGCGCGTCCGCCCCGATGCTGATCGCGGCCGGTGCGAGCCGGGATGCCCTGGCTCTCGCCTCCGACCACGGGTGGAGCGTGGCGTCGCTGACCGCTGCTTCCGACCCCGCCGAGGTGTGGGAGTCGGCGATGCCGCAGGCGAAGGCACCCCGTGACTGAGCGGCTGCGCACCGAGCGCCGCCCCGGCGTCGTCGGGCCGGCCGTGCTCGCCGCCGTGGCGAGCCTGTTGGCGATGTGGCCGTACACCGGCGTGATCATGCCGGGTCCGTGGACGTTCGTCGTGGTCGCGGTCATCGTCGCGGTGGCGGTCTCGGGGATGGCGGGGCGGATGCTGTTCGCGCGGCTGCGCGAGGGCATCCGGTCTCTGCTCACCCTGCTGGTGCAGCTGATCGCGCTGGCTCTCACCCTCACGAATCTGCTGGCCGGCGAGACGGCCGAGTTCGGTGCCGTGCCGACGTCGGCGAGCATAGAGCTGACCGGCCTGCGACTGCAGCGTGCGGTCGACGAGATCTCGAACGGCGTCGCACCGATCGACCCGACGGTCTCGATGACGACCGCGATGGGACTCGCGTTCACGCTGGTCGCCCTGCTCGTCGACCACCTGATCGCGCAGCGCCTGGTCGTGCTCACGGTGCTGTTCACCTCTGTCGTCGGCGCGGTGCCCATGCTGCTGACGTTCGGGTCGGTGAACCTCGTGTGGTTCGTGCTGCAGGCGATCATGATCCTGGTCGTGCTGCGCTTCGGCGCGCGGCACGATCGCGACGCCACTCGGCACTCCCCCTTCGTCGCCGCCGGCCTCATCGGCGCGGCCGCGATCGTAGCCACCGTGCTCGTGGCTCCGGCCCTGCCCCTCACCGAGCCCAGGGGCGGCGCCGGGCAGGCGATGACCGTGAGCGCCGACCTTCGGCTGGGCGACGATCTGCGCCGCCCGAATGAGACGGAGGCGCTGACCGTCGTCACCTCGGCATCCGCTCCGCCGTACCTGCGCATGGCCACCCTCTCGCGATTCGACGGCGAGATCTGGCGCCCCGACCGCTCCGATCGCAACCCCGTCGAGGAGGGCTTCGGCACCCGGCCGTGGAGCGATCCGATCGACACGGTCGAGCAGGAGGTGTCGATCAGGGTCGTGGGCATCTCGAGCTCGCGTCTGCCCGTGCCGTACGCAGCCGAGGAGATCAGCGGCCTGCCGGAGGGCTGGCAGGCGATGCCGCTCAACCGCACCGTGATCAGCCCGACGCGGGATGCCGCCGGGGCCGACTACACCGTGCAGACCGCGACCCCCGCGCCGAGCCTCGAGCAGATCCGCGCCACCAGCGCAGGAGGGGCGGAGCTCGTCGCCGCCCCCGCCGAGGGCCTCCCCGACATCATCGGCGATCTCGCCCGAGAGGTCACCGCCGACGCCGACACCGACTACGACCGGCTGCTGGCGCTTCAGGACTGGTTCCGCGCCGAGTTCACGTACTCGCTCGACGCGCCCGTCGAAGACGGCTTCGACGGCACGGGAGCCGATGCGGTGGCGACGTTCCTCGAGGTGCGCAGCGGCTACTGCATCCACTTCGCCGGGGCCTTCGCACTCATGGCCCAGTCGCTCGACATGCCGGTGCGGATCGTCGTCGGATACCTGCCCGGCACGTCGACCGACCAGACGCGAGGCGACGACCGGGTCTACTCGGTCACCAGCGACAAGCTGCACTCCTGGCCCGAGGTGTACTTCCGCGGCATCGGCTGGGTGCCGTTCGAGCCCACGGCGACGCTCGGCACGCCCACGGACTTCGTCTCCGAGGCAGGCTCGGGCGAGGGCGACGATCCGGATTCGCCGACGGCCTCGCCATCGCCCACCGCGGCTCCCTCGTCGTCATCGACCTCGGGCCCCGACCGCAGCGATGAGGACGCGGGTGCGGGTGGCGGCGGCGCACTGCCCCGACTCGACCCGACACCCGTGATCCTCGTCACCGTCGGCATCCTGCTGGTGCTGCTGCTGCCCGGGCTCGGCCGGGCACTGCTGCGGATGCGGCGCGTCAGCCGTGCCCGGCACGGCGACGCCATGGCCGCATGGCGTGAGGTGGCCGACACGATGGCCGACCTGCGGCTGCCGCTGCAGGCGTCCGAGACCGCGCGAACGCGTGCGCAGTCGCTCGCCACGGCGCACGGGGTCGACGCCGAGTCGCTGGGGATTCTGGTGGATGCCGTCGAGCGGCGGAGCTATTCGGGTCGCGAGACCGCGGAGCGGGATCTGAGTGCGCCGCTGCGCCCCGTCATCGCACAGCTCGAGGCGAGTGTCAGCGGGCGACGACGACTGGTCGCCTGGCTGCTGCCCGCGTCCCTCATCAGGCGGCGGTGACCCGCCGCTCTCCCGGACTCAGGCGCCGGCTGCGCTGTGGTCGCGGCAGGGCACGGTGCCGCAGTCCGCGCACACGACGAACTGACGACGGCACGACGCGTCGGGGCAGTTCGCCGTGCGGCTCGTCGCCGCGCCGCAGCCGGCGCACGTGCCGATGACCGCAGCGTGGTCGCTGAAATCGACCGATCCGCGCTTGTCGAACACGTACAGCGAGCCCTCCCACAGACCGTCGTCACCGTACTTCTCGCCGTAGCGCACGATGCCGCCGTCGAGCTGGTACACCTCGCCGAAGCCGCGCGACACCATCAGGCTCGACAGCACCTCGCAGCGGATGCCGCCCGTGCAGTAGGTCACGACAGGCTTGCCCTTGAGGTCGTCGTAGACGCCCTCGTCGAGCAGGCGCACGAAGTCGCGCGTGGTGTCGGTGTCTGGCACCACGGCGTTCCTGAACCGACCGATCTCGGCCTCGAGCGCATTGCGCCCGTCGAAGAACACGACGTCGTCGCCGCGTTCCGCGAGCAGGCGGTGCAGCTGCTCGGGGTCGAGACGCGCGCCGCCTCCGACGACTCCGTGCTCATCGACCCGCAGCTCGTCCGGCGCCCCGAACGATACGATCTCGTCACGCACCTTGACGCTCAGCTTCGGGAAGTCGGCGCTGAATCCGTCGGCGTCGATCGCGGTGCCTTCGCTCCACTTGATGTCGGCGTCCGTGAACGCCGGATGCTCGCGGAACCGGCGCAGCCACTTCTTCACCGCGGGCAGGTCGCCTCCGAGCGTGCCGTTGATGCCGTCCTTCGAGATGATGATCCGCCCGCGCAGCTTGAGGGACTCGGCGAGATCCCGCTGCCAGAGCCGGATCGCCTGAGGATCGGCCAGCGGCGCGAATGCGTAGAACAGCACGATCTTCGGAGTGGGCACCAGGAGATTCTACGTCTCACCGTGCTCGGGCCCTCAGGCGTCGCGGGGCCCTGGGGCAGCGACGTGCCACCCGACAGCGGAAACGCCGTGAGCCCCGCACTTCGTGCGGGGCTCACGGCGTTTGGCGGTGACGGCGGGATTCGAACCCGCGGTTGCTTGCACAACACACGCTTTCCAAGCGTGCTCCTTCGGCCGCTCGGACACGTCACCAGGGAACAACCTGTCCATCCTATCCGATCGCGCGCATCGCATCGGACCAGGATCGGGCTCAGTCGAACCGCACTCCGTACATCGTCGTGTCGGGGCCGGAGTCGAGCCGGTGCATGCCGAGGCGCTCGTAGAACGCACCCGCGCCGGTGTTCGTCGGGTTCATGCCCAGGTGCAGACCGCGTACGCCCCGGGCCCTCAACTCGGCGAACAGGGTCTCGATGAGGCGCCGGCCGAGGCCCTGCCCCTGTGTCTCGGGCAGCAGATCGATGTGCAGGTGCGCGGGATACTCGGCCGCGTGCTTCTCGCTGCCGGGCGCGCGGCGGCTGGCATAGCCGATGATGCCGTCCTGGCGGGTCGGCTCGGCCGCACCCGAGAGCGGGTACAGGCCCTGCTTCGAGGGCCACCACTCTTCGCGGAACCACCGCTCGAAGGCATCCGTGTCGTCCGTCGCGACGACGTAGCCGATCGTCCGCCCGTCGGCCGACTCGACCACCCACGCGAGATCCGGATGCCGCACGGCATACGGTGCGGCGAAGACGTCGCCCCACAGCCGGTCGTCGGTGAAGATTCCGGTCGCGTCGCCCCCGGCATCCGCCGTCTTCACGCAGATGTCGTAGAGGGCGTCGCGATCGGCGTCACGATACGGGCGGATCTGCGTCACGAGGGCTCCTCTGTGCGGGTTCGGGGGTCGGCAACCAGCCTAGTGACGCCCACGAGAGCACGAATGCGCCGACGATCAGGGCAGCCGATGCTCCCACGAGCGCACCGCCCAGCGTGTCGGTGATCCAGTGCACGGCGAGCAGAGTGCGCGACAGCGCCATAGCGACCACCCAGAGGACCCCGGCGATCGCCATCCAGACGCGGGGGAACACGAGCCAGAGAACCACGGCGATAGTCGCCGCGTTCGACGTATGCCCTGAGGGGAATGAGCCGAAGTCCGAGGTCACGAGCATGTCATCGGGTCGCGCTCTGGCGAAGATCTCCTTCAGAAGCTGGGTGAGGCCGGCGCTCACCACGAAGGACAGAGCCGCGAACACGGCCCCGCGCCATCGACCCAGCAGCACGAGCAGCAGCACGATCAGCAGCGGCACGAGAGCGATCGCGACCCAGCCTCCGCCGATCCAGTTCAGCGCGTACGCCGCCGACAGCATCCAGTCCTGGCGCACCTGCGACATCAGGTGGTTCCAGAACGCGTCGAGTCCGATGGTCGCACCTCGGGGCAGCAGCACCACGAGCACGCCCAGCAGCGCGGCGAGGGTCAGCATCGCGCTTCCGGCGATCAGCAGCTTCCGTCTCGTCATCGTCCCATTGTGCCCCTGCGACCAGGCAACCCCGGGATATCGGCGTCGGTCCCTGGCGCGCCGACGCCCTCCCGAACCGCGATTCGGGAGGGCGTCGATGGTTCGGGCGGGATCAGCCCTTCGTCGCGCCGGCCAGCAGGCCGCGCACGAAGAAGCGCTGCAGGGCGAAGAACACGATCAGCGGAACGATGATCGAGATGAAGGTTCCCGCCGACTGCAGGAACCAGCGGTTGCCCCAGGTGCCCGACAGCGAGTTGAGGGCCTGGGTGATCGGCAGCGCTCCCGGAGAGGCGAAGATCGTCGCGACCAGCAGGTCGTTCCACACCCAGAGGAACTGGAAGATCGCGAACGAGGCGATCGCCGGCATCGCCAGCGGCAGGATGATCCGGAAGAACACCTGTCCGTGACCGGCGCCGTCGACCCGTGCTGCCTCGACGATGTCGCCAGGGATCTCGGCGATGAAGTTGTGCAGCATGAACGTCGCGAGCGGCAGCGCAAAGATCGCGTGCGCGATCCATACCCTCGCGAAGCTGAACTCGACATCGTTGAGTGTGAGACCGGGGAAGACAGCCACGTCGTTGATCGTGAGGCCCTCCGAGAACAGGCTGAGCAGCGGCACCAGGGCCATCTGCAGCGGCACGATCTGCAGGGCGAACACGAACACGAACAGCATGTTGCGGCCCTTGAAGTCGATCCACGCGAAGGCGTACGCGGCGAGCGCCGCGATCACGATCGGGAAGACCGTGGCCGGGATCGTGATGGCGAGCGAGTTCACGAACGCCGTCGCGAGGGTCGTCGACGTGCCGCCGGCGTTGAGGGCCTCGACGTAGTTCGCGAAGGTGAACTCGGGGTTGGTGAAGGCCGTCCACCAGCCTGTGGACTGGGTGTCGGCACCAGGCCGGAACGACGTGACGAACAGCCCGAAGGTGGGGATGGTCCAGAACACCGCGATGATCGCGGCGGCGATCGTGGCGCCCTTCGAGGTCAGCTTCTTGTGGGCGATGGCCTCGTTGCGCCTAGTGTCGCGGGCGACCTGGCGCTTGGTGCGCGTGTCGCGGACGATGGCTTCGGTGGCGCTCATCAGCGGATCTCCCTCTGCTTCGACAGTGAACGGGCGTTGTAGATGATCAGGGGCAGCACGAACAGGAACAGCACCACGGCGAGCGCCGATGAGTGACCGTAGCTCTGGAAGCGCTGCTGCTGGTTGACCATCTCGAAGCCGAGAACGGTGGTGTCGTCGCGGCCGCCGGTCATCACCGCGACGATGTCGTAGACCTTCAGCGAAGCGATCGTGATCGTCGTCAGGACGACGATCAGCGACGACCGGATGCCCGGCACGGTGACGTTCCAGAACCGCTGCCAGGCGTTCGTGCCGTCGAGCTCCGCCGCCTCGAGCTGCTCGGTGGGCACTGCCTTGATCGCGGCCGAGAGGATGACCATCGCGAAGCCCGTCTGCGTCCAGATGAAGACGATCAGCAGCATGAAGGTGTTGATCAGCGGCTTGACGGCGAGCCAGTTCACCGGGTCGCCGCCGAACATCGTCACCATGGCGTTGAGCAGGCCCAGCTGGTCGCCCTGCCGGTAGTCGTACATGAACTTCCAGATGATGCCGGCGCCGACGAACGAGATCGCGACGGGCATGAACACGAGCACCTTGAGCAGCTTCTCACCGCGCGCGCGGTCGATGAAGACGGCGTAGGCGAGACCGAACGCGACCGAGATCGTGGGGGCGAGCAGCGCCCAGATCAGGGTGTTGATCACCGACCAGGTGCCGACCGGGTTGGTGAAGACCCACACGTAGTTCTCGAGGCCGACGAACTCGTCGCCGGTCTTGTTGAAGAACGACTTGATGAAGGTCGAGATGGCCGGGTAGATCAGGCCTAGCAGGAGCATGATCGCGGCGGGCGCCATGAACAGCACGAGCTGGAAGAGGTAGCCGGCGCCCTGGCGCGAGCGGTAGTCGGCGAAGAAGAGAAGCGCACCCGAGAGAAGCGCGATCGCGACGACGTAGAGCACGGCGTTCGAGTACGGGCGCAGCAGCATGAGCGCCAGCACCGGGATGACGAGGCATGCGACCAGTCGCATGATGAAGTAGCCCCGACCGGGGCGGGGTGCGAACTCGATGAGGACGAGGACGATGCCGACGACCACCCCGAAGACGAGCAGCACGGCGGGGATCTGCGCCAGCGGATGCAGTCCACCCAGCCACAGGAAGAAGTTGTTGAGCGACGCCGGCCCCAGGGCGATGCGCGCGGGGTCTTCGACCGGAGCCGAGATGATGAGCAGGAACAGCATCGCGGCGATGAGGATGAAGCCGGCGGCGACCACGATCTTCGTGACTCGGCGCCCCTTGGCATCCACCCCGTGCGTCGTCTTCGGCAGTTCCGCCGTTTCCTTGTCGTCGACTGTCAGCAGTGACATGGGATCCCCTTCTGAGTACGGATGCGGGGTCGGGCATCGCTGCCCGACCCCGCTTTCACCAGCGGATTGCGCTCAGACTAGCGCCACCGACTAGTTCTCGTAACCTGCCTGGATGTCCTTCAGGACCTGGTCGGTCGCCTTGCCGTCGACCCAGTCGACCATGCCCTTCCAGAACGAGCCGGAGCCCACCGTGGACGGCATGAGGTCGGACGCGTCGAAGCGGAAGACGGTCGAGTCGTCCTGGAGGATGCCCATGGCCTCCTGCAGGAACTCGCTGCCTGCCAGGCTGGCGTCGGCGTTCTTGTTCGCGGAGATCACGCCGCCCAGCTCGACGCGTGCGTCGGCGAACTCGGGCGAGGCCATGAACTCGAGCACCTTCACCGTGGCTGCGTCGTCGTTGAAGCCGGCGACGAACTCGCCGCCACCCTCGACCTGCAGCTCACCCTCGGTCAGGCCGGGGGTGATGAACGCGTACACGTCACCGTCGGGGCCGACCTCCGGGGTCTCGCCATCGGCGTTCTTCACGTCGAGGAAGTTCGCCGAGAGGAACGACGCCTGGTGGGTCAGCGCGCAGCTGCCGTCGGCGACCTTGGCCGCGACGTCGCCGAACGCGGTGGAGTTGATGCTCTTCACGTCACCGAAACCGGCGTTGACGTAGTCGGGGTTGAGGATGATCGAGCCGACCGCGTCGAAGGCGTCCTTGATCTCAGGGTCCGTGAACTTGACGTCACCGGACACCCATTTGTCGTAGACCTCAGGACCGGACTGACGGAGCACGAGGTCCTCGATCCAGTCGGTGCCGGGCCAGCCGGAGGCGTCACCCGAGGCGAATCCGACGCACCAGGGCGCCTGACCCGACTTCTCCTTGATGGTGTCGGTGAGCGTGATCATCTCGTCCCACGTCTTGGGGACCTCGACACCCCACTCCTTGAACTTGGCGGGCGAGTACCAGATGTAGCCCTTCAGGTTCGCGAGCATGGGAGCCGCGTAGAACGTGTCGTCGAACGTGCCGTACTTCTTCCAGTCCTTCGACCAGTTCTCGTCGACGGCCTTCGCGACGCTCTCGGGAGCCTCTGCGACCTTGCCGGTCTCGACGAGGGTCTTGAGCAGACCGGGCTGGGGGACGACCGCGATGTCGGGGGCGTCGCCACCGGTCACCTTGGTGACGATGTTGCCCTCGAAGCTCTTGTCGCCGGTGTACTCGACCTTGATGCCGGTCTCCTTCTCGAAGGCGGCGAAGCTCTCGTTGAGGTCGTCGGCCTCCGTGCCCGTGATGCCTCCGGAGATGCGGACGGTCGCGCCCTTGACGTCGCCGTCGCCGCCTCCTTCTCCGGGGGTGGCCTCCGCGCATCCGGTCAGGGCGATCGCAGTCGCTCCGACCAGGGCGAGGGGAGCAAGCAGGCGGTATCGCTGTGACAGAGCCATGTGTTTTCTCCTCTTCCAGGGTGTTCCGGACCTCTTCGGCGGAGAATTCCGCGACGTTGAGGAACCGATTCCAGGACAACCTACTTGCCCCGGGCGTCCCGGCACAATGCCACGCGGAGACAATCTCACAACCGTTGTGCAGACGTGACCCCGCACGTGGGAGCGCTCCCACAGCGTAACCTGTGGAACCGGTTCCCTTCTACGCGCGATCTCGGTAATCTGACTGCGCCCGATCCGAGGAGCAGCAGCATGAGCACGATCGCCGACGTCGCCGCGAGAGCCGGCGTGTCCAAAGCCACGGCCAGCCGTGCGCTGAGCGGCGGCGGCTACGTCTCCACCGGCACCAGGGAGCGCGTGCGCGCCGCCGCTCGCGAGCTGCACTACGTCGCCCACTCCTCGGCGACCAGCCTCGCCACCGGGCGGTCGCTGTCGGTCGGCGTGATCATGCCCGCCCTGGACCGCTGGTTCTTCGCGGAGCTTCTCGCGGGCATCCAGGAAGGGCTCCTGGCCGCAGGACAGGACCTGGTGCTCTACGGAACCCAGGAGGGTTCGGCCGAACGCGAACGGCTCTTCTCCGACGTCCTCCCCCGCCGCCGACTCGACGGGATCATCGCCATCGGCATCCAGCCGAGCAACCACGAGCTGGAGCGACTCGTGCAGGTCGGATCGCCTCTGGTCAGCATCGGCGCGTACCACGACGAGAACAGCTCGGTCTCGATCGACGACGAGGCGGCGGCCCGCATCGCGACGGAGCATCTGATCGATCTCGGACACCGCGACATCGCCTTCCTCGGTGGACGCGAGGATGCCGCGACGCACGCCTACGGCGACGAGCAGCGACTGCGCGGATACCGCTCTGCTATGTCCGCCGCGTCGCTGCAGCCGGCGATCCGGCATGCGCCGGGTGAGCCGACGACGCCAGGCGGATACGAGGCAGGTGTGCGCATGCTCGGTGATCGGCAGAGCAGACCGACCGCTTTCGTCGCGGTCTGCGACGAGGCGGCGATCGGCGGCATCATCGCCGCGCGGCGCCTGGGGCTGTCCGTGCCGGCCGAGCTCAGCGTGGTCGGGATCGACGATCACGCCCATGCGGAGATGTTCACGCTGACGACCGTGCGTCAGCATCCCCGGGCGCAGGGTCTGGCCGCAGTCGAGCTGCTGCGGTGCCGGATGGATGCCCCCGACGCGCCGCCCGAGCAGCGGGCGCTTCCGCTCGAGCTGGTCGTGCGGGCATCCACCGCGGTTCCGAGGCCCTGACCGCCGAGCGCGCCGCCCACCGGAACGGCAGAAGGCCCCCGGTCGGAACCGGGGGCCTTCGCTACGCAGTGAAGCGTGATTACTTGAGGGTGACCGTGGCGCCGGCGGCCTCGAGGGCCTCCTTCGCCTTCTCGGCGGTCTCCTTGTTGGCGCCCTCGAGGACGGCCTTCGGAGCACCGTCGACGACGGCCTTGGCCTCGCCGAGGCCCAGCGAGGTGAGCTCGCGGACGGTCTTGATGACCTGGATCTTCTTGTCGCCGGCAGCCTCGAGGATGACGTCGAACGAGTCCTTCTCCTCCTCGGCCTCAGCAGCGCCAGCGCCACCGGCAGCGCCGGCAACGGCGACCGGGGCGGCCGCGGTGACGTCGAACTTCTCCTCGAACGCCTTCACGAAATCGCTGAGCTCGACGAGGGTGAGGCCTGCGAACTGCTCCAGCAGCTCCTCAGTGGAAAGCTTCGCCATGATGTATCTCCTAGATAAAGGTGTGGTTGTTGTGAGGGGATCGCCGGTCGCTCACGCGGCCTCGGCGGTCTCCAGCTTTTCGCGAAGCGCGTCGATGGTGGCGGCAGCCTTGCCCATCGTCGCCTTCATCATGCCCGCTGCCTTCGCCAGCAGAACCTCACGGCTCTCGAGCGAGGCGTACTTGTTGACCTCGTCGGCGTCGAGGGCCTTGCCCTCGAAAACGCCGCCCTTGATCACGAGAAGCGGGTTGGCCTTGGCGAAGTCACGCAGAGCCTTGGCAGTGGCGACGAAGTCACCGTGCACGAACGCCACGGCCGAGGGACCCTTGAGGTCCTCGTCGAGCGACGTGATCCCCGCGTTGTTCGCGGCGATCTTGGTCAGCGTGTTCTTCACCACGGCGTACTCCGCGTCCTGACGGATGTTGCCGCGCAGCTCCTTGAGCTGGGCAACCGTCAGACCGCGGTACTCGGTCAGCAGGACGGCGTTCGAGTTCTCGAAAGACTTCGTGAGCTCGGCAACCGTTGCATCCTTCTGCGCCATGGTCACTCCTTACGTGTACGGACGCCACGCGGATGCGGGACGTCGACCTCGACCGCCCCACGACATGAGAAAAGCTCCGGCGCAAGCGCACGGAGCTTCGAGAAGAAATTCGCACACCTGCGCGGGCCCCTGCTGAGCAGTGCTTCGATCGTCACGTTCGCACACGACGATGACCGGCGGTCTTCGGTTATGACCAACTGTACGGCATCCGCTCCCCTCGCCCAAATCCGGGGTCGGCGCGACTCGCTCCCGCCCCTGCACCAGTTGCCGTCGAGTGCACCACTTGGCGACGTCCGTTTCCGGTGCGCTGGACGATATGTGGTGCACTCGGTGCTCACGGCGCCCGCACACTGAACTCGGCCAGCCGAGCGCCGAGGCTGCGCGACGTGCGGATGTGCGCCGATCCCCAGCGCACCAGCCCCCATCGGGTGCGCCCCCGTATCCAGTCCTCTCGTCTCTTCTCCTCGATCAGCACGTCCTCGAGCGACCTGCCCTGACGCATCGCCGCGTCCCGATACTTCGTCTCACCGTCGAACTCGCCGAAGAAGCGCACATCGTCCATGCCGAAGTCCACGAAGTACGGGCGTCCCTGCGGGCCGGCGATCTCGACCTGCAGGCGCGGCGGAGCGAATCCGAGCCGATGCAGTTGAAGCCTGCTGACGCTCTCGCCGGGCAGCTGGGCGCGGCCGTCGGCGAACTCCGAGACCCACCGCGCCTGGCGGATGCCGCGGGCTCCGGGGTGCTCGGCGATCCGCTGCGCCATGCCGAGGCGCCACGACTCGACGGCATCCAGGTCCCACTCCCGCCCTCGCAGCGCCATCTGCCGCTCGGCTGCATCGGCGACGGCGACCGCCGCTTCTCTCGGAAGGGTCCGGATCAGGTCGAAGACGGTTCTCGACAGGCTCGTGCACGGGATGCCGTCGATCACCTCGACGTCGAGCGGGCCGTACGGTTCGATGTGGCGCGTGACATCATCGCCGCTGGAGTTCCGTCTCTCGGGACCGCAGAGGAGGTGCACCGACCTGGGCTGAACGCGGTACAGCGGCAGATCCCACAGCACTGCTGCCGAGGTGCGGCAGACGGGAGCCGCGGTCCACGCGTCGCGCACGACCGCGATGACATGAGCGCGGTGTCTCTCCTCCGGCCACAGCGAGGCCCACTCTTCCGCGTCGATGTACCAGCCGCGCCGGATCACGTGCATCCGTCCGGCCCTCACCGCTCGCTGTACTGAGCGTTCCGTCCATCCGGCCAGCAACAGCATCCGACGGGAGCGGATCTCGACGGCGAGATCGGGAACGGGCTTGCGCATGCGCCAACCTCACCGCATCCCGCCATCCTGTCCGGTTGGACTACCCACGCGCTGTGGGCAACTCGACGGACCGCCGGATTGTGCAGAACAACCGGATGCGCGGCGAGCGCACCACTTCACGCCGAGAGCACCACCTATCCGCGTGGCCACGTGGTGCACTCGGCGACTGATGGTGCGCTCGACATCAGCGCGACGGGGCGCGGCGAAGCGGCGTGGGAGAGAAGGGATGTCCGGAGGTGAGCGTTAGGCTCTTGGGGTGACTCCCGAACTCCAAGCGCGCATCCTCGCGGACTCCCGCGATCGCGTCGCATGGCTTCGGGCGCGAGCACGCGGGATCACCGCGACGGACGTCGCCGGGCTCTCCGGAGAGGCCTCGATCTCGCGGGCGGCGGATGCCAAGCTCGGGGCTGGTCCGCGCTTCGGCGGCAACGCCTACACCGACCACGGGCGGCGGCGCGAGCCGGAGATCGCGGCCTGGGTCGCGGCGACGCACGGCATCCTCCCCTCTTCCGCGCTCTTCCACGCCGAGATCGAGAAGCGCCACCTGGCGACGCCCGACGGCATCTGCGTCGACGGAGAGGGCCGCGTGCTGCTCGCCGAGATCAAGACGACCAACAAGTCGTGGCGCACCATCCCCCGCACCTACCTGCGACAGGTGTGGTGGCAGCAGCACGTGCTCGGCGCCGAGCGCACGCTGTTCGTGTGGGAGGAGCACGACGACTTCAACCCGATCCACGACGAGCCGCGCTCGGTGTGGATCGACCGCGACGAGAAGGAGATCGGCCAGCTCGTGGCCCTCGCGACCCGGCTGATCGACGAGCTCTACCGCCGCACGACCGGTCAGGCCCCTCCTACCCGTGCCCCGCTGGCGCCGAGCCGGCGCAACGCGCTGCGCGAGCGCGACATGTTCCGCGCACTGGCGCTGTCGGAGTAGTCGCTCACATCGGCGCGAGCACGAGCGCGGCTTCGGCGGCGACCTCTTCGGCGATCGCATCGAGCAGCGGCGATCGCAGGTTCCACTGCTGCCAGTAGAGCGGCACACGGATGCGCGGCTCTCCCAGTGACACAAGCGCATCCGAGAGGTGCGGCGCCGGGATCAGTCCCCAGCCGAGCCCCAGGCGCACGGCCTCGGAGAAGTCGTGCGATGCGGGCACGTAATGGCGAGGCACCTGCCACGGGTCCACTCCCCTGGCGCGGAGCCAGCCCTGCTGCAGCGCGTCTCGCCGATCGAAGTCGACGAAGGGCGCGCGTGCGAGCGCCTCTGCGGTGACGCCTTCGGGAAACCAGCGCTGCACAAAATCGGCGGTCGCCATGGCGCGGTACTCGAGCACGCCGAGCGGGGTGACGGCGCTGCCGCCGACCGGATCGGCCTCGCTGGTCACGGCCGCCATCACCTCGCCCGACTCGAGCATGCGGGCGGTGTAGTCCTGGTCGTCGCGGTGCAGGTCGACGTCGATCGGATGCTGCCGCGCGACGCGCGCGAGCGGAGCCAGGAACCACGTGGCCATCGAGTCGGCGTTGACGGCGAGGGGCACACGTACGCGCGGGGCGGCGACCCCGGCGGCGTCGCCGAGCCCGAACGCCGCGACGGTGTCGTGCTCGAGCAGGGCCACCTGGCGCGCGAGGCGCACGAGCGCCTCTCCGGCCTCGGTGGCCCGGACGGGCCGCGAGCGCACGACGACGGCGCGACCGATCTGCTGCTCGAGCGTCTTGATCCTCTGGCTCACGGCCGACTGCGTGACGTGCATCCGCCGGGCGGCAGCCTCGAAGCTGCCCTCATCGACGACCATGGCCACGGTGGCCGCCAGCTGAGCGTCGATCTTCATATAAGTCACGCTAATGCAATGACAGGGATCTTCGCTGGAACTGATCGACCATCGGCTCTAGCGTTGATCCGTGCTCACCTTCCTCTCCGGTCTCGGACTCATGTACTCGCTGATCATCGCCGTCGGCGCCCAGAACGTCTTCGTGCTGCGTCAGGGCCTGCGCCGCGAGCACGTGCTGCCGGTGGTGCTCATCTGCGCCGCATCGGATGCGGCGCTCGTGCTCGTCGGCACGGCGGGCCTGGGCTTCCTCATCGCCGAACTGCCCTGGCTGATCGTCGCCGCCCGATGGCTGGGAGGCATCTCGCTGGTCGTCTACGGCATCCTCGCCGCGCGGCGCGCATGGCGGGCAGAGGGCGAGACCCTCGTGGCGGACGCAGCACAGGCATCCGGATCGGCACAGGCATCCGGATCAGGATCCGCGTCCAGCGGCGGAACAGCGACCCTCTCGCGGTCGCGGCTCGCACCGGTTCTCGCGGCGACCCTCGCGTTCACGTTCCTGAATCCGAACGTCTACCTCGACACCGTGCTGCTGATCGGGTCGATCGCCGCGACGCACGGCGACGCGCGCTGGGTCTTCGCCGGGGGTGCCATCCTCGGCAGCATCACGTGGTTCTTCGCCCTCGGCTTCGGCGCCCGCCACCTGGGCCGCTGGCTGCGGACGCCGCGGGCGTGGCGCATCCTCGACACGGTCATCGCGGCGCTGCTGGTCGTCATGGGCGTGCTGCTCGTGCTGCCCGTCTTCACCGGCTGACCCCGGCGAGCCGCGAGGAGGCCTCGCTCAGGCCCCGTCGAGCGGGCGGAGGATGCGGGTGAGGAACCGCTGCGTGCGCTCCTCGCGGGGCGCGCCGAAGATCTGCGACGGATGCCCCTCCTCCACCACCACGCCGGCATCCATGAACAGCACGTGGTCGGCCGCCTCCCGGGCGAAGCTGAGCTCATGCGTCACGACGACCATGCTCCAGCCCTCATCGGCGAGCTCCTTGATCACCAGCAGCACCTCGCCGACGAGCTCGGGGTCGAGGGCGCTCGTGGGCTCGTCGAAGAGCAGCAGATCGGGGCGCAGGGCCAGCGCGCGCACGATGCCGACCCGCTGCTGCTGACCGCCTGAGAGCTCGTGCGGGCGGGCGTCGGCCCGGTCGCCGAGGCCGACCCTTTCGAGCAGCCCCCGGGCCTCGGCGACCACCTCGGTCTTCGGACGCCCCTGCACACGCCACGGTCCCTCGATCACGTTCTCGAGCACCGTGAAGTGCGGGAACAGGTTGTGATGCTGGAACACCATCGCCGAGCGATCGCGCAGCGCGAGGCGCTGCCGCGGCGTCACCCGCTCGGCGAAGTCGATCTCGGGCCCGCCGTCGACGACGACCGATCCGGCATCCGGCGTCTCCAGGCCGTTCAGCGACCTCAGCACAGTGGTCTTGCCCGAGCCGCTCGGCCCGATCAGCACGACGACCTCGCCGCGGTGCAGGGTCAGGTCGATCCCCCGCAGCACCTCGTTGTCGCCGAAGCGCTTGTGGAGCCCGCTCGCCGTCAGCAGCGGCGGAGACGAATCAGTGCGCGACACGTTGATCGAGCCTCCTCTCGACGGCACTCTGCCCGAACGACAGCACCAGGCAGAACACCCAGTAGACGAGCGCTGCCGCCAGATACAGCACCATGAACTCGTAGGTGGTCGACGCGATCTGCTGGCTGACCTTGAACAACTCGGTCACGAGGATCAGCGAGGTGAGCGAGGTGTCCTTCACGAGCGAGATGAAGGTGTTCGACAGCGGCGGCACCGACACCCGGGCCGCCTGCGGGAGGATGACCCGGGTCAGGGTGCGCGTGCGGTTCATCCCGACCGTGTACGCGGCCTCCCATTGCCCCTTCGGCACCGACAGGATCGCGGCTCGCACGACTTCGGCGCCGTAGCCGCCGACGTTCAGCGAGAGGGCGATGATCGCGCTGGGCCAGGAGTCGATCGTGATGCCGATCGACGGCATCCCGTAGAAGATCACGAACAGCTGCACGAGCAGCGGCGTGCCGCGGATCACCGAGATGTAGAACCGAGCCAGGTTCGACAGCACCGGGTTCACCGAGATGCGCATCAGCGCGATCCCGATGGCGATGAGCAGCCCGAGCGCGAACGACACCAGCGCGAGCGGCACCGTGGCCGTGAGGCCTGCGAGTGCGATCGGGCCCAGTGAGTTCAGGAAGAGCTGCCAGGCATCCATCGACGCGAGCTTACTCGGTGACGTCCTCGCCGAAGTACTTCTCGCTGATCTCCGCGAGCGTCCCGTCGGCCCGCAGCTCGTCGAGCGCACCGTCGACAGCCTTCACGAGCGCGGTCTTGTCCTTGGTGAAGGCGAACGCCTGCTCGCCCGCCTCGTCGGTCTCGGCGGCGATCTTCAGGCCGGTGGGACCGTCGGTGGTCTCGTAGTCGAGGAAGGTGAGCTTGTCGTTGATGGTGGCATCGACGCGTCCCTGACGCAGCAGCGCGACCGCCTGGGCCCAGCCCTCGACGGCCTCGATCTTCGCTCCCGACTCCTTCGCGAGCTCGTTCCAGTTGCTCGTCAGCGACTGCGCGGCGGTCTTGCCCTCGAGGTCGTCGAACGAGCTGATCGAGTCGTCGTCGTCCTTCACGACGATGACGCCGGGCGACACGGTGTACGGCTCGCTGAAGAGGTACTTCTCTTCGCGCTCGTCGTTGATGGTGACCTGGTTCGCGATGACGTCGAAGCGTCCTGCATCGAGGCCCGCGAAGATGGCATCCCACTGCGTCTCCTGGAACTCCACCTCCAGGTCGAGCTTCTCGGCCACTGCCTGGATGATCTCGACGTCGTAGCCGGTCAGGGCGCCCGTGCCGCCGTCTCCGTGGAAGCTGAACGGACGGTACGTGCCCTCCGTCGCCACGGTGAGAGTGCCGTCCTTGACGAGTCCGAGGTCGGCGCCGGCACCGGACTCCGCCGAGCTGCTGGAGGCGGGTGCCGTCGAGCCGCTGCAGGCGGTGAGCGCTGTGGCTGCGATGACGAGTGCGGTGGCGGCGATGAGACGACGGGACATGAGAACCCTCCTGGGGTGTGCGGTGCGGTGACGCGGTGATCTCACACTATGCGCGCGGAGAGGGGCCGGGGCGCGAATGACGCCGTGTGACATGCAGAACGCCCCCGCCGGCGAACCGGCGGGGGCGTTCTCAGTCACTCGGACTCAGATGGCGTTGACGTCCAGCGGGATGCCGGGGCCGAACGTGGTCGACACGGCGCCCTTCTGGATGTAACGGCCCTTCGAGCTCGACGGCTTGAGGCGGACGATCTCCTCGAGAGCTGCGCCGATGTTCTCGTCGAGCTGCTCAGCGGTGAACGAGGACTTGCCGACGATGAAGTGCACGTTGGCGTGCTTGTCGACGCGGAACTCGATCTTTCCGCCCTTGATCTCCTCGACGGCCTTGGCCGGGTTGGGGGTCACGGTGCCGGTCTTGGGGTTGGGCATGAGGCCACGGGGGCCGAGCACCTTACCCAGACGACCGACCTGGCCCATGAGCTCAGGGGTCGAGACGGCTGCGTCGAAATCGGTCCAGCCTGCGGCGACCTTCTCGATGAGCTCGGCTCCACCGACCTCGTCGGCGCCTGCGGCGATGGCGGCCTCAGCGGCAGCGCCGTTCGCGAACACGATGACGCGAGCGGTCTTGCCGGTGCCGTGGGGCAGCATGACGGTGCCGCGCACCATCTGGTCTGCCTTGCGGGGGTCGACCGAGAGCTTCAGCGCGACCTCGACGGTCGAGTCGAACTTCGACGAGCCGGTCTCCTTCGCGAGGGCGACAGCCTCGGTAGGGGTGTAGAAACGGTCTGCCTCGATCTTGGCGAGGGCAGCCTGGTATGCCTTGGACTTGGTAGCCATTGTTATCTCCCTCAGCCCTCGACCGTGATGCCCATCGAGCGCGCAGTGCCCTCGATGATCTTCGATGCGGCGTCGATGTCGTTCGCGTTCAGGTCAGCCTGCTTGGTCTCGGCGATCTGACGGACCTGGTCCTTGGTGATCTTGCCGACCTTGACGGTGTGCGGGGTGGCCGAGGCCTTCGCGACGCCTGCGGCCTTCTTGATCAGCTCTGCAGCCGGCGGGGTCTTCAGGACGAACGTGAAGCTGCGGTCCTCGTAGACGGTGATCTCCACGGGGATGACGTTGCCGCGCTGCGACTCGGTCGCGGCGTTGTACGCCTTGCAGAACTCCATGATGTTCACGCCGTGCTGACCGAGCGCGGGGCCGATCGGCGGCGCCGGGTTGGCTGCACCGGCGTTGATCTGAAGCTTGATCAGGCCGGTCACCTTCTTCTTGGGTGCCATGATTTTCCTTTCATCGAGCGGATGCCGATGGCATCCCTCTCCCGCATTCCCGGCGTCTCCGGGGCGCGGTGCCGTCTGTGCTCGCGCACAAACCACAACAGTCTACCGCATGCAGAACGCCCCGCCGGACGGAGCCGGCGGGGCGTTCTCGTGACGCGGGGCGTCAGATCATCTTGGTGACCTGCTCGAACGACAGCTCGACCGGGGTCTCGCGCTCGAAGAGCGAGACGAGCACGGTGAGCTTGCCGCTGGCGGCGTTGATCTCGCTGATCGTTCCGGGCAGACCCGCGAACGAGCCCTCCTTGATCGTGATGGTCTCGCCGACCTCGAAGTCGACCTCGGCCGCCATCGGACGAGCCACGGCGACGCCGCCCTTGGCCGCGATCGACTTCGCGGTGGGGACGTCCTTGACCTCGACGAGCGACTTCAGCATGTTGAAGGCCTCTTCGAAGCGCAGCGGGGTCGGGTTGTGGGCGTTACCCACGAAGCCCGTGACACCGGGCGTGTGGCGCACGACCGACCAGGTGTCCTCGTTGAGCTCCATGCGCACCAGCACGTAGCCGGGGATGCGCACGCGGTTGACCATCTTGCGCTGGCCGTTCTTGATCTCGACGACGTCCTCCATCGGGACCTCGATCTGGTAGATGTCGTCCTCGACCTCGAGCGTCGACTTGCGCTGCTCGATGTTGGCCTTCACCTTGCGCTCGAAGCCGGCGTAGGAGTGGATGACGTACCACTTGCCGGGCAGCATGCGCAGGTCGGCGCGGAACGCCTCGTACGGGTCCTCCTCGGCGGCGGCCTCGTCGTCTGCGGGCTCGCCGCCGACCTCGGGACCGTCGTACGGGGTGACCTCGTCGGCCGCGGCCGCCTCGGCCTCGGCGGACTCCTCCGCCACTGCGTCGTTGAGGACCTCGGCGGCTGCTTCCGTCTCAGCCGCTTCGTCCAGGTTCAGAGCGTCGTTCACGATCGCGTCCGCCTCCGGGTCTTCGATTTCGATGTCATCGGTGCCGTCGTACTCGACGTCGATCTCAGCGTCGCCCTCGATGTGCAGAGCGTTGTGCTCGGCCGCCGAGGACGACTGCTCCTGCTCGGCGAGGACGTTGCCCTCCTGGGCTTCGTCTTCTTCGCTGGACTGCTCTGCAGCGGTCGCCCAGTCGGCGTCGTCGGAATACTTGTCAGACACTTTGCTTCTTTCCAATCGCTGCGACGGCCCGCCTGGCGGACCGTCGAAGTGGGTGCATCAGCTCAGCGGGACTCCGAAGACGTAGTGCGCTCCGGTTCCGAAGAGCCAGTCGAGTCCGTAGACCAGACCCATGACGATCAGCACGAAGACGAAGACCACGGTGGTGAACTTGGCGAGTTCCTTGCGGGTCGGCGTGACGACCTTGCGCAGTTCGCTGATCACCTGGCGGAAGAACAGGGCGATGCGTCCGAAGAAGCCGAGCTTGCTGTCGCGCAGGGCGTAGGTGCCCGAGGCGGCGATGTCGCCGCGAACGTCGTCCTGGTCCATGCACGTACCTTTCGTGAGTCAGCATGCGCTGACGCGCAGGGCGGACAGGAATCGAACCTGCAACCTGCGGTTTTGGAGACCGCTGCTCTGCCAATTGAGCTACCGCCCTAGAGACCGGATGGCCTCTGGGTCCGCCTCCCGCCGCCGCGCCCTGGGGCACGGTGAAGGATGCAGACAACTGCCCCTCAAGTGTACGGCATCCGGAACCGTCGGCCGAACCGGCGCCGACGCCCGCGTGAGTCGCGCCGATTCGGGCAGACTGGAGCATGCCGGTCCTCACCGGATCGGAGCAGTGTCGAGAGGGGCGCAGTGGGCGCGGATGTGCAGCAGTTCCAGGTGGACCTTCGTGGAGTCGTCGACCTGCTGAGCAGGCACATCTACTCCGGCCCTCGCGTCTACCTCCGCGAGCTGCTGCAGAACGCACGGGATGCCATAGCCGCCCGCTCCGAGGTCGACGGCGGCGGCACTGGCATCCGGATCACACCGCTCACCGACGACGGCGAGTTCGTGCTGCGCGACGACGGCGTCGGCCTCACCGCCGACGAGGTCGCCGATCTGCTCGCGACCGTCGGCCGCAGCTCGAAGCGCGACATCTTCGACCTCCCGCGCAGCGACTACCTCGGCCAGTTCGGCATCGGTCTGCTGAGCTGCTTCATGGTCTCGGATCGCATCGTCATCCGCTCGCGCAGCGCCCGCGGCGGCGCCGGCGTGGAGTGGACGGGCAGCTCGGACGGCACGTTCCAGGTGGCCGAGCCCGCCGGCGAGCTGCCGATCGGCACGAGCGTGCACCTCACCCCGCGTTTCGAGCACGCCGACCTGCTGCGACCGGCGGCGGTCAGGCAGCTCGCGCAGGACTTCGGTGAGTTCCTGCCGGTGCGGGTCACGGTGAGCATGCCGGGCGGCGACGTCGACATCACCCGTGCGGCGCCGTTCCTCGGCGAGGGCGATGCGGATGCCGCCCTCGCCTACGGCCGCGACCTGATCGGCGCGACCCCGATGGACGTCATCGAGATCTCCGAGCCCGCCACCGGCACACGAGGACTCGCGTACGTGCTGCCGTTCGCCCCGCCGCCGAACCTGCGCCAGGCGACGCGCACGTACCTCGGCCGGATGCTGCTCGCCGAGCGCTCGACAGAGGTGCTGCCCGACTGGGCGTTCTTCGTGCGCGCGGTGGTCGACACCACCGGGCTCTCCCCCACCGCCAGCCGCGAATCGCTCGTCGAGGACTCGGCTCTCGAGCATGTTCGGGAGCAGCTCGGCGCAGGCATCCGACGCTGGGTGCTCGAGCTCGGGCTCACCGCCCCGCACCTGCTCACCCAGTTCGTCGCCGTGCACGAGCTCGGCCTCAAGTCGCTCGTGCGCCACGACGAGGAGCTCTCCCGCTTCATCACGCGCTGGCTCACGGTGGAGACGACGCACGGCAGCATCCGGATCGGCGATCTCGTCGAGCGCCACCGGCACATCCGCTACGCGCGCACCGTCGACGAGTTCCGGCAGGTGGCCGGGATCATCCCCGCCACCGAGGTGCTCGTGAACGGTGGCTACCTGTACGACGCCGATCTCGTCGCCGACCTGCCTGCACTGTATCCCGACGTCACGGTCGAGCAGATCGACGTCACAGGCGAGCTCGACCGGCTCGACCCGCCCCCGCTCGACGACCGCGCGGCGGCGATCGCGCTCGAGGCGCGAGCGGGCGAGGTGCTCGCGGCATCCGGATGCGGCGTGATCGTGCGCACGATCGCCCGAGCGGATCTCACCGGGCTGTACGTCGCCGACCCGCGGGTGCTGCGGGCGATCGACCGCGGGCGCACCAAGGGGATCACCGGCGGACTGTGGGGCGGTGTGCTGTCGAAGGTCGACGACACGATCGGCGGAGCGGGCGACGACGACCTGCGGGCGCGGCTGTGCCTGAACTGGTCGAATCGCGTGGTGCGCACGCTCTCGACCGTCGACGACGACGCCGTGTTCTCGCGCACCGTGCAGCTGCTGTACATCCAGGCACTGCTCGCCGGCCACCATCCGCTCACCGACGCCGACCGGGGCCTGATGACGACGGCGCTGAGCGACCTGGTCGCACTGTCGGCCGGCGTGCGCGACGACTTCCCCTTCGCCGGGCACGACCTGCTCGACTCCCCCGACCCGGCCGCCGCCGACCGGCCCGATCCCCGCCCCGAGGAGCACTGATGACCGACCGGAGCCGTTTCCAGCAGCTGCTCGACGAGATCGACGCCACCCCCTGGGGCCCGCACGAGCAGGCGCTCACCGCCGAGGCCGTCGCCCTCGCCCAGGAGCTCGGCGACGAGCAGCTGGAGTACCAGGCCCGCATGCGCCAGACCGCCTCGGCGAACATGGGCGGGCTGACCGACGTCATGCTGAACTCCTTCGCATGGTGCCTCGCGCACCACGACGCCGATCCGCAGCGCTTCCCGCTCGACATCGACAACGGCGCCGCCGACCTGATGTGGCAGTTCAAGTGGATGGCGTCGACGCTGCGGGCCTCGCCCGCGTTCTCGAGCGAGCAGATCGCCGCCGTGCTCGACGACATGGAGGCGCATTACCGTCGCGCCGGTCTCGGCCTGAGCGGCGTGCTGACCGCCCGGTTCGAGGATGCCTGGGCCTCGGGCCGCATCGACGAGGCCGAAGCGCTGCGCGGGCAGCTCGAGACCACTCCGCGAGACGACTACAGCCACTGCGACGCGTGCGGACGCAGTCAGGCCGCAGGGTTCTTCGCCGTCACCGATCGTGACGAGCAGGCGATCCGTCTGGTGGAGGAGATGATCGAGGGCGGATTCTCGTGCGGCGAGGAGCCGGAGCACGCGCTCTCGCGCGTGCTGCTGCCGTACCTGCGCGCGGGACGACCCGACGATGCGCGCGCGGCGCACCTGCGCAGCTACCGGCTCGCGAAGGACAACCCCGACAACCTCGGGATCATCGCGAACAGCATCGTGTTCGCCGCCGCCACCGGCAACGAGGCGAGGGCCCTGTCGATGGTCGAGAGGCACCTGCCCTGGCTCGCGCACGACCCGTTGAACGTCGACGGCCACTTCGCGATGCTCACGGCGATCGCCTTCGCCCTCGATCGGGTGACGGCCGTCGGCCACGGCGACGCCGCCGTCCGCGGCGCCGGCTCTGCGGACCTCGAGCCGTTCTTCGGCGCGCGGGAGGGCGCGTGGACGGCATCCGCCCTCGCCGCGGCGGCGGGCGAGGCCGCCGACCGGATCGGCGCCGAGTTCGACGCCCGCGACGGGTCGGACTGGCACGCGCAGCGCCGTGCGCGCGTGCAGGCGCTCGCGTCCGAGCGCTGGGAGGTTCCGATCCGCTCCGACGCGTTCGCCGTCGAGACGCCGGCTCCCGAACCGCAGGATGCCGACGGCTGGTTCGACCGCGCAGTCGCGCTGGCGAGCTACGGGTCGGAGCGCGACGCCCTGGCCGCCGCGGCCCGCGTCGGCGAGCTGCCCGACGCGGAGCGACGCGCACGACTGCTGGGACTGCGCATCGGCGCGCATGCGTCGCTCGAGGACTGGGACGCCGCCGAGGCGCTGCTGCCGGTGCGCGGCGAGGCGCTGCGCCAGGCGGGGCGGGCCGAGCAGGCCGACCTGGAGACCAGGCGGGGGCTCGCCCTGTACGGACGAAGCGCGGTGGGCGATCACGCCGGGCTCGAGCAGGAGTGGGCGGATGCCGCTCGGCTGCCGGCCTGGTCGCGCGGCGACGTCGCTCTGACTCTGGCCGCCCTGCGGCTGCGCGGCGACGATCCCGCCGGTGCCGCAGAGCTCACCGAGCACGCCGCCGCGTGCTTCGCCGAGGCGGACGACTCCCGGCTGATCGCCGCGAGCATGATGCTGCGTGCGATGGCGCATGTGGCGATGGGCGAGATCGAGCAGGCTCATGAGCTGCTGGCGGCGCTGCTCGCCGACGACGATCTGAACGCCGGCCAGCGGGCCCGGCTTCTCGAGCTGCGCGCGCGACTGCACGGCGGGGCCGGGCGCCTCGACGAGGGCGCGGCCGACGCCGACGTCGCCGCCGGCATCCTGACCCGGCTCGGCGCATCGGTCGCGCTGGCCGAGACGCAGATGCTCGCGGGGGCGCTCTGGGAGGACGCGGGGCACCCCGACCAGGCCCTGTCCCGCTACCGGGCCGGGGTGCGCCTGATGCAGGAGCGTGACGTCGACGTGACCGGTGCGCAGTTCCGGCTCGGCCGGGCGATGCTCGCGGCCGGACACGCCGGCGAGGCCGTCGAGCTGCTCGGCGACGTCCTTCAGCGCGAAGAGCAGAACGGCGCCTCGGCCGCGTCGCGGGCCATGACGGCGAGCGTGCTGGCCCGCGCCCTGGTGGCCGCGGACGAGTACGGGCAGGCCATGGGCGCCTACGGCTATGCGGCGGAGCTGCACGCCGAGGCGGGTGAGCCGGCCGAGCAGGCGATGGTGCTCACCGAGCAGGCGAAGATCCTGGCGCGGTTCGGCGAGCACTCCGACGCGCAGGAGCTGCTCGAGCAGGCAGCGGAGCTCGTGCGGCCGACCGAGGCGGTCGGTGCGATCGTCGAGGTGCTGCACAACCTCGGGCAGGCCTATGGCGGCGCCCGTGACGAGCGCGCCTTCGCCCTGTTCGACGAGGTGCGCGCACTCGCCGTCGAGCACGAGGCCGACTGGCTGGTCGCCGACGTGACCGACTCGCGCGGGCGCGCGCTGATCGAGTTCGACCGCATCGACGAGGCGATCTCGGCGCTGCTGACCGCGGCAGACGGGTTCGCCGCGATCGGGGATGCCGCGTCGGCAGGCGGCTCGGAGCTGTTCGCCGCGCGCACGCTGACCGGCCTCGACCGGCTCGACGACGCCGTTCCCCTGTACCGGAGCGTGCTCGACCGCTCTGCGGACATCCCGCCGCTCAGGCAGGTCGCGGCCCTCGAGCTCGGCGACGTGCTCGAGAAGCTCGACCGTGCGGGCGAGGCCGCGGAGGTGCGCGGGCTGCTGGGCTGAGCCCCGCGCGGTTCGGGTGGCCGCGGCTCGGCATCCGGCCGGGCTCACCGGTCGCAGGACAACACGCGAGAACAGGACCGATCCCGCCGGATTGTCCTGTTTTGGCGTGCTCTCCTGTTCTCGGCGAGTGGGCGGATGCTCAGAACGGCCTGAACCCGGCATCCGGATGGCCGAGAGCAGACGGACATACGAGAACAGGCCGGATGCTGGGCATCCGGCCTGTTCTGTGAAAGCCGATCAGGCCTTGCGGATCAGCTTCTTGTTGACGAACTCGTCGGCGGCCAGCAGACCCAGCTCACGCGACGTGCCGCTGCGCTTCACGCCGCCGAAGGGCAGCTCCGGGCTGTCGGCGAGGGCGATGTTCACGTAGACCATGCCCGCCTCGATGCGGTTCGCGACGCGCTCCGCCTGCTCGGCGTCGGTCGTGAACACGTACGAGCCGAGCCCGAAGGTCGTGTCGTTGGCGAGCTCGACGGCTGCGTCCTCGTCGGCGACGCGGTACACGACGGCGGCGGGGCCGAAGAGCTCCTCGCGGTAGACGTCCATCTCGGGCGTCACATCGGCGAGCACGGTCGGCGCGAAGAACGCGCCGTCGCGGGTGCCTCCGGTCAGCACGGTCGCGCCCTGGGCGACGGCCGTGTCGACCTGCTCCTGCAGCCGCTCGGCGGCGGCCAGCGACGAGAGCGGTCCGAGAACCGTGTCCTCGTCGGTCGGGTCCTCGGCCGAGACGGCGGCGAGAGCCGCGGTGAACTTGGAGGTGAACTCCTCGTACAGGTCGTCGACGACGACGAAGCGCTTCGCGCCGTTGCACGACTGGCCGTTGTTGTCGAGGCGTGCGTCGACGGCGAGCTGCACGACCGAGTCGAGGTCGTCGGTCGAGAGCACGATGAACGGGTCGGATCCGCCGAGCTCGAGCGCGACCTTCTTGAGGTTGCGGCCGGCGACCTCGGCGACGGCGGCGCCGGCACGCTCGGAGCCGGTCACCGAGACGCCGTGCACACGCGCGTCGGCGATGATCGTCGCCGCCTGCTCGTTGGTGGCGTACACGTTGACGTAGGCGCCGTCGGGCAGACCGGCGTCGCGGTAGATGGCCTCGATCGCGGCGGCCGACTCGGGGCACTGCGGGGCGTGCTTGAGGATGATCGTGTTGCCGATCGCGAGGTTCGGGGCGGCGAAGCGCGCGACCTGGTACGCCGGGAAGTTCCACGGCATGATGCCGAGCAGCGCGCCCAGCGGAGCACGTCGCACGACGGCGGTGCCCTCGCCGAGGATCTGCAGCGGCTGGTCGGCCGTGATCACCTCGATGTTGTCGGCGTAGTACTCGATGATGTCGGCGGCGAACTCGACCTCGCCGACGGCGGCGGCGATCGGCTTGCCCATCTCGCGCACGATGATGGCGCCGAGCTCGTCCTTGCGCTCGCGGTGCAGCTCGGCGATGCGGCGGATGACCGCGGCGCGGTCGGCGGGAGCCGTGGCGCCCCAGGTCTTCGCGGCCGAGGCCGCGCGCGCGATCGCGTCTTCGATCTGGGCGTCGGTGGCGGTCTCGTAGCTGGCGACGGTCTCGCCCGTGGCGGGATTGACGACGGCGTAGTCGGTCATGTCGGTTCCTCTCGTGAAGTGCGGATGCTGTGATGGGCCCCCGCGCAGCGCTCGGGAGCCCATCATCGTGGTCAGCTGTTGGGGATCAGCGTGTACTTGGTCGACAGGTACTCGTGGATGCCCTCGGCGCCGCCCTCGCGGCCGATGCCGGACTGCTTGACACCGCCGAAGGGAGCTGCGGCGTTCGAGACGACGCCCACGTTCAGACCCATCATGCCGGTCTCGAGCGCGTCGATCATGCGGTGACCGCGAGCGAGGTCCTCGGTGAAGACGTACGAGACCAGGCCGTACTCGGTGTCGTTGGCGAGGCGCACGGCCTCTGCCTCGTCGGCGAAGGTCGCGATGGCGAGCACCGGTCCGAAGATCTCCTCGCGCAGGATCGCGCTGCCGGCGACCACGTCGGTCAGCACGGTGGGCTCGTAGAAGGTGCCGGTGCCCTCTACGGCCTTGCCGCCGGCGAGCACGCGAGCGCCGCGGTCGACGGCGTCGCCCACGAGCTCCTGCGCCTTGGCGACGGCGTCCTCGTCGATCAGCGGGCCGATGGCCACGCCGTCTTCGGTGCCGCGGCCGATCTTCATCGCCTGCACGCGCTCGGCAACGCGACGGGCGAACTCGTCGGCGACGTCCTGGTGCACGATGAAGCGGTTGGCCGCGGTGCAGGCCTGGCCGATGTTGCGGAACTTCGCGGCCATCGCGCCGTCAACCGCCTTGTCGAGGTCGGCGTCCTCGAAGACGACGAACGGGGCGTTGCCGCCCAGCTCCATCGACACCCGCAGGATGCCGTCGGCCGCCTGCGCGATGAGCTTGCGGCCCACCTCGGTCGAGCCGGTGAACGACAGCTTGCGCAGACGAGGGTCGGCGATGATCGGGCCGGACAGCGCGCCGGAGCGCGAGGTCTGCACGACGTTCACGACGCCGGCGGGCAGGCCGGCCTCTTCCAGCAGCTTCGTGAAGAAGATGGTGGTGAGGGGCGTGAGTGCCGGGGGCTTGATGACCACGGTGCAGCCGGCCGCGAGCGCCGGTGCGATCTTGCGGGTCGCCATCGCGAACGGGAAGTTCCACGGGGTGACGAAGAACGACGGGCCCACCGGGCGCTGCGACACGACCATCTGGCCGGTGCCCTCGGGGTTGCTGCCGTAGCGGCCGCTGATGCGCACGGCCTCCTCGCTGAACCAGCGGAGGAACTCGCCGCCGTAGACGACCTCTCCGCGGGCCTCGGCGAGCGGCTTGCCCATCTCGAGGGTCATCAGCAGGGCGAGGTCCTCCTTGTGCTGCTGCACGAGGTCGAAGGCGCGGCGAAGGATGTCGCTGCGGGTGCGCGGGGCGGTCGCGGCCCACGCATCCTGTGCGGCGACGGCGGCGTCGAGAGCCCGGATGCCGTCAGCCGGCGTCGCATCGGCGATCGACGCGATCACCTCGTTGGTTGCGGGGTCGCGCACGTCGAAGGTGCGCCCCTCTTCGGCATCCGTCCACTGGCCGCCGATGAAGAGTCCGCCGGGGACGCGGGAGAGGAGCTCCTGCTCGTTCGATGCGAGTGTCATGTTCGTCTCGATTCTGTCGGTACGTGGGTCGGTCAGCCGCGGCGGGTGCTGGGCGGGGCGTCCACACCCAGCGTCTCACCGCGGAAGAAGGCGGGGGCGAAGATCCGCTGCACCATCATGAGCACCGCTCCGAAGACGAGCAGGCCGACGCCGATGAAGAACACGATGCCGATGCCGCCCTCCCCGTTCGCGTCGGCGCCGATGGCGATGGATCCGTAGTCGGGCGCGAGGCTGTCGACTGCCGTGATCACGAAGAGCACGAGCAGGATGACGCCGCCGACGAGCGGGCTGGCGAACTTGAAGAAGAAGTCCTTGCCGGAGTCGAACCACTGGCGACGGAAGTACCAGACGCACGACAGCGCCGTGATGCCGTAGTAGAAGCAGATCATCATGCCGAGCGCGAGGATCGTGTCCCACAGCGCGTCCTCGCTGAGGAAGCGCATGATGGCGTAGAAGCCGCCGGCGACCACGGCCGAGGCGATGGTCGCGTAGCCGGGCGTGAAGAAGCGCGGGCTGACACCGGCGAACTTGCGCGGCATGGCGCCGTAGTGGCCCATCGCCAGCAGGGTGCGCGCCGGCGAGATGAAGGTCGACTGCAGCGACGACGCCGA
This sequence comes from Microbacterium sp. NPDC089321, assembly GCF_040684935.1. Lineage (NCBI taxonomy): Bacteria > Bacillati > Actinomycetota > Actinomycetes > Micrococcales > Microbacteriaceae > Microbacterium > Microbacterium sp. NPDC089321. The sequence continues at coordinate 1,539,553 of NZ_JBFBGX010000001.1, read as the reverse complement.
CGAGGTGAGCACGGCGAGCGAGAGCAGGAAGGCGAGGCCGCCCATCACCGGGCCCGAGAGCGCGAAGAAGACGTTGCCGCCGATGTCCTCGTTGGTGAGTCCGAGGCCCTTGTCGCCGATGCCCGAGTACATGAGGCTGCTGATCGTGAGCAGCAGGTAGATCGCGATGATCGAGACGACCGTGAGCATGGCGGCGCGGCCGGGGGTGCGCTCGGGGTCCTTCGCCTCCTCGTTCATGGTGAGGGTGACGTCCCACCCCCAGAACATGAAGACCGAGGCCGACAGGCCCATGACGATCATCGAGAGACCGCCCTGGATCTCGAACGGGTTGAACCAGGCGAACTCGGGCAGGTTGGCCTCGAAGGCGCCGCCCTGCACGGTCTCGACGATCGCCATGACCGAGAACAGCACGAGGATGGCGAGCTGGAACGCCACGAGGCCGTACTGCAGCTTCTGCGAGGTCGACACGTCGCGGTACGACACCCACGCGGCGAGAGCGACGAAGATCAGGCACACCGCGACGTTCACGAAGGGGTTGCGGGTGATGTCGGCGATGGTCTCGTCGCCCGAGATCTGCGCGATCAGGAGGAAGAGGAAGTCCACGGCGATGCCGGCGAGGTTGGAGAGCACCAGGATGGTCGCGACGATCAGGCCCCAGCCGGCCATCCAGCCGACGTAGGGGCCGAACGCGCGCGTGGCCCAGGTGAAGCTGGTGCCCGAGTCGGGCATGGCCTTGTTGAGCTCGCGGTAGCCGAACGCGACGAGCAGCATCGGGATGAACCCGAGCAGCAGGATCGCCGGCACCTGGAACCCGACGGCGCCGACGGCGCCGCCGATGCCGGCGGTGTAGGTGTACGCGGGGGCGATGCACGAGATGCCCATCACCAGGGCGCCGAGCACGCCGACGGTGCCCACGCTGAGGCCCTTGCGCGAGATGCCGGTCGTCACTCCGGCTTCGGGCGTCGTTGCCCGGTCGATGCTGGACATCAGTTGTCTCCTGCTTCAGCGCGAGTGCGCGGTACGACGATCATCGGGACGGGGAGTTCATGAAGCATCTTCGCGGCGGTCGAACCGAGGAAGAGGCGGCGGGGCTGGGCGAGGCGGCTCGATCCGACGAGGACGACCTCACCCGGATGCCAGCGCAGGTGCGCCACGGCGTCTTCGACGCTGTCTCCGGCGGCGCGCTCGACCTCGGCCGAGACGCCATCGGGAAGCGCGGCGCGCACCTGGGCGAGCACGTCGTCTCCGTGCGCGTTCTGCACCAGGCTGATCGCCCCGGTGTCGAGACCAGCGGGCACGTCGAACGGCACGAGCGACACGAGACGCAGGGTTCCGCGGGCTGCCGCTGCCAGTCGCACGGCGGCGTCGAGCAGCACGTCAGCCCCCTCACGGGTGCCGACGGCCGCGGTGACGCGCGGGATCGGCGCGTCGGCGTCGGCATTGCGACGCGATCCGGCCGGTGCGAGTGCGACGGGGATCGGCGACGAGTGCACGAGCTCGGATGCCACGGAGCCGAGGCGGTGCCGCCCGAGCGTGCTGCCGTTCGCGGCGCCCACCACGAGCAGACGGGCATCGAACTCCTCGCCGGCGGCGATGATGCCCGCGGCGAACGACTCGTTGAAGCGGACGTGCCCGAGACTGCGGACGTCGGCCGGCACCTCGGCGATCGCGGCGCGCAGCCACTCCTCCGCCTGGCCGCGGACGTGATCCTCGAAGGCGCGCTCGGGCGGCACCACCGAGGCGCTGCGCGTGCCGGCCGGCGGCAGGACGATCACCAGGTCGAGGTGCGCGTCGATGCTGCGGGCGAGGCGGATGCCGAGCGCCAGGGCGTCAGCCCCGGCATCCGTCGCCGTGTAGCCGACGACGATCGAACCGGTCATGCGCGGGCGCCCTCGGCGCCGACCTTCTCGACGATCTGCGAGGCGGCGAGGCGGCCCATGCGGATCGCGCCGTCGACGTGCTGGTAGCCGGCGCCTGCCATGTCGCTGCACGCGAAGTGGATCGGACCGACCGCGGCGCGCAGGTCGGCGCCGTAGCGGTGCAGGCCGCCCATGTCGAAGCTCGCGGCGTACGCGCCGCGGGTCCACTCCTCGGTGCCCCAGTCGCTCTCGTAGTAGACGACCGGGTTCTTCGCCTCGGGGCCGTAGTAGTGCGACAGCGACTCGAGGATGCGCTCCTTGCGCTCCTCGGCGCTCAGCGTGAAGAGGTCATCGGCGTTCTGGTCGCTGACGAAGCCGACGAGGGTGCCTCGTTCGTCGCCGTGGTTGGTGTTGTCGTAGGCCTCGTGCGAGAGCTCGTACGGGCTGAACGCGGTGCCGCTCAGGCCCTGCTCGCGCCAGAACGGGCGGTCGTACACGGCGTGCACCTTGATGACGAAGCCCATCGAGAGGTGCTGGTGCAGCTGGTGCTGGCGGCGCGGCAGCGGCGGCACGAACGAGATGCGGTTGTACAGCACGGGTGCGTGCGCGAGGATCGCGTGCTTCGCGCGCACGGTGACGCCGTCGGCGTGTGCGACGACCCCCTCGTCCGACCACTCGAGGGTGCGCACCGGCTGGCCGAGCATGACGTCGTCGCCGAGGCGCTCGGCGAGCAGCAGGGGCACCTGCTGAAGCCCGCCGACGACGCGCTTGTCGAGGATGAAGTCGGCGTCGACGAGATTCGAGTACGAGCCGGCCGATGCCGCCATGAGCAGCGACTGCAGCAGCGAGAACGCGTGCGTCGGCTTGGTGAGCATCGCGGAGCCCGTGGCGAAGGCCAGGTTGCGCACGGCCTCGTCGTCGTCGGTCTGCTGGCGCAGCCAGGCGTCCCAGGTGACGGAGTCCCACTCGGCCGCGTTCGGGTGCTCCCACGGACGGTCGGGGTCGATCTCGGCGACCATGGCGTCGAGACGCTCGGTGATCTCGGCGATCGTCGCCTCGGTCTCGGCAGACACGGGGAACATCTCGCCCGTGAAGCGGTGCAGGGTGCCGTCGGGGCCGACGTAGACGCTGTCGCCGTCGCGGTAGCGGTCGTAGGTCTCGAGGCCCAGCTCGGCGAGCGTGTCCTTCAGGGCGTCCTGATCGGGCGAGACCCACTGGCCGCCCAGCTCCAGCATGGCACCGTCGACGGTGTCGGTCCACAGACGCCCGCCGACCCGGTCACGCGCCTCGAGCACGACGACCGACAGTCCGGCCTTGCGCAGCTCGTTCGCTGCGGTGGTGCCGGCGGCTCCGGCGCCGACGATGACGACGTCGCGAGTGATCTCGTGCTGTGCCATGGGTGATCTCCTTCGATGCAAGATGTTCGAGTGAATGTGCCGGCCGCGATCCCTGATCCCCCGACCAGGATCGCGGCCGGCCGTCTCAGGCGCGCTCGAGCGCGGCGGCGAGGACGTCGATGCCCTCGTTCAGCAGGTCGTCGCCGATCGACAGCGGCGGCAGGAAGCGGATGACGTTGCCGAACGTCCCGCAGGTGAGGATGATGACGCCCTCGGCGACGCAGGCCTTGGCGACGGCGCTCGTGAGCGCGGCGTCAGGGGCACCGGTCTCGGCGTCGACGAACTCGACCGCGATCATGGCGCCGTGCCCGCGGATGTCGCCCAGGCGCGGGTCGTTCTCGCGGATCGCGCCGAGGCGCTCGGTGAGCAGCGCGCCGATCTGCTGTGCGCGCTCGATGAGGCCGTCGTTCTCGAAGGCGTCGATCGCGGCGAGCGCGGCGGCGCAGGCGATCGGGTTTCCGCCGTAGGTGCCGCCGAGGCCGCCGGCGTGAGCCGCGTCCATGATTTCGGCGCGACCGGTGACGCCCGCGAGCGGGAGGCCGGCGGCGATGCCCTTGGCGGTGGTGATCAGGTCGGGCTCGATGCCGAAGATCTCGCTCGCGAACATCGAGCCGGTGCGGGCGAAGCCGGTCTGCACCTCATCGGCGATGAACACCACGCCGTTGTCGCGGCACCAGGCCACGACGGCGTCGAGGAACCCGTCGGCGGGGACGATGAAGCCGCCCTCGCCCTGGATGGGCTCGATGATGACGGCGGCCAGGCTGTCGGCGCCGATCTGCTTCTCGATGAGGGTGATGGCGCGCTTGGCCGCCTCGGCGCCGGTCAGGCCGTCGCGGTAGGGGTACGAGCCGGGCACGCGGTAGACCTCGGGGGCGAACGGACCGAAGCCGGCCTTGTAGGGCATCGACTTGGCGGTGAGCGCCATGGTGAGGTTGGTGCGTCCGTGATAGCCGTGGTCGAACGCGACGACGGCCTGGCGGCCGGTGTGCTTGCGGGCGATCTTGATGGCGTTCTCGACGGCCTCGGCGCCCGAGTTGAACAGGGCGGTCTTCTTGGCGAAGTCGCCGGGGGTGAGACGGTTGAGGGCCTCGGCGACGTCGACGTACGACTCGTACGGCGACACCATGAAGCAGGTGTGGGTGAACTGCGCGGCCTGCGCGGCGACGGCGGCGGCGACCTTCGGGTGCGCGTTGCCGACGCTGGTCACGGCGATGCCGGAGCCGAGGTCGATGAGCGAGTTGCCGTCTGCGTCGAGGACGACGCCGCCACCGGCGGCGACGACGGAGACGGGCATGGAGTGCGCGACTCCGGCGGCCACCGCGTCGGCCTTGCGGGCGAGGATCGCGGCGGAGCGGGGGCCGGGCAGCTCTGTGACGATGCGACGGACCTGCTCGAGGGTGGGTCCGCCTGCGGGAATCGTGGAGGTCTCGTCGATGAGGGTCATGAGGCGAGGTTACGACCGCCAGGAGACCGGATGCATTCGCCGCGGCGTACACTTCTGATGAACACTTCGCCAGACTGTACAAACCCCGAAAGAGGTCCAGGTGGACATCGCCGCCGCCCCGACGCTGCGCACCCTGCTCGGGCACGCCGAGCTGCGCCTCTCGCTGGTCTCGGAGGAGGCATCGCTGCCGGACGGGGCGCTCGACGTGCCCGTGCGCTGGGTGCACAGCTCCGACCTCGTCGACCCCACCCCGTTCCTCGCCGATGACCTCGCGCTGCTGACGACGGGCAGCCAGTTCGCCGACAGCGACGGGCCCGGTGCCGCCTCCTACGTCGAGCGCCTCGTTCGCCGCGGTGTGCTGGCGCTCGGATTCGGCTCCGGGGTGCACCGCGTCGGCCCGTCCGACGAGCTCGTCGCGGCCTGCGCCGAGGCCGGGCTCGCCCTGTTCGAGGTGCCCTACGACATCCCCTTCCTCGCCATCGCCCGCGCCCACGCCGAGGCGATGGCCGCGCACGCCTACGCCCGGCGCACCTGGGCGCTCGAGGTGCAGCGCGCGCTGGCCGTGGCCGCCCTGCGCCCGCGCGGCCTCGAGGCGACTCTCACCGAGCTCGCCCGCCGCCTCGACTGCTGGGTCGGACTCTTCGACTCGAGCGGGGCGATCGCGCAAGAGCATCCGGCCGCGCTCGACGGCGGCGCTGATGCCGTCGCGGATGCCGTGGCCGAGCTGCTCGCGAGGGGAACGACCGCGAGCCGCTCGCTCTCGGCCGGCGAGCGCACCGTCACCCTGTTCACCTTCGGCCGCACCGGTCAGCTGAAGGGCGTGATCGGGGTCGACCTCAGCCCGATCGACGCCGAGGCGCGCGCGGTCATCACTACCGCGATCGCCATGGCCGGCCTGTCGCTCGAGCAGAGCGAGCAGCTCGCCCGCGGACGACGGCGCATGCACACCCAGCTGCTCGCCTCGCTGCGAGACGACGATCCGGCCCTCGCGCGCCGCACGCTGGGCGCGCTGCCGCCCGCGCCGATGCTCGTCGCGACGGCCGATGCCGCTCCGGTCGACGCCGTGGTCGGCTGGTTCGAGCGGCAGCGGGCGGTGGGCGGCACGGTGTCGTTCGTGGCCGAGGATGCCGACGGGCTGACGATCTGCCTCGGCGCATCGTCGAGGGGCCTGCTCGACCAGGTCGCCGAGCGCTTCGGCATCCGGATCGGGGTCTCGGAGCCGGCCGAGTACGGCGAGTTCTCGCACGCTCACGCGCAGGCGATGACCGCGCTGCAGCGTTCAGGCGGCGACGGCGTCATCGAGTACCACGACGTGGAATCGGGCGGCGTGCTCGACGCGCTCGTCTCGGGCGAGACCCGCACTCTCGCGCGCACCCGCCTCGCCCCGCTGCGCACGCATGACGCGACCACCGGTGCCGAGCTCGAGCGCACCCTGCGGGTCTGGCTCGAGCACGATGCGCATGCCGAGCAGACGGCTGCGGCGCTCGGCATCCATCGACACACGCTGCGCACCCGCATCGCGCAGGCGGCGGGACTGCTCGGAGCCGACCTCACCTCGTTCCCGGCACGCGCCGAGCTCTGGGCGACCCTGCGCGCAGCCGGCTGACGGCCGCGTGCAGAGGCGTCGGCGTACGCTCCGCGCGGAGATGTGCACCTGCCGCGGACCGATCACGCGCATCCGGCCGCGCGAAGCGCACACTCCCGCGCCAGGCGCGCGCGGGGTCCGACGCGATCAGCGTCGGGGTGCCTGCGCTGCCGCGCGGTCGCGGGCGATGAGCACCCGCACGCAGCCCCAGCCCATCGCCGCGACCCCCACCACGACGAGCACCACGCCGGCGAGCCACGCTGCGTCGTCCCACGGGACGTAGCCGTACGACACCGCATTCAGGAACCGCCCCAGGCCCTCGGGGAACTCGACGATGCTGCCGCCGTCTCCGAACACCCACAGGCCGATGCCCAGCGTCGTCGCTCCGAGCCCGACGAACACGAACGCGGTCGCGGACTCGCGACGCCCTGGTTCGACCTTCTCGAGGTGCGATCCCTCGGCCGCGATGCGCGGAGCGCGCAGCGACAGCACGGGCATCACGATGATGAGGATGACCGCGAGCGGTGCGCACACGCCCACGACGTATCCGGCACCGGGCACGAGGGCGAGCTGGGCGCCGATGCCCTCGCTCCACCAGTAGTGGAAGCCGTTGTTCGCCGAGGTGGCATCGTCGATGGTCTGCCGCACGCCGGGGAACGCGACCGCGACCGCCTGCACGACTCCGACCGGCACGGCGACGAACAGCGGGGCGATGAAGCACGCGGTCATGAGCCGCAGCAGCACGGTGCCGACCTGCGAGAGCGGCTTCCAGGCCATCTCGAGCATGCACCAGCCTGCGTACACGGCAGGAGCCGCGATCGACAGGGTGCCCCAGGGCCGGTCGCCACCGGCATCCGCCAGCGAGTCGAACACGCCCCAGACCCCGGCGGCTATCGCGGCGATCAGCACGACGAGGTTCGCCCCGCTGAGCATCGCCCTCAGGTCGGTGCGGAACGGATGCGGATCGTCGATCGCCTCATCGACCACTGTGCTGCGCTCGTCCATGCGGCTCCTCCCCCGACGTCACGCCGCTCACACTACCGCGGAGCACCTGCAGCGCCCCGGATCAGCGGGGAGCGTGCGCCTCGAGGAATTCGTAGACGTCGGTCGTGTCGACACCGGGGAACGACCCGGTCGGCAGGGTCGCGAGCAGGGTGCGCGGGGTGCGCACGTTGGGCCATGCCTGATCGCGCCAGCGCTGCTCGAGCTCGGCCGGCGCACGGCGGCAGCAGGTCTCGACCGAGTGCTTCGACACCGCACGGTTCGGGGTGTCGCGCCCGACGAACCACTTCGTGTCATCGAAGCGCACGCCGACGCTCACCGAGTGCATCCCCTCGCTCGACGGTTCGACGCGGGCCGTGCACCAGTAGGTGCCGTTGCCCGTGTCGGTGTACTGGTAGTACGGGTTGAAGCGGTCGTCGACGTCGAAGACCTCGCGGCTGGTCCAGCGCCGGCAGCACATCTGCCCCTCGATCGAGCCCAGCCGATCGGTCGGGAAGTTCACGTCGTCGTTCTCGTACGCCTTCGTGATGGTGCCCGACTCGTGCACCTTGAGGAAGTGCACCGGGATGCCCAGGTGCCGCGTCGCCAGATTCGTGAACCGGTGCGCCGCGGTCTCGTACGACACCGAGTACGCGTCGCGCAGGTCTTCGATCGAGATCGCGCGGCGCTCCTTCGCGTCCTTCAGCACGGGCACGACGTGCGACTCGGGCACGAGCAGGGCTCCGGTGAGGTAGTTCGTCTCGACTCGCTGCCGCAGGAACTCGGCATAGCTGCGGGGCTCGGAATGCCCGAGGATGCGGCTCGACAGCGCCTGCAGCACGGCCGTGCGCGCATCTCCCTTGGCGGGGATGCTGCTCGAGAGGTACAGCCGGCCGTGCGCGAGATCGGCGACGCTGCGAGTCGACTGCGGCAGGTCGGGCGCGTAGTGCAGCGTGAAGCCGAGGTGCGCGGCGATCTCGGATGCGGTGCGCTGGGTGAGAGGGCCACCAGGGTGGCCGACGGCGTCGAGGATCTCGCTGGCCTGCGCTTCGAGGTCGGAGAAGTAGTTGTCCTGCGTGCGCATCAGGTGGCGCAGTTCGAGGTTGGCGCGACGCGCCTCCTCCGGGGTGGCGGCGCGCTCGTCGCGCAGCCGCTCGATCTCTCCGTGCAGGGCGAGCATCGCGTCGATCGCGTCGTCGGGAAGCGATTTGCCGATGCGGAACGACGGGATGCCGAGGGCACGGAAGGTCTGCCCCTTCATGGCGCGCTCGAGGGCGATCTCGCGCGTCGCGCGCTGGTCGAGCGGCTCGCCCTCCAGCAGGCCGTCGAGGGAGGTGCCGAGCACCTTGGCGATCGTCTGCAGCAGCGTGAGCTTGGGCTCGCGCTTGCCCGTCTCGAACATCGACACCTGGCTGGGAGCGCGGTCGATGCGGCTCGCGAGCTCTTCCAGTGTCATGCCCTGCGCGGTGCGCAGCTGGCGGATGCGCCGGCCGATGATGAGCGCGTCGGAGTCGTCTGTCATGCGAGGAGTCTGTCACAGAAACAGAAATTCGCGCGAACTTCTCTGCGCATTTGGTCATTGCGAACGGTCTTCTTCACACACAGTGGATGTCACAGCCACCGGCCACCGAGGCCGACCGGACATCTCACGGAGGAGACAGATCATGAGCATTCCCACTGCGACCGCACCGACTCGCACCGTCGACGCAGCCGTCTCCGCCGGACTCGGCCCGAGGCTGCACGTCACCGGCCCGCAGCTCGACCGCCAGGGCGAGATCCTCACCAGGGAGGCCATCGCCTTCCTCACCGAGCTGCACCACCGATTCGGCGGCCGCCGCCACGACCGTCTGGCCGACCGGCAGCGCGCGAGGTTCGAGATCGGCAACGGCCGCGACCCGCGCTTCCGTGAGGACACCGCGCACATCCGGGCCGACGCCGACTGGCGCGTCGCCGGCGCAGGCCCCGGCCTGGAGGACCGCCGGGTCGAGATCACCGGGCCCACCGACCCGAAGATGACCATCAACGCTCTGAACTCCGGAGCCAAGGTGTGGCTGGCCGACCTCGAGGACGCGACCAGCCCGACCTGGCGCAACATCATCGGCGGCCAGCTCTCGCTGCGCGACGCGATCCGCGGCGAGCTCTCCCACACTGCGGCCGATGGCAGGGAGTACCGCGTCACCGCCGAGCAGACCCCCACGATCGTGATGCGACCTCGGGGCTGGCACCTGAGCGAGAAGCACATCGAGTTCACCGACCGCACGGGGCGCCGGCTGGCGGCATCCGGGTCGCTGATCGACTTCGGCCTGTACTTCTTCCACAACGCCCAGGCCCTCATCGACGCCGGTCGCGGTCCGTACTTCTACATCCCCAAGCTCGAGTCGAGCGAAGAGGCACGGCTGTGGAACGACGTCTTCTCGTTCAGCGAGGAGTACATCGGCATCCCGCACGGCACCATTCGCGCGACGGTGCTGATCGAGACGCTTCCCGCCGCCTTCGAGATGGACGAGATCCTCTACGAGCTGCGCGACCACTGCGCGGGACTCAACGCCGGGCGCTGGGACTACATCTTCTCGATCATCAAGAACTACCGCGGGCGCGGGGCGCGCTTCGTGCTCCCCGACCGCAGCGAGGTGACGATGACCGTGCCGTTCATGCGGGCGTACACCGAGCTGCTGGTGCAGACCTGTCACAAGCGCGGAGCGCATGCGATCGGCGGTATGAGCGCCTTCATCCCGAACCGCGGCGACGCCGAGACGACCGAGCGCGCCCTCGAGAAGGTCGCCGCAGACAAGCGCCGCGAGGCCGGCGACGGATTCGACGGCACCTGGGTGGCCCACCCCGACCTGATCCCCGCAGCTCAGGCCGAGTTCGACGCCGTGCTCGGCGAGCGCCCGAACCAGCTCGACCGGCGGCGCGACGACGTCGAGGTGACGGCGGCGCAGCTGCTCGACCTGCGCATCGGCCGTCCGGTGACCGACGCCGGCGTGCACGAGAACGTCTCCGTCGCCATCCGCTACCTCGAGGCGTGGCTGCGCGGACAGGGCGCCGTCGCCATCGACGGCCTGATGGAAGACGCCGCCACCGCCGAGATCAGCCGCTCGCAGGTGTGGCAGTGGATCCACCAGGATCGCCGCACCGAAGAGGGCACGGCGATCACCGTCGAGCACATCGAGGGTCTGATCCGGCAGGTGCTGGCCGAGGCCGAGCGGCACGACGGCGACCGCTTCGACGACGCCGCCGCGGTCTTCCGCGAGGTGACGCTGCAGCCCGAGTTCCCCACCTTCCTCACCCTGCCGGCGTACTCCCGGTACCTGACCGACTGACCGACCATCCCCATCGAAGAAGGACATGCCATGACCCGCTACCAGGACGACATCGCCGCCATCCAGCAGCTGAAAGACGAGCAGGGCTCCGGCTGGAGCGCCATCGACCCCGAGTCGGCAGCCCGCATGCGCGCACAGAACCGCTTCCGCACCGGGCTCGAGATCGCGCAGTACACCGCAGACATCATGCGCCGCGACATGCAGGAGTACGACGCCGACTCCTCGGTCTACACCCAGTCGCTCGGCGTCTGGCACGGCTTCATCGGCCAGCAGAAGATGATCTCGATCAAGAAGCACCTGAAGTCGACGAACAAGCGCTACCTCTACCTGTCGGGATGGATGGTCGCCGCCCTCCGCTCGGAGTTCGGCCCGCTCCCCGACCAGTCGATGCACGAGAAGACCGCGGTTCCCGCGCTGATCGAAGAGCTCTACACCTTCCTCCGCCAGGCGGATGCCCGTGAGCTCGACCTCCTGTTCACGCAGCTCGACGCGGCACGCGCGGCCGGCGACACCACAGGCGCCGAGTTCATCCAGTCGCAGATCGACGGCTACGAGACCCACGTCGTGCCGATCATCGCCGACATCGACGCCGGCTTCGGCAACCCCGAGGCGACGTACCTGCTGGCCAAGAAGATGATCGAGGCGGGCGCCTGCGCCATCCAGATCGAGAACCAGGTGTCGGATGAGAAGCAGTGCGGCCACCAGGACGGAAAGGTCACCGTTCCCCACGAGGACTTCCTCGCGAAGATCAACGCGGTGCGCTACGCCTTCCTCGAGCTCGGCATCGACAACGGCATCATCGTCGCGCGCACCGACTCGCTCGGCGCCGGCCTCACCCAGAAGATCGCCGTGTCGCACCAGCCCGGCGACCTGGGCGACCAGTACAACTCGTTCCTCGACGTCGAAGAGGTCTCGTCCGACGGCCTCGGCGACGGCGACGTCGTGATCAAGCGCGACGGCAGGCTGCTGCGCCCGCGGCGACTCGCGAGCAACCTGTACCAGTTCCGGCCGGGCACGGGCGTCGACCGCGTCGTGCTCGACTGCATCACCTCGCTGCAGCACGGCGCCGACCTGCTCTGGATCGAGACCGAGAAGCCGCACGTCGAGCAGATCGCCGGCATGGTCGATCGCATCCGCGAGGTCGTCCCGAACGCGAAGCTCGTCTACAACAACAGCCCGTCGTTCAACTGGACGCTGAACTTCCGCCAGCAGGCCTACGACGCCATGGTCGAGCAGGGCCAGGACGTCTCGGCGTACGACCGCGACAGGCTGATGAGCGTCGAGTACGACGACACCGAGCTCGCGACTCTGGCCGACGAGAAGATCCGCACCTTCCAGCGCGACGGCTCGGCGCGTGCCGGCATCTTCCACCACCTCATCACGCTCCCGACGTACCACACGGCCGCACTGTCGACCGATGACCTCGCGAAGGGCTACTTCGGCGACGAGGGCATGCTGGCCTACGTCAAGGGAGTGCAGCGCCGCGAGATCCGCGGCGGCATCGCCACCGTCAAGCACCAGAACATGGCCGGCTCCGACCTGGGCGACAACCACAAGGAGTACTTCGCCGGCGAGGCGGCCCTCAAGGCCGGCGGTCAGCACAACACGATGAACCAGTTCAGCTGATCCGAGGTGCGCTGAGCGAGAGGCCGGATGCCGCATCCGGCCTCTCCCGCGTCGCCACGCGACCTGATAGGAGTGAGACATGACATCGACCGCTGACCTCTACGACCTGCACGGCGACGACCTGCAGTCGCTGCCGCTGCAGCTGCGCTCCTTCGGCGGGCACGCCTCGTTCGAGGGCCCGATCCGCACCGTTCGCTGCTTTCAGGACAACGCTCTGCTGAAGTCGGTCCTCTCCTCGCCCGGCGAGGGGGCGGTGCTCGTGGTCGACGGCGACGGCTCGTACGGCACGGCGCTGATGGGCGACATGATCGCGCAGCTCGCCGTCGACAACGGCTGGGCCGGCGTCGTCATCAACGGCTGCGTTCGCGACAGCGTCGCGCTCGGCACCATGCCCCTGGGCGTCAAAGCTCTCGGCACCAATCCGCGCAAGAGCGGCAAGCAGGGCACGGGCGAGGCCGACGTCACCCTGGAGTTCGGCGGAGTCTCGTTCCGTCCCGGCGCGCGGCTGTACGCCGACGCGGACGGCGTGCTCGTCGAGCGCTGAGCCTCAGGCATCCGGAGAAGATCCCGCATTTCTTCGGATGCCGGGGTTTCACCGCTTCTCGCCCCTGTCTCAGACCGGTTCGGGGCGTTCGGCCGCGAGTACGATCGAAGGCGTGACCGAACGCGCCCCGCTCTCCCGCAAACTGTCCGCCATCGCCGAGTCCGCCACGCTGAAGGTGGATGCCAAGGCCAAGGCCCTCAAGGCCGAGGGCAAGCCCGTCATCTCGTATGCCGCCGGCGAGCCCGACTTCGCGACCCCGCAGTTCATCGTCGATGCCGCCGCCGAGGCGCTCGCGAACCCGGCGAACTACCGCTACACCCCTGCCGCCGGCCTTCCCGAGCTGCGCGAGGCGATCGCCGCGAAGACGCTGCGCGACTCGGGGCTCGAGGTCTCGCCCAGCCAGGTCATCGTCACCAACGGCGGCAAGCAGTCGGTGTACCAGGCCTTCCAGGCCGTGGTGAACCCCGGCGACGAGGTGCTGCTGCCCGCGCCGTACTGGACCACCTATCCCGAGGCGATCCAGCTGGCCGACGGCGTGCCCGTCGAGGTCTTCGCCGGTGCCGACCAGGAGTACAAGGTCACCGTCGAGCAGCTCGAGGCCGCCCGCACCGAGCGCACCACCGTGCTCGTGTTCGTCTCGCCGTCGAACCCGACCGGCTCGGTGTACACGGCTGACGAGACCAGGGCGATCGCCGAATGGGCCCTCGAGCACGGCATCTGGGTGATCAGCGACGAGATCTACCAGAACCTCACCTACGAGGGAGTCAAGGCGACCTCGATCGTCGAGGCGCTGCCCGCGATCGCGAACCAGACCATCCTCGTCAACGGCGTCGCGAAGACGTACGCCATGACCGGCTGGCGAGTCGGCTGGATGGTCGGCCCCGCCGACGCCATCAAGGTCGCCGCGAACCTGCAGTCGCACCTGTCGAGCAACGTCAACAACGTCGCGCAGCGCGGTGCCATCGCGGCGCTGAACGGCCCGCAGGACGAGGCCGAGCAGATGCGCGAGGCATTCGACCGCCGCCGCCGCCTGATCGTCGACGAGCTGTCGAAGATCGACGGCATGGTCGTTCCGACCCCGAAGGGCGCGTTCTACGTGTACCCCGACGTGCAGGGTCTGCTGAACCGCACCTGGACGCGACGCGACGGCAGCACGGTGACGCCGACCACCTCGCTCGAACTCGCCGACTTCATCCTCGACGAGGCCGAGGTCGCGGTGGTGCCGGGTGAGGCGTTCGGTCCCTCCGGCTACCTGCGCCTGTCGTATGCGCTGGGCGACGACCAGCTGCTCGAGGGCGTGCAGCGCCTGCAGCGCCTGTTCTCGGTCTGAGCATCAGGAGCGAGGTCGCGGTCGTCTCGTCCTCGCCCCCTCCTGTCGCCGTCGCCCCCTCTGGTCCGCGTGGATCAGAGGGGGCGACGACGTTCAGAGGGGCGACGACGCGTGAGACCTGGCAGTCCTGGTGCCCGCGTCAGCCCTGGTGCCCGATCAGCCACGGCACGCCGAAGCGGTCGACGAGCGTTCCGTCGTGGTCTCCCCACGGGCGCTTCTGCAGCGGATCGATGACGCGGCCGCCCTCGGCGAGCGCGTCGAACCACGACGCGAGCGTCGCGGGGTCGGCGGTGCCGAGCAGCGAGAAGAACATGCCGCTCATCTCGAACGTGCCCTCGCCGGTGGCGGCATCCGCCCCCGCGAGCTCGACGGGGCCGTCGACGAGCATCCCGTGCGCAATCGCCTCAGCGGGTCCGTCGTCGCGGCCCGCCTGCTCGTAGGTGAACAGGCGCGGCTCGCCCCCGAACACGGTCGAGTAGAACGACAGGGCCTCGGCGGCGCTGCCGGGGAACAGGAGATAGGGGATCAGTCCGCTCATCCGGCGAGTGTATGCGGCCCGCCGGCATGCCGCTACAGGTCGACGCCGACGAGCACGGGCTCGGGCTGCAGCAGCAGACCGAACTCGGAGTGCACCCGGCTCTGGATGAACCGGGCCAGCTCGCCCAGCTCGGCAGCGGTCGCGCCGCCGCGGTTGGTGAGCGCGAGCGCGTGCTTGGTCGAGACGCCGGCTCGCGACTGCGGCAGGTGGAATCCCTTGCGGATGCCTGCGTTCTCGATCAGCCAGGCGGCGCTGACCTTGACCATTCCCACCGGCTTCTCATCGCGCGGCGCGAGTCCGTAGTACGAGTCGAGCGGGATGACCGTCACCGAGTCGAGGTCGGGCTCCACGGGCCAGCGCGGGCACTCGGGCGGAAGGCTGCGTGCGACGGGCTCGGGCACGATCGCATTCTGGAAGAACGACCCGGCACTCCACGTGTCGGGGTCGTCGGCGTCGAGCAGCATGCCCTTCGCCGCGCGCGTCTCGAGGATGCGCGAGCGCACCCAGGCGAGGGGCACGGCCTCGTAGTCGACGAGGCCCAGGGCCCTGCGCAGCTGCTCGCCGCGCACCACGCGGCCGGCGTCGCCGGTGACCGCGAGATCGAGGGTCACCGAGAGGATCACGGCGCGGCGGCCCTGCGCCTCGCCGTAGTGATGCTTGAGCACAGAGGTGCGGAATCCGAGGCCGAGCTCGGCTGCCGGCAGCACCACAGGGGCGCTCTCGTGCTCGTCGATCAGCTCGACCTCGACGAGCGTCTCCTGGATCTCCTGCCCGTAGGCGCCGACGTTCTGCACGGGTGCGGCACCGACGGTGCCGGGGATGCCGCTCATCGCCTCGATGCCGGCGTAGCCGCGCTCGACGGCGTACGCCACGAGCACATCCCAGTTGTGTCCGGCCTGCACGCGAAGCCTGATCCGGCCCTCGTGGGGCGAGGGCAGCTCTTCGATGCCCTCTGTCAGCACCCGGATGACCGTGCCCTCGAACGGCTCGTCGCCGACGAACAGGTTCGACCCGCCGCCCAGCACGAACCAGTCGTCGCCGGTCGACCAGACGTCCTGCAGCGCGGCGAACAGCTGCTCACGGGTGGCGGCCTCCAGCATCCGCTGCGGTGCCGCGCCGGTGCGCAGGGTGGTCAGCTCCCGCAGGGCGAGGGGTGCGATCTCGGTCGCTCCGGTGGATGCCATGTCAGAGCGCGACCCGCAGCTGGGCCTTCACGAGCACGGTCGTCTCTGCGGCCTTGACGGTGAGGTCGATGCGCGCGGCGGTCTCTTCGACAACACCGACCTTCGCCACGATGTGCACGTCGGCGCCGGCCTCGGCGTCGACGACGACGGGCTTGGTGAACCGGACGCCGTAGTCGACGACCTCGGTGCCGGCCGGAAGCGCGGAGAGCACGACCGACGAGGCGATGCCCATCGTCAGCATCCCGTGCGCGAGCACGCCGGGCAGACCGACGGCGGCCGCGACGTCGTCGCGGTAGTGGATCGGGTTGAAGTCGCCGGATGCGCCTGCGTAGCGCACGAGGGACTCCCGAGTCAGGTGCAGGGTGCGCTCGGCGATCACGTCGCCCACGGTGAACTCGGTCATCACGCGGCCTCGCCTTCGCTGTCGGATCCGACCAGCAGCACGCTGACGGCGGTGACGACGTGGTCTCCTGCCGCGTCGGTGATGGTCGCCTCGCTCGTGATCATCGCGTTGCCACCGAGAGAGCGGATGCCGGTGACCGCGAGCTGGGCGGTCAGCTCGTCGCCCGCGACGATCGGGCGCGTGTACTGGAAGCGCTGCTCGGCGTGGATGGTGCGCGCCAGCGCGATGCCGGAGTCGGGCTCGGAGAGCAGCTGCTGCAGCGTGAGGTCCTGGATCACCATCGGGAAGGTGGGCGGAGCGACGACGTCTGCGTAGCCTGCCGCACGGGCGGCGTCGACGTCGAGATGCTGCGGGGCGTCGGCGAAGACCGCGCGCGCGAACTCGCGCACCTTCTCACGGCCGACGAGGTACGGGGCCGTCGGCGGGAACTCCCGGCCGACCAGTTCACTGTTCACGGGCACCCCTCGATCCTAGCCGCGGGCGCTTCGGCACCCTCCGGCGAGCGCCGGAAGAACTCTTGACCGAGAGAATCCGATCTGCTTGCATGTGATTGATTCTCATCCCCAATTGCAGAATCAATCACAGAGGAGACGATGAAGTTGAACTCACCCACCTGCCGTCGGCGCTTCACCGCGCTGGGCCTGGCCGTCGCACTGGGGGTGACCGGGGTCGGCGTGACCTCGGTCGGCGCCGCCGTCGCGGCGCCCGCTTCCCAGACCGCTGCGTCCTCGCCCTTCACCCCGATCAACCCGGACCCCGCCTCGCCTGAGGTCGCCGTCGACGCCGACGGCACCACCCTGGGCGCCATCACCGCCGTCGAGAAGGACGGCGCCGCCGTCACCCTCGCCGCCGAGAACGGCGCGATGCGCGTCACCTTCCTCGAGAACGGCACCTTCCGGCTCGAAGCAGACCCCAGCGGCTCGTTCACCGACCCCGCGAACACCCCGCAGGATGACCCTGCGCGCACCGCTGACATCGTCGTCGGCGCAGACAGCTTCGACGGGGCCGACATCACCGTCACCGAGGGCGAGCGGATCCGCATCGCCTCGAAGACCATGACGGTCGAGGTCGATCGCGCGACCGGTACCGTCTCGGCCGTACGCGCAGACGGCACGGCCATCTTCACCGAATCGGCGCCCATCAGCTTCGGCGCAAAGACCGCCACCCAGCACCTGACCGACGTCGACGGCGAGCAGATCCTCGGCGGCGGCATGCAGAACGGCCGCTCGATCCACACCGAATCGGTGATCAACGTCGCCCGCAGCTACGACTGGGACGACGACGGCTACCCCAACGCGGTGCCGTACTACATGTCGTCGAAGGGGTACGGCGTGCTGCGCAACACGTTCGCGCGCGGCACCTACGACTTCAAGAAGAACACGACCACGCACGAGGAGCGCCGGTTCGACGCCTACTACTTCGTCGGCGACTACAGCCAGTCCCTCGAGTCGTACACCCAGCTCACCGGGCGCCCCATGATGCCACCGGTGTACGCGCTCGAGTACGGCGACGCGGACTGCTACAACCGCTCGAGCCCTACCTACTCCGGCACGAGGACGCCGTCGAAGCTGCGCACTCCCCAGTCGCTCGACGTCGCGAAGGACTTCGTCGAGCACGACATGCCGGCCGGCTGGATGCTGGTCAACGACGGCTACGGGTGCGAGTACCAGGAGCTGCCCGAGACCGTGCAGGCCATCGAAGACGAGACGGCCCTCAAGACCGGCCTGTGGACCCAGCGCTCGCTGACGAACCAGGAGTACGAGGTGGGCGAGGCGGGCATCCGGCTGCGCAAGCTCGACGTCGCCTGGGTGGGCAGCGGCTATCGCCTCGCCCTCACCGGCTGCGAGGCCGCGCACAGCGGCATCGAGAAGTACTCCGACGCCCGAGGCACCTCTCTGATGGTGGAGGGCTGGGCGGGATCCCAGCGATGCGGGATGCAGTGGACCGGCGACCACACGGGCAACCTCGACGCCGTGCGCTGGCAGGTCTCGGCTCTCACCGGAGCCGGCAACTCGGGCCTCGCCTTCAGCACTGGTGACGTCGACGGCATCTTCGGCGGCTCGGCCGAGAGCTACGTGCGCGACCTGCAGTGGAAGGCGTTCGCCCCCGCGCTCTACTCGATGAGCGGATGGGCATCGGTCGACAAGCGGCCGTGGCTGTACGGCGACCAGGCGACCGCCATCAACCGCAGCTACCTGCAGCTTCGCCAGCAGCTGATGCCGTACATCTACACGCTCGCTGCTGAGTCTCACCGCAGCGGCCTGCCGATGATGCGCTCGCTCGCCCTCGAATACCCGAACGATCCCGGCTCCTACAGCGCCGAGGCCAACAACCAGTTCCTGCTGGGCAGCGACTACCTCGTCGCTCCCGTCTTCACCAAGAGCACCGTGCGCAACGGGATCTACCTTCCCCAGGGCTCGCAGTGGGTCGACTACTGGACGGGCACGCTGCACGAAGGCGGGCAGGTGCTCAACGGGCACCCGGCTCCTCTCGACAAGCTGCCGATCTTCGTCCGTGCCGGCGCGCTGGTGCCGCAGGGCATCGTGGCCCGCAACGCGTCGCTCGTGGCAGAGGACTCCCCCATCACCCTCTCGCTCTTCCCGCAGGGCACGAGCACGTTCTCGCTGTACGAGGACGACGAGGTCACCCGCGCCTACAAGGACGGCGCGTCGAGCACGCAGAAGTTCACCGTCGCCGCACCCGAGGCGGGCAAGAAGGGCAGCGTCACGATCGGCATCGGCAAGCGCTCCGGTTCGTACGACGGCATGGCCGATGCCCGTCCGTACCTCATCGAGGCGCACACCGGCTCCGCACCGAAGAACGTCTCGGTCGACGGCAAGGGTCTGAAGCAGGCGGCCTCGCTCGACGCACTGTCGACGCAGACGACCGGCTGGTTCTTCGACGCGTCCGACGCGGGCGGTGTCATCCACGTGAAGACCGCGCCCCTGGCATCCGGCAGCAGCTCCGAGGTCGTGCTGTCGGCGACCAGCGCGGTCGGCGGCCGTGACGCCGACCTGACGGCGGCGGCGGTCTCGGTCGACCTCGAGGAGCGCGTCTTCCAGGGCGACGCCACGACGATCACCGCCACCTTCCGCAACACCGGTTCGAAGAAGAAGGAGAACGTCACCCTCGCGCCGCAGCTGCCCGACGGCTGGGAGGTCGTGTCGGCGGAGGGCGAGCGCGCTGCAGTCGTCGAACCGGGGGCGTCGTTCACCGCGACGTTCGAGGTGAAGGTCACCGACGCGGCCGAGGCGGATCTGCAGACCGTGACGGTCACGGCCGCCTACACGGCGCAGAAGACCTCGCAGAAGGTCAGCGGAGCGAATCAGATCTACGTCGCGTACGGTTCGCTGGCCGGCGCCTACAACGCCGATTCGATCACCACGATCGAGACCGCGAAGGAGGGGAACTTCGACGGCGGCGGTGCAAGCTTCTCGTCCGAGTCGCTGGCACGGGCCGGGGTCACCCCTGGATCGACGGTGACCGTCGGCACGGGCGACGCCGCGATCGCGTACACCTGGCCCGCACCGTCCGGTGCCGCCGACTCCGTCTCGCCGGCAGGGCAGACGATCGCCCTCACCGGCAAGGGCACGCACCTCGCGATCCTCGCCTCCGCCGCGTCGGGTGGCGGGGTGAACCCGGCGATCGAGCTGCACTACGCCGATGGAACCGTGTCGACGCAGAACGTCTTCTTCCCGAACTGGCTGCAGCAGGCATCCGGCCTCGGCGGGGCGAGTGTCGCGGTCGTCTCGATGGGGCGCAACAGCGCCACCAATCCGGCCGTCTACGAGTACCCGACGTACAAGTACCAGGTGTACTCGAACCTCGTGCGCCTGAACCCGTCGAAGGAGCTGGCGTACGTCGTGCTGCCGACCGAGAGCCGGCTGAAGATGTTCGACTGGAAGATCGTCGACCAGCCGCTGCCGCCCGCACCCGACGCGACCGCGTTCGCGTCGGATCTGCAGTGGATCAGCGCGACCAACGGCTGGGGAGTGATCGGCAAGGACGTGGCGAACAAGGACTCCGCGTCGTCGCCCGACATGCCGCTCGCGATCGACTACGTCGACCCGGCCACGGGTGAGAACCCGACGTACGCGAAGGGACTCGGCGTGCACGCCCTGTCGAAGATCACCTACTACGTCGGAGGCGAGTGCAGCGCGTTCACGGCGGACGTCGGTCTCGAGGCCGGCTTCGCAGGCAACGTGGTCTTCAAGGTCGACATCGACGGCGCGAACGCCTACCAGTCGCGCACCTTCACTCCCGGGTTCGCGCCCGAGAGCGTGAAGGTCGACCTGAAGGGCGCTCAGTACGTCGACCTCATCGTCGAGGCGCCGGGCAGCATCAACGGCGCCCACGGCGTGTGGGGAGACGCGAAGTTCAGCTGCGACTGATCCGGATGCCCTGATCGGGGACTTCCCCTCAGGCCCGACACGAAGCGCCCCTCGGAGATCCTCCGAGGGGCGCTTCTCGTGGGGTCGCCGGCTCAGCGCCCGCGCGCACGCAACGCCTTCAGAGCCATCTGCACGGCGATGAAGGCGAGGTACAGGGCGAAGAGGATGTTGCCGGTGAGCGGATCGATCAGGGTCGCCAGCCACGCGCCGAGCGCGGTCGTGGTGCAGGCGGAGACGCCGATCAGGCCCGCGGCGACGAGGTCGACGTTGTGATGGCGCAGGTTGCCGATCGTTCCCGAGACGGCCGTGGGGATCATCATCAGCAGCGACGTGCCCTTCGCGACGAGGTCGCTGGTGCCGAAGGCGAGCATGAGCACGGGGACGACGACCACTCCCCCGCCGACCCCGATGAGCCCGGCGATGATGCCCGTGACGACGCCGACTCCCACGAGGGCGATGCCGTTGAGCCAGCCGAGCTCGAACTCCGCTGCGCGCGAGGGGATCACCAGGAACAGGCTCACGATGACCACGACGAGGAAGGCGACGAAGCCCCAGCGCAGGGCCGTCTGCGAGACCCGCGGCAGCAGGCGCGACCCGATCTGAGCGCCGACGACGGCCCCCGCGGCCAGGATCAGCGCCGGGATCCAGGCCACCGCGCCCGACAGCGCGTACGAGATGACCCCGACACTCGCGGTCGGCACGATCGCCGCGAGCGAGGTGCCCGCCGAGATGCGCTGGTCGAAGGTGAGCAGCAGCACGAGCAGCGGCACGATCACCGTGCCGCCGCCGACGCCGAAGAGCCCTGACAGCAGTCCGGCGATCAGGCCGATGACGATGAAGGACAGGTAGGCGCGAGGCCCCCGGGAGATGGCCTGGTGCTCTGCGTTCACGCAGTTCAGACTATCGCCGGGGGCCTCGCGACCCTCACCGCGCCCTGAGCGGTCAGACCTCCTGATCGGCCTTGATGGGCACGGCGATCGACTCGGTGAGCTGCTGCTCGTACCGCGTCTGGCGGCGGCGCAGCCACAGGCCGCCCGCGACGAGCAGGGCCAGCACGATGTACGCGGCCGCCGCGAACGGCTGCGTGACGAGAGTCGACAGGTCTCCCTGACTCAGCTGCAGCGCCTTTCGCAGGTACTCCTCGCCCATCGGGCCGAGGATCATGCCCACGACCAGCGGCGCCACCGGGTAGCCGAAGCGCCGCATGAAGTAGCCGAGCACGCCGATGATCACGAGGATCAGGATGTCGACGACCGCGAAGTTCAGCGCATAGGCGCCGAACGCGGCGAACAGCAGGATCCCCGCGTACAGATACGGCCGCGGGATCTGCAGCAGCTTCACCCACATGCCCACCAGCGGCAGGTTGAGCACGATGAGGATGACATTGCCGAGGTACAGGCTCGCGACCAGGGCCCACACCAGCGCCGGCTGGTTCTGGAACAGCTGCGGACCCGGCTGCAGGCCGTAGGCCTGGAACGCGACGAGGATGATCGCCGCGGTCGCCGTCGTCGGCAGGCCGAGGGTCAGCAGCGGCACGAGCACGCCCGCCGCGGCCGCGTTGTTCGCCGACTCGGGGCCGGCGACTCCCTCGATCGCCCCGCGGCCGAACTCCTTCTTGTGCTTCGAGAGCTTGCGCTCCGTCGCGTACGAGAGGAAGGTCGCGACGTCGGCGCCGCCCGCGGGGATCGTGCCGATCGGGAAGCCGATCGCGGTGCCGCGCAGCCACGGCTTCCACGAGCGCTTCCAGTCGTCCTTCGTCATCCAGCTGCGCCATCCGCCCGTCACGGGGATCACGTCGATGCCGCCGTGGCGCAGCCGCGCGGCGATGTAGAGCGTCTCGCCCACCGCGAACAGCCCGACTGCGACGAGCACGATGTCGATGCCGTCCGAGAGGGGCAGCAGACCCAGCGTGTAGCGCTGCTGGGCCGTCAGGGTGTCGGTGCCGACCAGACCGAGGAAGAGCCCGACGCCGAGCGAGGTCATGCCCCGAGGAACCGAGCTGCCGATCAGCGCGCCGACGGTCACGAATGCGATGACGATCAGGGCGACGTAGTCGGCCGGGCCGAGGTTCACCGCGAACTGAGCCAGCACGGGTGCGAGCAGCGTGAGGCCGACCGTCGCGATCGTACCGGCGATGAACGAGCCGATCGCCGCCGTCGCGAGTGCGGCGGCCCCGCGGCCGAGCTTGGCCATCTTGTTCCCCTCGATCGCTGTCACGATCGAGGCGGATTCGCCGGGGGTGTTCAGCAGGATGCTGGTGGTCGAGCCCCCGTACATGCCGCCGTAGTAGATGCCGGCGAAGGTGATGAGCGCCGCGGTCGGGTCGAGCGTGTAGGTCAGGGGCAGCAGCAGGGCCACCGTCATGGCGGGGCCGATGCCGGGCAGCACGCCGACCGCCGTGCCGATCAGCACGCCGAAGAACGCGAAGATGAGGTACTGCGGCTGCAGAGCGGTCGCGAAGCCCTCGAGAAGCAGGGTCCAGCTGTCCATCAGAACATCCCTCCCAGCCAGCCGAGCGCCGGTCCCCAGGGCAGCGAGAGACCCATCAGGCCTCCGAACACCACCTGAACGACGAGCCCGAGCACGAGACCGATGACGAATGCGAGCCACCAGCGCTTCGCGCCCAGCGACCACGCGACGACGCCGAACAGCACGGCTGCGGCCGGAGCCCAGCCGACGACGTCGATGAGCAGCAGGTGAGCGACCACCGCACCCACGATCTTGGCGAGGGTGAGCCAGTCGGTCTTGGCATCGGGGTCGATGTCCTCGCCCTCCTCGACCTCTGCGCGATCGCCGCGCAGCACCGAGACGAGCACGGCGGCGGCCGAGCCGAGCAGCACGATCGACACGAAGATCGGGAAGATCGTCGGACCGACCTTCACGCCGACGGGGACGTGGATCGAGAAGGCGCCGACGAGGGCGAAGACGCCGAGAGCGAGCATGAGCAGGGCGAAGACGAGTTCACCGAGGGGAACCCGTGGGGCGGGCCGAGTCGCCTCGGCCCGCCCGCTCGCCCCGAGGATCGGGGCGTCCATGTCAGATCAGCCCGATGTTCTTCAGGGTTCCGGTGACGTCTGCGATGTTCTCGTCGAGGAAGGCGTCGAACTCGTCGCCCGTGAGGAAGGCGTCCGTCCACCCCTTGGTCTCGAGCTCCGAGGCCCACGCGTCGGAGTCGTGCATCTCGGTGACGATGCGCTCGAGCTCGTCTCGGTCGGCGTCGGAGATGCTGCCCGGCGCGACGACCCCGCGCCAGTTGGTCAGCACGACGTCGTAGCCCGCGTCGGTGATCGTGGGGACGTCGGCGAGTGACTCGACCGGTTCGGCCGACGACACGGCGAGCGCACGCATCGACCCGTCCTCGATGTACTGCAGGAACTCGCCGACGCCCGAGATGCCCGCGGCCACCTTGTTGCCGACGAGCAGCGAGACCGCCTCGCCGCCACCGGAGTTCGGCGTGTAGTTCAGCTTCGACGGGATGTCGGCGCCGTCGACGCCCGCCTCCTCGAGCAGGAGGCCGGCGAGGATGTGGTCGGCGCCACCGGCCGAGCCGCCGGTGACGGTCACCTCCTGGCCCTTGTCGACGATGTCCTCGACCAGGTCCTCGAGGGTGTCGTACTTCGACTTCTCGGGCACGACGACGACGAGCGGCTCATCGGTCAGGCGCGCGATCGGGGTGGTGTCCTCGAGGCGCACGGCCGAGGCGTTCGTCTCGATCGCGCCGACCATCACCAGGCCCATGACCATCAGCGTGGCCGGGTCCTTCTCGTTGGCGAGCTGGGCGAGGCCGACCGTTCCACCTGCGCCGCCGACGTTGGTGACGGCTGCGGCGCCGGTGATCTTGTCGTCGGTGAGCACCTTCGACATCGAGCGGCCGGTCTGGTCCCATCCGCCACCGGGGTCTGCGGGAACGATCAGCGAGACGTCGTCGAACGACGAGGCCTCGCCCTTGCCGTCGGCGCCGGGAGCCGGGGATGCGTTCTGCGACGAGCATCCGGCGAGTGCGAGTGCGGCCATCGCCGCGACGGCGACGAGGGCGGTGCGTGACTTCTTCATGCGCTCCTCCTTGAGCGTGTAGGGATGCTGGAAACCGTATGCACCCGGAAGGCGCCGGATCTGCTTCTGAAATCATTGGTCGGGCTTTCGAAAGTATTGGTCTCGGATGCCCTGCCTGGGGCTGTTCCGCTCCTCGCGTGCGCGGGGAGAATGGCTGTGTGGCCTCGAAGATGATGCGCGCGTCGCAGATGACGCACGGCGGTATGTCGCTGCGGGTGCAGCTGATCCTGCTGCAGGCGCTGATCGTCGCGGTCGTCACCCTGATCGCCGGTGTCACCGCCGGGGTCATCCAGGCGCACACCGTGCGCGACGCGTACGAAGATCGCATGCTCGCGGTGGCGCAGTCCATCGCATCCATGCCGGCGGTGCTCGACGCGTTCGACGACGCCGACCCCTCGGCGACGATGCAGCCCCTCGCCGAGACCATCCGCCGGGCGTCCGACCTGACGTACGTCGTGATCGCCGACGCCGACGGCATCCGCTTCTCCCACCCCAACCCCGACCTGATCGGGAAGAAGGTGTCGACCTCGGCCGCCGTGCCGCTCTCCGGCGAGATCTACATGGGCACGCAGACCGGAACCCTGGGTCCGTCGTGGCGAGTCAAGGTTCCCGTCTTCGACGGCTCGGACGTCATCGGCACGGTGTCGGTCGGAATCCTCGAGTCGCAGGGCACGGGCGAGTTCGTCGGAAACCTCGCCTGGATCATCGGCGCCATGCTGGCTGCGGTCGTGCTGGGCATCTTCGGCTCGGCCTGGGTCACCGCGGTCATCCGCCGCCGCATCCAGCTGCTCGAGCCGCACGAGATCGCCGCCCTCGTGCGCAATCAGGAGACGACTCTGCACGGCCTCAGCGAGGGGGTCATCACCGTCGACGCCGAGGGGACGATCACCCTCGCGAACGATGCCGCAGCTCGCCTGCTCGGGGCGGATGCCGGCGAGCTGACCGGTGCCGCGGCGGCCGACGTGCTCGATGAGGAGCTGCTCGCCGTGCTGCGCGACGGCGAGGACGCCGGGCGCCCGGTGATCGTCGGCAGCCATGTGCTGGTCGCGCGCGGCACCGGATCTCGGGTGGACGGCGAACCCGTGGATGCCACCCTGCTGCTGCGCGACCACACCGAGCTGCACGATGTCGTCCGGCGGGTGGAGGCCGCAGACGCGATCATCGCCTTCCGCCGGCGCGCGGGTCTGCCCAAGGGGCTCAGCGCCGAGACGCTCGACCGCACGGCGACGGCGCTGGCACAGCATCCGGATTCGTCCGCGGCCGAGCTGGCCGAGGTGCTGGGCATGTCGCGGGTGAGCGCCAGACGCTACCTCGAGCATCTCGCGTCCACGGGCCGCGCCGCGCGCTCTCTGGACTACTCGACCAAAGGCCGGCCGGGCACCCGCTACCGGACTATTGAGACTGTGTCTCAGGGCGTGCGAGACTGACTCCCAGAAGCCGCCCGCTCTGATCGAAGGAGATCACATGCTTCGCAGCCCGCTTCCCGACGTCGAGATCCCTGACGTCTCGATCTACGAGTACCTGTTCTCCGACCTCGACGACAGCGCGCTCGACTCGGTCGCCATCGTCGACGGCATGACCGGCGCAGAGACGACCTACCGCCAGCTCGTGGCGCAGATCGGCCTGTTCGCGGGCGCGCTCGCGGCCCGAGGCATCGGCATCGGCGACCGCATCGGCGTCCTCTGCCCGAACGTCCCGGCGTTCGCGACGGTGTTCCACGGCATCCTGCGGGCCGGAGCCACCGCCACCACGATCAACTCGCTCTACACGGCGGGCGAGATCGCCGACCAGCTCGAGGATGCGGGTGCGGCGTGGCTCGTCACCGTCTCCCCCC
The DNA here is from genome assembly GCF_040684935.1 of Microbacterium sp. NPDC089321. NCBI lineage: Bacteria > Bacillati > Actinomycetota > Actinomycetes > Micrococcales > Microbacteriaceae > Microbacterium > Microbacterium sp. NPDC089321. The sequence continues at coordinate 1,513,061 of NZ_JBFBGX010000001.1, read as the reverse complement.
TGCTCGCGGGCGCGAAGGCGGCCGCCGAGCGACGCGGCATCCCGGACGACCACCTGATCGTCCTCGACGGCGCCGATGGGCACCCCAGCCTGCGCGACCTGCTCGGCGAGGGGCACGCGGCCCCTGATGTGACGTTCGATCCCCGCACGCACCTCGCCGTGCTGCCCTACTCGTCGGGCACCACCGGGCGCCCGAAGGGCGTGATGCTCACCCATCGCAACCTCATCGCGAACGTCGCCCAGTGCCGCCCCGTTCTCGACGTCGACCACACCGACCGCGTGCTCGCCGTGCTTCCCTTCTTCCACATCTACGGCATGACCGTGCTTCTCAACTTCGCGCTCCGGCAGCGCGCCGGGCTGGTCACCATGCCGAAGTTCGACCTGCTCGAGTTCCTGCGCATCATCGCCGAGCACCGCACGACGTGGGTGTTCGTCGCCCCGCCGATCGCCGTCGCGCTCGCCAAGCATCCCGTCGTCGACGACTACGACCTGTCGGCCGTCAAAGTGATCTTCTCGGGCGCCGCACCCCTCGACGGCGCACTCGCCGCGGCTGTCGCCGCGCGCCTCGACTGCGAGGTCGTGCAGGGCTACGGCATGACCGAGACGAGCCCCGCGGTCAATCTGATTCCCGCAGGCCACCCCGAGATCGACAAGGCGTCGATCGGCCCGCTGGTGCCGAACACCGAAGCGCGGCTCGTCGACCCCGAGACCGGCTCCGAAATAGAGGTGCCCGCAGATGGTGTGAGCGCGGCCGGTGAGCTGTGGGTGCGAGGACCGCAGGTCATGGTCGGGTACCTGAACCGGCCCGAGGCCACCGCCGACATCCTCGACGACGACGGCTGGCTGCACACGGGCGACATCGCCACAGCGTCGTCCGACGGCATCTTCCGCATCGTCGACCGTCTGAAGGAGCTCATCAAGTACAAGGGCTACCAGGTCGCGCCCGCCGTGCTCGAAGCGGTTCTGCTCGAGCACCCTCTGATCGCGGACGCCGCGGTGATCGGCGCGAACGACGACGACGGCCAGGAGGTGCCCAGGGCCTACGTCGTGCGTCAGGCCGGCGCAGAGCTCTCGGCGGAAGACGTCATGGAGTTCGTGGCCTCGAGGGTCGCGCCGCACGAGAAGGTGCGACAGGTCGAGTTCATCGACGGCATCCCGAAGTCGGCGTCGGGAAAGATCCTTCGCAGAGACCTGCGCGCCCGCGTCTGATCCGGCGGGGTTGCCGACCGCAGAGCCGGAAACGATCCCCGAGCAGACACGAAGAAGCCCGCCACCGGTGAACGGTGACGGGCTTCTTCGACGCGGGGAAGGTCTTACTCGGCCTTCTCCTCGGCGGGAGCCTCGGTGGCCTCGACCGGAGCCTCGGTGGTCTCCTCGACGGGAGCCTCCTCGGTCTTCTCGGCCTTGGGCGCCTCAGCCTTGGCAGCCGGCTTCGCAGCCTTCTTCTTCGGGGTGACGGGCTCGAGAACGAGCTCGATCACGGCCATGGGCGCGTTGTCACCCTTGCGGTTGCCGACCTTGACGATGCGGGTGTAGCCACCCTCACGGTCAGCGACCAGCGGCGCGATGTCGTTGAACAGCGCGTGAGCGGCGTCCTTGTTCGAGCGCAGCACCGTCAGAGCACGACGACGCGCGTGCAGGTCGCCGCGCTTGCCGAGCGTGATCAGGCGCTCGGCGAGCGGACGCAGGCGCTTCGCCTTGGTCTCGGTCGTCTTGATCGACTTGTGGGTGAAGAGCTGTGCAGCGAGGTTGGCAAGCAGCAGGCGCTCGTGTGCGGGGCCGCCTCCGAGGCGGGGACCCTTGGTGGGCTTGGGCATAATCGTCTAACTCCTGGTCAGAAAGAGGTCGGGTTTCAGAAGGATTCGTCTTCGCCTGCGCTGTAGAAGTGGGCGCCGTCGAAACCGGGCACCGAATCCTTCAGCGACAGACCGAGCGAGACGAGCTTGTCGCGCACCTCGTCGACCGACTTCTGTCCGAAATTGCGGATGTTCATCAGCTGCGTCTCAGAAAGGGCCACCAGCTCCGAGACGGTGTTGATGCCCTCGCGCTTGAGGCAGTTGTACGAGCGCACCGACAGATCGAGGTCCTCGATCGGCATGGAGAGCTCGCTGGAGAGCACAGCCTCGACCGGCGCGGGGCCGATCTCGATGCCCTCGGCCTCGACGTTCAGCTCGCGGGCGAGGCCGAACAGCTCGGTGAGGGTCTTGGCTGCGGATGCGACGGCGTCGCGCGGGAGGATCGACGACTTGGTCTCGACGTCCAGCACGAGCTTGTCGAAGTCGGTGCGCTCACCGGCACGGGTGGCGTCGACGCGGTAGCTGACCTTGAGCACCGGCGAGTAGATCGAGTCGACCGGGATCTGACCGGCCTCTGCGTACTCGTTGCGGTTCTGAGCTGCCGAGACGTAGCCGCGGCCGCGCTCGATGGTCAGCTCGAGCTCGAAGCGAGCGGTGTCGTTGAGCGTCGCGATGACCAGGTCGGGGTTGTGCACCTCGACACCCGCCGGAGCGGAGATGTCGGCTGCGGTGACCTCGCCGGAGCCCGTCTTGCGCAGGTACGCGGTGATGGGCTCGTCGCGCTCGCTGGAGACGACCAGCTGCTTGATGTTGAGGATGATCTCGGTGACGTCCTCCTTCACACCGGGGATCGTGCTGAACTCGTGCAGCACGCCGTCGATGCGAATGGTGGTGACCGATGCGCCGGGGATCGACGACAGCAGGCTGCGACGCAGCGCGTTGCCGATCGTGTATCCGAATCCGGGCTCCAGCGGCTCGATGACGAACCGGCTGCGGTTCTCGGAGATCTTCTCCTCGGTGAGAGTGGGACGCTGTGCGATGAGCACTATGTGTTCCTTTCGATCACATGCCCGCTATATGACATGTGTGGGGTGAGGTCTGAAGTTGTGGAAAATCTGGGGGCGGGTCTGCCCTTCCCGCGCCCGCGAGGGCTCAGGAAGGGCAGACTGCGAGATCAGACGCGGCGGCGCTTCGGCGGGCGGCAGCCGTTGTGCGCCTGAGGCGTGACGTCCTGGATGGACCCCACCTCGAGGCCGGCGGCCTGCAGCGAGCGGATCGCGGTCTCGCGGCCCGAACCCGGACCCTTCACGAAGACGTCGACCTTCTTGACGCCGTGCTCCGCAGCCTGGCGGGCAGCGGACTCCGCTGCCATGCCTGCGGCGTAGGGCGTCGACTTGCGCGAGCCCTTGAAGCCCACGCCACCCGACGATGCCCAGCTGATGACAGCGCCGGACGGGTCGGTGATCGAGACGATGGTGTTGTTGAACGTCGACTTGATGTGGGCCTGGCCCAGCGCGATGTTCTTCTTTTCCTTGCGGCGCGGCTTGCGCGCGGCGGCCTTGGGTGCAGCCATGAAAGTGTTCTCCTATTCCCTGGCCGCTTAGCGGGCCTTCTTCTTACCGGCGACCGTGCGCTTCGGTCCCTTGCGGGTACGAGCGTTGGTCTTGGTGCGCTGACCGCGGACCGGAAGGCCACGACGGTGACGAAGACCCTCGTAGGAGCCGATCTCGACCTTGCGGCGGATGTCGGCGGCGACCTCGCGGCGCAGGTCACCCTCCACCTTGTAGTTGCCTTCGATGTGGTCGCGCAGGGCGACGAGCTGCTCGTCGCTGAGGTCCTTGACGCGGATCGACTCGTCGATCTCGGTCGCCTTGAGGATCTCGACGGAGCGGGTACGGCCGATGCCGTAGATGTAGGTGAGGGCGATCACCACGCGCTTGTCGCGCGGGATGTCAACGCCGGCAAGACGTGCCATGCGGTTCTCCTGGAGTGTTGTGGAGGTGTGGAGCAGCATCCGGTCCCGGGCCTCCGCCCCGAGGTGTCCCCCGCTTGCGCGGGTTCCGATGCTGCCTTGTTTTCGATATTGAGTTGTTCAGATGCCGGGCCGGATGCCGGAGCACACGGCCCGACCCCTGCTCAGCCCTGGCGCTGCTTGTGACGCGGGTTCGACTTGCAGATCACCATGACGCGACCGTGACGACGGATCACGCGGCAGTGGTCGCAGATGGGCTTGACGCTGGGGTTGACCTTCATGATGTTTCCTGTTCGCTGTCTTCACCGGGCAGGCGTGATCGCCTGAGGTGTTACTTCTCGACCGATCAGCGGTAGCGGTAGACGATGCGCCCGCGGGTCAGGTCGTAGGGCGAGAGCTCCACGACCACGCGGTCCTCAGGGATGATGCGGATGTAGTTCTGCCGCATCTTTCCGGAGATCGTTGCAAGAACCTTGTGTCCGTTGCTGAGCTCAACACGGAACATCGCGTTGGGAAGAGCCTCGGAGATCACGCCCTCGATCTCGATGACACCGTCTTTCTTAGCCATAGCCTCGCTGACGCTTCTGCAGACCGGTCGATCTGCGGTGGATGGGTGATGAGTGTGATGCCGCCCGTTCGGACACGCCAGAACAAGGCGCAAGGCACCAAAGATCTATGATAGACCCTCGGTGCCCGTGCGGCAAATGCTGCGGGCCTGGATCAGGGCAGCACCTTCGGCAGCTCGGTGTTGATGTCCTTGATGTCGAGACGCTTGCCGTTGATCTCGACGGTCGGGGTGCCCTTGATCTCGTGGGCCTTGGCCTGCGCGGCGCCGTACTTGAGGTAGGTGCCGTCGTCGATGCAGCTCGCGGCCTTGTCGGCACCCACCTGCTCGGCGATCTGCTTCAGCTGGTCGTCGGTCAGGCCGGTCGACCCTTCTGCGGGCTGATTGGCGAACAGGGTGTTGAGGAACTCGAGCGCCTTGTCGGAATCGCTCTCGGCGACGCAGTACATGGCCGCTGCGGCGCGGGACGAGTAGTTCGTGCCCTGCGAGAGGTGGTCGAGGATCGCGATCGGGTGGATCTCGAGAGTGATGTCGTCGGATGCCGCGGCTTCCTGCAGCTGCTGTCCGTACGCCTGCTCGAACGCGTTGCACGCCGGGCACATGAAGTCGATGTAGGTCGAGACGACGTCTTCGCCCTCGCCGAAGGTGATCGCGCCGGTCTCAGAGTTGACGATGTCGCCCTTCGGCGCCGGACCCGCATCGGTGGCCTGGTTGTTCAGCCAGACGACGACCGCACCGAGCGCGACGAGCACGACGACGACGGCGATGGAGATTCCGATGGCAAACCAGTTGGGCTTGCTCTGGGCGTGGGCCATGACAGTCCGATCTTCAGCACTAAATTGTCGGAACCATTCTGCCCCGCGCACGCTATGCCTGCCATGTGAACCCCCGCTCCCCGCCCCGCCCCGCCCCCCGCCCCCCGCCCCCGGCGAGAAACCACTTTCTGCACCAGACGCATGTGGACACGTGGTTTCTGACGTGGAACGCGGTTTCTCAGCGCAGACCAGTCGTCCTGCACAGATGGCTGGCGGGGTGAGTTCTCCGCAGATGGCCGGTCCAGCGCCGCGGCGACACCCGTTGACCCGGCAGTCTCGGGCGATGATCTCGAATCACGCACCGGGCGTGGGCACAGTGTCGCCTCTACCGCTGATCACGTCCAAGGAGGGCCGGATGCTGGGCATCCGCCTTCCCTCACCCGCGTACGCGCGTGTGCGCCCCGGTGTCTACGTCGACCGCGTTGCATTCTCGGCCCTGCCGAGCTGGCAGCGCTACGCGTTGAGGGTCCATGCCCTGCTGCGCGTCCGCCCCGATGCCATTCTGTGTCTGGAATCGGCCGCCGTCGTGCTGGGTCTGCCGCTGTTCGAGGAGCCGCGCGATCTCCATGTCTACGACCCCGATCGCAGCGCGTCGCGCAGATTCGGAGACATCGTCGTGCACACGAGCGTCGACCCGCGCCACGTGGGGACCATCGCCGGCATCGCGACGACATCCCCGATCGACACGGTGATCGACCTGGTCCGCGTGCTTCCGCTTGCTCAAGGACTCGCGGTGACAGACGCCGCCGTCTCGTCGTCGCAGCGCGGGTTCACGCAGGTGCGCACCCTGCGCGAGCGCCAGCAGCTTCAGCAAAACCGCAGGGGGCGCGCCCGCGCTCGCTGGGTGTGGGCGCACGCAGACCCGCGAGCCGAATCACCCGGAGAGAGCGTGAGCCGGGCGGTCATCGGGTGGTGCGGATTCGAGCATCCCGAATCGCAGCGCGTGTTCCGCTACGAGGGCCATGAGGATCGCACCGACTTCTTCTTCCCGAGCGTCGGCGCGGTCGGCGAATCAGACGGCTGGGGAAAGTACGAGCTCGAGGATCCGGAGCGATCCGCCGAGCGCCTGCGCGATGAGAAGCGCCGCGAAGACCGACTGCGCCGCAACGGGCATCCGGTCGCCCGCTGGGACCTGAGCGACGCATGGCGCGTCGAACCGCTGGTCCGCTCTCTGCGCTCGGTAGGCCTCAGGCCGGTGCGCCCGCGCGAATCGGCAATGCTCGCTGCGATGGCTCACCGCCCCAGATCGACACGTCGGTCTGCTCGTGCCGATCGCGAGAAACCCCTTTCTGCATGACGCACGCGTGGGGACATGGCGTCTCGCGCAGAACGTGGTTTCTCAGCGAAACGCCGATCCCGGGACCGACGAAGGGCGTCAGGCGAAGGGGACGGGAGTGATGCCGAACGGCGCAAGGCCGGCGGCGCCGCCGTCGGCCGCGGTCAGGACCCAGATGCCGCCCTCGTGGCGGGCGACGCTGTGCTCCCAGTGCGAGCCGTCGCTGCCGTCGATCGTCGAGACCGTCCAGTCGTCGTCCTCGACGAACGTCGCCTCTCCCCCGGCGGTGACCATCGGCTCGATCGCCAGCACCAGACCCGGGCGGATCTCAGCCCCGGCATCCGGCGTGCGGTAGTTGAACACGCTGGGCGCCTCGTGCATCTTGCGTCCGATGCCGTGGCCCACGTACTCCCGCAGGATGCCGTAGGGCTCACCCGAGACCTCTGACGGCCCCTGCGCCTCGATGTACTGCTGGATGGCCGCACCGAGATCGCCGATGTGGGAGGCGGATGCCATCGCCGCGATGCCGGCCCACATCGAGCCCTCGGTCACGCGCGAGAGCTCCTCGCGGCGCGCCACCAGATCGGGCCTGGTCGGGTCGGGCACCACGAACGTCACGGCGCTGTCGCCGTTCCATCCCTTGAACTGCGCTCCGCAGTCGATCGAGACGATGTCGCCCGGCTCGAGCACCCGATCACCCGGGATGCCGTGCACGACCTGCTCGTTCACCGAGATGCAGGTCGTGTGGCGGTAACCGCGCACGAGCTGGAAGTTCGACTCGGCGCCCCGGTCGACGATCGTGCGCTCGGCCACGGCATCCAGTTCCGCCGTCGTCACGCCGGCGCGCACCAGCGGCCGCACGGCGTCGAGAGCCGCGGCGGTGATCATCCCCGGCTCGAGCATCGAGCGGAGCTGGGCCGGGGTCTTGTAGATCGACTTGCGGAACATCGACAGATCAGACCAGCTGACCGATGCCGCGCGCCGCGAGGGCGCCCGAGATGCGCTCGGTGATCTCGTCGAGCGAGCCGACGCCGTCGATGCGGTCGACGATGCCGCGCTCCTCGAACACCGAGATGATCGGAGCGGTCTCGTGCTCGTAGATGTCGAGACGGTGCGCGATGGCCTCGTCGGTGTCATCGGAGCGCCCCTGCTCCACCGCACGGAGGCTGAGGCGGGCGATGCTCTCCTCGCGCGGCACGTCGAGCAGGATCACGGCGTCGAGCGCCGCGCCGTGCTCGGTGAGGAACGCGTCGAGGTGGTGCACCTGAGTGGTGTTGCGCGGGTAGCCGTCGAGCAGGAAGCCGCCCTGGGCGTCGTCCTGCGACAGACGATCGCGCACGATCTCGCTGGTCAGCTCATCGGGCACCAGGTCGCCTGCATCGAGGATCGCGGTGACCTTCTGCCCCAGCTCGGTGCCCTCCTTGATGTTCGCGCGGAACATGTCGCCGGTGGAGACCACGGGGATCTGCAGCGCCTCGGCGATGCGGATGCCCTGGGTGCCCTTGCCGGAGCCCTGCGGGCCGACGATCAGAAGACGAGCGGAAGCGGTCATCGGAGGAGCCCTTCGTAGTGGCGCTGCTGCAGCTGCGCGTCGATCTGCTTCACCGTCTCGAGTCCGACACCCACGATGATCAGGATCGAGGCGCCGCCGAACGGGAAGTTCTGGTTGGCCTGAACCGTGGCCAGCGCGACCAGCGGGATGAGCGCGACGAGACCGAGGTAGAGCGAACCGGGGAATGTGATGCGGGTGATCACGTAGTCGAGGTACTCGGCGGTGGGACGGCCGGCACGGATGCCGGGGACGAACCCGCCGTACTTCTTCATGTTGTCGGCGACCTCGACCGGGTTGAACGTGATCGCGACGTAGAAGTAGGTGAACCCGATGATCAGCAGGAAGTACACCAGCATGTACAGCGGCTGGTCGCCCGTGGCCATGTTCGCGAGGATCCATGCCACCCAGGCCGGCGGCTCGCTGCCGTCGGTGGGCGTGTTGAACTGCGCGATGAGCATCGGCACGTACAGCAGCGATGAGGCGAAGATGATCGGGATCACGCCCGCCATGTTGACCTTGATCGGGATGTACGTGTTGGTGCCGCCGTAGGTGCGACGGCCCACCATGCGCTTGGCGTACTGCACGGGCACGCGTCGCTGCGACTGCTCGACGTACACGATGAGCGTCATGACGACGATGCCGATGAGCATCACCAGCAGGAAGGTCTCGAAGCCCTTCGCCTCCCAGATGGCCCACATCGAACCGGGGAAGGTGGCGGCGATCGAGGTGAAGATCAGCAGCGACATGCCGTTGCCGATGCCGCGCTCGGTCACGAGCTCGGCCATCCACATGATGAGGCCGGTTCCTGCGGTCATCGCGATGATGATGAGCGCCTGTGCCCACCACACGTCGTTGGTCAGAAGCGTGTTGCAGGCGGCGACGTCGGTCTGGCCGAACAGCTGGCCGCTGCGCGCGACGGTCACCACGGTCGCGGACTGCAGCAGTGCGAGTGCGATCGTGAGGTAGCGCGTGTACTGGGTGAGCTTGCTCTGACCGGCCTGGCCCTCCTGGTGGAGGGTCTCGAAGTGCGGGATCACGACGCGCAGGAGCTGCGTGATGATCGTCGCGGTGATGTACGGCATGACGCCGAGGGCGAAGATCGACAGCTGCAGCAGTGCACCGCCGGAGAAGAGGTTGACCAGGCCGAGCAGACCGTCGGTGCCGGCGTTGGCAGCGAGGCACTGCTCGACGTTCGGGAAGTTCACGAACGGAGCCGGCACGTTCGAACCCAGACGGTACAGAGCGATGATGCCGATGGTGAAAAGGATCTTCTGCCGCAGGTCGGGCGTGCGGAAGATTCGCGCGATGGCGCTAAACAAGGGCGTTCCTCCTGAAGGGATTGCCGAACGTCGAAGGACGGCCGAAAGTCCAGGGTAACGCACAGGAGGGGCCGGAGAATCTCCGACCCCTCCCAGCGTTCACAGCGGCTGGCTCAGTTGACCGAACCGCCGGCGGCGACGATCTTCTGCTCGGCGCTGCCCGAGACCTTGTCGACCGACACGGTCAGCTTGACCGAGATGTCGCCGTCACCGAGGACCTTGACCTTCTCGTTCTTGCGCACGGCACCCTTGGCGACCAGGTCGCTGACGGTGACGTCTCCACCCTTGGGGTAGAGCTCCGCGAGCTTGGCCAGGTTCACGACCTGGTACTCGACGCGGAACGGGTTCTTGAACCCGCGCAGCTTCGGGGTGCGCATGTGCAGCGGCATCTGCCCACCCTCGAAGCCGGCGCGCACGGTGTTGCGCGCCTTGGTGCCCTTGGTTCCACGACCGGCGGTCTTGCCCTTCGAGCCCTCACCGCGACCCACGCGGGTCTTGGCGGTGTGAGCACCCGGGACGGGACGCAGGTGGTGCACCTTCAGGACGGCGGGACGAGCGGCCGGAGCCTCAGCGTCCTTCTTGGCCGGAGCCTTCTTCTCGGCGGCCTTGGCCGGAGCGGCCTTGGTGGCAGCCGGCTTCTTGGCGGCGGTCTTCTTCGGGGCCTTCTCGGCCTCGACGGCTTCGTTCTTCTCAGCCATTAGTCGATCTCCTCAACCTTGACGAGGTGCGCGACGGCGCGGACGTAGCCGCGGGTCTGAGCGTCGTCGGGACGAACGACAGAGTCGCCGATCCGCTTGAGACCGAGCGAACGCAGCGTGTCGCGCTGGTTCTGCTTCTCGCTCACCTTGGACTTGATCTGCGTGACCTTGAGGCGCTCAGCCATCAGGCACCTACCTTCTGCGCGGCGGCGGCAGCAGCGGCCTTCGCCTCGTTGCGGATGATGATCTCCGGCACGACGGCGTCGTAGTCGAGACCACGACGAGCAGCGACGGCGCGCGGCTCCTCGAGACCCTGCAGGGCCTCGACCGTCGCGTGCACGATGTTGATCGTGTTCGACGAGCCGAGCGACTTCGACAGGACGTCGTGGATGCCGGCGCACTCGAGCACGGCGCGAACCGGGCCACCGGCGATGACACCGGTACCGGCAGCGGCCGGACGAAGCAGCACGACACCTGCGGCGGCCTCACCCTGCACGGGGTGCGGGATGGTCGAGCCGACGCGGGGGACGCGGAAGAAGTTGCGCTTGGCCTCTTCGACACCCTTCGAGATCGCCAGGGGGACCTCTCGGGCCTTGCCGTAGCCGACGCCGACCAGACCGTTGCCGTCGCCGACGACCACGAGAGCGGTGAAGCTGAAGCGACGACCGCCCTTCACGACCTTCGAGACGCGGTTGATGGTGACGACGCGCTCGAGGAACTGGTTGTCACCACGGTCGCGCGAGTTGCGGTCGCGGCTCTGGCCGCGGTCGCGGCCGCCACGGCGGCCATCGCGCTGCTCGCGCTGCGGCTCAGCCTGAGCCTCGGCAGGAGCGGTTTCGGTCACTTCGTTCTCCTTGATGTCACTCACAGTGCCAGCCCCCCTTCACGGGCGCCATCGGCGATGGCTGCGACACGACCGGCGTAGCGGTTGCCGCCACGGTCGAACACTGCCTCGGAAACGCCGGCGGCCTTCGCGCGCTCAGCGACGAGCTCGCCGACCTTGCGGGCCTTGGCGGTCTTGTCACCGTCGAAGGAGCGCAGCTCGGTCTCGAGCGTGGAAGCGGATGCCACAGTGTGGCCCTTGGCGTCGTCGACGAGCTGCACGAACACGTGGCGCGCGGAGCGGTTGACGACGAGACGCGGGCGGGCGTCGGTGCCGACGATCTTCTTGCGAAGACGTGCGTGACGACGCGCGCGGGCGGCGGACTTGGACTTGACAGCCATGGTTACTTACCAGCCTTTCCGGCCTTGCGACGCACGACCTCGCCGGCGTAGCGCACACCCTTGCCCTTGTACGGCTCGGGCTTGCGGATCTTGCGGATGTTGGCAGCGGCCTCGCCGACCGCCTGCTTGTCGATGCCGCTCACGGTCACCTTGTTGGTGCCCTCGACCGTCAGGGTGATGCCTGCGGGCGGGTCGATGAGGACCGGGTGCGAGAAGCCGAGGGCGAACTCGATCGAGTTGCCCTTCTGCTGCACGCGGTAACCGGTGCCGACGACCTCGAGGCCCTTGGAGTAGCCCTGGGTGACGCCGATGATGTTGTTGTTGATGAGGGTGCGGGTCAGGCCGTGCAGCGAGCGCGATTCGCGCTCGTCGTCCGGGCGGGTGACCAGAACCTGGTTCTCCTCGACCGAGACCTCGATCGGGTTGGCCAGGGTGAGCGACAGCTCGCCCTTGGGGCCCTTGACCGCGACCTCACGGCCGTCGACCGAAACGGTCACGCCCGCGGGGATGTCGATGGGAAGTCGTCCGATTCGCGACATGTCAGATCACCACACGTAGGCGAGAACTTCTCCGCCCACGCCCTTCTGCTCAGCCTGACGGTCGGTGAGAAGACCGGAGGAGGTGGACAGGATGGCAACGCCGAGGCCACCGAGGACCTTGGGCAGCTCGGTCGACTTCGCGTAGACGCGGAGACCGGGCTTCGACACGCGCTTGATGCCGGCGATGGAGCGCTCACGGTTGGGACCGTACTTGAGCGAGAGGGTGAGGTTGCTGCCGACGCGTGCGTCGGTGACCTCGAAGCCTGCGATGTAGCCCTCCTGCTGGAGGATCGAGGCGATGTTCGTCTTGAGCTTGCTCGACGGCATGGTCACGGAGTCGTGGTGCGCCGAGTTCGCGTTGCGCAGACGGGTCAGCATGTCTGCGACCGGGTCTGTCATTGTCATATTCGGGTTCCTTCGATCATGAGGTTCCGGCTGCCGTTACACGACAGACGGCCTTCGATGAGAGTCGCGTCCGAGCGGACGCACAATCTTCAATTGTACGGGATGCGGGGAGGGATGCTGTGCAGCATCCCTCCCCGCACTCTCCGCTTACGCCGGGGCGTCTGCGGTCTTGAACGGGAAGCCGAGCGCGCGCAGGAGTGCGCGACCCTCGTCGTCCGTCTTGGCCGTGGTGACCACGGTGATGTCGAATCCGCGGACGCGGTCGATCTTGTCCTGGTCGATCTCGTGGAACACGCTCTGCTCCTGGAGACCGAAGGTGTAGTTGCCGTTGCCGTCGAACTGGTCGGCCGACAGACCGCGGAAGTCGCGGATGCGCGGCAGCGCCAGGTTGACGAGGCGGTCGACGAACTCCCACGCACGGTCGCCACGGAGGGTGACGTGCGCACCGATGGCCTGGCCCTCGCGCAGCTTGAACTGCGCGATGGACTTGCGGGCCTTGGTGACGATCGGCTTCTGACCGGTGATCTTGGTGAGGTCGGCGATTGCGCCCTCGATCACCTTGGAGTCACGAGCCGCCTCACCGACACCGGTGTTGACGACGACCTTGACCAGGCCGGGGATCTGCATGACGTTCGCGTAGCCGAACTGCTCCTGCAGAGCCTTCTTGATCTCGGTGTTGTACTTCTGCTTCAGGCGAGGCTGGGTCTTGCCAGTCTCAGCAGCAGTTGCCGTAGCCATCAGAGGTCCTTACCTGACTTCTTCGCGTAGCGCACGCGGACCGTGCGCTTCACGCCGTCCTTGACCTGCTCCTCGACGCGGTGGCCGACGCGGGTCGGCTTCTTGCTCGAGGGGTCGACGAGAGCGACGTTGGAGATGTGGATCGGGGCCTCGACGGTCTCGATGCCACCGGTCTTGGTGCCGCGCTGGGTCTGGCCGACACGGCTGTGGCGGGTGACGTAGTTCACGCCCTCCACGACGACGCGGTTCTGCTCGACGAGGATCTCGAGGACCTTGCCCTGCTTGCCGCGGTCGCCGCCCTTGTCCTGCTTGCGGCCGCTGATGACCTGAACCAGGTCACCCTTCTTGATTTTCGCCATGATCAGATGACCTCCGGGGCGAGCGAGACGATCTTCATGAACTTCTTGTCGCGAAGCTCACGACCGACCGGTCCGAAGATACGGGTGCCGCGGGGCTCCCCGTCGTTCTTCAGGATGACGGCGGCGTTCTCGTCGAACTTGATGTACGAGCCGTCTGCACGACGGGTCGACTTGACGGTGCGGACGATGACGGCCTTGACCACGTCGCCCTTCTTGACGTTCCCACCGGGGATCGCGTCCTTGACGGTCGCGACGATGGTGTCGCCCAGGCCGGCGTAGCGGCGGCTGGAGCCACCGAGGACGCGGATCGTGAGCAGCTCCTTGGCGCCGGTGTTGTCGGCGACCTTGACGCGGGACTCGGTCTGGATCACTTTGCCTTCTCCAGGATCTCCACCAGACGCCAGCGCTTGGTGGCGCTCAGCGGGCGGGTCTCGTTGATGAGAACGAGGTCGCCGATGCCGGCGGTGTTGTTCTCGTCGTGCGCCTTGACCTTCGAGGTCACGCGGATGACCTTGCCGTAAAGCGGGTGCTTCACGCGGTCCTCGACCTCGACGACGATGGTCTTGTCCATCTTGTCGCTGACGACGTAGCCGCGGCGGGCCTTGCGGTAACCGCGTGCGTCCGCGTCGCGGACGTCGTGCTCGCCGTGCTCGACGGCGGCAGCAGCCTTCTTCTCAGCCATTACTCGGCCTCCTCCTTCGGCGCCTCAGCCTCATCGGCCTTCTTCGCCTTCGCCTTGGACGCCTTCTTCGCCGGAGCCTCGACCGGAGCGGGCGTCGCACGGATGCCCAGCTCGCGCTCGCGGATCACGGTGTAGAGGCGCGCGATGTCGCGCTTGACGGCGCGGATGCGGCCGTGGCTCTCCAGCTGGCCGGTGGCCGACTGGAAACGGAGGTTGAACAGCTCCTCCTTGGCCTTGCGCAGCTCCTCAACGAGGCGCTGGTCTTCGAACGTGTCGAGCTCTGCCGGAGCGAGCTCCTTGGTGCCGATCGCCATTACGCGTCGCCCTCCTCGCGCTTGATGATGCGTGCCTTGAGCGGCAGCTTGTGAATGGCCCGGGTGAGCGCCTCGCGTGCGAGCTGCTCGTTCACGCCCGCGACCTCGAAGAGGACACGGCCCGGCTTGACGTTGGCGACCCACCACTCGGGCGAGCCCTTACCCGAACCCATGCGGGTCTCAGCGGGCTTCTTGGTGAGCGGGCGGTCGGGGTAGATGTTGATCCACACCTTTCCACCACGCTTGATGTGACGGGTCATCGCGATACGAGCGGACTCGATCTGACGGTTCGTCACGTACGCGGGGGTCAGCGCCTGGATGCCGAACTCACCGAACGACACCTTGGTGCCACCGGTGGCCTGGCCCGAACGCTTCGGGTGGTGCTGCTTGCGGTACTTGACCTTGCGAGGGATAAGCATCAGGCAGACGCTCCTTCTGCGACGGGAGCCTCGTTGCGACGGTCACCGCGGTCGCCACGGGGGCCACGACGGTCGCCACGCTCGCGCGAAGGCTTCTGGTTGGCCTGCTCGCGAGCAAGCTCCTTGTTGGTGAGGTCGCCCTTGTAGATCCAGACCTTCACGCCGATGCGGCCGAAGGTGGTCTTCGCCTCGTAGAAGCCGTAGTCGATGTTCGCGCGCAGCGTGTGCAGCGGCACACGACCCTCGCGGTAGAACTCCGAGCGGCTCATCTCCGCGCCGCCGAGGCGGCCGGAGACCTGGATGCGGATGCCCTTGGCGCCGGCGCGCTGAGCGCCCTGCAGACCCTTGCGCATCGCGCGACGGAACGCCACACGAGCAGAGAGCTGCTCGGCGATGCCCTGCGCGACGAGCTGAGCGTCGGCCTCGGGGTTCTTGACCTCGAGGATGTTCAGCTGGATCTGCTTGCCGGTGAGCTTCTCGAGGTCGCCGCGGATGCGCTCGGCCTCGGCGCCGCGGCGGCCGATGACGATGCCCGGACGTGCGGTGTGGATGTCCACACGCACGCGGTCGCGGGTGCGCTCGATCTCGATGTTCGAGACGCCGGCGCGGTCGAGCTGCGTCTGCAGCAGACGACGGATCTTGATGTCCTCGGCGACGTAGTCGGCGTAACGCTGGCCCGGCTTCGTCGAGTCCGAGAACCAACGCGACACGTGGTCCGTGGTGATGCCGAGGCGGAAGCCGTACGGGTTGACCTTCTGGCCCATTACTTGCTCGCCTTCTTCGTCTTGGCCGCCGGTGCAGCCGCCTCAGCGACCTCCGGGGTGGCCAGCACGACCGTGATGTGGCTCGTGCGCTTCTTGATCTGCGAGGCACGACCCTGAGCACGGGGGCGGAAACGCTTGAGCGTCGTGCCCTCGTCGACGTACGCGTTCTTCACGTACAGGTCCTGCTCGTCCAGGAACTCGCCGTCGCGGTCGGCCTTGACCGATGCGTTGGCGATGGCAGAGTGCACGAGCTTGTAGATCGGCTCGCTGGCACCCTGCGGTGCGAACTTCAGAATGGCCAGTGCTTCCTGCGCCTGCTTGCCCTTGATGAGCGCGACGACACGACGAGCCTTCTGAGGGGTCACGCGGATGTGCTTGACGCGTGCGATGGATTCCACCATTGTTCTCCTCCTCTGTTTCTGTCCAGAGCGTCACCGCGTCAGCGGCGACGGCCCTTCTTGTCGTCCTTCTCGTGGCCGCGGAAGGTGCGGGTGGGCGCGAACTCGCCCAGCTTGTGGCCGACCATGGTCTCGGTCACGAACACAGGGATGTGCTTGCGACCGTCGTGCACGGCGATGGTGTGTCCCAGCATTGCGGGGATGATCATCGAGCGACGCGACCAGGTCTTGATGACGTTCTTCGTACCGGACTCGTTCTGTCCGACCACCTTGCGAAGCAGGTGCTCGTCGACGAAGGGGCCCTTCTTGAGACTGCGTGGCATCTTCCTCTACTCCTACTTGCGCTTCTTGCCGGCGTTGCGGCGGCGGACGATGTACTTGTCACTTTCCTTGTTGGCGTGACGGGTACGACCCTCAGCCTGGCCCCACGGGGAGACGGGGTGACGTCCACCGGACGTCTTGCCCTCACCACCACCGTGCGGGTGGTCGACCGGGTTCATGGCGACACCGCGGACGGTCGGGCGGACGCCCTTCCAGCGCTTGCGGCCGGCCTTGCCCCAGTTGATGTTCGACTGCTCGGCGTTGCCGACCTCGCCGATGGTCGCGCGGCAGCGCGCATCGACGTTGCGGATCTCGCCCGAGGGCAGACGCAGCTGTGCGTAGGGGCCGTCCTTCGCGACCAGACGCACCGAGGCGCCGGCCGAACGGGCCATCTTCGCTCCGCCGCCGGGACGCAGCTCGATCGCGTGGATCACGGTACCGGTGGGGATGTTCTTCAGCGGCAGGTTGTTGCCCGGCTTGATGTCAGCGCCGGCACCCGACTCGACGACGTCGCCCTGCTTCAGCTTGTTCGGGGCGAGGATGTAGCGCTTCTCACCGTCGAAGTAGTGCAGCAGCGCGATGCGCGCGGTGCGGTTGGGGTCGTACTCGATGTGAGCGACCTTGGCGTTGATGCCGTCCTTGTCATTGCGACGGAAGTCGATGACACGGTACTGGCGCTTGTGGCCACCACCGATGTGACGGGTCGTGATGCGGCCCTGGTTGTTGCGACCACCGGTCTTCGAGAGCGGGCGCAGCAGCGACTTCTCAGGCGTCGATCGGGTGATCTCGGCGAAGTCGGCCACCGACGAACCGCGGCGACCCGGGGTCGTGGGCTTGTACTTGCGAATAGCCATTATTAGTCCTTATCCCCCGGTCAGCCGACTGCCGTGAAGATGTCGATGGAACCCGACTTCAGAGCCACGATCGCGCGCTTGGTGTCCTTGCGCTTGCCGGTGCCGAAGCGGGTGCGGCGGGCCTTGCCGACGCGGTTGATCGTGTTGACCGAGGCCACCTTGACGCCGAAGATCTTCTCGATGGCGAGCTTGATCTCGGTCTTCGAGGCGCGCGGGTCGACGAGGAAGGTGTACTTGCCCTCGTCGATCAGGCCGTAGCTCTTCTCGGACACGACCGGTCCGAGGATGATGTCGCGCGGGTCCTTGTTCAGGGCCGTGGCGAGAACGTTCTGCTCGGTCATGCCGAGACCTCCTCTGCGGTCGCACCGGTCTTGGAGGCGATGAAGCCCTCGAGTGCGGCCTTGGTGAAGACGATGTCGTCGGAGACGACGACGTCGTAGGCGTTCAGCTGGTCGAAGCTGATCAGGTGAACGTTCGCGAGGTTGCGGACGCTCTTCGTGGTCAGCTCGTCGGTGCGCTCGATGACGACCAGCACGTTCTTCGACGGGGCGACGGTGGCCAGCAGGCCGGCCGCAGCCTTGGTCGAGGGGGTGCTGTCGGCGACGAAGGCCTCGACGGCGTGCAGACGCTCGCCGCGCAGACGGTCGCTCAGCGCGCCACGGAGGGCGGCGGCGATCATCTTCTTGGGGGTGCGCTGCGAGTAGTCGCGCGGCTGCGGGCCGTGGACAGTGCCACCACCGCGGTGCTGCGGCATGCGGATCGAGCCCTGACGGGCGTTACCCGTGCCCTTCTGCTTGAAGGGCTTGCTGCCGGAGCCGGACACGTCGCCACGAGTCTTCGTGGCGTGGGTGCCCTGACGCGCTGCTGCGAGCTGCGCGACGACGACCTGGTGGATCAGCGGGACGTTGGTCTCGACGTCGAAGATCGCGGCGGGCAGCTCGACCGAGCCAGCCTTCTTGCCGTCGACCGACAGGACGTCGATTGCCAGAGTGGAGTCAGCCATGAGATCAGGCACCCTTCACTGCGTTGCGGACGTACACGATACGACCACGAGCACCGGGGACGGCGCCCTTGACGAGCATGAGTCCCTTCTCGGCGTCGATGGCGTGCACCGTGAGGTTGAGGACGGTCACGCGCTCGCCACCCATGCGGCCGGCCATGCGCATGCCCTTGAACACGCGGCTCGGGGTCGACGACGCGCCGATCGAGCCGGGCTTGCGGTGGTTGCGGTGCGCACCGTGGGAGGCCGAGACGCCGGCGAAGTTGTGACGCTTCATGACACCGGCGGTGCCCTTGCCCTTGCTGGTGCCGACGACGTCGACCAGCTGGCCTGCCTCGAACACGCCATCGAGAGTGAGCTCCTGGCCGAGCGAGTAGTCAGCGGCGTCCGCGGTGCGGATCTCGGTGACGTGGCGACGGGGGGTCACGCCTGCTGCCTCGAAGTGAGCGGTCAGCGGCTTGTTGACCTTGCGGGGGTCGATCTGGCCGTAGGCGATCTGAACGGCGTTGTAGCCGTCCTTCTCGGGGGTGCGAACCTGGGTGACCACGTTCGGAGCCAGCTCGATGACGGTAACGGGGATGAGCTTCCCGTTCTCGTTCCAGACCTGGGTCATGCCGAGCTTGGTGCCGAGCATGCCCTTGGAAATCTTTGCGTTGATGTCAACCATGGCGGACCTCAGAGCTTGATCTCGATGTTGACATCGGCGGGCAGGTCGAGACGCATCAGCGAGTCGACGGCCTTCGGCGTCGGGTCGACGATGTCGATCAGACGCTTGTGGGTCCGCATCTCGAAGTGCTCGCGGCTGTCCTTGTACTTGTGGGGCGACCGGATGACGCACACGACGTTCTTCTCGGTCGGAAGCGGCACGGGGCCGACGACGGTCGCGCCCGCACGGGTCACGGTGTCGACGATCTTACGTGCCGACGTGTCGATGACCTCGTGGTCATACGACTTCAGGCGAATGCGGATCTTCTGTCCCGCCATTGTCTGCTCTCTCTCTTCAGGCGTCGTACCGTCCGGAGCCGGGTGGCCCTGGGGCATTGGACGCACGATGGCGCTGTTGCGCCCTCGGCACTTGCGCACCGCTGTTCTGTTTTCACCATGAAGACGCCAGCAACGTGTGCTCGCGTCTTCGAGTGGGGCTTGTTCTGCTGTCCGCGGCCTAGAACCCTGCTGCGCCCTTCGGGAGGGGCTGCCGCCTATGCACGTTCGTAACAGTGATTCCGCGCATCACGGAGAGCGCAGAAATGTGGAACCTGACTATTCTGCCACGCGGATTCGGGCACCGCAAACCCGGGCGTGTCGCGCATGATCCGGCGGGGTCGGACGCGGGCATCCGGACGGCCGAAGGGGTGGTGCGCCCCAGGCGCACCACCCCTCCTCGTCGCGCGGCGAACCGCGTCTGTCACTGGTTGCCGACGGCTCCGTCGGCCTTGTCGCGGATGTCGTCGATCTGGTCGGCGGCACCAGGAGCGACCTTCTTCGCGAAGTCGGCGATCTCGTCGAGAACGCGGTCGCTGATGTCCTCAGCCTGCTCGCTCTTGACCGCTTCGGCGATCTTGTCCTTGTTCTGCTCGAAAGCATCCTTGCCCTGGTTCACGAGATCCTCGATGCCCATAGCTGTCCTCCCCTGTCGATGCGGCGCAGCGTTCCTGCGCCCCCCTCATTTCTACGCGATGCGGACGACTCCTGTCGAGAACCGCATGAGACGAGAGAAGAGGGGCCGGACCCGAAGGTCCGACCCCTCTTTCGAGAAGCAGATGCTTACGCGAGCACCTTGGTCACCGTGCCGGCGCCGACGGTGCGGCCACCCTCACGGATCGCGAAGCCGAGGCCCTCTTCCATGGCGATGGGCTGGATGAGGTCCACCTTCATGTCGGTGGTGTCACCGGGCATGACCATCTCGGTGCCCTCGGGCAGCGTGATGACGCCGGTCACGTCGGTGGTGCGGAAGTAGAACTGCGGACGGTAGTTCGTGTAGAAGGGGTTGTGGCGGCCACCCTCGTCCTTCGACAGGATGTACGCGGTGCCCTCGAACTCCGTGTGCGGGGTGATCGAGCCCGGCTTCACGACGACCTGGCCGCGCTCGACGTCCTCGCGCTTGGTTCCGCGGAGCAGCAGACCACAGTTCTCGCCGGCCCATGCCTCGTCGAGCTGCTTGTGGAACATCTCGATACCGGTGACCGTGGTCTTCTGGGTCGGGCGGATGCCGACGATCTCGACCTCGGAGTTGATGGCCAGGGTGCCACGCTCGGCGCGGCCCGTGACGACCGTTCCACGACCGGTGATCGTGAAGACGTCCTCGATCGGCATGAGGAACGGCTTGTCGCGGTCACGCTCGGGGTCCGGGATGGCGTCGTCAGCGGCCTGCATGAGCTCGACGATCGACTCGACCCACTTCTCTTCGCCGTTGAGGGCGCCGAGAGCCGAGACCTTGATGACGGGAGCGTCGTCGCCGGGGAAGCCCTGCGACGAGAGCAGCTCGCGGACCTCGAGCTCGACGAGCTCCAGGATCTCCTCGTCGTCGACCATGTCCGACTTGTTGAGGGCGACCATCAGGTACGGCACGCCGACCTGCTTGGCGAGCAGCACGTGCTCACGGGTCTGAGCCATCGGGCCGTCGGTGGCGGCGACCACGAGGATGGCGCCGTCCATCTGAGCAGCACCGGTGATCATGTTCTTGACGTAGTCGGCGTGGCCGGGGGCGTCGACGTGCGCGTAGTGGCGCTTCGGGGTCTCGTACTCGATGTGCGAGATGTTGATGGTGATACCGCGCTGACGCTCCTCGGGAGCCGAGTCGATCGAGGCGAAGTCACGCTGGACGTTGGTGTCCGACGGGTACTTGTCGGCGAGCACCTTCGAGATCGCGGCAGACAGGGTGGTCTTGCCGTGGTCGACGTGACCGATCGTTCCGATGTTGACGTGCGGCTTGGTCCGCTCGAACTTGGCCTTGGCCACTGGGTCCTCCTCAGGACGTTCGTGTAGAGATCGCCGGGCACTGGATTGTGACCGGCTCCCTACGGGTTTCGGTTTCTCAGTTTAGTAGAGAGTGAATGTGAAGTTGTGGGGTGTGGGGATGCCGTGCGGGCACGGCATCCCCAGGAAGGGCTTACTCGCCCTTGGCCTTCTGGATGATCTCATCCGCAACTGCGCGCGGGACCTCAGAGTAGCTGTCGAACTCCATGGAGTACACAGCACGGCCCGAGGTCTTCGAGCGCAGGTCGCCGATGTAGCCGAACATCTCGGACAGCGGCACCGAAGCGCGCACCACCTTGACGCCCTGCGCGTCCTCCATCGACTGGATCTGTCCGCGACGCGAGTTCAGGTCGCCGATGACGTCGCCCATGTACTCCTCGGGAGTACGCACCTCGACCGCCATGAGCGGCTCGAGCAGCACGGGGTTGGCACGGCGAGCGGCCTCCTTGAAGCCCATGGAGCCCGCGATCTT
Source organism: Microbacterium sp. NPDC089321 (assembly GCF_040684935.1). NCBI lineage: Bacteria > Bacillati > Actinomycetota > Actinomycetes > Micrococcales > Microbacteriaceae > Microbacterium > Microbacterium sp. NPDC089321. Next base: position 1,491,604 of record NZ_JBFBGX010000001.1, on the reverse strand, counting down.
GAACGCCATCTCCGAGGAGTCGACGTCGTGGGCGGCACCGTCGACGATGGTCGCCTTGACGCCCACCATCGGGTAGCCGGCGAGCACGCCGACGTTCATCGCGTCCTGGAAACCGGCGTCGATCGAGCCGATGTACTCACGCGGGATGCGTCCACCGGTGACCGAGTTGACGAACTCGTACGTCTTCTCGCCGTCGAGGTCGAGCGGCTCGATGTTGAACTGGATCTTCGCGAACTGACCCGATCCACCGGTCTGCTTCTTGTGCGTGTAGTCGTGCTTCTCGACGGCCTTGCGGATCGTCTCGCGGTAGGCCACCTGGGGCTTTCCGACGTTCGCCTCGACGCGGAACTCGCGCTTCATGCGGTCGACGAGGATGTCGAGGTGCAGCTCGCCCATGCCCTTGATGGTCGTCTGACCGGTCTCGGGGTTGAGCTCGGTGCGGAAGGTCGGGTCCTCTTCAGCGAGCTTCTGGATCGCGAGACCCAGCTTCTCCTGATCGGCCTTGGTCTTCGGCTCGATGGCGACCTCGATCACCGGCTCGGGGAACGTCATCGACTCCAGCACGACGGGGGCAGCCGGGTCGGCGAGGGTGTCACCGGTGGTGGTGTCCTTCAGGCCGATGACGGCGTAGATGTTGCCCGCGGTGAGCTCGTCGACCGGGTTCTCCTTGTTGGCGTGCATCTGGAAGATCTTTCCGATGCGCTCCTTCTTGCCCTTGGTCGAGTTGACCACGGCGGAGCCCGAGTCGAGGTGACCCGAGTACACGCGGACGTAGGTCAGACGACCGAAGAACGGGTGCACGGCGACCTTGAAGGCGAGAGCCGAGAACGGGTCGTTGGCGTCGGGGTGACGCTCGATGACCTTCTCCTCGTCCTTCGGGTCGTGGGCCTCGATGGCGCCGACGTCGAGGGGGTTGGGGAGGAAGTCGATGACTGCGTCGAGCATCGGCTGCACGCCGCGGTTCTTGAACGCCGAGCCGCAGAGGACCGGGTAGATCTCGTTGGCGACGACCATCTTGCGGATGGCGCCCTTGATCTCGGCGATCGTGAGCTCTTCGCCGCCGAAGAACTTCTCGAGCAGAGCGTCATCGGTCTCGGCGACGGTCTCGAGCAGCTGCTGGCGGTACTCCTCGGCCTTCTCCTGAAGGTCGGCGGGGATCTCCTGCACCTCGTACGAGGCGCCCATGGTCACGTCACCCTTTGCGTCGCCGGGCCAGACCAGCGCGCGCATCTCGATGAGGTCCACGACGCCGATGAAGTCGCTCTCGGCGCCGATCGGGAGCTGCAGCACGAGCGGCTTGGCACCCAGGCGGTTCACGATGGTGTCGACGGTGTAGTAGAAGTCGGCGCCCAGCTTGTCCATCTTGTTGACGAAGCAGATGCGGGGAACGCCGTACTTGTCGGCCTGACGCCACACGGTCTCGGACTGGGGCTCGACGCCCTCCTTGCCGTCGAAGACGGCGACAGCGCCGTCGAGCACGCGCAGCGAGCGCTCGACCTCGACGGTGAAGTCCACGTGACCGGGGGTGTCGATGATGTTGATCTGGTTCTTGTTCCAGAAGCAGGTCACGGCGGCCGACGTGATCGTGATGCCGCGCTCCTTCTCCTGCTCCATCCAGTCCGTCGTCGACGCGCCGTCGTGGGTCTCGCCGAGCTTGTGGTTGACACCCGTGTAGAACAGGATGCGCTCGGTGGTGGTGGTCTTGCCGGCATCGATGTGGGCCATGATGCCGATGTTGCGGACCTTGCTCAGGTCGGTGAGCACTTCTTGTGCCACGGGGGTTCCTCCGGGATGGTTCAGGAACGAACAGAGAGTGGGAGCGGATGCCGCGGCAGCGGCATCCGCTCAGCCCTTTACCAGCGGTAGTGGGCGAAGGCGCGGTTCGACTCGGCCATCTTGTGGGTGTCCTCGCGGCGCTTGACCGCGGCTCCCAGGCCGTTCGACGCGTCGAGGATCTCGTTCTGCAGGCGCTCGGTCATCGTCTTCTCACGACGACCCTTCGCGTAGCTGACCAGCCAGCGCAGCGCGAGGGTGTTCGCGCGGTGCGGCTTGACCTCGACGGGAACCTGGTAGGTCGAGCCGCCGACGCGGCGGCTGCGGACCTCGAGGGTCGGGCGCACGTTGTCGAGCGCCTTCTTGAGGGTGGCGACGGCGTCCTGGCCGTTCTTCGCCTCGACACCGCGGAGGGCGCCGTAGACGATGGACTCGGCGAGCGACTTCTTGCCGTCGACGAGGATCTTGTTCACCAGCGAGGTGACGATCGGAGCGCCGTAGACCGGGTCGTTGACGACGGGGCGCTTGGGTGCGGGTCCCTTACGAGGCATCTGACTCAGCCCTTCTTCGCGCCGTAGCGGGAACGAGCCTGCTTACGGTTCTTCACTGCCTGGGTGTCGAGCGCACCACGGACGATCTTGTAGCGGACACCGGGGAGGTCCTTCACACGACCACCGCGGACGAGCACGAGCGAGTGCTCCTGCAGGTTGTGGCCCTCACCGGGGATGTAGGCGGTCACCTCGGTGCCGTTGCGGAGCTTCACACGAGCGACCTTGCGCATCGCCGAGTTCGGCTTCTTCGGGGTGGTGGTGTACACACGGGTGCACACGCCGGCCTGCTGCGGGTTCGCCTTCAGGGCGGGCGCCTTGGTCTTCGAGACCTTGGGCGAGCGTCCCTTGCGAACCAACTGCTGAATAGTTGGCACGTTCTCTCCTCATAGTGCTGCACGGTGACAGCGTGATGGGTTTCACATCATGACCCACCGGCTCGACAGAGGAGTCGGGCTTTTGGTGTGATGGGTATGCCGTGGGGGCGAACCGACGGTGCCGGCGCCCTGCGTGCGCGCACAGTCGTGCACACACCCGATCAAGTGTAAGGGCGCGGGGCCGTGGCGGTCAAATGAGCAGAGCGGATGCTGTGCTACGGAGTGTCGGGGTCGAACGGCGAGTCCAGCGCCTCGCTCAGCTCGGCCAGCATGGCCTCGATCTGCGGCTCGACGTACTGCGAGATCGCCGCCTGCACGTTCAGCCGGTGGCGCAGCAGCAGACCGCAGATCTCGCGCCCGATCATGTTCGCGTAGTCGTCGGCCAGCGCCACCTCCTGACGCAGAGCGGCTTTGGCGTCCTCAGACAGCGGGGGCAGGGGCGGCAGCTCCGCCGCCGCCTCATCCGCCATGCCCGCGACAGTGAAGAGGAACGGCGCCCCCGGCAGGGGGTCGGGGTCGAGGGGCATCCCCTCGTACTCCGGATCGAGCCCCTCCCCCGGACGGTACGCGCGCGACCGATTGCGGTCGGCCTGATGGTCGAGCTCGGCCTGGAGCATCGGCAGGTTGCGCGCCGTGTACTCGGCCACGGCCTGATCGACGATCGCCTTGATACGGGTGGACAGCCCGTGCTGCACGCCGTGCGGCACGTTGCCCCCGATGCCGACGGCCGACAGAATCGGAGAGCCGAGGCAGCGGCGGCACGGTGCCACCCGCCCGCGATGCGTGGCCGGCGCCCAGCGCGGCACCCAGCGCAGCCAGGCCTCGACGGCCTGGTCGACCTGCGACTCCAGCGACCTCTCCACGAATACAGAGTAGGGCCGTCATCGCCGCAGTCGGCGCTTTCCCCGCGGCGGCGCGTCCGTCACTCCGCGTCGTCGCGCTCCCACGGCCATCGAGGGGTGCCCGATCGTGCGCGGCGGAGGGCGACCGCGATCCAGCCGGCGACCAGCGCGGCGACGATGACCACCGCGCTCGACCCGCGGACGACGATCTGCGAGGCCGCAGCGGCGGCGTGCGCGATGCCGGCACCGCCGACGAGCGCCGAGAGCCAGACAGCACCGAGATGGGCGAGGGCCGTGGCGACGGCGATCAGCACGACCGCCCCGAACGAGGGCAGGGCGCGGCGCAGCAGCGGGGCCGACAGCGCGGCGAAGACCAGGATCGCCACCGCCATCCCCACCACTCCTGGCCAGAGGGTGAGACCTTCGACGGAGATGATGTCGGTGTCGGCGAAGTACGACAGCATCCCGAGGCCGAGGATCGAGAAGGCGGCGAAGCAGACCCCGCCGACCACCCCTGCCAGAAAAGCAGAGACCCCCTCCGGCGCGGGGCCGTGGGGGTCTCTGGTGGTCATGCCGTCACCTTACGCTCATCGAAGAGCGGCGGGGCCGGCCTCGAGCGTGCGCTCGTACTCGGCCTGCGCCTCGGCGTTGAGAGCCTTCTTCTTGGCCCCGCTGCGGGCGACCCACGCGCCGAACCAGATCGTGAGCTCGCGGGCGAAGATGAACGATGCGATCGCGAGCGGGGCGAGCAGCGACTCGTTCACCACCTCGACCGACTCGGTGGCGGTGATGCGCCAGAACGGCTCCTGGAAGAGCTGCCCGAGGATGTATCCGCCGTAGGTCGCGATCGCCACGAACAGGCCGAGGGTGACCCACTTGCCCCAGCGGGCGCGGTTGATGAACGCGCCCAGCAGCCAGAACGCGAGGAAGAAGACCACGACGGGCACCCAGAACGACCAGGTGGTGAGCGGTGCGAGGGCCGCGGTGCCGACGTTCTCGGTCGTGACGTCGCCGCTCAGCGCGCCGAAGCCGAGGATCGCGCCGAGGTAGAGGATCGCGAACGCGAGGGCCGCCAGCAGTCCGATGGCACCCGCGGTTCCGCGGTTGCCGAGCTCGCGAGGCGGCTCGGGCGCCTGCACGAAGATCGGCTGCGGGGCGGCCGGGGGCGCGACGGGCTCGGCGGGAACGACCCGCGTCTCGGCCGAGTGGTCGGCGGGCGCGGCGTAGGCGGTGTCGGCGACCGTCGGGTGGTGCTCGCGGTCGGTGTCGATCACCCGGGTCGCGTCGGCGTCGGTGTCGACGGTCGAGGCGGATGCCGTGCTGTCGAGCGCGTCGTGATGCGCTCCGTCGCGGTGGGCGTCGAGACGGTCGGCGTCCGCGCGGTGCGCGTCGCCACGGTCGGCGTCGAGACGGTCTGCGTCGACGGACGCGGCGTCAGCACGGTCGATGTCGGCACGGTCGGCGTCGGCGGGGTCGCGGGTCACGGCGGGCTCGGACGAGCCGAAGGTGCCGGGGTGGTCGCGCTCGGCCGCCTCGAAGGCCGCCAGGTCGGGATCGACGGGACCTGCCGCAGCATCCGTCCGCGGCACGTCAGCGCGGGCTGCGGCGGCGGCGTCGAGTCCCTCGTTGGCGCGGCCGACGACGTCGTCCACGTCGTGGTGCTGCTCGTTCTTGGGAACCTCGGGGTCGCTCATGTGATCGCCTCTCGTGATAGGTGCACACCGAGGCTAGCGCCGCGGGCGATCCGCACCGCGCAGGCGTGCCGATGTGTCCGGGATATCGGCATCCGTCAGGGTCAGCGTCAGCGGGGCACGGTGCCGTCGAGCAGATGCCCGACCATGAAGAGCAGCCCGGGACCGGCCGGCAGCGAGAGCCACATCAGGGCGCCGACGACGGCGGCGCACAGCAGACCCACGATCCAGCTGATCGCCAGGTTCCGTCCTCCGACTCGGGCCGCCATGCGCTCACCGTACGCCCTGCCAGGGCCCCGTGGGGGCATCCGATCACCGTGTCTCGGTGCTGACCCACGATGGCCGAACAGCGGACCGCGGATGCTACTTGACCGCTCCCGCGGTGAGACCGCCGACGATGTACTTCTGCAGGAAGAGGAACAGGATCATCACCGGCACCGCCGCCATGACCGCACCGGCCGAGAACGCCGACCAGTCGGCGTAGCGGGGGTTCGCCACGAGCTTGGTGAGCCCGACGACCAGGGTCTGCTTCTCGGGGTCGATGAGGATGACGCTGGCGATCACGTACTCGTTCACGATGCCGATGAACGACAGCAGTCCGACCACCGCGAGGATGGGCGCGACCAGCCGCAGGATGATCGTGAAGAAGATGCGCGCGTGACCTGCGCCGTCGATGCGGGCGGCCTCGTCGATCTCCTTGGGGATCGTGTTGAAGAAGCCGTACATCAGATAGGTGTTCACGCCCAGCGCGCCGCCCAGGTACACGAGGATCAGGCCCGTGTGGGTGTTCAGCCCGATCGCGGGGAACCAGTCGCCGAGGGTCGACATGAGCATGAACAGCGCGACGACCGCGAGGAGCTGCGGGAACATCTGCACGACAACGACGGTGATCAGGCCGATCCGGCGGCCGGCGAACCTCATGCGCGAGAACGCGTAGGCGGCGCACGCGCCGATGAACACGGTCAGAAGACCGGTCACCGCGGCGATCACGAGGGTGTTCAGGAACCACAGCCCGTACGGGTTCTGCGGATCCGACAGGATGCGCACGTAGCTGTCGACGCCGATGGCCGAGAAGAGCTGGTTCGATCCCGTCAGGGTGCCCTTGGGGTTCAGCGACGCCGAGAGCACGTACATCAGCGGGAAGAGCGCGAACACGCTCACCACGATCGCGACGAGGTGCCGCCACCCGGTGTCGGCGAACCACGCGCCGAACGAGCGCTTGCGCGGAGTGAGGGTCTGGGTGCTCATCAGTTCAGCTCCTCGAGTGCCTTGGTCTTGCGGAAGCTGATGATCGAGATCGTCGCCACCACGATGAAGATGAGGATCGTGAAGGCCGAGGCGAGACCGTAGTCGCGCGTCTGCCCGGTGAACGCCACCTTGTAGACCATCGAGATCAGGATGTCGGTGTGCCCGACCGGGATCGAGACGTCGGTGAACCGGGGCCCGCCCTTGGTGAGCATGTAGATCAGGTTGAAGTTGTTGAAGTTGAACGCGAACGACGAGATCAGCAGCGGCGCCACCGTCACGAGCAGCAGCGGCAGCTTGATGCGGCGGAAGATCTGCCAGGGGTTCGCGCCGTCCATCACGGCGGCCTCGTTGACGTCTTCCGGGATGCCCTGCAGAGCCCCCATGCAGACGAGGAACATGTACGGGAAGCCCAGCCACAGGTTGACGATGAGGATCGACACCTTGGCGAGGGTCGGGTCGGTCAGCCACGGGACCTCGGCGCCGCCGAGCAGCACCTGGTTGATGAAGCCGAAGCTCTCGTTCATCATCCCCGCCCACACCAGCGCCGACAGGAAGGCGGGGAAGGCGTAGGGAAGGATCATGATGATCCGGTAGGCGTTGCGGAACCGCATCCGGGTGTTGTTGAACACCAGCGCCATCAGCAGGCCCAGGAAGAACGTCGACGCCACGGAGATGACCGCGAAGACGAAGGTCCAGACCGTGACCGAGATCAGCGGGCCGCGGATGGACGCGTCGGTGACGGCGCGCACGAAGTTGTCGAACCCGACGTTGACCTGCCAGCCGGGCATGAGCTGCTCGCCGCCGTCGGCGGTGAAGGCGCCGGTGCCGATGTCGGAGTAGACGATGCCGCTGCGGGTGTCGGTGATCGTGTCGGCCGACGCGTCGTACTCGAGCTGCGAGATGTACAGATAGCCGCTCTGCCCGTCGGGAGTGCGCAGGCTGCCGTCGTTGGGGTCGTCGCTGAACGGGACCGACAGCTTCTCGAGCTCGGATGAGAGTCCGAACACCTCGGCGAGCGGGAGCGAGTTCCAGCCGTCGGTCGCGGTGGCGCGGTCGCCGTCGAACTGCGCGTCGACCTCGTGCAGCGGCTCGTCGTTGGTTCCGAGCAGCGCGTCGCCGGTGTCGGGGTCGGTGACGAGCAGTCCGTAGACCCCTGCCTGCTCGACGATCTGCACGGGGTATGCCGGGGAGTCCTCGACCCGCTCCTGAGCGGAGGCGAGCAGGGCCGAGATGGCCTGCGGCTTCGACCCGTTGTGCCCCGTGCCGTAGTTGGTGAAGCCGATGTAGCCGGTGTAGATGAGCGCGAAGACCTGGAAGAGGACCAGGAAGATGATGCCGGGCGTGAGGTATTTGGCCGGCACACGGCGACGCGAGAAGTAGATGTAGTTCACGGCGGCCGTGACCGCCACGACGATGGCCAGAACGAGCCATTCCTGGTGCGTGAAGAGCACGAACGCGGCATAGAGCGCGACCGCGTCGACGATGCCCAGCAGCAGGATCTTCAGCAGCATCCATCCGATGGGCGTGCCGGCCGCCTCGGCGATCTGGGCCGCCTGCCGCTGGCGCCTGGTCGGAGGCGCCGTCTGCTCGGTGGTGTCTGTCATCTCTGTCCCCGTCGTCTCGAAGGCTCGATGGCGCGGGCGCATCCGGGGCGCGGCGATGCCGCAGGCCCCGGATGCGCCCGGGCGATCACTTGATGGCTGCGGACACGTCGTCCGCGAGCTTCTGCCAGGTGGCCTTCGGGTCGGCGCCGTTGATCACGGCCGCCTCTGCGATGCCCCAGTACTGCCAGACCGATCCCATGGCGGGGATGGCGGGCATCGGGACGGCGTCGGCACCGACGGCCTGGAAGCCGGCGATGATCGGGTCGGATGCCGCGGTGTCGGCGGCGGCGGTCAGCGCAGGCAGCACGTTGCCGGCCTTGAACAGCTCGAGCTGCACGTCTTCGGTGCCGATGTAGTTCACCAGGAAGTCGTTCGCGGCGACCTTGTTCTTCGACTCGGAGCTGACGAAGAAGCCCTTGACGCCGGCGAACGGCGACGCGGGCTCGGCCGTGGGGCTGGGGATCGGGTCGATGGCGACGTCGATGCCGGCGTCGACGGCCGTGCCGACGTTCCACGGGCCGGTCAGCCAGAAGGCGGCCTTGCCGTCGAGGAACTGCTGCTTGGCGATCTCGCCGTCGATGTCGGTGTTCAGGGTTCCCGCCTCGCCCTGGGCGGCGAGCCAGTCAGCGAAGGCGAAGCCGCCCTCGCTGCCGAGCTGCAGGTCGGCGGCGTCGTAGCTGCCCGAGGCGTCGGTGCCGAAGACGGGTGCGCCGAAGGCGGTCTGGAACGGGTAGAGGTGGTACGGGTTGCCCTCGGCACCCTGCTCGACCACGAAGGTGCCCTTGGAGACCATGTCGTCGAAGTTCTTGGGCGCCTCGGGAACGAGCTTCGTGTTGCGCAGCACCGCGATGTTCTCGACGGCGTACGGGAGCATGTACACCGTGCCGTCGTAGGTGGCGGCCTGGGTCGCGACGGGCAGGTACCCCTCGGCCGAGTCGCCGAGCTCGATCGGGGCGACGACGCCGTTGGTCGACAGCTCGCCGAGCCAGTCGTGGGCGCCCATGACCACGTCGGGGCCCTTGCCCGTCGGCGCCTGCTGGATGAAGTCGTCCTTGATGTCGTCGACCGACTTGCCGACGAGGTCGACCGTGACGCCGGTCTTCTCCTCGTACGCCTCGGCCGCGCCCTTGAGCGCGTCGACGCGCTCGGCGTCGAGCCAGACGGTGAGCTTGCTGGACTCGCCCTTGGCCGGCTTGTCGCCGTCGGCGGAGGGTGCGGACGATGCGCAGCCGCTCAGGGCGATTGCGGACGTGACGGCGAGTGCGCCGAAAGCGAGGATGCTCCTCTTGGTCACCTTCATTGGTGCGTGCCTCTCTGGATGCGGGTGGCCTGCGGAAACTGCAAGCGCTTACAGTATGCATCCCTCTCTCGATCACGCGCAATGATCGAGAGCACCGATACCAACCTGTGACTCGTTCAGGAGCCGCACCAGGCCGTGGAAGCGCTTCCACGATCGATGCTCCTTGCACGTTCCCTGCCCGCCGTCAAGGCACAAGACGACCCCCGGGCGTGCACCTACCGTGAGGAGGGTCACGGCGCCCGAGCCGTGCGGGATCCCGGAGCTCCGATGGACACGATCGACGACGAGGCCACAGCTCCCCTCCTCGACGGGCGGTATCGACTCGACGCCTGCGTGGGCAGGGGCGGAACGTGCATGGTCTACCGCGCCCACGACACCCTGCTCCGGCGCACCGTCGCGATCAAGCTGCTTCGCGCCGATGACGAGATGGCACTCGAGTCCGAGCGCATCCACAGCGAGACGGCTCTGCTGGCATCCCTCTCGCACCCCTCGCTCGTGGCGCTGTACGACGCCAGCCTCGACCTGCCGCACCCCCGCTACCTCGTCATGGAGTACGTCGACGGGCCCACCCTCGCGACGCACCTCACCCACGGCCCGATCAGCCGACGCGAAGCCGCGGCGATCGGCCGCGACCTCGCCGATGCGCTGCGCGTCGTGCATGCGCGCGGCATCGTGCACCGTGACGTTAAGCCCTCCAACGTGCTTCTCGCCAGAGCCGAAGACGATGCCGGCTGGATCGCGAAGCTGACCGACTTCGGCATCGCCTTCCACCCCGACGAGGCGCGCCGCACATCGCCCGGGATCGCGATCGGCACCGCCGCGTACATGGCGCCGGAGCAGGTGAAGGCCGATCCCATCACCCCGGCCGCCGACATCTACTCGCTCGGGCTCGTGCTGCTCGAGTCGCTCACCGGCGAGCCCGCCTTCCCGCGCACCCGTGACGTGCAGACGGCCCTCGCGCGGCTCGTGAGCCCTCCGACCATCCCTGACGAGCTCGGTATCGAGTGGGTGCACCTCCTGAGGCGCATGACGAGCAGCGAGCCGGGCGAGCGGCCGACGGCGGCCCAGGTCGTCACCGAGGTGACGGCCATGTCGGCGGATGCCCGCGACGACACGACCGGTGTCACCACGGCTCTTCCGGCCGTCGAGATCGCCACCCCCGTCGCGCCGCTGGTCGCGGCGGCCACCACCCCGGAGACGCGTCCCAAGCGCCTCGGACGTCGGAGGACGATGGGCGTGTTCGCGGGCGCAGCCGCTGCCGCCACCGTGCTCGCCGGCGCCTGGATGGCATGGCCCGCCGGCCCCTCGCCCGTGCCGAGCGAGTCGCCCGCGCAGGTCATCGAGACTCCCTCTGCGCCGGAAGCCGTGCAGCCGGCGCCCGTGCAGACCCCCGTCGCCGAGCAGCCGGCCGAACCCGCGACTCAGACGGCCAGCACGCCGTCGGAGAAGACCGCGGCCGAGACGGTGAAGAACGACAACGCGGGGCCGGGGAAGAACTCGGGCAGCTCGTCGGACACCAACTCCGGCAAGGGGTCGGACAAGAGCGGAAGCCCGCAGGGCAAGGGCAAGGGCGGCAAGTGACGGACGCCTCCCGGCGTTCGGCGCAGACGCTCTATGGTGGTAGGCATGGCTGATTCTTCGTTCGACATCGTCTCCAAGGTCGACCACCAGGAGGCGGACAACGCTCTCAACCAGGCGCGCAAGGAGATCGAGCAGCGCTACGACTTCAAGGGCACCGGCGCCTCGATCTCGTGGAGCGGCGAGCAGATCGTCATCGTCGCCAACTCCGAGGAGCGCGTCAATGCCGTCCTCGATGTGTTCCAGACGAAGCTGATCAAGCGCGGCATCTCGCTGAAGAGCCTCGAGTCGGGTGAGCCCGTAGCGAGCGGCAAGGAGTACCGTCTGACGTCGACCCTCAAGGACGGCATCTCGAGCGAGAACGCGAAGAAGATCGGCAAGATCATCCGCGACGAGGGCCCGAAGGGCGTGAAGAGCCAGATCCAGGGCGACGAGCTGCGCGTGCAGTCGAAGAGCCGCGACGACCTCCAGGCCGTGATCGCCCTGCTCAAGGGCAGCGACCTCGACATCGACCTGCAGTTCATCAACTACCGCTGACCCCGATCGGCCTCGGCGCCGCGCTCATTCCGCGAGCGCGGCGATCAGGGCATCCACCACCTTCTGCCGGTCGACCCGACCGATCTCGGCCGCGAGACCGCCGAAGGTCGACGGGTCCCAGTCGAGGCCGAGCGCCGCGTTCGCGGCGTTCAGCACCGGCAGCAGGTGGTCGACCGCGCCGAGCGCGATCACCCCGCTCAGCAGGCGTGCCCCGCGCACCGCGCGCTGCGAGGTGCCGATCAGCTTGATCGCACCGCGGGCGTTGATGCTGTACTCGCCGGGGCAGTACTCCCCCGCCACGGCGCCGACGTGCGCATCCACGCCCATGTCTGCGAGCTCGCCCGCGAGACGCGCCGAGGTGGACGCGAACAGCGGCTGCGGATCGATTCCCTCGTCTTCGCGCACGACGAGGTCGAACACCAGGCAGGTCTCGTCGTAGGCGGCGGCTCGTCCGCCGGTGGGCCTGATCGCCGGGGCGAACCCCAGCCGGCGCGCAGCATCGGACGCTGCCGCGAACCCGGGCTGACGGCTCTCCCACCGGCTCATGGCGAGGGTCGGCAGCGGCGTGTGGATGCGCAGTGCGCGTTCGCAGGCGAGCTCGCGGGAGCCGACGGAGCGCAGCAGCGCCACGCTGTCATCGAAGGCCTTCTCAGCGACGAGAGGGGCTTCAGGGAGGTCGATTGCGGTCACAGCACCGACGATATCGAGAGGTCCGCGAATCTCCACCACTGGAAATAGCCGATCACGCGGGTAGAATCCTGGTGTTACAGGCTGTATGGGGCAGCCGGGGGACGCCGCGAGGCGTATGGGGAGTGACACATGATCGACGTCGAACGACCGGCTCGAGCAGAGATCGCGACGAAGAAGCATCTGCTGGCCGAGGGACTTTTCCAACTGATCGGCGAGCGCATCGTCAGCGGGGATCTCGCGCCGGGCGCGCGGATCCGCGACAACGAGCTGGCCGCCGAGCTCTCGGTCTCGCGAACGCCCGTGCGCGAGGCGCTGCAGCGCCTCGAGCGCATAGGGCTCGTGACGATGTACCCGAGCAGATACACCGAGGTCACGTCGGTGACGCCCGAGCAGGTCGAGACGGCGCACGTCTTCGCGGCCCTGCAGGCGGGCATCATCGCCCGTCTCGCGTGCCCGCGGCTGAGCGCCGACGAGGTCGAGGTGGTGTGCGGCCTGATCCGCGCCGTACCCGCCGATCTCGCCGACGCCGCTGCGACCTCGCGCGCGCGTCACTCGGTCGTCGGATTCCTCGCCGCGCGGTCAGGCAACGCTCTGCAGCAATCGCTCGTGGGCGAGGCCAGCCTCGCGCTCTCGCGCGCGCTGAAGACTCATGAGGTGCCGGCCGAGAGGCATCCATCGGTCGCCGCCGCGTGCGCCGACCTCGAGGACGCGCTGCGGCTGGGCGATGCGGATGCCGCCGAGCAGGCCTGCCGGCGCATGTACGACGTCATCTGAGGCGCGCGCCCAGCGCCCAGCCGCGCACCCAGCGGTCGAGCCGGGCGTACGCCTCGTTGCGCGCCTCCCGTCGCGAGAGGAAGACGTCGTGCAGCGCGCCGTCGATGCGCTCGACGGTCACCGAGCTGCCCACTTTCAGCGCCGCGCGGGCGATGTCGTCGACGACGAGCACGCTGTCGGCGCTCGTGAGCTCTTCCGACCACCGAGTGGGCACGGCCGTGCGTGCCGAGAGCAGCACGCACACGGGCGCCAGGATGTGCAGACCGGCCGCGACCGCCGCATGGCCCTCGAAGATCGCGTGCAGCCATGCCGCGTGCACCGTCATCGTCTGCTCGGGGCGCCAGGCGAGATTGACCTCCATGGGGTCGTCGGGGTCGGCCACCTCGTTCTGGGCGCGGGTGTAGAAGCCCAGGTCGACCTGCGGCGCGACGTCCTTGGGCCAGAGTCGCGCCTGAAGGCCCACCATGGGAGCGATCGCGGCCCGCACGGGGCCCAGCTGGAACTCCAGCCACGGCGCGTTGAGGACGATGGCGTCGACCTGACGCGGATGCCGTGACGCCCACAGGCTGAGGATCAGGCCCCCGGTCGAATGACCGAGCAGCACGAGCCGGCGCCCATCGGTCTCGCCTCGCGCCCCCAGGGCCGCCTCGATGTCGGCGTCGTACTCGGCGAGATCCGTCACGAAGCCCGGCGTCTGCCACGACCGCAGGCTGCGGCCGTACTTCCGCAGATCGAGGGCGAAGAACCGGGCTCCCCTGTCGGTCCAGAACCGGGCGAGACGCTTCTGGAAGAAGTAGTCCGACCAGCCGTGCACGTACAGCACGTCGACGCCGGTCAGCGGGCGCGGATCGCCGCCCAGCCGCCACCAGGGCGCGGGTTCGGGCAGCGCGCGCACCACGGTCGCGAAGACCTCGCCCTCGGCATCCTCGCCCAGCGGCAGCGTGAGCTGTTCGAACCCCTCCCCGAGGATGTCGGGGATCCACTCGCCCATGCGTCGTCTCGCTCCGCTCGCTCAGCAACCCGGAAGAGGCCGGCTCACTCTCCGCGCGAGACGCGCACCATCTCGTCGCGCGGCACGAGCTTGACGCGGGCGCGCTCATGGGGCGCTCCGAGCTCGATCTCGTGCGCATCGAGACGGTGCCAGCCGTCGAGGTCGGTCCAGTGCACTCCGCGCTCGGCGAGCAGCGCCGGGATCGCGTCGTCGGACGGGTCTTCGGGCTGCCACCACGAGCCCTGGTCGTTGATCAGGTGACGCACGGTCTCCATGGCATCCGACTTGGTGTGGCCGATCAGGCCGACCGGCCCTCGCTTGATCCAGCCCGTGGCGTAGATGCCGGGCACGCGCTGGTTCGACTTGGTCTCGAGCACCTGCCCCTCGCGGTTCGGGATCACGCCGTGCTTCTTGTCGAACGGCACGCCGGGCAGCGGCGAGCCGAAGTAGCCGATCGCGCGATAGAGGGCCTGCATGGGAACCTCGCGCAGCTCGCCGGTGCCGATCGCGCCGCCGGCGCCGTCGGACTTCGTGCGCTCGTAGACGAGGGCGGCGACACGGCCGTTCTCGTCTTTCCTCACCTCGACGGGACGCGCCCAGAAGTGCAGGTGCAGACGGCGCGATGCGGTGCCGCCGGCGTTGTTGACCGAGTCGAGCTTGCGCCACGACTGCATGATGCGGTCCATCACCATCACCTGCTTGTTGCTGGTGACGGCCTGGCGCGAGGCCTCGTCGTAGTCGAAGTCCTCGTCGTAGACGACCATGTCGACGTCGCGCAGCTCGCCCAGCTCGCGGAGCTCGAGAGGCGTGAACTTGACCTGCGCTGGTCCGCGTCGGCCGAACACGTGCACGTCGGTGATGCGGCTGGCCTTGAGCCCCTGGTACACGTTCTCGGGAACCTCGGTGACGAGCAGGTCATCGGCGTGCTTGGCCAGCATGCGCGCGACGTCGAGGGCGACGTTGCCGTTGCCGATGACGCCGACGGACTCGGCGTCGAGGCTCCACTCGCGCGGGACATCCGGATGCCCGTCGAACCAGCTCACGTACTCCGCCGCGCCGAACGAGTGGTCGGCGTCGATGCCGGGGATGTCGAGCGCCGAGTCGCGCACGGCGCCGGTCGCGAAGATCACCGCGTTGTAGTGCTTCTTGAGATCGTCGAGCGTGATGTCGGTGCCGAAGCGCACGTTGCCGAACAGGCGGATGTCGCCGCGGTCGAGCACGTCGCGCAGCGCCGTGATGATGCCCTTGATTCGCGGGTGATCGGGGGCGACGCCGTAGCGGACCAGACCGTAGGGAGCGGGCAGCTGCTCGAACAGGTCGATCGAGACGTCGAACTTGCGCTCGGCCTTGAGCAGGAGGTCGGCGGCGTAGATGCCTGCCGGTCCCGCCCCGACGATGGCCAGCTTGAGCTTCGTCATGGGGTTCCTTCCGTCAGCTGCTGCGGTCAGCGAGAGTCTCCGCGAACCGGGTGAGCGCATCGCGCACCGTGCCCTTGGGCAGCGGTTCGAGCGCGGCGATCGCGTCAGCGGTCCAGGTGCGGGCGAGAGTCATGGTCTGCGCCGTGGCGTCGTTGTCGCGCAGCTCGGCGAGCGGGCCGTCGAGCACGGCGGGGTCGGCTCCCTCGGCGATGCGCGCGACGCCGTCGTCGATCCGGCGCGCGAGATCGACGTCTTCTGGGGCGGTGCTCGTCTTCAGCAGCAGCGAGGGCATGGTCGGCACGCCGGCGCGCAGGTCGGTGCCGGGCACCTTGCCCGTCTCCTCGGCGTCGGCCGACAGGTCGATCACGTCGTCGAGCAGCTGGAAGGCGACGCCCACCTTCTCGCCGTACACGCGCAGCGGCTCTTCGTACTCGGCCGGGGCGTTCGAGAAGATCGCGCCGCCCTGGGTGGCCGCGGCGATCAGCGAGCCCGTCTTGTCGGCGAGCACCTGGATGTAGAACTCGATGGGATCGTCGCCCGCCTGCGCGCCGACCGTCTCGTGCAGCTGGCCGAGCACGAGGCGCTCGAACGTGTCGGCCTGCAGCCGCATCGCCCGGTCGCCGTAGCGCGACATGATCTGGCTGGCCCGCGAGAAGAGGATGTCTCCGGTGAGGATCGCGACGTTGTTGCCCCACACCGCGTGGGCGGCGGGAACCCCGCGCCGGGTGTCGGCGCCGTCCATGACGTCATCGTGATAGAGCGAGCCGAGGTGGGTGAGCTCGAGCGCCTTGGCGACGTCGATCACGGCCTCGGTGCTGCCGTCGCCGAGCTGGGCGGTGAGCAGGGTCAGTACGGGCCGGATGCGCTTGCCGCCGGCCTCGTAGAGGTAGCGGGCGGCGGCATCGGCGATCGAGTCGGCGATCTTGACCTCTTCGGCGATGCCCGCCTCGACGAGGTCGAGACCCGCCTCGATGCGCGACGCCACGCGACGGGCGGCGGGGCCGAGGAAGATGCGGTCGCTGAAGCCGAGTCGGCTCGCCAGTCGCGTGCCCGGGGTCGCGGGGCTCGAAGTCACGTGATCAAGCCTACCCGCGTGCGGAGACCCGACGGCACGGCCGCCGCGCAGGTTCGGCCCGACCGCGCGCGGAAGCCAGGCGGCAGGGCGTCGACTCCGAGCCGGCTCATGCGAGCGCGTCGACGAGCGGCCGGAACTTCACGCGCGTCTCGAGCAGCTCGGACTCGGGTTCGCTGCCCGAGACGATGCCGGCCCCGGCGTAGGCCGTGACGCGGCGCGCTCCGGATGCCCCGTCCGGGGCGTCGCCGAACTGCGCGCAGCGCAGCGCGATCGCCCATTCGCCATCGCCGGCGGCATCGATCCAGCCGACCGGACCGGCGTATCGCCCGCGATCGAAGGGCTCGATGCGGCGAATGGCGGCGATCGCGGCATCCGTGGGCGTGCCGGCGACGGCCGCCGTCGGGTGCATCGCCCCGACGAGGTCGAGCGACGAGGCGCCGTCGCTCAGCCGGCCGGCGACATCGGTCGCGAGGTGGAAGAGATTGGGCAGCTCGAGCACGAAGGGCTCGGCGTCGGCGTCGAGCGCGCTGGTGTGCGGTCGGAGCGAGGCGAGCACGCTCTGCACGGCGTAGCGGTGCTCGTCGAGGTCCTTGCTGCTCGCTGCGAGCGCCGCGGAGGCCGCCTGGTCTTCGGCCGGGTCGGCGCCGCGCGCCGCGGTGCCCGCGAGCACCCGCGCCGTGACGGCGCGCTCGTGCGAGGTGACGAGGGTCTCGGGGCTGGCGCCGATCAGGCCGTCGACGGCGAACGTCCAGGTGTCGGGGTAGCCCGTCGAGAGGGCGCGCACGAGGCGGCGCAGGTCGGCGTCGCCCGGCACGGTGCCGGTGAGGTCGCGGGCGAGCACGACCTTGCTGTACGCGCCGTCGCCGATCTCGTCGAGGGCTCGGCGCACGGCATCCTGATATCCCTGTGGCGTCTGGGCGCCCGGTCCGACACGTCCGGCCCAGTGGGGGCCGTTCGCGGCCGGCTCGGGCACGGGGGCGAAGTCGGCGGCGTCGATCGCGCGGATGCGCGTGATCCAGCTGCGTCCGTCGCGCAGGCCGATGACGGTCTGCGGCACGATCAGCACGCTGGCGGCGGCGGATCGCTCGTCGAACGTCAACGCACCGAAGCCAACCAGGCCGGTGCCGGGGATGCCGACCTGGTCATCGACCTCCGCATGGGCCGCGAGCTCTCGCCAGGCGGCGGCGAGCTGTGCGCTGCGCAGACCGCCGTCGCCGGAGTCGACGCCGATCTCGGCGGCGATCCCGTCGCCTGCGGCCACGATCCCCTCGCCGCGGCGCAGCCAGGCCAGCGGCCGGAGGGCGGAGGTGTGTGCCAGCAGATCGTCGACGGGTGGGATCTCGCGGGTCTGCGCGACCAGGCGGATGCTGCTCACGCGTCCAGCCTACGGGTTCGCGGCGACGCGCGGACGCCCCTGACCGACCTCAGCGGTCGAGCCCGAGGGCGATGAGACGGTCGAGCCACGGGTCGGCGGTGGCGTCGTCGAACGGCCCGCTCTGCGCGCGCACCCGCTCTTCGAGCTCGAGTGCGCGCGCCTCGAGGTGGGACATCACGTCGGCCGGATACCCGTAGCGGATGCTGTGCTCGGCCCACTCGTCGCGGTCGTCGACGTAGGTGCCCTGCTCGTTGAGCCGGCGCACGACATCGAGGTCCATGTCGATCGCGGTCGACAGCAGCGGATCGTCGGTCCAGCGCACGTCCCACGCGAGGTCGATGTAGATGCGCAGCCCGCGCGGATGTCCGCGGTGCACGGTGAGCGCGTAGTCCTCGTCATCGCGCGGGATCAGCGTGACGTTCGGCGACTCGGCGACGAAGTCCGCGCCGGGGCGGTGGCTGCGCCATCCGACGGGCTGCCCGACCCAGTCGCCCCATACATCCGCGCCGAGGTAGACGATGTCGCTGACCCAGTGCGGCGAGCCGTCCCACTTCCGCCACTTCATCACCATCGGAGTGCCGGGTTCGGGTCGATTCGCATTCACCCGGCGAGTCTATGCGGCACCGCCGCGCGACACCTGGCGCGGAGATGTGCGCTTCGCGCGGGCCGAATCCCCGCATCCGTCCGCGCGAAGCGCACATTCCCGCGCGAAGCGCACAGCATCCCACCGCTTTAGGATCGAAGCATGGAGCCGAACCGCGCCGATCTCGGCAAGAACCCCTCGCACGTCAGCGGCATGTTCGACCAGGTCGCGAAGGGCTACGACCGCACGAACACCGTCATGACCCTCGGCAACGACGCGCTGTGGCGCGCAGCCACGACCCGCGCGGTCGCGCCGAAGCGGGGCGAGCGGATCCTCGATCTGGCCGCGGGCACGGCATCCTCCTCCGCGTCTCTCGCCGCGAGCGGAGCGCAGGTCGTCGCCGCCGACTTCTCTCCCGGGATGCTGGCCGAGGGCCGCCGCAGGCACGGGCACCTCCCCAACATCACCTTCGTCGAGGCGGACGCCACGGATCTGCCCTTCTCGGATGACGAGTTCGACGCGGTCACGATGTCGTACGGACTGCGCAACGTGCAGGATCCCAAGAAGGCGCTGCGCGAGCTGCTGCGCGTCACCAAGCCCGGCGGACGCGTCGTGATCAACGAGTTCTCGACCCCGCCGGGGCGCTTCTTCCGCGGGTTCTACAACTTCTACAACGCCCAGGTGCTGCCGCGCGTCGCCCGTCTGGCCGGCACGAACGGCGACGCCTACGACTACCTCAACGAGTCGATCCGCGACTGGCCCGACCAGCGCACGCTCTCCGCGTGGCTGCGCGAGGCGGGCTGGACCGACGTCGAGTACCGCAACCTGTCGTTCGGCATCGTCGCGCTGCACCGCGCCCGCAAGCCCCTCTGATCCCGACCGCCGGCGCTCAGCTGGCGGCGAGGCGCTTCTTCTCGGCCTCGACGTCGAAGTCGGCGGCCGGCCACTGCGGGTCGATGTCCTCCAGCGCGTCGATGAGCAGCTCCTGCACCGCCAGCCGCGCGTACCACTTGCGGTTCGCCGGCACGACGTACCACGGCGCCTCGGGCGTGGAGGTGCGCTCGAACACGGTCTGATATGCGCCCATGTAGTCGTCCCAGCGCATGCGCTCGTCGACGTCGCCCGGGTTGTACTTCCAGTGCTTGTCCGGCCGCTCGAGGCGCTCGGCCAGGCGATCCTTCTGCTCGTCGCGCGAGATGTGCAGCATGACCTTGACGATGCGGGTTCCGGATGCCGCGATGCGGCGCTCGAAGTCGACGATGGCGTCATAGCGGCGCTCGATCTCGGCCTCGTCGGCGAGGCCGCGCACGCGCCCGATCAGCACGTCCTCGTAGTGCGAGCGGTCGAAGACGCCGATCATCCCGGGGCCGGGGAGGCGCTTCTCGACGCGCCAGAGGAAGTCGTGCGCCAGCTCCTCCTCCGTGGGGGCCTTGAATGCCGCGAAGTCGACGCCCTGCGGATCGACGCCGCCCACCACGTGCCGCACGATGCCGCCCTTGCCCGCGGTGTCCATCGCCTGCAGCACGAGCAGCACGGCATCGTGGCCGTCGCCGATGCGGCTGGCGGCGAACAGGCGCTCCTGCAGCTCGTCGAGCCGCTGCTCGCGGGCGTCGAGCAGGGCGGTTCCGGTGGTCTTGTCTCCGTCGAAACCGGGATGCGAGCCCGCGTCGACGTCGGAGAGCGAGAAGCCCTCGCCCACCCTGAGCAGCTCTGCCGGTTCGGTCGTCCATGCGTGCGTCGCCATGCAGACATCATGCCCGCCTGCGGGCCGAGGGGCGAGTGCCGTGCGCCGAGCGCGCGTCGGCGAGACGCAGTGTCGGTGGTCTCCCCCACAATCGGATTCATGGACACCATCGTTCTGGTCATCGTCGTCGCCGTCATCGCCGCGGCGCTCGGGTTCGTGCTCGGCGCGCAGCGCGGTCGGTCGGCCGATGCCGCGAAGCTGGCCGAGGCGACGGCCGCCCGCCTTCGGGCCGATGCGCTCGAACGGGATGCCGAGGCGCTGCGCGCCGACACGGCCGCCCGGCTGCAGGAGGAACGGGCTCTGGGCGATCGGCGAGTCGCCGAGGCACGACAGCAGGGCGAGGCGGCGGTGGCAGATGTCAGGCGCGAGGCGCGCGAGCGGCTCGAGCACGAGCGCGCCGAGCATGTGCGGCGGCTGGCCGAGGTGCGCGACGAGGCGGATGCCGATGTGCGGGCCGAACGGCAGCGTGCCGCCGAGCGTCTCGACGAGCTGAAGGCCGACCAGAAGCGCCTCGCAGACGAGTTCGATGCGCTGAGCAGGCGGGCGCTCGAGGCGAACACGAAGGCGTTCCTGCAGCAGGCGGAGGAGCGCCTCAAGCGCAGTCAGAGCGAGGGCGCGGCCGAGCTGCAGAAGCGGCAGGATGCCGTGCAGCAGCTCATAGATCCGATCCAGAAGACCCTCGACACGGTGAAGTCCGAGATGACGACGGCCGAGAGGTCTCGGCTCGAGGCGCATGCCGCGCTGGCCGAGCAGCTGCAGATCATGCGCCAGTCGTCTGAGACGCTCGGCTCCGAGACCCGCAACCTCGTGAACGCGCTGCGCGCGCCGCAGGTGCGCGGGCGGTGGGGCGAGCTTCAGCTGCGCCGCGTGGTCGAGGCGTCGGGCATGGTCAATCACGTCGACTTCGACGAGCAGCTGCACCACGCCACCGATGACGGCGCCCTGCGCCCCGACCTGGTCGTGCATCTGGCCGGCGACAAGCGCGTGGTCGTCGACTCGAAGGTCGCGTTCAGCGGCTACCTCGAGGCCATGGAGGCCACCGACGACACCGTGCGCACCCAGCGCCTGGCAGCGCACGCGCGCCATCTGAAGAAGCACATCGACGAGCTCGGCGCCAAGGAGTACTGGGACGTGGTGGCGGGTTCGCCCGAGTTCGTGGTGATGTTCGTGCCGGCCGAGCCCTTCCTGGCGGCCGCCCTCGATCAGGACGCCACGCTGTACGAGTATGCGTTCGAGCGCAATGTGGTGATCGCGACGCCGTCGACGCTCATCGCGCTGCTGCGCACCGTGGGGCACGCCTGGCGGCAGGATCAGCTCGCCCAGGAGGCGCAGCAGATCTTCACCGTCGGCAAAGAGCTGCACAAGCGTCTCGGCACGCTGGGCCAGCACCTCGCGAAGCTCGGTCGAAGCCTCAACTCGACCGTCGACGCCTACAACCGGTTCGCGGGGTCGCTCGATCGCAATGTCGTCACTCAGGCGCGCCGATTCAGCGCCCTGCAGGGCCTCGACGACGTGCTCACCGAGACCCAGCCGGTCGAGGCGCAGGCCGTCGCTCCCCAGAAGAGCGACCTGTACGAGCTCGAGGTCGGCGCCTCGGAGGTCTCGGCGTCCGACGAGCGCTACGCCAGCGCAGACCTCGGCGAGATCACCAGCCGGCTCGACTGAACCAGGCCCCGGGGCGTTCAGCGGTCGAGCGGAACCTCGATGAGCTGCGGGCCGGCGATCGCAGACGTCAGCGCCTGATCGAGCGCTGACCGGGTGCTCACCCGCAGGAACTCCCAGCCGTAGGCGGTGGCGAGCTCTGACAGCTGCACTCCCTGCGGCGTGTAGAACGCCCGATCGAGGTCTTCGCGCTCGGCGGAGGACGCGACCTCGAGACCGTCGAAGATCGTGCCGCCACCGTCGTTGCCGACGATCACCTGGATGCGCGGCCTCGACTCATCGGCGGGCAGCAGCAGCGCCCCGACGTCATGCAGAAGAGCGAGGTCGCCGAGCAGCACGCGGGTCACGCCGGGGGCGCCGTCGGCCTGACTGGCCAGCGCGATGCCGATGCCGGTCGCCACCGTGCCGTCGATGCCGGCGAGCCCGCGGCTGGCGTGCACGGGCACCTTCTTCCCGCCCAGCACCTGATCGGCCACGCGCACCAGGCGGGACGACCCGAACATGAGGCGGTCGTGCGGCCAGGTGGCGCGCCATACGGCATCCACCAGGATCTCCCGATCCACTCTCCTGCGCACGGCATCGAGCTCGGCGCGCACCGCGCCGAGACGCTCGGCCTTGTCTTCGGAGTGCAGGCCCTTCGGATCCGGCGCCGGGGCGCTGAGGTCGATCGCACGCGCCTGCGAGGCGGTCATCCACTCCCCCAGCCACGTGCGATCGGCCGTGCCCGGCTCGACCGCGACCGCGGGTGCCGCCTGGGTGCGTCCGTTCAGGTCGAGCGCCTCGCCGCCACCGCGCACGGCGACGACGTCGACGTCACGACGCGCGAGCAGCGCCGCGACCTCGCGGCTGAGGGTCGGATGCCCGAAGACCACGGCGCGCTCCACTCGCCCGCCGAGCGCATGATCTCGCAGCAGCTCGCGGTAGCCGTGCACGAGCAGCCGGCCGAAGCGCGCACCGCTGACGACCTCGGCGATGAGAGGCCAGCCCCCGGCGTGCGAGAGCTCTTCGGCATCCGGTCCGGCATCCGCTCCCGCGATGACCACGGTGCGAAGACCGCGCGACAGCACCACCGGCACGGCAGGCGAGCCGACGGGAGCGTCGCCCGGTACGGCCGTGACATCGCCGGCAGCCGACAGGGGCTCGCGACTGGGCAGGTTCAGGTGCACGGGACCGGCGACGCCGGGCAGGCCCGCTCCGTCGATGCCGAGCGCGGCGCGCACGGCCCGCTCGCCGAGCCCGGTCCACGCCGTACCCGCGGTCGGAACCGCAGGATCATTCCGCCCACTGTCGGCGTGCCCACTCGCGACACGCCGCGCGGCACCCGTCTCGTCCGAGATCTCCGATGCACCGGGCACCTCGGCATCGACCTGCAGCCGCACGAACGAGCCGAAGATGCCGGGCTGGATGGTCGCCTGGTTCGCGCCGACGCCGCGCAGCTCGGGCGGCCGGTCGGCGGTGAGCAGCAGCAGCGGGATGCCGGAGTGGAACGCCTCCATCGTCGCCGGAAGCAGATTGCCGGCGGCCGTTCCGGAGGTGCAGAGCACGGCGACGGGTACCCGGCTCTCACGGGCGAGCCCCAGGGCGGTGAAGCCCGCCACGCGCTCGTCGATGCGCACGTGCACGCGCAGAGCACCCGTGCGCGCCAGCGAGGTCGCGGCGAGCGCGAGCGCCTGGGATCGCGACCCCGGCGAGAGCACGAGGTCTCGCACGCCGTGCGCCACGAGCTCCGCGAGAAGCGATGCGGCCGCGTCGCTCGCCGGCGAGCGGGTCACGACTTCGTGTCCGTGCCGTCGGTCTCGTCGTCGAGCCGCGCGAGCTCCTCCTCGAGCTGACGGATGCGGGCATCCTGCTCGGCCGTGCTCATGCGACGAAGCGCCGCGGGATCGTCGTCGGGCCCGGTCACGAAGTCGGTGACCTTCTCGCCGCGGCGGCGACGCCCGATCCAGAACCACAGGATGCCCCCGATCACCGGCAGCAGGATGACGATCAGCACCCAGGCGGTCTTCGAGACACCGCGGTGGCGATCGGCCGGCTGCACGCACACGTCGACGATGCTGAACACCCAGAAGATGACAGCCAGGAAACCGCCGACGATCAGGAAACGAGCCATGTTTCCAGTGTAGGTCGCCGCATCGCGGCCGGATCCGGAGAGCGGGCTCGCACAGCGGGCGCCTAAGCCCCGCTCGTAGACTGTCGGGGTGAAGCTGCCACCCCTCCTCGTCTACACCGTTCTGCGGCTGCTGGCGTTCATCGTACCCCTGGGGATCCTGTGGCTGTTCCCCGTCTTCCGCGAGTACTGGTGGCTGGCCGCGCTGTTCGCCGCGCTCATCGGCATGAGCATCTCGCTGCTGTTCCTGCGGGCGCCGCTGTCTCAGGCATCCCGCGACCTCTATGCGAAGCGCAACCGTGACCGGGGTCCCTCCGACGAAGACGCAGAGGACCAGGTCTCCGGCCAGTGACCCGCGCGGCGCTCAGCGCCGGAAGGTGACGTGCGTGACTCCGCTCTCGGCGACCTCGCTGCTGATCGCGTAGTCGTTCTCGATGCCGCGCAGGTCGTCCCAGATGCGCTCGCCCCGCCCGAGCACGATCGGCGCCACCGCGAGATGCAGCCGGTCGACCAGCCCCGCCTTCAGGAACTGCCGCACCACGTCTATGCCGCCCCCGATGCGCACGTCGGCATCGCCCGCGAGCTCGCGGGCACGCGCGAGCGCGTCGTGGGGCGTCGCGTCGATGAAGTGGAAGACCGTGCCGTTGTCGAACTCGATCGACGGTCGCGGCGCGCGGGTGAGCACGAGCACGGGCACCTCGAACGGGGGTTCGTCGCCCCACCAGCCGCGCCAGCCCGGGTCGTCGCCGAACAGGTGCAGGCCGAACATGCCTGCGCCCATGATCTCGGCACCGGTGCCCTCGAAGTAGGCGCTCGCGTACTTCTCGTCGACACCCGTGGTGCCGGCCCCCGAGGTGTCGCCGAGCACCTTCTCGCGCATGGTGCGGGTGCCGACGTACGCGGCGGTCAGGCGCGTCCAGTCATCGCCCATCGGGTTCTCGGGGGTCTGATCGGTCGTCGTCGCGAAACCGTCGAGCGAGATGTTGAGGTCGATCTTCACGGTCATGGTCGTCTCCTCTCAGCCGGCGGATGCCGGATTGCCGGCCTTGCCGTCGAGCCAGAGCGTGTCCGTCTGATCGGCGTGCGCCCCATCGGTGCCGACGTGCTTCGCGCTGATCTGCGGTCCTTTGGTGATCACGTGCACGAGCGCCATGCCGTAGCCGCGCGACAGGTCGTAGTCGGCCTTCAGCCATTCGAGGATCGGGGTCGCCTTGGTGCCGGGGCCGAAACCCTTCTGCGACGCGAGCTCGATGAACTGTCTGGGGGTCAGCCCCGTCTTGGTCTCGATGTTGTCGAGGTATGCCTGAAACGACATGCTGCTCCTTATTCGAGGTCTGTCTGGATGATGACTGCCGAGGCGTGGATGCCGATCAGGCGCATCCGCCCGTCGCCGGTGTTGGTGAACCGGTGCGGAACGAAGGCCGGGCCGGTGACCGTGTCGCCGGCCGTGGCGGTGATGCGCCTGTCGGCGACGACGAAGGTCGCCTCGCCTTCGAGCACCACCCAGGTCTCAGGATAGGGATGCCAGTGCAGCCCTGAGCCCTCCCCCGGCCGGTTGTCGACGAAGAAGTACGAGACGGCCGCGCCGTGCTCGACGCCCTCGAAGCGGCGGGTTCGTCGGCTGCCGATGACGAGCTGCTCGGCGGCGACGAGCGTCGGCTCGGCGAGTGTGTCGATCATGATGCCTCCTCGGTGTGTGCCGCTCACTCTTACGCCGCCGACACCGAGCCTCTAGAGTTTCGACGTGGATCGAAACACACGCCCATCCGGGGCGCCGCCCGAGGGGGTGGAGCACCCCGAGCATCGGGTCGACTTCCACCTGAGCCCGGGTGACATCCAGGCCGTGCGCTTCGGCATCTCGCCCGGCCATGAGCTCGCCCATGCGGTTCGCATCCTCCTTCGACCGCAGCAGCACCCGCTGCAGTGGGGATGGCTGCGCAGCGTGCGCGAGAATCTGCCGCGCGAGCCGTTCGCGCTGCTGACGCAGGTGATCGGCGCGGACGGATACATGCCCGACTTCCTCACGACCGACCCGCGGTGGGATCTGACGCCGGCCGATGAGCTCGCCGCTCTGCGCGTCGCGGCGATCTCCGGCATCCGGATCGATCTGGCGAAGATGGTGCTGCGGTCGTCAGGCGAGCGGCGGGCGGCGCTGCGGCGCATGCACGCCGAGCCCGAGCGTGCGAGAGCGCTGATCGCCGACGCCTGGGAGCAGGTGTGGGATGCCGCACTGTCGCCCGTCTGGCCCCAGCTGGAGCGGCTGCTGCGTGCCGACATCGCGGTGCGAGCCCGCACGATCGCCACCGGCGGGATCGCCGCGATGGCCGGCGGACTGCACCGCACCGTGCGCTGGAGCGACGGCGCCGTGCGCGTGCAGCTGCGCCGTCACAGCGAAGACGTCGACTGCCGCGGCGGCGGACTCGTGCTCGTCCCGTCGGTGATGTCGTCGTGGGGATGCATGGTCATCACCGAGCCGCCCGCGCAGCCCGCCCTGTTCTATCCGGCTCGCGGCGTGACGGCGGGCTGGGCGCGGGATGCCGCCAACCTGGCTGACGCGCTCGGCGCGCTGCTCGGGCCGGTGCGCGCCGGGATCCTGCTGCACGCCCATGACGCGCGGACGACGTCGCAGGTCGCCGCGGATGCCGGCATCGCGGTGTCGACCGCCTCGCATCACCTCACGGTGCTGCGCGCCGCAGGACTGATCGCGAGCTCGCGCGAGGGCAACCGGATGCTGCATCTGCGCACCCCGCTGGGTGAGGCGCTCGTCGGCGCCGCCCTCTGACCCCGCGAACGGGTCGCACCGGACGACGTCAGCCGACGAGTGCCCAGTAGACGAGACCCGCGTAGGCGAGCGCCGTCAGCGAGGTGAGTGCGAGCGCCGTGACGAGCTCGCGCGGACGCCGGTACGACCAGACGATCACGATCGCCACGAGACCCGACAGCAGGGCGAGCATCGCCAGCCACGCGATCGGGTACAGCAGGGCGATCCACGCGGCGAGCGCGAACGGGATCAGCACGAACAGCGTGAACATCACCTGGGTCGCGCGTCTGCCGATCAGCACCGAGAGGGTGCGCTTGCCGACCGCGCGGTCCTGGTCGATGTCGCGCAGGTTGTTGGCGAGCAGCACGGCGCACGCGAAGAGACCGGCCGCGACCGCGACGATCCATGCGACGGTCGGCAGCTGCTGCACCTGCACCCAGGTGGTGCCGAGGGTCGCGACGAGTCCGAAGAACACGAAGACGAAGAGCTCGCCCATGGCGTTGTAGCCGTACGGGCGCTTGCCGCCGGTGTAGAACCAGGCGGCGACGATGCAGAGGGCGCCGAGCGCCAGCATCCACCACTGCTGCGATCGGACGACGATCGCGAGGCCGACCACCGCGGCCAGGGCGAAGAAGACGAGGGCGACCATGAGCACCCGCTTCGCGGGCACTCGGCCCGACGCGGTCAGTCGGGCGGGACCGACGCGCTCGGCATCGGTGCCCCGGATGCCGTCGCTGTAGTCATTGGCGAAATTGACGCCGATCTGCAGCAGCACCGCCACAGCGAGGCAGGCGAGCGCGATGACCCAATGGAAGAGGTGGTCGACGGTCTGCGCGGCTCCTGTGCCGAGCACGACCGGGGCGACCGCCAGCGGCAGCGTGCGCAGACGCGCCGCGCCGATCCAGTCCTTCGCGGTCACCGGCTCGAGGGCGAGTGCCGGGCGCTTCGCCGGGTTGCCGCTGGTGCGGCGCCGCTGCTGCGGGGCGCGCTTCTTCGTCTTCTTGGAGGAACCTGCCACGCGAGGAATCCTACTGGCCGCCTCGATGCGGGCCCTGGCCGTCCGAGAGCGTCAGACCGGCGTGACGATGGGCCGGCGCTCGTAGAAGGTCTGCAGCACGACCGTCGTGCGGGTGCGCACGTTGGCCGCGATCCGGATGTCGCGGACGAGCTGCTCGAGGGCACGCGGCGACGCCACGCGCACGAAGAGCATGTAGGCGGCATCGCCCGCGATCGAATGGCACGCCTCGATGGCACTGAGGTGCTCGAGCATCTCGGGTGCGTTGTCGGGCTGAGCCGGATCGAGCGGCGTGATCTCGATGAAGGCCGACAGCGGCGCTCCCACCTGCTCGGGGTCGAGCACCGCCTGGTAGCCCGCGATCACGCCCCGCGACTCGAGCCGTTTGAGCCGGGACTGCACGGCGGAGGTCGACAGCCCCACCGTCTCCGACAGCTGCGCCAGGGTGGCGCGCCCGTCACGGGAGATGGCAGCCAGGATCGCGTGGTCGACAGGGTCATCCATAGATGGAATAATAGAGGTCAAATGCATTCGTGACCGGAAAATTTCCGGCAATCTCTACGATCGGAGGGTTCGATGTCCATCATCACCAGCGCCACCCACAGCATCATCGGCGAGCCCGAGGTCGTGGAGGACGCATCGACCGCCGAGCACAGCGCCGCCTGGAAGCAGCTCAAGGACGCGGCGATCGCCATCCGCCCGACGCAGATCAAGGACGGCTCGATCCCCGACGCCAGCGACCGCGAGGCCGCCGCCGGTCACGTCGCGGCGATCATCGCCGGCATCCGGGCCCTCGCCCCCGCCTTCCCGCACGACGCGGCCTACCTCGACGCGCTCGTCGTCGACTTCCAGCGCTGGGCCGACGAGGGCTTCGGCGTGCCCGACTTCCTCGACTCGCTGGTCGCCTTCCAGCCCCAGCAGCACCGCATCGACGGCATCCGTCACCTGGTCGTCTTCCCGATGTACACGCAGAACGGCTCGAGCGACCGCCTCGTCGAGGCTCTGATCGTCGAGACCATCTGGCCCGAGTTCATCGCCGAGCTCGAAGCCGGCGAGTACGGCAACAAGCTGTTCGTCTCGCTGCGGCTGGTCGACTTCACCCCCGGCTACGACACCAACTCGGCCGTGCTGTTCCCCGAGACCGTCGCGATGCGCGAGATCCCCTCGTTCACCTGGGGCGCCATCTTCCAGGACCGCGAGGCGGCCCGGTACCGCCGTGTCGTGCGCGCCGCATCCGAGATCACCAACCTCGACCTGCCCGAGCGCGCCAAGGCGATGCTCGACGACCAGCAGATGACCGAGAAGACGTTCGTGATGTGGGACATCATCCACGACCGCACGCACATGCGCGGCGACCTGCCGTTCGACCCGTTCATGATCAAGCAGCGCATGCCGTTCTTCCTCTACTCGCTCGAGGAGATGCGCTGCGACATGACGGCGTTCCGCGAGTCGGTCAAGATCGAGCGCGCGTTCGACGCCCGCATCGCGGCCGGTGAGACCCTCACCGAGTCGGAGCAGGAGATGCACGACTACGCGCACCTCGTGCAGTACGCGGTGATCTTCGACCGCATCTTCCGCTTTGCGATCACCGGCAACCGCGTGCGCAACTACGACGCGGTCGGCGGACAGCTGCTCTTCGCATGGCTGCACCAGCACGGCGTGCTGCATTGGACCGACACGGCTCTCGCCTTCGACTGGGACAACGTGCCCGACGCGGTCGTCGCCCTCGGCGACGCGATCGACGACCTGTACTGGCACTCGATCGACCGGCCGAAGGTCGCCCACTGGCTCGCCGCCTACGAGCTCGTGCGCGGCACCCTGACGCCGCACCCGGCTTCGCAGTGGGCTCGCGGCCTGTCGGACGAGATCCTCGCCGGCGCGCCCAAGGGCTACACCGACGCCGTGATGGATGACGAGTTCCCGCTGTCGATGTTCTTCGAGACCCTCGACAAGAAGATGAAGCCGGTCATCGAGTCGACCGTCGGAATCCGCGGCACCGACAACTGACGCACACCTCGTCGCATCTGCAGGTCTGAAGGACGATCCTCTGCGGATCGTCCTTCAGGTCTGCATCCGTCCTTGATCGCCACCGTCAGGAGCACCGCATGAGCATCAACCGCACCGTCGTCCTCGCCGGAGCCACCAGCGAGGCGGGCCTTGCCGCCGCCGCCGCACTGATCGACGCCGGCGCGCGGGTGATCGCCACGGGCCGGTCGGAAGAGCGGCTGGCTGCGCTGAGGGATGCCGGGGCGCAGACCGAGATCGCCGATGCCACCTCGCTCGCCGACATGCAGGCGCTGGCCGAGAGGCTCGGTCGGATCGACGCGGTGATCCCGCTGGTCGGCGGCTGGCGAGGAGGCGGCGGACTGGCAGGGCAGAGCGACGAGGACTTCGCCGCGCTGCTGCCCGCGCTGCAGGCGGTGCGCGCGACGAGTCGCGCCTTCGACGCCGCCATCAGGGCATCGGATGCCGGTCGCTTCGCGATCGTGTCGTCGACAGTGGTCACGCGCCCGCTCGCGGGCGGGGCGAATTACGCGGCCATGAAGGCCGCGAGCGAGGCATGGACGCGCGCGGTCGCGCAGGGCTACGCGAAGGCTGCTCGGGATGCCGGTGCCGACCTGCGCGCGGCAGCCGTCATCTTCCGCGCCCAGGGCGGTCTGCAGGCCGACGCCCTCGCGCGAGCGGCGGTCGAGCTGTGGGATCAGGATGCCGTGGCGCTCAACGACACGGTGGTCACGCTGGGCTGAGCCCGGCCGGCAGGTGGCAGGCCGATCAGAGCTCGAGCCGCATCACCACACGCCGTACGGTCGGGCGCGACACCTCGCTGAAGCCGGAAGCCGAGAACGGGCCGACCGACCCGACGTTCAGCTCGCCCCAGGTCACCGTGCCTCCGCCGGTGAGCATCGGGTAGCCCTCGATCGCTGAGGCACCCTGCTTTCTCGCATGCTCCACGGCACCGGCGACCAGCGGGTAGGTCAGGCCACGGCCGCGATGCCCCGGCCGCACGATCACACAGGTGATCGCCCACACCGACTCGTCGTCCTTCTGCTCGGAGCGCCCCTTCCACGGCACCGGC
This sequence comes from Microbacterium sp. NPDC089321, assembly GCF_040684935.1. Classification (NCBI taxonomy): domain Bacteria; kingdom Bacillati; phylum Actinomycetota; class Actinomycetes; order Micrococcales; family Microbacteriaceae; genus Microbacterium; species Microbacterium sp. NPDC089321. The sequence goes on along the minus strand of NZ_JBFBGX010000001.1, from coordinate 1,460,835 downwards.
GAATTGCGCAGCCGCGCGTACACGCTGCGCCGGTCGACCGCGCACCAGCCGACGGGTTCACCGCCCTCATAGGCGACGACGCCGATCGTCTCGTTCGTCCGCGGGTCATCGCAGCCCACCTCGCTGCGGAGCAGCGCCTTGCGCTCGTCCACCGGCATGTACCACCAGTCGCCGTCGCCGAGACGCTGCCGCTCGCACTGACACTGGCCGGCAGTGCCTGTGAGGATCTTCTGCAGGTCATCCCAGCTCGCCTCGCTGGCGGGCACGACCCGCACCTCTCCCCCGCCGGCGCTCCCGCCCGCCTGCGTCACCCGCGCCCCTCGTCGGGTTCGGGCGACGTCGCCGCCGGGTCACCGGCTGCGACATCGTCTGCATCGAGCAGGCGCGCCTGACCTCCTCGCGCCGCGACGGGGTCGAGCGCGGGGTCGACGGGCGCTCCCGGGCCGGCGTCCACCGAGTCCCCCGAACCGTCAGGCTCGGGCGCCTGAGCGTAGAGGCGGGTGAGCAGCCGGTACGAGCGCGTGAAGAACGCGAATGCGGCCGCGGCCACCATGATCAGGCCGGCGAACAGGCAGATGAGCGCGATGCCCCTGGCCTCGCCCTCGCCGAGCAGCCAGCCCCACTGCATCCGCCCCTCGTCGCCGCGCATGTACGGGATGATCAGGAACTCGGCGAGCGGCGCGATGAGGAACGCCGTGACCGGAGCAGCCGCCGCCTCCATCGCCTGCGCCATGCCGAACACCCGCCCCTGCCTGGCGTACGGCACGACCTTCTGGATCACCGTCTGCTCGGCCGCCTCGACCGGCGGCACCATCATCATGTACAGCCACATGCCGATCGCGAACAGCGGCCACCACTCACGCAGCATGAACACCGCTCCGAGGATGCCCATGCCGATCACCACGAGAAGCATGGTGCGCACCGGCCGCTTCCCCAGACCGAACTTCGCGACGAGCGCCCCGCCGATGAGGAACCCGGTCGACGCGAACGCGAGCACGATGCCCCACAGCTGCGGCGAGAACAGGGTGAGCCCGTAGGGATCCATGAGCGCCATGTAGACGCCGCCGATGAGGTTGTTGAAGGTCGAGAACACGATCAGGGCGAACAGGCCCGGCGCTTCGCGGATCGCCTTGACGCTGCCGTGGAAGTCGAGCGCGCTCGGGGCGTCGGGGTCGCGCTGCGGCGCCTCTTCCGGTATGCGGATGAAGAGCAGGTGCGCGAACGTCAGCCCCATCGCGACGATGGAGATGACCAGGGTCCACCCCATGCCGAGGAAGCCGATCGACAGGCCCGAGAACACGCTGGTGATCAGGAACGCGATGCCCTGCACCGTGCCGACGAGACCGTTGGCGTTGGCGTGCTTCTCTTCGGGGATCAGCAGCGTGACGGTCGTCGACAGGGCGATGCTGCGCAGCTGCTCGATCACGCCGCCGACGAGGATGATCAGCGCGAACGCCCAGAACCACGGACCGCTGATGTCGAGCAGCGCCGACTCAGGCTGCCAGAGGTAGAGCAGCCCTGCTGCCCCGAACGCCACCGCCGAGACGACGCTCGAGATCACCATCACGGTGTGCTTGCGGTAGCGGTCGACGATGGTGCCGAACACCATCGAGAAGAACGCGATGAGCAGCATGTACGCGCCGCCGATGACGCCGGTGGCGAGCACCGACTTCGTCTCGATGTACACCCAGAACGTCAGCGCGAACCAGAGGAAGCTGGTCGTCACGTTGGCGATCAGCGTGTTCACGAGCACATTCGCGAACGCCCTCGTCTTCGCAGTTGCGGTCACGGGTTCGAGGGTAATCTCGGCCACCGACATCCGACAGGGCCGGACGCGAGAATCCGGGCATCCGCCGCCTCGTAGAATCGGACGGTGAGCACTCTGCATGACACCGCCGTCCGCGGCTTCGCATCCGACAACTACTCCGGCATCCACCCCGAGGTGCTGGCCGCGATCGCGGCGGCCAACGACGGCCACCAGATCGCGTACGGCGAAGACCAGTACACCGGGCGCCTGCAGGAGGTCTTCCGCGGCCACTTCGGCGACAGCGCGCAGGCCTTCCCCGTCTTCAACGGCACCGGCGCGAACGTCACCGGGCTGCAGTCGATGCTCCCCCGCTGGGGCGCCGTGATCTCGGCATCCACCGCCCACATCAACGTCGACGAGGGCGGCGCTCCCGAGCGCATCGGCGGCTTCAAGCTGCTCACCGTGCCCGCCGACGACGGCAAGCTGACCCCCGAGCTCGTCGACCGCGAGGCCTGGGGCTGGGGAGACGAGCACCGGGCGCAGCCGCTGGTCGTCTCGATCACCCAGTCGACCGAGCTCGGCACCCTCTACACGGTCGACGAGATCGCCGCCCTCGCCGAGCACGCGCACGAGCGCGGCATGAAGCTGCACCTCGACGGCGCCCGCATCTCGAACGCCGCCGCAGCCCTCGACGTGCCGCTGCGCGCCTTCACCACCGACGTCGGCGTCGACGTGCTCAGCTTCGGCGGCACGAAGAACGGCGCGATGCTCGGCGAGGCGATCGTCGTGCTGAACCCCGACGCCGCCGAGGGCCTGCTGTACAGCCGCAAGTACAACATGCAGCTGTCGTCGAAGATGCGCTTCGTCTCGGCCCAGCTGATCGCCCTGCTCGAAGGCGACCTGTGGCTGCGAAACGCCCGTCACTCGAACGCGATGGCCCAGCGCCTGCGCGCCGAGGTCGAGCAGGGGCTCGCCGACGGCAGCATCCGCGGCGTCGACTTCACCCAGCCCACCCAGTCGAACGGCGTGTTCGCGACCCTGCCCGACGGCGTCGCCGACAGGCTGCGCGAGAAGTTCCGCTTCTACGACTGGGATGCCGCGCGCAACGAGGTGCGCTGGATGTGCTCGTTCGACACGCAGGAGTCCGACGTCGACGCCTTCGTCGCCGAGCTGTCGCGCCTGACGACCGCCTGACACCGCCTCAGGTCAGCGCGCGGACTCCGCCAGCCACTCGGCATCCGCGCCTCGGTGATCGTCGGCGACGAACTCGTCGGGGATGCTCTCGAGGATGCGGTGCCAGGACTCGGCTCGCGCGACGGCGGCGAGGCGGTTCGCCGCCGTCAGCGCCGCGCGCAGCTCGGCCATCGGCGCGAGATCGCTCCACACCTCGAGCGCGGCGTCGGCGATCGCCAGCACGCGCGGGTCGCTCTCGGATGCGTGGATCGAGTTCGCGTAGACCGCGAGCGGCACACGAAGGGCGGCGAGCGGGCTGGATGCCACGGCATCGCCGAAATCGAAGAAGCGCGCTCCGTGGTCGCCGACGAAGGCGTTCGCATCGTGCAGGTCGTTGTGGTCCAGGGCGAGCGGCAGACCGAGGGCCGCGAGCTGGTCGCCGGCTGCGCCGACGACGTCGACCGCCGCATCGACGCCGGCGCGGAACTCGTCGGGGATGCGCCACTCGTCACGAGCGCGGACGATGTGGTCCCGGATGCCCGCGGGATCGAGCACGGTGAGACGCATGTCGTCGAGCACCGGCACCGATGTGCGGGCCAGCAGCATCGCGTCGTGCAGCAGCGTCTCCCACCCCACCGCGGCGCCGTCGGCGAGCGCCTCTCGCCAGGTTCGACCGGCGTCGGCGGTGAGCAGCAGGTCGCGCTGCTCATCCAGGGCCACCGGCTCGACGATGAAATCGGGGGCTATACGGGACAGCACCGAGACGATGCGCGCCTCCTGCTGCTGCCCAGGGCAGTTCTGCTTGGCGTAGAAGGTGCCGTTCTCGGCATCCACCCGCCAGACGCCCGACCACGGGCGGTCCTTGACCCGCACGAGTGCTCGCACCGCACCGGTGTGCGGTGTGATCCACTCACGCAGCTCGCGCTCGAACGCCTCGCTCTGCCAGACCTCGGGCGTCCAGCTCATCTCAGCGCAGCAGGCCCAGGTGCGCGAGGGCCTGGCGGATGAGGGTTCCCCGTCCGCCCTCGAGATCGGCCGCGAGAGAATCCGACGCCGCCTCCTCGGGCGAGAACCAGGTGACCTCGAGCGCGTCCTGTCGAGGTTCGCAGGTGCCGGTGACCGGCACGACGAAGGCCAGCGACACGGCGTGCTGACGATCGTCGTGGAACGCGCTCACGCCCGGGATCGGGAAGTACTCGGCCACTGCGAAGGGCGCGGGCGACGGCGGGAGCAGGGGGAACGCCATGGGGCCGAGGTCGTTCTCGACATGCCGGAACAGCGCGTCGCGGATCGTCTCGCCGTAGCGCACCCGGCCCGAGACGATCGTGCGGGTGATCTCGCCGAGAGGCGTGGAGCGCAGCAGAACCCCGATCGAGGTGACCTGACCGGAGCCGTCGGTGATGACGGGGATGGCCTCGACGTAGAGCATCGGCAGACGGCGGCGGGCCTCTTCGAGCTCGATGTCGGTGAGCCAGCCGGGGTTGGCGTCGACCGGACGCGCTCCGTCGAAGCTGAAGTCGTCGTCGGGCTCGGGGCCGGGATCAGGAGTGCGCACCGCCATGGCTCATTTCTACCAGCGTCCGACTCCCCAGACGCGACGTCGGAGGCGACTGGCAGGATGTCAGCGTGACAGTCTCGATCGATTCCTCCGTGACCCTGTGGTCGCCCGAGCCGCGCGAGGGCAAGCCGCTGCTGGTGCTGCTGCACGGCTATGGCGCCGACGAGCGCGACCTGTTCGGTCTGACCCCCTACCTGCCCGACGGCATCGCGGTGGCCGCCGTCGCAGCTCCGCTCACCCCGCCCTGGCCCATGCCCGGCCGGTCGTGGTACGCGATCGATTCGCTCGACACGCGGGATGCCGCCGGCATCACCCTCGCGGCCGAAGCGCTGCTCGCCTGGCTCGCCGAAGCGACCGCCGATGCGCCCTCGGTCGCGCTGCTGGGGTTCTCTCAGGGTGCTGCCGTGTCGTTGCAGGCCCTGCGCCTCGCGCCGTCGCGGATCGACGCGGTCGTCGCGCTGAGCGGGTACGCAGCCCCCGGCGAGCTGCCGAACGACGCCGTGCTGGAGGAAGAGCGACCCCCGGTGTTCTGGGGGCGCGGCACTCACGACGACGTCATCCCCCCGGCTCTCGTCGATCACACGGCGCAATGGCTGCCGGCGCACTCCGAGCTGTCGGGGCGCGTCTACCAGGGGCTCACCCACTCGATCTCCGAGCAGGAGCTCTCGGACGTGCACGTGTTCCTCTCGCAGTGGAAGGACTCGGTCTCGAAGAAGACCGCATGACCGCGACACGCCCGGGTTGCGCGTGCGCGTCGCCCGCGGGTAAAGTCGCAGGGTCCTGTCCGCCGTATCTGGAAGTCCATTGATCTGATTCGTCGCCTCTCCGCGTAATACATCCACGCGCTGATCCGACGAACCCGCCTTCCGGCAGGACCCGCTCCGCACTCGAGCCCCTCGACGGGCCCTTCGATCCGACGTCGTCCGACGTCTCGCGAAGCCCTCTTCGTCGGCATCCGCGCACCCGAACACTTCCGGGAGTCGCTCATGTCATCACCGAACATCTTCACCACCGCCGCCGTCACGCTCGACCGGGTCTCTTTCGCCTGGCCGGACGGCTCCATCGCGCTCGACGCCGTCAGCGGCTCCTTCGGATCGGGTCGCACCGGTCTCGTCGGCCGCAACGGCGCCGGCAAGTCGACGCTGCTGCGCCTGATCGCGGGCGAGCTGACCCCGGCATCCGGGCAGATCCTGCGCTCCGACCAGGTCGCGTACCTGCCGCAGCGCCTGACGCTCGAGACCGATCGCCGGGTCGCCGAGCTGCTGGGCATCGCCGCTGCGCTCGACGCGGTGCGCGCGATCACCGCGGGCGACGTCGACCCGGCGCACTTCGATGCCGTCGGCGACGACTGGGACATCGAGGCTCGGGCCGAGGCATCCCTCGCCGAAGCCGGACTCGACCCCTCGTTCCTCGATCGGACCGTCGGAGAGCTGTCGGGAGGCGAGGCCGTGCTCGTGGCGGTCGCGGGCATCCGGCTGAGGCGGGCGCCGATCACGCTGCTGGACGAGCCCACCAACAATCTCGACCGCGAGGCGCGACAGCGGCTCGCCGACATGGTGCGCGCGTGGAAGGGCGCGCTCATCGTGGTCAGTCATGACCTGTCGCTGCTCGAGCTCATGGACGACACCGCCGAGATCTACGGCAGCGAGCTGAGCGTGTTCGGCGGCCCGTACTCCGAATGGCGGGCGTGGCTGGATGCCGAGCAGGGCGCTGCGCGCCAGGCCGAGCGCGACGCCGCGCAGGCATACCGGAAGGAGAAGAGACAGCGGATCGAAGCCGAGGCCAAGCTCGCCACGCGCGCGCAGATGGGCCGGAAGGCGTTCGACGAGAAGCGCGTGCCCAAGATCATCGCCAACGGTCGCAAGATGGCGGCCCAGGTGTCGGCCGGCCGGCTGCGCACCGAGGTTCGAGGCAAGGAGGATGCCGCTCACCAGGCCCTCGATGCCGCCGGACGCCGGGTGCGCGACGACGACACGATGAGGATCGAGCTGCCCGATCCCGAGATGTCGGCGTCGCGCCGCATCGCGACGATCGGCGACGGTGAGCGCTCGTGGATCGTGCAGGGTCCGGAGCGGGTGGCGCTCATCGGCCGCAACGGAGTGGGCAAGACGACCCTGCTGCGCCGGCTGGTGGCATCCGGTGCACACAACTCAGGAGATCCCGCCGGATCCGGGTCGGACGCCGCCGTTCCCGAGGTTCTGCGGCCCGTTCTCCTGAATTGCGAACCGCACACCGACCGCATCGGGTACCTCTCGCAGCGGATCGACGGGCTCGACGACAGCGCCTCGGTGGTGCAGAACATCGCCGCGGCCGCACCGCACGTGCCCGACAAGGAGCTGCGCAACCGGCTCGCCCGGTTCCTGATCCGCGGCGCGACGATGGACCGGCCGGTCGGCGCCCTCTCGGGTGGCGAGCGCTTCCGCGTCGCGCTGGCGAAGCTGCTGCTCGCCGATCCGGCACCGCATCTGGTCGTGCTCGACGAGCCGACCAACAACCTCGATCTCGACACCGCCGACCAGCTGGTCGAGGCGCTGCGCGCCTATCGCGGTGCCGTGCTCGTCGTCAGCCACGACGACGCGTTCCTCGCCCGCCTCGGACTCGATCTGACTCTGGAGCTGGATGCCGAGGGCGGGCTCACCGAGGTCGGCTGATACACGTGAGGACGGCCGGGGTCTGTCCTGGCCGTCCTCCCGTGACCCGCTCAGTTGCGGCGGCTCGAGCGCATCGCCCGCTTGTGATCGAGCGACGGGTCTGCGGCGAGCGCGGCGTACTCGTCGGAGTCGCGCGGGAACATCGCGACGCGGCCGTGCTCGTCGTGGTGCGTGCCCCAGCCGTACCGCTTGCTCAGGGGCGAGGCGCGCAGGCAGGCCTGCCCCTTCGAGAAGAACTCGGCCCTGGCCTCGGCATCGTCGGGGTCGATGCCCTTGCGCAGCGCATGCGTCTCGAAGAGCACGTCGTCGGAGGTGCGCGTGTACGGCTCTCCGCTGAGCAGTCGGTAGTGCAGGGCGGCGATCGACAGGTTCTCGGCGATCGGCGGCTCGACGCCGTGCTGCGCCGGGCAGTCGTCGCTGACCTCGATGAACGTGCTGATGTAGTTCGTCGTGTGCGCCATGCGGCCAGCATCCCCTACCCCTCCGACGTTGTCGAGGGCAAGCTCCGCGCCGATGTCGGAGGGGCAGACGATGATGGAGGGATGAGCGACGTGCTCGACAGATTCACCCCCGCGACACAGGACTGGTTCCGCGGGGCGTTCGATGCGCCCACACCGGCGCAGGCCGGCGCGTGGAACGCGATCTCGGCCGGGCGCAACGCGCTCGTGGTCGCTCCCACCGGATCGGGCAAGACGCTCTCGGCGTTCCTCTGGGCCATCGACAGCGTCTTCCGCGAGCGCACGGCCGCGCCCGACGGCGGTGCGGATGCCAAAGAGCGCACCTCACGCACGCGCGTGCTCTACATCTCGCCGCTGAAGGCCCTCGGCGTCGACGTCGAGCGAAACCTGCGCTCGCCCCTGATCGGCATCGGCCAGTCGGCGCGGCGGCTCGGCCTGCCCGCCCCCGAGATCACGGTGGGCGTGCGCTCGGGCGACACGACGTCGAGCGACCGACGCAAGCTCGTGAGCGACCCGCCCGACATCCTCATCACCACCCCCGAGTCGCTGTACCTCATGCTCACCAGCCGTGCGGGCGACACCTTGCAGAACGTGCACACCGTGATCATCGACGAGGTGCATGCGGTCGCCGCGACCAAGCGCGGCGCTCACCTCGCGGTCAGCCTCGAGCGGCTCGACGCGCTGCGCACGGCGCGGGGCGCCGACGGCCCGGCGCAGCGCATCGGCTTGTCGGCGACCGTGCGTCCGATCGACGAGGTCGCGCGGTTCCTGGGCGGCTCGGCGCCGGTCGACATCGTCGCCCCGCGTGCCGTGAAGACGTTCGAGCTCGGGGTGGTCGTGCCTATCGACGACATGCGCAACCCTCCCCCGCCGCCCGGTGCCGCAGCGGCGGCCGACGAGCCGGCCGAGTACACCGAGATCACCGGATCGGTGTGGCCCCACGTCGAAGAGGCCATCGTCGACAAGGTGCTCGAGAACCGCTCGACCATCGTGTTCGCGAACTCGCGGCGGCTCGCCGAGCGGCTGACGGGCCGGCTCAACGAGATCTACGCCGAGCGGATGGGGATGCCGGTTCCCGAACCCGCGGCGCTGTCCGGAGCAGCCGCAGGGGTGCCGCAGTCCGGCGCCGCCGGTGCCGAACCGGTGCTCGCGAAAGCCCACCACGGCTCGGTCTCGAAGGAGCAGAGGGCGATCGTCGAAGACGAGCTGAAGTCGGGCGTGCTGCGCTGCGTCGTCGCGACGAGCAGCCTCGAGCTGGGCATCGACATGGGTGCGGTCGACATGGTCATCCAGGTCGAGGCGCCGCCGTCGGCGGCTTCGGGTCTGCAGCGCGTCGGCCGGGCCGGGCACCAGGTCGGCGAGATCAGCCGGGCATCGCTCTTCCCCAAGCACCGCGGCGACGTGCTGCACACCGCCATCGTCACCGAGCGGATGCTCGCGGGGCAGATCGAGGCGATCGCCGTGCCGCGCAATCCACTCGACATCCTCGCCCAGCAGACCGTCGCGGCCTGCGCGCTCGACTCGATCTCGGTCGAGGAGTGGTTCGAGACCGTACGGCGCAGCGCCCCGTTCCAGACCCTGCCCCGCTCGGCCTACGAGGCCACGCTCGACCTGCTCGCCGGCAAGTACCCGTCAGACGAGTTCGCCGAGCTGCGCCCTCGGGTCGTGTGGGATCGGGATGCCGGCACGCTGACCGGCCGGCCTGGAGCACAGCGCATCGCGGTGACCAGCGGCGGCACGATCCCCGATCGCGGGCTGTTCGGCGTCTTCGTCGCGGGCGAGACGTCGGGCGCGCGGGTCGGCGAGCTCGACGAGGAGATGGTCTACGAGTCCCGCGTCGGCGACGTCTTCACGCTCGGCACCACGAGCTGGCGCATCGCCGAGATCACCCACGATCGGGTCAACGTGCTGCCCGCCTACGGTCAGCCGGGCAAGGTGCCGTTCTGGCACGGCGACGGCATCGGGCGCCCGTTCGAGCTCGGCGAGGCCCTCGGCCGGTTCTCGCGAGAGGTCTCGACCGCCCAGCCCGCGAAGGCGCAGCAGCGCCTGATCGACGCGGGGCTCGACGAACGCGCGCGCGACAACCTCATGGGGTATCTGACCGAGCAGAGAGAGGCCACCGGCACCCTGCCGACCGACCGCACGCTGACGGTCGAACGAGGTCGCGACGAGGTCGGCGACTGGCGGATCATCCTGCATTCCCCCTACGGCATGAAGGTGCATGCACCGTGGGCGCTGGCGCTCAACGCGCGCGTGCGCGAGCGCCTCGGCGTCGAGGGCTCGGCGGTGGCGAGTGACGACGGCATCATCGTGCGGATCCCGGATGCCGATGCGCAGCCTCCGGGAGCCGACCTCTTCGTCTTCGATGCCGATGAGCTCGAGCAGATCGTCACGGCCGAGGTCGGCGGCTCTGCGCTGTTCGCCTCCCGCTTCCGCGAGTGCGCGGCCCGCGCGCTGCTCATGCCCCGCATGAATCCGAACAAGCGCACCCCGCTGTGGCAGCAGCGGCAGCGCTCGGCGCAGCTGCTCGAGGTGGCGCGCCGGCATCCGACCTTCCCGGTGATCCTTGAGACGCTGCGCGAGGTGCTGCAGGACGTCTACGACCTGCCCTCGCTGCGCCGTCTGATCACCGACATCGCCGAGCGGCGCATCCGGCTCGTCGAGACCGAACCAGCGCAACCATCGCCCTACGCGCGCGACCTGCTGTTCGGCTACGTCGGCGCGTTCATGTACGAGGGCGACTCTCCCCTGGCCGAGCGCCGGGCGGCCGCGCTGTCTGTCGACCCCGCTCTGCTCGGCGAGCTGCTCGGCACGGTCGAGATGCGCGAGCTGCTCGACCCCGACGTGATCGCCCAGTTCGAGCGGGAGGCCCAGCGGCTCGACCCGCAGCGACGGGTGCGCGGCGTCGAGGGCGTCGCCGATCTGCTGCGCATGCTCGGCCCTCTGGACGCCGAGGAGGTGGCGCTGCGGCTCGAGGGCGCCGCTGCGACGGCACCAGAAGGCGATGGATCCGACGCCGCTTCCGCGACGCCCGAGGTCGCCGCCGGCCTCCTCGCCGAGCTCGTCACCGCCCGTCGCGCCATCCCGGTGACGATCGCCGGGCAGTCCCGCATCGCCGTCATCGAAGATGCGGGCCGTCTGCGCGATGCGCTCGGGGTGGCACTGCCCACCGGCATCCCCGTGGCCTTCCTCGAACCGGTCGCCGATCCTCTCGGCGATCTCGTCTCACGCCACGCGCGCACGCACGGCCCGTTCACGACCGACGATGTCGCCGGTCGCTTCGGCATCGGCGCTGCCGTCGCGCGGCACACCCTGCAGCGACTGGAGTCCGCGGGTCGGCTGACCAGCGGCTTCTTCCTGCCGGCATCCTCGGGCGGGGCCACCGCCTCCGACGGATCGAAGGAGTGGTGCGACGTCGAGGTGATGCGCCGCCTGCGCATGCGCTCGCTGGCCGCGATCCGAGGCAGCGTCGAGCCGGTCAGCCCCCAGGCGTATGCGCGCTTCCTGCCCGACTGGCAGCACCTCACGCGTCCGACCGAGGGCGTCGACGGCGTGCTCAGCGTCATCGAGCAGTTCGCCGGCGTGCCGATCCCCGCCAGCGCATGGGAGTCGCTCGTTCTGCCGGGTCGCGTGCGCGACTACTCCCCCGCGCTGCTCGATGAGCTCACCGCGTCGGGCGAGGTCGTCTGGGCCGGGCACGGCTCGCTGCCCGGTCGCGACGGCTGGATCTCGCTGCACCCCGCCGACCTCGCTCCCTTCACTCTGCCCGTGCCAGAAGAGCCGCCCGCGTCGGGCTCGCTGGAAGAGAAGGTGCTCGACGCCCTGCGGCTGAGCGGTGCCTCCTTCGCCGGCCCCCTCAAGATGATGACCGCTGCCGAGAATCAGCAGTCGGTGGTCGAGGCGCTGTGGTCGCTGGCGTGGCAGGGGCACATCACCAACGACACGTTCGCGCCGGTGCGGGCCCTCATCGCGGGCGGGTCGCAGGCGCACAAGACCGCGCGGCGCGCCCCGCGCACGCGCACCTACCGCGGCATCTCGCTCGCCAGACCAGCCGCACAGCCGAGCACCGCCGGAGCCGGCGGCCGGTGGGCGGTGCTGCCCGACACCGATCCGGATGCCGCACGTCGCGCGACGGTCACCGCCGGTCTGCTGCTCGACCGCTACGGCGTCGTCACCCGCGGCGCCGTGCAGGCCGAAGGGGTACCAGGTGGCTTCGCCCAGGTGTACCGCGTGCTGGCCGGCTTCGAAGAGGCCGGGCACTGCCGCCGCGGATACGTCATCGAGAAGCTCGGGGCGGCCCAGTTCGCCGCATCCACCACCGTCGACCGCCTGCGCACCTTCGCCGCGCTCTCCGACCCGCCGCCGCGCAACGCCGTCACTCTCGCCGCGACCGACCCCGCCAACCCCTACGGCGCAGCACTCGCGTGGCCGCGGCTCGAGAGCGTGTCGCACCGGCCAGGCCGCAAGGCCGGCGGTCTCGTCGTGCTCGTCGACGGCGAGCTCGTGCTCTATCTCGAGCGGGGCGGCCGCACCGTGCTCGCCTTCGACGACGAACCAGAGGTGCTGAAGGCTGCGGCCGGCGATCTCGCCGCAACAGCCCGCGCCCGCCGGCTCGAGACGCTCACCGTCGAGAAGATCAACGGCGAGGGCGTCTACGGCACCCCGTTCGCCTTCGCGCTGCAGGAGGCGGGGTTCGTGGCGACCCCGCGCGGCTACGCCCTGCGCAAAGCCGTCTGATTGACTTTCCCCATGGTCAGCGAGTTCTTCACCGGCATCCGCTTCCTCGGGCACGGGTTCGGCTACTGGAAGCGCCGCCCCGGCCTGATGGCCCTCGGGCTGGTGCCCGGTCTGATCGCTCTCGCCCTGCTCGCGGCCGTCATTGTCCCACTGCTGCTCAACCTGGGCGGCATCACCGCATGGGCGACGCCGTTCGCCGACGGATGGGACCCGTTCTGGAGGGATGCCCTGCGCACCGCCCTCGGCGTGGTGGCGGCCATCGCGGTGCTCGTGCTCGCCAGCGTGACCTTCACCGCGCTCACCCTGCTCATCGGCGATCCGTTCTATCAGCGCATCTGGCGAGCGATCGAGACCGACCTCGGCGGCGATGTCCCCGAGGACGATGGCGGCTTCCTCGTGGCTCTGGGCGAGAGCATCCGGCTGGTCGCGCTCGGCGCCCTCGTCGCCCTGCTCGCTCTGGCGATCGGCTTCATCCCGCTCGTCGGCGCACCCCTCGCGGCCGTGACGAGCGTGCTGCTCACGGGTCGCCTGCTCGCGCGCGAGCTCACCGGACGGGCGCTGAACGCGCGCGACATCCCGACCGCCGAGCGCTCGCGCCTGTTCGCGGGGCGCCGTGCACGGCTGCTGGGCTTCGGCGCCGCGACGCAGCTGTGCTTCATGGTTCCGCTCGGCGCGGTGTTCATCATGCCGACCGCGGTCGCAGGAGCCACCCTGCTGGCGCGTGACCTGCTCGCTCGGCGAACGGGGGCGTCCGGTGCCTGAGGGCGACACGATCTTCCGCGCTGCGCATCGTCTCGATGCCGCCCTGCGCGGCCAGGAGGTGACGCGCTTCGACCTGCGCGTGCCCCGTCTGGCGACCGCCGACCTCACCGGCCAGGTCGTGCACGACGTCGTGCCCCGCGGCAAGCACCTGCTCATGCGCATCGGCGAGTACACCCTGCATTCCCATCTGCGCATGGACGGCAGCTGGTTCATCTACCGGCCCGGCGAGAAGTGGCGGCACCCGGCGTTCAAGGTGCGCGCGATCGTCGGCACCGCGACGCACGAAGCGGTCGGGGTCGACATCGCCGAGGTCAAGCTCGTGCCCACGCGCAACGAGGGCGAGCTGGTCGACTACCTCGGCCCCGATCCGCTCGCAGACGACTGGGATCTCGACGAGGCGATCCGGCGGCTCAGCGCCGACACCCGCGAGATCCACGTGGCGCTCCTCGACCAGCGCAACGTGGCCGGCTTCGGCAACGAGTACGCCGCCGAGCTCCTGTTCCTGCGTGGCGTCAGGCCCGAGACGCCGACATCCGAGGTCGATGTTCCCGCTCTGCTCGACCTGGGCGTGCGCACCATCCGAGCGAATCGCAATCGCGTCGATCGCACCTTCACCGGCGACGCGAGACGCGGGTTCACCGACTGGGTCTACGGCCGGGCGGGGCGCTCGTGCCGACGCTGCGGAACGCCCATCCGCAAGGGCGAACTGGGCGCCGACCCGACCCGTGAGCGCATCACGTTCTGGTGCCCGAACTGCCAGCGGTGAGCTAATCCCAAACGGGGAATGAATCAAGCCCCCTCCCGGTTGTACATATATCCGGAAGACTCCGGACACGGGAGGAAACGTGGGCAAGAACTACATCGATATCGAGGACGACCAGGGCGCCACGCTGCGATACCGCAAGCACGCCAACGGACGCGGACTCGTCGCGCACGGCGCGAAGGTGCATCCGAAGGCTCTCATCGAGGCCGGTGCCTATGTCGAACCCGGCGCCCGGGTGGGCGCTGGAGCAAGGGTCGCGCGCGGCGCCTGGGTCGAACCGGATGCCGTGATCGGCGAGAACGTGCGGATCGACGCGCACGCGCACATCGGCGCAGGAGCAGCCGTCGGCGACGGCGCCTGGATCGGCGTTCGCACCGAGATCGGCGCCGGAGCGCAGGTCGCACGCGGCACCCGCATCGGGCACGACGAGAGCGTCGCCCCTGGTCTCACGGTCATCACTGACCGGAAGGGTCTCTGGCTGGCAGCCTGAGCCCCTTGCCCGAAGAGCCCGCCTGGTCGCGCAGACTGGCGGGCTCTTCTGCGTCTGCGGGCGGGCGGGCTGTCATAACTCCGGAGATTCGCACCGTGTGACCGCTGCGCTCGGCCAACGGCACGGTTTCACGGCAGGTTCTCCGAAGTTGTGGCGGATGTGCGCCGAACGTCTCCGAGCCATCCTTTCTAAAAGTGGTTACCATCGGAATTAGAATCCGGGGCCTCCAGGCTCTGGTCTCGGAGAGGCATCATGGACATCACCGCGCGCGCCTCGAGCATTGGCGCCCTCGCTGACGAGACACGACGGGCGCTCTACGAGCACGTCGTCAGCCAGCCCGATGCGGTGACCAGGGAAGCTGCGGCGGCCGCTCTGGGCGTGCCGACGCACATGGCGCGCTTCCATCTCGACAAGCTCGTCGAGGCCGGGCTTCTCGAGACCGAGTTCCGGCGTCTGAGCGGACGCAGCGGCCCCGGCGCCGGTCGTCCGTCGAAGCTGTACCGGCGCGCGCCGAGCACGGTGAGCATCTCGCTGCCCGAGCGTCGCTACGACCTCGTCGGGCACGTGCTCGCAGGTGCGATCGAGCGGGCCGGCGACGGGATGCCCCTGCGGGACGCCCTGGCCGAGGTCGCGCACGAAGAGGGGCGCGCGATCGCCGCCGCCGTCCGCTCCCCCGACGACGAATCGGCGCGTCTGACGGCGGTGCTGACGGCCCACGGCTACGAGCCGCGCAGCGAATCGGGCGAGGGCGGCGAGGCCGTGATCCTCGCCAACTGCCCGTTCGACTCTCTCGCCCGCGATCATACCGAGCTGATCTGCTCGGCGAATCTCTCGCTGCTCGGCGGCGTGATCGATGGACTCGGCTGCACGCACCTCAGCGCGCACGGCGAGCCGCACACCGGGCGCTGCTGCGTGGCGCTCCGGCCCCGGCCGTGATGCCGCGGCGGGTACGCTGAACCGGTGAAGAACGACCGGCGACGCGCATCCAAGGGCGGCAGGCCGCGCCCGGCGAAGCCCGCCAAGCCCACGCAGAAGGGCGGACAGAAGCCCGCGCCGAAGCGCGCACCGCGTCCTTCCGCGCAGCCGGCACCCCTTCCGCCGGTCGACGAGACGCCCCGCACCTTCCGCCTCGGCGTGATCCCCGGAGCGACGCCGGGCAAGTGGGTGGATGCATGGAAGGAGCGGATGCCCCACGTCGACATCGAGCTCGTGCCGATCGCGGTCGCCGATCAGCGCTCGGCCGTCGACGAGCTCGACGCGGCACTCGTGCGCCTTCCCCTCGACGACAGGGACGAGCTGCACGTGATCCCGCTCTACGACGAGGTGCCCGTGGTCGTGGCATCCGCCGACTCGTTCCTGATGGCGACCGACCAACTCACGGCCGACGACCTCGTCGGCCAGGTGCTGATCACGCCAGGCGATGACGTGCTCGGCCCCCTCGACCTGCCCACCGTCGCCCCCTCGTTCCCGACCATCGCCACCACCGCCGACGCGGTGGCGACGGCGGCCACGGGAGTCGGCATCCTGATCGTGCCCATGTCGCTCGCGCGGCTGCACCAGCGCAAGGACGCCGAGTACCGGCCGCTGGTGGGCGGACGAACGTCGACCGTCGCGCTCGCCTGGCCGCGCGAGAAGACCACTGCCGACGTCGAGACCTTCGTCGGCATCGTGCGCGGCCGCACCGCGAACTCGTCACGCTGAGTCACCTGCCGCACGCTCCCGCCCGGCCACCCGCATGGGGGCCAATAGACTCGGCGCATGTCATCGGTGCTGTACGTGTGCGTTCGACCCGAGCGGAGTGCGGCTGACGCCGAGCACCGCTCGTTCCGTCGCGGACTCGGCCTCGGGATGCTGGATCGCCTCGACCTGCTGCACGCCTCGCTCGAGACCGTGGAGTGGGAGCAGTACGACGGGTTCGTCATCGGCGGATCGCCGTTCAATGTCACGGATGCCGACAAGGGTCAGCACCAGAGGGCGGTGGAGCACGATCTCGAGCGCATCGCGGCCCGGGTGCTCGACGGCGAGGCAACGGCGATGTTCACGTGCTACGGGATCGGCGTCGTCACGCGCATGCTGGGCGGCGAGGTGCACACCGACCAGCCAGAGCAGGCCACTGCGACCACCGTGCGCCTGACCGACGCCGGTGCCGAAGACCCGCTCTTCGGTCCGAGCGCGCCGAGCCTGTCGGTGTTCACCGCCCACAAGGAGAGCGCTCGCGAGACACCCCCGGGAGCCGTGCTGCTGGCGACCAACGACGCGTGCGAGGTGCAGGCGTATCGCGTGGGCGAGCGGCTGTATGCCACGCAGTTCCACCCCGAGGCATCGCCGCAGGATTTCGCCGACCGGATGGCCGTGTACCGCGCGTCGGGCTATTTCGACCCGCGCGACTACGACCGCACCGAGCGGGCCATCCTCGACGCATCCGTCGACGGCGACGACCTGCTCGCCCGCTTCCCCCGCCTCATCGGCTGACCTCCAGGCCGGCGCGAGCCGCTCCTGGGGCGCAGCCGCAGCGTCAGCCGCCCAGCGCGAGCGCGATGCGCTCGTCGAGGTAGCCCCGCAGCGGCACGAGCGCACCGCCGGGCGACCAGCGAACGCTCGGCACGCCGTCGACCAGCGCCAGAGGGCCGGATGCCGCGCCGGAATCGACCGCGGCGACGTCGAGCTCCTGCCAGCCCACGTGCACCACTTCACCCTCGGCGAAGCCGCCCCGGCGGGCCTGCGCTCGTCGCTCGGCCCGTGCACGCGCCGACTCGGCCGTGTATCCGCGGCGCACCTCTTCTGCGGCGCGCACGATCTCGGCCGTCGACAGCACGCCGTCGTCGGTGAGCAGCAGAACGCCGAGGTGCCAGGCGGATCCGGCTCGCACGATCCGGTCGGCACGCCAGCGCGAGGTGCGCTCGCGACCCAGCGCCTCGCGCGGCACCTGGGCCAGACGCGCGCGTGCATCCCGCAGCAGATCCTCGGTGGCGCCCATCTCTCCAGGGTAACGATTGGGCGCCACCGGCATGATGCGGGCAGAATCGACAGACACCCCAGCTGAGGAGCAACCATGCCGCAGACCGACACCGCACGCCTTCTCATCGCCTGCGACGACCAGCCCGGCATCGTCGCGGCCGTCGCCGGAGTGCTGGCGTCGCACGGGGCGAACATCATCTCGCTCGACCAGCACTCCACCGACGAGGAGGGCGGCCGGTTCTTCCAGCGCACCGTGATCCACCTCGACGGTCTCGCCGCCAAGCGCCCCGAGCTCGAGGCGTCGATCGGCGAGGTCGCCGAGCGCTTCGGAATGGAGTGGTCGCTGCACGACACCGCGAAGCGCAAGCGCGTCGCGATCTTCGTCTCGAAGTACGACCACTGCCTGATGGAGCTGCTGTGGCGCACGCAGCGCGGCGAGCTCGACATCGACGTGACGATGGTCATCTCGAACCACCCCGATCTCGCCGAGTCGGTGCGGTCGTTCGGAGTGCCCTTCGTGCACATCCCCTCGGGCGACAAGGCGGCGATGGAGGCACGCCAGATCGAGCTGCTGCAGGGCAACGTCGACCTCGTCGTGCTCGCGCGGTACATGCAGATCCTCACCGACGGGTTCATCGAGCGCCTCGGTGCCCCGGTGATCAACATCCACCACTCGTTCCTGCCCGCGTTCATCGGCGCGAACCCGTACGCCCGCGCGAAGGACCGGGGCGTCAAGCTCATCGGGGCGACCGCGCACTATGCGACCGCAGACCTCGACGAGGGTCCGATCATCGAGCAGGACGTCACCCGGGTGACGCACGCCGAGTCGGCGGCTGAGCTGCAGCGTCGGGGCGCGGACGTCGAGCGCTACGTGCTCGCCCGCGCCGTGAAGTGGCACGCTGAGGACCGCGTGATCGTGCACGGCCGCTCGACCGTCATCCTCTGACCGCAGGCGGGCGCCAGACCGTAGAAGCGGGAGGTCGCCGCGGTCAGGCCGGGACGCCGGCCACCAGCTCGGCGAACACCTCAGCCGCCGTTCGTCCGCGCGCCAGCGGCGCCGACTGCCCGAGCCACAGCGACTGCAGCTCGCCCATCCCTCGCTGCCCCGCGACGGCACGGAATCGACCGGTCAGCCAGTTCTGCGCCGGGAACGGGGCGATGGCTCCTGATGCCTCGATCTCGCGCACGGCGCGATTGGCGGCCCCCCGCGCCAGGCGCCCGCTCATCGCGCGCGTGAGCACGCTCTCGTCTGCCGCCGTGGAGCGGATCGCCGCACGGTGCGCGGCGCTGGCGGCCGACTCGTCGGTGACCAGGAACGACGTGCCCACCTGAACTCCCGATGCGCCGAGCGCGAATGCGGCGGCGACTCCGCGGCGGTCGGCGATGCCGCCGGCCGCGATGACGGGCACGCGCACTGCATCCACGACCTGCGGCAGCAGCGAGATGAGCCCGACGAGAGATTCCTCGGCCGGGCGCAGGAACGACACCCGGTGCCCGGCGGCCTCGGCGCCGGTGGCGACGATCGCGTCCACCCCGGCGGCGTCGAGCGCCTGCGCTTCGGCGACCGTCGTCGCGGTGCCGATGACCCGGATGCCGCGACTGCGGGCCTCGTCCACCAGCTCCGCCGAGGGGACGCCGAAGACCACGCTCAGGGCTGCGGGGGCTGCCTGCCAGATCGCGTCGAGCTGCTCGTCGAGGCTCGGCAGGTACCGTTCGGGCCGGGCGGGCGGGTCGATGCCGACCTCGTCGAAGAAGTCGGCGAGCGCGGCCGCCTGGCGGTCGTGCTCGGCTCCCGGGGCGACCTCGTCGCCGGTCGGCAGCCAGATGTTCAGGGCGAAGGGCGCGGGGGTCGCTGCGCGCAGCGCTGCGACCGTCTCACGGATGCGCTGGCCGTCATACCCGTACAGACCGTACGATCCCAGCCCGCCCGCTTCGCTCACCGCTGCCGTCAGTGCGACAGACGAGAGTCCGCCGAACGGCCCGAGCACGACGGGATGCCGGATGCTAAGCAGCTCACGCAGGTCGGCGTTGCGCAGATCACTCATGCTCCGAGGCTACGCCCGCGGTCCGCCTGTGTTTCAGCGTCTTCGCATCGACCCGGCCGATTCGTCAACCCCCGTGCACCTATGACGTCGAGCGCCTAACGTCTTCACATCCCGCACTGCGCGCCCCCTCCCCCTAAGTGCGCAGTGCGGGACACGACAGCGCGAAGCGCTCGGATCCGTGGTCCGAGCGCTTCGTCACGTCAGCGGCGCACCGCTCAGAGCGGCCGTCTGCCCGGGATGGGCGACGGCTTCTGCGACCGGTTCGATGCGTTGGCGACCGCGAGGTCGAGCGCTTCGAACAGCTCGCGGAATCCGCGGAAGCGGGTCGTGCGCGGGCACGGCGTGCGCAGCCACAGCACATCGAGCACGCCCGTCGGCGAGCGGTCGACGTACGCGATCAGGCAGTCGGCGTCGGCGTGACGCCGTGCGGGGTCGCAGATGCGCCAGCTGTCGCGGCCGAGTGAGGTGAGCTCCCAGTCCCCGTGAGGGGTGCCCGGTTTGGGGTCGTCGATCATGACAGTCACAGCGCCTTACCTCCTGTCACCGCGAGCACCGTGCCCGAGGTGTACGAAGACTCGGCTGCGGCCAGGTACACGTATGCCCCGGCGAGCTCGGCCGGCTGACCGGCCCTGCCCAGCGGAGTGTCGCTGCCGAACTGCTCGACCTTCGTGTCGTCCCAGCCGGTGGCCGGGATGAGCGGGGTCCAGATGGGCCCCGGTGCGACGGCGTTCACGCGGATGCCGCGCTCACCCGCCTCGGATGCCAGTGCCTTGACGAAGGCCACCTGGGCGGCCTTCGTCATGGCGTAGTCGATCAGACCCGGCGACGGGTTGTAGGCCTGGATCGAGGCGGTCACGATGATGCTCGCGCCCTCCTCGAGGTGGGGGTACGCGGCGCGCGCGGTGAAGAGCGTGCCGAGCAGGTTGGTGTCGAACACGCGCCGCATCTCTTCGGACTTCAATGTCTCGAAGCCGTCGACGTCATGCTGGTAGGCCGCGTTGAGCACGACGATGTCGAGACCGCCGAAGGTCTCCCGTGCACGGGTGACCGCCTCTTCGGCGAACTGCTCGTCGCGCAGGTCTCCTGCGATGCTGAGCCCCTGCCGCCCTGCGTCGGTGATGAGGGCGACCGTGTCATCGGCATCCTTCTGCTCCTCCGGCATGTGCACGATCGCGACATCGGCGCCCTCACGGGCGAACGCGATGGCGACGGCGCGGCCGATGCCCGAGTCGCCTCCGGTGATGAGCGCGCGACGGCCTGCGAGGCGGCCATGCCCCTCATAGCTGGACTCGCCGTGGTCGGGCGTGGGCGCGGTCTCGTCGGTGAGGCCGGGCTGGGTCTGCTGCTGAGGGGGGAAGTTCTCGTCGTGGTGCTGGTGGCGAGGATCTGGGGTGGTGTCGCTCATCGTGCGCCTCTCTGCAGTTTCTGGGGGAGCACCGGCACTGCTGCCAGTGTGCCCACCCTCTCCCGGGAGCCTCGTCCCGGCCAGGGGGTTGACTATTCGCGTCATCCAGCGCACGCGCGAGGGCGGTGCAGCCGGATGCTGTCAAGGGGCGTGCCCCGGTCGGCCACTCCCCCCACGCTGGGAAGACGACGAAAGGACACCGCCATGAGCAACGAGTACATGAGCACCGGCGACAGCACCGAGGACTCGATGAACACCGAGAACCCCGACCCCGCCGAGCACCTGCGCACGAACCGTCATGACGAGGTGCCCGCTGCCGACGCCGCGGTCGCCGGACGGCCCGACCTTCAGCCCGATTCGCAGGGCGACGCTCCGCTCGACGCCGAACTCGGCGAAGACGGGCAGGGCGACCTCGCCGAGGGCGACGGATCGCAGCACTCGGGCGACGCACCCGGCGACCTGCGCACCGAGGCCCCCGCGGGCGAGGTGCGCGAGCAGAGCGGTCAGGCGACCGATCCCGCATCGGGTGAGATGCGGAACCAGCGGAACCCGTAGCCGTCGAGCAGCTGCTCGGCGTGCTCGCCCTGCGGGGCGCTGCCAGAATGCTCGAGCAGCACGGTGGCCGTGCATCCCTGAGCCAGAGGCTCGAGATGCGCGGTCACCGGCTCGGCAGAGAAGTTGTGCACCGCCACGAAGGTGACGTCCCCGTAGGTGGCCTGATGCACGAGCACGCGCGGATCACCGGCATCCTGAACCCGCACCTCTCCCCACGCGATCTCGGGGGTGGAGCGGTAGCGGTCGGCGAGCAGCGCCACGAACGACCACAGCGAGTCGGGGTCGCGGCGCTGGTCGTGCACATTCACATGAGCCGGCGCGTACGCTCCCCCGGCGACCGGCCGGCGCAGCTTCGACGGCCTCGAGGTGGTGAAGCCGCCGAGGGGGCCGGCGTCCCACTGCATGGGCCCGCGCACCGCTCCCCTGCCGAGATCCGTGCTCAGCTCACCCATCCCGATCTCCTCGCCGTAGAAGATCATGGGCGCGCCCGGCAGCGAGAACAGCAGGCTGTACGCGAGGCGCAGCCGACGGGGATCCGACTCGAGCATGGGCGCGAGACGGCGCACGATGCCCCGGCCGTAGATGCGCTGATCGGGTTCGGGGGCGAAGGCGTCGAACACCTCCTGCTTCTCAGCCTCATCGAGCAGCCCGAGGTTCAGCTCGTCGTGATGACGTAGGAAGATCGCCCATCCGTGTCTCGCGTCGACCGTCGGCCGCGCCGCGAGCACCTCCGCGAGCGGGGTCGCCTGCTGGCGGCTCAGCGCGAGGAACAGCTTCGCCGTCGTGAGGAAGTCGAACTGCAGATCGAGCTCGGTGCCCTCGTCGCCGAAGTAGGCGAGCTGCTCCTCATGCGAGAGCCCCACCTCGCCGAGCAGCATCGCCGAGGCTTCGCGCCTGCTGACGAAGCGACGCAACTCGCGCAGGAACGAGTGGGGATCCTGCTCATCGGCGACACCCTCACCGGTGATCAGGAACGGCACTGCGTCGACGCGGAAGCCGTCGACGCCGAGCTTCAGCCAGAAGCCGATGATGCGGGCGACCTCGGCCCGCACCTCGGGGTTCGCGAAGTTGAGGTCGGGCTGGTGGCGGTAGAAGCTGTGCCGGAAGTACTGCTCGGTGCGCTCGTCGTACTCCCACATGCTCGTCTCCTCGCCGGGGAACACGAGCTGCTCCTTCTTGCGCGGCGGCTTGTCGCGCCAGACGTAGTAGTCGCGGAACCGGGAGGTGCGCGAGCGCCGGGCCGACACGAACCAGGGATGACGGTCGGAGGTGTGGTTGATGACGAGATCGATCACCACCCGGATGCCGCGGTCGTGAGCCACGCGGATGGCCTCGACCACGCGGCCGAGATCACCGAAGCGGGGGTCGACGCTGTAGAAGTCTGAGATGTCGTAGCCGTCGTCGCGCTCCGGTGTCGGCTGGAAGGGCATGAGCCAGATGCAGGTCACGCCCAGAGCGTCGAGGTCGTCGATGCGGCGGGTCAGCCCCGCGAAGTCACCGTGCCCGTCGCCGTCGGAGTCCTGAAAGGTCTCGACATCGAGGCAGTAGATGACGGCGGTGCGCCACCACAGGTCGCTGGTGTCGGCGGGGTTCACAGCCGCTCCCGCAGCAGCGGCAGCAGCTCCCGCTCACAGCGGTCGAGGAAGCCGCGCTGATCTCGTCCGACCTGATGCAGGAACACCCCGTCGAATCCGTCGGCGACGGCGGCGATGCGATCGGCGACATCGGCCGCGTCGGAGCCGACGACGACCGCCTCGCGCAGCTTCTGATCGGTCGGGTCGGCGTGCGCCTCGAACTCCGCCGGGTCGTGCAGCTCCCACATGAGCTGAGGGGGCACTGTCGCCTGCGCCCACTGCTCGCGCGCCGCAGCGAGAGCATGCTCCTCTGTGTGCTCGAGGCTGATGTGGATCTGCAGCAGCAGATCTCCCCGGCCTCCTGCTTCCCGGTACGCCGTTCGCGTCTGCGCTGTGGCGGTGGGATCGGCGCCGACCGTGATCAGCCCATCGGCCCACCTCGCGACTTCCGTCGCGGTGCGCGTGCTGATGCCGGCGGCCAGCAGCGGCGGGGGCGTCTCGGGCAGCGACCAGAGCTTCGCCTCGTGCACGCGCACGTGCCCGTCGGCGTCGACCTGCTCGCCCGCGAGCAGTCGCCGCATCACATCCGCCGAGGCACGCAGCCGCTCATCGCGCTCCTCCTTGCGCGGCCAGTCGTCGCCGGTGACGTGCTCGTTGAGCGCCTCGCCGCTGCCGAGAGCGGCCCAGACGCGCTCGGGGAACATCTCGCTCAGCGTGGCGAGCGCCTGCGCGAGGATCACCGGGTGATAGCGCTGACCGGGCGCCGTGACGACGCCGATCCGGAAGCGCGTGAGGGCGAGAGCGGCGCCGAGCCACGACCAGGCGTGACCGGACTGCCCCTGCGCCTTCAGCCAGGGAGCGAGGTGGTCGGAGCACATCGCCTCGTCGAATCCGATGCGCTCGGCGTGCGTGAGGTCGCGCAGAAGCCTGCCGGGCGCGTGCTGCTCGTGCGAGGCGTGGAACCCGATGCGAGTCATGGCGGGGAAGTCCTCTCGTCGGAGGACAGCAGGCTAGGGAAGCGCACGCCCGCGCAACACGGGGTTGACCGTGACGTCGCCCCCGTGCATCCTCAGGCCGATCAGCCCTCGACGCCTGCGTTCGGGTCGTCCGGCGGCTCGGGAACCATGTGCAGGCCGGTCGGCGTGTTGGCGGTGTAGGCGAGCGCCTCGATCCAGGCGCGGTTGATCGCCGGCTGACGACTTCCGAAGTACTTGAACACCAGCGAGCTGCTCGGCTGCACCCAGACAGTCGTGCGCCCGCCGCCCACGCTGGCGTCTTCCCGCCAGCTGAACGGGAACGGCTCCCCGCGGCGCAGCTTCGCGGTCATCACGAGCTGCAGGTGCGTCAGGGCGCGGTCCTCGATCTCGGTCTTGACCGAGCCTTCATAAACGAACTTTCCCAACGAAGTGCACCTCTCCAGACATCCTGCACTGCTTATGGCGTGCCCCATCCCCTGGGGCTAGCTTAGTCAGATGGGAATGCTCTTCTATGGCGGCAACTCGGTTCCCATCGAGATCGAAGACCGTGCGCTCGCTCATCTGAAGGTCGTGATCGCGATGAAACTGCGACGCAACGAGTCCTTCACCCTGTCGTGGCAGCACCCGCCGGCCGACCCGACCGGACGCACGACCATCTGGCTGCATCCCTCGATCCCGCTGCAGTTCGTCTTCGGCGAACCCGAGCCGCCTGAGCTCAGCAGCGAGTGGATCACTGCGCTCGCGAACTCGGCGAACACGACCGGGGGCATCCGGCTGCTGCCCGAGAATTTCGCCGACTGAGGGGCCGCCGAGCCCCGGTCACTCCGACTCCTGCGCCGACACCGCGTGCGGCAGGCCGACGGGCTTCGACTCCGATGAGCCGCGCTGGCGCAGGAAGATCGAGAACGCGACCATCGTGCCGACGGCGAGGAACTCGCTCTGCCAGTTCTGCAGGGTGCGGTCCCAGAACTCCGGCGAGACGATGTACTGCGCCCAGGTGATGCCCGGCTCACCGTGCTGCGCGTTCTCCTCGTTCATCACCACGACCCCGCTCAGCGACTGCACGAACCACGACATCAGGAAGATCGCCCCCATGACGAGCACGAGCGAGTTCTCGTACACGGTGCGACGCCAGCCGGTGACCCGCGCCCACCGTGGGCCGTTGGCGGGGGCGTAGGCGCCGACCTTCTGGTTCTCGTCGCTGTCGACCCCCTCGTCGCCCGGCTTCTTCGACTCAGGTGACCCTCGCTGGACCAGCCAGACGGTCGCCGCGATGAAGAGCAGGAACTGCAGGAACTCGCTCTGCCAGTTCTCGGCGACGTCGACCACGAAGTCGCTCGAGAACACGAAAGACCAGTACGTCTCGAGCGGCTGGCCGTGCTCGGCGAGCTCCTGATTGGTGCGAAGCAGACCCGCCGCCGACTGCCCGAGCAGAGCCAGCAGGAAGATCGCGAAGAAGAACAGGCTGAGGCCGTTGTCGCGGACGAATCTCTTCATTCTCATCGCCCGCTTCCCACGACACCGAGCATGATCGCGAATCCGACCACGATCGTGCCCATCCACATCCAGAACATGAGCTTCGGGCCGAGACTGCTGCGCCCTGGCTGCTGCTGTGACATGCGCTCCTCCTTCGAGCGAGTCCATCCCCACTCCGGATGCTGGCCGCAGAACCCCCGCGGCAGAACAGGGTTGACGCGCGAGCGACCACGTGTCAACCCCATTAGCCGGGCAGAGGGCGCTGTCTACCGTCGAGGTATCGAGACAGGCGAAGACGAGGCGAGAGGAACGGGACCATGACCCAGACGCGAGACATCATGACGCCGAATGCACAGTGCATCGGCGAGAACGACGCGCTCTCGATCGCCGCGGAGAGGATGCGCGAGCTCGACGTCGGCGCTCTTCCCATCTGTGGTGAGGACGGGCGGCTGAAGGGGATGCTGACCGACCGCGACATCGTCGTGAAGGCCATCGCCTCGGGCCTCGACCCCGAGACGACGAACGCGGGTCGCCTCGCCAACGGGGTTCCGGTGATGGTCGCGCCCGACGACGACATCGAGCGCGTGCTCGCCCTCATGCGCGAGCACCGCATCCGCCGTGTGCCGGTTCTCGACGATCACCGCCTGGTCGGCATGATCAGCCAGGCCGACATCGCCCGCCACCTCGAGCCGTCGACGACAGGCGAGACCGTCGAGGTCATCTCGCGCTGAGAAGTGCGACTCCGAGCATCCGCATGACAGCCCTGACAACCCCGGAAGAGGAGGACACATGTCCGAGCACACCGCCGGCGCATCGCCGGCCCACAGCGCTCCCGAGATCGACGACCAGCTCGACCAGCTCGCGGAGTCCGACGGCGAGCAGCCGACGACGACCCACGCCGAGTGGGGTGCGGGCGACCCGCACCTGCGCATCACCAGCCCTGAAGGCGACCGCACCGTCTTCCCCCTTCGCGAGGACCGCGTGACGGTCGGATCGGGCGCGGACTGCTCGCTGCGGATCCCGGATGCCGATGCCGTGCACGCGACGATCGTGCACGACGAGCGTGACGAATACGTGCTGACCCTGCACGGCGCGGGCGAGATGAACGCGAACCCTACGCCGGGTGAGGCGGGCGACCGCAGCGAGATCCTGCGCACCGGCGCCCGCTTCACCGTGGCGGGATGGAATCTCGTGTTCGGGCGTGAGGAGTACGCAGACCACGGCCGTCCGTTCGGCGGTCGCGAGGGCGGCGAGCTCGACGACCAGCCGCCGCAGCCCATGCGTCCCGACTACCGCGACGAGCGCGCCGACGGCCAGAGCGGCGGCGGCCTCGAGGTGAAGGACGGCTGAGAGACCCCGGAGGGTGCGAGGGGCGAGCGATCCGCAGCGATCGCTCGCCCTTCGTATGTCCGGAAGAGGCGGCGGTGGTAGCGTCGGGCGGAGAGGAGGGGTGATGATCGACGCGATCCGGATGCTGCTGCACGCGCTGCTCGTCGCGCTCGGCGCCGTCCCCCTCCCCGATGCGCTCACAGCGGGCGGCGTGCTCGGCATCGCGGCGATCCTCGTCGCGGCGACCGTGCTCGTGATCGCCCTCGCCGTGCTGATGCCGCGTTTCGGCATCCGGTCGGCGCCGCACCCGCGTCGCGCCATAGATGTGTCCACGCTGCTCGCGCAGAGCGATCCGGATGCCGCAGGTCACCCGCGTCCGCGAGCGCCCGGCGTCGCGCCCGCCGCGTGACCTGTCTTCACGTCCTGCGCTGAGGGACGGGTCCTGGCGGCATCCGGCCGACCCACTCCTTCTGCGAACGGACAACCCATGGACATCTTCGCCCTTCCTCCGCTGACCCTTCTTCTCGATTCCGCGTACTCCGCTCTTCTCGCCCTCTCCGCACTTCTCGAGCCGATCGGGGGCTCGGCATCCGCCGCGCTGGCCGTCATGCTCGTCACGCTCGCCGTGCGGGCGGCGCTCATCCCCGTCGGCGTCTCGCAGGCGAGGGCCGAGCAGCTGCGGGCCCGGCTCGCCCCGCGCCTGCGCACCCTGCAGCAGCGACACGGCAGCGACCGCGAACGGCTGCAGCGCGAGACCCTCGCGCTGTACCGTGACGAGCAGGCGTCGCCGCTCGCCGGATGCCTCCCGCTGGCGGTGCAGGCGGCGGTCGTCGGGATCCTCTACACCCTGTTCCTGCGCCCCGAGATCGCTGGGCACCCGAACGAGCTGCTCGCTCACGATCTGCTCGGCGCGCCGCTGGGATCGTCGCTGATCAGCGCGATCGGCGGCGGCCTCGATGCCCCGACGGCACTCGTCTGGGCGGTGGTGCTGGTGGTGATCACGATCGTCGCCGACATCACCCGCCGCGTGTTCCGCCCGCAGGTGCCCGCCGAGGGTCCGCTCGCGACCCCCGGCATGCTCGGCATGATGAACGCGCTGCACTATCTGACGGCCGTCTTCGCCGTGTTCGTTCCCCTCGCAGCGGCACTGTATCTCGTGGTGACCGTGAGCTGGACCCTCGTGCAGCGATGGGCGCTGCGGCGGAGGTATCCGCTGCCCGCCGCGTGAGCGCTCAGCGGGCGACGACGCCGATGCGCGGCGGTGCCCCCGGTGCCGCCGCGAGGCCGATCGCGTGGTCGAGGTCGGCGAGCGGATGCACGGCGCTGCGCGTGCCGGTCGGCACGCCGCTGCTGCGGCTGAGCCGCATCTCGCGAGATGTCGAAGGCCGCATCTTCGAGGCCTCGCAGGATCGCTACCTGGGCGATGTCGTCCGGTTCACGGTCTCGGGCTCGGGCATCTCGGCCGACGGCCAGTACCTGCGCGCCGTCGGCGGCTGACCGCTGCATCCAGAACAGGCGATCCCTCCAGAACAGGATGCTTCTGCGCAGATCGTCCTGTATCCGCGCGTTCTCCTGTTCCCGGGAGGGTTCGCCGGCGGCGACACAGCGACGGCGGCGATCGTGCATCCAGGCATCCGGATTCAGAGCGCGATCAGCACCACTCCCGCGACCACCACGACAGACGCCGCGATCCGCCACGCGGGCCGCGACTCACGCAGCACGAACGCGCCGAACAGGCTCACGAGCACCACGCTCACCTCGCGCAGCGGTGCGATCAGAGCCACCGGCGCAAGCGTGATGGCCTGCAGCACGAGGATGTACGACAGCGGCGAGAGCACGCCGAAGACGAGGATGCGCCGCCACTCCCGCCGTCCCAGCTCGCGCACCGCGGCCCACCTCCTGCTCACGGCGAAGGTGTAGAACGGCACCTGCGCGAGCGTCGTGCCGACCATGAACGCGACGGGCGACAGGCTCCATTCGCGCACGGCGTGGGCATCCCAGATCGTGTAGGTCGCGATCATCACTCCGGTGAGCAGGCCGAACAGCACCGCGGGGTCGATCCCCCGGCGCGCGCCCGCGGGCGGCCGATCGACGAACCCCACGGCGACCACCCCCACGATCACCAGCCCCACCCCGATCAGCGCGGCAGCCGACGGCCGCTCGCCGAGCAGCAGCATCGCGACGATCACCGCGAGAAAGGGCCCGCTGCCGCGGGCGGTCGCGTAGACGGTCGAGAGGTTGCCGACCTGGTACCCGCGCTGCAGCACCGACATGTACAGCACATGCAGCACCGCAGAGACGCCGACCCCCAGCGCGAAGCCGGCCAGGTCGTCGGTGCCGAGACCGCCGGTGAACGGGATCACCCCGATCCACAGCACGGTGCTCGCCACGGCACCCCACCAGAGGAACGTCACACCGGCGCGGCTCACGTTGTGGGCGATGATGTTCCACGCGGCGTGCGCGACAGCGGCGCTGAGAGCGAGGACGATGGCGATGACGGACATCCGAAGACCCTTCTGCTCGCCGCAGGCGCGACGAACGGGTCCTCCAGGCTTTTGTCCGTTCAGGTGACGGTCCGCCGCGTGGCGAGTCCGTGGCGCCGCTCGGACCAGGCGGGCGGATGCCCCGGAACCCTAGGCGCTGTCGAGAACCACCCTAACCGCTCCCGTCAGGCGGCCGAGCCGAGGGCGGCCGATTAGGCTCGGAGGCATGCCTGCCGTCTCCGCCGCCCACACGCATGCCGCTGATCTCGCCGACTTCGTCGCCGCGTCGCCGTCGAGCTACCACGCCGCCGAAGAGGTCGCCCGCCGTGTCGAAGAGGCCGGGTTCACACGTCTCGACGAGACTGCCGAGTGGCCGACGCAGGCGGGCGGGCGTTTCGTCGTGGTGCGCGACGGCGCCGCGATCGCGTGGGTCGTTCCGGCGGATGCCGCAGCCACGACCCCCGTGCACGTGCTCGGCGCGCACACCGACTCCCCCGGCTTCAAGCTCAAGCCCCAGCCGACCACGGGATCGCGAGGCTGGCTGCAGGCGGCCGTCGAGGTCTACGGCGGACCGCTGCTGAACTCGTGGCTCGACCGCGAGCTGCGTCTGGCCGGGCGCCTCGCCCTCGCCGACGGCCGCGTCGTGCTCGCCGCGACGGGCCCGCTGCTGCGTCTGCCGCAGCTCGCGATCCACCTCGACCGGGGCGTGAACGACGGTCTCGCCCTCGACAAGCAGACCGGCACCCAGCCGGTGTGGGGGCTCGGCGATGCCGAGTCGGCCGACATCCTCGCCGAGCTGGCGGCCTCCGCCGGCGTCGACGCCGCCGACATCCGCGGTTTCGACGCGGTGGTGGCGGATGCCGCTCGCGGCGCCGTCTTCGGCAAGGACGACGCCTTCTTCGCATCGGGTCGTCTCGACGACCTCGCCTCGGTGCATGCGGGCGTCGTCGCGCTGATCGACGCCGCGGACTCCGCGGATTCCGCGGTGATCCCGGTGCTCGCCGCCTTCGACCACGAGGAGCTCGGCTCGGAGTCGCGGTCGGGAGCCGCAGGGCCCTTCCTCGAGGATGTGCTCGTGCGCGTGTACGCGTCGCTCGGCGCCGACCCCACGACGCAGCGCCGTGCGTTCGCGTCGTCGTGGCACCTCTCGAGCGACGTGGGCCACTCGGTGCACCCGAACTACGCGCACCGGCATGACCCGGTCGTGCAGCCGCTGCTCGGCTCGGGTCCGATCCTGAAGATCAACGCAAACCAGCGCTACGCCACCGATGCCGTCGGCGCGGCCGCGTGGGCGGCCTGGTGCGAGACGGCGGGTGTGCGCTCGCAGGAGTTCGTGTCGAACAACGCCGTGCCCTGCGGGTCGACGATCGGCCCGATCACGGCGACGCGGCTCGGCATCAGGACGGTCGACGTCGGCATCCCGATCCTGTCGATGCACTCGGCACGCGAACTCGCGGGCGTGAGCGATCTCTACGATCTCTCCCGCGTCGCACGGGCCTTCTTCGCCGGCTGAGCGCGAGGCGCCCGGCCGAACTCAGACGAGTTCGCCGACGAGCTTCTCGATGCGCGAGCGGATCTCGTCGCGGATGGGACGCACCGCGTCGATCCCCTGACCGGCGGGGTCGTCGAGCTTCCAGTCCTCGTACCGCTTGCCGGGGAAGAAGGGGCAGGCGTCGCCGCACCCCATGGTGATCACCACGTCCGATGCCTGCACGGCCTCGGTCGTGAGCACCTTGGGCTGCTCGGCCGTGATGTCGATCCCGAGCTCGCCCATCGCCTCGACGGCGATCGGGTTGATCTGGTCGGCGGGCATCGACCCCGCCGAGCGCACCTCGATGCGGTCGCCGGCGATGTCGCGCAGGAACCCTGCGGCCATCTGGGAACGGCCGGCGTTGTGCACGCACACGAACAGGACGGAGGGCTTGGACGCGCTGTCTGCCATGGGAGCTCCTGAGGGTGGGTGAGGGGTGAGGGTGAGAGTGCGCGGTCAGCCTACGTGACCGCCGTCGCGAACCCGCCGGGCGGCGGGTCCGCGACGATGCTCCGCCGGATGCTGTCAGCAGCACTCCGCGACGCAGGTTCCGTCGTCGAGGATCTCGCAGCAGTCGTCCATGTCGCACCTCCATTCATCGATACTCATCGATATCTGTACGATCGTGGCGCATACATTGACGTTCGTCAATATCTTGAGCAGAATCGAAGCGTGCCCACTTCAGAGCTGATCCCGCTGCACGACCTCCGCTCCTGCTGCGCGCCGCTCACGCGAGCTCCGATCTCGATCGAGAACGCCGAGTCGCTGGCATCCTCACTCAAAGCACTCGCCGACCCGGCCCGGCTCCGGCTGCTCTCGATGATCTCGGCGCACGCCGATGGCGAGGCGTGCGTCTGCGACCTGACCGAGCCTCTCGGCCTCAGCCAGCCGACGGTCTCACACCATCTGCGGGTGCTCGTCTCGGCAGGATTCCTCGAGCGCGAGAAGCGCGGCACATGGGCGTACTTCCGCATCGCAGACGGAGCCATCGCGGCCATCTCCGAGCTGCTCGGTCGCTGATCCCGCCGTCTTCCTCCCGCAGAGGCTGACGCAGTGCCAGGATGAGGGCATGACCGACACCACGTCGCCCTCGCTCGTCGAGCGAGCGGGCATCGAGATCATCCCCGAGTCGCAGCGCACCGCCAGGCCCCGCGACCTGTTCTGGCCCTGGTTCGCCGCGAACGTATCGGTCTTCGGCATGTCGTACGGCTCGTTCGTGCTCGACTTCGGCATCTCGTTCTACCAGGCGACGGTCGTGTCGATCATCGGCATCGTCGTGTCGTTCCTGCTCTGCGGCCTGATCGCGATCGCCGGCAAGCGGGCATCGACGCCGACCATGGTGCTCTCACGCGCCGCATTCGGCGTGCACGGGCAGAAGGTGCCCGGCATCGTGTCGTGGCTGACCTCGATCGGATGGGAGACGTTCCTCGCGATCATGGCCGTGCTCGCGACGGCCACCGTCATCACGCGGCTCGGCGGCGACGGAGACAGCGTCACGCTCAAGATCATCGCGACGGTGATCGTGGCGGCCCTCATCGTGACCGCCTCGGTGCTCGGCTACCACACCATCATGAAGCTGCAGTCGGTGCTCACCTGGGTCACCGGAGTCGTCACGATCGTCTACATCATCCTCGCCGCCCCGAGCATCGACCTCGCGGCCGTGCTCGCGCAGCCGAAGGGCAGCGCCGGGCAGGTCATCGGCGCGCTCGTGATGGTCATGACCGGATTCGGGCTGGGCTGGATCAACATCGCCGCCGACTGGTCGCGGTACCAGAAGCGCACGGCATCCGACGGCGCGATCGTCTTCTGGAACACGTTCGGCGGCGCCATCGCCCCCGTCATCCTCGTCGTGTTCGGCGTGCTTCTCGCCGGCTCCGACCCCGACCTGAGGGCCGCCGTCGCCGCCGACCCGATCGGAGCCCTCGCCTCGATCCTGCCCCTGTGGGTTCTCGTGCCGTTCCTGCTCACCGCGGTGCTCGCCCTCGTCTCCGGAGCCGTGCTCGGCATCTACTCCTCGGGCCTCACACTGCTCAGCCTCGGCATCCGCATCCCGCGGCCCGCTGCCGCGGGAATCGACGGCCTGATCCTCACCGTCGTGACGATCCTCGTCGTGTTCGGCGACCAGGGCTTCCTCGGCCCGTTCCAGTCGTTCCTCATCACGCTCGGCGTGCCGCTCGCCTCGTGGGCCGGCATCCTCATCGCCGACATCCTGCGCCGGCGTCGCGACTACGACGAGGCCGCCCTGTTCGACCCGAACGGCCGCTACGGCGCCTGGGACTGGATCTCGATCGGCACCATGGTGGTCGCCTCGATCATCGGCTGGGGCTTCGTCATCAACCTGTTCGCTGAAGACGCCGCCTGGAACAACTGGCAGGGGTACCTGCTGCCGCTCATCGGCGGCAAGGACGGCGAGTGGGCGTACGCGAACCTCGGCGTCTTCCTCGCCCTGGTGCTGTCGTTCGCCATCACCTGGTTCGCCCGGGCGGGGCGGATCCGCCGCCAGGAATCGCACGCGTGAACCACGCAGATGGATGGCTGGTCGTCATCGACCCGCAGAACATCTTCGCCTCGCCCGATTCGGCGTGGGGCTCGCCGTTCTTCGATGAGGCGATGCACGGCATCCGGCGTCTCGCCGACCGCTTCGGCGAGCGCGTGCTGGTCACGAGATGGATGCCGACGGCAGACCGCTCGACGTCGTGGGGCGAGTACTTCGCCGCCTGGCCGTTCGCCGACCAGCCGCCGACGGATGCCCTCTTCGACCTCGTTCCCGACGCGACCGCGCTGTCGCCGCATCCGACCCTCGACCTGCCGACGTTCGGCAAGTGGGGCGGCGAGATCGAGGCGATCGTCGGCCGGGGCGCGCACGTCGTGCTCGCCGGCGTCTCGACCGACTGCTGCGTGCTGTCGACCGCGCTGGCGGGGGCGGATGCCGGGGCGCGGATCACCGTCGCGACCGACGCCTGCGCGGGGTCGAGCGCCGAGAACCACGCGGCCGCACTGCACGTGATGGGCCTCTACCCGCCGCAGATCACCCTGCAGACGACGGACGAGATCCTGGGCTGAAGCGCCGCCCCTTCGACGAGGTCACCGCATCGCGCCGAGTGCACCACGTGTCGGCGCCGACGACCGGTGCACTCGACGACAGGTGGTGCATTCGGCACCGACGAGGCCGCGTCACGGCTCCCAGGTGTGCACCGGCTCGCCGGAGTGCATCCGCTCGAGGTACTCGCCGAGCATCCCGTGCAGAGCCTGCGAGCGCGACTCCCCCGCCGCCTCGCGAGCGGCGACGTGCGCCCGCTGCCAGGTGGCGCCGTTGCGCCCGGTCAGGCAGCGCTGCTCGATGATGCCCAGGTAGCGGTCGCGCACCTCGGAGGTCGCGCCATAGGCATCCAGCCCCTCGGCGGCCAGCGGCAGCAGCCGCCGCAGCACCAGCTCGCGCGGCCCGACCCAGCCGACCCCGGGCCAGTACAGCCGAGACTCGATGCCGTCGCGGGCGGCGGAGTGCAGGTTCTCCTCCGCGGCGTCGAAGGTCATCTGCGTCCACAGCGGGCGGTCGGCCTCGGCGAGAGAGCGGACGAGGCCGTAGTAGAACGCGGCGTCGGCCAGCACGTCGGCGATGCTCGGCCCCGCGGGCAGCACCCGGTTCTCGAGGCGCAGGTGGTAGCCGCCGTCCTGCGTGTCGTAGATCGGCCGGTTCCAGCGGTAGACCGTGCCGTTGTGCATCCGCAGCTCCGACAGCGTCGGGATGCCGCCTCGGGCCAGCACCTCGAACGGATCCTCATCGCTCGAGACCGGCAGCAGGGCCGGGAAGTACCGCGAGTTCTCTTCGAACAGGTCGAAGATCGAGGTGACCCACCGTTCGCCGAACCACACCCGGGGGCGCACGCCCTGGTTCTTGAGCTCCTGCGAGCGCGTGTCCGTAGCCTGCTCGAACATCGGGATGCGGGTCTCGTGCCACAGCGCACGGCCCGCGAAGAACGGCGAGTTCGCGGCGAGCGCGACCTGCACGCCGGCGATCGCCTGCGCCGAGTTCCAGTACGACGCGAACTCCTCCGGAGGCACCTGCAGGTGCAGCTGCACCGACGTGCAGGCCGCCTCGGGCAGGATCGTGTCGCACACGATGTCGAGTGTCTCGCGGCGGCCGCCGTCGCTCAGCGCGTGACCGTCGAGGCGCAGCTCGATGTCTTCGCCGCGGGCGGCGAGCACCTGCTGGCCGAGCAGGCTGTAGCGGGGGTCCTTCGAGAGCCACTCCTCGGTGAAGTGGTGCTCGTCGAGGGTCGGAAGCATGCCGATCATCGCCAGCCCGCAGCCCACGTCGTGCGCGCGGTCGTCGGCGGCGTTGAGCGCGGCCCGCAGCACCTTCTCGAGCTCGTGGATGTTGCCCGTGGTGATGGGCCGGGGCGCGACGTTGATCTCGACGTTGAACTGCCCGAGCTCGGTCTGGAATGCGGGGCTCGCGATCGCCTCGAGCACCTTCTCGTTCGACATGGCCGGCTCGAACCTGTCGTTGACGAGGTTCAGCTCGATCTCGAGGCCGAGCTGCGGCTCGGACACGTCGAACTGCCCGTTGGCGAGCATCGACGCGAGGGCGTCGAGGCACCTGCGCACCTTGCTGCGGAACAGGGTGCGGTCCTGCCGCGAGAAGCTCTGAACGGCGACACTGTCTCCCATGCGCAGAACGTACCCGAGGTGCAGATCCCGCGTCCACCCGCTTGCAATTTCATGATTGTGACGACCGACACGATAGTGATACATTCTCAGGCATGGCCACCGGCGACAACGAACGCATCCTCGAAGAAGGCATCGTCACCGATCTGAAGGACCGGATGACGTACGGCTCGTACCTCGATCTCGACCGGCTGCTCAGCTCCCAGCATCCGGTGTCCCGGCCCGAGCACCACGATGAGATGCTGTTCATCATCCAGCACCAGACCACCGAGCTGTGGCTCAAGCTCGTGCAGCACGAGCTCGGCACGGCGCGCGACCGTCTCGCCGACGACGACCTGCGCTCCGCGCTCAAGCACATCGCCCGGGTCAAGCACATCCAGGAGGTGCTGACCCAGCAGTGGTCGGTGCTCGCCACCCTCACCCCGACCGAGTACGCGGAGTTCCGCGGCGCCCTCGGCAGCTCGTCCGGCTTCCAGTCGGTGCAGTACCGTGCGGTCGAGTTCGCCCTCGGCAACAAGAACGAGCGCATGCTCGGCGTCTTCCGCGATCACCCCGAGAGCCTCGCGATGCTCACCGCCGAGTGGGAGCGCCCCACCCTGTACGACGAGTTCCTGCGCTACGCGTCGCGCCGCGGGCTGCCGATCCCCGCCGCGGTGCTCGAGCGCGACGTGCGCCAGCCGTACCGTGAGCACCCCGAGCTCGTCGACGCGATCCGCGAGATCTACGAGAACCCGCGCGAGCACTGGGACCTCTACGAGGCGTGCGAAGAGCTCGTCGACGTCGAGGACAACTTCCAGTTCTGGCGCTTCCGGCACCTGCGCACCGTCACCCGCACGATCGGCATGAAGGTCGGCACCGGCGGCTCGAGCGGCGTGAGCTTCCTGCAGCGCGCGCTCGACCTCACCTTCTTCCCCGAGCTCTACAGCGTGCGCACCGAGATCGGCCGCTGAATGCGGCTGGTCACCTTCTTCGACGGCGAGGGCATGCGCGAGGGCACCCTCACGCTGCGCGACGGCGCGCCCGTGCTCACCGGCGGGCCCGCTTCGGCTCCGCGGCTGGAGGGCGTCGTGACCGGCCTGTTCACCGACCACCACGTGCACCTGCAGCTCGTCGATCACACGCTGCTGGCGGCGTCGCGGCTCGGCCGCGTGGTCGATCTGGGCGCCGACCCTGATTGGATCGCCGAGCTGTCTCGCGATCCGGGTGTTCACAACTCAGGAGACTTCGGCCCGCAGGGCCCCGAGACCCCCGGCACGGCCGGTGGAGCGGCAGGTCCTCCTGAGCTGCGTCCACCCATCGTCGAGTACGCAGGCCCGTTCCTCACGGCCCCCGGCGGATATCCGTCCGACAGGGCCTGGGCCCCGGCGGGTTCGGTGCGGGAGATCCCGGATCCCGCGCACGCGGCCCGCGCGGTCGACGAGCTCTTTGCCGCAGGTGCCGCCCTGATCAAGGTCGTCGCGCACAGCGAGGCAGGCCCGGTGCTCGACGACGAGAGCTTCCGTGCCGTCGTGCATCAGGCAGCCGTGCGCCGCCTGCCGGTCGTCGCGCACGCCGAGGGCGCGGGTCAGGCGCAGCGCGCGGTGCGGCTCGGCGCGACCCGGCTCGCGCACGCCCCCTTCAGCGAACGGCTGAGCGACCCCGAGATCGCCGCCCAGGCGGCATCGGCCTCATGGATATCGACCATGGCCGTCCACGAGGGCACCGCGCTCGCGATCGTCACCGACAACGTGCGGCGCTTCGCCGCGGCGGGCGGCGAGCTGCTCTACGGCACCGACATGGGCAACGGCCCGACCCCGGTCGACCTGCGCGAGACCGAGGTCGACGCCCTGCGCGACGCCGGCATCGACGGCGTCGACCTGCTGGCGTGCCTCTCTCCCGCCGACCCCTTCGACGGCGGACCCCTGCTTCTGCTTCCCGACGGCAACCCGAACCGGGCACGCCGTCTCACCATCGACGAGATCACGGAGCCGTGACATGACCGACATCACCGCCGAGCTGCTCGCTGAGGCCCGCAAGCTCGACCAGGCCGACCCGCTCGCCCATCACCTCGCCGCGTTCGCCGACGCCCCCGGCGTCACCGCCTACCTCGACGGCAACTCGCTCGGTCGCCCGCTGCGCGATCTGCCCGAGAAGGCCGCGGCGTTCATCCGCGATGACTGGGGCACGCGTCTCATCCGCTCGTGGGACGAGCAGTGGATGGAGCTGCCCATGCGGCTCGGCGACCGCATCGGCGCGATCACCCTCGGCGCCGCCGCCGGCCAGACGGTGGTCGCCGACTCGACGAGCGTGATGCTCTACAAGCTCATGCGCGCCGCCGTCGCCGCACGCCCGGGCCGCGACGAGATCGTGATCGAGGCCGGCAACTTCCCGACCGACCGCTTCATCGCGGCCGGCGTCGCGCACGAGACCGGTGCGACGCTGCGCTGGGTCGAGCCCGACCCGATCACCGGCATCACCGCAGAGCAGGTCGCAGAGGTCGTGTCCGAGCGCACCGCGCTCGTGGTGCTCAGTCACGTCGACTACCACTCGGGCTCTCTCGCCGCCATGCCCGAGATCACCGCGGTGGTCAAGGACGCCGGCGCCCTCATGCTCTGGGATCTCTGCCACTCGGCGGGCGTCGTGCCGATGCAGCTCGACGACTGGGGCGTCGACATGGCCGTCGGCTGCACCTACAAGTACCTGAACGGCGGCCCCGGCTCGCCCGCCTTCGGCTACCTGCGCACCGAGCACCACGGCACCGTCACCCAGCCGATCCACGGCTGGTGGGGCGCGGCCGACA
Organism: Microbacterium sp. NPDC089321; assembly: GCF_040684935.1. Taxonomy (NCBI): domain Bacteria; kingdom Bacillati; phylum Actinomycetota; class Actinomycetes; order Micrococcales; family Microbacteriaceae; genus Microbacterium; species Microbacterium sp. NPDC089321. Next base: position 1,422,716 of record NZ_JBFBGX010000001.1, on the reverse strand, counting down.
TCTTCGCGATGGGACCCGAGTACGCTCCGGTCGGCGGCATCCGGCAGCTGCTCAGCGGCACCCCGCCGGTGCTGTCGATGCTCGCGATGCAGGGCATGCTCGACCTGATCGAGGCCGAGGGCGTCACCGCCGTGCGGGCGAAGTCGATCACGCTCACCGAGTTCGCCATCCGGGCATACGACGCGCTGCTGGCCCCGCTCGGCGTGCGGCTGCTCTCGCCCCGCGAGGCATCTCGCCGCGGGGGTCACGTGACGATCGGGCACGACTCATTCCAGGAGGTCACGAAGCAGCTGTGGACCGACGGGGTCATTCCCGACTTCCGGTTCCCCGACGGAATCCGCCTCGGACTGTCGCCCCTGAGCACCTCGCACGAGGAGACCCTGCGCGGCGTCATCGCCGTGCGCGACGCGCTGCAGCCATGACGCCTCCGTCGCCCCCCGCCGCCGCCGAGGTGGTGCTCGACGACATCGAGGCGCGACCGGGCAGCACCACGTCGCTGCTGCGCACGCTGATCGGGCTGTACCTGCGTCCCCTCGGCGGGCGCATCCCGTCGGCGGCTCTCGTGCGCCTGGCCGGCGATCTCGGCATCCCCGCTGCGCGCGCCCGCACCGCGATCACCCGGCTCAAGCAGCACGGGCTGCTGCTGGCGACGGCGGATGCCGGGTACGAGCTCAACCCGGCGGCGCTGCCGATGCTCGAACGCGGCGACCGCCGCATCTTCGCGGTGCGCACGATGGCAGCGGGAGACGAGTGGATGCTCGTGTCGGCCACCATCCCCGAGACGCGCCGCGACCTGCGGCACCAGGTGCGCCGCCGCCTGCAGTTCCTCGGCGCAGGTGCGGTGACGGCCGGACTGTGGATCCTGCCTGCGCACCTGGCCGAGGAGGTCGACCAGCTGCTCGCCGAGCTGGATGCCAGGGCGTACGCGACCCTGTTCCGCACGAGCGACCCGATGCCCGCCGAGCCGCTCGCGGATGCGGCCGCGCGGTGGTGGGACCTGAGCGCCCTGCGCGCGGAGCACGAGCGGTTCCTCGCATCCGTCGCCGACCTCGACCCCGGCCGACCCTTCGCCGCCTACGTCCGCCTCATCGACAGCTGGCGCGTGCTGCCGTACATCGACCCCGGGCTTCCGGCATCGCTGCTGCCCGCCGGCTGGCCGGGCGCACGCAGCGTGCACGAGTTCGAGCGGCTGTCGGCCGCTCTGGGGCCCGAGGCGCAGGAGCACGTGCTCGGCGTCGCCGGTCGAAGCTGACAGGATCGAAGCATGAAGAACTCCGTCAAGGCCGTCATCATCACCGGCGGCCTGGTCATGCTGCTGCTGATCGGGCTTCTCGTGTGGGCGGTCGCGCAGCGCGCCGAGTCCGAGAACGACCCGAAGCCGCAGGTGCTGCGCGAGGAGTCGCACGTGCTCGACGACGGCGGACCCGACGCGGTGACCGTCGTGGAGTTCCTCGACTTCGAGTGCGAGGCCTGCGGCGCGTTCTACTCCGTCGTCGAAGAGCTGCGCCAGAAATACGACGGGCAGATCACCTACGCCGTGCGCTACTTCCCGCTGCCCGGCCACGTGAACTCGATGAACGCCGCACTCGCCGCCGAGGCCGCAGCACAGCAGGGGGAATTCGAGGCGATGTACCAGCGGCTGTTCGAGACGCAGACCCAGTGGGGCGAGGCCGCCGAGCCCGACCCGGCGGTCTTCCGCGCTCTGGCAGACGAGATCGGCCTCGACATGGCCGCCTACGACAAGGCCGTGAAAGACCCCGCAACCGCCGAGCGCGTGCGCCGCGACAGGTCGGAGGGCACCTTCCTGGGTGTCGAGGGCACGCCCACCTTCTTCGTCGACGGGCAGATGCTCACGCTCGAGAAGTGGGGCGACCTCGAGAAGGCGATCATCGAGGCGCAGTCGCGCTGACGGAAGGGGCGCGAGCCCCCTCCGCCGGCGGACCTCAGCCCAGTTCGCGCACGAACGCGTCGACGTGCTCGCGCAGGCGCAGCATCCGCAGCTCGCGGGCGAGCTCGCGGTCGTACCCCTCGTAGGCGAGCGCGGGCAGCCGGCGCACGCTGGCCGAGCAGCCGAAGTTCTCGCAGATCAGCGTGCCGATGGTGTCGCCGTTGCGGCCGGCCGCACCGGCCTTGCGCGCCGAGAAGAACTGCACGTCGTTGCGCAGCGTGACGTCATCGCACCACGAGCACTGCGCGCGCCGGCGCGTGCGCTGCTCGGCGCGCTGCAGCAGCACCCCCATCGGTTCGCCGTCGACCTCGGCGACGACGTACGCCCGGCGGGGCATCTTCGGGTCGAACCACCCGAGATAGTCGAGGTGATCGAAGTCGATGCGGTCGAAGTCGGGGGGAAGGGTCAGAGACGACGCCTCCTTGCGGGAGGCATTGCGGAAGGACGCGCGGATGGCGCGCTCGTCGATGGGACGCATGAGAGAGTGCTTTCTGATCGAGGTGCCGACGAGCGTCGGCGAGGACTGCGGCATCCTTCAGATCGGATGCCGGATACCACGAGCCACCGGTGACGGGAGTTCCGCCGCCGGATCGCTCTCAGCCTCTGCCGTCGGCGCGCGACGCGCCGACGATCACCTCTCGCGCCGGGAAGGCGCACTCTGCAGACAACACGGCGTCCAGTGTACGCCGCCTCTGTTTCGCCCCGTGTCGGCGCGGCTCGACGCTTCCGCGACCCGGACGTACTCTCGGTTCATCCGATCGTGAGGAGACCCACCGTGAACACGCCGCAGACCCGCCTTTCGCCCCTCGAGGTGCGTGAGCGTGCGGCGTGCATGTGCGAGCACGGCGATGTCTGCTCCTCTTTCGCCCCTGGTCACGCTCTGCACCTCATCCAGGCGCGGATGGCGTCGGCCACCCCGCTGAGCTGGGTGGATGGCGTCGTCGAGGCTGCGGATGCGGCATCCGGGCTCATCCGCCTGCGCACGCTCGACGGTGAGCTGATCCCGATCTGGAGCGCCGGCGGAGCCGCGCTCGAAGCGCCGGCCGGAACGCCGGTCGCGCTGCACGGCGCCTACGACGTGCTGGCCGTCGGCCGCGTGCTGTACAACGTCGCGCGCTGATCGCGGCGCTGGAATCGCTCGAATGGCTGCGAACGGCGGCCGAAAGCCACCAGATGAGCGATTCGAACGGGGCCTGCGGTCAGGACGCCATCTTCGTCATCATGTCGCGCATGGCCATGCACGCGTCCATGCACGCCTTGCAGGCCTGAGCGCACATCCGGCAGACATCGCTGTGCTCGGCGTGCTGCGCGCACTCGTCCATGCACATGCGGCACATGGCGATGCAGGCGTCGAGCATCGACATCATCACGGGCGCGGTCATGCCCTGCATCCGCAGCATCGAGCGCATCATGGTGCCGCACATGTCGGCGCAGTTCATGCAGGCGACGCTGCAGTCCATCATCTGCGTGGAGCAGACCGTACAGGCCTGCTCGCAGGCCGCGCACGCATCCATGCACGCCTGCATGACCGACATGTCCATCATCTCCATGCCGGACGACTTCATCTCGGTCGCCATCGCGTCCATCATCATCGAGTCCATGACTCGCACCGCCTTCGTCTCTGGTCGCACACCGGGTCTTCGACGGGGCAGGTCGTCCCGCCTGCGGCCAGAGTACGCCTGCGCGCGCCGCACGTCGATGGCCGGGAGTAGGGTCACCCTGTGCCCACGTTCACACCCCTGCAGCGACTGGTCGTCTCGGTCGCCGTGCTGGCCTCTTTCGTCACCTTCCTCGACGGCACGGTGGTCACCGTCGCGCTTCCGGCGATCAGCCGCGAACTCGGCGGCGGCATCGCCACGCAGCAGTGGGTGGTCGACGCGTACCTGATCACGCTGAGCGCGCTGATCCTGCTGGCGGGGTCGCTGTCGGATGCCTATGGCCGCGTGCGCGTGATGCGGATCGGCCTCATCGCCTTCGGCATCGCGTCGCTCGCCGTCGCCGCCGCCCCCGATCCGCTGGTGCTGATCATCGCCCGCGCGGCGCAGGGCGCTGCGGGCGCGCTGCTCGTTCCGAGCTCGCTGGCGCTGATCACGGCGACCATGCGCGGCGAGGTGCAGTCGCGCGCCATCGGGGTGTGGACGGCGTTCACCACCGCCGCACAGCTCGTCGGCCCGCTGATGGGCGGCCTGTTCGTCGATCTGCTGACGTGGCGGTTCGTCTTCCTCATCAACGTGCTGCCGATCGCCGTGAACCTCGTGCTGCTCGGCCGGCTGCATCTGCCCGATCACGAGCGCGACGTGCGGGTCGACTGGGTCAGCGGCGTGCTCTGCGCGCTCGGACTGGGCGCGGTGGTCTTCGCGCTGATCGAGCAGGAGCGGCTCGGCTGGGCATCGCCCTGGATCTGGATGCCGGGCGCGGCCGGGCTCGTGCTGCTCGCGGTGTTCGTCTGGCGCCAGGCACGCGCGGCGCATCCGCTGCTGCCGCTGTCGATGTTCACCGTGCGCAACTTCGGCTGGGGCAACATCTCGACGCTGTTCATCTACGCGGCGCTCTCGCTGAACGGCTTCGTGATCGGCGTCTATCTGCAGCAGGGGCCTGGGCTCAGCGCCACCGCTGCTGGACTCGCGAGCCTGCCGATCACGGTGCTGATGATCCTGCTGTCGTCGCGGGCCGGTGCGTGGGCGGGGCGCCTCGGGCCGCGGCTGTTCATGACGGCGGGCCCGCTGCTGATGGCGGTCGGGGCGCTGCTGCTGCTCACCGTCGGCCGCGACTTCGACTACTGGTGGCAGGTGCTGCCGGCGATGATCGTGCTCGGCCTCGGTCTCGCGCTCACGGTCGCCCCGCTGACCTCGGCGATCCTGGGCGCGATCGACGAGCGCCGCAGCGGCATCGCCTCGGCGGTCAACAACGCCGTCTCCCGCGTGGCCGGCCTGCTGGTGGTCGCCCTCCTGTCGACCATCGTCGGCGGGACGCTCGACCTCGACGGGTTCCACAGCGCGGCGATCGTCACGGCCGCGCTGTTCGCCGCGGGCGGTGTGGTGTCGTGGATCGGCATCCGGCGCAATCCGGTCGAGCCCGCCGCGGACTGACCCGGCGACGTGGCCGCCGAGTGCACCGGTTGCCGCCAGGTGCACCGGTTGCCGCCGCGAGCGCCTGGTGCGCTCGGCGAGATGCGGTGCGCTCGGCGAGATGTGGTGCGCTCGGCGCGGCAACGGGAGGTGCGCTGACCGGGCGCCCGAGTTCTCGGTGACTGCCGCGCCGCCGGCACGAGCGCAACCCCTCGCGCCGAATGCCCGCGGCGTGATGTGCTGATCCCATGACCCGCAGGAGCAGAGCACGACAACGGCGATCGGCGAGACACCGTCGTCCGTCTTCGGCCGCGTTCCTGGCATCCGGCCTCTGCTACGCGGCCAACTGCGCGCTCGGCGCCGCCGTCGCGACCCGCCTGATCGACACCAGGCGATTCCGCTGGGTGCATCACGCGCTCTACATCGCGACCGTCTCGACGACGATCCTCGCGCTCATCGTGGGCATCCGCGGCGATCGACGTGCCGCTCTCGCACTCTCCCCCGCGCTGGTGCCCCTCGCCGTCATCCCCTACGCGGGCACGCACACCCGCCGGCATCCGCTCATCGCCCTCACCGCCGCGCCGTTCATCGTCGCCGGCGTCGTCACCTCCCGCCGATAGGAGCACCATGGAATTCCTCGACGTCGTCCGCCGACGAAAGACCACCAACGGGCCGTTCCTGCCGGACCCGGTGAGCGAAGAGCACCAGCGGCTGCTGATCGAGGCCGCGAGCCGTGCACCCTCGCAGCTGAACAGCCAGCCGTGGCGATTCGTGGTGATCGAGCAGCGCGAGACGATCGAGCGCATCGCGAAGATCTCGGGCGAGAGCATGACCGAGGTCATGTCGAACGGCACCTTCTTCGAGCGGTACAAGCCGTACTTCCGCTTCAGCCAGGCCGAGATGGAGCAGAAGCGCAGCGGGATGCTGTTCGACAAGCTGCCGGCGGTGCTGCGGCCCTTCACCAGCCAGGTGTTCACCTCGCGTGGCCAGAAGCTGATGAACTCCCTCGGCGTTCCGAAGACGCTCGGGTCGGAGAACGCGAAGCTCGTCGCGGGCTCGCCGCTGCTGCTCGGCGTGATGCTCGACCGCAGCGAGTACCGGCCTGGCGAGCTCTCGTCGTTCTACTCGGTGTTCAGCATGGGCGCGGCGATGGAGAACATCTGGCTCACCACGGTCGAGCTCGGCATGGGGATCCAGTTCATCTCGTTCCCGATGGAGGCGCCGGGCCGGTGGGACGAGATCATCGAGCTGCTGCACGTGCCCGACGATCTCGAGCTGATGGCCGTGTACCGGCTCGGCTATCTGCCCGCCGAGCAGCGGCGTCCCGCGATCGACTGGTCGAGCTCGCAGCGCAAGCTCCCCTCGCAGTTCGTGTTCCGCGAGACCTGCGAGACGCCGCAGCAGGGCTGGGACGGCTGACGGTGATGCGCGTCGGGCCGGCACCGGCGACGGATGCCCTGATCGGGCCCGTCGCCGCCCCCGACGTGCACGTGATGACCTTCAACATCCGCCGCGCCGGAGACGGGATGCTGCACCGCCGAGCCGATCGGTGGTCGTGGCGGGAGCCCGCGGTGCGTGATCTGCTGACAGCCGAGCGGCCGACTCTGCTCGGCCTGCAGGAGGCGCTGCCGAGGGTCGTGTCGAGCGTGCGCGATGCGCTCGGCGCGGGTCACCGCGTGATCGGCACCGGGCGAGGCGCCGACGGCCGCGGCGAGGGCACCCCGATCGTCTACGATCCCGCGCGCCTCGAGCTGCGCGACTGGGACCAGCGCGCGCTCTCGGATGCCCCGGATCGACCGGGTTCGACGGGCTGGGGCAACCTCATCCCGCGGATCGTCGTCTGGGCCGAGTTCGCCGAGCGGACCACGCGTGCCCGATTCCTCGCGGTGAACACGCACCTCGACCACCTGTCGCCGCGATCGCGTCTGCGCTCGGCGATCAGCATCCGCCGGCTGGTCTCGGAGCGCGGGCTGCCTGCGGTCGTGATGGGCGATCTCAACGCCGGAGCAGGCTCGCCGGCCGTGCGCGCGCTGCACGAGCACGGGGCGCTGGTCGACAGCTGGGACACGGCGATCGACAGACGCGGTGCGCGCTGGGGCACCTACCCGGGGTACCGTGCGCCGCGCATCGGCGGGCGCGTGATCGACCGGATCCTGGCGACGCCAGGCGTGCAGGTGCGGGCGGCGGCGGTGAACGCCACGGCACCCGGCGGGCGCCGGCCGTCGGATCACCTGCCCGTGCAGGCGGTCCTGCGCTTCGGAGAGGAGCCGGAATGAAGGAGGACTTCCTGCGTCCGCCTCGCACCGCGGCGGAGTGGACGGCCGATGCCCTGCGCATCATCGGCATCCTGGGTGTGGTCGCGGCCGCCCTCTGGCTGAAGCCGACCGATGCGGGCGTCGCCGCTTTCGCGCTTCCCGCGCTCATGCTGCCCCGGATGCTGGGGCTTCAGGGCTGGTTCGACACAGCCGCCTGCGCGACGGTGCTGGTCGCAGCCTGGAGCAACCTGCTCGACCTCTACGCCACGATCCCCTCGTGGGATCTGGTGGTGCATTTCGCGTGCACCGGCGTGCTGGCCGTCATCGCCGCCGAGGTGCTGACCCGTGCCGACGTGGTCGCGATCACCGCAGCCACGCGGCCACGCTCGAGGACTCCTCTGGTGCTCGTCCCCCTCATCGCGCTCGCGCTGAGCGCCGTCTGGGAGATGATCGAGTGGTTCGGCGCGGTGTTCATCAGCGATGCCATCCACGTCGGCTACCAGGACACCATCGGCGACATGATCCTCGGCGGGCTGGGCGGGGTGGCGGCCGGGATCGCCCTGTCCCGGCTCGACGTCCGCCGGCCGGCGGATCCCGACGCCGACGCACGTCGCACGGCCGGTGCGGGTGACGCCCGCCAGTGCGGCGAGAGCATCCCGCACAGATGAGCACTCCTGGGCAGGGGTATCGCGTGGCTACAATCCAGGTGGGGGGCAGAGAGGCGGTGGCATCTCCATGCCAGCAGAGGCGCTCCCCCCGGCGCCACCGGAACGGATCTTCATCGGCCGCGACGCCGAGCTCGCGCAGCTGATCGATCTGGCACGTTCCGGCCTGACGAGCGGTCTCTTCATCGTCGTGCGCGGCGAGGTGGGCATCGGCAAGAGCGCCCTCATCGATGCCGCCGTGGCTCAGGCGCCCGCGTCTCGTACGGTGCTGCGCGGAGCGGCGGATGCCATGGACCGGCGCCGCGCCTACGGCATGCTGCTCGACGCGCTCGCCCCGCTGCTCACCGAGCAGGATCGGCGGATGGCGGCAGAGCAGAACGAGCACGTCGCGGGCGAGCGGCTGCTCTCGGCCATCGACTCGTCGACCCGCGAGCCCACCGTGCTCGTCCTCGACGATCTGCACTGGGCCGACGCCGCGTCGCTGCGGCTGCTCACCCGACTGAGCCGCAGTCTCGCGCACCTCCCGCTCGCGATCGTCGCCTCGCTGCGCACCCAGGCCAGTCACGAGGTCGCGCCCGAACTCGACCACCTGCTCGGCGTGCTCGACGAGAAGGACCTGCTGCGCGCGGTCGAGCTGGCGCCCCTGCCCCAGCCGACGTGCGACGCGATCACCGAGCGTCTCACCGGCGCGAGAGTCGACGCGACCCTGCGCCGGTATGTCGCCGCGGCGGGAGGGAACCCGCTCTTCCTCACCGAGATGGTGCGCGCGCTGCTGCGCGACGGCGCGGTGACCGTCGGGCCGCACGGCGCCGTGCTGCGCCGCATCCCCGCCGATCCGTCGCCCTCGCTCGCGATGGTCATCATGCGCCATCTCAGCCATCTCGACCTGGCGACCCGTGAGCTGCTCACCACCGCGGCTCTGCTCGGAACGCGGTTCTCGGTCGCGCACCTGCGGCTGGTGGCCGACCGGCCGATGGGCGAGCTGGCTCCGCTGCTGCGGCAGGCGTACGCGGCCGGGTTCCTCGCCGAGATCGACGACGACACTCTCGGCTTCCGCCACGAGCTCATCCAGAACGTCCTCCTGCACGACGTGCCGACGGCGGTGCGCGCGCAGCTGCACCGTGACGTCGCCCTGACCCTCGACTCGGCAGGAGTGCCGGCAGCCACCGTCGCCGGTCACGTGCTGCGCGCACCGACCCTCGGCGAAGACCTTCCCTGGCTGCTCGATCTCGCGCAGCGCACCGCCGCGGCCGCTCCCGTGACCGCCGCGGAGCTCTGGGAGCGGGTCGCGTCCGAGACCGACGCGTCGGATCCCCAGCACGTCGCCGCGGTCGCCGGCCTGGCGCGGACGGCGCTGAGCGGGGGACGCGCTCGCGCCGCCGAGAAGCTGGCGGCCAGCGCGCTCGCCCATCTGCGCGGCGCCGAGTCCGGCATGCCGCTGCGCGGCATCGAGCTGCGGTCGCTGCTGCTGCAGAACCGGCACGCCGAGACGCTGCAGCAGGCGCGCGAGTACGCGGCGTCGCCGAGCCTTCCCGCCGCCGAGCGCGCGGCGCACCTCGTCTTCGGCGGCTGGCCCGCACTGCTTCTGGGCGATCCGGAGACGGCGCTCGGCCTGGCCGACGAGGGCATCGCTCTCGCCGCGCAGAGCGGGAACACGGCCGCCGAGATCACCGGATTGACGCTGCAGGGCCTGATCGTCAACGGGCGCGGCGACCTCGACGACGCCGTGCGGCTGCTCACCAGGGCTGTGGACCTCGCCGAACAGCATCCGTCGGTCGCCGCGATCGAGGCTTTCCCCCATGCCTGCCTCGCCGTCGCCCTCGCCGACGTCGAACGGCACGACGAGGCCACGGCGATGCTGGCCCGCAGCATCGAGATCTGCGAGCGGTTCGGGTTCCGCACCGGCATCCTCACCACACGAACGCTCGCGGCGCACGCACGCAGCCACAGCGGCAACCTCGCAGACATCGCCACAGAGCTCGAAGCGCACGCGGCGCTGCTCGACGCGATGGACGTGCGTCTCGACCCGCCGGTGCGGGGACTCCGCGCATGGGTCGTCGCATTGCAGCGCGGGCCGGATGCCGCGCGCGCAGCGGCCGCCGACATCGATCCGTCGCAGAGCCGCAAGGCGTGGCGCTGGCGCGGCAGCTCGTGGGTCTGGCTCGGGCACAGCCAGCTCGCCCGCGCCCGCGGCGACGCCGCCGCGACCAGGGAGACGATGTGGCGCGGCTGGGAGGATCTGCACGGCGCCGGACTGCTGATGGACTGCGCCGAGATCGCCCTCGACGTCATCGAGCTGTGGCGAGGGCAGCCGGGGCGGTGCGACGAGGTGGTCGTGGCGATGGATGCCCTCGCCGCCAGGAACCCGCGGATCACGCACCTGCAGGCGGCCGCACTGGCGGTGCGGGGCGTCGCCGAGAGCCGTGCTGATGCGCTCATCGACGCGGCGCAGCTGCTCGCCGCGACCCCTCGGCGCCTCGATCACGCTCGCGTCGCGGAGCTCGCGGCCCTCGCTCTGCCCGCCCGCGACGATCGGGCGCGCGTGCTCGCCGAGGGGTCGCTGCACTCCTACGCCGAGGTCGGCGCCGACCACGAGGCGAGGCGCGCTGCCTCATCGTTCCGACGAGCAGGCATCTCGGTGCGCGTGGCCGCGCGCGTCCGCCCGTCGTCGGGGTGGGAGGCGCTGACCCGCACCGAGGAGCGCATCGCGCGACACGTCGCCACGGGCGAGACCAACCTCGAGATCGCCCAGGAGCTGTTCATCTCGCGACGCACGGTCGAGACCCACGTGTCGAACATCCTCACCAAGCTCGGGCTGCGCTCGCGCACCGAGCTCGCCGTCCACTTCGCCCACCGTCTCGACGCTCGTGCCGCTCGGACGTCGGCCGACCAGTGAGTCCTCGGCGGTTCGCGGCATGATACTCGCCGCACGCGTCGCCGTCACGCCCCTGCCCCTCGGCGGCGACGCCGACTGCAATGGCGGCATGACCCACCACAACGGAAACCCCGACGAGCACCACGACGCAGCCGCCGACGCCGGTGAGAACGGCGCCGCGCAGACCGCTGACGAGGCGCTGCCCGACGGCCAGTTCGACAGCCAGCAGATGCCGACCACCGACGGCGAGCCCGCCTCGAACGACGATCCCGCCGCAGACGCCGGCGCGGAATCGCAGGAAGAGGGCGATGCCGCGATGCGGGCTGCCGAAGAGGCCACGAAGAACGACTGATCACACGACCGCTCACCCCGCGGCCGGCAGCGCGGTAGGGTCGCTCGCATGAGCGATGCGAGCGACCTCGAGACCATCGCCGCCGAGCTGTACGCCGCACCGCCCGAGTCGTTCGTCGCGACCCGGAACGCGCGCGCCGGCGAGGCCGACGAGGCCGAACTGGCGAAGGCGGTGCGCGCGCTCCGCAAGCCCAGCGTCGCCGCGTGGGTGGTCAACGTGTTCGCGCGCGAGCGGGCTGCGCGGCTCGGTCAGGCGCTGCAGCTGGCCGCCGAGCTGCGCGAGGCGCAGGAGGATCTCGATGCGGCGACCCTGTCGCAGCTCGGACGACAGCGGCGGGCGCTGACGAATCAGCTCGCCGCCGAAGCGGCCTCCCTGGCGACGGCGCAGGGCGCGCGCGTGACCGATGCGACGCTCGAGGCAGTGCGGCAGACCATCTCGGCGGCATTCTTCGACCCCGATGCGGCTGCGGCCGTGGCATCCGGGCGCCTCGTGCGCGATCTCGAGCCGACCGGATCCGTCGACCTCGACGCGGCCGTCGCCGGAGGGCGGCCCGCCGCTCCTGCGGCACCGGCGCCCGTCGCCGACGAGGTCGCCGCTCGGCGCGAGCGGCGCAAGGCCGAGCAGGCCCTGCGCGATGCCGAGAAGGCGAGGGAGCGTGCCGAGCGCGCTGTCGAGAAGGCGGACCGCGATGCCCGGTCGGCTCGTGGCCGTCTGGATCAGCTGGCCGCACGCATCGCCGAGGTCGAGAAGGAGCTGTCGCGTCTGCGGGCTGATCGTCAGCAGGCGGATGCGGATGCCGCTGATGCGGAGTCCTCGCGCGCCGAGGCGGCGGAGGCGCTGACCGAGGCGCAGGAACGGCTCGACACGCTGCGGGCGGAGTGACTCGCGCGGACTTACACCGTAAGGCACAGGATGGCAAGGGCCCTGGGTCAGGGCCTCCCCGGGCTTAGACATGGTGCACCGATCCACCGATCGGTCCGCGAAAAGGAGCACTCATGTCGGACAATTTCGAGACGACCAGCCCGAGCGGTTCGGGAGCACCCGCCTACGGCGCGGACGCACAGCCGCACGGCTCGCAGCCGCAGCCGGGGGGATCGCAGATGCCGCCGTCTGGCACGCACACGCCGTCCTCGGGCTCGCAGGGCAAGGTCGACGCCGCCAAGCACGAGGCATCTGATCTGAAGGACAGCGCCGCCGGCCACGCGAAGGATGTGATGGGCGCGGCCAAGGACGAAGCCTCCGCCGTCATCAGCGAGGCGAAGATGCAGGCCAAGGACCTGTACGCCCAGACTCAGCGCGAGCTGCGCGATCAGGCGAACACCCAGCAGCAGCGACTCGCCACCGGCCTTCGCTCCGTCGGCGACGAGCTGGGCTCGATGGCCAACAGCTCCTCGGGCACGGGCATCGCCGCCGACCTGGTGCAGCAGGCATCCGGACGCGTGTCGGCAGCAGCCACCTGGCTCGGCGACCGCGACCCCGGAGCAGTGCTGACCGAGGTCAAGCGTTACGCGCGCCGCAAGCCGGGCACGTTCATCCTGGCCGCGGCGATCGGCGGAGTCATCATCGGCCGGCTGACCAGGGCACTGGCAGCCGACGCATCCGATCAGAAGCACGCCGCGGCGCAGACGCCGCCTGCTCCGCCTGCACCGCCGATGCCTCCGGCCCCGCCGGTGCCTCCGGTGTCGCAGGTGCAGCCGGATCACTCGGCCCCCACCCTGGTCGGCGGCACCACCCCAGGCGCCACCGAGACGCCGCTGTACACCCAGACCCGCTCGACCCGAGCGGATGCCAGCGGGGAGGCCGGCTATGACCGACCCGACACCGTCTGAGCAGAAGGCGGCATCGTCGTCGCTCGGTGAGCTGCTGGGTGAGGTGTCGCGAGACATCTCCACGCTGATGCGGCAGGAGGTCGCGCTGGCGAAGGCGGAGCTCAAGGAGTCGGCGGCGAAGTCCGCCAAGGGCGCGGGGTTGATGGGCGCAGCGGGCTACAGCGCGCTGATGGCCGTGTTCTTCCTGTCGATGGCGCTCTGGTGGGCGCTGGGCACCCTCATCGGCGGCGGATGGTCGGGGGTCATCGTCGCCGTGATCTGGGCGGTGATCGCCCTCGTGCTGTTCATGGTCGGACGTGGCCGGCTGCAGGAGGTCGAAGGAGCACCGCAGACCGTGGAGACCCTCAAGGAGATCCCGGACACGCTGAAGAGAAATGAGGAGAACCGATGAGCAATTCAGCCGATGAGATCCGCTCGGACATCGAGCGGACCCGTCAGGACCTCGGCATGGACGTCGACGCCCTGGCAGACAAGGTCACCCCGTCGAAGATCGTCGACCGTCAGATGGGCAAGGTGCGGGGCGCGTTCGGGTCGGTGCGCGACCGCGTGATGGGCGCCGCTGACGACGCGGGCTCGTCGATCTCGGATGCAGGTGCGCACGCGGGCGACGTGAAGGACCGGGTCGTGTCGAAGGCCGAGGGCAACCCGCTGGCGGTCGGGCTGATCGCGTTCGGCGCCGGTCTGGTGGTGGCGTCGCTGTTCCCCGCCTCGTCGAAGGAGAAGGAGATCGCCTCGACGGTGAAGGATCAGGCGCAGCCGCTGATCGACGAGGCGACGGACGTCGCCAAGGAGGTCGGCGAGCACCTGAAGGAGCCCCTGGCGGCGTCGGTCGACTCTGTCACCGCCACGACCAAGGACTCGGTCGCCGCGGTGAAGGAAGAGGCGCAGTACGCCGCGAGCGAGGTCAAGCACGACGCTCAGGATGCACGGGACAACGTCGCGAACAGCTGACGATGCACATGATGCGGGCGGGCTCCGGTTTCGGAGCCCGCCCGCTTCGCGTCGTCAGTGCTGGCGGGCCAGGCTGTTCTCGAGGCGATCGAGCAGCGCCTCGAGGGCGACCTCGAACTCCTCGCGGCTGCGGTCCTCACTCAGCTTCTCGCGCAGCCGGAACACCTGCGGAGCGCGGGTCTCGGCATCCGGCTCGTCCTGCTCGGCCGTGGTGTCGGGCGGCGGCTCGACCAGATCGTCATGCACGGCGGCCTCGAGCAGCAGCTGCCCCAGCAGGAAGCTCGAGAACGACCGGTAGGTCGCGACGGCCTGCGCATCGGTGAAGCCGCGCTCGAGGAGCGCGGTGAGGAACGCATCGACGACCTCGACACTGCGCAGGGGCGGACGAAGCCAGGGCGCCGCCGGGTTCCGCGACGCGACGAGCGGGAACGCTCGCGGGTGCTCGACGGCGATCAGGCGCATCTGATGAGCGATCGCCTGCAGGAAGCCCTGCCAGTGCTCGGCGATGTCGTCGTCGAGGGCGCTGATCAGGTCGCTCATGAGCAGCGCGACGACGCCCTCGAGCAGGTCTTCGCGGCCGCGGACGTAGCGGTAGAGCGACATCGCCTCGACGTCGAGGGATTGCGCGAGCGAGCGCATCGAGACGGCGTGCACGCCGGACTCGTCGATCTGCTCGAGGGCGGCCGCGACGATCGACTCACGGGTGAGCCCTCGCCCCCGCGAGCCGCCTCTCGCTGGGTCCTGCGGCAGCTCGTCCACGTGCCGATCCTATCCCCGGGCTCTCTGTGCGGGCGGGTCAGGTGGTGCGGATCGGATGCTCGTGCACGGCCGTGCTCAGATGCGCGCCGTTGAGCTCGAGGTACAGCTGACGCTCGGTGACCGAGACCGTCATGGTGTTGCGGCGGGCGAGCGCTGCCGCGGCGTCGTCGAGAAAGCCGGCGTCGAAGCTGTGCATCACGATGGCGTCGGCCGCGTGGATGGTCTTGCCGGCCCAGTTCGCGATCACCTTCGCCGGATCCCGGTACGTGTAGACGACCGTGCGATCGGCGAGCTTGCTGCCGTAGTGCAGCCGCGACGCGTCGGGAGCACCGACCTCGATCCACGCGGTGATCCGGCCGGTGAGGTCGCGCACGAGCACGGCCGGCTCATCGGTCGCGGCGACGCCCTCGGTGAACGCGATGCCCTCTTCGTACTCGAGGCAGTACGCCAGCAGCCGGGTGAGCATGTAGGCGTCGGTCTCAGAGGGATGCCGCGCGACGCGCAGAGTCAGCTCGTCGTAGACACCGCGGTCGACGTCGGCCAGCTGTACATCGAAGGTGTGGATCGTCGCGCCTGCAGCCATGAGACCCGAGCTTACGCGGGCGCGGCGGCTGACCCTTCGGACGCCCCGAGGTCGAGCACCCATTCGTTCATCGTGAGCTCCTTCTCGCGGAACGTCTCGGTGAAGGTCCCGACGAGCGTGAACCCGTTGCGACGGCAGACCCCGTTCGAGGCGGGGTTGTCGACGCCGGGGCACGCGGTGAGCATCCGCCTCCCGTCGCGGTATGCCCGGGCATCCGGAATCACCGCCGCCAGGGCGGCCGACGCGATTCCCCTCCCCTGCGCCTCGGGCAGCACGAACCAGCCTGTCTCGAACGCCGGCTGGTCGCGCCAGAGCGTTCTCCAGTAGCCGATCGAGCCGACCGGATGCTCGTCTTCGACGATCACGAACAGGCGCGATTCGCCCGACGCGACATGGCGCAGATAGCGCTCGTGCCTCGCGATCAGCTGCTGCTCGGTCTCCGGCCCGTTGAGATGCTCGGTCATCTCCGGCGTGTTCGCCCGCCGCAGCAGCGGCAGGTCGGCGTCCGACCACAGGCGAAGGTAGATGGCTGCCATCGATGGAGTCTCGCACCGGGCGCCGACATCCGCCACCGGTCCGCCTGGTCCATCGGCCGGGCTGCGGGCACCGCGGCGCGATCTCGTCCTTTCGATCGATGACCGCGTCCGGCAGCGGTGATGGTCTTGATGACATGCCGAATTCTGTTGCCCGTGCCCGGTTCGCGGACAGGCTGACCTCTCGTCGAGGCGCCTGGATCTCACTCGCTCTCGTCCTTCTCATCATGACGACGCTCTTCGGCGTCTTCGGCTCGGCGAAAGCGCCCGAAGGCGGTGCCCAGGCTCCCTCGGGCAGCGAGTCGGCGAAGACCGCAGCGCTGATGAAGGAGTTCCCGGATGCCGATCGTCAGTCCGTGCTCGTGGTGGCATCGCGCGGCGACGGCGAGACGCTGTCGCCCGACGATGTCGCCGCCCTGACCGAGCTGCTGCCTGTGCTCGGCGAGCATGCCGAGGCCGATCCCTCGGGCCCGCTGATGAGCGATGACGGAGAGGCGGCTCTGCTCGTCACGCCGATCAGGGCCGGAGACACCAGTGCCGATGCCGCTCAGGTCATCGGCGACATCCGCGCCGATCTCGCCGAGCACCCCATCGACGGCGTGACGGTGCAGCTCACGGGCGGTCCCGCGTTCGGGGCGGACGTGGCGTCGGCCTTCGCCGGTGCTGACCTCGCACTGCTGCTGGTCACGATCCTGATCGTCGCGATCCTGCTGATCGTGACCTATCGCTCGCCCGTGCTGTGGCTGATTCCGCTGATCGTGGTCGCGCTGGCCGATGGCCTGGCAGGGCGGATGACCGCAGCGGCGGGCGCGGCGTGGGATCTGCAGTTCGACTCGGGCATCATCAGCGTGCTGGTCTTCGGGGCCGGCACGAACTACGCGCTGCTGCTGATCTCGCGGTACCGGGAGGAGCTGCTCCAGACGGACGATCACAGGCGGGCTCTGAGCTCGGCCTGGCGCCAGACGGTTCCGGCGATCGTCGCCTCGAACGTCACGGTCGTGCTGGCACTGCTCACCCTTGTTCTTGCCGTCATCCCCGGCACGCACGGTCTCGGCATCTCCAGCGCGATCGGACTGCTGATCGCCCTTTCCGCGGTGCTGTTCCTTCTTCCGCCGCTGCTCGCCGTGTGCGGCCGCGGAGTGTTCTGGCCGTTCGTCCCCCGCCCCGGTCAGGGCAGGACACAGGGTCGCGGATGGCGGACCGTGGCGACCAGGGTCGTGCGTCGGCCGGCGCTGAGCCTGCTCGCGGCGGGTGCACTGCTGGCGGTCATGGCATCAGGTCTGCTCGGCACCTCCGTCGGGCTCGACCAGGTGCAGAAGTTCCGGGTGCAGTCGGAGTCGGCGACCGGTCTGCAGGTGCTGTCCGCGCACTTCCCGCCCGGCGACGCGCAGCCGGTCTTCGTCGTCACGCGCACCGCCGAGACGGATGCCGTGCTCTCGGCGCTCGAGGGCGTCGACGGCATCGTCAGGGCGCAACCGGTCGGCACGAGCGACGACGACTCGCTGACCAAGATCATGGTGACGAGCGAGTTCTTGCCGAGCTCGCCCGAGAGCCTGGATCAGATCACCGAGCTCCGCGATGCGGTGCACCCGGTGCGCGGCGCGGACGCGATCGTCGGCGGTGCGGTCGCCACCGATCTCGACGCCCGAGCCGGAAACCAGAAGGACCTGTTCCTGATCGCACCGCTGGTGCTGGCCGTCAGCTTCATCGTGCTGCTCGTGCTTCTGCGATCGATCGTGGCACCCGTGCTGCTGCTGCTCGTGAATCTCGCCAGCGCCGTCGCCGCGATCGGGGCCGGCGCGTGGCTGAGCAGGATGATTCTCGGGCAGCATGCGCTCGACCTGCAGGTGCCGCTGCTGGCCTTCCTGTTCCTCGTCGCGCTCGGCATCGACTACACGATCTTCCTCGTGCACCGCGCACGCGGTGAGGCTGCGGAGCACGGCACCAAAGCGGGAATGGTCGAGGCGATCGCGCACACCGGAGGCGTGATCACCAGCGCGGGCATCGTGCTGGCTGCGGTGTTCGCCGCGCTCGGCGTTCTGCCGCTGGTCACCCTCGGCCAGCTCGGACTCATCGTGGGCATCGGCGTGATCGTCGACACCCTGGTCGTGCGCACCGTGGTCGTACCCGCTGTCTTCGCGCTGGTCGGCGACCGGATCTGGCGGCCGGGACAGCCACCGGCCGGCCGACGGGTCACGTCGCTCGAGGAGGCCGCATCGGAGGCGGGCGGTTCTGACTCTCGCGACCGCGTCATGACGGCGCCATGAACAGCGGAACGTCATCGATGCGACGGATCGTGCCGCGGCTCGGTACGATCCGAAGCGGCGATGAGCCGCGCGCCAGGCGCGACGCTGCTCGACGCGCGAGAGGAGACGCCGATGACGACGACAGAGGCCCCAGTGGTGGTGCTCGACGGCGGACTGTCGAACGCACTCGGCGACCGGGGGCACGACCTCAGCGACGAACTGTGGACCGCGCGGCTGCTGCGCGACGCGCCCGCCGAGATCGCCGCCGCGCACAGGGCCTACTTCGACGCCGGCGCCCACGTCGCGACGACTGCGAGCTATCAGGCGAGTTTCAGCGGGTTCGAGCGCGCGGGGATGAGTCGCGCCGAAGCCGCCGACCTCATCCGGCGCAGCGTGACGATCGCCCGCGACGTGCGCGACGAGGTCGCAGACTCTCAGATCGACGGCCCCGTCCTGCTCGTCGCCGCATCGGTGGGGCCCTACGGGGCCGTGCTCGCGGACGGGTCGGAGTACCGGGGCAGATACGGGCTGAGTCGCGCGGCGTTGCGCGACTTCCACGCCCCGCGGATGGAGCTGCTGGTGGGCGCCGGCCCCGACCTGCTTGCGCTGGAGACGATTCCCGACCTCGACGAGGTGGAAGTGCTCGTCGATCTCGCCGAGGAGTTCGAGGTGCCCGCCTGGCTGTCATGCACCGTAGCCGGTGATCGGCTGCGCGACGGTCGACCCGCACGCGAGGCGTTCGCCGCGGCCGGCGAGAAGCCCGGGATCGTGGCGGTCGGCGTGAACTGCTGTGCGCCCGGTGACGTGCTCGCGGCGGTGCGCTCGGCCTTCGACGCGAGCGGCACGCCCGCGATCGCCTATCCCAACTCCGGAGAGGTGTGGGACGGCGCTGCGCGCCGATGGAACGGCGAGCCAGGCTTCGAGACCGATCTCGCCCGCGCCTGGGTCGACGCCGGGGCGCGCTTCGTCGGCGGATGCTGTCGCATCGGCCCGGCGGCCATCGCCGGCATCGCCACAGAGCTGCAGAGGTAGGGGTCAGCGCAGGTAGCCGCTGTGCACCCAGCCGGTCTTTCCCGCGTACGTCACCTGTCGCCAGATACCGCTCGACGCGAGGATCCGCCCGACGCTCTTGCCCTTCGGGATCGTCAGCAGCGCCTTCCTGCTCGTAGAAGCTGTGGGCCGGAGGTTCACCGCCGCCGTGGTCGTGTAGGTGGTCGGCTTCGGCGCCGCGGCGGGCGCCGTCGCGCTCGTGAGGTAGTTCTTGTCGACCCATCCGGTCTTTCCGGCGTAGGTCACCTGTCGCCAGGAACCGCTCGACGCGAGGATCCGCCCGACGCTCTTGCCCTTGGGGATCGTGAGCAGCGGCCTCTTGCTCGTCGACGCCGTCGGTCGCAGGTTCACCGCCGCGGAGGTCGTGTAGACAGCCGCGGATGACGAGCTTCCGGCGGGGGCCGGAGCGGGCTTCGGGGCGGTCGGAGCCGGGGCCGGGGCGGGCTTCGGGGCGCTCGGGGCGGGCACGGGCGCAGGAGTCGGCTTCGGAGTCGTCACGACGGGGCGAGTGGGGCTGAGCAGCCAGTTCGCGATCCATCCGCTGCGTGAGCCCGCCGTGACGGGCAGGAACGAGTTGGTGACCTTGCCCGGCACGGCGGTGACCATGGTGCCGGCGGCGAGGGTCGCGACGATGGCGGTGGCGGTCGACGCTCCTGCGCGCAGGTTCACCGCCCCCGTCGTGTAGTAGGTGCAGGAGCTGGGGACCGGCTTGGCGGTGATCGTGGTCGCCTGTGCGGCCAGGTCGACGCCGCGAGCCTTCAGCCAGGGGACGGGATCGAGCTGCGTGCTGCCGCTCGTCGAATGCTGCCAGAGCTCGAGGTGCAGGTGCGGGCCGCTGGAGTTCCCGCTCATGCCCACAGAGCTGATCCGCTGCCCGGCCGCGACGACCTGGCCGACCTTGACGTGCGTCGTCGCCGACCAGATGTGCAGATACTTCGTCGTGTAGGTGACGTTGCCGACGGTGTGCCGGATCTCGATGCGCCCGTTGACCGAGCTCGACCCCGAGACGGTGGCGGTCACGACGCCCGCCGCGACGGCGTACATCGGCGAACCGCTCTTGGCCGCGAGGTCGACGCCGCCGTGCGCCGTCGATGCGCCGGGCATCGGCATGCAGCGCGGACCCTGCCATGCCGAGAGCGTGTACGACTTGGCCGCGAGCGGCATCGCGAAAGCCGTCGCTGCAGGTATGGCGGTCGCTGCGCTCGGGGCCGTTGAGACGGCTGCGGAGACGGGCACGGCAGCGGCCGCGGCGGCCGGGGACAGCGCCGCGCTCGACAGCGCGATCGCGGTCGAGAGTGCCAGGACATGGCGTGATCTGAGGTTCATGATTCTCCGGTCGAACGGCGCGGGGGAACGCCGATGGTCATGACATTAGCGGTGCGGTCGGATCCATGACCAGACACGATTCGAACGGCGGATGCGCGCAGCGGATGCAGGGGCGTGCGGATCTGCTCGTGCACACGCCGGACATGCGAGAACCCCCGATCTCTCGGGGGTTCTCATGGCGGTGACGGTGGGATTTGAACCCACGGTAGGGGGTTACCCTACACAACTTTTCGAGAGTTGCACCTTCGGCCGCTCGGACACGTCACCGTCGTCCAGCTTACGACATCCCCCACCCTGTGCGCGAATCGAGCCACAGCGGCTGGCGCCGACCCTCGCAATGCGTGACATATTACTGTTCCGCACCTAACCTGGAACCATGCCCAGCGTCTCCGACCTCACCCTCGTCAGCGCCGAGACGATCGCCGAGCGGGTCACCATGGCCGCAGCGATCGCCGAGCTTCAGCGCGTGCTGCGCGACGGCTTCGATCCCGAGACCGACCTGCCGCGCGGCATCCTCGATGTGCCGGCCGGGCAGCTGCTGCTCATGCCGGCAGCCATCGACGGCGCTGTCGGGCAGAAGTTCGCCACCGTCGCTCCAGGCAACCCCGCGCGCGGGCTCGAGCGCATCCAGGCGCTCTACATCCTGCTCGACGGCGACACCCTCTCCCCCACCGCGATCCTCGACGGCACGGCGCTCACCAGCCTGCGCACCCCGGCGGTCTCGGCGGCCTGCGCCGATCTCCTGGCGGATCCGGACGCCGGCGACGCGGTCATCTTCGGCACAGGCCCGCAGGCCATCCGTCACGTCGAGGCGCTGCAGGCCATCCGCCCGCTGCGCACCGTGCACCTGATCGGCCGCGACGCCGCGCGCACCGAATCCGCGGTACAGGAGTCGCGCCGGTTCGCACCCGGGGCGCAGATCACCGCCGGAACCCCGGATGCCGTACGCGACGCCGACCTGATCGTGTGCGCGACCACGGCATCCGACCCCCTCTTCCCCGCCGATCAGGTGCGCGACGACGCGACGATCATCGCGATCGGATCGCACGAGCCCGAGAAGGCCGAGCTCGACCCCGCGCTGCTCGGCCGGTCGCAGGTCGTCGTCGAGAGCCGCCGCGTCGCCGCGGCCGAGGCCGGCGACGTGATCCGCGCCGTCCGCGAGGGCGCCATGCGCGAGAGCGATGCGATCACGATGCACGAGCTGTTCACCGGCGCCGTCGCACCGGCATCCGACCGCCCCCGCATCGTCAAGACCTGCGGCATGGGCTGGCAGGACCTCGCCGTCGCCCGCCTGGCCGTCTGAACCGTCTGAACCGTCTGCACTGAAGCCCGAGAGAGGGACGCCCATGCGCTGGAGCACAGAGGACTGGCACACCGCCGGCGAGCCGTTCCGCATCGTCGAGAACGTGCCGACGCACGGCGCGACCGTCGCGGAGCGGCGGGTCGAAGCGATCAGCGGCGAGGCCGACGGAATCCGCCGCTTCCTGTGCCTCGAGCCACGAGGCCACGACGACATGTACGGCGGCTTCATCACCCCGCCCGACGACGAGGGCGCCGACTTCGGCGTGCTCTTCTGGCACAAGGACGGCTTCTCGACAGCCTGCGGCCACGGCACGATCGCGCTGGGCGCATGGGCCGTGCGCACCGGACGCGTGCCATCCGACCCCGACGGCGAGACCGTCGTGACGATCGACGTGCCGAGCGGCCGCGTGCAGGCCCGGGTGCGGCAGAACGGCGGGCGCATCGTCGACATCGTGTTCCGCAACGTCGAGTCCCGCGTGCTCGAGCGCGGCATCGCGCTGCGCACATCGCGCGGAGAGGTGGCCGTCGACCTCGTGTTCGGCGGTGCCGTGTACGCGACGCTTCCGGCATCCGCTGTCGGACTCGACGTCACCCCCGAGAACACCGCCGATCTCATCGCGGTCGGGCGCGAGATCAAGTGGGCGCTGAACGAGCATCCCGCCGCTCAGCTCGACGACGACCGGCTCAGCGGCGTCTACGGGACCATCCTGTTCGACGACCTCGGGCGCACCGCCGACGGACCCCACCAGCGCAACGTGACCGTCTTCGCCGACGGAGAGGTCGACCGCAGCCCGTGCGGCTCGGGCACGGCCGCACGCGTCGCCCTGCTCGCCGCCACGGGCGACCTGGCCGACGGCGAGATCCTCACCCACGACTCGATCATCGGCACCCGCTTCCTCGCACGCGTCGCCGATCGCACCGACGACGGCGTGATCCCCGAGGTCACCGGCCAGGCGCACCGCGTCGGAACCTCGACGTTCGAACTCGACGAAGGCGACCCCGTCGCCACCGGATTCAGCCTGCGCTGACACCCCCCCTCGGAACGGAGACCCCATGCGCACAGCATCCATCACCATCACCGGAGCACAGGTGTGGAACGGCGAGGGCTTCGACGCCCGCGACGTGCACATCGTCGACGGCCGGGTCGCCGATGCGGGCCATCCGGATGCCCGGCAGCTCGACGGCAGCGGCAGGTGGCTCGTCCCCGGGCTCATCGACGCGCACTTCCACGCGTATGCGACGAGCATGGACGGCCTCGAGAACGAGCGGGGCCCGCTCAGCTACGCGGCCATCAACGGCGCCACCCGTCTCGCCAAGGCGCTGCAGCGCGGCTTCACGACCGTGCGCGACGTGGCGGGCGGCGACATCGGCCTCGCCCGCGCGATCGACGCCGACCTGTTCCCCTCTCCCCGCTACCACTTCACCGGCCCCGCGCTCAGCCAGACCGGCGGGCACGGAGACCCGCGCTCGGCGCACGTCGACGTGTGCTTCTCGCACGGGCACATGTGCGAGGTCGTCGACGGCGTCGACAACCTGCGCCTGGCAGTGCGCAACCGGCTGCGCACCGGTGCGCATGCGATCAAGGTCATGGCATCCGGAGGCGTCTTCTCGCTCACCGATCCCATCCGCGTGCCGCAGTACTCGGCCGACGAGCTGCGCGCCGTGGTCGATGAGGCCACCCGGCGGGGCAGCTACGTCTGCGCGCACGCCTACTCGTCAGAGGCGGTGCAGCACGCGGTGACCGCGGGCGTGCGCTCGATCGAGCACGGCAACCTGATCGACGCCGACACCGCTCGGCTGATGGCCGAAGCCGGGGCCTTCCTCGTGCCGACCCTCGCCGCCTACGACGCGATGGACCGGCGCGGTGCCGAGATCGGGCTCAACGAGACGTCGCTCGCGAAGAACAGCGAGGTGCTGTCGAAGGGGCAGGATGCTGTGCGCCTCGCGCACGAGGCGGGCGTGCGCGTGGGCTTCGGCACCGACCTGATGGGAGACCTCGAAGACGACCAGCTCGCGGGCATCCGGCTGCAGGTCGAGGCATCGGGCGCCGCAGCGACCCTGCACTCGATGACCGCCGTGAACGCCGAGCTCATCGGCGACGAGTCGCTCGGTCACCTGAACGCCGGTGCCTATGGAGACGCCGTGCTGCTGGCATCCGACCCGCTCGCCGAGCCTGCCGCGCTGTGGCAGCAGGACGCCCGCGTCGCCGTGGTGCGCGCCGGCACCGTGGCCTGAGGTCCGGCGCGCGCTCGCCCGCGAGTGCACCACGTACCGCCGAGTTCACCACTTATCGACGTCAGCATCCGGTGCACTCGACGCGAAGTGGTGCACTCGGCGGCACGCGCCCCCCTCACACGCGCATGCGCGGTCAGCGCACCGCCGCGCCCCAGCTCTGCGAGACTCCCGCTTCGCTGACGCTCTGCGGAACGCCCCACGGGTTGTCGTCGCGCAGAGGCGCGGGCAGCAGCTCCTGCGGCGCACCCTGGTACGAGACGCCGCGCAGGAACCGCGTGATCGCCGCGGTGCCGACGCTCGTGCCGTCGCTCGTCGTCGCGGGGTACGGGCCGCCGTGCTGCATCGCCGGAGTGACCGAGACGCCGGTCGGCCAGCCTCCGAAGAGAACGCGTCCGCTGGTCTCGGCGAGCGCGTCGACCAGCTCGCCGAGCGATCCGTCCGCGAGCTCCTCGGGCCGCGCGTGCACGGTCGAGGTCAGGTTGCCGGGGAACAGGCCCGCGTGCAGGGCCGGCAGCGTCGACAGATCGGAGTACCGCACGATCACCGACAGCGGCCCGAACGACTCCTCGAGCAGGGCGTCGCCCGCAGCGACCAGCGAATCGACATCCACCGACACGACCGTCGGCGTCGCGTAGGTCTGTCCGTCGTCGTCGACGCGCACCTCGCCCTGCGAGAGCACCTCGACACCCGGAGCCTCGAGCACGTCGTCGCGACGCTGCGCGAACGACCGGCCGATCCCCGGGTTCAGCAGCCGGTGCTCGGCGACCGTCGACGCCGCCGACGACACCGACGAGAGGTCGGCGTCGGCAGGCACGAAGAGGAAGCCGGGCTTGGTGCACAGCTGCCCCGCCGATCCCGACACCGAGGTCACGAAGCCGTCGAGCAGCGCGTCATCGGCGTACGTCGCGTAGACCGGGTTCACGCTGCCGAGCTCGCCGTAGAACGGGATCGGCACGGGGCGCGACGCCGCGATGTCGGCCAGCATGCGACCGACGTGCGTCGACCCGGTGAACGCGCCGGCGCGGATGCGCTCATCCTTCAGCATCGCGACGCCGTTCTCCTGGCCCGAGATCAGCTGGAAGGCACCATCGGGCATTCCGGCCGACCGCAGGGCCGAGCTCACGACCTCGGCGGTGCGGCGCGAGAGCTCCGGATGCCCGGAGTGCGCCTTCACGACCACGGGGCAGCCCGCCGCGAGCGCGGCAGCCGTGTCGCCCCCGGCGACCGAGAAGGCGAACGGGAAGTTCGAGGCGGCGAAGTTCAGCACCGGGCCGACGGGCTCGAGCATGCGGCGCACGTCGGGGCGCGGACCGATCACGTAGTCGGGGTCGGCGCGATCGATGCGCGCGTCGAGGTACGAGCCGTCGAGGATCGTGTCGGCGAAGAGACGCAGCTGCCACGAGGTGCGGCGCAGCTCGCCGGTCAGGCGCGCTTCGGCGAGGCCGGTCTCGCGCATCGCGATCGGGATGAGCTCGGGGGCGGCGGCATCCAGGGCATCCGCCACGGCGACCAGCGCGGCCGCGCGCTCACGCGGGCTGGTGCGGGCGAACGGGCGGGCGGCTGCGGCTGCCGCAGCCGCGACCTCTTCGATGTCGATCTCGGTCACGTCGGTCTCCTTCGTCTTCGTCTGGGTCTCAGGGGCGGGCGGCGCTGCGCCTGCCGCGGAATTGTGCGCTTCGCGCGGATGGATGCCGGGAATTCGTCCGCGCGAAGCGCACATCTCCGCGCGAAGCGCCGGGCATCAGAACACGAAGCCCTCGGGGAACGGATCGTTCTCGTCGAGCATGTACTGACCCAGCCCCGTCACCCAGGCGCGCCCGGTGATCGTGGGGATCACGGCGGCGCGATCGCCGATCGTCGTCTCGCCGACGACCCGCCCGATGAACTCGGTGCCGATGAACGACTCGTTCACGAACGGGGTGTCGAGCGCGAGCTCGCCGCGGGCGTGCAGCTCGGCCATGCGGGCACTGGTTCCGGTGCCGCAGGGCGAGCGGTCGAACCAGCCCGGATGGATCGCCATCGCGTGCCGCGAGCGCACCGCATCCGAACCGGGCGCGATGAACTCGACGTGGTGCACGTGGTTCGCACCCTCGAGCACGGGGTGCACGGGCGGCGCCTGCTCGTTGATGGCGTCCATGATCTTCAGGCCAGCGGCGAGGATGTCGTCCTGCCTGGCGCGGTCGAACGGCAGCCCGACCTGGTCGAGGTCGACGAGGGCGTAGTAGTTGCCGCCGAAGGCGACAGAGTAGGTGATCTCGCCGATGCCGGGCACGTCGATGCGCTCGTCGAGCCGGTCGACGAAGCTCGGCACGTTCTCGATCGTCACGTCGACGGCACGGCCGTCTTCGACGCGCACACGGGCGATCACGAGCCCTGCCGGCACGTCGAGGCGGATCTCTGTGACCGGCTCGGTCACCTCGACCATGCCCGTCTCGACGAGCACGGTCGCGGCTCCGATCGTGCCGTGTCCGCACATCGGCAGGAATCCGGATGCCTCGATGAAGACGATCCCCCAGTCGGCGTCGTCGCGGGCGGGCGGCTGCAGCAGCACGCCCGACATCGCGGCGTGACCGCGGGGCTCGTTCATGAGAAAGCCGCGCAGCCCGTCGAGGTGCTCCATGGCGTAGAGGCGGCGGTCGTTCATCGTCGCGCCGGGGATGCGTCCGACCCCGCCGGTGACGACGCGGGTGGGCATCCCCTCGGTGTGGGAGTCGACGGCCTGGATGGTGCGGCGAGCGCGCATCAGCTTCCTTCGTTGAGAGTGAGGAACCGACGGGGATGCCGGGTAGCGGCGTCCCCGTCGGTCATTGTCACACGCGTCAGGCGACGACGGCCGCGCGGGCGGCGATCGCAGCGAGAGCACGCTCGGTGTCGGCGGTGACCTGCGCGCGCTGCTCGTCTGAGAGCGGGCCGCGCGGCGGGCGGGTCGGTCCGCCGTACGAGTTGCCGCAGATGTCCATCGACAGCTTGATGGCCTGCACGAACTCGGTCTTCGAGTCCCAGCGGAACACGGCGACGAGCTGCTCGTACAGCGCCTTGGCCTCGTGCCAGTTGCCGTCGGCGCAGAGGTTGTACAGCTCGACGGCCTCGCGCGGGAAGGCGTTCGGGTAGCCGGCGAACCAGCCGACGGCGCCGTTGACCATGAGCTCGAAGAGCACGTCGTCGGCACCGGCGATGATGTCGATGTCGCAGAGCTCCTTGATCTCGTAGACGCGACGCACGTCGCCCGAGAACTCCTTGATGGCGACGACCTCGGGGATCTCGGCGAGCTTCGCG
This sequence comes from Microbacterium sp. NPDC089321, assembly GCF_040684935.1. Lineage (NCBI taxonomy): Bacteria > Bacillati > Actinomycetota > Actinomycetes > Micrococcales > Microbacteriaceae > Microbacterium > Microbacterium sp. NPDC089321. The sequence continues at coordinate 1,395,463 of NZ_JBFBGX010000001.1, read as the reverse complement.
ACGAGCGAGGGCACCAGGTCGACCTTGGTGTCGAACGGGTTGTTGTAGGCCATGATCGGCAGGCCGACCTTGGCGACCTCTTCGTAGTGCGCGATGACCTCGCGCTCGTTGGCGCGGTAGATCGTCGGGGGCAGCAGCAGCACGCCATCGGCACCGTCCTCACGGGCGTACTCGGCCCACTGACGGGCCTGGTGGCTGCCGACGCCGTGCACGCCCGAGATCACGATGCCGCGGCCGTCGACCGCGTCGACCGCGACCTGGATGACCTTGCGGCGCTCCTCGTCGGTCAGCGACGAGTACTCGCCGAGCGATCCGTTGGGGCCGACGCCGCGGCATCCGTTCGACATGAGGAAGTCGACGTGCTCGCCGAACCGGTCGTAGTCGACGGCGAGACCGGCGGGCGCCGACGCGTCTTCCTTGAAGGCGAGGGTGGTGGCGACGACGACGCCGCCGAGGTCCATGCTCTGGTCAGTCATTTCAGCTCTCTTCTTCGATGAGTGGGTGGGTGGGACGGTGCGCGGCGAGCTCGCCGATGCGCACCGAGGACAGGACGGGGCGGCGGTCGATGCCGCTGGGTGCGCCGAGGATGTCTTCGACGCTGCGGCCGCAGGTGCGGCCCTGGCAGGCGCCGAGGCCGGCGCGGGTGGCGAGTCGCATGCCGCGCGACGAGGCGGCCGAGTACTCGGCGATCGCCGCTTTCGTCGCCGCTTCGCAGCGGCAGACGATGGTGTCGTCGTCGAGCCAGGCGGTCCACCCCGGGCGGATGGCGTGCGTCGCCAGCCGTGCGGCGAAGGCGCGCATGCGCCGGCGGGCGGCGACGGGGGCGCGCAGCAGCGGGTCGGATGCCCGGATGCCCGCGGCCGAGAGCCCCGCGATCTCGCCCTCGGCGAGCGCGGCGTCGGCTCCCCCGATGCCGGTGATCTCACCGGCGGCGAAGACACCCGGCACCGTCGTGAGCTGCTGCTCGTCGGCGCGGACGAACCGCTCGGGGGTGATGTCGCAGCCGAACTGGATCGCGGCCTCGAGCCGAGGGGTGAACCCGTGCCCGAGAGCGACGGCATCGCATTCGACGGTGCGCTCGGTGCCCGCGACGGGGCGCCAGTCGGCGTCGATGCGCTGCACGGTGACGGCCTCGACCACGGAGTCGCCGTGGATGCGGGTCACCGCGCTGCCGAAGCGGTACGGGGTGCGGGTCTTGACGAGCGAGGCGACGTACGAGCCGAGCTCGCCGGCTTTGCCCGCGGCGGCGGTGAGCTCCCACGCGCGGGCGCCCCAGCCGCGCAGGATCGTGCCGATCGAGGCGGCCTCGACGACCTCGGCGACGTCGCCGCCGAGGATCGCGATGCTCTGTGCGACGGGCAGCAGGAACGGCCCTGCCCCCGCCACGACGGTGCGGGTGCCGAGGGCGACGCCGTCGCGCTTCGCGAGGGCCTGCACCGCGCCGGCCGAGGTGACGCCGGGCAGCGTCCAGCCGGGCACGGGCAGCACGCGGTCGTGGGCGCCGGTGGCCAGCACGACGGCATCCGCCTCGAGGGTCTCCCCCTGCCGCTCGGTGCCGTCGACCGGTCCGACGAGGGCGTGCACCCGCAGGGGTGCACCGCTCTCGACGCGCCAGACGCTCGCAGACGAGAGCACGCGCACGCCGGCGAGGGCGCTCTCGAGCGCGCGGAACCTGCCGAGCTGGTGCTGCAGCCGCTGGTCGGTGAAGGCGGGATGGTGCCGCCAGAACTGCCCGCCGACGCGCTCGCCCTCGTCGACGATCACGACGTCGGCTCCGGCGCGGGCGGCGGATGCTGCGGCGGCGAGCCCCGCGGGCCCGGCGCCGATCACGACGATGCGGCGGGCGCTCATGCCCGCACCTCGCGCTCGACGCGATCGCCGTCGCAGGCGGTGCGCTGGCAGGCGCGAACGCCCTCGACGCCGTTGACCGTCACGACGCAGTCCTGGCAGATGCCGATTCCGCAGAAGATGCCCCGTTCGGCTCCGCCGGCCGTGCGCCAGGTGCGGTGGCCGTTCGACAGCAGGATGCCGCCGATGCTCTGACCGTCGCGGCCGTCGAGCGGCTGCCCGTCGAAATCGATCCGGATGCTCATGCCGCCACCCCCTGCAGGCCGGCACGCGCGGGCAGGAACGGCCTCGGGTCGAGCGGCGCCTCGGCTCCCAGCACCGCGTGCGCGATGAGCGCGCCGGTGGTCGGGGCGAGGCCGATGCCTGCCCCCTCGTGCCCGGCGGCGTGGAAGAGGCCGGCGATCCTGGCATCCGGTCCGATGGCCGGAAGGTGATCGGGGGCGTACGGGCGGAAGCCGAAGTAGGTGCGCAGCAGCATGGTGTCGCGCAGGAACGGGAAGAGCCGGGCCGCCTTGGCTGCGATCTCGGCGAGGGGTTCGAGCAGACCCTCGTCCGAGAAGCCCACGCGTTCGCGGCTCGATCCGATCAGCACCGTGCCGCCGGGGGTCGATTCGACGACCGTCGAGGTCTGCAGCGCTGCGTCCCCCGACCCGACGGCTCCGACGTAGTCGGCGTCGTACACCTTGTGGAAGACGCGCTGCGGCATCGGCGCCGTCACCAGGATGGTGCCGCGCCGGGGGCGGATGTCGAGGGTCGATCCGAACAGCGCCGCCGCGTCTCCGGCCCAGGGGCCGGCGCAGTTGACGACCGCGTCTGCGTCGATGCGCCCGGTGGGCGTGAGCACGCCGCGCACGCGATCGGCGTCGACGACGGCCCCGGTGACCTCGGTGATGCGCAGCTGCGCGCCGAGGTGGCGCGCCCGGGCGAGCATCGCCTGGGTCGCGAGGCTCGGCTGCACCTGCGCGTCGTCGGGGTAGTGCACGCCGAGCGCGATGTCGGGTGCGAGGTGCGGCTCGGCGGCGCGCAGCGCGCGCTCGTCGAGCACGTCGGCCCGGATACCGATGCCGCGCTGCGAGTCGGCGAAGCGCTGCAGAGCATCGGCCCCGCCGTCGAAGGCGACCACGATGCCGCCCTTCGCCTCGAACTCGGTGGCCGGCTGACCTGGTACCCGGTCGCCGTCGAGCCGTTCGGCGAGCTCGCGCCAGGCGCGGTTCGCCTCTATGGCCATGAGCGCTTCTGCGCCTGGCTCCTTGTCGGAGACGAGGATGTTGCCCTCGCAGCGGCTGGAGGTCTCGCCCGCCACGCCGACGCGGTCGATGACGACGACCTCGGCACCGGCCTCGGTGAGGGCGAGTGCGCATGCCGCGCCGACAGCGCCGGCGCCGATCACGATGATCCGCATCGCTCCCCCTTCCCTGCGGGCTGATGTCCCCTCCGCGCGAGGGTGACGTGTGACATATTACTCTGTGGAACGAGGATGCGCCACCCCGCCGGAGTGGCGCATCCCCGTTCTGACTGAAGGGCGGTCAGCCGCCCAGGTAGGCGTCGATCACCCTGGCATCCGCCGCGAGCTCGGCGGCCGGACCCTCGAGGGTCGTGCTGCCCGTCTCGACGACGTACGCGCGATCGGCGATCTTCAGCGCTGCCCTGGCGTTCTGCTCGACGAGCAGCACCGTCGTGCCCTGCGCGTTCACCGCCTGCACCGTCTCCATGACCTGCTTGACGACCAGGGGGGCGAGCCCCATCGACGGCTCGTCGAGCAGCAGCAGCTTCGGACCGCCGATGATGGCGCGCCCGATGGCGACCATCTGCTGCTCGCCGCCCGAGAGAGTGCCGCCCTGCTGCCTGCGGCGCTCGGCGAGCCGCGGCATCAGGCTGTAGACCTGATCGACGCGCTCGGCGATCTTCTTCTGATCGCGCACCGTGTACCCGCCGAGCAGCAGGTTCTCGTGCACGGTCATGGTCGAGAAGATGCGCCGACCCTCCGGCACGTGGATGAGCCCGGCCGACACGATGTCCCACGGCTTCGCGGTCGCGAGATCCATGTCGCCCCAGCGCACCGTGCCCGACTTCGGGCGAACGAGGCCTGACAGCATGTTCATCGTGGTCGACTTGCCCGCGCCGTTGTTGCCGAGCAGGCAGACGATCTCGCCCTCGCGCACCTCGAAGCTCAGCGCGCGCAGCGCGTGCACCCGTCCGTAGTAGACCTCGGCGGCGTCGACGGTCAGCGTGCTCATGAGCGCTTCTCCCTGCGGGTCTTGTCGGATCCGGTGTCGAGCAGCGACAGATCCACCGTGCCCGTCTGCAGCTTCGTGTCGTCGATCGGCTCGTCCTCGACGCCGAGGTACGCCTCGATCACGACCGGGTCGTTCTTGATCTGCTCGGGAGTGCCGACGGCGATCTCCTTGCCGTAGTTGAGCACCACGATGCGCTCGGCCAGCTCCATGATCAGCCCCATGTCGTGCTCGATGAGCACCACCGCGACACCGAGGTCGCGGATGCGGCGGATCAGCTGCATCAGCGACTGCTTCTCGTTGAAGTTCAGGCCGGCGGCCGGCTCGTCGAGCAGCAGCAGCTTGGGCGACGTCGCCAGAGCCCTGGCGATCTCGACCCGGCGCTGCTCGCCGTACGGCAGCTGGGTGACATAGAGGTTCTCGTCGCCCGTGAACCCGACGAAGTCGAGCCAGCCCCTGGCCTGGTCCGCGCACTCCTGCTCGGCCCGGCGGTAGCCGGGGGTGTGCAGCAGGGTCGCCCAGAAGCCCTCGCGCAGATTGGCGTGCATCGCGGTCTTCACGTTGTCGAGCACGCTCAGCTCGCGGAACAGCCGCAGGTTCTGGAACGTGCGCGCCATGCCCCACTTCGTTACCCGCGACGGCAGCACCCGGTAGAACCCGAAGCTCTGCAGCAGATCGACCAGGCGCAGGGTGCGCCAGATCGACGGCGCCTCGCGAACGATGTCGTTGCCGTCGAACACGACCGACCCCGAGGTGGGCAGGTAGAAGCCCGAGATGCAGTTGAACGCACTCGTCTTCCCCGCGCCGTTCGGGCCGATCACGGCGAGGATCTCGCCGGACTCGACCGAGAAGCTCAGCCCGTCGACGGCCTTCACGCCGCCGAACTGCAGACGCAGGTCCGAGACCTCGAGCAGCGCGCTCATCGGCTCTCCTCCCCTTCGACGGTCTCGAGATCCTCATTGGCTGAGGGCGAGGGAACGGCCATGAACCCCGCCGTGGGCGGCGGAACCGGCTTCTGCCTCTTCAGCCACGGCAGCACCGCGGTCGACGGCCACAGTCCGGCGGGGCGGAACAGCATGACGACCACGAGCAGGATGCCGAAGATCAGGAAGCGCCACTCCGAGAAGTCGCGCAGCAGCTCAGGCGCGAGCGAGACGAACAGCGCACCGATGATCACACCGGGCGTCGAGCCCATGCCGCCGAGCACGACGGCCATCAGGATCAGCGCCGAGTAGAGGAACTGGAAGCTGTTCGGGCTGATCGCCGACAGGTGCGTGGCCATCAGCTGACCGGCGACTCCTGCCCAGACGGCGCCGATGATGTACGCGGTGATCTTGGCGACGTAGGTGTTGATGCCCATCGCCTCGGCCGCGTCCTCGTCGTCGCGAACGGCCTTCCACGCGCGTCCCAGCTTGCCTCGGGCCAGCCGGCCGGCGCCGATGACGCCGACGAGCACGACGACGATGCCGACGAAGTAGTAGAACACCACGCGCTGCGGGAACTCGAGCCCGAAGACGGTGAAGCCGTCGGCGAAGCTCCAGTCGCCGAACTGCCAGGTCGGGATGCCGTGGATGCCCGAGGGCCCGCCGGTGATCTGGAGGTTGTTCGCCGTGATGCGGATGATCTCGCCGAAGCCGAGCGTCACGATCGCGAGGTAGTCGCTGCGCAGCCGCAGCGTCGGGGCGCCGATGATCACACCGGCGACGATGCAGGCCAGCACGGTCGCCGGCAGCGCCATCCACATCGGCCAGCCGACGACGGTGGTCAGGATGCCGGAGACGTAGGCGCCGACCGCGAAGAAGGCGATGTAGCCGAGGTCGAGCAGGCCGGCGTAGCCGACCACGACGTTCAGCCCCATGCAGAGCATCACGTAGATGAGCGCGCTGGTCGCGATCGACATCGTGTACCGCGACGCGTCGAGGAATGGCAGCACGGCCAGCAGCACGACGGCGACGATACCCAGCGCCCGCAGGAACCCGCGGTTGGAGGTGAAGATGCCACCAGGCGCGTCTGGCCGGTCGAACAGCGGGGAGGGCGCGCGCAGCGCCGAGTCTCGCGTCTTCAGTGAGCGGGACATGTCACATCCTCTCGACGACGCGGGCTCCGAGGAGGCCGGTCGGCTTGAAAGTGAGGAACAGGATGAGGAAGGCGAACGAGAACACGTCTCGCCATTCGCCGCCGAACCACGCGGCCCCGAACGACTCGAGCAGTCCGAGCAGCAGTCCGCCGAGCATGGCGCCGTAGAGGTTGCCGATGCCGCCGATCACCGCTGCCGTGAAGGCCTTCAGTCCGATGATGAAGCCCATCAGGAAGTCGATCGAGCCGTAGTAGGCGCCTGCCATCACTCCGGCGGCTCCGGCGAGCGCGGAGCCGATGAAGAACACGGTCGCGATCACGCGGTTGACGTTGATGCCCATGAGCTGCGCGCCCTGCGGGTCGAGGGCGATCGCGCGCATCGCGCGGCCCTGACGGGTGCGCTCGACGATGTGGGCGAGCACGAGCATGAGGGCTGCGGCGATCACGACGAGCACGATCTGCGCGGCCGTGATGCGCATGCCTGCGAAGGCGAACCCGCTCGATTCGAGCCGGACGGGGAAGGCCTCGGGGTTGGGGCCGAAGATCTGGCGCACGGCGTACTCGAGCGTGAACGAGACGCCGATGGCGGTGATCAGCACGGCGAGGCGGGGGCTCTTGCGCAGCGGCCGGTAGGCGACCCGCTCGATGGCGACGCCGATCAGGCCCGTGGTGACCATCGACAGCAGCAGGATCACGAGCAGCAGCGGGATCGACGACTCGTTCGAGATGCCGAAGGCCGACAGCGTCGCGAAGCCGGCGAAGGCGCCGAGCATGTAGATGTCGCCGTGCGCGAAGTTCAGCAGCTTGATGATGCCGTAGACCATGCTGTAGCCGAGCGCGACGAGGGCGTAGAACGAGCCGACGATCAGCCCGTTCCAGATGAGTTGCATCACAGGGGATGTCCTTCCGAGAAGGGGAGGCGAAGCGGGCGGGGCGACATGTCGCCCCGCCCGGATCGGATCAGCCCTGCAGGTCGTCCTTCAGCACGAACTGGCCGGAGGCCGGATCGATCGAGACGATCACGAAGCCGCCGCCGGAGCGGGTGTGGTCGGGCATGAACGTGAGCGGCCCGCCGAGGGTCTCGAAGTCCTTCAGACCTTCGAGCGCCTTGACGACCTTGTCGAAGTCGGTGCCCTCGGCCTCCTTCATGGCCTCGGCCACGACGTTGACGGCGTCGTACGCCTGCGTCGAGTACGGACCGGGGTCGGCACCCGCGAGCTTCTTGTAGTCGGCGATCCACTGGTCTGCGCCCTCGAGCATGTCGGGCGTCTGGGTGAACGTGCCGAGCACGTGCTCGGTGTATCCCTTGCCGGCGATCTCGGCGAACTTGGCGTCGACAGAGCCGTCGCCGACGAGGAACGTCCCCTCGAATCCGGCGTCCTTCGACTGGCGGGCGATGAGACCGCCCTCCTGGTAGTAGCCGGTCCAGTAGACGAGGTCGGGCTTGGCATCCGCGAGCTGCGTGGCGACCGCGGCGTAGTCGTTCTCACCGGGGGTGACGACCGCGTTGAAGTCGACGGTGAGGCCGGCCTCCTTCGCCTGGGCCTCGAACGAGTCGGCGAGGTCCTTCGCGTAGGCCGTGGCGTCGTTGATCGCGGCGACCGACTTCGCGCCCGTCTTCTGGGCGTAGGTCACCGCGGCCTCGGCCTGCTGGGTTCCGGTGCCGTTGATGAGGAACACTCCGGGCAGCTTCTGCTTGACCAGCTCGTTCGAGTTGGCTGCCGGGATCACCATCGGCACGCCGGCCTCGTCGAAGATCGGCAGGGTGGGCAGGGTGGCCCCCGAGCAGTAGCCGCCGACGGATGCGACGACACCCTCGGTCACGAGCTTGTTGGCACCGGCGACGGCGGTGGTGGCGTCGCACGCGTCGTCTTCGACGACGAGCTCGAGCTCACGACCGTCGATGCCGCCGTCGGCGTTGATCTCGTCGATGGCGAGCTGCGCGCCGTTCTTCATGTAGTCGCCGAAGGCCGACTCGCTGCCCGAGAAGGGTGCGAGCATGCCGAGCTTGATCGGGCCGTCGCCGCCCTTGTCGTCGCCCCCGTCGGAGGCGAGGCCGCCGGAGCAGCCGGCGGTGATGGCGATGACGCCGACGGCGGCGGCGATGGAGAGTGCGCGGCGGATGCGCGGGGTTCGGGTGTGCATGGATGGTCCTCCTGGATGCCTCATTGCATATGTCCCACCGGGATAGCACGTGACACATTACTCCCGCACCGGGTCGTTGGGAACGCCCCGAGATGAATCCGTGACCTAGGGCCGCGGGTCCGTGACTCTCAGTCCTCCTGCTGACCGCTCCACAGTCCGCCGACGTGACGGATGTGGCGGCGCATGAGGGCCTCCGCATCCTCGCCACGACCGGCGACGAGCAGATCGACCAGCTCTGCGTGCTCGAGCGAGGTCGCGATCAGGGCATCCGTCTCGGCGAGCTGCACCAGACCGACCAGCCGCGTCTGCTGACGCAGCTCCCGCACGGTCTCGACGAGCTTGCGGTTGCCCGTGCACTCGAGGATGCGCAGGTGGAACTCGGTGTCGGCCATCAGGTACTCGTCGAACTTCGCCCGCCTCGCGGCCTCGACGAGGCGATCGGCGATCGACCGGAGCGCGGACTCGGTCTCGGCGTCGAGCGTGCCGGCCACCGCCCGCATGGGCGGCGCCTCGAGCAGCATGCGCACCTCGCTGAGCTCACGCAGCTCGTCGGCCGAGACCTCGGTGACCTCGAAGCCGCGGTTGCGGATCGGACGCAGGAATCCTCGGCGGGCCAAGTTCAGCATGGCCTCGCGCACGGGCGTCGCGCTCACCCCGAAGTCGCCGGCCAGCGTCGGCACGGTGAGAACCTGCCCTGGCGGGATCTCGCCCGACACGATGCGCGCCGACAGGTGCGCCTCGACCTGCTCGCGCAGGCTCTCGGCGGGCGACAGCAGGGTCGCGAAGCCGCTCATCGGCTGATCCGGCAGTGGGTGGTCATGCGTCATATGGTACCCACGGCCGATGTCACCACGGGGGTGCGACAGCGGCGTGGGTCTCGAAGATGCCCTCGGTGGTGCCCGCCGGCGCACGCCCGATGCCGCACTCCGTGGCCACGCCGAAAGCAGGCACGACCTTCGACGCCGCGGCGATGCGCCGCTCGGCGCCCTCTACCCCGTCTTCGCGATGCACGAGACCCAGGTACAGCTCGGCGACCGGGGCCAGCTCGGCGAGAGGAGCATAGAAGGGGTCGTCGTCGCGCTCGATCGGCACGGGCAGGTGCAGCCAGGTGAGATCCCGACGAGCGCGGGAGAGCACGGCATTGGCGAAGCGCACCAGGGTTCCCGCATCGCTCGGCTCGACGAAGTGCCGCTCCCCCGCGTCGCCGTAGCAGAGGTGCACGCCCACCTCGACGCTCTCGGGCACGGCATCCACCAGCGCGACGAGCCGTGAGACCAGCCCGTCGAAGGGGTCGCCGTCCCACCACGCCTCCATCGTGCTGCCATAGCCGGATGCGCGCTCGATGATGCCGATCTCGCTCGCGACGTCCCACTGCACGGCCAGGTCGCCGGCGGGGATCGCCGTGATGATCTGCTCGAGCTCACGCAGCAGCGCGGCGGTGTACGCCGGCTCGATGGCCTCCCGATCGTCTCCGAAGAAGAACGACCCGACCACCGCGACGGCCGTGGGCAGCGAGACCTGGAAGCGAACGCCATCGGCGATGGCGCCCTCGTCGCGCAGTCTGCGGAAGATCTCGTACGACTCGATCGCCGCGTCGGCGTAGCCGAGCGGGGGCAGCTGCAGCGACGACGGGTCCGCGCCGTCGGCGATGCGCAGCGGGCGGGCGTCGAGGTCGCGCAGCCATACCGGCTCGGCGCCGATCCGCTCGATCCCCTCTGCCTCGCCGAGCACATCGGGCTGGAACATGATCCAGTGGAAGCGGCGCCCCACCTCACCGTCGGGGATGCGCTTGAGCAGCGGGCCGAGCACCTCGGCCGCGGTGCGCAGGGTCTTCTCGGCGTCGTCGTAGTTCACGCTGCCGACGAGCAGCGCGCCGTGGGGCTTGGTCATGCCCTCAGCGTAGGGCGAGGGCGTTTTGTCCGGCCGCGCCCGAGTCGCCATGTGACGTCGCGGATTAGGATCGGAGTGAGATCGGATGCCAGAACGGAGAAGCGCGATGGGATTCCTCACCTCACCCGCCCTGAGCGAGACGGGCTACGTCGTGCTCGACCGCCATGATCAGGCCGGCGACCCCGCCGAGTGGCACGACCTCGAGTACGTCGGCTGGCGCTCGTCGGGCATCACCCGCTTCGCGCCGCTCGCGAGCCATGCCGGCGACGTCGAGTGCAACGGATTCTGGAACCACACGCCTCCTCGCACCGACAAGGACGGCGTGTGGATCGCATCGCAGGTCGCGAAGGCGCCGACGCTGCAGGCCCGCGCGCTCGAGCCGGGGGCGAACGTCGGCCGCTGCCGGGTCATCGAGCTGCAGCCGAACACCTACGCCGATGCGATCTACAACCTGCATCAGGACGACAACAACCGCCTCAACACCGAGGGCACCGGCTGGGTCGTGCGGGCCTGGCTCAACCTCACCGACGACCCGGACTCGCTGCTGATCCTTCGCTCCGACCGGTTCGACCCGACGACCGAGATCCGCCTGCCGCTGCACGCGGGCTCGCGCATCATCGTCGACACGCAGCGCTTCTGGCACGCCGTCTGGCACCGCGGGTCCGAGCCGCGCTACTCCCTGATCTGCTCGTGGACCTCGGGCCCCGAGCTCGATGCGTACCTGGCCGCAGGTCACGCCGACCCGCATCCGGCATCCGTCGACCTGCCCGCATCCCTCGTGGCCGACGCGCAGGCCGAGATGCACCGGCGCATCGAAGAGCGCCGGCAGGCGTTCGAGGCGCACGGCATCGTGATGGAGCCGACCGAGTCCCTGTACAGCTGAGTACCGGCTCGACGCGGCGACGGCGGCGTGCGCCTGGCGCGGGAATGCGCGCTTCGCGCGGATGGATGACGCGGATTCCTCCGCGGCAGGCGTACATCTCCGCGCGAGCGCAAGGCCGCGAGCGCGCTCAGGCGGTGAGCGGCAGCTGTCCGGTCAGCTTGAGCTGACCGGTCACCTTGAGCTGCCCGGCTACCTTGAGCTGCACAGTGCACTCCTCCGGCAGCTGGGAGGCGAGCACGCACTCGGCGGCGATCGGTCCGCCGGCCTGCGTGAGCACGCCCTGCATGAGCCCGAGATGAACCTGGCACAGCATCGGCCTGTGCTCGGGAGCGCTGGCCGCGTGCGGGCACGGAGTGAGGTCGACGGTCATCCGGTCCTCGTCGACGATCGGCTCGAAGCCGCTCTCCTCGAGGTGCTCGACGAGAGCGTCGAGCTGGTAGGTCGCCTCGCGGCCGAGGTCGGATCCGGGCTCTGACAGGATGCTGCGCATCACGTCGCCCCGACGCGCGGCGCCGGCGATCTTCTCGCGGGCGATCGGGCTCGACGCCTCGGGCGCTCCGGTCGCCGCGCTGTAGAGGGTGCGAGGGCGTCCGCGGGTGGTGCGGTGCTCGGTCGCCTGGATGACGTAGCCGCCCTCGATCAGCCGCTGCAGATGCTCGCGGATCGTGTTCGCGTGCAGCCCGGTCGCGTCGCAGAGCTCGCCGATCGTGCGCTCGGGCCGCTCCTGCACGAGATGCAGGATGCGCACGCGCGAGTAGCTGGAGATCGGTCCGTAGGCGACCCCGGTGATCGACATGCCTCCATGATCCCAGAGCTGCCGTTCCACTGCACGGACAGGGGCCGTGAATAACCCGTCGCGCGGATAGTGTGGAGGGCATGATCGCCGCCGCCGTCGTCACCGTCTCAGACAGGTCGGCCGCAGGCGTGCGCGCCGACACCGCCGGTCCGGTCGCGGTCGCCGCCCTGCGCGAGGCGGGTTTCGCGTGCGACGACGCGCGGATCGTGCCCGACGGGGCGGATGCCGTCGAGCAGGCGCTCCGCGAGCTTCTCGGCACGGGCATCCGGTTCGTCGTCACCAGCGGCGGCACGGGCGTCAGCCCCCGTGATCAGACCCCGGAGGGCACGGCGCGCGTGATCGAGCGGCAGGTTCCCGGAATCGCCGAAGAGCTGCGGCGCGCCGGTCTCGCCTCGACGCCCATGTCGATGCTGACCCGCGGACTCGCCGGCGTCGTCGGCGACGCCCTGATCGTCAACCTGCCCGGCTCGCCCAAGGCCGTCGCCGAGGGCATGCCGATCGTGCTGTCGACGGCTGCGCACGTGCTCAGCCAGCTCCACGGAGAGGACCACCGATGACCGTCCGCCTCGCTCGCATCACCGAGCAGCCCCTGTCGCTCGACGAGCACATCGCCGCCGTCGACAGCACCACCGCCGGTGCCGTCACGACGTTCGTCGGTCGCGTGCGCGACCACGATCCGGATGCCGCCGACGCCGTCGTCGCGCTGGAGTACACCTCGCACCCCGACGCCGAGCCCACCCTGCACCGCATCGCGGAGGCCGCGGCCGAGGGAACGGATGCCCTGGTCGCGGTCAGCCATCGCATCGGCCATCTCGGCGTGGGCGAGGCCGCCGTCGCGATCGCCGTGGCATCGTCGCACCGCGATGAGGCGTTCTCGGTGTGCCGCGAGGTGATCGAAGCCATCAAGCGCGACCTGCCGATCTGGAAGAGGCAGGTCGAGGCCGACGGCACGACGGCCTGGAAGGGCATCGGCGGCTGAACACCGCCGTCGCCGTCAGCCTCCGGCGAAGGGCGGCAGGACGTCGATCGTCTGGGCCTCGGCGAGCGGGAACGCGTCATCGACGCGGGCGCCGTCGACCAGCACCGCGCATCGGTTCAGGATGCCGGTGAGCGCCGGATGCCCGGCGAGCAGCTGCTCTTTCAGCGAGCCGAGCGTCTGCGCATCCGTGGTCAGGGTGTCGCTGCCGACCGCCTCCTGAGCTGCGGCGAAGAACCGCACGGTGGCCGCCATCAGGCGCCCTCACCAGGGCGGTGCCATGATCCGCTGCGGCCGCCCTCCTTGGCGGTGATGCGCAGATTCTCGATCGACGCCGACTTGTCGACGCCCTTGATCATGTCGATCACCGAGAGCGCCGCGACCGAGACGGCGGTGAGGGCCTCCATCTCGACGCCGGTGCGGTCGGCGGTGCGCACGGTCGCCTCGATCGCCACGCCCTCATCTTCGATCGCGAGGTCGACGACCGCGCCGTGCACGCCGATCACGTGCGCGAGCGGCAGCAGCTCGGGGGTGCGCTTGGCGGCCTGGATGCCCGCGATGCGCGAGACCGCGAGCACATCGCCCTTGGGCACCGAGCCGTCGCGCAGCAGCTCGACGGTCGAGGCGGCGCAGCGCACGAAGCCCTTCGCGGTCGCCGCTCGGACGGTCGGGGTCTTCTCGGTGACGTCGACCATGCGGGCGTGGCCGGCGGAATCCAGGTGGGTGAAGGTCATCACAGCTCCATGACTTCGATGAGATCGCCGACGGAGACGCGCTCCGTCTCGGCGGGGACGATCGCGTAGGCCTCGGCCGCGCCGAGCCCCACGCTGAGGTGCGAGCCGGATCCGCCGGCGGTCGCCGGGCGCACCACGGGGCGCGCGGGGTCGGTGCGGTCGATCACGGCGGGCAGGTACTGGCGCCGGGCGGGCGGCGTGGTCCAGTCGGTGCCGGCGGGCAGCATCCGCTTCGGCCGGTGGATGCCGGCAGCCCCCTGCATGCGCAGCAGGGCCGGACGCACGAACACCTCGAACGAGACCGCGGCGCTCACCGGATTGCCAGGCAGTCCGAACATCAGCATGCCGTCGGCGGCGCCGAAGCCCTGCGGCTTGCCGGGCTGCATGGCGATCTTCGAGAACTCCATGCTCTCGCCGAGGCTCTGCTTGACCACCTCGTAGGCGCCCGCACTCACGCCGCCGGAGAAGACGATCACGTCGGCATCGAGCGCCTTCGCCTCTGCGACGGCGTCTGCGGGACCGTCACCCTCGTCGTCGACGACGCGGCGCAGCACGACCTCGCCGCCCGCGTCTGCCGCGAGACCGGCGAGCAGGATGCCGTTCGACTCGGGGATCTGCCCGCGCTGCAGCGGGGTGCCGACCGGCACGAGCTCGGAGCCGGTCGAGACGATCGCGACCCGGGGGCGGGGCGCGACCTCGACCTGGGCGATTCCCGCGGATGCCAGGGCCGACAGCTGCCGCGGGCCGAGCTGCGTCCCTGCGGCGAGCACGACGTCGCCCTCCGCCGTGTCGGCGGCCGTGCGGCGGATGTGCAGTCCTGGTGCCTTCGGAGCACGCCGCACGACGGCGGTGTCGAGCGAGTCGTCGAGCCCGCCCGCCGTGTCTTCGAACGGCACGATGGCGTCGGCGTCGCTCGGCGTGGGCGATCCGGTCATGATGCGGGCCGCCTCGCCGGGGCCGATCGCGGGGTCGAGGGCGCTGCCGGCCGGGATGTCGGCGATCACGCGGAGAGTCACGGGCTGCTCCGGACTCGCGCTCTCGACATCGGCCCAGCGCACGGCGAAGCCGTCCATCGCGGAGTTGTCGAAGGCCGGCACGGCGCTCAGGGCGCGCGCGTCGGATGCCAGGAACAGTCCGCGAGCGTCATCGAGCGCGACGGTGACCGGCGATCGCCGCCGCACCTGGGCGAGCACGATGTCGAGCTGCTGTTCGACGGTTCTCATGCCGTTGCTCCCGCGTTCGAATCGCTCATCTTGCCGCCGTCGACCTCGGAATGCCGCAAGTCGAGCGATTCGAAGCCGGTCCAGGCATCCATCCCCCCGGCCAGCACGACGGCGTCGGCACCGGCGGCGCGCAGCGCGTCGGCGGCGCGGCGGGCGCGGGCTCCGACCTGACAGATGACCACGACGCGGCCGGCGTCGAGCGCGGCGGGATCGGCGAGCACCCGCGCGAGCGGCACGTGCTGTGCGCCGGGGATCATGCCCGCCGCGACCTCGGCGTCCTCCCGCACGTCGAGCAGTGCGGCGCCGGCGGCGATCTCGGCCTCGAGGTCCGCTACCGCGATGTGCGGCGCGCGCTCGGGCTGCGGCGCCTGCGCGGTCGCACGCGACGGGCGCAGCGGCACCTCTGCGGTCTTCGCACGCAGCGCGTCGATCACCAGCACGCGACCGAGCAGCGGGTCGCCTATCCCGGTGATGAGCTTGATGGCCTCCATCGCGAGGATCGATCCGGCCTGCAGGCACAGCGCCCCGAAGACGCCGACGGCTGCGCACGTCGGCAGCTCGCCGACGCTGCCCGCGGGGTACAGGTCGCTCAGCACCACGGCGTCCGTGCCCTGCGGCGGAGACGACCAGAAGATCGTGACCTGCGCCGCGAACTCCTGGATCACGCCCCACACCAGCGGAATGCCGAGGCGCTCGGTCGCCGCGGCGACCTCGAGGCGGGTCTCGAAGGTGTCGGTGCCGTCGATGACGAGGTCGGCGCCGGCGAGCAGGTCGGCGGCGTTGCCGGATGCCAGTCGCGCGCGCTTCGCGTGCACGAGCGTCTCGGGCGAGAGATCGGCTGCCACGCGGACCGCGCTGTCGACCTTCGGCCGGCCGACGTCGCTGCCGCGGTGCATGACCTGGCGCTGCAGGTTCGAGAGCTCGACATCGTCGTCGTCGATCACGGTGATCTCGCCGATGCCCGCTGCGGCGAGCGCGAGCACGACGGGGGCGCCGAGCCCGCCCGCTCCGACGACGGCGACGTGCGCTGCGCGCAGGCGTCTCTGACCGATCTCGCCGAGGCCCGCGAGCACCTGGTGGCGCGCCGTGCGGGCGCTCTCGGCGTCGCTCAGGGCGGCGACGGGCTCGACGAGCGGCGGAAGGGGCATGGTTCCGAGGCTACGGTTCCGAGGCCGCACATGCCAGCCACGAGAGCAGGAAATCCGCATCGCGAGAATGGCGACTCAGATTTCCGCATCTGCGGAAGATCAGCACTGAATCCTCTGGATCTGCGGAACCCAGCCGCCTAGTCTCAGGACTATGACCTCGTACCGCATCGCCGATGCCGCCCGGCTGCTCGGCGTCAGCGACGACACTGTGCGCCGGTGGATCGACCAGCGCGCTCTGCCGGTGACCGGCGACTCCCCGACGCGCGTCCCGGGCGACGCCCTCGCCGCTCACGCGCAGCGCCTCGCCGAGTCGGGCGACGACGAGCGCGGGCCGCTCTCGAGCGCCCGCAACAGGTTCACCGGCCTGGTGACCCGCGTGCAGGCCGACGGGGTGATGGCGCAGGTCGACATCCAGGCGGGGCCGCACCGGATCGTCTCGCTGATGTCGGCCGAAGCCGTGCGCGAGCTGGCCCTCGAGCCGGGATCGCTCGCGACGGCCATCGTCAAGGCGACGAACGTCATCGTCGAGACCCCGCAGGGAGGGCACCCGTGAGGCGGGTGGCCGCCGGGATGCTGCTCGGCGCCCTGATGCTCACCGGATGCGCGGCGGCATCCCCGCGCGACTCCTCCGTGCCCGGCGACGAGAAAGGCGGGTCGGCGACGTCGGGACCCGGCCTCACCGGCGAGGTCACCGTCTTCGCCGCAGCCTCGCTGCGCACCGCGTTCGACGAGATCGCCGAGGAGTTCGAGCAGCAGCATCCGGGAGTCGACGTGAAGCCGATCGTCTACGACGGTTCGAGCACCCTGGTCACGCAGCTGCAGGAGGGCGCCCGCGCCGACGTTCTCGCCACCGCCGATGAAGACAGCATGCAGCTGCTCGTCGACGACGGCCTGGCTTCGGACCCCCGGATCTTCGCGACGAACACCCTCGTCGTGATCACCCCGCCCGACAACCCCGGTGGGGTGACGGCCCTCTCCGACCTGGCCGACGCGGTCACCGTGCTGTGTGCACCAGAGGTGCCGTGCGGCAAGGCGTCGTCGACGCTGCTCGACGGGGCCGGGATCGAGGTGACGCCGGCAAGCCTCGAGCAGAACGTCACCGCCGTGCTGCAGAAGGTCGCCGCCGGCGAAGCCGACGCGGGCCTGGTCTACGCGACCGACGCGCGTCCGGCCGACGGCCCGTGCGAGGCGTCGGCGGCCGAGGTCTGCAGCTTCCGGCCGGAGAACTGGCGCGATGCGGTGAACCGCTACCCGGTCGCGGCTCTCGACGGCGCGAGCGGGGCGGGCGTCGCGTTCGCCGAGTTCGTGCGCGGACCAGAGGCGCAGCGGATCCTCGACGACCTCGGATTCGGGCATCCGTGACCGGCCGCGACACCGGAACCGGCACCCCCTTCACCCTGGTCGCACCGGCGGTGCTGGGGGTGGCGCTGCTGATCCTGCCGCTCGTCGCCCTCGTCGGCCGCGCGTCGTGGGCGACGCTCTGGCAGGACATCACCTCCCCCGCCGCTCTCGACGCGCTGCGACTGTCGGTGCTGAGCGGTCTCGGCGCGACGGCGCTGTGCCTCGTGCTCGGACTGCCGCTCGCTCTGCTGATGGCACGGTCGGGTCCGCGGGTGTCGGCGCTGCTGCGCGCGCTCGTCGCGGTGCCGCTCGTACTGCCGCCGATGGTCGGCGGGGTGGCCCTGCTGTTCCTGTTCGGTCGCACCAGCCCGGTCGGGCGGATGCTGTCGGATGCCTTCGACGTGACCCTGCCGTTCACCCCCGCCGCCGTGGTGCTGGCGCAGGCGTTCGTCGCGCTGCCGTTTCTCGTGCTGGCGGTGGAGGGCACGATCCGCAGCGTCGGCGGCCGGTACGAGCGCACCGCGGCGACCCTGGGGGCGCGGCCGTGGCGCGTGCTGTGGCATGTGACCCTGCCGCTCGCCGCGCCGGGCATCGTCGTGGGCGTCATCCTGTGCTTCGCGAGGGCGATCGGCGAGTTCGGCGCGACGGCGCTGTTCGCCGGCAATGCGCCCGGCGTCACGCAGACCATGCCGCTGGCGATCTACACGGCGTTCAACGGCGCGGGCACGGGTCGCGAGACGGCGGTGGCGCTGTCGATCCTGCTGCTCGCGACGGCGGTGGTCGTGCTGCTGCTGGTGCGCGCCTGGCGGCCGGGGGCGCTGAAGTGAGCGCGGAGGCGACCGGCGCCCTCGACGCGCACGTCGTCGTGGCGCACGCGTCTCTCGACGTGCGGCTGTCGCTGCAGCCCGGCGAGGTGGTGGCGGTGATGGGTCCGAGCGGGGCGGGCAAGACGACGCTGCTCGACGCGCTCTCCGGTCTCACGCGCCTCGACGCCGGACACGTCGCGATCGACGGGGCGGTTCTCGCCGACCCCCGGCGCCACACGCCTCCGTCCCGGCGCGCGATCGGCCTGCTGGGGCAGGATCCGCTGCTCTTCCCGCACATGACCGCCGTCGGCAACATCGCGTTCGCCGCGCGTTCGGCGGGGTCGTCCCGGGCCGAGGCGATGACGATCGCGCAGGAGTGGATGCCCCGCATCGGCCTGGCGGACCTCGGCGACCGCCGCCCGGATCAGCTCTCCGGCGGCCAGCGTCAGCGCGTGGCCCTTGCCCGTGCTCTCGCCGCCCGCCCGCGGCTGCTGCTGCTGGATGAGCCGTTCAGCTCTCTCGACGTGCAGGCGGCGGCTCAGCTGCGTGAGGTCGTCGGCGGGCATC
Organism: Microbacterium sp. NPDC089321; assembly: GCF_040684935.1. Taxonomy (NCBI): domain Bacteria; kingdom Bacillati; phylum Actinomycetota; class Actinomycetes; order Micrococcales; family Microbacteriaceae; genus Microbacterium; species Microbacterium sp. NPDC089321. The sequence continues at coordinate 1,376,796 of NZ_JBFBGX010000001.1, read as the reverse complement.
TGAATGGCACGACGACGGTGATCGTCTCGCACACCCTCGCGGATGCCCAGTCTCTCGCCCCTCGTCTCCTGATCCTCGAGAACGGCCGCATCACGCAGGACGGCGCGCTGAGCGACGTGCTGGCCGCCCCCGCGTCCCCGTTCACCCGAGCCGTCGCCGCCACCGCCTGACCTCAGCCCCCTCCCTCCCCTTCTCGCTCCTCGAGGGTGGCCCGCAGCCACACATGCAGTCGAGGGCGCAGGGATGCTCCCGATGCGAGCATCGGGGAGGGACCCGCGAAGCGGGAGGGGCACCCGCTCTGCGAGCAGCGGGAGCATCCCGAAGCCCGCCCACCCATGAAAGGGGAACGTCCGCCCCCACGGTTAGCCTTGAGCAATGGCCACCCGCAGACCCGCTCCCCCCGCTTTCGCCTGCTCCGAATGCGGCTGGACGACGGCGAAGTGGGTGGGCCGCTGCGGTGAGTGCCAGCAGTGGGGCACTGTGCAGGAGCAGGGTGCGAAGACCGGCCTGGTGAAGCAGACCGAGGCGGTGGCGCCGCTGGCGGGCAGGGCCGCGCGCCCGATCACGCAGATCACGACGGCCGATGCGCCGCGGCGCAGCAGCGGTGTCGGCGAGTTCGACCGGGTGCTGGGCGGCGGCATCGTGCCGGGGGCGGCGATCCTGCTGAGCGGCGAACCAGGGGTGGGCAAGTCCACGCTGCTGCTCGAGGTCGCGGCCTCGACCGCGCGAACGGGTCGCCGGGTGCTGTACGCGAGTGCCGAAGAGTCTCCTGCGCAGGTGCGGCTGCGCGCCGAGCGCACGAATGCGCTGCACGACGAGCTGTATCTGGCCAGCGAGACGGATCTGGCGACGATCCTCGGGCACATCGACGAGGTCAAGCCCGACCTGGTGATCGTCGACTCGGTGCAGACGGTGGCATCGGGCCTGATCGACGGCGCCGCGGGCCAGCCGAGTCAGGTGCGCGAGGTCGCGGCGTCGCTGATCCGCATCGCGAAGGACCGCGGGCTGCCCGTGATCATCGTCGGCCACGTCACGAAAGACGGGCAGGTGGCGGGCCCCAGGGTGCTCGAGCACCTGGTCGATGTGGTGTGCCACTTCGAGGGCGACCGTCAGACGGCGCTGCGGTTCATCCGCGCGCTGAAGAACCGGTTCGGTCCGACGGATGAGGTCGGATGCTTCGAGATGACCGGATCGGGCATCTCGGAGGTGCCCGATCCGAGCGGGCTGTTCCTGTCGCAGGGCACCGCCGAGCCGGGCACGTGCGTGGCGATCGCGCTCGAGGGCAGGCGTGCGCTGCCGGTCGAGGTGCAGGCGCTGACGATCGAGTCGAACGCGCCGAACCCGCGGCGGGTGGTGCACGGCCTCGACTCGTCGCGCGTCGCGATGGTGCTGGCGATCCTCGAGCGGCGGGCGGGTATCGCGACGTCGAAGCTCGACGTGTACGTGTCGACCGTGGGCGGGGTGCGCTTCACCGAGCCGGCCGCTGATCTCGCGATCGCCGTGGCGGTGGCCGGGTCGATCCGGCAGTGGTCGGTGCCGCGCACGATCGCGGCGGTCGGCGAGCTGTCGCTGGCGGGTGAGATCCGCCCGGTGACGCAGGCGCCGCAGCGCCGAAGCGAGGCGGCGCGGCTGGGCTATCAGCAGGTTGTCGACGACCGGTCGAAGACCCTGCGCTCGGCGCTGGGCGACATCCGCTCGCGCACGACCGATCGCCGACCCGAGGCCGCGATCCCCCCGTTCTGACCGTCGGCCCTGAGCCGTCAGCGTCGCGGGTCGCTGGGTCCTCCGCGCGTGCCCTTGTGCTCTTCCTCGATGAAGCGCACGTTGCGCACGGTGACCGTGTCGGCCATGAGCAGGTCGAGCGAGGTCACGAAGAGCCGGCCGATCTCGGCATCCGTCACGTCCGGGCCGGGAACGTCGACGCGGAACCCCTGCGCCTGCAGGCCGCCCTCGTTCGAGAACGTGACCTCGGCGTCGAAGACGGCCCGCCAGCTCACGCGTCGAGGGCCCTGAGAAGCTCGGCGGGCGGTGCCTGCATGGGGTGAGGCCCGGCGATGTCGAGGAACACGGTCGTGATGGTGTCTCGGTGCGTTGTCAGGAACGACTTCAGCCAGGTCGGCGAGTAGATGCCCACGCCGGGCGGAAGGTTGGCGGGCTTGTTCTTCGCGTCGCTGAACAGCAGCAGCGCGACGTCGCCGGTGCTCGCGTCGCGGTACGTCCACACCTCACCGCTGTCGAGCGGGTTGTCGCGCGCGCCGGGCTTTATCAGCGGCACAACCGTGTTGCCGTTGCGCAGGGCGAGGGCGACGGCAGCCATGTCCTGCTTCTCGAGCGCCTGAGCGAGTGCCTCTGAGCGGAAGTCCTGCGGTGCGGGCTTCTTGCTGCCCGGCTTCTTCTTCGCCATGACACCAGCCTATGAGTGGGGCCCTCTCGAATCCTCCATTGGGGACTGGGGAACTCGAGAGGGCCCTCCGGCTCTCGGATGCGGTGGATTGTCGAAGCGCTGGGGACGCTGGTATCGACACCACTGGGGATGGCTTGACCGCATCAGATCTGAGAACCTCTACCCATGGTATCCCAAAATATTGGTTGCGTCAGCCTAAAACCGGAATTTCTCCGATCGTTTTGCGACAGATCCGTTCGCTAACGCAGCAGGAACTGCTTGGGCTGGGCGCTCTCGAATCCGCCGATCGACACCACCACATGGTACGAAGCGCCGCCACCCGGGGCCCGCGGCCGGTTCTTCTCGGCACAGGTCTCCTTCGACGACCTCGTGCGATCCCAGACCACAGGAGTCGAGCTGGTGACCGACGCACCCGCTTCCAGCGTCACGATCATGTCCGAGGGGTCCGACTGGCAGTCGGTCGAGTTCCACCACACGTCCGAGCCGCTGGTGATCGTGAACTTCTGCGTGCTCGACCCGACGTTCATGGTGCAGTCCTGGGCACTCGTGTTCTTGAGCGCGATCGACAGCTTCGGCAGCTCTCCTGCGGCGTAGGCGTCGGCATCCGTCACCGCGGTGACCGTGACGTCCGCAGCCGTGCACGCGACGATCGCAGGAGACTCCGACGGGTCCGGGCTCGGGTCCGGGCTCGGGTCGGCGCTCTCCGCTGTCGAGGGGCTCGGCTCACCTGCATCCGGAGTCGCCGTCCGACCACTCGAGGGGTCGGCAGGGGCGGCATCCGCCCAGGGCTGGGCGATCGCCAGCCACACGCCGCCGCCGATGGCGGCGAGCACGAGCACGAGGATCAGCAGCACCGCGAGCCGGCGGCGACGGTAGACGGCGGCTGACTGACGGGGCATGACTCCAGGCTAATTCAGGTGCTTGATCATCCTCGTGTTGCCGAGCGTGTTGGGCTTGACGTGGGCGAGGTCGAGGAACTCCTCGACACCCGCATCGCCGCTGCGCAGCAGCTGCGAGTACACATCGGCGTCGACGACCTGCTCGCCGATCGGCTCGAACCCGCGGCGCGAGAAGAAGTCGGTCTCGAACGTGAGGCAGAACAGTCGCGTGAGGCCCAGCTGGCGCGCGCGATGCTCGAGGTCGGTCACGATCGCGCGTCCGACGCCGTGACGCAGGAAGTCGTCGCGCACCAGCAGGGTGCGCACCTCGCCGAGGTCTTCCCACATGACGTGCAGGGCGCCGCAGCCGATCAGCTCGCCGTCGGCTTCGGCGACCACGAACTCCTGGACGGCGCCGTAGAGCACCGCGAGATCCTTGCCGAGCAGGATGCGCTGGTCGACGAGCGGCTCCAGCAGGGAGTGGATGCCGAGGATGTCGGTGCTGCGCGCAGCGCGGACGATGAAGTCGCTCACCCTTCCAGCGTAGGGCCGGAACACGGCCGAGCATGGGAAAGGCCCGGATGCCTGGCATCCGGGCCTTTCCCGATCAGATCCGTCTCAGCCGATCAGCCGGCCGCGAGGTCGGGCGTGGTCGAGATGCCGCCGCCGGTGTTGACGCCCACCGACACCTTCTCGCCGCGCGGGGCGTGCTCGAAGGCGAACGCGCCGTCGACGACGTCGACCTTCACGTGGTCGCCGGTGTTCAGCTGACCGTGCAGGATGCGCTCGGAGAGCTGGTCCTCGATCTCGCGCTGCATGGCGCGACGCAGCGGACGCGCACCGAGAGCCGGGTCGAACCCGATGTCGATGAGCTTGTCCTTCGCGGCGTCCGACAGCTCGACGGTCATGTCGCGGTCGAGCAGGCGGTCGCCCAGCTGCTTGACGAACAGGCCGACGATCTGGCGCAGCTCGTCCTTGTTCAGCTGCGGGAAGACGATGATGTCGTCGAGGCGGTTGAGGAACTCGGGCTTGAAGTGGCGCTTGAGCTCTTCGTCGACCTTGCCCTTCATCCGCTCGTACGTCGTCTGCGAGTTGCCCTCGAGCTGGAAGCCGACGGGGCCACCGGCGATCGCCGACGAGCCGAGGTTGGTCGTCATGATGATCACGGTGTTCTTGAAGTCGACGATGCGTCCCTGACCATCGGTCAGGCGACCCTCTTCGAGGATCTGCAGCAGCGAGTTGAAGATGTCGGGGTGCGCCTTCTCGATCTCGTCGAACAGCACGACCGAGAACGGCTTGCGGCGCACCTTCTCGGTGAGCTGGCCGCCCTCTTCGAATCCGACGAATCCGGGAGGGGCTCCGAACAGGCGCGAGACGGTGTGCTTCTCACCGAACTCCGACATGTCGAGCGAGATGAGGGCGGCCTCGTCGTCGAACAGGAACTCGGCGAGAGCCTTGGCGAGCTCGGTCTTTCCGACGCCGGTGGGGCCGGCGAAGATGAACGAGCCGCTGGGGCGCTTCGGGTCCTTGAGGCCGGCGCGCTGGCGGCGGATCGTGCGGCTGAGCGCGGCGATCGCCTCTTCCTGCCCGATGACGCGCTGGTGCAGCGCCTTCTCCATGAAGACGAGTCGGCTCGACTCCTCTTCGGTGAGCTTGAAGACCGGGATGCCCGTAGCCTGAGCCAGCACCTCGGCGATCAGGCCCTCGTCGACGACCGCCTGGGTCGCGACGTCGCCCGAGCGCCACTGCTTCTCGAGGCGCAGACGCTCACCGAGCAGCTCCTTCTCCTGATCGCGCAGGGCCGCGGCCTTCTCGAAGTCCTGCTCCTCGGAGGCCGCCTCCTTGTCCTGACGGACCTTCGCGATCTTCTCGTCGAATTCGCGGAGCTCGGGCGGGGAGGACAGGATGCTGAGGCGCAGACGCGCACCGGCCTCGTCGATCAGGTCGATGGCCTTGTCGGGCAGGAACCGGTCGGAGACGTAGCGGTCGGCGAGGTTCGCCGCCGCGACGATCGCGCCGTCGGTGATCTGCACCTTGTGGTGCGCCTCGTAGCGGTCGCGCAGACCCTTGAGGATGTTGATCGCGTGCGGCAGCGTCGGCTCGTTCACCTGCACGGGCTGGAAGCGGCGCTCGAGAGCGGCATCCTTCTCGAAGTACTTGCGGTACTCGTCGAGCGTGGTGGCGCCGATGGTCTGCAGCTCGCCGCGGGCGAGCAGCGGCTTGAGGATGCTCGCGGCGTCGATCGCGCCCTCCGCCGCACCGGCGCCCACGAGGGTGTGGATCTCGTCGATGAAGACGATGATGTCGCCGCGGGTGCGGATCTCCTTCGTGACCTTCTTCAGGCGCTCCTCGAAGTCTCCGCGGTACCGGGAGCCGGCGATGAGCGAGCCGAGATCGAGCGAGTAGAGCTGCTTGTCCTTGAGCGTCTCGGGGACGTTGCCCTTGACGATCGCCTGCGCGAGGCCCTCGACGACGGCGGTCTTGCCGACGCCGGGCTCGCCGATGAGGACGGGGTTGTTCTTCGAGCGGCGCGAGAGGATCTGCATGACCCGCTCGGCCTCTTTCTCGCGGCCGATCACCGGGTCGAGCTTGCCGTCGCGGGCGGCCTGGGTGAGGTTGCGGCCGAACTGGTCGAGCACCTGCGACCCGCCCTGGGCGGCCTGCTGGTTCTCGTTCGTGGTCGCGCCGACCGAGGCGGTCTCGCGGCCCGGCGCACCCGAGAGCAGCTGGATGACCTGCTGGCGCACCTTGTTGAGGTCGGCGCCGAGCTTGACGAGCACCTGGGCGGCGACACCCTCGCCCTCGCGGATGAGACCGAGCAGGATGTGCTCGGTGCCGATGTAGTTGTGGCCGAGCTGCAGCGCTTCGCGCAGGCTCAGCTCGAGCACCTTCTTCGCACGGGGCGTGAAGGGGATGTGGCCGGTCGGCTGCTGCTGACCCTGGCCGATGATGTCCTGAACCTGCTCGCGAACGGCGTCGAGGGAGATGCCGAGGCTCTCAAGGGCCTTGGCGGCGACACCTTCGCCCTCGTGGATGAGGCCGAGCAGGATGTGCTCGGTGCCGATGTAGTTGTGGTTGAGCATCTTCGCCTCTTCTTGGGCGAGGACGACCACTCGGCGGGCTCGGTCGGTGAATCTCTCGAACATGCTGTGACTCCTTTTCGCGCGGGGCGAAGCGGCGGTGGCGCCGTGTACATCGAGAGTAACGACCGCGACGGGCAGGAATGCCCGTGTTCGCCGTCGGCATACCGCCGTGCCGCCACGGCGATCGAGCACCGGGAACGAGGGGGATTCGAGCGTCGGTTGACGTCTTTATCGATTCTCGTTATGTTAACGACAAGCGATAACAACGACTATCGATATCCCAAGGGGGGACCATGGACAGCAGGCAGAGCACTGCCGACAGGGCGCGCACGCTGAGCAGAGGAGACACGATCAGCCTCGCGCTGTTCGTCATCGCCGGGGTGGGCATCGCCGCGTGGACGACGTGGAACGCGGCGGTCCGCATCGCCGAGCTGGCTGGAGGCGGGGCCGTCCAGGTGCTGGTCGAGTTCGTGGGCACGACGGCGGATGCCCGCATCGGCGCGACCACGCTGCCGGTCGAGCTCGATCGAGGGGCGGTCACCGTGGAAGGACTCGGCACGATGGGCACCGTGTCGGGCATCCTCGGTCAGCTCGCGTTCGGGATCACGGTGATCGTGGTCGTCGCCTGCCTGATCATGCTGAGCCGGAACATCCTGCGCGGGCGCGTCTTCAGCAGGGCGAACACGCGCATCGTCGCGATCGGCGGCGGCGTGGGCCTGGTGGGGGCCGCCGCCGCGCACTTCTTCGACAACATGCTCTCGAACGCCGCGATGGCGCAGACGATCGACGGCCCCTTCGACACCGCGGTCATATCGATCGAGCCGTTCACCTTCGTGCTCGCCGCGTTCGCGATCGCGGTGGTCGGCTCGGCGTTCGTCGTCGGCGACCGCCTGCAGAAGGACACGGAAGGACTCGTCTGATGGCGATCGGCTTCGGAGTCGCCGCGATCGCGGTGATCGCGCTCATGCTCCTCGCGGTCGCCGTCTTCCTCTGGATGCTGGGCCGGGGTCTCCTCGGCAACGGCGAGCGGGCGATGCTCGTGACCGAGCGACTCGCGTGGGCGGCGATGACCGTGTTCGTGGGCACCGCGGTGATCGGCGCGATCGTCGACCTCACGTCCCCCGAGGTGACGATGGAGCTGCCGGTGCTGAACGTCTGGCCGCTGCCACTCCCCGATGTGCAGGTCGAGGCGGGTGCCGCCTCCGTGCAGTCGACCGGCGTGGCGCTGGCGCAGATGACACTCGAGGGCGTCTCGACTGCGACGCGCGCGCTCTGGGCTGCCGGCCAGGCGCTGAGCCTGCTGCTTCCTGCGACGGTCGCCATGCTGGTGGCACTCGCACTGCGCGAGGTGCGCACGGGTGCACCGTTCTCTCCGGTGATGCTGCGGATGACCACGGTGACTGCGGCGGCGATCCTGGTGGCCGGGACGGGTGCCCCGATCCTTCGCGGCATCTCGGGGTCGATGGCATCGCATGAGGCCCTGAGCCTGGGTGGAGCATCATGGACGGGGTATCCGGACGAATGGATGCCCATGGACCAGCTGCCCGAGCCGACCGTCTTCGTGCACTGGGACTTCTGGCCGATCGGAGTGGCCATCGGGCTGTTCGTGCTGGGCGCCATCCTCCGAATGGGCCAGCGCCTGCAGAAGGACACGGAGGGATTGGTGTGATGCGGTTCTCCCGCGACGCAGTCACGTACGGGCTCTCGACCGTTCCGACTGCTCTGGTGGCCGACGGGCTCGCCGCAGCGTTCTCTTTCACCAGGGGGCTCGCATGACTCCGGCCGGGATGGACGACGAGTTCACCGGCATACACTGCCGACTCGACGAGCTGCTCGCCGAGCGCGGGATGACGCTGACCGAGCTGAGTGCGAAGGTCGGCGTGAGCATCGTCAATCTGTCGGTGCTGAAGAACGACCGCGCGCGAGCGATCCGGTACTCGACCCTGCGGGCGGTGTGCGACGCGCTCGAGTGCGAGGTGGGCGACCTGCTCGTGCTCGCAGAGCGCGCCTGAGCCGCGACACCCGGACGAGGGGCGAAGTATAGCGGCACTTATACCCGGGTGCCTTGACCCTGGCACATGTGACGGATATTCATGACGCTTGTCAGGTGTCCCGCATCCCCTCCCCCGCCGCCGCTCGCATCGGCGAGCTGATCGCCGGCGAGCGCGTGCGCCGAGGCCTCACGCAGGACGACCTCGCACACCTCACGCGCATCGATTCGTCGAACATCCGCGGCTATGAGAAGGGCCGCGCTCTGATGGGCATCCCGACGCTGGTACGCATCGCCGACGCGCTGAAGATGGACCCGGGGATGCTGCTCGACGGAGTGACCGTCGACATGTTCCCGGTGCCGGCCGAAGACGGCCGACGCCGCGCCTGAGCGCCCGTCAGGCGTCTGCTCGGCGCGGAGGTGCACGCCAGCGGCCTCGTCCATGCCGCACTGAGAGGCATCCGCTGTAACGTATGTTTCACCACGAGGGGGTGCAATGTCCGACAGCGACGACACGGCAGCCGTCCGTCCCCTGAACGCCCAGGTGCGCGAAGCGCTCGACCGCCTGAGCTCGAGCGAGCGGAAGGTCGGTCGCGCGATCCTCGCGAACTATCCGATCGCCGGACTCGGCACGGTCGCGGAGCTCGCCGACCGGGCTGGGGTCAGTCCCCCGACCGTGGTGCGGTTCGTCAGCCGGCTCGGATTCAGCGGCTACCCCGCGTTCCAGAAGCAGCTCGTCCGCGAGGTGCACGAGCGTCTCGGGTCGCCTCTCGAGCAGTACGGACGCGACGACCTCCTTCCCGCCCACGGCGACCTCGCCCGCGCCGGTCGCGTCTTCGCCGCGAGCATCGCAGCGACGATCGGCGAGCTGCCGCCGAGCGAGTTCGAGCGCACCGTGGGACTGCTGTCGGATGCCAGGCGCGTGCGCCTCATCGGAGGGCGCTTCAGCCGCCTGCTCGCCGAGTACCTCGGCGCGCACCTGATGCTGCTTCGCGGGGATGTGCAGGTGATCGGCGGCGACGAGTTCACCCGCCTCTCCGTCGTCGAGGACACCCGCCGCGGAGATGTGATCGTCGTGTTCGACTACCGCCGGTACGACCCGCGCGTCGTGCGTCTCGCCCAGCGCATCGCCGAACGAGGCGCCGACCTGGTTCTCTTCACCGACCAGTGGCTCTCGCCCGCGGCCGAGCACGCCGCGACCGTGCTGCCGGCCAACGTCGAGGCCCCTTCGCCCTTCGACTCCCTGGTAGGTGCGCTCGCCGTCGTCGAGACGCTCGTGGCCGCCGTCACCGACCGTCTCGGCGAGGCCGGGCGTCAGCGGCTCGCCGCCATGGAGGAGACGCGCGGCACACCCGGCTGAGGGCGAGCGTCACCAGCCCTGGAAGGCCGCGATCATCTCGTCGGTCACGGCGCCCTCGACGACGTCGTCGACGGCCTGCGCGATCAGATCGGCGGCCAGGTCGATGGCCGAGGCGGTGATGGTCAGAGGGGGCGTGAGCTCGATCACATTCCCTCTCACCGGGTACGCCACGGCGCCCAGCTGCCACAGCCGGTAGGCGACCCTGGCTGTGAGATCCGCGTCCGGTTCGAGCGACGCCCTGTCGCGCACGAGCTCCAGGCCGAGCGAGAGGCCACGGCCCCGCACGTCGCCGATTCGCGAGGCACCCTGCCGATCGCCGCTCGCGTAGCTCTCGAGCAGCGATCGCAGCTGCCCGCCTCTCTCTGCGGCGTTGCGGATCAGCCGTCCGTCACGCAGAAGTGTCAGCACGGCACGACCCGCGGCGCACGACACCGGGTTGCCCGTCGTCGTCATCAGCGCCGATGCGACCGGCTCATCGAGCACCGCTGCGGGTCCGACCGCCGCCGACAGCGGAAGCGCTCCGCCGAGCGCCTTGCCCAGGGTCACGACGTCCGGCACCACGTCTTCGGCAGCGAACGCGTGCACACGGCCCGTCCGTCCCAGACCGACCTTGACCTCGTCGACGATGAGGTACGTGCCGTGATCGTCGCAGAGGCGCCGCAATCCGGCGAGAAAGCCGTGCGGAGGCACGATGACCCCGCCGTCCGACTGGATGGGCTCCACGATGACGGCAGCGGTCGCGCGCTGGCTGAGCACGCGCTCGGCACGGGCCAGCACATCCGGCAGAACCGTGGCCGGGTCTGCGGTGTGCGGCCGGAACGGATCGGGATACGGCAGGAAGACGACATGCGGATCGGCGGGCACCCCGCCCGAGACATGCACTCCCGACACCCGCTGCGCGGTGCCGACACCACCGTGATAGCCGTTCTCGAAAGCGACCACCCCTGGGCGCCCGGTCGCGTTCCGGCATCCGCGCAGGGCGACCTCGTTGGCGTCGGTCCCCGCGTGCCCGAGGTACACGCGCCGCTCGGCCGCCGGCAGGCGGCTGGGAACGAGCGCGATCAGCTCCTCGGCCAGAGCGACGGCGTCGGGGTGCGTCGCGGAGAGGACGGACGCTCCGGCCCCCTGCTGCATCGCCCGGTGCACGGCCTCGGCGATCGCCTCGGCACCGAGGCCGAATCCGGATGCTGTCCAGCTGGCACTCAGATCGAGCAGCTGACGGCCGCCCGGTTCGACCAGCGTGTGACCATGACCCGACTGCACCGCCAGGGGGAAGAAGCGCAGCTTCTCGACGCCGGCTATCACCGCATCGTCGCGCGCGATCAGGGCATCCGCTGCGTCGGTCATTCGCGACCCGCCCCCTCAGATCCTCGCCGGTGGTGCTCGATGCCGAGCGCGAGCTCGGCCGCGGCGAGGTAGCCGGCCATGAGCGCTCTGGCGACCGACGCGACGGCATCGTCACCCGGCAGGAACCGCGGGTGGTGCAGGCCCGGCTGCGGGTCCTCCCCCTCCGTGCGCACTCCCACGAACATCATCAGCGACGGCACCGCGTCGCAGAAGTACGAGAAGTCGTCGGCGCCCAGCGAGCGCATGGGCTCGGCCCCCTCGACGCCGAGGCGCGCGAGCCAGTCGTCCGCGGCGGTGGCCAGGACGCCGTCGTTGATGAGCGCGGGCTCCCCCTCGATGCGCCGGACGTCGGCTGCGGCTCCGTGCGCCGCGGCGATGCTCTCGGCCATCCGCCGCACAGCGGCGAAGAGCGCCGTGCGGTCGTCGGGGTGCGTCGTGCGCATCGTGGCGAAGATGCGCGCATCGGCAGGCAGCACATTGGCCGCCCCTTCACCGGCGGCGAGGGTTCCGATGCTGATGATCGCCGGACGCAGCGGACTCACGGTGCGGCGGACGATCTCGGGGACGGCGAGGGCGATCTGCGCGATCGCCGCGACCGTGTCGCTCGCCTCGTGCGGGTAGGCCCCGTGTCCGCCTCGACCGATGACGCGGATCTCGAGCTCATCGGCCGCCGCGTTGATGAATCCTCCGGCAGCTGCCACAGCGCCCGCCGGCAGGCTTGGATGCACGTGCGCACCGATCACATGGGCGATGTCGTACCTATCGATCACCCCCGCTTCGATCATGTCGAGCGCACCCGAGGGATACGTCTCCTCCCGCGGCTGCAGCAGGGGCACGAGCGGCACCGGCAGGTCGAGGCCATGTGCCGAGCGGACCAGCGCGACCAGCGCCGCCTGGTGCACATCGTGTCCGCAGGCGTGCATCGCCCCGTTGCCGGAGGCGAAGGCGGCACCGGTCAGCTCGGTCACCGGCAGGGCGTCGAGCTCGGCGCGCACGGCGACAGCGGGCCCGCCCGCGGGCCCGATCCGCCCGACCGCACCGCTCTCGGCGATGGGCTCGAAGTCGACCTGGCGGCTCAGCTCGTCGATCAGCCTCGCCACCGCCGGATGCTCGTTCCCCGACGTGCACGGCGCGGCGTGCAGCTCACGGCGCAGCTGACCGGCCGCGGCGAGCTCTCGCTCGAGCAGGGCGTTCCACTCGGTTGCGAGCTGGGTGAGACGGGCGACGGTGAGGGTCACGCTGCGCCCGCGCCGTCTGCCCCGGGCGTCTCTTCCGTCGAGGCGTCGAGCCGGTACGCCCGCCGGGCGTTGCGCCACGCGATCATCTCGGTGATCCTCGTGCGCTCCGCAGCGGGCCAGCCGTCGCGCTCCGCGAACGTGTCGAGTGCGCGAGCCAGCCCGCGGCGGAAGAGCAGGGCTCCGAGGTGGTACAGCTCGGCCGCGCCGAAGGCATCCGACGAGAACAGGATCTTGTGGAACGGAGCCAGCTCGAGCGTCTCGGCGATGATCTCGTCGGAACGCGAGCCCGTGTAGTTGATCGCCAGCCCCACGTCGAAGTACACGTGCGGGAAGACCTGAGCGAGGTAGCCGGCTTCGCGGTGGAACGGATAGCAGTGCAGCAGCATCACCCTGGCACCGGTCTCGCGCGTCAGACGCAGGAAGTCGGTGAGCAGCAGCGGGCTGCAGCGGTGCAGGTCGACATCCGCATCGCCGTAGCCGATGTGGAACTGGATCGCGCAGGCGCGGTCGACCGCCGCCCACAGCAGGCTCCTGATGATGACCGGGTCCGCCAGGCGCACCGGCGCCCCGTCGGCGATGCCCGCCAGCCAGGTCGCGACAGCGGAATCCGTCTCCGCCTCCGACGGACGTCGGGGATCGAAGTCCAGTCCGATCCGGTACGCGGCGATCGATTTGACTCCGACGGCCGTGCGCAGCCTCTCGTCGAGAAGGCGTGCATAGGCCTCGGTGAACCCGGCCGCCTCGACCCCGTCGAGCACGAGCTCCTCGGCCAGGCGCTCGAGCCTCACGATCACGGAAGCGCGGGCACCGCCGGCATCCGCCATCTCGTCCGGATCGAGGATCTCGTCGCCACGGTGCCCGGTCTCGATGAAGTAGTCGCTGATCCCGGTGGCGCGCAGCAGGCGGCGGCTCACCTCGAGGCCCCCCAGTTCGCGCCGTCGCGCCAGGTACTCGTCGGGGCTCGCGAACGGCTCGAGGCCGAGCACGGGCGCGCAGTGCCGCCGGATGGCGAAGCCGACCTGCGAGTCGAAGTGGGTCGTCCCCTCCGGCGCATCCCAGTCGGATTCGGTGATGAGGGCCTCGAACTCGTCACGATCGAGGTCTGCGGTCGTCACCCCGTGGCAGTGATGGTCGAGCAGCGGGATGTCGAGGTCACGGCGCTCAGTAGACACGGGCGTACACCTCGCACTGCTCGGCGAGCGAGCGCGCCTGCACCGAGGCGAACTCGTCGCGCTTGATCGCCTCGTACGTCGCGAGGAACGCCGGCGAGAACCATCCCGAGACGACCTCGTCGTCCGCCAGCGCGGTCAGCGCCTCTTCGAGGTTGCGCGGCAGCTTCGGCAGGTGCGCGTGCGCGTCGTCGAGGTCGAGCTCTCCGACCACGATCTCGGGGGTCTCGAGCCCGTCGCGCAGACCCTGCGCTCCGGCCCGGAGGATCAGTCCGAGCAGGATCCAGGGGTTGGCTCCGATGTCGCCGCCGCGGAACTCGAAGTGCAGCTGCCTGCTGGGGTCGCGACCGTCGATCTCGTTGGTGGGGCAGATGCGCAGCAGGGCCTCGCGGTTCTGCAGGCCGAGGAAGGCGCGCGCGCTCGACCAGTTGTGCGGCGCGAGTCGCTGGTAGCTCGTGGCGAGCGGGGCGAAGAGCGCGGCCATCGCCGGGCCGTACTTGACGATGCCCGCCGCGAAGCTGCCCGCGAGCGCCGAGAGCCGGCCGGGGCGCTCGGGATCGTAGATGACGGTGTTGCCGTCTGCGTCGTCGAGGCCGAAGTGCACGTGCACGCCGTTTCCGGCCTCTCCCGGTGCGACGACAGGAGCGAACGACGCCTCGCGGCCGTGCGCGTCGAACAGGTCGTACACGATGTCGCGAACGAGGATGGCGCGGTCGGCCGCCGTCACCGGGTCGGCCGGCGCCACGGTGATCTCGTACTGGTGACGGCCGTACTCGGGCAGCCAGGTCTCGGGCTCCAGGCCGGCGCGGCTCAGCACGGTCATCAGCGTCGACCCGATCGGCTCCGCACGCCGGAACGCCTGCAGCGAGAACGGGTGGTGGTCGCCGGTGGCCGTGCGGTCGACGAACTCGTGCTCGAAGGAGCAGCGGGTGGTGAGGCCGAACTCGGTGCGCAGCTGCTCCACCGCGTCACGCAGGAAGGTGCGAGGGCAGCTCTCCCACGGGGTTCCGTCGGTGTTGACGAGGTCGGCGAAGACGATGCTGAGCGGCGGCCGGCCCGGGATGCCGTCGAGCCGGGCGAGCGACGACAGGTCGGGCCTGAGACGCAGGTCCCCGGTCGATCCGTACGGGATGTCGTCGACGATGTGACCCAGCGATCCGATGCCCAGGTTGGCCGGCACCCACCCGAGCGAGGTGTTCTCGTCGAAGTCCGCGAGCCGCATGGATCGGCCCTTCGTGCGGGCCGCGATGTCGGTGGTCGCGACGAAGACGAGCTCGTCGACGTCGGATCCGGGATGCGGGAGGGTGCCGTTCATGTCTTCCATTCGGGTCGGTTCGGGGTCGGCGACGCCGACGGGGTTCTCGGTGAGGGTCATCAGTCGAGATCCTCCATGCTGAGGCGCGAGCCGATGCGGTTCGCGAGGGCGGGTTTGACCAGCACGATCACGAGACCGATGAGGCACCAGGCGCCGGCGATCCACGGGAAGTACGTGTACGGGGGCTGCTGACCCGCGATCTGGATGACGTAGACGTACGCGAGGAACACCAGCCCGAGCACGGGGATGATCGCCTCCCACTTGGGGATGACCGAGCCCGGCTTGAACGTGTACCGGATCACGCCGATCGACGTCATGCCGTACGCGACCACCATGCAGAGCACGGCGACCGTGGCGAACCAGTAGTACACGTCGACGGACGTGGCGCCGAAGACCCCGAACGCCACCGCCATGACGACGGTGAAGATCACGACGAACACGGTGCTGTTCACCGGCACACCCGTCTTCGCGCTGGTGCGCGCGAAGGCGCTCGGTCCGAAGCCGTCGCGCGCGAGGGCGAACATGAGTCGAGCGGATGCGGCCGTCGAGCTGAGCAGCGAGGCGAAGGCGACGAAGAACGCGAAGATCGCGATGAGCACCGCGAACCACTGACCGACATACGTCGATGCCAGGGTGGTGAGAGTCGACGAGGCACCGGCGAAGGCCGCGACGCCCGCCTCATCCGTGCCGAAGCCGATGGTCTGAGCGAACATCACGAGGACGTAGATGAACCCCGCGAGAACGACGGCGAGCAGCAGCGCGACCGGCACGACGCGCTTCGGATTGCGCGTCTCCTCGCCGAGCGACGCGCCGGACTCGAAACCGGCCCACGACAGGAACCCGAACACGGCTGCCGTCATCACGGCGCTGATCGGAGCATCGCCGGGGAGCAGCACCGACAGGTCGACGCCCGTGGACACGGGAGCGTCGCCGGTCGCGACACGCACGATGATGACGACCGACAGCACCAGCATCGCGGCGATGCCGACGAACCCGATGACCAGCAGCGTGCGCGCGGTCACGGCGGACTCCCGCACGTTGAGCATCAGCACGAACGCCGACACGACGATCGGCACCAGCACCCAGGCCCAGCCCGGCATGGTGATGCCGAGCTCGGTGAGCATGGCCTCGAAGAACACCGCGCATGCTCCCGCGATGCAGACTGCGAAGAACAGGTAGGTGCCCAGCAGGGCGAACCCGCCGAAGAAGCCCGCTCGCGGTCCGAGCGTCGAGCCCGCCAGGGCGTAGACCGAGCCGGCGTGGGTGATGTAGCGGGTGAGCCTGATGAACGCGTAGGCGACCAGCATGGTGCCGATGAACGAGACCGCGAACGTGAACGGCACCGACGAGCCGACGAGCCCGGCGACGCCGATGCCGTTCAGCGACATGGCCATGACAGGGCCCATGAAGCCGACGGAGATCGCGACGACCTCCCACAGCCTCAAGGGCCTGCGCGGAGTCAGCCTCTCCTCGCGCGCTGCTGACGGCTGGGCCTGCGACGTTGACGTCATGACAACCCTTTCGTCCGGCATCCGCATCGACGCCGGAATCCTGAACGAAATCATGCACGACTTCGTTGTTTGAGTGAGATTGAAACAGATATTACACACGCACCGGGCCCACGTCATCCTTCGTCACACACATTCACGGGAATAGGACGTTCCGCTTAGCGTTGACCCCACGTGACGCGCACTCCGCGCAGACAATTGGAGTCCCCTTGAGCACCTCTTCATCGACCGCGCGCGCCCAGAAGGCGCCCGACACCCGAAGCCCTGCACGCAAGCTGCTGACCTCGTTCGGGTTCCAGATCATCGCCGCCCTCGTCCTGGGCATCGGCGTCGGACTGATCGCCGTCTCGCTGGGCGCAGGCCCCGAGACCCCGACGGTCCTGTCCGACACCCTCGACCGCATCGGCAGCTCGTACGTGACACTGCTGCGCGCCGCCGTCGTGCCGCTGATCTTCACCGCCATCGTCGCGAGCATCTCCAACCTGCGCCGCGTGCAGAACGCCGCACGTCTCGCGGGTCAGACGATCCTCTGGTTCGGCATCACGGCATTCATCGCGGTGATCATCGGCATCGCCCTCGGCCTGGTCATCCAGCCGGGCGCGAAGGCCGGCGCAGGCCTCGAGACCGGCGACCCGTACACGGTCGGCACCTGGTGGAACTTCCTGCTGGGCC
The DNA here is from genome assembly GCF_040684935.1 of Microbacterium sp. NPDC089321. NCBI lineage: Bacteria > Bacillati > Actinomycetota > Actinomycetes > Micrococcales > Microbacteriaceae > Microbacterium > Microbacterium sp. NPDC089321. The sequence goes on along the minus strand of NZ_JBFBGX010000001.1, from coordinate 1,359,832 downwards.
TCATCCCGCAGAACTTCCTCGGCCTGACCGTCTCGACGACCCCCGGCCCGGTCGAGGGAACCCTCGTCTCGAACGTCGGCTTCAACATCCTGCAGGTCATCGTCGTCGCGGCCGTCGTCGGCATCGCGGCGCTCAAGGCCGGCAAGAAGGCGGAGCCGTTCCTCGCCTTCACCGAGTCGCTGCTCAAGGTCATCCAGCGCGTGCTGTGGTGGATCATCCGCATCGCCCCGATCGGCACCTTCGGCCTCATCGGCGCCGCTGTCGTCAAGTACGGCTGGGACAAGCTGACCTCACTCGCCTGGTTCGCCGCCGCGATCTACATCGGTCTGGCCCTCGTGATCTTCGTGGTCTACCCGATCATCGTGCGCGTGCACGGCCTGTCGATCAAGCAGTACTTCTCTGGCGTGTGGCCCGCCGTGCAGCTGGCCTTCGTCAGCCGCTCGTCGATCGGCACCCTGCCCCTCACCGAGCGCGTCACCGAGCGCAACCTGGGTGTCCCCCGCGGTTACGCCTCGTTCGCCGTGCCCCTGGGCGCCACCACCAAGATGGACGGCTGCGCCGCCATCTACCCGGCGATCGCCGCGATCTTCGTCGCGCAGTTCTTCGACATCCAGCTGAGCTTCATCCAGTACCTGCTGATCGTGATCGTCTCGGTCGTCGGCTCGGCTGCGACCGCCGGCACCACGGGCGCCGTCGTGATGCTGACGCTCACCCTGTCGACCCTGGGCCTTCCGCTCGAGGGCGTCGGACTGCTGCTCGCCATCGACCCGATCCTCGACATGGGCCGCACCGCGGTCAACGTCGCCGGCCAGGCCCTGGTTCCGACGATCGTCGCCAAGCGCGAGGGAATCCTCGACGAGGATCTCTACAACGCCCCGCGCAACGGCCTGCCGTTCGCTGAGGACATCGACGACGTGGATGCCGCTGAGCCGGACGCCACCAAGGAGCCGGCCGGCACCCGCTGACCCTCCCGTACGTCCAGAGAGCGCCTCGCCCCTTCCGGGGGCGGGGCGCTCTCTGCATCCGGATGCCGCATCGCGGCGTGCGCGGCGGAGTCAGCCCTCTCGGCGCCTCTCCTCGAGCTCTCGTCGCAGGTCGCCGTTCTCGTCTTCGAGATCGAGCACCCTGCCGATGCCTGCGAGGTTCACCCCGGCATCCCGCAGCTCGGCGACCCGGCGCAGACGGTCGATGTCGTCGTCGCTGTACCTCCTCGTGCCGCCATCGCTGCGGAATGGCGTCAGCAGCCCGCGCCGCTCGTAGAGCCGCAGCGTCGCCTCGGGCACATCGGCCAGGTCGGCTGCGACGGCGATCCCGTACAGCGGCGTGGCAGCGTCACGATCAGTCATCGGCATCCATCCTGACACTTGAGATCTACGGCGGTCGGAGTTATAAATATACATCGACGGATGCAGATTCCCTGCATCACCATCCGCAGAGCCGCCGACCGGCGGCCCATAGTGAGAGGAGAACACCATGGCTATGACCCTCGACCCGATCAGTCAGCTCGATCGATTCGCCGCGAGCGTGCTGGACTCCGTGCGCGCCCCGCGCGTGATGCCCGTCGACCTCTGCCGCGACGGCGACCGCTATGTCCTGCATGCCGACATCCCGGGCGCCGATCCCGGATCGATCGACGTCGACCTCGATGGCTCGCAGCTGTCGATCCGCGCACAGCGCACCGCCGACACCGGCGAGGGCATGCGCTGGATCGCCCGCGAGCGCGGAACCGGCACCTACTTCCGCCAGTTCACGCTCGGCGACGGCGTCGACCTCGACCGCATCAGCGCCTCGTACGACAGCGGCGTGCTCTCGGTGATCATCCCCGTCAGCGAGCGCGCGAAGCCGCGGCGCATCGAGGTCGAATCGACCGACGCCCGCGAGGCGATCAGCGCCTGATCGACCGCGGGGAGCGCCCGGTCGCGTCTGCGGGCGCTCCCCGCATCCCCGTCCTCTCAGGAAAGGAGCACGCATGTCCCTCTCGACGTCGCTGCAGCGGTTCCTCGCCGGAATGGAGTTTCCCGCCACCAGAGACGACCTCGTGCGCGAGGCCGTGCGCGACGGACTCGATTCCGACGACATCCGGATGCTGATGCAGCTCGATCACGACAGCTACGACGCGCGCTGGCAGGTGCGCCTCGCGCTGGCCTCGCCCGCCGACGCGGCCCTCGTCGCGGCCTGACCGCCGCGCACCTCCTCCGCCCGGCGGGCAAGTCCGGGCCGGGCGGGGCACGGTCAGGTGCGCAGAGCCATCCTCGTGTCGAGGGCCAGCTCCTCGGCATCCATCGCCGCGATCAGCTCGTGCATGACCTCCTCGCTGAGGTTGCCGGCACGGCGCTCCTCGAGCAGCAGCTGCCGCCGCACCGCGAGCCACCCCTTCGCCAGGGCCGTGAACTGCTCAGCGGTCGGCCGCAGCTGCTGATCGACGCCATCCTGCGCGGGTCCGGACTTCTCGGCCCCCGCCTGCTCGGCGTCGGACTGCACCCGCACCAGCCGCTTCGCATAGGCGTCGAAGGCCGGCAGCCGGTCCTCGCGGTGCTCGAGGGCCCATTCGCGGCGCATCCCCCGCAGGTACGCCTTGCCCGCCTCGCGGCTGCGCTCGCGCACCGCGGCGAGCTGCCTGGCATCCTCCTGCTGCTCGCGATCGTCGACGACTCGCAGCGTGCGGATGAGCCACGGCAGCGTCAGCCCCTGCAGCAGAAGGGTTCCGACGGTGACGACGAAGGCGACCACGACGATCGCGTGCGCGGCAGCGCCGTCGATGCCCGCGAGGTCGGCTGCGGCGAGCGCCGTCGCGAGCGTGACGACGCCGCGCATCCCCGCCCACGAGATCACCGCGTTGTCACGCCACGAGAGCCGCATCTCTGCGAGGCGACGACGCAGCTGCTCCTCGCTGAGCGGATGCCGGCCCGGACGGCCCGGATGGGCCGCCGGGCCCGGATGAACGGCATCCGGATGCGCGGCGGTGATCCGCTTCCACCGACGCAGGCGCATCCGCGTCCACCACTGCCCCCACGCATGCGCGGGATAGACGAACAGCGGCCGCACGACCAGCACCGCCAGCAGCACCACGGCCGAGAGCAGCACGACCCCGCCCACCTCGCCGTCCTTCAGATCGGCGATGACCCTGGGCAGCTGCAGCCCGATGTACGCGAACACGAACGACTCGAGAAGGAAGTCGGCCGACAGCCACAGCGGCGCCTCCTGCTGGCGCGTCGCATAGCTCGTCTTCGGTGCGTTGAAGCCGACGAACAGACCCATCGCGACCACGGCGAGGACTCCCGAGCCCAGCAGCTGCTCCGCGATCGCGTACGCACCGAAGGGCGCGAGCAGCCCGAAGGTGCCGTTCACGACAGGGTCCGCGACGCGCATCCGAAGCCCGTGCAGCACCGCGCCGAAGACGAGGCCCACCGCCACCCCGACGAGCACGGCGACGAAGAACTGCCCGACACCGCCCGCCAGCGTCACCGTCGCGCCGGCCACGATCGCCGCGAACACCCGGTACATCGTCAGCGAGGTCGCGTCATTGATCAGGCTCTCGCCCGAGAGCACGGTCATGACGCGCCTCGGCAGGCCGAGCCGGCGCCCGATGGCGGCGGCGGACACGGCATCCGGAGGTGCGACGATCGCTCCGAGCAGCAGCGCACCCGGCAGGGTCAGCTCCGGCATGATCCACCACGCGAGCAGCCCGACGACGCCCGCCGTGACCACCACGAGACCGACACCCAGCCGCCGGATCTGCGGCATGGCCCTCGTGAAGCTCAGGAACGACACGTCGAGCGCCGCCGAGTACAGCAGCGGCGGCAGCACGATGTTGAGCAGCACATGACCGTCGATCGCGACGTCGGGCACGAACGGGAGGAACGAGGCCAGCAGCGCGACGACCGTCACCAGCAGAGGCGCGGGCCATCCCTTCCAGCGGGCGACGGCTGCGACCGCCACGGCACCGACCACGATGAAGAAGATGCTGGACTCCATCCCAGGAGGCTACGCCCACGGCATCCGGCCACCGCGGCTCGCATCTGGCGCGTCTCGTGGAATGCCCGCGCCGCCTGCGCGGTTGGCATTGACGATGAGTACTCCCGCGCTTTCCGTTCTCGATCTCGTTCCCGTCCGCTCAGGACAGACCTCTGCGCAGGCGATCGCCTCGTCGATGGCGCTCGCCCAGCACGCCGACGCCCTGGGCCTCGCTCGCTACTGGTTCGCCGAGCATCACAACATGCCGTCGGTGGCGTCGACCACTCCCCCTGTGCTCATCGCCGCGGCGGCGTCGCGCACCGAGCGGATCCGCGTCGGCTCGGGCGGTGTCATGCTGCCCAACCACGCCCCTCTCATCGTCGCCGAGCAGTTCGCCGCGCTCGAGGCTCTCGCGCCCGGCCGCATCGACCTCGGAATCGGCCGCGCTCCCGGCAGCGATCCCGTGATCACCCACCTGCTGCGTCAGTCGGGCACCACCGGCGATGTCGAGCGCTTCCCCTCGCACGTGCAGGACATCGCCGCGATGGTGCAGCCCGACGGCGCGACCGTGCGCTTCACGAGCGGCGGCGAGTACGGCGTGAAGGCGACGCCCGTGGCATCCGGCGCCCCCGCCATCTGGCTGCTCGGCTCGAGCGACTACTCCGCCCAGCTCGCCGCGGCGCACGGCCTGCCGTACGTGTTCGCCAACCACTTCGCCGGCACAGGGCTCGAACGGGCCCTCGACCTGTACCGGTCGCAGTTCCAGGCATCCGAGACCCTGGCGGCGCCCCTCACCTTCCTGACGGCGAACGTCGTCGCCGCGCCCACAGCAGAAGAGGCGAACGACCGCGCCCTGCCGCAGATGCGCGCGATGGCGCGCCTGCGCGGCAATAAGCCCATGCGGGTTCTCGAGACGGTCGAAGAGGCGCTGGGCGCGGCTCCGGATGCCGCCGAGCAGCCCCTCATCGAGGCGATGCGTCAGCGCTGGTTCATCGGCACCGGCGACGAGGTGCGCGCGTCGCTCGCCGCGTTCGCCGCGCAGCACGGTGTCGACGAGATCATGCTCTCGCCCGTGGCGGGCTCGTACGACGGCGAGCCGCTCGACGAGACGCCTGGACGCACGCAGACCCTCGACCTGCTGGTCGCGTAGCCCCCGGGCCGGGCCGGGGCCGGGGGCGTGCCGCCGGGGCCGTGCCGCCGCCGGGGCCGTGCCGCCGAGAGGTCGAAAAGGCACCGGAAAGAGCGCGTTCCGGTGCCTTTTCGACTTCTCGGTGGCCGAGCGTCACGTGCGCGACGCGACCCCGGCCGCCGCCATGCCCGCGCGGCCGGCCGGTGCCCCCGGCGCGCCGCACGCCGAAAGGTCGAAAAGGCACCGGAAAGAGCGCGTTCCGGTGCCTTTTCGACTTCTCGGTGGCCGAGCGTCACGTGCGCGACGCGATCGCGCGGCGGATGCGATCGACGACCGCATCCGGATGCCCGAGATCGGCCTGCGTGAGGCGGATGACCATCCAGCCGCGATCCTCGAGCTCACGCTGCCGCTGGATGTCGCGGCGCCACTGCTCCCTCTCTGTGCGGTGCCCATCGCCTTCGTACTCGATGGCGACCTTGCATTCGGGGTATGCGAGGTCGATCCGCGCCACGAGCCGCCCGCCGTCGAGCTCTCGATACTGAACGCGCGGCTCGGGAAGTCCCGCGGCGAGCAGAAGCACTCTCGTCTCGGACTCCTTGGGCGATTCGACGTCGGGACGCGCCAGCGCGAGGGCCTCGCGAACCGCTACGCAGCCGCGGAACGCGCCCCATTCAGCCAGCCGGGACTCGATCTGCTCGCGGGTGCAGACCGGTCTGCCTGGCAGGAGACCCGGATAGTTGTCGGCCGTTGTCATGACCGCATCCAGCAGCACGACCACCTGGCTCGCAGTCAGCTCGGCAGCCGCGCTGAAGACAGCAGCCAGGGGATCGACGACCGCGACGCCGTCGATGACCCACGTCGTCGCACGGCTCGCAGTCAGGCGCCGCCCCTTCACCCCGGTCGTGCGCGGCGGGTTCTCGTCTCGCGGCGCAGCGACCTCGAGGGGCTCGGCGGGGGTCCACCGCACGGGGAACGGCAGGCGCCATGCCCGCAGAGCGCTGCGTCCGATGAGCCGCTGGGTCGGGCGCATCCGGTGCCCGTAAGCCTGCATGCGGTCGAGAAAGCCCGCCTCAGGGCGTCGAGCGCGCACGCCGTGAAAGGGCCGAGCGAGATCACGGGCCCTGATCCGCCCCCTGCCGACGCCGAGCGCCCGCGCGTCGGCGACGCTGAACCTCTCGCCGAGCTGATGAGGGAGCGAGGTCTGATGGCGCATGCGCACCATGCTGGGGGAGACGGTCACCCTCACAAGCGCCTTTTCGCACGAGGTGCGCACAACCCGGGCATCCGCTCGCCTGTGCAGAACGACCGAGAAGTCGAAAAAGCACCGGAGAGCTCGGCTTCCGGTGCCTTTTCGACCTCTCGGCGCACCGAGCGCGCCGGGCGCAACTCGCGCCGGGTTACGCCTCGGGCTCGCCGTGCAGCAGGGCGCGCAGCCAGTCGCGGGCCTCGACGAACACGCCGTCGGCGTAGCGCTCGGGGTAGTGCACGATCTTGCGGTCGGCGCGCGGGTACGAGCCGAGGAAGACGACGCGCGGGCTGAACCGGCGGATGCCGAGCAGCGCGTCGGCCATCCGCTCGTCGTACGCGTGCCCGTCGGCATCCACCACGAAGCGGTACCTGCCCAGCGCGTCGCCGACCGGACGCGACTGCAGCAGCGAGAGGTTGATGCCGCGGGTCGAGAACTGCTCGAGCATGTCGAGCAGCGCACCGGGCCGATCGTCGGGCAGCTCGACGATCAGCGAGGTCTTGTCGGCTCCGGTGGGCTCGGCAGGGGGCGCCGGCTTCGAGACGAGCACGAAGCGGGTCACGGCGTTGTCGTTGTCGCCGATCTGCTCGGCCAGCACCTCGACGTCGTGGTGCTGCACGATGCCGGGCGCGGCGATCGCTGCCTGCGCGGGCGACGATCCGTCGAGCACGCCGAGAATGGATGCCACGTTGCTCGCCGCGGGAACATGGGCGTGCTTCGGAAGATGCTCGCCCAGCCAGCCATGGCACTGCGCGTATGCGACGGGATGCGCGGCGATGACGTCGACGTCTTGCAGGGTGGTGCCGGGCTTGCCGACGAGCACGAAGTTCACCTTCACGAGGTACTCGCCGATGATGCGCAGCCCTGGCAGCGTCGCGAGCGCGTCGAGCGTGGTCGACACCCCGCCCTCGACGGAGTTCTCGATCGCGATCATCGCGGCGTGCGACACCCCAGACAGCACGTCGTCGAGCGCTTCGCCGACGTTGTGCACCGGCCGCCAGTGGTGACCCCTCGCCTCGGGCACCTGCTCGAGGGCTGCTTCCGTGAAGGTTCCGGCGGGGCCCAGATAGCTGTAGGTGCGGCGTTCGGTCACCCGGCAAGCCTAGCCCTGGCGTTCCCCCGCCCCTGCGGCTGTTTCCGGATGCCGGCACGCATGCGGCTCCGGCCGTCCGCTGTCAACGGAGGTGCGCGGCAGCGCCCGGGCGGGGCAGACTATCCCCATGACGAGCCGAGCTGGCCTCCCCGCGGAGGAAAAGGACCTCATCGATGTCGACGAACTGATCGCCGCGTACTACGACCGCATCCCCGACCCGTCGGATCCGGGTCAGCGCGTCGCGTTCGGAACGAGCGGCCACCGCGGTTCGTCGCTCTCGACGAGCTTCAACGAGCAGCACATCGTGGCCACCACGCAGGCCATCGTCGACTACCGCCGCGAGCAGGGCATCACCGGTCCGCTCTTCCTCGGCCGCGACACGCATGCGCTGTCGCTGCCCGCCGAGCGCACGGCGATCGAGGTGCTGATCGGCAACGGCGTCGACGTGCGCGTGGACTCGCGCGACTCGTGGGTGCCCACGCCCGCGCTGAGCCATGCGATCCTCACCTACAACCGCGGCCGCGCATCCGACGACGCGGGCCGCGCCGACGGCATCGTCGTGACCCCGAGCCACAACCCTCCTCGGGACGGCGGCTTCAAGTACAACCCGCCGCACGGCGGCCCCGCCGACACCGACGCGACCAGCTGGATCGCCGACCGCGCCAACGCGCTCATCGAGGCCGGCCTCGAGGGGGTCGAGCGCATCCCGCACGCCGACATCGACGACGACTCGATCGGCGAGTACGACTTCCGCGACGCGTACGTGCGCGACCTGCCCACCATCATCGACATCGATGCGATCAAGCGCGCGGGCGTGCGCATCGGCGCCGACCCGATGGGCGGGGCATCGGTCGAGTACTGGCAGCTCATCAAGGAGATGCACGGGCTCGACCTCACCGTCGTGAACCCCGAGGTCGATCCGACCTGGCGCTTCATGACCCTCGACTGGGACGAGAAGATCCGCATGGATCCGTCGTCGCCGAGCGCCATGGCATCCCTCGTCGCGAAGCGCGGCGACTACGACGTGCTCACCGGCAACGACGCCGATGCCGACCGGCACGGCATCGTCACCCCTGATGCGGGGCTGATGAACCCCAACCACTACCTGGCTGTGGCGATCGACTACCTGTTCTCGCACCGCACCGAGTGGCCCCGCGACGCCGCGATCGGCAAGACGCTCGTGTCGTCGATGATCATCGACCGCGTGGCCGACTCGCTCGGGCGCCGCCTGCTCGAGGTGCCTGTGGGGTTCAAGTGGTTCGTGCCCGGTCTGCTCGACGGCTCGGTCGCGTTCGGCGGTGAGGAGTCGGCGGGCGCGTCGTTCCTGCGCAAGGACGGCACCGTGTGGTCGACCGACAAGGACGGCCTGCTGCTGTGCCTGCTCGCCGCCGAGATCATCGCCGTCACCGGCAAGACCCCGTCGGAGCGCTACCGCGAGCTCGAGCAGGCCTTCGGCTCGTCGGCGTACCAGCGGGTGGATGCTCCGGCGACGCCGGAGCAGAAGGCGACGCTGGGCAGGCTGGCTCCGGATGCCGTGGGCGCGACCGACCTGGCGGGCGAGACGATCACCGCGAAGCTCTCTCATGCCCCCGGCAACGGTGCGGCGATCGGCGGCCTGAAAGTGCAGACCGAGCACGCCTGGTTCGCGGCGCGTCCTTCCGGCACCGAGGACGTCTACAAGCTGTACGCCGAGAGCCTCAAGGGCCCCGAGCACCTCGCACAGGTGCAGGAGGAGGCACGGGCGGTCGTGAGTGCGGCCCTCGGCGGCTGACGCCGGACCCCTGACAGCGATGAGCCGTCTCCCTCTCCGGGAGACGGCTCATCGGCATCCTGGGCGCAGGCGGCGTCAGAGCCCGGGCGTGCTCTCGCGCACGACGACCTCGAGCTCGAGCGGAGGCTGCTGCCACTCGGCATCCACGGTCGCCCGGAACGCCTCGTAGCCGAGGTCGGCCAGCGGCACCCGCACGGTCGTCAGGCGGGGCGTCACGTCTCGGCTGACCGGCACGTCGTCGAATCCGCACACGGCGATGTCATCGCCGACGCTGCGGCCGCCGTCGCGGATCGCCGTCATCGCCCCCACGGCGACCACGTCGCTGAGCGCGAAGACGAGGGTTCCGGCATCCACTCCCTCGGTCAGCGCGGTCGTCATCGATGCCGCTCCCGACTCGCGTTCGAAGCTGCCGCGGTAGACGCGCTCGATCCGGCCGCCGCTGTCGCCGAACCCGGCGGCGAACCCGGCGAGGCGGTCGTCGGAGGTGCGCACGCCCTCGTCGGCGCCGATCGCGATCGCCCGGCGGTAGCCGAGCGCAGCCATCTCGCGACCCAGCCGCTCGGCGCCGCCGCGGTTGTCGATGCGGATGCTGCGGTCGCCGCCCTCGCCGAAGGTCACGGTGCGTCCGCCGAGAGGGGCGAAGGCCGCCAGCTCGGCGGTCGTGCGGTCGTCGGCCGTCTCGGCCCTGGATGCCGCGAGGATCACGCCGCGGGGACGCTGACCGCGCAGCGCCCGCAGGATCTTCGCCTCTCGGTCTGCGTCGCGCTCGGTGATCGCGACGGTGACGATGAGTCCCTCGGCATCCGCCCCGCGGGCGACGCCCGCAGCGATCTGGCCGAAGTACGGGTCGGCGATGTCGGCGACCAGCAGGGCGATCACGGCCGAGGTGCCCCGGGCCGTCGCCTGTGCCGACGCGTTGGCGGTGTAGCCGAGCTCGTCGGCCGCCTTCTCGACGCGCTCCCGGAACGACTCGGCGACCTTGCGCTCTGATCCGTTCAGCACGCGCGACGCGGTCGCCAGCGAGACCCCCGCCGCACGGGCCACATCGTGCAGCGTGGGCGGTGAGGTGCGCGTGCCGTCAGCGGTCATGAGCAGAGCCTACCGAGCACCGTGCGCCGCCGATCCACCGCTCAGGTCGCGATTCGCCCCGGAAAACCCGGCGGGAAAGCGTGCCGGATCGCGACCTGAGCGAGGCGGCGACGTCACCCGCCATCGATCCAGCGACGCAGCGTCGCCGCCTCGGGTGCGAGCAGCTCGGGGTCGTCGTCAGGAACGAACTCGATCAGGGCATCGCGGGGCGGGGCGGGGTTCGCCGCGGCGGCGACGAAGAGCGGACGCCAGAGGCTCTTCCTCTCATCGAGCCGGAGGCGCCGGTCGAAGGGCCACCACGAGAAGACGTGCACGGCGCTGACATGCGCGGCGAGCGCGTCGTACTCGGCGAGCGCGACGGCATCCGGCGCATCGACGGTCGGCTGCCAGTAGGTCGTGAGCCCCGGCACGTCGGCGATCAGGCGCAGCGCGGCCTGCGGGGTGTCGGCGACCGTGCCACGGTGGAACTCGAGCGCGAGGGCGATGCCCCGCTCCGAGGCCTCGGCGGTGGCATCCCGCAGCCGCGCGGCGATCTGCGCGTACTGCTCGGGCGTCGCGTCGGCCGAGTCGACGCGCCCCGCCCAGATGCGCACACGGTCGGCGCCCAGAGCCGCAGCGCTGTCGAGGATCGGCGTCAGCGACTCGTCGGCTCCGCTGCGGAAGTACGAGCCGTACGAGCAGACCGCGAGTCCGGCATCCGTCGTCACCCGCGCCACCTCGGCGGCGCGATCCGGTTCGCCGGGCGGCACGTGCACGTCGCCGCCCCACTCGATCACCTCGAGACCGGCATCCGCCGACAGCTCGACCACCTTCTCAGGCGCGAGCTGCCGGAACGTCACCGAGCACAGGCCGGGTCTGATCATCGTCACCTCCCCGTTCGAATCGCTCACCTTGTCGGCTTCTCGCCGTCGACGCGACCATTCACGCTACTCGAAGGATCCGAGCGCCGGCAGGTGCGGCGACACCGTCGCGGCGAAGGCCGCGGCGGTGCGCGCGACGACGGCCTCAGGGGCGTCGGACCAGATGTCGGCGTTGAAGATCTCGACCTCGATGTCGCGGTCGTAGCCGGTCTCGACCACCGCGCGGGTGAGCGAGGCGAAGTCGATGATCCCGTCGCCCATGTAGTGCCGAGAGAGCAGCACGTCGGCGGGGAACGGCGTCTTCCAGTCGCACACCTGGTAGGTCGAGATGCGCCCCTCGCGCCCGGCGCGGGCGATCTGCTCGTGCACCTGCGGGTCCCACCAGATGTGGAAGGTGTCGACCGCCGCGCCCACCACCTCCGGCGCGAAGTCGGCGGCGATGTCGAGCGCCTGTCCCAGCGTCGAGACGACGCAGCGGTCGGATCCGAACATCGGATGCAGGGGCTCGATCGCGAGGGTCACGCCCGCGCTCTCGGCGTACGGGGCGAGGGTGCCGATGGCATCCCGGACCCTCTCGCGAGCACCCGCGAGATCGCGGGAGCCCTCGGGAAGGCCTCCCGCGACGAGCACGAGCACGGCCGTCGAGCCGTCGGCGCCGGCCGCGGCGAGCGCCGCGGTCTCGTCGATCGCGCGGCGGTTGTCGTCGAGGGCGGCGTCGCGCTCCGCGCCGGCCGGGAGGGTGAAGAATCCTCCGCGGCAGTGGGTCGTGAAGCGCAGACCCGAGTCGGCGAGCATGTTCGCGGCGGTCTCGAGTCCGACCTCGTTCACCGGCTCGCGCCAGAGCCCGATGGCCTGGATGCCGGCATCCGCCGTCACCCGCAGCGCCGTCGCCAGGTCGGCGTACTTGATCGTCGCCTGGTTGATCGAGAGACGCGGATCGGGCGCGGCCATCGGGGCGCTCACTCTTCCACTCCCCTCAGGCTGATCCCGTTGACCACGAGCATGTCGTGCCAGCGCTCGCGGGCGAGACCCGGGTCTTCCAGGGCGAGCGACGCGTTCGCGAGCTCGACGATGCGCGAGAGGTGCGGCAGGCTGCGCGCCGAGTGCAGGCCGCCGACCATCTGGAACGCCGGCTGGTGGCCGTTGAGCCACGACAGGAACGCGACGCCCGTCTTGTAGTAGAAGGTCGGAGCGGCGAACACCTGCCTGCTGAGCTCTTCGGTCGGCCCGAGGATGCGGCGGTAGGCGTCTCGGTCGCCGGCATCCAGTGCCTGGATCGCGGCCGACGCGACGGGGGTGATGGCGGCGAACGCACCGAGCAGGGCGTCGGAGTGCCCGCTGTCGGATTCGTCGATGAGCCCGACGTAGTTGAAGTCATCGCCGGTGAACATGCGGACGCCCTGAGGAAGCCGCGAGCGCACCGAGATCTCGCTCTCGGCGTTCAGCAGGCTCATCTTCACTCCGGCGACCTTCGACGGGTTCTCCTCGATGATGTCGAGCAGCACTTCAGACGCCGCCTGCCACTCGGTCGATCCGAAGTAGCCCTCGAGCTCGGGGTCGAATGCGGTTCCCAGCCAGTGCAGCACGACCGGGCCGGTCGCCCGCGACAGCACCGCACGGTAGACACGGCGGTAGTCGTCGGCCGAGGTCGCGACGCGGGCGAGGTGGCGCGACGCCATCAGCACCGGCCCCGCCCCCTGCTCCTCGGCGAACTCGAGCTGCGACACGTACGCGTCGATGACCTGCTCGAGCGAGATGTGCGTGTCGGCGACGTGGTCGGTGTTGACTCCGACGACGACGGATCCGCCCTCCTCGCGCGCCACCTCGGCGCTGCGGGCGATCAGCTCGCGGGTGGCCGCGGCGTCGAGGCCCATGTTGCGCTGAGCGGTGTCCATGGCATCCGCCACCCCCAGCCCCCACGAGTACACGTTGCGGCGGAAGGCGAGCGTCGCGTCCCAGTCGATGTCGGCCGGCTGGCCGGGGGTGTTGTCGGCATGCGCCTTCGGCACGACGTGCGCGGCGGCGTAGGCGACGCGCGAGCGCAGCGGCGAGCTCGGGCGGCGGTAGCCGCCCGAATCGTTCAGTGCGGCATCCGACAGCCCACCGGATGCCGACAGCAGGCGAAGCGTCGTCATCAGAGCGACAGCTTCTCGATGGCGACCTTGCGGCCCTCGGCGCTCGAGGTCAGGCCCGCCTCGGCGAACTGCACGCCTCGCGCGCCGGCCAGCAGGTCGAACGCGTAGTCGGTGCCGAGCACGTATGACTCGAGGTACTCCTCCCACTGCTGACGGAACCCGTTGAGGAAGACGTCGTTGGTGGGCACCTTCTGCCAGTCGGCGTCGTAGTCGTGCGTGTCTTCGAGGTCAGGGTTCCAGACCGGCTTCGGGGTGGCGTTGCGCGGCTGGATCTTGCAGCCGAACAGACCGACGACCGCCGAGCCGTGCGTGCCGTCGACCTGGAACTCGACGAGCTCGTCGCGGTTCACCCGCACCGTCCACGAGGAGTTGATCTCGGCGATCACGCCGCCCTCGAGCTCGAAGATGCCGTACGCGGCGTCTTCAGCGGTCGCGGTGTAGTGCTCGCCCTTCTCGTCCCAGCGGTCGGCGATGTGCACGGCGGCCTGCGCGTACACGCTCTTGACCTCGCCGAAGAGGTTCTCGAGCACGTAGTTCCAGTGCGGGAACATGTCGCTGATGATCCCGCCGCCGTCTTCGGTGCGGTAGTTCCAGCTCGGGCGCTGCGCCGGCTGCCAGTCGCCCTCGAACACCCAGTAGCCGAACTCGCCGCGCACCGAGAGGATGCGCCCGAAGAAGCCGGAGTCGATGAGGCGCTTGAGCTTCTGCAGGCCCGGGAGGTAGAGCTTGTCGTGCACGACACCGGTCTTGACGCCGGCCGTCCTGGCGAGGCTTGCGAGCTCGAGCGCCTCTTCGAGCGACTCCGCGGTGGGCTTCTCGGTGTAGATCGCCTTGCCCGCGGCGATGGCCTTGCGGATGGCGGTGGCGCGGGCCTTGGTGACGAGGAAGTCGGCGTAGATCTCCCACTGCGGGTCGGCGAGCGCCGCGTCGAGGTCGGTCGTGTAGTCGGCGATGTCATGCTTGGCGGCGAGCTCGGCGAGCTTCTCTTCGCTGCGGCCGACGAGCAGGGGCTTGACGGTGACCTTCGAGCCGTCGGAGAGCTCGATGCCGCCCTGGTCGCGGATCGCGAGGATCGAGCGCACCAGGTGCTGACGGTAGCCCATGCGTCCGGAGACGCCGTTCATGATGATGCCGATCTCGCGAGTCGCCATGGTGTTCCTGTTCTGTCGGTTCAGTGTCGGTAAACGCTTTCCGAGAGTGTAGCCCGGCTTCGCCGCAACGCACAATGCCGCTCGCCCCCCCATCCCCCACCGCCCACCGCCCACCGCCCACCGTGATAAACCACTTCCGGCGTGAGAAACCACGTCTGCCGCGGTTTCTCACGCAGGATGTGGTTTCTCACCGGCGTAGGCGGCGCGGCGCGGCGCGGCGCGCGGCGCGATCACCCCGCGCTCAGCGGGCGAGCTCGTCGAGCAGTCCGGCCACGCGGTCGAGGTCGTCGGCAGACCAGCTGCGCAGCTTCCCGCCGAGCCGGCCCTCGTAGGCGGCGCGCGCCGCGGTCACGCGCTCGGTCGCGAGGTCGGTCGCGATCAGCCGTCGCGCCCGCCGGTCGTCGGGATCGCGGATGCTGTCGACCAGACCGAGCTCGGTCAGCTGGCGCACCTGGCGGCTGATGGCCGACTTGTCGGTCTGCAGTCGCTCGATCAGCTCGCCGGCGGTCGTGGCATGCCCGCTGACGATCGAGGCGAGCACCTGGTAGCCGAGGGGCTGCAGATCGGGATGCACGGTCGCGGCCGCCTCGCGCCACCCGACGCGGATGCGGGCGAACAGCCGGCCGAGCTCGCGCTCGACGCGGTGCACGGCGTCGTCGAGGGCCGCCCCTTCGAGGGCGCCGTCGTTCGAGGCAGGTGCATCGCTCATGCCGTCAGCCTAACGACGCCGTCACCCCGGGGCGCAGGCCGCAAACGCCGCGAGACGCGCCTTTTCGCATGAGACACCACGTCAGAGCATGAGTCTCATGCGAAAGGGCACGTCTCGCGCAGAAGAAGGGCGACACGAGCTGCAGGAGTCAGGCCTCGGTGAGCACCCGGAAGACCTTCGAGGCGACCTCGATCTCGGCGGGGGTCAGCCCGATCATGGCCGAGCGCATGCGCTCCGCATGGTCGGCCCGCAGGGCGGCGAGCATCTCGACCGCACGCGGGGCCGCGGTGAGCACGCGCAGACGGCCGTCGCGCTCATCAGCGCGCGACTCGAGCAGGCCCAGCTCCTCGAGCATCCGCACCTGGCGGCTGACGACCGACTTGTCCATCTCGAAGCACTCGGCCAGCTGGTGCGCGTTGGTGCCGCCGGAGCGGGCGATGAACGTCAGCAGCTTGTAGCCGGCGGGCTGCAGCTCGGGGTGCACCCGAGCCGCAGACTCCTTCCACAGCGTCCGGGCCTTGGCGAACATCAGGTTCAGCTGGCTCTGGAACTCGGCGAGCGCCTCGTCGACGTCGGCCGCCTGCTGCGCGGTCATGTCAGCGCACGACCCGGATGCTGCCGGTCGCGGCTCCCACCTCGGCCTCGGCGACCTCGATCGCCGATCCCTCGGCCTGCTCGCGCAGCTGCTCGGCCGAGTTCTTCGTCGACAGGGGCTTGTTGCGGATGAACGCGATCGCGATCACGCCGACCACCGCGAGCGGGATGGCGATGATGAAGGCGTCCGCGATGCCATGACCGTACGCCGACTCCACGACCGTGCGGATCGCATCGGGCAGGTCGCCGATCTTCGGCACGTTGCCCGAGCCGAGGGCCTTCAGCGCCTCGACCTCATCCGGCGAGGTGGGCCGGAAGCCGTCGAAGCCGCTCTTGATGTACTCGCCGACGTTCGTCGCGAGGATCGAGCCCATGATCGTGACGCCGATGGTGCCGGCGATCGTGCGGAAGAAGTTGACGCCGGACGACGCGGCGCCCAGCTGCTGCGGCGGGGTGTCGTTCTGCACGATCAGGGTGAGGTTCTGCATGACCATGCCGAGGCCGGCGCCGAGCACGAACATGTACGTCGCGACCAGCCCGAACGGGGTGTCGTAGCGCAGGGTCGACATCAGGCTGACGCCGGCGACCGTGAGCACCGAGCCCAGCAGCATCCAGCCCTTCCACCTGCCGAAGCGGCTCACCAGCTGACCGATGATGATCGACGCGCCCATCTGGCCGACGATCATGGGGATCGTCATCAGACCCGACTCGGTCGGCGTCGCGCCGCGTGCGAGCTGGAAGTACTGCGCGAGGAACACCGACGTGGCGAACATCGAGACGCCGATCGCGATCGAGGCGATGACCGAGAGGGTGAAGGTGCGGTTGAGGAAGAGCGTGAGCGGGATGATCGGCTCTTTGACCAGCAGCTCGACCACGATGAAGGCGATCAGCACGACGGCCGAGCCGATGGCCAGCGTGTAGCTGGTGACCGAGTCCCACTCGAACTGCTGCCCGCCCATCGAGACCCAGATCAGCAGGCCCGACACGCCCACTGCGAGCAGCACGATGCCGAGGTAGTCGATCGAGATCTTCGCAGCCTGCGGCTTGGGCAGGTGCAGGGTCACCTGCAGCAGCACGAGTGCGAGCACCGCGAACGGCACGCCGACGAAGAAGTTGGCGCGCCAGCCCCACACGTCGGTGATGAATCCGCCCAGCAGAGGACCGCCGATGGTGGCGAGCGCCATGATGCCGCCGACGACGCCCATGTACTTGCCTCGTTCGCGCGGCGAGATGATCAGCGCCACGGCGACCATGACGAGAGACATCAGACCGCCGACGCCGAGGCCCTGCACCACGCGCATCGTGATGAGCATGTCGATGCTGTGCGCGAATCCGGCCGCCACGGTGCCCGCGGTGAACAGCACGAGCGAGAGCTGAACCAGCACCTTGCGGTCGAGCAGGTCGGCGAGCTTGCCCCAGATCGGGGTCGACACGGCGGTCGCGAGCAGGCTGGCGGTGATCACCCAGGTGTACTGCGCCTGGGTCCCGCCGAGGTCGGCGACGATGACGGGCAGCGAGGTCGAGACGACGGTGCCCGAGAGCACGGCGACGAACATGCCGACGATGAGGCCGGAGATGGCGGTGAAGACCTCTCGGGCCGAGCGGGTGGTCTCAGCTGTTGCGGAAGGGGATGAGTTCAAGGGGAAGACGCTCCTGAAAGATGGTTGATCTTCGTCAACGATACGTTATTGGTTGCTCTTTTGCAACCATTGCGCAAGGTCAACTATTCCGTGCGTTGCGGAAGAGTCCGGGAAAGCGCTTCACTGGGAGCATGTCCCGCTCCCGACCCCGAGCCCACGCCGTCATGGACGTCGACGCTTTCGAGCTGCTGTTCGACGAGACCAGGCGCGAGCGCCTCGCGTCTCTCTCAGACGTCGCCGGCCGGATGCTGATCACCGATCTCGACGACCCCGCTCACGCCGCGCTGCTCGCCGAGACGGAGGTTCTGGTCACATCATGGGGCGTGCCCCAGCTCGACGCGGAGCGACTGGCGCGCATGCCGAAGCTGCGCGCCGTGCTGCATGCGGCAGGCAGCGTGCAGCACATCGTGTCCGAGGAGTTCTGGGCGCGCGGCATCCGGCTCACCTCGGCCGCAGACGCGAACGCCGTGCCGGTTGCGGAGTTCACCCTCGGCGCCATCCTGCTCAGCGGCAAGCGCACCTTCACGCACCTGCAGACACCGCACGACGCCACCTGGAACGCGTGGACCGCACGACGGATCGGCAACGTCGACCGCACCGTCGGCATCGTCGGCTTCTCGCGCATCGGCCGTCGGGTCGTCGAGCTGCTGCGTCCGTTCGACGGCATCCGCACGCTGGTCTCCGACCCGTTCGCCGATCCGGATGCCGTGGCCGCAGCCGGCGGCGCCCTGCTGCCGCTCGACGAGATGCTGCCTCAGGTCGACGTGCTCTCGCTGCATGCACCCGCGCTGCCCGCGACCAGGCACATGATCGCGGCTCCCCAGCTCGCGGCCCTCCGCGACGGCGCGACTCTGATCAACACCGCCCGCGGCGCCCTGCTCGATCACGACGCGCTGCTCGCCGAATGCCGCACCGGCCGGCTCGAGGCCCTGCTCGACGTGACCGAGCCCGAGCCGCTGCCCGACGACCATCCGCTGCGCGCGCTGCCGAACGTCGCCATCACCCCGCACCTCGCCGGCTCGCTGGGCACCGAGGCCCGCCGGCTCGCCGACTCCGCGCTCGACGAGCTCGCCGCGTACATCGCGGGGGCACCGGCGATGCATCCGGTGACCGAGGCCGAACTGGGGATCAGCGCATGATCCCGCTGCCCGACGACGACCGCGCTCTGTCGCCCTTCACGGGCTGGACGCGAGAGCACTGGGTCGCCGTGGCCGACGCGATCCTCGACGGCGCCGCCCGGCATGCCAGCCCCGCCCAGTCCCTGATCCGCTACCCGGGCACGCCGGGCGGTCTCGGACGGGCGATCGACGAGCTCGAGGGGTTCACCCGCACGTTCATGCTCGCGGCCTTCCGCATCGCCGGCGATCCCGCCGGCACGCACGACCTCGCCGAGCGCTATGCGCGAGGGATCGCCGCGGGGGTCGATCCGCAGCATCCGGAGAGGTGGACCCGCCTCGATGAGCACAACCAGGCGAAGGTCGAAGCCGCCGCCCTGGCCCTCGGCCTGCATCTCACGCGCGACACGGTGTGGGCGCGGCTCGACGAGCGCGCCAGGCACAACACGATCGACTACCTCGCCGCATCGATCGGCGCGCACTACTGGCCCAACAACTGGGTGTGGTTCCGGATCATGGTGTCGCACTTCCTCGAGAGCGTCGGCGGGCCGTTCTCGCCCGACGACCGCGCCGAGGACTTCGCCCTGCTCGACACGTTCGACCTGCCCGGCGGCTGGTCGAGAGACGGCGTCGGGCGCAACTTCGACCACTACTGCGGATGGGCGCTGCCGTTCTACCCGGTGTTCTGGGCGCAGATGGTCGAGGGCGACCCCGCGCATGCCGAGCGCGTCGCCCGCTACCGGACGCGGCTCGACGACTACCTCGACGACGCGCTGCACCTGATCGGCGCCGACGGGGCTCCGCTGATCCAGGGCCGCAGTCTGACCTACCGCTTCGCCACCGCCGCCCCCGCGTGGGCCGCGGCGTTCGGCGGCGCGAGCAGGCATGAACCAGGACTGCTGCGCCGTGCGGCGAGCGGCCAGGTGCGCCACTTCGTCGACCGCGGTGCGCCCGATGCCGACGGCATCCTCTCTCTCGGATGGCACGGCGAATGGCGGCGGATCGCGCAGAACTACTCCGGCCTCGGATCGCCCTACTGGGCGTCGAAGGGGATGCTGGGGCTCGCGCTGCCCGCCGGGCATCCGGCCTGGACGGCGACCGAGCAGCCGCTGCCGATCGACCGCGGGCCGTTCGCCCGCGCGATGACCGCTCCCGGCTGGCTGGCGACCGGAACCGCCGACGGCGTCGTGCGCATCGTGAACCACGGCACCGACCATCGCGTCGAGGGCTCCCTTCAGCCGGACTCGGCCGTGTACGCCAAGTTCGGGTACTCGACCGCTACTGCGCCGACGCTCGACGCCGCATCCGCGGCCGCCCCGCTCGTCGGCACCGTCGCGCTGCTGCGCGAGGCGCTGCCGAGCCACCGATCCGGATTCATCGCCGGCCCGGTGCGCGAGCTCGACGACTCGACCCTCGTCGGGTCGTCGCGCGCGCAGGCGCACTGGCCGGTCGACTTCTCGTTCGTGCCCGACCACGGGGTGAGCGACTACGAGGGCCGCACGGTGGTCGGCCCGTGGATCGACACGGTCTCGCTCGTCCGCGGTGCGTGGGAGGTGCGTTTCGTGCGCGTGCACGAGGGCGGCTTCGCCGGTGAGACGCTGCGGGTCGGCGGCTGGGCGCTGACCGCTCCGGATGCCGGGATCGCGGGCGACGCATGGGCGACGAGCGCCCGGCTCGCGTCTCGCGTGGTCGTGCTCGGCGGGACGCCGGCCGCAGGGTCGGGCGTGCGCATGCAGGACGACGTGACACCGCTGGAGGGCAGGACGGCGGTGCCGTGGATCACGGTGGCTCCCGCCGCCGGCGAGTGGCATGCCTTCGGCATCCACCTGGGCGAGCCCGCCGGCGCCGGGCAACCGCCCGCCGTGGCGGACGACCTGATCACGTGGCCCGACGGCGGCACCGTCTCGGTCGGTTCAATGCTCGAGGCCGCCGGATAGGCTCGGAGCAGAGCGCCGCCTCGGCGCCGGAAGGAGAGCGGGTGGACGCGGACTGCTCATGCGGATGCGGAACGCCGACGCGCGGCGTCTTCGGCTCGATACCGCTGCGCCCCGCTGCGACGGCACCCCAGGTGGCGGCGCAGCACGCCATCGAGCAGGCGGCCATCCCCGCCGGAACCTTCGTCATGGGCGACTCGTCGGGCGACCGCAATCGCGGCGACGGCGAGGTGCCGCAGCATCCGGTCACGCTCGAGGCGTTCTCGATCGACGTGACCAGCGTCACCAACGACGCC
The DNA here is from genome assembly GCF_040684935.1 of Microbacterium sp. NPDC089321. Taxonomy (NCBI): domain Bacteria; kingdom Bacillati; phylum Actinomycetota; class Actinomycetes; order Micrococcales; family Microbacteriaceae; genus Microbacterium; species Microbacterium sp. NPDC089321. The sequence goes on along the minus strand of NZ_JBFBGX010000001.1, from coordinate 1,339,116 downwards.
TTCGCACGGTTCGTCGACGCCACCGGCTACGAGACCGAGGCCGAGCGCTTCGGATTCTCCGCCGTGTTCCATCTGGCCCTCGCCGCCGACGACGGCGACGTGATGGGCCGGCCCCCTGGCACCCCGTGGTGGCTCGGAGTGAAGGGCGCCGACTGGCGGCATCCGGGCGGACCGAACTCCTCGCTCGACGGCGTCGGCGACCACCCCGTCGTGCACGTCAGCTGGAACGACGCCCAGGCGTACTGCGCCTGGGCGGGTCGGCGCCTGCCGACAGAGGCGGAGTGGGAGTACGCCGCCCGCGGCGGGCTCGAGCAGCGGAAGTACCCCTGGGGCGACGACGAGGTCGACGCCGGCGGATGGCGTGCCAACATCTGGCAGGGCGACTTCCCGCGGGTCAACACGCTCGACGACGGCTGGCTGACCACGGCGCCCGTGCGGTCGTTCGAGCCGAACGCGTACGGTCTCTGGCAGATGGTCGGCAACGTCTGGGAGTGGACGTCCGACTGGTTCGACCCGGACTACTACCGGGTGTCGCCCGCTGAGGCCCCGGCGGGACCGTCCGTCGGCCAGGCGAAGGTGCTGCGCGGCGGCAGCTATCTGTGCCACATCTCGTACTGCAACCGGTACCGCAATTCCGCACGCTCGCAGAACACACCCGACTCCTCGATGGGCAACGCGGGCTTCCGCACCGTCGGCCTGTGACCGCGAGGCCGGTCAGCGCCCGCCGAGCAGCACCGCGATCAGCCCGAGGGCGCCGACGGACGCCACCCCGGCGGCGATCAGCATGAGCGCGAGCGCGCCGCCGATGCGCGGATCATCGCCGCGCGACCACTGCCGCATGAAGGCCTGGTGCCGGCGCCGCGACACGATCCAGAGCAGGCAGGCCAGCAGCAGCCCGATCATGCCCGGCACCACCCACTCCGCCCCGCCCAGCCACTCGGGCAGCAGCCGCAGCGAGACCAGCGATCCGACCGCGACCGACAGCGCCGTCCGGCGCCACGACAGCGAGGTGCGCTCCAGCTGCAGGCCCGCGTCGAACGGGCCGGTCCGGCGCTCGGAATCGCTCATCGCAGGATGGCGAGCAGCACCAGCACGCCGGCCGCGACGACCGCCACGGCCAGCACGATGCCCGTCGGCGGATGCGGCAGCGGGCGCCCTTCGCGCATCCGCCGCTCCACCCGCGCCCACTCGAACCACGCGACGACAGGCAGCACGATGCCGGTGATGATCAGCACGAGCGATGCCGCGAGGCGCAGCGGCGCGTACAGGTCGAGCGCCAGCGCCTCCAGCGCGACGCCTCCTGCCATCAGCGCGAGAGCGGTGCGCGTCCAGGCGAGGAACGTCCGCTCGTTGGCCAGCGAGAACCGCACATCGGGCTCGTCGCCGCGACCGAACACCGCGCGAGGGAATCTGCGATCTGCGTTCACCTGTCGGGCCGTCCTCTCGCGCGCCGGGGGTCGGACGCCTGAACAGATCATTTCACGCCGCGGCCAGCGCCTCGATGCGCGCGACGGACCGACCGTCAGGCGCTCTCGCGAGCGATGAGGCGGGGCGCCAGCAGCAGGTCGGCAGGATGCTCGCCCTCGATCCACGACGCCAGGCGGCTCACGGCCTGCTCGCCGAGGGCGTCGAAGTCCTGCCGCACGGTCGTCAGGGGCGGAGTGAACTGCGCAGCGTCGGCGATGTCGTCGAAGCCGATCACGGCGACGTCGTCCGGCACGCGGCGCCCGGCCTCGGCGAGCGCGCGCAGAGCGCCGAGGGCCATCTGGTCGTTCGCGGCGAAGATCGCGGTGACGGTGCCGGTCGGCATCCGGCTCGCCAGGTCGAACCCTGATGCCGCACTCCAGTCGCCCCGTGCGACCCGTGGCGCCTCGAGCCCGGCGGCGTCCAGCGCCTCTCGCCAGCCGCGCTCGCGCTCTGCGGCGGCGAACGAGCCGGCGGGGCCCGCCAGGTGGTGCACCGTGCGGTGGCCGGCGGCGAGCAGGTGCTCGGTGGCGGCGCGAGCGCCCGCTGCGTGGTCGGTGCCGATGACGGCGAAGCGGTCGTCGGGCGGCGAGTCGACGACCACGAGGCGCAGGCCGGCGGATGCCGCATCGCGGGCGAGCGCGGTCGCCTCGTTCAGCACGATGGCGCCGTCGACCCCCTGATCGCGCAGGCGGTCGAAGGCCTCGGCGATGTCGGCGTCGGGGCCCAGGGTGAGCACCGTGAGCGCGTAGCCGCGAGAGGCGGCCGATTCGGCCACCGCCTGCAGCATGCGGGAGTTGCCCACGGTCGCGAGGGTCTGTGCGACGAGGCCGAGGGTCTGACTGCGTCCGGTGCGCAGCGCGCGGGCGGCGCGGTTGGGCCGGTAGCCGAGCTCCGCCATCGCCTGCTCGACACGCGCCCTGGTCTCGGGGTCGACCTTAGGACTGTCGTTCGCGACCCGTGAGACCGTCTGGCCCGACACTCCGGCTCGGGCGGCGACCATCGACATCGACACGCGCGTGGATCTCTGCATCCGGTCCCCTGATCTCGACGGTCACAACTCCGGAGTGTTGACGTTATCACGCCGCGCAGGGTAGCGTGTTGACGTGAACACGGCAGAATCTCCTGAGTTGCGAACGACCGAGCTCGGCGCAGGCGTCGTCAAGCGGGCCACCCGCCTCGCCGACGGCCGCGAGCTGTTCTACTACGACGACCCCGGCTCCTCCCTCGGCGCCGGCCGCGCCGTCGACGCCCGCGTGCTCGACGAGCGGCCCGAGACCGCGACCATGCGGCAGGACGTGCTCACCGGCGACTGGATCACCTTCGCGACCCGACGCCAGAACCGCGTGATGATGCCGAGTGCAGACGCCGACCCCCTCGCCCCGCAGACCCCCGCCAATCCCTCCGAGGTTCCGGCGAACTACGACGTCGCCGTCTTCGAGAACCGCTCCCCCGCGTTCGGCCCGGCGCTGAACGAGGCGACGGGCGGCGTGCCCGCGGCCCGCAACCCCACGCGGGGACTCGACGATCTCGCCGAGCTCGGCATCGGCCGCACGCGCACGAGCATCGGCCGCTGCGAGGTCGTCTGCTTCAGCCCCGACCACGAGGGCTCGTTCGGCACCCAGACGGTCACGCGCGCCCGCACGGTGATCGAGGCATGGGCCGACCGCACTGCCGCACTGTCGGCGCTGCCCGGCATCCAGCAGGTCTTCCCCTTCGAGAACCGCGGCGAGGCGATCGGCGTCACGCTCCCCCACCCGCACGGCCAGATCTACTCGTACCCGTACGTCACCCCTCGTACGCAGCGGCTGCTCGACAGCATCCACCGCACCGCACCTGACCTGATGCAGCGCGTGCTCGACAGCGAGCGCGACTCCGACCGCGTCGTGCTGCAGGGCGAGCACTGGACGGCCTTCGTGCCCTTCGCCGCCCGCTGGCCCCTCGAGGTGCACCTCATGCCGCACCGGCACGCGCCCGACTTCGCGGCTCTCACCGACGCCGAGCGCGATGAGCTCGCCCCGCTCTACCTGCGTCTGCTCAGGGGCGTCGACGCCCTGTACTCGACGCCCACGGCGTACATCGCCGGCTGGCACCAGGCGCCCGTGCACACGGGCCGTGACACCGTGCGCATGCGTCTCGAGCTGACGAGCCCCCGTCGCGCCGAGGACAAGCTGAAGTTCCTCGCCGGCTCCGAGGCGGCGATGGGCGGCTGGACCGCCGAGATCCTTCCCGAGGTGGCCGCGGAGCGGCTGCGCGATGCGATCGCCTCTGTTCCGGAGGTGTCCGCATGAGCGCGCTCGATGCCGCCCGCACCCTGTTCACCGGTCTCACCGGCCGCGAGCCCGACGGCATCTGGTCGGCACCGGGCCGGGTGAACCTCATCGGCGAGCACACCGACTACAACGAGGGCTTCGTGCTGCCCTTCGCGATCCCGCACCGCACCTTCGCCGCGGCGGCGCTGCGCGACGACGACCGCGTGCGCGTCGCGTCGACCTTCGCCGATGAGCCGGTCGAGGTCGACCTGGCGCAGCTGGATGCCCTGTTCCCGACGCCTGCAGGACGCGCGCCCTCCGTGCCGGAGTGGTCGGCGTATGCGCTGGGCGTGGCCTGGGCCATCCGCGCTGCAGCGCAGGGAGCGCCAGCCCGGGGAGTCGACATCGCGATCGCATCGGACGTGCCGGTCGGCGCGGGGCTGTCGTCGTCGGCGGCGATCGAGGGGGCCGTGGCGTCGGCCCTCGACGCGCTCTGGAGCACCGGGCTCGACCCCGTCGCCCTCGCGCAGGTCGGCCGCCGCGCCGAGAACGAGGCCGTCGGCGCCCCCACAGGGATCATGGATCAGATGGCGTCGATGCTCGGCCGTGCCGACGCCGCGACCTTCATCGACTGCCGTTCGCTCGCCACCGAGTCGGTGCCCACCGGGTTCACCGGCGAGGGCCTCGAGGTGCTCGTGATCGACACGCAGGTGAAGCACTCGCACTCGACCGGCGGCTACCGCGAGCGCCGCGAGGCCTGCGAACGAGGGGCTGCGCTGCTGGGCATCCGGTCGCTTCGCGACACGACCGAGGCAGACCTGCCGCGAGCCGCCGGACTGATGGACGATGTGACCTTCCGGCGCGTGCGTCACGTGATCACCGAGAACCAGCGCGTGCTCGACACGGTGCGCGCCCTCGCCGAGCGGGGCCCCCGGGCGATCGGCGACCTGCTGGTCGCCTCTCATGCGTCGATGCGCGACGACTTCGAGATCTCGGTCGCCGAGCTCGACCTCGCGGTCGAGACCGCCCTGGTGCAGGGCGCTGTCGGCGCCCGCATGACAGGAGGCGGTTTCGGCGGCGCGGCGATCGCCTTGGTCGCCCACGACGACGTCGAGCGGGTGTCGGATGCCGTGACCCGGGCCTTCGCGGATGCCGGCTACGCCGCCCCGCTCGTGTTCACCGTGCATCCCTCGGAGGGTCCGCGCCGCGACGTCTGAAACAACCGGCGTCGGATCGCTCATCTGGCGATGATCCCGGGCAGAATCGAGCCATTCACGCGATTCGAACCGGGCTGGGAAGCCCCTCAGAAGGAGCCGACATGGAGATCCGCCCCGCCGACTCAGCCGACGCCCACGGGATCGCCGTGGTGCACGTGCGCGCCTGGCAGGAGGCGTACCGCGGGCTGATGCCCCAGTCCGTGCTCGACGAGCTGTCGATCGCCGAGCGCGAGGCCGGCTGGACGCGCATCCTGGCCGACGCCGATCGTCCTTCCCAGACGATCGTCGCCGAGCGCGACGGCGCGATCGCGGGGTGGGCGAGCTTCGGCGGCGCTCGTGATGCCGAGGCGCCCGGCTCCGGTGAGCTGTGGGGCATCTACGCGCATCCGGATGCCTGGTCGACGGGCGTCGGCCACGCACTGATCACCGCGGTCGAGAGCGCCCTGCGCGCAGACGGCCACGAGACCGCATACCTCTGGGTTCTCGAGGGCAACGAGCGCGCGGCGAGGTTCTACGAGCGCCACGGGTGGGCATCCGACGGCGCCCGCAAGGTCGACCACCGCCCCGGGCTCGAGCTGCACGAGCTGCGGCACGTGACTCGCCTGGGGTGACGCGCACTCGTCTTCGCCCCTGTTCAGCGTCGCCGCCCCTGCTCAGTCACGCAGCTGAGCAGGGGCGGCGGCGATCAGCGGGGGCGAGGGTCAGAGCGCCGTCATCACGTGCTTGATGCGCGTGTAGTCGTCGAAGCCGTACTGCGAGAGGTCCTTGCCGTAGCCGGAGTGCTTGAAGCCGCCGTGCGGCATGTCGGACACGAACGGGATGTGCGTGTTGACCCACACGCAGCCGAAGTCGAGGTCGCGGGTGAACCGCATCGCGCGGGTGTGGTCACGCGTGAACACCGACGCGGCCAGCGCGTACCGCACCCCGTTGGCGAGCGCCAGCGCCTCGTCGTCGGTGTCGAACGACTGCACGGTGAGCACGGGCCCGAAGACCTCGTTCTGCACGGCCTCGTCGTCCTGCCGCATGCCCGAGACGATGGTCGGCTCGAAGAACCAGCCCTTCTCGCCCTGGCGCCGTCCGCCCGTCTCGATCGTCGCGTGGGCCGGCAGCCTGTCGACGAACCCCTGCACCTGGGCGAGCTGCGCTGCGCTCGAGAGCGGGCCGTACAGCACGCCCTCCTCGTGCGGCGCGCCCGTGCGCGCGTGGGTCCTCGTGCGCTCGACGAGGGCGCGCACCAGCTGGTCGTGCACCGACGAGTGCGCGATCACGCGGGTCGCCGCGGTGCAGTCCTGCCCGGCGTTGAAGAACGCGGCGGTGACGATGGCATCCACCGCCCTGTCGAGAGACGCGTCGTCGAACACGATCGCGGGCGCCTTGCCGCCGAGCTCGAGGTGCACCCGCTTGAGGTCGTTCGCCGCAGACGACGCGACCGCCATGCCTGCCCGCACCGACCCGGTGATGGCGACCATCTGCGGTGCCGGGTGGGCGACGAGCGCGGCGCCGGTCTCCCGGGCTCCGAGCACGACGTTCAGGGTGCCCGCCGGCGTGTGCTCGGCGACGATCTCGGCGAGCAGCAGGGTCGACAGCGGCGTCGATTCGGCCGGCTTCAGCACCACCGTGTTGCCCGCGGCGAGCGCGGGGGCGATCTTCCACACCGCCATGTTCAGCGGGTAGTTCCATGGTGTGACCTGGCCGATGACGCCGATCGGCTCGCGGCGCACATAAGAGGTGTGCCCCGCCGCGTACTCGCCCGCGGCGCGCCCTTCGAGGTTGCGGGCGGCACCCGCGAAGAAGCGCAGCTGGTCGATCGACTGCTCGATCTCGTCGGCCACGAGGGTCGCGCGGGGCTTGCCGGTGTCCTGTGATTCGAGGTCGGCGAACTCCTCGGCGCGGGATGCCATGGCATCAGAGATCCGGAACAGCGCGAGCTGCCGTTCGGCCGGTGTCTTCTCTCGCCAGACCGGGAATGCCGCCGCAGCGGCCGCGTATGCGTCGTCGAGGTCGCGCTGGTCGGACAATGGGATGCGCCCGTACACCTCTTCCGTCGCCGGGTCGATGAGATCGAGCGTGCCGGTGCCGTGCGCGTCCCGCAGGGATCCGCCGATGTGATTCTGCAGCGTCGTCGTTGCCATGCCGTCACTCTAACCTCGATCTCTGCGGATTCAGAAGTTTTTTCGCGGTTTCTCTACGAATACGGTTGCAGACACCCGTTCTACGTGTCAGGATCGGCACATGAGCGACAAGTCGAAGACCACCGCCCTTGACGACGTCTCGAAGCGGATCATCGAGCTGCTGCAGCAGGACGGGCGCCGGCCCTACGCCGAGATCGGGCGCGCGGTCGGACTCAGCGAGGCCGCCGTGCGCCAGCGCGTGCAGCGGCTCACCGACGCCGGCGTCATGCAGATCGTCGCCGTCACGGACCCGCGTCAGCTCGGATTCTCGCGGATGGCGATGATCGGCATCCGCACCTCCGGAGATCCGCGCGAGGTGGCGGAGGCCGTGAAGGCGTTCGACGAGATCGCGTATGTCGTCGTGACGCTCGGCACCTTCGACGTGCTCGCCGAGGCCATCTGCGAGACCGACGAGGATCTGCTCGAGCTCGTGTCGATGCGGGTGCGCGCCATCCCCGGCGTAGAGCACACCGAGAGCCTCATCTACGCCGGCCTGCACAAGGACTTCTACAACTGGGGAACGCGCTGATCAGCAGCGCGGCCCTTCCCCGCTGACACGAGACGAGAACCCATGGGCACCACTGTCTTCGAGCGCGCCCGCCCGCGCGACAGCATCATCGACGATGCGCTGAGCGAGACCAGGCACGCGACGTTCTGGCTCGACGACGTCGAGCGGCCCGCGTATCCGCCGCTCACCGCGTCCACCCGCGCCGACCTCGTCATCGTCGGCGGCGGCTACGTCGGGCTGTGGACGGCCGTGCGCGCGAAGGAGCGCGACCCGCAGCGGTCGGTCGTCGTGCTCGAGGCGGCACGGATCGGCTGGGCGGCCTCGGGCCGCAACGGCGGGTTCTGCGAGGCCAGCCTCACCCACGGCTACGAGAACGGCATGAACCGCTGGCCCGACGAGATGGATGCCCTCGTGCGCCTGGGACTCGAGAACCTCGACGGCATCCAGGAGTCGGTCGAGCGCTACGGCATGGATGTCGACTGGGAGCGCACCGGTCAGCTGGCCGTCGCGACCGAGCCGCACCAGATCGAGTGGATGGAGGGCGACGGCTTCCTCGATCAGGATGGCGTGCGCGCCGAAGTGCACTCCCCCACCTATCTCGCCGGCAATTGGGACCGCGAGGGCTGCGCGATGATCCACCCCGCCAAGCTCGCCGTCGAGCTCGCCAGGGTCGCCACCGAGCTCGGTGTCGTGATCCACGAGCAGAGCCGTGTGACCGGGATCGGCGGCAGAGGGGTGCAGACCGTCACCGTGCAGGGCGGCGCGACCGTCACCGCCGATCACGTCGCGCTCGCGACCAACGTCTTCCCCTCGCTGCTCAAGCGCAACCGGCTGATGACCGTGCCGGTCTACGACTACGCGCTGATGACCGAGCCGCTCACCGCGGAGCAGTACGACGCGATCGGCTGGAAGAACCGTCAGGGTCTCGCCGACAGCGCGAACCAGTTCCACTACTACCGGCTCAGCGCCGGCAACCGCATCCTGTTCGGCGGCTATGACGCGGTCTATCACTTCGGCGGCAAGGTGCGCGCCGAGTACGAGAACCGGCCGGAGAGCTTCCGCAGGCTGGCCTCGCACTTCTTCACGACCTTCCCGCAGCTCGAGGGGCTGCGCTTCACCCACCAGTGGGCGGGCGCGATCGACTCGTGCAGCCGGTTCTGCGCGTTCTTCGGCACCGCACGAGGCGGGCGCGTCGCCTACGCGACCGGATTCACCGGCCTGGGTGTAGGCGCCAGTCGCTTCGCCGCCGATGTCATGCTCGACGAGCTCGCCGGTCTCGACACCGAGCGCACCCGCCTCGAGATGGTGCGCACGAAGCCCATCCCGTTCCCGCCCGAGCCCGCCGCGTCGATCGGCGTGAACCTCGTGCGCCGATCCATGGACCGCGCCGACCACAACGGCGGCAGGCGCGACCTGCTGCTCAGGACTCTCGACGCCGTCGGCATGGGCTTCGACTCATGACTCTGCCGCTGGACGCGGCGGGAGCCGTGACGGATGCCCTGCAGGCGCCGGTCACGCAAGAGTCGCTGCCCGCCGACGTCGTCCGCTCGGGGTCGCCGAGCACAGGCGTCCGGCAGCTGGGCACGTTCAGCGGTGTCGACGTGGGCATCTGGGAGATGACGGAGGGCGCGGCGGTCGACGCCGAGGCCGACGAGGTGTTCATCGTGCTCGCCGGCAGCGCACGGGTCGACTTCATCGAACCGGCGCTGCCCTCCATCGAGGTGCAGGCCGGTTCTGTCGTGCGCCTGACCGAGGGCATGCAGACGCTGTGGACCGTGCACGAGACCCTGCGCAAGGTGTACCTCGCCTGATCGACGACGGGGCGGCTGGCCCGATCAGCCGCGCGCCAGCAGCGCGAGGTGCAGGGCCGCGAGAGTCTCGCCGTCGTCGAGATCGGCGCCGATCAGGTCGGAGATCACCGCGAGACGCTGGTAGAACACCGACCGCGACAGATGCGAGGCGGATGCCGCGGCCGTGCGGCTGCCCGGATGCGCGACCACCGCGCCGAGCACGCGCACGAGGTCGCCCTGATGCTGCTCGTCGTACCGGATCAGCGGCGCGAGCAGGCGCTCGGCGTGCTCCTGCAGCCGGTGGTCGTCGCCGAGCTCGGTGACCAGACGCGTGAGCGGCCTGTCGTCGACGCGGCGCACCTCGCCCGCCCGCAGCCGGGCGGCGAGCAGGCGGGTCGGGCGGATGGATGCCAGCAGCTGAGCGACCGTCGAGACCTCGGGGCCCACGGCGAGGCCCGCCCCGGATGCGTCGGCCGCACGGCGCAGCGCCGAAGACCGGATGCCGGCGGCGGCCGACACGAGCACCACGGCCGCGCCGTCCTGCACGGCCCCCAGGGCTCGGACGGAGGCGCGCGGGGCGCCGTCGTCGGTCAGCGCGGCGATCAGGGCATCCGTCGCCGTGACGTCCGCCCTCTCGGCGACCAGCACGCTGAGAGCCCGCCCGCGTACGGGCAGCCCCGCGGCCTGCAGCCGGGCGGCGATGTCGTCGTCGCCCCTGTGGCGGCCGCTGAGCACCGCATCGACGAGCTCGTGCGCGGGCAGGGTCGCCCACTCGTCCGGCCCGTCGGCCAGCCGGGCGAGCGCGAGGGCCGTCGCTGCGAGTTCGAGCACGGTCGTGCGTCCGGCCGGATGCTCGTCTCCGGGCAGTGCGATGAGAGTGCCCCACCGCGCGCCTCGGGCCTCGACCGGCACGGCGAGCAGTCCGTCGCCCGCGCGCGAGCGCGCAGCCCAGTCGCCGAGCACCTCGTTCGCCGCCTCACCCCACAGCTCGGCGGTGACCACCTCGCGCCCCAGCGTCTCGAGCACGACAGGGGCGCCGAGTGCCTGCGCCGCCGCATGCACGACGGTGTCGGCCGGCGCCCCGCGCAGAGTGAGCCCCGTGAACAGCTCGTGCAGCCGCTGCCGTTCCTGCAGCGCCTCGAGCTGGCCCGAGATGATGCGCCGATGCACCTCCTCGGTGACCGCGACGAACTTGACCACCCGCTCCAGCGCGATCAGGGCCAGCCCGCGTGCCCGGCAGGCGGCGACCAGCGCCGGAGGGGCGACCGGGAACCGCGCACCGAGTTCGAGCACGATGCCGGCGATCCCCGCGTCGGCGAGGCTCCCGGCCACCGCGCGCAGCGCGGCATCCGTACCGCTCCACCCCGCCGCCGTCGTCAGCAGCAGCTCTCCGCCATCGAGCAGACCCGCGACCTCAGCGCTGTCGGAGACGTGCACCCAGCGCACCCGCGCGTCGAGCGCACGGCCGCCGACGAGCACCTGCGGGTCGCCGCGCATGAGCGTGACCGTGTCGAGCGCGTCCCGCACCCGAGGAAGCGCGATGTCGTCCGGACGTTCTGTCCGGGTGAGGTCATCTTCCGGACGGTCTGCACTCATGCATCCATTCTGCCCGCTGGAATCATGGGTTTCGAGCCAGAAGACCCTTCCGGTCAGTCTGTGCGAACGAACCCCACATCTCATCGAGGAGAATCTTCGTGACCACGATCCGCCACTACATCGACGGCGCCGAGACCGGCACCACCGACCGCACCCTGCCGGTCTACGACCCCGCGACCGGAGAGGCGCACCGCCAGGTCGCCGCCGCCAGCGTGCAGGAGGTCGAGCAGGCGATCGCCTCGGCCAAGGCGGCCCAGAAGGCGTGGCGCGCCTCGAGCCTCATCAAGCGCGCCGACGTGTTCTTCCGTCTGCGCCAGATCCTCGCCGAGCGCACCGACGAGCTCGCCGCCATCGTCACCAGCGAGCACGGCAAGGTGCTCTCCGACGCCGCAGGAGAGGTCTCGCGCGGCATCGAGAACGTCGAGTTCGCCGCGGGCCTGCTGCACCATCTCAAGGGCGAGCGCGCCGAGCAGGTCTCGCGCGGCGTCGATGTGCACTCGGTCAAGCAGCCCGTCGGCGTGGTCGCCTGCATCACGCCGTTCAACTTTCCCGTGATGGTGCCGCTGTGGATGGTCGCCTCGGCCATCGCGTGCGGCAACACCGTGGTGCTCAAGCCGAGCGAGAAGGACCCGTCCGCCGCCATCTGGCTCGCCAAGGCCTTCCAGGAGGCCGGTCTTCCCGACGGCGTGCTCAACGTCGTCAACGGCGACAAGACGGCCGTCGACACGCTGCTCGATTCGACCGACGTCGGTGCCATCAGCTTCGTCGGCTCCACCCCCATCGCGAAGTCGATCTACGAGCGCGCTTCGGCCAACGGCAAGCGCGTGCAGGCGCTGGGCGGCGCCAAGAACCACATGGTCGTCATGCCCGACGCCGATCTCGACGGCGCCGCCGCCGCCGCCATCTCGGCCGCCTACGGCTCTGCCGGCGAGCGCTGCATGGCCGTGTCGGTGCTGGTCGCCGTCGGCGACATCGCCGATGACCTCGTCGACGGCATCCGCACCCGCATCGCCGACCTGCGCATCGGCGCCGGCACCGACTCCGCCTCCGAGATGGGCCCGCTGATCACCCGAGAGCACCGCGACAAGGTCGAGTCGTACGTCAAGGGCGCCGCCGCAGAAGGCGCCACCGTGATCGTCGACGGCACCCAGAAGCGATTCGAGGGAGACGGCTTCTTCACCGGGGTCTCGCTGCTCGACAACGTGCGACCGGGCATGAAGGTCTACGAGGACGAGATCTTCGGCCCCGTGCTCTCGGTCGTGCGCGTCGAGACCTACGCCGAGGCCGTCGAGCTGATCAACGCCAACGCGTTCGGCAACGGCACCGCGATCTTCACCCGCGACGGCGGCACCGCCCGCCAGTTCGAGTTCGACATCGAGGTCGGCATGGTCGGCGTCAACGTGCCGATCCCCGTGCCGGTCGGCGCCTTCTCGTTCGGCGGCTGGAAGAACTCGCTGTTCGGCGACTCGCACATCTACGGCCCCGAGTCGATCAACTTCTACACGCGCTCGAAGGTCGTGACCACCCGCTGGCCCGACCACACGCCCGCGCAGGTCGACCTCGGCTTCCCCAGCAACCACTGACCCGAGGAAGATCAGCGACATGAGCAGCTACACCGACCGGCACGGCGCGACGCACGCCCTGCCCGCCCCCGAGGCCGAGGCGCAGGTGCGCGCCGACGACCGCGCGCACGTGTTCCACTCCTGGAGCGCGCAGGCGCTCATCGACCCCGTGCCCGTGGCATCCGGTTCCGGGTCGACGTTCTGGGACTACGCCGGCAACGAGTACCTCGACTTCTCGAGCCAGCTGGTGAACCTGAACCTGGGTCACCAGCATCCCGATCTCGTCTCCGCCATCCAGCGACAGGCGGGACGCCTGGCCACCATCCAGCCGTCGGTCGCGAACGACGTGCGCGGCGAGCTCGCCCGCCTGATCGCCGGGGTCGCCCCCGAGGGTCTCGAGAAGGTCTTCTTCACGAACGGCGGCGCCGAGGCCAACGAGTACGCCGTGCGACTGGCGCGCCAGTCGACCGGGCGCCGCAAGGTGCTCTCGATGTACCGCAGCTACCACGGCTCGACCTCGACGGCGATCTCGCTCACCGGCGACCCACGCCGCTGGGCGAACGATGTCAGCGACACCGGCGCGGTGCGGTTCTTCGGACCGTACCTGTACCGCTCGCCGTTCCACTCCGAGACCCCCGAGCAGGAGGCCGAGCGGGCTCTCGCGCACCTCGAGCAGACGATCCTGCTCGAGGGCCCCTCGACCATCGCCGCGATCATCATCGAGTCGGTCGTCGGCACCAACGGCGTGCTCGTGCCCCCGCCCGGATACCTGCAGGGCGTGCGGGAGCTGTGCGACCGGCACGGCATCGTGTACATCGCCGACGAGGTCATGGTCGGGTTCGGCCGCATGGGCGAGTGGTTCGGCTTCCAGGCGTACGACGGCCGCCCCGACCTCATCACCTTCGCCAAGGGCGTCAACTCCGGCTACGTGCCCCTCGGCGGCGTGGTGATCTCCGACCGCATCGCCTCGCACTTCGACACCACGCCGTTCGCGGGCGGCCTCACCTACTCCGGTCACCCGCTGGCGTGCGCCGCCGGTGTCGCGACCTTCGAGGTGTTCGCCCGAGACGGCATCCTCGAGCGGGTGCGCGACCTCGGCGAGCGCATCGTCGAGCCGACGCTGCGCTCGTGGGGGTCGACCCACCCCAGCGTCGGCGAGGTGCGTGGACGCGGGCTGTTCTGGGCCGTCGAGCTCGTGCGCGACCGCGAGACCCGAGAGCCGCTCGTGCCGTTCAACGCCTCGGGCGCGGATGCCGCCCCGATGGGCGCCTTCGCCGCCGCCGCCAAGAAGGCGGGCGTCTGGCCGTTCGTGCACTTCAACCGCACGCACATCGCCCCGCCGCTCGTCATCACCGAGGACGAGCTCGTGCGCGGCCTCGCCGCGATCGACGAGGCTCTCACGGCGGCTGACGAGCACACCGCCTGACGGGCATCCGGCCCTGCACTCGATGGTGCGGGGCCGGAACCTCCGCTTCCGCACCGCCTCGGCGTGCACGGGCGGTCGGCTCCCCCGCGCGGCCGCGAGTGCCCTTTACGCTGGACACCGTGACCGAATCGCCGATCGCACAGACCGCAGAGGGCCCCGTCCGCGGCATCCGCCGACCAGACGGGTCGCTCGCGTTCCTCGGCATCCCGTACGCCGCCCCGCCGACCGGACGCCGCCGCTTCCAGCCTCCGCAGCCGGTCGCGCCGTGGACCGAACCGCTCGACGCGACCGAGTACGGCCCGACTCCGCAGCGGCGCGAGGAGCCCAACGCGATCATCCCCGAGCCGAGCATCCCCGGCGCGGCGACCCTGAACCTCAACGTCTTCACGCCGGCGCTCGAGGGCCGTGCGCCCGTGCTCGTCTGGATCCACGGCGGCGGCTACTCGTCGGGCTCGGCGGCCAGCCCCTGGTACGACGGGCGCGCGTTCGTGCGCGACGGCGTCGTGGTCGTCGCGATCTCGTACCGCCTCGGATTCGACGGCTTCGGGGTGATCGACGGCGCCCCCGACAACCGCGGCGTGCGCGACTGGATCGCGGCCCTCGAATGGGTGCAGCGCAGCATCGCCGGATTCGGCGGCGACCCGTCGCGAGTCACGATCGCCGGGCAGTCGGCGGGCGGCGGAGCGGTGCTGACGCTGTTCGGGATGCCGGCGGCGCAGCATCTGTTCCATGCGGGCATCTCGATCAGCGGCGCCCTCGGCGACCTGCCTCGGGAGCGCGCCCGCGAGCGCAGCGCACGCCTGGCCGAGATGGTCGGCTGCGAGCCGACGCTCGACGGCTTCCGCGGTGTGAAGGAGCGCGAGCTCACGAGGCGTCAGTACGAGGCATCCCTGCTCGGCAAGACCGGCCTCGCCGCGACGACCGCGACCCTGACCGACGGGCTGCCATGGGGGCCGGTGGTCGACGGAGAGCTGATCACGCGTCCGACCGTCGACTCGTTCGCGGCGGGCATCGGCGCCGACAAGCCCCTGCTGCTCGGCGCCACAGACGACGAGTTCACGATGGTGTTCGACGGCGCCCCGCGCATCCTGCGGTGGGTGCCGGTGCCGCTCGCCCTTCGCATCGTCGAGAAGACCGGCAGGCTGCGTCGCGGCTGGCGGCGCGCGAATCGGGCTCGTCGCGGCTCAGGCCCGGCGCTGGGCCGGTTCGTCACCGATCGCGTGTTCCGCTCGCTCGTGGTGCGGGTCGCCGAGACCCGGCGGGATGCCCGAACCTGGACGTATCGGTTCGCCTGGGCCTCGCCGACCAACAGGTGGTCGTTCCACTGCCTCGACGTGCCGTTCTGGTTCGACTGCCTCGACGATCAGCACGTCGCGCGCATCGCCGGGACGGACCCGCCGCAGCACCTGGCCGACGAGATGCACGCCGCCGCGGTCGCGTTCGTCCGCGAAGGCGACCCCGGCTGGCCGGCCTGGCGCACCGAACCGGGGATGACGCGCGTCTTCGGCGACCAGCCGGCCCTGTCGCGCTCGGCCTACGACGACGCCCTGCCCCTGGTCTGAGGGCCCCCGGGTTTCGAATCGCTCGAATGGCGCCTCGGCTGCCCGAGAAGCTGCCATTCGAGCGATTCGAAGCGGTTCAGCTCACTTCCCCATGCCGAGGGTCAGGCCCTCGGTGAGTCGCCGGCCGACCCAGAGGTAGATCGCCAGCATCGGCAGCACGACGATGCAGAGGCCGGCGAACAGGCCACCCCAGTCCGCCCCCGAGTACGTCTGCTGCTGGATGAACGAGATCAGCGCCACCGGAAGCGTGTACTTGTCGGTCGACTGCAGCAGGGTCAGTGCCAGGAGCGTCTCGTTCCAGTGCGAGATCACCTGCAGCACGAACGCCGTCAGGATCCCGCCCTTGGCGAGCGGCAGGGTGATGCGCCAGAACGTGCCGAACGCCGTGACGCCGTCGAGGGCCGCGGCCTCCTCCATCTCCAGCGGCAGGGAGCGGAAGAACGCGGTCAGCAGGAACACGGTGAACGGCATCGAGACGCCGATGTACACGAGGTTGAGGCCGATCAGGCTGTCGGTCAGGTAGACCTCGTTCAGCATGACGAAGAGCGGGATCACGATGACCTGCGCGGGAATGCCGAGCCCGAGCACGAAGTACAGGGTGAGCGAGTTCGTCACGCGATTCTCGACGCGGCTCAGATAGTAGGCGGCCGGTGCGGCGATGGCCACCGTCAGGAACGACGAGACCACGGTCGTGACGACGCTGTTCATGGTCGCGGTGGCGAAGTCGCCCACCGTCCACGCGGTCACGAAGTTGACCGGGTCGAGCGACGTCGGCATCCCCCACGGGTCGTTGAGGATAGAGCGGGTGTCGCGGAAGGCCTGCACGACCATCCAGACCATCCACGCGATGTTCAGCGCGACGAAGATCCACAGCAGCACGAGGCCGATGCCCCGCAGCACGCTGCGATCGCGTCCGATGGCAGCACGGCGCGGACGGGGACGGGGGCCCTTCGGCACGATCAGCGTGCGCGTCGTCTGGTCCGATGCGGGCGAGGGGGCGGTGAGTGTCACGGTCATCTCCTAGAACTCGATCGCTTCGCGCTTCATCGCGCGGCGCAGCAGCAGCACCAGCACCGACACGAGGGCGAGGGACAGCACCGCGGATGCCGACGCGGCACCGTATGCGGGCACCGACTCTCCCGAGAAGGCCGTCACGTAGGTGTACACGGCGGTGGTCCAGGTCTGCGTCGGCGGCATGCCCTGTCCGCTGGATCCTCCGAATACCCAGATGATCTCGAAGATCTTCACCGACGAGATCGTCCACAGCACGGCGCAGGTGCCGAAGACGTCCCAGGTGAGCGGCAGGATCACGTAGCGCAGCCGCTGGAAGGCGTTCGCGCCGGCCAGCGCGCAGTCCTCGTAGTAGTACGGCGGGATGCGGTCGACGCCCGCCATGAGGATCGTGGTGAAGTAGCCGGTGGTGATCCAGATCAGCATCACCATGATGAGCGGGAACAGGTTGTCCTGGGCGAGCCAGGCCGGGGGCTCCTTCACACCGAGGCCGCCGAGCAGGGTGTTCACCAGACCGCCCGGGTTGAAGATGAACCCGGCGAGCACCCCGAAGATCATGGCGTTCACCAGATGCGGGAAGAAGATCACCGAGCGGGCGACCTTGCGCCCGACCATGTCGCGCAGCACCAGCGTGAGGCCGAACGCGATGACGAAGATCGCGATGCCCACCACGAACAGCAGCAGGAGGGTGTTGCCGAACGACCGCAGGAACAGCTGGTCGGAGAACAGACGGACGTAGTTGCCCAGGCCGACGAACTCCATGGGGCCGGCTCCGGCCCACTTGTTGAAGCTGATCCACACGGCGAAGATCGCGGGGACGACGAACAGCACCGTGTAGAAGACGAACGCCGGTCCGACGAAGGGCACGAACAGTCGCCGCCTCGCCCTGTCGATCGTGCTGCCACCGCCGTGTCGCCCGCGACGAGCGACACGGCCGGCGGGCACGGCCACCACAGCGGCCTCGGTCATGAGTTCTGCTTCCAGTAGTCGATCTGGCCGCTCTTCATCGTCTTCACGAACTGCGCGGCGTCGGTCTTGCCGAGCACGAGGTCGTTGATCGCGGGCCACAGCAGCTTCTCGGTGTACCCGGGGAAGCTGATGCCGTCGTTCTGCAGGAAGTACGAGCCGGCGCCGTCGAGCGCGGACTTCACCGACGTCATCTCCTCGCTGACGGCGGCATCCTGACGGATCGGCAGGATCTTGGCGTCGGTACCCAGGGCGTCCTGGTACTCCTTGCGCAGGAAGAACGAGGCGAGCTTCTGCGCGTTCTCGTCGTTGCGAGCCCTGGCGGGCACCGCGAATCCGACGAAGTCGGCCCGCTCGGCGTCGCTGCCGCCGTCGATCAGCGGGAACGGGAACGACGAGTACTCGAACCCGTCAGCGGCGTACGGCCCGGTCTCCGTCGGGATCCAGGTGCCGTTGAAGAGCAGGGCGGCCTTGTTGTCGGCCCATGCCTGCTGCTGCGCAGGCCACTTGCTCGCGTTGTAGCCGTCGATGAAGTACTTGCCGTCGACGAGCTGCTCGACGAGCTGAGCCGCCTCGAGCGCCTCGGCCGAGTCCCATGCCTCGCCGCTCTTGTCTGCGGCCATCTCCTTGAGCGAGCCGGGGCCGGCGATGCGGATCATCGCCGAGGTGTACCAGTACGCGTTGTAGCCGGCGACGTCGCCGTCGATCGCGAGAGGGGTCTCGCCCGCCGCCTTCATGTCGTCCATCGCCGAGAGGAAGTCGTCCCAGGTCTTCGGCGGGCTCTCGACCAGCTCGGGGTGCGCCGAGGCGTTGAACCAGAACGCGTCGCTGGTGAGGGAGTAGGGCAGCATCCAGGGCGCGTCCTCACCATCGACCGTGAGCACGTCGCCCTTCAGGTACGCCTCCGGCACCAGCGCCGAGACCTTCTCGCCTTCGACCTCGGCGTCGTAGGCCTTCTCGAGGGGCTTCGCCTGGCCGGTCTCGGCGAGCACCGGAGCCAGACGCGCGAACGAGCCGTCGACGAGGTCGGGGACCTTGTTGGTGTTGAGGGTCGGGACGACCTTCTTCACGTTGTCGCGCCCCTGCCACTGGACGTTCACCTCGATGCCGGTCTCCTTCTCGAAGTCGGCGATCGCCGCGGCGACGACCTTCTGCTGCGCTTCGCCCTCCTTCCACATCGACCAGTAGGTGAGCTCCTTCGACTCCGTGCCCCCGCTGCCGGATGCGCACCCGGCTGCCGAGAGCGCGACCGCGCCAATGAGGACGAGTGCTGAGAGCTTTCGGGACTTCGCCATCGGATTTCCTTCCGTCTGAGAGCGGCTTCTTCGCCTGCGTCGGTTGACTCTCGCTCGCACATAAGAGAGCAATCAAGGAGTAATCCTGAAATCGTGCCGACCATTACGTCCGAAGATCCCGGATCACGTGCGTGAGCAGCGGAGAACCCAGGAGATGAATCGAGGAATACGTCTTTATTTCTCTCTTGCGCGACCTCAGAATCGGAGGAAGTGGAACGAAGGGGGGTCGTCATGGCCGGAAGGCGCACTGCAGCCGTGCGCGACGCGGAGTCGCGCGGGCTCAAGTTCGAGGTGCTCGCCGACCAGCTGCGCCGCGGCATCCTCGCCGGCACGTGGACGGCCGGGCAGAAGCTTCCGACGGAGCAGGAGCTCTCGAAGGAGACCGGACTGTCGCTGACGACCGTGCGCCGTGCGTTCGACGAGCTGGTCGCCGAGCGGATCGTCGTGCGTCGCCAGGGCGCCGGCAGCTTCGTCGCTCATGCGCGACCGCGAGAGCAGAACGCACGGCGGCGCATCGGCGTGCTGCTTCCCGACACCCAGCTGTACTACCCGCGCGTGCTGCAGGGCATAGACGAGTCGCTGTCAGCCGCAGGTGCGTCGCTTCAGCTGGCGACGTACCGATATCGTCCGGAACGCGAAGACGAGGCGATCGCCTCGCTGCTCGACGCCGGTGTCGACGGTCTGCTGCTCGCGCCGACCCTGACGGGACTCGAGGCGCCGTTCGAACGCGCGCAGGAGCTGCTGGCGCTGCCGGTTCCCGTCGTGCTCGTCGAACGCAGCCTGCAGGAGCTGGGCCCTGCCGACACCACCGAGCACGTCTGCTCGGATCACGCCGGCGGGGCGTTCGACGCGGTGCGCCACCTCGCCCGCCTGGGCCACACGCGCATCGCGCTTCTCACCCGCTCGCGCACGGTCACCGAGTCCGGCGTCATCCAGGGCTACCGGCGTGCGATCGACGACCTCGGTCTTCCCGCGGGGCTGGAGTTCTCGCAGAGCAAGGCCGAATGGGTGGCGGACGCGGCGTCGTCGGCGCTGCGCGCGGTGCGCGACTTCGAGGCCACAGCTGCGCTCGTGTTCGGCGACCGCGAGGCGACGATGCTCGAGGGTGCCGCGCATCGCGATGGCATCTCGATCCCCGACGACCTCGCGATGGTCTCGTACGACGACGAGGTCGCGGACCTGGCCGGGGTCCCCCTGACCGCGGTCGCCCCGCCGAAGTACCGCATCGGCCGGATGGCGGGAGACATCATGCTGCGGCGGCTCGTCGAGGGCGACGAATGCCCGCTGCATCAGATCAGGCTCCGCCCTCGGATCGTGATCAGGCGCTCGTGCGGCGCCGACCGGCAGCATGACCACAACTGACGAACACCGGACGACGGCCGACGAGGAGAACACGTGCGCATCGGATTGATCGGGGCAGGAGCGGTCGCGCCGTTCCACATCGCGGCGGCGGCGGCCCTGGAGGGGATCGAGCTGACCGCGGTGTGCGACATCGACCCCGCCATCGCCCGTCGGGCGGCCTCAGGGAGCAGAGCTGAGGTCTACACAGACCATCGAGCCATGCTGGACGCGGGCGTCATCGATGCCGTCATCGTGAACACGCCGCACGCGCTGCACCTGCCGATGACCCAGGATGCCGCTGCCGCCGGCGTCCACGTCATGGTCGAGAAGCCCATGGCCACGACCGTGGACGACTGCGATCGGCTGATCGCGGCGTGCACCCGGGCCGGGGTGGCGCTCACGGTGGGCCATATCCAGCACTTCATGCCCGACAAGCTCGCGGCACGACGGATGATCGACTCGGGCGAGCTGGGCGCCGTGCGCATGATCCGTGACAACCGCAGCACCGATTACCGGCCCGGAACCCGCCCCGCGTGGTTCTTCGCACCGGCGATCGCGGGTGGCGGAGCCCTGATGAACATCGGCGGCCACTGCCTCGATCGCTCGCTGTGGCTCGGCGACGGGCGGGCGGTCGAGGTCCTGGCGAGTGCGGTGAACCGCTTCGGGGCAGCCGTCGAGACCGACGGCGGGATGCTGGTTCGCCTCGACAACGGCGTGGGGGTGACCATCGCCGTGATCAGCGACCCCGCCACGCGCGGCGACAGCATGACGGTCGTCTGCGACGAGGGGGTCATCGAGCTCGATCCGCGTCAGGGCGCGACCGTGCACGTCGACGGCCGCTCCCGGGTCGTGCACTCCGTCGGAGAGCACGACATCCAGAACGCGTTCACCGCGCAGCTGGCCGATTTCGCGTCGGTGATCGGCGGCGCAGACCCCGCCGTGCCGCTCAGCCACGCGCGCCACGTGGTCGAGGTCGTGCTGGCCGCCTACCGCTCCGCGCAGGAGTCGACGACCGTGGCCATCGCACGAGAGGAGGTCGTGGCGTGACGCCTACCCGGCCGAACATCGTGATGATCGTCAGCGACGATCAGGGCCCGTGGGCGCTCGGCGCCGCAGGCAATCACGAGATCCGCACCCCCGTGCTCGACGGACTCGCCGCGCGCGGCGTGCGTCTCGATCGGTTCTTCTGCGCGTCGCCCGTGTGCTCCCCGGCGCGAGCATCCCTGCTCACCGGCCGCATCCCCTCAGCGCACGGCGTCCACGACTACCTCGACGGAGCCCACGTCGGTCCGACCGGCCGCGACCATCTGCAGGGCCTCCCGACCCTGACCGACGCGCTGGCCGACGCCGGATACCGTCTCGGGCTGTCGGGCAAGTGGCACCTGGGCGCGAGCGACGTCCCCCGTCGCGGTTTCGTGCACTGGTACGCGCTGGAGGGCGGGGGAAGCCCGTACCACGACGCCGTGATGTACCGAGGTGCCGAAGCGGAGCATGTGACCGACTACCTCACCGACGTCATCGCCGACGACGCGGTCGCGTTCATCGACGCGGAGCAGGCGCACGACGATCCCTTCTTCCTGGCCGTGAACTTCACGGCGCCGCACAAGCCCTTCGCCGGCCAGCATCCCGACGAGTACACCGCCCTCTACCGGGACTGCGCGTTCGACAGCTGCCCGCAGGAGGAGCCGCACCCCTGGCTGCAGACGCTCGGCGGGGCGCCGATCGGCGGCGAACCGGATGCGCGCGAAGCGCTCATCGGCTACTTCGCCGCCGTCACCGCGATGGATGCCGCGATCGGCCGCATCATCGATGCCCTGCGCAGGAACGACCGCGAGCACGACACGATCGTCGTCTTCCTCAGCGACAACGGGTTCAGCTGCGGACAGCACGGGTTCTGGGGCAAGGGAAACGGCACCTTCCCGATGAACATGTACGACGAGTCGGTGATGGTCCCGTTCATCGTCTCGGCGCCGTGGATGCTGCCCTCCGGCGCCGTGGACGACCGGCTGCACAGCGCCTACGACCTGCCCGCCACCCTGATGGAGCTGGCGGGCCTCGACGGATCGCCCTTCGAATCCGGGCCGGGACGCAGCTTCGCCGCCGCGCTGCGCGGCGATCTGCCCGCGGCGCCCGCCGAGCAGCGTCCCGTGGTGGTGCACAGCGAGTACGGCCCGGTGCGGATGATCCGCACCCACGATCGCAAGTACGTGCACCGGCATCCGTACGGGCCCCACGAGCTGTACGACCTGACAGCCGATCCGCGCGAGCGGCGCAACCTCGCCGATCTGCCGACGCACGGTGACGAGGTCGCACGGCTGCGCGGCATGCTGCACGACTGGTTCGCAGAGCACTCCGCGGCGGACGCAGACGGTCAGGGGCTCCCCGTGTTCGGCGCCGGACAGACCCGGCCGCTCGACGACGACCCGCTCGGCGCCTTCGCCCTTCCCGGCTGGGACGGTGCCCGATGACCCGGCCGAACATCCTGCTGATCGTCTCGGACGATCACGGTCATGCCGACCGCTCCGCACTCGGGACGCCAGGGGTGCACACGCCCGTGCTCGACCGCATCGCCGCGGAGGGGGCCACGTTCACCGATGCCTACGTGACCGCGCCGATCTGCTCGCCGTCGCGAGCGGCGATCATGACGGGTCGCTATCAGCAGCGGTGGGGCGGACTGTGGTTCGACTCGGCCGATATCGGCAGCGCCCCCACCATCGCCGAGCGCCTGCGCGATGCGGGCTACACCACCGGCTACTTCGGCAAGGTGCACTACGGCGACGAGACCGTGACCGATCGCGGTGCTCCCCCGAACCATGGCTTCGACGAGTCCTTCTACGGACTGGCGGGGCAGTCGATGGGCCGCCTGCACTACCTGCATCATTCTGATGCGGCGAGCGCGGCGTACGGCGAGGCTGCGGCGCCGATGGGCGTGCAGCCGTTCTGGTCGGGCGATGAGCCGGCCGAGTTCGAGGGCTTCACGACCGACGAGATCGCCGATCGGGCGATCGACTTCATCAGACGACGCGCCGCCGACGGCCCGTTCTTCGCCACCGTCGCCTTCAACGCCGTGCACAACTTCTGCTGGCAGCTGCCCGAGGACGAGCTGCAGGCCCGCGGGCTCGCGGGCTTTGAAGACTGGAACCCCGGCGCATCCCGCTACCTCGACTGGTACGACGGCGCGATCAGCCCGAATCTGCCTGACGGACGGGCCTACTACCTCGCACAGCTGGATCTCATGGATCGCGCGATCGGGCGGCTCCTCGACGCGCTCGAGGCGCAGGATGCCTCAGCCGACACGATCGTGGTGTACCTGACCGACAACGGCGGCTCGCAGTGCAATTACGGCGACAACGGCGAGCTGCGGGGCTCGAAGTACACGCTGTGGGAGGGCGGCATCCGGGTCCCGTTCCTGGTCAGGTGGCCGGGCGTCGCCGAGCCGGGCAGCATCGTCGGCGATCCCGTCAGCGCCCTCGATCTGGCATCCACGTTCGTCTCAGCCGCGGGCCTGCCCGCCTCGGCCGACGACGACGGATGCGACCTGCGCTCGCTGCTGTCGACCGCGACGGATGCATCCGCTCCTCGCCCGCACGAGCGCGAGCTGCACTGGGACTGCGGCTGGCAGTGGGCTGTCCGGCGAGGCGGGTGGAAGCTGCTGTCGGTGGCGGGAGACGACCCCATCGCCGCGCATGTGCGCGCGGTCGAGCACACCGAGACGGGTGACGGCCTGATCCTGACCGACCTCGCAGGAGACCCGGGCGAGCGTGACAACCTCGCGGGCCGCCGGCCGCGGCTCGTCGCCGAGCTGCAGCAGGCCCACCAAAAGTGGCGCGAAGAGGTCGGCCTGCCGCCGGACCGGCCTACCCGGCCCTGACCTGCGTGGCCCCGACCTGTCGGGGGATGACCAGGGACTCGGGGTAGGCCGCGGCCAGAGCGTCGCGGCCTGCCCATGCGTCTCGGGTCTCGTCGAGCATGCGCAGCAGGGCGTCGGCGAGCAGCGCGGCGGCGCGGTCATCCGGCCTGCTGTCGACCTCGAAGGGGTCGCGCCGGAGGTTGAAGTACTCGAGATCCAGTCCGTCGGACGGATGCCAGGTGGCCACGATCTTCTCGTCGCGCGTGCGCAGTCCCCTGGCGCTCGTCGGATCCGAGCGTGCGGGGTACCGCAGGTACAGGGCGGCGTCGCTCGGGTCTCCCTCCCGGACGGATGCGGACGCCGCGAGGAGTGCGGCTGAGCGGTCGCGCCCCGCCATCCGCGGATCCCGCGAGGTGACACCCGCGAGCCCCAGGATCGTCGGCGCGAAGTCGAGCGAGTCGATCAGCACGTCGGCCGTGCCGGCGGGGACCAGCCCCGGAGAGTGCACGATGAGCGGAAGGCGCATCGACTCCTCGTACGCCACGTTCTTGTACATCAGCCCGTGACTGCCCAGCTGCATGCCGTGGTCGGAGGTGAACACGATGACCGTCGGGCGCGCACCGCCGCGCCGCTCCACGGCCGCGGCGAGCCGACCGACCTGCTCGTCGACACCCGTGACGGCGGCGAAGTAGTCGCGCGCGATCGCCGCCGCCTCGGCGCTCGCCTCGGTGCCCCACGGCACATTGGGGCGGGTGAGCAGGGAGCGCTCGTCGAGACCGGCGTACATGCCGCGATAGCGCTCGGGCACCTGGTCGAACGGCTGGTGCGGAGGATTGAGCGACAGCATCAGCGCGAACGGCGCGGCATCGTCGAGTCCGGCGATGTGCTCCACGGCGACGTCGGTCTCGTGCTCGGCCGACCAGCGGTCGACATCGACGCGCTCGTGACGGCCGGCATCCGCGGTCCAGTAGTGCGGGGCGAGATGACGATCGGCCGCACCGTAGGAATACCAGAAGTCGAAGCCGAATCGCCGGGCGGGCGGCGACCAGGCGTCCCAGACCTTCCCATCGTCGCGGCGGCCCTCGCCCGCCTGCTCGTCCTCCGCCGTGGGCGGTTCGAGATGCCACTTGCCGATGTAGCCGGTGCGGTAGCCGTGGTCGCGCAGGATGCTCGCCCAGGTCGGCAGCCCGTCGCGCAGCCCCACGCCGTCGAGCGCGGACTCGGAGTGGACGTTGAGCGTGACCCCGTTCGCCTCGGGCCGCATGCCGGTGAGGAACATCGCGCGATGAGGGCTGCACACCGGATAGCAGCTGACCGCCTGACGTGCCAGGCATCCCGTCTCGGCGAGACGATCCAGGTTCGGGGTGCTCACCGGGTCCTCGCCGAGGATGCCGAGGGCAGCGGCCCGGAACTGGTCTGACATGACCACGAGGATGTTCGGTCGCATCGGCTGCTCCTCTCGTGCCCGCGCGGTGCGAGTCGTGCTCATTCAAGGCGCCGTGAAGATGAGGAATCAACATTGATTCCTCATCTTGCGCGCTCCTAGCCTCGCTGCCAACGACCGAAGGAGTTCGAATGTTCACCCCCACTCGCCGCACCGTCCTGCAGCTCGGCGGCTTCGCCGTGGCGTCGGCCCTGCTCGTCGACGCGAGCCGCCCTCTGACCGCAGCCGCGTCGCTGCGCCCCCTCGCCGTCGGCCCCGCCGAGATCGAGGCGCTGCGCACCCGGTGGGTCGAGACGCTGACCGGGCGCAGCATCATCGCCGGCTCGCCTGCGACCTTCGCAGCCGCGATCGCACGGCAGGACAGGGGCACCGATGCCCTGCTGGCGAAGATCAGTCCGACCTCCACCCGCTACTTCTCGGACCAGGACTGGTCGATCGGCGCCACCGACATCGCGAAGTCGAACGCCATGCGCATGAACTACTCCGGCATCCAGACCCTCGCGGTCTCGTGGTCGACGCCTGGTTCGAAGCACGAGGGCTCGCCCGCCGTGCTCGACGCCGCACTGCGAGGACTCGCCCACATGCACGAGCAGGTCTACAACCCCGCCACGACGTGGTGGGGAAACTGGTGGTCGTGGAACATCGGAGCCGCACAGCCGCTGGCGAACACGATGGCCCTCCTACACGACGAGCTCGACCAGGCCGAGATCGACAGGTACTGCACCGCCGTCGACCACTTCCTGCCCGACCGCGACCCGCGCATGCAGCAGCACCCGACCGGCCCGAAGGAGTCCGACGGGGCCAACCGCGTCGACATCTGCCAGGCCATCATCGTGCGCGCCATCGTGCAGCCCGACCCCGAGCTGCTCCGTGCGTCTGTGGCGGCGCTGAGCGACACCTGGCAGTACATCACCGAGGGCAACGGCTTCTTCCGCGACGGCTCGTTCGTGCAGCACTCCACGATCGGCTACACCGGAACGTACGGCCTGGTGCTGCTGGGCGGGCTCGCGAAGCTGTTCGCCCTTCTGGCGGGCACCGCGTTCGACGTCACGGACCCGAGCAGGGCGAATGTCACGGGAGTCGTGGAAGGGTCGTTCGCACCGCTGATGTTCCGCGGGCAGATGATGGACGCCGTGCGCGGACGCGCCGTCGCCCGGTACGCCGAGCGCAGCATGACCAACGGCAACGATCTGATCGAGCACACCCTTCGCCTCGCGCAGTCGGCCGACGCTGCCACGGCCGCGCGCTGGCGCGGGCTCTGCCGTCAGTGGATCGAAGGCAACCCCGCCGCGAGCATCACCTCGACGACGAACATCGTCCGCCTCTCGCTGGTCACCGAGCTGCTGGGCTCCGACACGGCCGCGGTGGCGGACCCCACGGGCCCCCGGCTCTTCCCCGCTATGGACCGGCTCGTCCACCGCAGTGCCGACGGCTCCTGGGCCCTCGCGATCGCGATGTGCTCGAACCGGATCGCCTGGCACGAGGGCACCGAGGCCGAGAACTTCGAGGGCGTCAAGACCAGTCAGGGCATGACGTACCTGTACCTGCGAGGCGACGAAGACCACTTCGACGACGAGTTCTGGTCGACCTCCGATCTCACGGCGCCTCCCGGCACCACCGTCGACCTGACCCCGCTGCCGCGCAACCCCGAGGGCGAGTGGGGCGAGCGCACGCCCGCCAACGAATGGACAGGCGGCGTCGTCTTCGAAGACACCGCGCTGGCGGCGATGCATCTGGTCGCGCCCGGAGGGACGGGCCTGACGGCCCGCAAGTCCTGGTTCACCCTGCCGGACGCCTATGTCGCGCTGGGCGCCGGCATCTCGACGGACAGCGAGGGCGAGGTGCGCACCACCGTCGAGCACCGCAACCTCGGCACCTCCGCACGCCGCCTGATCGTCGACGGTGCTCCCGTGACGACGCAGAAGACCGTGGCCGGCGCACGATGGGCGCACCTGGACGGGGTGGGCGGATATGTGCTGCTCGACGGCCCTGCCGACCTGATCGCGAGCGTCGCCGAGCGCGAGGGCACCTGGCGCCGCAACAGCACGAACGCGGCAGCCGGAACAGACGTGCTGCAGCGGCGCTGGTACGGCACGCTGAGCCTCTCGCACGGCGTGGGAGGATCGGCAGGCGGCGGGTACGCCTACGCCGTGCATCCGGGTGCGGATGCCGAGACGACCGCGGCCGCTGCCCGCTCCCCTCGCTTCCGGGTGCTGCGCAACGACGAGGTGGCTCAGGCCATCCGGCACTCGGGGCACGTGACGGCGGCCACGTTCTGGGCGGCCGGATCGGCAGGAGGGCTCGGCGCCGATCGCCCCGCCTGCGTCATCGCCCGCATCACTCCCGGCATGGTGAGGATGTCGGTGAGCGATCCGACGCAGAGTGCCGCGACTCTCGTGATCGATGTCGCCGCCACCGCCGTGACGCGGGTGGAGGGCGCCGACGCCGCCCGCGTCGCGCTCGCTCGCCGCGGCGACGGCATCCGTCTCACCATCGACACCTCCGGCACGGCAGGCACGACCGTGCAGTTCTCCCTGCACCGCTGATCGGCCGGCCCACCTTAGGCTTCGAATCGCTCAACTGGCGACTCCGGCCCCCGAGAACCGGCGATTCGAGCGACTCGAAGCAGCCCCGGCCCCAACCAGAGACGCACCCCCGGATGCTTCCGGAGGTGCGTCTCTTGTCATTCAGCGGATGCGGGGTCAGCGCACCGGCTCGAGAAGCGGGATCTCGTAGCGGTGCGGGGTGCCGAAGCGGTGCGCGGTGATCGACACGGCCTGCTCGCGCAGGAAGGTCAGCAGCTCGACGCGGCCGGCCGAGACCACCGGGTTGGCGTAGATCGCGAGGCTCGGCGAGCCCTCGACCGCGGTCGCCGTCTCGAGCACGTCGGCGCCGATCAGGCGCACGCGACCGCCCGCAGCGGCGAGACGCTGGGCGTGGGATGCCCAGGCAGCGGCGTCTTCGGTCACCACGACGACGTCGTGCGCACCCAGCCAGGTCACGACCCGCGCGGGCAGCGCCGAGGCCGTGCTGACGGTGACGCGAGCCCGCAGGCGCGCACCGGCGGCCGCGACGCGCAGCAGCTCGGCAACACGAGCGCCCTCGAAGCGGATCGCGACGGGCAGAGCCTGGTAGCGCAGCGCGTTCTGCTCGGTGACGAGGCCCGTGGCATCGCGGACCACGCCGAACTCGGCGGCGACGGCGTCGATGTCGGTGGCCAGCGCACCGCGCAGCCACTCGGCGTCAGCGCCCTCGACGAGCTCGACGGCCGACGAGGCCAGGGCGTCGAGCTTCGTGGCCGTCTGCACGGGGGCATCCGTCCACTCCGACAGACCCACGAGGTAGTTCGGGCCACCGGCCTTGGAGCCGGCGCCGACAGCCGCCTTCTTCCAGCCGCCGAACGGCTGGCGTTGCACGATGGCGCCGGTGGTGCCGCGGTTCACGTAGACGTTTCCGGCCTGGATGCTCGCGAGCCACTGCTGCACCTCGTCGGTGTCGAGCGAGTGGATGCCGCTGGTGAGGCCGTAGTCGATGTCGTTGACGATGTCGATCGCCTCGGTCAGCGAATCGGCGGTCATCACGCCGAGCACCGGCCCGAAGTACTCGACCTTGTGGAACTCGCTGCCGCGCTTCACGCCGTCGCGGATGCCGGGGCTCCACAGCTGGCCGGCCTCGTCGAGCTTCTTGGGCTCGAGCATCCACGACTGGCCGGGGTGCAGCTCGGTGAGGGCGCCGAGCAGCTTGCCCTCGGCGGGTCCGATCAGCGGACCGATGCGGTTCGTGCCGTCCTCGGGCATGCCGACCTCGTAGGCGCGCACGGCGTCGACGAGCTGGCGGCGGAAGCGCTCCGACTTCGCGACCGAGCCGACGAGCACGACGAGCGACGCGGCAGAGCACTTCTGGCCCGCGTGGCCGAAGGCCGAGTAGGCGACGTCCTTCGCGGCGAGATCGAGGTCTGCCGACGGGGTGACGATGATGGCGTTCTTGCCGCTCGTCTCGGCAAGCAGGGGCAGGTCGGCGCGGAAGCCGCGGAACAGCTCGGCGGTCTCGAAGCCACCGGTCAGGATGACGCGGCCGACGGCCGGGTCGCTGACCAGCTGGGTGCCGAGCTCGCGGCCGTCGAGCTGCACGTACTGCAGCACGTCGCGGGGCACGCCAGCCTCCCACAGTGCCTCGACCATGACCGCACCAGAGCGGCGGGCCTGGCGAGCGGGCTTGATGATCACCGGCGAGCCGGTGGCGAGGGCCGACAGCACCGAGCCTGCGGGGATGGCGACGGGGAAGTTCCACGGCGGGGTGACGACCGTGAGACCAACGGGCTGCATGACGGCGCCGTCGACGTCGGCGAGCTTCTTCGCGCTCTCGGCGTAGTAGTGCGCGAAGTCGATCGCCTCGGAGACCTCGGGGTCGCCCTGCTCGATGATCTTGCCCGCCTCGGAGCCCATGACCTCGAGCAGCTCGGCGCGGCGGGCCTCGAGGATGTCACCGGCGCGGTGCAGGATCTCGGCGCGGCCGGCGGCGCCGAGCGCGCGCCAGGCCTCACCGGATGCCACGGCCGTGGCGATGCGGTCCGACACCTGCTGCGAGGTGCTGAGCGTGTTGGCGGCGACGGTCTCGTCACCGAGCGTCGAGCCGACCATGCGCGAGCGGATCGCGTCGGCCCACGCGCGGTTGCCGGCGAGCGACGGGTCGGTGTCGGGGGTGTTCACGAAGCCGTCGCGGGGCGCCGGCTCAGCGGGCAGCTGACGGTTCTGCACGCGGTTGGCCGCGGGAACCTCGGTCGGGATGGTCTGGATGGATGCCAGGAACCGCTGCTTCTCGCGCTCGAACAGCGCCGGGTCGGTGTCGAGGTCGAACACCGCCGACATGAAGTTCTCGTGCGATGCGCCCTCTTCGAGGCGGCGGATCAGGTACGCGATCGCGACGTCGAACTCGTCGGGGTGCACCACGGGAGTGTAGAGCAGCAGCGAGCCGACGGTGCGCTTGACTACCTCGGCCTGAGCGGTGGCCATGCCGAGCAGCATCTCGAACTCGATGCCCTGGGTGACGCCGCGCTTCTCGGCGAGCAGCCAGGCGAGGGCGATGTCGAAGAGGTTGTGGCCGGCGACGCCGATGCGCACGTTGCCCACGTGCTCGGGGCGCAGCGAGTACTCGATGACCGCCTTGTACGACGAGTCCGACTGCTGCTTGGTCGACCAGGTCGCGAGCGGCCAGCCGTGGGTCTCGGCGTCGACGGTCTCCATCGGCAGGTTGGCGCCCTTGACGACGCGCACCTTGATCGGCGCACCGCCGTCTGCGACGCGGGCCGCGGCCCACTCCTGCAGGCGCATCATCGCCGAGAGGGCGTCGGGCAGGTATGCCTGCAGCACGATGCCGGCCTCGAGGTTCTTGAATTCGGGACGGTCGAGGATGGAGGTGAAGACCGCGATGGTGAGGTCGAGGTCCTTGTACTCCTCCATGTCGAGGTTGATGAACTTCGCGCCGGCGGGGCCGCCCTTGGCGGCGATCCGGTACAGCGGCAGAAGAGCCTCGGCGGCGTCGGCGACGGCCTCGTCGAAGGCCCACGGGCTGTGCGGGGCGACGGTCGACGACACCTTGATCGAGACGTAGTCGACGTCGTCGCGCTCGAGCAGGCGGCGGGTGCCCTCGAGGCGGCGCTTGGCCTCTTCGCGGCCGAGGATCGCCTCGCCGAGCAGGTTGATGTTGAGCTTCACGCCCTGCGACTCGCGGATGTGCTTGATCGCGGCTCCGAGCTTCTCGTCGCGCGCGTCGACGATGAGGTGACGCACCATCTGGCGCAGCACGGCGCGGGCCGACGGCACGACGACGCCGGGCACGATGCCGGCGGCGAAGCCGCCGAGGCCGATCGCTCCGCGCATCGGGGCGGGCAGGAAGCCGGGGGTCAGCGGCACGAGCTCCTTGAGCTTGGCGGCTGCGACCTTGAGGTCTTCAGGACGCACGACGCCGTCGACGAAGCCGACCGTGAAGTCGAGGCCGTTCGGGTCGCGCAGCACGCCGGCGAGGCGCTCGCCCGCGGCATCCGTCGGCACGTCGCGGCTCTCGACGAGCCACTTCCTGACGAGGGCGACGGCATCGTCGCCGAGGGCGGCGAGTTCGGCGATGGATGCTTCGTGAGCAGGCGCAGGGGAGGTCATTCCTACAGGATGCCGGTATCCACTCTGCAAGAAAAGCGATCGTTAGCGATGATGACCGTTCGGTCATATCGAAGGGTTTGAGTCAGCTCTCGCCGTTCTCCGGAGCGACGGCGTCGCGCGCGTTCAGCGCCGCCATGGAGCGCCGTGACTTCTGAACCTGCCGCAGCTTGCGCAGGACGTGCTCGAGTGCGTCGGACTCATCGTCGAACGACCGCACGGTCGGGGCGATCGGCTGATGCCGCTCATCGACGAGGAACACCTTCCACGACGAGCCCTCGCGCTGCATGACCACGGCATCGAGGTGCAGGCGCCCTGCGCCCTCGATCACCGGCATGTCGAGATCCTCGGCCGCGACGATCTCCATGAGCTCGCTGACGTCCATCACGGCACCTCCTTGATCATGCCCATCTTATCGAGCAGGTCCACGCTCACCGGCAGCAGGTCCTGGGTGGCGCCGCCCGGCGTGCCCCACTCGGGGATGGCCGCGGCCTCGCCGCGAGTCACGTGCGAGAGGTCGCTCAGATCCATGTCGTACTTCTCGAGCACGTCATCGACGGCCGCACGGGTCGTGCCGTCGAGGTTGTCGTACACCGACTGCACATCGGCGGGCGAGTGCAGCCATTCGTACGCGTGATAGGCGTTCGGGTTCTCGGCGTAGGGCAACGAGCGGCTGTCGTACGAGAAGGGCCCGTCATCGCCCACCGGCGACACGTAGCGGCCGTTCGGGTCGCCGTAGCGATCGAACCGGTCGCCGGCGCTCGGCACGTGATCCCGCATGATCGGGTTGCCGTCCGCGTCGAGCGTGAATCCGTTGTGCGGCGCTTTCGACCAGTCGATCTCGCCGTTGCCGTCGAGGCATTCAGGGCGCGGGATCAGACGGTCGTCGCCCGGCGTGCGTCCGCCCGGCCTGCCGGGCCCATCGGGCAGATCGTCGAACTTGTCGATGCCCCTGACCTGGTGCACCACGTTGTCGAAGTGGTCGGTGAGGTTGTCGGTCAGCTGGTGCAGCTTGTCGCGCGAGTGCGCGAAACCGTCGAGCACCGCCTGTCGCAGCTCGCGGAAGATCGGCTTCAGGGCGCTCATCAGTCGTCGCCTCCGAAGTCCAGGGCCGAGAACTCGGCGAAGAACGTCGAGGTGAGGGTCTGAATGTCGGAGCCGTGCACCTTCATCGTGCTCTGCGCGTCTTCGAGGGCCGCCAGGTCTGCCTGGAACTCGTCCGAGTCGCCGACGGATGCCTCGACCAGGGGAGCATCGAGGATCGCATCGATCACGGCGGGCAGCTGCTGCGCCATCGGCTCGATGACGGCGGGGGCCAGCTGGTTCAGAAGCTGCTCGACCGCGATGTCGACCGCGGCGTTGAGCAGCTTCTTCTTGATGATCAGCATGGGGCCGGCGCCGACGGCCGTGATCGGGTTGGTCAGCATGCCCACGAGCGCGATCATCGTCGTGGTCACGTCGACGATGACCTTCATCTTGAGCGCGAAGATCGCCCCGGCGCCGACATCCATCGCGACCGCAGCCGGCGGCATGATGTCGATCAGCTTCTGCAGGTTCTGCGAGCGGTTCGTGTTCCAGGCGCTCATCGTCGCGGGCCCGGTCTTGCCCATCAGCGATGCGGTGAGCTCGCTGTTCATCTGGCGATCGACGGCCTGCACGATGCCCTCGAGGTCGTCGCCGAAGTTGCGCACGAGCACGGCGCCCTTGCGCACCTCGTCCTCGTCGATATCGGGCCACTCGAATCCGAGCTTCTCCATGATCCAGACGAGTTCGTTCGGCAACATCATTCCCACGGCACAACCTCCTCGAGAACCGTAACGGTCCGCAGGGGGCGCGCGCGATGGGGAGTGCTCCCCATGCGCCTTCTTCTGCGCACGCCCGAATCTAGGATGTAAGGGTCCCGTCCGGCCGCAGAAAGCAGATCCCGGTGTTCGAACTCCGCCGCCTCCGGCTGCTGCACGAGCTGGCACTGCGCGGCACGATCTCCGAGGTCGCGGCATCTCTGTCGTACTCCCCCTCGACCGTCTCGCAGCAGCTCGCGCTGCTCGAGAAAGAGGCCGGGGTGGCGCTGCTCGAGCCCGACGGCCGCCGGGTGCGGCTCACGCCGCAGGGCCGGATGCTGGCCGAGCACGCCGCACGCGCCCTCGAACTCGATGAAGAGGCGCGCGCAGCGCTGACCGCGCATGCGGGCTGGGAGCCG
Organism: Microbacterium sp. NPDC089321; assembly: GCF_040684935.1. NCBI lineage: Bacteria > Bacillati > Actinomycetota > Actinomycetes > Micrococcales > Microbacteriaceae > Microbacterium > Microbacterium sp. NPDC089321. The sequence continues at coordinate 1,305,309 of NZ_JBFBGX010000001.1, read as the reverse complement.
GTGCGCATCGCCGCCATGCCCACCGCCGCGCAGACGATCGCACCCGCCGCGCTGACGCTGCTGGCCGAGCGCGAGCCCGAGCTGCGGGTCGAGCTCGCCGAGCTGCCTCCGGAGGAGAGCCTGTTCGAGCTCTGGGCCCGCCGCTTCGACCTGGTGATCGCCGAGCAGTACCCCGGTCAGACCCGCGAGCAGCGCGACGGCGTCGTGCACGAGCTTCTCGGAGAGGACCCCATCCGCATCGTGCTGCCGCCTTCAGAGCATCCGCTGCCCCTGCACGAGCTGCGTGATCGCGCCTGGGTGATGGAGCCAGAGGGAACAGCGGTGCGGCAGTGGACGGTGCAGCAGTGCCGGGCCGCGGGGTTCGAACCCGACGTGCGGTTCGAGGCCGCCGACCTCACCGCGCACGTGCGGCTGGTGGCATCCGGTCACGCCGTGGGCATGCTGCCCGACCTGATCTGGGGCGACGAGCCGAGCCCCCTCACCGTCGCCGACCTGCCGGGCTCCCCCGTGCGCGAGGTGTTCACGGCGGTGCGCGCCGCCTCGCGTGCGCATGAGGCCGTCGATCTCGTGCGCACCGCCCTGCGCGACGCCTTCGCCGCGCACCGCCGCGTCGCGCCCTAGCCGGACGGGCGCCTGGCGCGCGAGGATGAACGCATGTCCTCGTACCTGCGCCCTGCCGTCGCGCCGCCGGTCTTCCGCGACGACGACGGCCGCGTGATCAAGTACGGGCGGCGCTGGGTCGATTCGCCTCCTGCAGACAGCTACTCCGTCTCGCGGAACCCCGAGCGCTTCGCGCCGCTGCACACGATCGCCGACGCGCTCATCGACCACCTTCTCGCCGAATACGACGTGGAGGCCGACGACGGCATCGAGGTAGCGGCGGATCTGATCCACCCTCACCCCGATGTCGTGCGTGCTGTGCGGATCCGACCGCGCGACCCGGCCTGTGCGGCGCTGACCTTCGTGTTCACCGGGTACCCGGGCATCCTGCTGCACGCGGGCGTGCTGCACGACTTCTTCTACCCGTCCTGCGGATGCGAGGCCTGCGACGAGGAGTGGTCGGCCGAGGCCGACGACCTCGAGCAGCAGGTGCTCGCGGTCGTGACCGGAAACTATCGCGAGAGCACCCGCGCCGGGCGTCCCCCGTGGATCGAGTCCGAGACCGTGTTCCCCAACGGGTCGAGCTCGAGCCAGTCGCGCGGGGAGGATGTGCCGCCCGAGCGCCTCGCCGCTGCGATTCACGCGCTCACCGCCCGGACGGGCGCCTGGGCTCCGTGGCCGCCGGCGCCTCGCGGCTGAGTCAGACCGCGCGCACCGCGGCGTGCGGCATCCGCTCGCGCATCACGCGGATCGCCTCGGGGTTGTCGTCGACGAGCACCGCGTGCCGTCCGAGCCTCGACGCGACGGCTCCCGTGGTGCCCGAGCCGGCGAACAGGTCGAGCACGCGATCGCCCGGCCGCGAAGACGCCTGCACGATGCGCCGCAGAACGCCCTCGGGCTTCTGGGTCGGGTAGCCGGTCTTCTCGCGCCCCGTGGTGGGCACGATCGTGTGCCACCACACGTCGGTGGGCAGCTTGCCCCGGGCGGCCTTCGCGGCGGTCACGAGGCCGGGGGCCATGTACGGCTCGCGGTCGATGTCGTCGGCGTTGAACACATGGCGCCCGGGGTCCTTGGCGTACACGAGGATCGTGTCGTGCTTGGTGGGCCAGCGGCTGCGCGACTTCGCGCCGTAGTCGTACGCCCAGATGAGCTCGTTCAAGAAGCAGTCGCGCCCGAAGACGGCATCCATCATCACCTTGGCGTAGTGCGCCTCGCGGTAGTCGAGGTGCAGGTACAGGGTGCCGTCGTCGGCGAGCAGACGCCACGCCTCTTCGAGCCGCGGCATGAGGAACTCGCCGTAGTCGTCGAAGCGGTCGTCGAACGTGCGCAGCATGCCCCGAACCCGCTCATACGAATGCCCGTGGAACCCGTAGCGGATCTCCTTCTCGGCATCCGCCTGTTCATTACTCAGGAGATCCGCGGCCGCAACCGCCGGCTCGACCGCCTCGACGACCGAATCGGCGGATTCCTCCTGAGCTGCGATCAGCCGCCGGGCGGTGACGACCTCACGGCCACGGGTGCGCCCGGTGTTGAACGGAGGGTCGAGGTAGACCAGGGTGAAGGATCCGGATGCCAGCGATGCGGCCGCCGCGAGGTTGTCGCCCTCGATGATCTCCACCGAGCCGGGCTGAGCCTTGTGCGTCTGGCGCGGAGTTGTGCGCTTCGCGCGGACTAATGTCGCGGATTCCTCCGCGGCAGGCGCACTTCTCCGCGCGGAGCGCTCGCCCTCCGGAGCCGTCGCCGTCACGGAACCCGGTGCAGCCACGCGTCGGTCGCGAACTTGCTCTCGACCAGAGCCTCAGCCTCGGCGTACTCGTCGGCGGTGATCGCGCCGTCTTCTGCGCCGGTCAGCGCCCGGAACGTGGCCTTGAAGCGCTCGATGATCTCGGCGCGCTCCATGCCGGTCTGCGTGCGCAGCGGGTCGACGCGCTTTGCGGCCGACGTCGTGCCCTTGTCGCTCAGCTTCTCGCGGCCGATGCGCAGCACCTCTGTCATGGTCTGACCGTCGATGTCGTACGAGATGGTCGCGTGGTGCAGCACTCCCCCGTTGGCCAGGCGCTTCTGCGCGGCGCCGCCGATCTTGCCCGTGGGCGACGCGATGTCGTTGAGCGGCTGATAGGTGGCCTCGATGCCGATCGATCGCAGCGCGTGCAGCACCCAGTCGTCGAGGAAGGCGTACGAGTCGGCGAAGGTCATGCCCTGCACGAGAGAGGCGGGCACGTACAGCGAGTAGGTGATGATCTGACCGGCGGCCATCATCATGGCGCCGCCGCCCGAGATGCGTCGCACGACGTCGAAGCCGTGCCTGGCCGCGCCGTCGGGATCGACCTCGTTGCGGTACGACTGGAACGAGCCGATCACGACGGCCGATTCGTCCCACTCCCAGATGCGCAGGGTGGGGCGTCGCCGCCCCTCTCCCACGCGTGAGGTGAGCACCTCGTCGAGTGCGAGGTTCATGCGGGGCGAGACGGCCTTCTCGTGCGCGATCTCCCAGTCGAAGTCGCGCCAGCCGGGTGCGGTCACGAGGGCGCGGCGCACCACGGTGCCGACGGCCTCGGGCGAGAAGCCGAGCAGCTGGGCTCCTTCGGGCAGCGCTGCGCGCACGGCGGCGGCGATCGTGGCGACATCGGCCTCGACGGGCATGCCCTCGACAGCGGCGTTGATGGCCTCGAGCGCCGTGTCGGGTTCGAGGAAGAAGTCGCCCGCGAGACGGAAGTCGCGGATCAGTCCATCTGCGACCTCGAGGTCGACGACGACGAGCTTTCCACCGGGGACCTTGTACTCACCATGCACTCTTCGATCTTAACCGCGTGCCCGTCGCCCCTCGTCGGGATTCACCCGCGCGCGCCCCGCACGGTCGGATCGGGCAGGTCGGTGTCGATGCGAGGCTTGGCCCCGCGCGAGGCGCGCATCCACACGAAGAACCCGACGATCGTGAACGCGCCGTAGAAGAGGTACATGAAGGCGGTCGCGTAGTAGCCGGCAGAGAACAGCAGCGGCACGCCCACGGCATCCACCGCCACCCAGATCAGCCAGAACTCGACCCAGCCCTTCGCCATCGCCCAGGTCGCCAGCAGCGACCCGACGAACGTCCACGCGTCGCTCCATACGGGCTCGTACGAACCCAGCATCCGGAACAGCGGCGTGAGCGCCGCCGTCCCCGCCACGAGCGCAACGGCCAGCAGCAGCCGGGTGCGGCCGGATGCCCACCGGGGTGTGACGGCGTGCCCGTCGCTGTCGCGGGCCTGTCGCCATCGAACCCACCCGTAGATCGACACGGCGATGAACATCACCTGGCGCCCGGCCTGGCCGAGCAGGTTGGCGGCGTGCTCTGTGCCGAACACGCTGCCGAGGAAGACGGTGAGCAGCAGCAGGTTGCCCACGATGCCCACGGGCCACGCCCACAGCCGCCGGCGCATGGCGCCGAGCGCGCTCGCGAGTCCGAAGACGTTGCCGACCACCTCGCGCACGAGCAGGGCAGACGAGCCGATGGCGATCTGCGCGTCGAATGCGTCGATCAGCCACTGCAGGACGACGGCCACCTCAGCTCTTCGCCGGGATGCGCGCGTCGAGCCACGCGAGCAGGTCTGCCCGCACCTCGTCCTGCTGCAGCTCGTTGAAGATCTCGTGGCGCGCGTCGGGGTAGACGAGGGTGGTCACGTCGTCGAGGCCCGACCGCGTGCGGTATGCGTCGGCCAGCTTGTGCACGCTGCGCGGACCGCCGACCGGGTCGTCGCGGCCGACCATCAGCAGCACGGGAATGCGGTGCCCGAGGTTGCGCTTCGGCAGGCCGTACAGGCGCGCGGCCTCGATGGGCCCGAAGAGCGTGAGCAGCGGCACCTCGGTGGTCAGCGGGTCGTCGTGGAACGCCGCCCACACGGCCTCGTCGCGCGAGAGCCATTCGAGCCCGTCGGCGTCCGGCCCCTTCCACCGTGCGTTGAGGGGCGCGGCGTTGAGGTCGCGCGGGGTGCGCAGGGCAGAGCCCGACAGCACGACCGCGTCGTACGCCTCCGGATGCTGGTTCAGCAGCATCTGCGACAGGAACGATCCCCACGAGTGCCCGAGCAGGACCAGTGGCAGATCGGGGCGCTCGGAGCGGATGATCTCGGTCAGCTGCCAGCACGCGGCGACGGCCGCGCGCAGGCCGCCGGGGCCGAGCCGGCCGAGCTTCGCGGGCCCGCCGTGCTGCCGGATGCCGGTGCGCCCGTGCCCTCGGTGATCGTCGGCGTAGACGTGGAACCCGGCGCCGGTCAGCGCCTCGATCGTGCGCACGTAGCGCCCGGCGTGCTCGCCGACCCCGTGCAGCAGCTGCACGACGCCTCTGGCGGTTCCGACCGCCTCGTAGACGTCGTAGACGATGGCGATGCCGTGGGCATCGACGAACTCAGCGGTGCGAGGGGCGGCCATGCGTCAGATTCTACGGACGCCGGGCACGACAGAGCGGCTCCGTCGGCGCGGCTCAGGCGGCCTGAGCCCGCGCCAGGGCGTCGACGATCGAGCGAGCGGCGTCGAGGTCGGTGACCTCGTGCCCGGCGTCGCCGTCGCTCGCCGAGCCGAGGCGCACGCCGTTGTCGGCGGTCACGGTGCGCTTCGCCGAGAAGTGCACGGCGTCGACACCTGTGCCGGCGACCGTCACGACATCGGCGGCGGTGATGCCGCTGCCCGCCATCACCTCGATGTCGCCGGCCGCCTCTCGCACGAGGGCCCGCAGCACGTCGAGTCCGTCGACCGCCCGCGAGGCCCCGCCCGAGGTGAGCACCCGGCTCATGCCCAGCTCGCGGGCGAGCCGGAGGGCCGCGAGAGGGTCGGGGGTCGTGTCGACCACGCGGTGCACGGTGACGGGGGCTCCGGCTGCGGCGTCACGCAGTCGCGCGAGGCCGTCGCGGTCGAGCGCGCCGGTCGCGTCCTGGCATCCGATCACCACTCCGTGGGCTCCGGCGGCGAGCGCGTCGCGCACGTCTCGCTCCATGACGACGAACTCGTCGTCGTCGTAGTGGAAGTCGCCCGCACGCGGACGGATCAGCACGTGCACCTCGGGTCCGCTGTCTCCGCGCGCCTCGACCGCCAGCTCGATCGTGGCCCGCGACGGGGTGAGGCCGCCGAGCGCCAGTGCCTGCGTCAGCTCGACTCGCGTCGCTCCGATCTCCCGCGCGATGCGCACGCCGGCGGTGTTCTGGACGGCGACTTCGAGCGCGAGAGGCATGAGAATCATTTTCGCACCCGACGGCGGCCAGCGACAGATCAGCGGGCAATATTTTCATCCGGCCCCACCGCCGGAAATCTTAGTTAGGCTATCTAAGTAATGGCCACCGACTTCGACGACTCCGCCGCCGAGCTTCGCTACGCCCTCTTCCGCCTCACTCGGCGCCTGCGCTCCGCACGCGCCGTCGACGCGATGAGCGACGCCCAGCTCGCCACGCTCGGCGCGCTGCGCGCTCACGGTCGACGCACGCTCTCGAGCCTCGCCGAGCACGAGCACGTCACCGCCCCCACGATGAGCGCCACCGTGAACGGTCTGGCCGAGCTCGGGCTCGTGGTGCGCGTTCCTGACGAAGACGACCGGCGCCGGGTCTACGTCGAGCTGACCGATCAGGGCGAGAGCGTCGTCGTCGAGACGATCCGCAAGCGCAACCAGCTGATGGCCGACCTGATCGACGCACAGCGTTTCGATGACGACGAGCTGGCCGTGCTGCACTCCGCGTCGTCTCTGCTGCGGCGGATGGCCGACGCATGAGCCCGTCGTCCACTGGCATGTTCCGCTCGTTCCGCAGCTTCAACTACCGCACGTGGTTCCTCGGCGGCGTCATCTCGAACATCGGCGGCTGGATGCAGGCCACCGCGCAGGACTGGGTGGTGCTCACCGAGCTCACCGACAACGACGCCACCGCGATGGGCATCACCATGGCCCTGCAGTTCGGCCCTCCCCTGGTGCTCGTGAGCCTCACCGGATGGGTGGCCGACCGCTTCGACCGGCGCCGCGTGCTGCTGTGCACGCAGGCCGCTCTGATGCTGCTCGCGATCGCCGTGGCCGTGCTGCTGCTCACGGGCGTCATGACCCTGCCGCTGATGTTCGTGTTCGCGGCCGCGTTCGGCGTCGCGAACGCATTCGACGCGCCCGCACGGCAGGCGTTCGTGTCAGACATGGTGAGCCTCGAAGACACCTCGAACGCCGTGGCCCTGAACTCGGCCGCGTTCAACATGGCGCGCCTGGTCGGGCCCGCCGTCGGCGGAATCCTCATCGTGCTGCTCGGCACGGGCTGGGTCTTCGTCGCCAACGCGGTGACGTTCCTCGCGATGATCGTGGCGCTGATGCTCATCCGCGTGAACGAGCTGACTCCGCGGGTGAAGAATCGCAGCGGCGGTGGTCTGGGAGAGGGCTTCCGCTACGTGTGGCGCCGCCCCGACCTGCTCGTGGTGTTCGTGATGGTGTTCCTGATCGGCGCGTTCGGCATGAACTTCCCGATCTTCGCGTCGACCATGGCGATCGAGTTCGGTCGCGACGCCGACGGATACGGCGTGCTCAGCTCCGTGCTGGCGATCGGATCTCTGACCGGGGCTCTGCTCGCGGCGCGCCGCGACCGCGCCCGCGTGCGGGTGCTGGTCATCGCGGCGGGCGGGTTCGGCGTGGCATCCGTCGTCTCCGCCCTCATGCCCACCTACTGGGCCTACGGCGCGACGCTCATGCTCGTCGGGTTCACGATCGTCACCATGCTCACGACCGCCAACGGGTACGTGCAGACGACGACGGATGCCGCGCTGCGCGGCCGGGTGCTCGCGCTCTACATGGCCGTGATCATGGGCTCCACCCCGATCGGCGCTCCGATCGCCGGGTGGATCGTCGACACCTTCTCGGCTCGCACGGCCATCATGGTCGGCGGCGTGGCCGGCATCGTCGCGTTCGGCATCGGGATCGGATGGATGCTGTGGTCGGGCCGACTGCACCGCAGCAGCGATCGCCGCTTCCAGCTCACGCTCGACGAGACCCGCCCGCTGTCGGTGATCCGCGCGATGGACCCGGGCTCCTTCGACGACCGCCCGACGGCGACGACCCCGATCCGGCTCGCGGACCCGCGCGACGGCGAGGACTGACTGTGCCGCAGCACCCCCGCCGGCTCATGATCGCGCTCGGTGCGCTCACGGCCTTCGGTCCCATCTCGCTCGACGTGTACCTGCCGTCGCTGCCGCAGCTCGGTGCCGACCTCGGCGCCTCGGAGTCGCTCACGCAGTTCACGATGAGCGCGTGCATGATCGGCCTCGCACTCGGGCAGCTGCTGTGGGGACCGATCAGCGACCGGTTCGGCCGCCGGATGCCGCTCATCCTGGCCATCTCGGGGTTCGTCGTCACCTCGGCGCTGTGCGCCCTCGCGCCCACCATCGAGACGCTGGTCGCGGTGCGCATCGTGCAGGGCCTGTGCGGCGCAGCCGGCATGGTGATCGCGAGGGCCGTGGTGCATGACGTGTTCTCAGGTGCCGAGGCGGTCGCCGCCTACTCGACGCTCGCGGCCGTGATGGGAGTCGCCCCGGTGCTCGCCCCGCTCATCGGCGGCGCGGTCGCGACCGTGTCGGACTGGCGCGGGGTGTTCATCGCCCTCGCGGTGATCGGCGCGCTGCTGCTCGCCACCGCCGCCTCGGTTCCCGAGACGCTCGATCGCGCGCAGCGCACCACGGGCGGCGTCGGCAGCGACGTGCGCGGCCTCGGATCGGCGCTCGCGAACCTCGGCTTCATGCTCAGCGCGGTCACTCTCGGATGCGCCTCGGTCGCCCTGTTCACCTACCTGCAGCTGTCTCCCTTCGTGCTGCAGCAGCAGTTCGGCCTCACCGCGCAGCAGTTCGCGCTCGTGTTCGCCGCGAACTCGATCGGCATCATGGCCATGGCGCAGCTCAACCGCCGCCTCGCCGGCCGGGTTCCCGGCCTGCGGCTGCTGCGGTGGACGCTGAGCGTCGCCATCGCCGCCTCGGTCGCGCTGACACTGGCCGGGATGCTCGGGTCGGCCGTTCCCTGGCTGCTCGTGCCCCTCTTCGTCGCGATGTCGACCCACGGCGTGAACAACCCGTCGCTGACGGCGATCGCCCTCGGGCGGATCCGGCACAGCGCGGGATCGGCCTCGGCCGTGCTGGGCACGATGTCGATGCTGCTCGGCGCGTTCGTACCGCCGCTCGTGTCGATGCTCGGGGTGTCGGCGACGATCATGGGCGCGACGATGCTGGCATCGTTCACCGTCGCCCTGGTGCTGACTCTCTGCCACCCGCGCGCTGTCAAGGGGGTGTGAGCGCGCGGCACCGCACGCCTACCGTCGCGGCATGAACGACCACGAGCGCACCCCGAAGTACGGCTCACCCGACGGCCAGCACCCGCACGTTCCCGGACACGACCCGCTGGGCAGCGGCATGCCGCGTCAGCAGGAGTGGCCGCAGGCGGATTCCACCGACGACGCCTCGCCTCCGGACGAGGCTGCAGCGGCCGATGCGTCGCAGGAGCCTGCCGGTGAGCGGGCGGATGACGGAGCACCGCTGGGCGGGGACGAGAACACGGAAGACCAGCTCACCGCGGACACGGCGGTCGAGCGCGATGCGCTGAAGTCGCTCGACCCCGACGACACTCCCGCGTGAACGCGCCGATCTCGGTAGCGTGGAGAGCATGAGCGGAAACAGAGACGCGTCTGATCCGAACGTCACCGCGGCAGCGGATGCCGCCACCGCGGCGTCCCCGCGCGAACCGCAGGTGCTGAGGTGGGTCTTCTGGCCGGCCGCCGTCATCGTCGTGGTGTTCGCGCTGTTCGCGCTGCTGCTGCCCGGTGTGGCCGAGACGGCTTTCCAGACCATCCAGACGAGCATCGTCAACGCGTTCAACTGGTACTACGTGCTGATCGCCGCGTTCTTCGTCGCGTTCTGCCTGTTCCTCGGTTTCAGCCGCTTCGGCGACATCAAGCTCGGGCGCGACGACGAAGAGCCCGAGTTCTCGCTCATGAGCTGGTTCTCGCTGCTCTTCGCGGCCGGAATGGGCATCGGTCTCGTCTTCTACGGCGTGAGCGAGCCGCTCTCGCACTTCACGAACCCCCGTCCGGGCGTGGAGGGCACACCGGCCCAGCTGGCGCAGGCCGCCCTCGGCCAGACCTATCTGCACTGGGGCGTGCACGCCTGGTCGATCTACGTGGTGATCGGCATCGCGCTCGCCTACGCGATCCACCGGCGCCGTCGTCCCATCTCGATCCGGTGGACCCTCGAGCCCCTGCTCGGCAAGAAGGTCGAGGGCGGCTGGGGCCACGCGATCGACGTGATCGCTCTGGTCGGCACGCTGTTCGGCGTCGCCACCTCGCTCGGCCTCGGCGTGCTGCAGATGAGCTCGGGGCTGCACACGGCCGGCATCGCCGACCCCGACGAGACGACCCAGGTCGTGCTGATCCTGATCATCTCGGTCTTCGTGCTCATGTCGGTGCTCTCGGGCGTGACCAAGGGCATGAAGTGGCTCTCGAACGCCAACCTCGTGCTCGCCGGGCTGCTGGTCATCTACCTTCTCGCGGTCGGGCCGACCGAGTTCCTGCTGCGCGACTTCGTGCAGTCGATCGGCTACTACATCCAGAACTTCGTCGGCCTGTCGTTCAACGTCAGCGCCTTCCAGGGCACTGAGGGCGAGCAGTGGCAGTCGTCCTGGACCTCCTTCTACTGGGGCTGGTGGATCTCGTGGGCGCCCTTCGTCGGCATCTTCATCGCCCGCGTCTCGAAGGGCCGCACGGTGCGCGAGTTCGTCGTCGGGGTCATCCTCGTGCCGACGCTGCTCGGCATCCTCTGGTTCGCCGTGCTCGGCGGATCGGCCCTCGCGCTCGAGCTCGCAGAGCCGGGCACCCTGACCGGCCCCGAGGGCGCGGTCGATCTCCAGGGGGCCCTGTTCACGCTGCTGCAGAACGTGCCGGGTTCGATGATCGTCAGCATCGGCGCGATCCTGCTGCTCGCGATCTTCTTCATCACCTCGGCCGACTCGGGCGCGCTGGTGATGGGAATGATCGCCACCGGCGGCAAGCCGGAGCCCCAGCGCTGGATCCGCACCTTCTTCGTGGCGGTCACGGCGCTGCTGGCCATCGCGCTGCTGCTGTCGGGCGGCCTGAACGCTCTGCAGACGGCGGCCATCACGATCGCGCTGCCGTTCAGCGTGGTCATGCTGCTGATGTGCTGGTCGACGGTGGTCGCGTTCAGTCGCGAACGCCGGGCGTATGCCAAGGCCGAGCGCGCGCAGTTCATCGACAAGATCGGCGACTACTACGGGCTCGAGGTCGAGGCGCACGACGCGACCGGGGTGTTCGGCGCGCAGCCCAGGTGGATGCGCCGGCTGCAGCGCTCGTTCGGCCTGCCGGTCGCCCCGGCTGACCCTGCACGAGCGACGCCGGGAGCCCTGGCGGCCGAGAGCCACGTCGACTCCACGCCGTCGACGCAGGACGTCGATGTGCTGATCGCCGAAGACGAGCTCGCGGGTCTCGACGACCCCGACGTGAAGCCGCAGGACTCGGGTCCCTTCCTGAAGGACTGACCTGCGGGAGGGTCCGGACCGTGTAGAGCGCGCGTAGCCTTGACGCATGAAGGGCTCTTCACGGCGGCGCGTCATGGCTGCGCTCGCGGGCATCGCGGCCGCGGTGCTCGGTGCGGGTGCGGGCGAGCTGCTCGCCGCCCTGTTCGCACCCTCGGCGAGTCCGTTCGCCGTCGTCGGCGGCGCCCTGATCGACGCGGCACCGGCCTGGGCGAAAGACACCGCGATCGCGTGGTTCGGCACGGCAGACAAGGCCGCCCTGCTCATCGGAATCGCGATCGTGCTGCTCGCGCTGGCCGCCGCGGCGGGCATCGCCGAGGCGCGTCGGCGACGTGCGGGCGTGATCGCCCTGGTCGTGATCGGTGCGGCCGTCGGCGTGCTCGCGCTCACCAGGGCGGATGCCGGGATGCTGGCCTGGCTGCCGTCGGTCCTCGCCGGCGCTGTGGCAGCGACGGCGCTGCGGATGCTGGTGCGCGGCGCCTCGTTCGCCGGGGCGGCGCCCGGGGCGGCGCCCGCGGTGGCGCCCGCGGTGGCGCCCGTGCCGGCGAACGTCGTCGTGCCGGGCACGGCATCCGGAACGTCCTCCTCGCGACGCGCCTTTCTCGTCTGGGCCGGTGGCACCACCCTCCTCGGCGTCGCCCTCGCGGCCGCCGGTGCGCTCACCAAGGCCGGCTCGGCCGCGGTCTCGGTCGCACGCGACGCACTGCGACTGCCCCGCGCTGCCTCGCCTGCCCCCGTCGCGCCGTCTGGCGCCGAGCTCGATGTGGCGGGGATCTCGCCGTTGATCACGCCGAACCGCGACTTCTACCGCATCGACACCGCGCTCGTCGTGCCGACCGTCGACCCTGCCGAGTGGCGGCTGCGCATCCACGGCATGGTCGAGCGCGAGGTCACGCTCACCTGGGACGAGCTGCTCGCTCTGCCCCTCGTCGAGCGGGCGGTGACGCTGTCGTGCGTGTCGAACCCCGTGGGCGGCGACCTCGTCGGCAACGCCGTGTGGCTCGGGTACCCGATCCGCGAGCTGCTGGCCCGCGCGGCTCCCCGATCCGACGCCGACATGGTGCTCTCGACCTCTGCCGACGGCTTCACCGCGGGCACCCCGCTCGAGGCGCTGACCGACGATCGCGACGCCCTGCTCGCGATCGGCATGAACGGCGAGCCCCTTCCGCTCGCGCACGGCTTCCCTGTGCGCATGGTCGTTCCGGGTCTGTACGGCTACGTCTCGGCGACGAAGTGGGTGACCGAGCTCGAGGTGACGCGCTTCGACCGCTCTCGCGCGTATTGGACCGACCGCGGCTGGTCGGCAGAGGGCCCCATCAAGCTGCAGTCCCGCATCGACGTGCCGCGCGGCGGCAGCGGGGTCGGCGTAGGCGACGCGGTGATCGCCGGCGTCGCCTGGCAGCCCGGCTCAGGGGTCTCGGGCGTCGAGGTGCAGGTCGACGACGGTCCGTGGGAGCGCGCCGAGCTCGCATCCGCCCTGTCGGACGACACCTGGGTGCAGTGGCGCATGCCCTGGCGCGCGCAGTCCGGCGACCACCGCATCCGGTGCCGTGCGATCGCCGCCGACGGCACCCCGCAGACCGACGCGATCGCCCCGCCGGCTCCCGACGGCGCGACGGGCTGGCACACGATCTCGGTCACTGTCGCCTGACCCGCGGTCCCGTTCGCGGCCGGGCCGGCGGTCAGCCCTCGAGCACGAGGCGCAGCTGCTCGACGGCCCAGTCGAGCTCGGTCGCGCGGATGACCAGCGGCGGAGCGATGCGGATGGTCTGCCCGTGGGTGTCTTTCACGAGCACGCCGCGCTCGCGCAGCTTCTCGGCGACCTCGCGACCTGTGCCGTAGGCCGGGTCGATGTCGACGCCCGCCCAGAGGCCGGCGATGCGCACTGCGGCCACGCCGTGACCGATGAGCGCCTCGAGGTCCGATCGCAGGTGCGCGCCGAGCCGGCGGGCGCGCTGCTGGAACTCGCCGGTGCTGAGCATGTCGACGACCTTGTGGCCGACGGCCGCCGCGAGCGGGTTTCCGCCGAACGTCGAGCCGTGCTCTCCGGGGCGGATGACCCCGAGCACGTCGCGGTCGCCGACGACGGCCGACACGGGCAGGATGCCGCCGCCGAGCGCCTTGCCGAGCAGGTACAGATCGGGCACGACGCCCTCGCGGTCGCAGGCGAAGGTCTCGCCGACCCGGCCGAGGCCCGACTGGATCTCGTCGGCGATGAACAGCACATTCTTCTCGTCGCAGATCTCGCGCACGCGCCGCAGGTAGCCGTCGGGCGGGATGATCACGCCGCCCTCGCCCTGGATGGGCTCGATGAGCACGGCGGCGGTGTCATCGGTGATCGCTGCGGCGATCGCATCGGCATCGCCGTAGGGCACGACGTCGAAGCCGGGCGTGTACGGCCCGAAGTCGTCACGCGCCTGCGGGTCGTCGCTGAAGCTGATGATCGTGGTGGTGCGGCCGTGGAAGTTGCCTGCCGCGACGACGATCCGCGCCCTGCCCTCGGCGATGCCCTTGACCCGATAGCCCCACGCACGAGCGACCTTGATGCCGGTCTCGACGGCCTCGGCGCCCGTGTTCATGGGCAGAACGAGGTCCTTCCCGCACAGCTCCGCGAGCGCTGCGGCGAAGGGCTCAAGCTGGTCGTTCATGAACGCTCGGCTGGTGAGCGTGACCCTGCCGAGCTGCGCGGTCAGCGCATCGACGATCGCCGGATGCCGGTGCCCGAAGTTCACGGCCGAGTACGCCGCCAGCAGGTCGAGGTAGCGCCTGCCGTCGGCATCCGTCACCCATACGCCCTCGCCCTGGGCGACGACGACGGGCAGCGGGTGGTAGTTCTCGGCGACGTGCGGTTCGACCGCGGACATCAGGCGCCGCGCAGTTCCAGCGTGCAGCACTTGATGCCGCCGCCGCCGAGCAGCAGCTCGGAGAGGTCGACGGTGATGGGGTTGTAGCCGCGCTCGCGCAGCTGCTTCTCGAAGCCCTTGGCGCGCGGCGAGATGATCACGTTGTAGCCGTCGCTCGCGGAGTTCAGGCCGAACACGGCGCCGTCCTCTTCGCTGACGATGATCGCGTCGGGGAAGCGCTCGGCGAGGATCTTCTGCGACGCCTCGTCGAAGGCGGCCGGCAGGTAGGCGACGTTGGCGCGCTCGGGGCCGCCGTTCTCGACGCCCTGCACGGGGTCGAGCACGGTGAGGGCGGTGTCGAGGTGGTAGAAGCGCGGGTCGACGAGGTTCAGCGTCACGACCTCGCGGCCGAACACCTCGCCCACCTCGAGGTGGCTGTCGCCCACCGAGCGGAAGCCGGTGCCCGCGAGGATCACGTCGCCGACGAGCAGGAAGTCGCCCTCGCCCTCGTTGACCTGCTCGGGCATGACGGTGTCGAAGCCGTTGGCGCGGAACCAGTCGGCGAAGGCGGGCGCCTCGCCCTTGCGCTGCTCGAAGTAGAACTCGGGCACGTACGCACGGCCGCCGATGACGAAGCCGCCGTTGGCGGTGTAGACCATGTCGGGGTAGCCGGCGAGCGGCTCGATCAGCTCGACCTCGTGGCCCAGCTCGAGGTACAGGTCGTGCAGCTTCTGCCACTGCTCGACCGCCTTGGCGGTGTCGGTGGGGTTGGCGGGCTCCATCCACGGGTTGATGGAGTAGTTGACCGTGAAGTGCTCGGGGCGGCACATCAGGTAGCGGCGGTGGTGTGCCGTGCGGGTGGGGGCGTCGATCGTCGTCGCGGTGTCAGGCGTGGACATGAGTGCTCCTCGAGAAGGTGCGGCGGACGCTGTCCAGGGGCCTGGCGGAAGTTCGACCCGCCCCTCCGGTGCGGAGGGCGGGGAAGATGCGACAAGGCACGCCACGGATATTTTTGCATCCGGATGCTGAGAATCGCCACCCGTGCGGGCAGGGATTCCGGATGCATGGTCAGCTCTGCTCGACGACGACCTTGCCCACGACGTGGCCGCCCTGCACTCGCGCGAGGGCCGCACCGGCCTCGTCGAACGGGTGCACGGCCTCGATGAGCGGGCGGATCCGCCCCGCTTCCGCGAGGCCGAGCAGCATGCGCAGCATCTGCGGCTTCGCGACCGCGGCGAGGGGCCGGATGCGCCGGCGCGATCCGATCGAGAGCAGTGCGGCGCGCAGCATGCGAGGAATCGGCCCGAGCATCCGCCCGCCCTGGCCCGAGACCATCACGACGCGCCCGCCGTCGACCACGAGCCGCTGCAGGTCGCGCAGCGCCGCGGTGCCGGCGATGTCGATGACCGCGTCGTAGCCGCCGGCAGGCAGGTCGCGCAGCGGCCGCTCGCGGTCGATCACCGACGAGGCGCCGAGGTCTCGGACGGCTGCCGCATTGCGCGCCGAGCACGTCGCGTGCACCTCGAGCCCGTCAGCGGCGGCCAGCTGCACCGCGAAGGTGCCCACTCCCCCTGATGCCGCGATGACGAGCACACGGCCGTCGCCGGTGATCGCCGCTGCATCGAGCGCCTGGCGAGCGGTTCCGGCGGCGATCGGCAGGCAGGCGGCATCCCGGGCCGACACCGCGGCCGGGCGGAGCACCAGGCGCCCGGCCGGAGCCACGGCGTACTCGGCGAGCCCTCCGCCACCGGGCAGCTCGGCCACGACCTCGTCGCCGACCGACACGGAGTCGACATCGGGTCCGAGCGCGACCACGGTGCCGGCGACATCCATCCCCCGCACGGGGTTGCGCGGACGGCGGACGCCGAAGACGGGCCGCACGAGCAGCGGGTCGCCGAGCATGATCCTCACGTCGCCGGCGTTGAGGCCGGTCGCGCGCACCCGCAGCAGCACCTCTCCTCCGCCTGGTTCGGGGATCGGCCGCCGGACTCGTCGGACGCCGGATGCCGGTCCGTATCCCTCCTGCTCCCAGGCGCTCATCGTCTCGGGCATGTCAGTCCCCTCGCTTCTGGGTGGGTTCGGGGTACTGGAAGAGGTCTTCGAGCGGCCGGCCGAAGGCGCGGGCGATCTGGAAGGCGATCTCGAGCGTGGGCGAGTACCGGCCCTGCTCGATGGCGATGAGGGTCTGCCTGGTGACGCCGATCAGCCCGGCGAGCTCCGCCTGAGTCATGCCCGCTTCTTCGCGCCGTGCACGGATCGTGTTGGTGACGAGGGTGGGCTTGACCATCACACGAGCCCGCGTCGGTAGGCGACGACCCGGGCGATGCCGCCGATCAGGGCCGAGATCGCGAATCCGAGGAACATGGTGTTCGCGATCCAGAACAGGTGGGCGCCTGCGCCGCACAGCGCGATGACGCCCAGTCCGGCGATCACGAGGAAGGAGTGCTCGACCCGCCCGCCGAGGCGGCTGATGTCACGATCGCGGATGTCGGTGGCGGTCGCCGACTGCGGGTCGCGCATACCGGCCACGATCCCCCACAGGATGCTCAGGACGATGGTCAGCACGATGCCGCCGCCGATCGTCCACAGCATGAGCGGAAGCCAGTCGACCGACGTCAGCTCGCCACCATCGGCGCTCCTCACGACCAGTGCGACGTAGACCGCGATGGTGATCACCGAGACGATGAGCTGCGACCAGGCGACACGCTCCTGATAGACCATCGGACACCTCCATGTAAAAGATTCTTTACATGGAGGCTAGGCCCGCCTCGCGACAGATGTCAAGAATTTTTTACATCGGTGTCAGATGACGTCCGCGCTCCAGTCATCGGGGTTGCCGAAGCGGTGCGCCGTGATCGAGATCGCCTGCTCGTGCACGAACGGCAGCAGCTCGATGCGGCCGGCCGAGGTCACCTCGCCGTCGTAGACCGCGAGGTCGGGATCGCCCGCGACGGCCTCGGCGAGCGCGCGGTGCAGAGACGCCACCGTCTCGCGCGCCCCGACCAGTCGCACCCGATCAGGGGCTGCGGCGCCGGACGCCCCCGCCTCTGCGGCGGCGCCGTGGCGCAGCATCCGGTCGATCCACTCGGCGTCGCTCTCGACCGCGACCAGCACGCCGAGGTCGCCCAGCTCGCCCCTGATGCCGGCGGGGAGTCCCGACGGCACCGAGAGCATGAACTCCGCACCTGAGCGGATGCCGGCGAGCACCACCCGCAGCACCTCGTGCAGCGGAGCATCGGCGGTGGCGCGCACCGCGACGGGCACCGGCCGGTAGCGGAGCAGATTGCGCTCGACGCCGAGCTGCGACACGTCGCGCACCTGGCCGAACTCGCGGTCCCAGGCGACGGCGTCGGCGAGCGCCGACTGACGCAGCCACTCGAACCCCTCGAAGTCGAGCGAGGGCTGGCCCGCCTCGATGAGCGCCGCGATGCGCACGTCGAGACCGCGCAGGTGCAGCGTGTTCGACGCCTTGCCGCGGGGGCGCGAGCGCCACGCTCCGAGACCGATCAGATAGTGGGGTCCGCCGGCCTTGGCGCCGGGACCGACCGACGAGCGCTTCCAGCCGCCGAAGGGCTGGCGCTGCACGATCGCCCCGGTGATCCCCCGGTTGACGTAGAGGTTGCCTGCCTGCACATGCTCGAGCCATAGAGCGAGGTCTGCGGGATCCTGCGTGTGCAGACCGGCTGTGAGGCCGTACGACACGGCGTTCTGCAGGTCGATCGCGGCGCTCAGCGTGGGCGCGTGCATGATGCCGAGCATCGGACCGAAGAACTCCTCGAGGTGCGTGCGAGAGCCGGGCTGCACCCCGACGCGCACGCCCGGGCTCCACAGGCGTCCGCTGTCGTCGAGCGAGCGCGGCTCGATCAGCCACTTCTCCTCGCCCTCCAGCCGGGTGAGCGCCCAGTCGAGCTTGCCCTGCGGCCGCTCGATCACCGGGCCCACCTCGGCCGCGGGGTCCGACGGCCACGCGACCCGCAGCGAGCGGACGGCGTCGAGCAGCTGGCGCACGAATCGCTTCGAGTGGCCGACGGGCCCCACGAGGATCGCCAGCGACGCGGCCGAGCACTTCTGCCCGGCGTGGCCGAACGCGCTCTTCACGAGGTCGGCGACGGCCAGATCGATGTCGGCCGTCGGGGTGATGACGATCGCGTTCTTGCCGCTGGTCTCGGCGAGCAGCGGCAGGTCGGGACGCCACGAGCGGAACAGCGCCGCGGTGTCCCACGACCCGGTGAGGATCACCCGGTCGACCGCCGGATGCGTGATCAGCTGCTTCCCGAGCTCGCGCTCCCCCAGCTCGACGAGTGCGAGCACATCGCGGGGCACCCCGGCCTGCCACAGTGCCTCGGCGATCACCGCTGCGCACCGTCGCGCCTGATGCGCCGGCTTGAAGACCACCCCGGATCCGGCGGCGAGCGCCGCGAGCACTCCCCCGGCCGGGATCGCGAGGGGGAAGTTCCAGGGCGGGGTGACGACGGTGACCTTCGCGGGCTCGAACACCGCGCCGCTGATGGCGTCGAGCTCGCGGCAGGTGGCGGCGTAGTACTTCGCCATGTCGACCGCCTCGCTCACCTCGACGTCGGCCTCGGCGAACACCTTCCCGGTCTCGACGGCGGCGACCTCGATCAGCTCGCCGCGGCGCGCGGCGAGGGCGGCGGCGGCGCGCTGCAGGATCTGCGCGCGTTCGGCGGCGGGCCTGGATCCCCAGGCGGATGCTGCGCCCTGAACGCGCTCGATCACGGCATCCAGCCGCTCTGCGTCGTCGATGCGCGCCGCGCGCAGGGTGGGGATGCCGAGCCCCCGATCGCGGGCGATGTGCGCGAAGATCTCGCGCGCCCAGGCGCGGTTGGCGGGGAGCGCGGGGTCGCTGTCTGCGGTGTTCTCGAAGCCGGGGGCGCCGTCGGCGGCCGTGAGCTCCTGCCTGGCGTAGACGGCTGTCTGCAGGAACGGATCGTCAGCGCCCTCGTCGATGCCCGACGACCCGCGGGCGATGTCGAGCACCACCTCGGTGAGGCCCTCGTCGGCCGTCCGCGGCTGCGCGAGCGGGCGCACCGATTCATGCGCCGGCGCTGCGCGGTTCTGCGTGCGCCGGGGCCCGGTCAGCAGACTGCGGTCACGTGAGCGGGTGATCGAGTCGACGAAGCGCAGCCGCTCGCGTTCGAAGAGAGCGGGGTCGTCTGCGAGGTGGAAGGCGGCCGAGAGGAAGTTCGACGACGAGGCGTTCTCGTCGAGACGGCGCACGAGGTAGCTGATCGCGACGTCGAACTCGTTCGGATCGACGACGGGCACGTAGAGCAGCACGGCACCGACCTCGCGCGAGACAGCCTCGACCTGGCCCTGCGCCATTCCGAGCAGCATCTCGAACTCGATCGCGTCGCGCACCCCGCGCTCGCCGGCGAGCAGCCAGGCGTACGCGATGTCGAAGAGGTTGTGCCCCGCGACGCCGATGCGCACGGCGGCGGTGCTGCGCTGGTCGAAAGCCGCGTCGAGGCAGCGCAGATAGTTGGCGTCGGTGTCGAGTTTGGTGCCGTAGGGGGCCTGCGGCCAGCCGTGCATCACGGCGTCGACCTTCTCCATCGCGAGGTTCGCGCCCTTCACGAGCCGGATCTTGATCGGGGCGCCGCGATGCTCGACGCGGTCGCGGGCCCAGGCGGTGAGCTCGCGCAGGGCGGTCAGCGCGTCGGGCAGGTAGGTCTGCAGCACGATGCCCGCTTCGAGGGCGGTGAGCCTCGGGTCTTCGAGCAGGCGGGTGAACACGGCGATCGTGAGGTCGAGGTCGCGGTACTCCTCCATGTCGAGGTTGATGAACGTGCCGTTGTCGGCGGCGGTGATGTACAGCGGCAGCAGCCGCTCGACGACCTCGTCGACCGTCTGCTCGAACGCCCACATCGAGATGTGGCTGATGATCGCCGAGACCTTCACCGACACGTAGTCGACATCGTCGCGCCGGATGAGCTCGTGGATGCCCTCGAGGCGCCGTCTCGCCTCGGCATCGCCCAGCACCGCCTCGCCGAGAAGATTGAGGTTGAGCCGGGCGCCTGCCTCGGAGCCCGTGCGGATCTTCTCGAGCGCGGGGCCGAGCTTGTCCGGCCTGGCGTCGACGATGAGGTGCCCGACCATCTCGCGCAGCACGCGCCGGGCGATCGGCACCGTCGGCACGGGCAGCACAGGAGCGACGCCGCCGCCCAGGCGGACGACACCTCGCAGGTACCAGGGCAGGAAGTCGGGCGCCAGCGGCGCGACGCGGCGGAGGCTGGATGCTGCGGCCGCGGCGCTCTCGGGCCGCATCACGCCGTCGACGAAGCCGAGCGTGAACGGCAGGCCCTTGGGGTCGTGCAGCACCCCCGCGAGCCGCTGCGCGGCAGGATCGACCTGCGCCTGCGCCGCCTCGTCGACCCAGCGCCGGGCGAGTGCCGTGGCGGCATCGGCCAGGCGACGATCAGAGGACGATGACGACTGCTCTGCCATGCATCCAGAGTAGGCACGATCGGTCGCGCGGCGCGGAAGCACCGCGTTCTATGCTGTGTTCGTGGGGGAGAAGAAGGCGCTCGGTCCTCGCGCGAGCGCGCGCGAGGCGGCCGCCCAGGCGACGGCAGCCGCACAGGCGACTGCGCGTGATCGGACCCCGTCGCGGGTGCGATGGGTGCGCACCATGGCCGACCGCATCCCCACGAAATGGGCGAGCATGATCGGCGTGGGGATCTTCCTCGCCGCGACCGCGTCGTTCGGCGGGCTGAACAGCGTCGCCGCCCCCGAGACGCGCCAGGTGAAGGTCGGCGAGCACGTCGTCACGTCGAACCTCGACATGGCCGTCGACAGCGCCTACCTCTCCGACCGCGTCGAGAACGGCAGCTCCGCCGACAAGGAGAACGGCGAGCGCGTGCTGGCGGTGCGGATGAGGATCACGAACCTCTTCCCCGAGGCCCGTACGATGCGCGCGTCGACCGGGTTGCAGGGCACCCGCATCGTCGGCGGCCCTGACAAGACGCCCGAGTTCAGCCGACCAGGCGAGACCACTCAGGGCGTGCTCGCCCTGCAGCCCGGCGTGTCAGACGAGATCATCCTGTCGTGGACGGTCGATGCATCCGACTACAGCGAAGGCGACCAGGTGCGCATCGCGCTGTCCGACCCGCAGACCTACCGCGGGCAGTTCCTCGACGACGACCTGCACTGGTTCGAGGGCGGCACGTCGGCGGTCGTCACCGCGACTCTCGACGATCTCGGGGAGGGCGACCCGTGGTGAGACGTCTGCTGCCCTGGGCGATCACGATCGGCCTGCTGGTCGCGGCATGGCTCGTCGCTCAGGCGACCCCCGGCGACGACTCGGCAGAGCGCGCCTTCGTGCAGCAGGCGGAGGTCGGCGAGCGCGTCGAAGGCCGTGACCTCGCCGTCACCGTTCAGCGCGTGCGGGCTGCCGAGGCGATCACGACTCCCGCCGGATGGCGGGCGGAGGGCACGTGGGTCGTCGTCGAGATGGATGCCGAAGCCGTCCTCACCGAGTACGGGAACCTGCTGAGCCGGACCACGCTGAAGGTCGGCGACCGCGTCTACAGCGCGACCGAACGTGGCGAGGGCGAGAGCAGCATCGACGACTACATGCTCTCGGGCGAGCAGCTCGTGCCAGGCATCCCGAAGTCGGGGATGCTGGTGTTCCAGCTGCCGGATGAAGGGAGCCTGACCGGGGCCGCGACGCTCGAACTCGCCACGGATCGGTTCCCCGTCTACGACTCGATCATCACGGTGCAGATCGACCTCGACGCCTTGCCTGTCGAGAACTCGGTCGAGCTCGAGACGGTGGATTGGACGGACGAGTGAGCGGCCGCAGCTGGTGGAAGACGAACGCGATCGCGCTCGGCATGCTGGTGGTGCTGCTGCCCGCGGGGGCCGTCGCGATCGGCTGGAAGGACTGGACCGCGGCGAACAGCACCGCGTTGAACCGGGTGACACCGGTGATCGCGACCGATGGCGAGACGGTCGAACTGTCCGGCGCGACGTGGGGTCCGATCCGCTCCGCGGCCATCCACGACACAGAGGGCATGACCACTCCCCCGAACACACGCGTGATCGGGGTCGCCATACCGGTGAGGCCCGACCCGGTCGATCCCGACGATCCCGGCGACCCGGTGAGGTGCGACAGCCCGCTGATCATCGAGCAGAGCACAGGGCGTCAGTGGAACGAGAGCAGCTTCGAACTCGGCTTCGACTACAGCTCGACCGAGTACAGCGAGTGCGACTCGACGGTCACCGAGCCGTACGAGATCATCGTTCCCTTCGCGATCCCGGAAGACGCCGAGGGTCCGTTCTGGGTCGACGTGGTGCCCTACAACGGCTTCGGCAAGGACGGCGAGCTGCTCGATCCCGACGAGGGCGGCACCGGCATCGACGGCAGGTTCGTGCGGTTCGAGATCGACCCGTCCTGATCGAGCGGAAGCGGAGGCGCGCCCTCGGGCGACGGCTGAGTCCCACCAGCATCGGAGAGAACCGGTGCGTCATCGGGGATCGTGACCTCGGCGGGGATCGGCGCCTCGGCGACAGCCGGCTGCGCCGGCTGCTCGATCGCATCCTGAGCGATCTCCTCGGCGAGCGCCTCGGACTCCTCCGCGCGCGCTGAGCGCGTCGCCTTCAGGGTGCTGTCGTATGCAGCCGAGACCAGAGCGATACGAGCAGGCTCGGCGATCAGCAGCGGCGCGGTGGCGATCAGCGTCGAGAACGTGCCCCAGACCACGAGCTCCTGCGGTCCGATCAGCGACACGATGGCGAGGCGTCCGAGCGGTTCGAGCGCGAGCGCCACGGTGTACAGCAGCACGTAGGCGGCGATCATGATCGGGCCCGCGCGCCACATCAGCACGATCGCCCGCCCGATCGGGCGGAACCGCGACGTCAGCTCGTCGCCCAGGTCGCCTGCACGACGACGGATGGCGCTCGGCACCCGCTCTGCACGTGCCTTCGCGCGTTCGAGCAGTCGGTTCTCGATGCGCAGCTTCTCGGCCACGATCGTCTGGCCGTAGATGACTCCGGCGATCATCAGCCAGGCCAGGGGCTGCAGGATGATGCCGCCTGCTTCACCGAGCAGCCAGCCGATGGCATCCCACACCGCAGCGAGCGGCGCGAGCTGCTCCCCGACCCAGGTGCGCACGCCGTCGAGCCAGACCATCGCGACGCGGGTGTCGACCCAGCCCTGCACCGCCGAGGTCGCATCGCCGATGAGGGCCACGGCGAACGCCACCCACACGACTTCCAGATAAACGGCGACCAGTGCCGCGAACCTGGGCAGCCGGTCGGACCACTTCTTCCACGCCCACCGGCCCGCGTACGCGAGACCGATGATGAGCAGAACCCAGGGCCCGAGCGATACCTCGAGGGCCACATCCTGCTCCGTGACCGTGCGCCCGCCCACCGCCGCGCTGAGGTTGTTCCCGAAGGAGATGGCGAGTGCGATGTTCGCGTACTCGGCCGCGTCTTCCTTCAGGTTCCCGGCGGCGGCGTAGACCGCGTAGAAGGGCAGGATGCTGGCCATCAGCGATCCGACGAACGCGGTGCGCCGCTCGCGGGCGTCTTCGGGAACGGGAGCGATCGCCTGCAGATTGCGCAGCCCATCGCGCACGACGAGGAACATGCCGACGAAGCTGATGAGGCGCGCGAGCACCGCCAGCGGCAGGATCAGCATGCCGAGCGTGCTGTTGTATCCGCCGGCGAAGCCCGCGAGCTGGATGATGAAGTACCGCGCCACCACACCCGCGAAGAACCACAGCAGCAGCGCCGGCCAGTGCCGCCACAGCACGCGCCCTGTCGCCTTGAGCATCTCCCCCACGCGCACAGATTACCGCGCGCGGGCGGAGGGCCGTCAGCGCCAGACGCTCGGTGCGGGCTTCTTCGTCGAGGGCAGCGCCGAGGCCGACGACCAGTCGTGGATCCACGGCTCGACCTCGGGCAGGCCCTGTGGCTTGCCGACCGCGGCGAACAGCTCCTCGTTGCTGACGGTGCCGCCGCCGCGGCGCAGCATCCGCGACCTGACGATAACCCTGGCGTACACCTCGCCGTCGACCACGGCCCGGTGCTCGAGGAACACGGCCTTGTCGTCGTGGCCGACGAAGCGCGACTCGACGTCGAAGCGCTGCCAGAGCTGCAGCGACTTGCGGAAGGTCACCGTCTCGCTCGAGACGACCGCGTACCAGCCGCGCTCGTTCATGGCGTCGAACAGGCCGGTGCGGATCAGCAGATCCCAGCGGCCGAGGTCGAACAGCGACAGGTAGCGGCCGTTGTTCATGTGGCGCAGGATGTCGAGGTCGGTGGGCAGGGTCGTGAGCCGGATGCGGCTGACCGCCGACGGGTCGAGGCCCTGGCCGCGGCGCGTGCGCAGCCGTGCCTGCAGGATGACGAGGAGGGTGCGCCAGATCACATTCACAAGGGGCGATAGTAGCGATCCACGATGAAACCCCCAACTTCATTGGCAGATCACCACATACGACTCTGTGTGTCATCGGCGGATTTCACCTGCGCGGCGGCGGCGCGTAGAGTCACGCACATGAGCACCGAAGCCCATACCGAGATCATCGTCCGACCCGTCCGCGATGTCGATGCGGAAGCCCTCGGTCGCGTGCACGCCCAGTGCTGGCACGAGACCTACGACCATCTGATCAGCAAGGCAGCGCTCGAGCGCATCTCGCCGCGTCGCATGGCCGAGCTCTGGACGAACTGGGCCCGCCAGGGCGACGACTTCCGCATGAGCGCGGCTCTCGTCGACGGCGAGATCGTCGGCTTCGTCGGCTCGGGCCCCGCGCGCGACAAGGACGCACCGGCTGTGCGCGAGCTCTACTTCATCTACCTGCTCGACCAGTACCACGGCACGGGCATCGGTCAGAAGCTCTTCGACGCGGCCGTCTACGAGGGCGAGCCGAGCTACCTGTGGGTCGCCGACGACAACCCGCGTGCGCACCGCTTCTATCAGCGCAACGGATTCGTGCTCGACGGCGAGAGCCACACCGAGCCGTTCCTGGGCGAGACGCTCACCGAAGTGCGGTTCGTCCGCGCCTGACCTCGCGGGCCCGGTCCTCACCCCTGCCTGACTGCCTCACCCCTGCTGATTCACGTGGATCAGCAGGGGTGAGGCAGTTGAGCAGGGGTGTCGGCGAAGAGGCATCCGGATGCCGCCTCACAGCGCCCGGATGATGTCCTCCACCCGCTCCTTGGCGTCGCCGAACAGCATCTGCGCGTTGTCACGGAAGAACAGCGGGTTCTGCACGCCCGCGTACCCGGCGGCCATCGAGCGCTTGAACACGATGACGTTCTCGGCCTCCCAGACGCGCAGCACCGGCATCCCGGCGATGGGGCTTCCCGGATCCTCGGCGGCGGCGGGGTTGACGGTGTCGTTCGCTCCGATCACGAGCACGACCGAGGTCGACGCGAAGTCGTCGTTGATCTCGTCCATGCCGAGCACGATGTCGTACGGCACCTTCGCCTCGGCCAGCAGCACGTTCATGTGGCCAGGCAGGCGCCCGGCGACCGGATGGATGCCGAAGCGCACCTCCACTCCCCGATCGCGCAGCCGAGCCACCAGATCGGCGACGGGGTACTGCGCCTGGGCGACGGCCATGCCGTAGCCGGGCGTGATGATCACGCTGCTCGCGTTCTCGAGCATCGCGGCGGCGGTGTCGGCGGTGATCTCGCGGTGCTCGCCGTGCTCGTCGTCTGATGCCGTCGACGCCACGATCCCGAAGCCTCCGGCGATCACCGACAGGAACGACCGGTTCATCGCCGTGCACATGATGTACGACAGGTACGCACCCGACGATCCGACCAGCGCGCCGGTGACGATCAGCAGGTCGTTGTTCAGCAGGAAGCCGGCGGCCGCGGCCGCCCATCCCGAGTAGCTGTTCAGCATCGAGACGACGACCGGCATGTCGCCGCCGCCGATGGAGGCCACCAGGTGCCAGCCGAGCGCGAACGCCAGCACCGTGACGGCGACGAGCAGCCAGAGCTGCGGATCGATCACGAACCACACGGTGAGCGCGACGAAGGCGGCCAGCGCCCCGACGTTCAGCACATTCTTGCCCGGGAGCATGAGCGGGCGAGACGACATCTTCGCCGACAGCTTCAGGTACGCGACGATCGATCCGGTGAAGGTGACACCGCCGATGAAGACGCCGATGAAGACCTCGGCGTTGTGGATGTCGACCAGCTGGGCGGGGATCGCTGCGTGCGCGAGGTGCCCGTTCCATCCGACGAGCACGGCGGCGAGGCCGACGAAGCTGTGCAGCAGGGCGATCAGCTCGGGCATCTCGGTCATCTGCACGACCTTGGCGCGCCACAGGCCGATGGCCGCGCCGATCAGCACACCCACGGCGAGCA
This sequence comes from Microbacterium sp. NPDC089321, assembly GCF_040684935.1. NCBI lineage: Bacteria > Bacillati > Actinomycetota > Actinomycetes > Micrococcales > Microbacteriaceae > Microbacterium > Microbacterium sp. NPDC089321. Next base: position 1,279,002 of record NZ_JBFBGX010000001.1, on the reverse strand, counting down.
GGCTGAGCCCGAGGGTCGCGCCCGGCTCTCCCCAGGCGTCCGCCATCGTGAGCGCCAGCGTCGCGCCGAGCGCGATGGTCATGCCTGTGATGCCGTAGATCACGCCGGCGCGGGCGGATTCGTGCCGGCTGAGACCGGCGAGGCTGAGGATGAACAGCAGGGCCGCGACGATGTACGCGGCGGCGGCGAATGCGTCGACGGTCACCTGCTGCCGCCCTTCTGGAACATGCCGAGCATTCGGCGCGTCACGGCGAACCCGCCGAAGATGTTGATGCTGGCGACCAGCACGGCCACGGCGGCGATCACCTGCACGAGCGGGTTCGAATCGGTGATCTGCAGCATGGCGCCGACGATGATCACTCCCGAGATCGCGTTGGTGACCGACATGAGCGGGGTGTGCAGGGCGTGGTGCACCTTGCCGATCACGTAGAAGCCGATCACGACCGAGAGCATGAGCACCGTGAAGTGCTGTGGCAGCGGTGCGGGCGCGAAGGCGTTCATGAGGAACAGCGCCGCGATGCCCGCGACGATGAGCCCCGCCTTCCTCGCCGCCGACATCGGCTGCTTCTCGGGCACGGGCGCGGGTGCGGCCTTCGGAGCGGATGCCGCCGGCGCTGCCGCGACCTGCACCGCAGGCGGCGGCCAGGTGACCTCGCCGTCGCGCACGACCGTCACCGAGCGCTGCACGACGTCGTCGAAGTCGATCGTGATCACGCCGTCCTTGTTCGGCGTGAGCAGGGCGACGAGGTTGGCCACGTTGGTGCCGTACAGCTGGGACGCCTGGGTCGCGAGCCGCGAGGCGAGATCGGTGTATCCGAGGATGATCACGCCGTTCGCCGTGACCACCCGCTCGCCGGCGACCGAGCCCTCGACGTTGCCGCCCTGTGCTGCCGCCATGTCGACGATGACGCTGCCCGGCTTCATGAGCGCGACATCGGCGGCGGTGATCAGGCGCGGCGCCGCGCGCCCCGGGATCAGCGCCGTGGTGATGATGATGTCGACGTCGGCCGCCTGCTCGGTGTAGATCTCGGCGGCGCGGCGGTCGTAGTCGGCGCTCGTCGCCTTCGCGTAGCCGTCGGTCGACTTCTCGACCTGCACGTCGACGGCGAGGTACGTGCCGCCGACCGAGCGCACCTGATCGGCGACCTCGGGACGGGGGTCGGTGGCTCGCACGATCGCGCCGAGGCTCGATGCCGCGCCGATCGCGGCCAGCCCCGCGACACCGGCACCCGCGATGAGCACCTTCGCCGGCGGCACCTTGCCCGCCGCCGTCACCTGACCGGTGAAGAAGCGCCCGAACTCGTGGGCGGCCTCGACGACCGCGCGGTATCCGGCGATGTTCGCCATCGAGCTGAGCACGTCCATCGACTGCGCGCGCGAGATGCGCGGCACGGCGTCGAGCGCGAGCGCCGTGATGCCGCGCTGTGCGAGGGATGCGACGAGCTCGGGCCGAAGGGCGGGCGACAGCAGGCCGATGAGCGTCGCGCCGTCCGCGAGGTGGGCGATCTCGGCATCCGTCGGCGGGTTGACCTTCAGCACCACCTCGCTCGCCCACGCCTCATCGGGCGGCACGATGCGCGCCCCGGCGTCGGCGTACGCCTCATCCGGGTACGACGAGCGCGCCCCCGCGCCCTGTTCGACGACCACGTCGTGGCCCAGCTTCATCAACGTCTGCACGGTCGCCGGGGTCGCGGCGACCCGCGCCTCGTCCGGCTGCTCCTGCACGATTCCGATCCGCGTCATCGCGATCCCTTTCCGCCCGGCATCCTCGCCGGTTCGCTCAGGTTACTGAGCGAGGCGAAGGAAACGAACGCATGACGGCCAGATGACGCCTCAAGAATGAGCGTTCTTGCCGCAGGGCGAAACCCCGCGCGTCCGTCGCAGCGCTCCGGGCCTCGTCGCCCCCTCTGAACGCCCTCGCCCCCTCTGAGCCACGGGGATCAAAGGGGGCGAGGATGCCCAACGGGGCGAGGATGCCGGATCAGCGACCGGAGACCTGCCCGAACAGCTTCGCGATCGGAGCGAGCACGAGCGGGCGCGCGGCGAACCAGCCGGCGGCGATCACCGCGACGGCGAGCACGAACACCCAGAAGCCCGTCCAGTTCGCGGCGTACTCGACGCCGTCGACCGATCCCTGCGCGGCGAACATGTGGTTGAGGTTGCGCAGCATCCCGGTCAGGAACACCAGCGCGACGTGCACGATGATGAAGGCCACGAAGTAGAGCATCACGGGGAAGTGCAGCGTCCGCGCCCACTCGACCGGGTACGCCTTCGACAGCTTCTCGGCCTTCTTCGGCCACAGCCCCGACATGCGGAACCCCGTGACGATCGCGAGCGGGGCCGCGATGAACACGGTCGCGAAGTACGCGAGCTGCTGCAGGCTGTTGTAGTTGACCCAGCCGTTGTCGGTCGGCCAGTCGAACGAGACGTACTGCAGACCGGCCGAGAGCGCGTTCGGGAAGACCTCCCAGCTCGTGGGCACGATGCGCGCCCAGTGGCCGGTGGTGAACAGCAGCACCACGAAGATGACGCCGTTGATGATCCACAGCAGATCGAGCGCCTGGTGGAACCACAGCGTCAGGCTGATCTTGCCCTTGCTGTCGCGACGCGGAGTCCAGAACACCGTCGGCCGCTTCTCGCTGCGCACGCGCAGGCCCGAGCGGATGATCAGCACCATCAGGAACATGTTGAAGAAGTGGGCCCAGTTCGCCCAGGGGGCGAATCCCGGCTCGACCTCGACGGCCGGGTGGTACTCGCCCGGGTACGTGGCGAGGAAGTCCTGCATGGCCGGGGTGCTGAGGAAGGTGCGGACGAGGAAGACCGCGGCGACGGCCAGCAGACCGAGGGATGCCAGCCCCAGCAGCCCGCCGATGGCCTGCGGCCACGTCGGCCGCAGCGGCGAGGGCTCGGGCAGCGGTTCGGCCGCATGCCGTGGTGCACGCCCCTGCCACACCGTGCGCGGGTACGGGAGGGGCGTCGACACGTCGGGCGCGGATGCCGCGGCGACCGCGACGTCGTGCGTGGCGGGTGCTTCTGTGGTGGCAGCGACCTGAGCGGCCTGGGCCTCAGCGTTCGCGGCGACCGGGGCGAGTGGGGATGCGGCGGGCGCCGCGACCTCGGTGGCCGGGGACGCTGCGCCCCCTGCGACCGGCGCGGTCCCGGTGACCTCGGCGGTTGCGGCCGCGTCACCGTCGGCGATCGTGGGAACGGTGCCCGCCGGGGGCCACGGCTCCCCTCCGGCGACGCGGGGCAGGCCGCGGCGCACAGCGCCACCGGCATCCGTCGCGGCGGGGGTCGCCACCGGCGCGCCGAATGCACCACTTGCTGCCGACTGCACCACTTCCTCGCGCGGGGAAGTGGTGTTCTCGGCGACAACCGGTGCGCTCGAGGCCTCGGCGGGCGCGGCAGGCGCGGATGCCACGGCCGCGGCGTCCGCGAGCGGCCAGGGCTCGCCGCCGGCCACACGAGGAAGCCCGCGCCGCAGGCTCACCGCGGCGGGCGCTGGGGCATCCGCGGTCGACGCGGCGGGAGCGGCGGCGACAGCACCGGTTGCCGCCGACTGCACCACCTCGTCGCGCGAAGAAGCAGTGTTCTCGACGGCATCCGGTGCACTCGGCGCCTCCGCGACCGGCGCCTCAACGACCGCGACGGATGCCTCGATCTCCGTTGCAGGAGGCCACGGCTCGCCGCCCTTCACGCGCGGAAGGCCTCGACGGATCGATCCGGCCATGGCGATCACTTCTTCCGGGCTTCGAGCGCCTCGATCAGCTGCGGCACGACGGTGAACACGTCCCCGACGATGCCGAAGTCGGCGACGTCGAAGATCGGTGCGTCGCCGTCCTTGTTGATCGCGACGATCGTCTTGGCCGTCTGCATGCCCGCGCGGTGCTGGATGGCACCCGAGATCCCGAGCGCGACGTACAGCTGCGGCGAGACCGAGACTCCGGTCTGGCCGACCTGGTGGGCGTAGGGGATGTACCCGGCGTCGACCGCGGCGCGCGAGGCGCCGACCGCAGCCCCGAGGGCGTCGGCGAGCTGCTCGACGAGCACGAACTTCTCCTTCGAGCCGAGCCCGCGCCCGCCCGAGACCACTCGGGTGGCTCCGCGGAGATCGGGACGGGACGAGGTCTTCTCCTCGGCCGCGATCTCGCCGGCGGTGGCGGCCGGGGCTCCGGATGCCGTGACCGACAGCTCTTCGACCACGGGCGAGGCGACGGCCTCGGCGCGCGCGTCGACCGCGCCCTGGCGCACCGTGATCACGGGTGCGCCGAAGGTCGGTGCGGAGTCGGTGAGGTACGAGCCGCCGTAGACGGAGTGCTGTGCCGTGACGCCCTCGTCGTCGCGGGAGACGCCGATCGCATCGACCGACAGCGCGAGCTTCTCGCGCACCGCGAAGCGCCCGGCGGCATCGCGCCCGGCGATCGAGTTCGAGATGAGCACGGCATCCGGCTGCACCTGGCGATACGCCGCCTGCAGGGCGTCGACCACCGGCACGGTGAGCGACGAGGCGTCACCGGCAGCGGTGAGCACGACCTGTGCGCCGGCCGCAGCTGCCGCGTCGGCGGCCGCCTGGCTGCCGCCGACGATCAGCGCCACGGGGGCTCCGACGGTCGAGGCGGCGCCGATGAGAGCGGCGGTGCTGCTCGCCGCGTCGCCGGACGGGTCGACGTCGACGAGGACGAGGATCGACTTCTCGGGATACGCCATGTCACACCAGCCTGTTCTGCGCGAGGAACTCGACGAGCTGCGCCGCGGCGTCGCCCTCGTCGGTGATCTTGACTCCGGCGGCGCGCGGGGGCTTCTCCGCCACGGTCGTCATGATCGTGCGGGGCGCGAGGGCCGGGTCGGCCGAGACGCCGAGGTCGGCCAGCGAGAGCACCTCGAGCGGCTTCTTCTTCGCGGCCATGATGCCCTTGAAGTTGGGGAACCGGGCATCCGGAAGCGCCTCGGTGATCGAGATGACAGCCGGAAGCGGCACGGTGACATCCTGCGTGCCGGCGTCGCCGGTGCGGGTGCCCGTGAGCTGCCCGTCGCCGATCTCGACCGCGCTCAGCGCGGTGGCCTGGGCGTAGCCGAGGTGCTCGGCGAGCATCGCGGGGATGACTCCGCCCGAGCCGTCGGTCGACAGGTTTCCGGTGATGACCAGGTCGGGCTCTCCGCGGCGGATCGCAGCGGCGAGCACCTCTGCCGTGAGGGTGAGGTCGGCTCCGCGCAGCTCTTCGTCGACGACGTGCACGGCGGATGCCGCACCGATCGCGAGCGAGCGGCGGACGGATGCCGTGGCCGTCTCGGGCGCCATCGAGAGGCTGACCACCTCGGTGCCGGGGTTCTTGTCGGCGTACGACAGAGCGACCTCGAGTGCGCGCTCGGTGATCTCGTCGAGGACGACGTCACCGGCCCCTCGATCCGCCAGACCCGTCTCCAGGTCGAGCTTGCGGTCACCGTAGGTGTCGGGCACTTCCTTCACCAGGACGTAGATCTTCATTGAACCTCCCTCACGCAGGTTCGATCCTACCCGCGCGCTCCTCTGGAATCAGGTCTCACCTCATATGATACTGAGTCCCGAAGCCGTTCGGGCGCGCTTGCCGATACCGTTGATCCATGGCCCGTCCCCGCCCTCTTCCGATCGACCCGCTCGCCGAGGCGAAACGGCAGTGGCTCGCGCACGGCTGGACGGATGCGGCCGAGGGTATGGCCGTGGTCACGTCCGTGATGCGGGCGCAGCAGCTGCTGCTCGCTCGGGTGGATGCCGCCCTGAAACCGTTCCAGGTGACGTTCGCCCGCTACGAGGTGCTGCGTCTGCTCGCCTTCAGCCGCACCGGCACGCTGCCGCTGTCGAGCGTCGTGGCCCGCCTGCAGGTGCATGCGACGAGCGTGACGAGCACGGCTGAGCGTCTGGTGCGCGACGGTCTGGTGCGCCGCGACCCGCATCCGCACGACGGTCGGGCGGCGCTCCTCACCCTCACCGACTCGGGCCGCGACCTCGTCGAGCGCGCGACGGCGGCGCTGAACACCGAGGTGTTCTCGTCGCCAGGGCTGGATGCCGACGATGCGGCATCCCTCGTCGGAATCGTCGCCCGCCTGCGCAAGAACGCCGGCGACTTCACCGACCCGCGTCCGCTTCCGGATCCGCTCTGATGCCCGCCTTCGAATCGCTCACCTGGCAGCCGCTCGGGCCGAGAAACGGCAATTCGAGCGATTCGAAGCGCTGACTCACGCCGGCTCATAAGATGACCGGCATGAGCGAACTCCGACTGAGCACGGTTCTCGAGCCGATGGGTCCGGCCGGCGCGATCGTGCTCGACGACGATCAGGTCGCCGCCCTCAGCAGCGCCAAGGCCTTCCCGGTGGTCGTCACCATCGGCGATCGCACCGCCCGGCTGCGCCTCGCCCGCATGGGCGGGAAGAACCTCATCGGCTTCAGCAAGGCGGTGCGCGCCGAGATGGGCGTCGAGCTGGGTGACGAGTTCGAGGCGATCATCACTCCGGATGCCGAGGAGCGCACCGTCGACGTTCCCGACGTGCTCGCCGCCGCGCTGGAGGCCGACCCGGTGGCCCGCGCCGCCTTCGACGCCCTGTCGTTCACCCGCCGCAAGGAGATCGCGCGGTCGATCGCCGACGCCAAGCAGGATGCCACGCGTCAGCGCCGCCTCGAGAAGGCGCTCGCCGACCTGCGCACAGCCCTCTGAGCCGGCAACTCTGCGTTCGAATCGCTCACCTGGCGGCCAGAACGGCTTCTGCGGTGCAAGGTGAGCGATTCGAAGCGGAGGAGCCTCAGTCCCCCTCGTACACGTAGTGCTCGAACCGCTCGGGCACGCGCATGCGCTGCCAGGCGAGCTCTTCATCGCGACGCGATCGGTCTCCGGGAAACGCCTTGGCCGTGTACCGCGGAACCTGGCGGGCGTGCCCGGCCATGTGCGCGACGGCCGCGGCCTGTCCGCACACCCGCGCCGCGGCGATCGCGTTCGGGTCGGTCGACTCCCGCGCCGCGGCATGGCAGGCGAAAGCGGTCTCGCGCACCTCGTCTATGCCGAGCTCGCCGCGCAGAAACGCCTGGGCGGCGTCGAGCGCCTCGCGGGGCCGGGAGTCGTGCGGACGCTCGGCGAGGAACAGGGGGAGCATCCGCTCGGCGCACGCCACCGTCCACTGCACGAGCTCGCGGCGGTCGTCTTCTGAGAGGGTCAGGTCGGCATCGTCGGGCAGCGGTCGCATGGCGGCGCTCATCGGTGCTGGAAATGAGGGGGGCGCTTCTCGCGGAACGCGGCCATCCCCTCCTTCTGGTCCGCGGTGTCGAACAGGGCGGCGAACTGCTGCTTCTCGACGGCGAGACCCGCTTCGAGCGTGGTCTCCATCGCGGCATCCAGGGTCGCCTTCGCCGCATACAGCGACGGCAGCGACTTCTCGGCGATCGTCTCGGCGAGCCGGGTGGCCTCATCGATCAGGTCGGCTGCGGGCACGACGCGCGAGACGAGTCCGATGCGCTCGGCCTCATCGGCCTTGATCAGGCGGCCCGACAGGATGAGCTCGGCGGCCTTGTAGTAGCCGACCGCGCGGATGAGCCGCTGCGTTCCACCCATGCCCGGCACCACGCCGAGGTTGATCTCGGGCTGACCGAACGTGGCCGTGTCGGCGGCGAGGATGATGTCGCACATCATCGCGAGCTCGCAGCCGCCGCCGAGCGCGTAGCCCGACACCGCGGCGATCACGGGGGTCCTGACCACGGCGAAGCGGGTCCAGGCGCCGAAGTGGTCGGTGTCGAGCATCTCGGCACCGGTCTTCGACTCCATCTCCTTGATGTCGGCTCCGGCGGCGAACGCGCGCTCGGACCCGGTCACCACGATGGCGCCGACGCTGTCGTCGGCGTCGAAGGCGGATGCCGCTGCCGCGACCTCCTCGGAGACCTGGCCGTTCAGGGCGTTCAGGGCCTGCGGCCGGTTGAGGGTGATCCAGCCCACCCGTCCTCGCTGTTCGACGAGGATCGTCTCGTACTCGGTCATGGATGCTCCCTCCGCCGCCCCACTGCGGCTCCTCCAGTATCTCAGTTCGCCTGTCGCGACGACGCTGGCGCTCCGCGTGCGCGTGGCCCGCGCGGTGCCTCGCCGGTGACGGGACGGCCGAGAGGGCCACGGGGATGAAGGCTCAGCGGCGCGACATGGCTGTCACACAGTGCCCTCGCGGATATCGGTGATGATGCCCGAGAAGTCGCGCCCCGCCCCGTCGCCCTCGGCGAACGCGGCGTAGAGCTGCTGCGCGAGGCGGCCCATCCTGGCATCCGTTCCCGTCTGCTCGATCGCCTGCAGCGCAAGACCCAGGTCTTTCGCCATGAGGGCTCCAGCGAAACCGGGCTGGTAGTCGCGGTTGGCCGGGCTCGTGGGCACCGGCCCCGGAACGGGGCAGTTGGTCGTGATCGACCAGCACTGACCGGATGCCTGTGACACGACGTCGAAGAGCGCCTGATGCTCGAGCCCGAGCCGCTCGCCCAGGACGAACGCCTCGGCGACGGCGATCTGCGAGACGGCCAGCACCATGTTGTTGCACACCTTGGCGGCCTGGCCGAGGCCCGGTCCGCCGCAGTGCACGATGCGCTTGCCCATCGCCTCCAGCAGCGGCAGCGCCGCCGCGAAGTCCTCGTCCGACCCGCCGACCATGAAGGCCAGAGTGCCGTTCTCGGCGCCGACGACGCCGCCCGAGACCGGGGCGTCGACATTGCGATGCCCGGCCGCGAGCGCGAGCTCGTGGGCGGTGCGGGCCTCATCGACCGCGATGGTCGACGACTCGATGAACAGCGTTCCGGGCGCGGCCGCGGCGAGCAGCTCGTCCTGGTATGCGCTGATCACGTGCTTGCCGGCCGGGAACATGGTGATCACGACCTCGGCATCCGCCACCGCCTCCGCACCGTTGGCGGCGACCGGGATGCCGGCGGCCCTGGCCGCGTCGATCGCGGCCGGCACGACATCGAAGCCGTGCACATCGTGCCCGGCCTTCACGAGGTTGACGGCCATGGGCAGGCCCATGTGACCGAGGCCAAGGAAGGCGATGCGCGTCATGATGCGGCGCTCCGCATCGAGGCCGATCCGGCTGGGCGCAGCATCTCGCGCCCGACGATGAGTCGCATGATCTCGTTCGTCCCTTCCAGGATCTGGTGCACGCGCAGGTCGCGCACGACCCTCTCCACTCCGTAGTCCTGAAGGTAGCCGTAGCCGCCGTGCAGCTGAAGGGCCCTGTTGGCGACCTCGAAGCCCGCGTCCGTGGCGAACCGCTTCGCCATCGCGCAGCGCATCGTGGCATCCGGAGCCTTCTCGTCGACCGCCCGCGCGCCGTCCTGCACCATCAGCCGAGCGGCCTGCAGCTCGGTGCGCATGTCGGCGATCGCGAACAGGATCGACTGCTTCTCGGCGAGCGGCTCGCCGAAGGCGACGCGCTCGTGCACGTACTGCACGGCCTTCTCGAGCGCCCACTGCGCGCCGCCCAGCGAGCACGCCGCGATGTTCAGCCGGCCGCCGTTGAGGGCCGACATCGCGATGGCGAAACCGCGACCCTCGTCGCCGAGCATCGCCGAGGCCGGAACCCGCACGCCGTCGAAGATGACCTGCCTGGTGGGCTGCGCATGCCAGCCCATCTTCTTCTCGGGGGCGCCGAAGCTGAGGCCGTCGGCGTCGCCGGGCACGAGGAACGCGCTGATGCCCCTGGCGCCCGAACCGGCGTCGCCCGTGCGCGCCATCACCACGTACACCCCGGCTTCTCCTGCGCCCGAGATGAACTGCTTGACGCCGGTGAGCACGAAGTCGTCGCCGTCGCGGGTCGCGCTGGTGGCGATGTTCGCGGCATCCGACCCCGCTCCCGGCTCGGTGAGGCAGTAGCCGCCGAACTGCTGCATGGCGGTCAGCGCGGGCAGCCACTGACCGCGCTGAGCCTCGTCGCCGTAGGTGTCGATCATCCACGCCACCATGTTGTGGATCGAGATGTACGCGGCGACCGCAGGGTCGCCCTTCGCCAGCTCCTCGAAGATCGCGACGGTGTCGACGCGGGCGAGCCCGGTGCCGCCGAACTCCTCGCCGACGTAGATGCCGCCCAGTCCGAGCTCGCCGCCGCGGTGCAGCGACTCCCGGGGGAAGATGTGCTTCTCGTCGCGCTCGGCGGCGTAGGGGGCGAGCTCGATCTCGGCGAACTCGCGCACGGCGTCGAGGATCGCCTCTCGTTCCTCGGCGGTGACGGTGGTGGTCATCATGGTCATCGTTCTGATTCCTGAGCGATCGGTCGCGGACTAGTTCATGGTGGGGATGACGAAGCTCGCTCCGTCTCGCACCCCGTGCGATGGCCAGCGGCTCGTGACCGTCTTCGTCTTCGTGTAGAAGCGGAACGCGTCGGTGCCGTGCTGGTTGAGGTCGCCGAATCCGCTGCGCTTCCAGCCGCCGAAGGTGAAGTACGCGATCGGCACGGGGATCGGCACGTTGACGCCGACCATGCCGACGTTCACCCGGGCGGTGAAGTCGCGGGCGGCGTCGCCGTCGCGCGTGAAGATCGAGACGCCGTTGCCGTATTCGTGGTCGGATGCCATCGCCAGCGCCTCTTCGTAATCCGCGGCGCGTGCGATCACGAGCACGGGTCCGAAGATCTCCTCGCGGTAGATCGCCATGTCGGTGGTGACGTGGTCGAACAGGGTGGGCCCGAGGTAGAAGCCCTCTTCGTGGCCCTCGACCGTGAAGCCGCGCCCGTCGGCGAGCAGTGTCGCGCCCTCGTCGAGACCCTGCTCGATGTACCCCGTGACCCGGTTCACGGCATCGCGGGTGACGAGCGGCCCGTAGTCCACGCCCTCGGACAGCGAGGGGCCCACCTTCAGCTCGGCGACGCGCTCGGTGAGCTTGGCGGCAAGGGCATCCGCCGTCTCCTCCCCCACCGGCACCGCCACCGAGATCGCCATGCAGCGCTCGCCCGCCGAGCCGAAGCCGGCGCCCATGAGGGCGTCGGCGACCTGGTCGAGATCGGCGTCGGGCATCACGATGAGGTGGTTCTTGGCACCGCCGAAGCACTGCGCGCGCTTGCCGTTCGCGATCGCCGTCGTGTAGATGTACTCGGCGATCGGGGTGGATCCCACGAAGCCCACGGCCTGGATGCGCGGATCGGTGATGAGGGCGTCCACCGCCTCCTTGTCGCCGTGCACGACGTTGAAGACGCCGGCGGGCAGACCGGCCTCGAGGAACAGCTCGGCGAGCTTGACGGGAACCGAGGGGTCGCGCTCGCTCGGCTTGAGGACGTAGGTGTTGCCGGATGCGATGGCGGGGCCCGCCTTCCACAGCGGGATCATCGCCGGGAAGTTGAACGGGGTGATGCCGGCGACCACGCCGAGCGGCTGGCGCATCGAGTAGACGTCGATGCCCGCGCCGACGCCGGTCGAGAACTCGCCCTTGAGCAGATGCGGAGCACCGATGCAGAACTCGATGACCTCGAGTCCGCGCTGCACGTCACCCTTGGCGTCTTCGAAGGTCTTGCCGTGCTCGCTCGAGAGCAGGCGCGCGATCTCGTCCATGTCGCGGTTCACGAGATCGACGAAGCGCATGAGCACGCGGGCGCGCTTCTGCGGGTTGGTCGCCGCCCACTCCGGCTGCGCGGCCTCGGCGACGTCGATCGCCGCTCGCACCTCGTCGGTGGTGGCGAGAGGCACGCGGGCCTGCACGGCGCCCGTGCTGGGCTCGAAGACGTCGGCGACGCGGCCGCCGGCGGATTCGACGTGCTTTCCGCCTACGAAATGGGGGATCATTCGGGTCATTGTGCTGACACTCCTCTGCACCTTCTTTGGCACTGTGACCAGGATAGGCGGAGCACCGAGGAATTACTAGGGCTTCCTAGTAATTGATCGAACGGCGCGTCGAGGCATCCGATCGCCGAATCTTTTCCGGCGGTTCCTCTTCCCTCTCAGCGATTCGACAGGTAAACCCTTATCTGTGCGCCCTGACCGGGGCGCTTCATTTCGCACCGTCGCGAGATCCCTTCACGACGGTGTCCGAAGGGAGAAGCAATGTCACATCGGACTGCCCCAGCGCGACGACGCGCCGTGGCCGCGACGTCCGCGTTCGTGATCGCTGCCGCCGGCCTCACGGCCTTCGGCGGAGCGACCGCGACCGCGGCACCGTCGCCCGACACCGGCGCCCCGCAGGCGGCGCCGCAGATCGGCTCTGACGAGTACTACATGAACTACGTCGCGCCTCGAGCCGACAACATGGTCGAGGTTCCGGCGGATGCGCCGATCGCCAACACCAAGGGCCAGATGAAGCGCTCGGTGAGCGGCAAGGCCATCGAGAAGGCCACCGCCCACGACCAGAAGTTCGCCCAGGGCAACCCCAAGGCCGCGGCGCAGCTGGCCAAGACCGAGGCGAAGTCGATCAAGACCGGCAAGAGCCCCAAGGCCCTGAAGAAGGCGAAGGGCACGCAGCAGGCGAAGCTTCTCACGATCCTCGTCGAGTTCGACGGCACCGACGACTTCAGCGACCTGTACGTGCCGACGGAGTTCGGTGCGACCGACTGCAAGCCGGGCAGCGTCCAGGGCCCGACCCTGCACAACAACATCCCGAACCCCGCCGACACGGAGCAGCTCGACAACAACTCGATGTGGGTGCCGGACTTCTCGAGCGAGCACTTCAACAAGATGCTGTTCACCGACGAGGGCATCACCGAGCGCGTGCGCACCGACCTCACCGGCCCCGACGGCAAGCCCGGCTTCGACATCTCGGGCTACACCATGAAGAACATGTACGAGGAGATGTCGCGCGGCGCCTACTCGCTCAGCGGCGAGGCCACCGAATGGGTCAAGGTGCCCCACTCCGAGGGCTACTACGGCGCGACCGTCTGCCACAAGAACGACAAGGGCGAGTGGGAGGCCGGCCCCATGCAGGACATGCAGGGCCACCCCGACAACCCGCTCGGACCGGGCCAGCTGCCCATCGACGCGGTTGCGGCCGTGGCGGCGCAGAACCCCGACTTCCCGTGGGCCGACTACGACATCGAAGACCAGGGCGACCGTGACGGCGACGGCAACGTCAACGAGCCCGACGGCGTGATCGACCACGTCGTGCTCGTGCACGCCGGTGCCGACAAGTCCGGCGGCGGCGGCGAAGAGGGCACCTACGCGATCTGGGCGCACTCGTCGGCTGTCGCCGGCGGCGCCACGATCCCCGGCACCGACCTCAAGATCTCGAACTACATCGTGCAGCCCGAGGACTCGGGCGTCGGCGTCTTCGCCCACGAGTACGGGCACGACCTCGGTCTGCCCGACCTGTACGACACGTCGAACGCCGGCAACTCCGACGTCGACTTCTGGGATCTGATGAGCTCGGGCTCGCACTCCGGCCCCATCTTCCAGTCGATGCCCACCCACATGGGCCTCTGGGACAAGTGGGTGCTCGGCTGGGCCGACCCCGAGGTCGTGAACCCCGGCGACGACACCCGCACCATCAAGGTGGGTCAGACCTCGCGCCCCAAGAAGGGCACCGAGGACGGCATCAAGGTGAACCTGCCCGACAAGAAGATCGTGCTGACGACCCCGCACAGCGGTGACGACATGTGGTACTCCGGCGCAGACCAGAGCTGGGCCGACGTCACCCTCACGCGCAGCATCGACAGCGTCCCCGCGAACGCGAAGTTCTGGATGTGGAACGACTACGTCATCGAGGAGGACTGGGACTACGGCTTCGTCGAGGTCTCGACCGACGGCGGCAAGACGTGGGGCGAGCAGAAGGTCTACGACGAGGCCGGCGCGCTGGTCTCGACCGACGACGGCTACTCCGACCCCAACGGGCGCCTGAAGGACTTCGGCGGCAAGAAGTACGGCCTCACCGGATCCAGCGACGGATGGCGTCACGACTACATCGACCTGTCGGCGTACGCCGGTCAGAGCATCCAGGTGCGCCTGCGTCAGGCGACCGACGCGGCCTTCGAGGAGCGCGGCTGGTTCGCCGACGACTTCGCGCTGACCAGCGGCGCTGACACCGTCTGGAGCGACGACGTCGAGAACGGCGACAACGGCTGGACCGCCGCGGTCGGCACGTGGACCGACACCACCGGCGCCGGATGGCACCACGACAGCGGCACCCAGATCAAGGCGCAGTACTACCTGGTCGAGTGGCGCAACCTCGACGGCTTCGACGAGGGCCTGAAGTACGGCTACACCACGGTGTACAGCGACGAGGCCTGGAAGGTCGAGAAGGTGCCGTACAACGCACCTGGTGCGCTCGTCTGGTACCGCGACACCACCTACGGCGACACCAACCACGTCGCGTCCAACCACACGGCTCTGCCGAGCTGGGGCGCGAAGGGCGGCCTGCTGCTCGTCGACAGCCACTTCGACCCGCTGCGCCGCACCGGCGCGCAGGCCGCGATGGACCCGTCGCCGCTGAAGAACATCTCCAGCCGCGCCCAGTCGTCGAACGCCGCGTTCGGTCTGCAGCCGACGTACTCGTTCAAGGACTGCTCGGTCGACGAGAACTACAACGAGGCCTGCACCACGCTGGCCCCGCAGCCGCCGGTGAGCACGTTCACCGACGACAAGGGCTGGGTGCCCGGCATCGAGGTCCGCGACGGCCAGCTGTACTACCGCCTGCGTGACGCCTCGGTCGTCGTGCCGTCGGTCGGCGACGCCCCGTACTCCACTCGCGTGGTGAACGCGGACGGCTCGCCCGCCACCGCCCTCTACGGTCTCGACCTGGGCAACACCCTGCTCGGCAGCGGCAACCCCGCTGACGACGGGGTCGGCTACGGCACCGTGATCAGCGTGAAGAAGGCGATGCAGGGCAACACCGCAGCGCTCATCTCGGTCACGCCGCCCGCGGCGCAGTGATCGCGGACTGATCGCTCGACCGGAAGCGCCGGTCACCCTCGGGTGACCGGCGCTTTCGCGTGCGCTGAGGGCGTCAGCGTCCCTGCGCGTCGACCAGGACGGCGACCGTGCGGGCGGGCACGGTGACGGTGCCGGTCGCGGCATCCCACGTCGTCTTCTTCACGATCGCATCGGCACCCTTGGCCTGGGCCCGCGTCAGCGCGAACGAGCGGCCCGCAAGACCGTCGACCGTCTGCGCGACGGCATCCGGTGAGGCGTTGAACACCACGAGCGCGCCGTCGAGAGCGGGATCGACGTCGGCACCCACGAGGTCGTCGATCTGCATCACGATGACGCCGGGCGCGGCATCCGCTCCCCCGTTCGGGAAGGTGACCTTCTGCTCGATCAGCTTCGCCGAGCCCAGCCGCAGCAGATCCACCTCGTTGCGCACGCGCAGGAGGTCGAGAGCGGATGCCTCGGCCGCGGCCATGTCGGCCGCCTTCGGCTCGAGCGCGGGGTTCTCAAGGAGCGGGCGCATCACGCCCCACTTGCCCTCGTTGTCGGCGGCCATCGGCAGACCGGATCCGAACGTCGACTCCTTGCCTGTCCAGTCGATGCGGTTGAACCAGTCGCCGGAGTCGTAGCTGTTGCGGTCGAGCGACTTCGAGCGCAGCAGCTCGGTGCCCGCGTGCCAGAACGACGGCGACTGCGACAGCGTCACCGTGGCGAGCGACAGCGTGTTCATGCGCACGCGGTCTGCCATCGAGGTGCCGACCGGCAGCTTGAAGACCGACAGGTCGTAGAGCGTCTCGTTGTCGTGCGCGTCGACGTAGTTGATGACCTCGTCGGGTTCGTCGGCGTACCCTGCGCGGGAGCCGCGGTAGTCGATGTCGTCGCCCGAGGTGACCTTGCCATCGCTGGTCGTGAAGGCGAAGTCGCGCAGGTTGCCCGCGAGGCCCAGCTTGACGAGATCGGTCTCGTGCCCGAGGTCGGCGAGCGCCTGCGGAGTGCTGCCGTTGATCGGGTCGCCGTTCGGGTCCGTGCCGAGTCCGGTGCCGAAGCCCTGACGGAACGTCGACGAGCCGTCCACCGGGCTGCCGCCGTGCACGGCATCGCGCAGCCGGTCGTTGAACGTGCCGATGCCCGTGCCGCCGAGCTGACCCTGCACGGCCTGCTCGAACAGCGCGTTGTTCGCGACCTCGCCGAAGTTCCAGCCTTCGCCGTAGAGATAGACGCGCTTGCCGTCGACGCCGTCCTCGTCGAGGGTGAGCGCGTCGAGCGCCGTGCGCACAGCGAGCATGTTGCCCACCGAGTGGTGGCCCATGAGGTCGAACCGGAATCCGTCGACCTTGTAGTGCCGCGCCCAGGTGACGACCGAGTCGACCATGAGCTTCTGCGCGACCTCGTTCTCGGTCGCCACGTTCTGGCAGCAGGTCGAGGTCTCGACGGCGCCTGCCGCGTTCAGGCGGTGGTAGTAGCCGGGAACGACGCGATCGAGCACAGAGCGGTCGCCCTGGCCCGAGGCGGCGGTGTGGTTGAAGACCTGGTCGAGCACGACCTGCAGGCCCATGCCGTGCAGCGCCCCGACCATCGAGCGGAACTCCGCGACCCGCGCCCCGCCCTCGGGGTTCACCGCGTACGACCCCTCGGGGGCCGAGTAGTGGTACGGGTCGTAGCCCCAGTTGAAGCCGTCATCGCCGGCGATCGCCGACACGCACGCCTGCTGCGCGGTGTCGGCCGGGCCGTACGAGCCGAGGTCGCAAGCCGGCGTCGCCTGCTTGTCGCGGTTCTCCTCGATCGTGGCGATATCGAACGAGGGGAGCAGATGCACCGTGTTGATCCCGGCACCCGCGAGCTGACGCAGCTGCTTCGCCCCTGCGCCGTCGCGGGTGAAGGCGAGATACGTGCCGCGCTCAGCGGCGGGCACGCTCGTGTCGCCGATCGAGAAGTCGCGGATGTGCAGCTCGTAGATCGCGCGGTCGACGGGCCGGTCGACCACGGGCGCCTTCGTCTTGCGCCAGTCCTTGGGCTGGAACGCCTTGTCAGTGAGGTCCACGGCGACGGAGCGCGCGGAGTTCTCGGTGAGGGCGACCGAGTACGGGTCGGTGACGCGGTTGGTCTCGATCCTGCCCGTGGTCGGGGCGTAGACGGCGACCTCCCACAGGTACTCGTCGTTCTTCAGGGCCTTCTTGCCCTTGACCGTCCAGACGCCGGATGCCCGGTCGTACGCGGCCTTGTGACGCGTGGGCTCCGCGTCGGCGCCCGCCCCCGCGTCCCAGGTGAGCAGCGTCGCGCTCTGCGCCGTCGGCGCCCACAGGCGGAAGGTCGGGTTGACGCCCGCGAACGTCACGCCGAGCGTCTGCTTCTGCACCTCGTCGGCGTAGAGGTCGTCGAGCACGCCCGCGATCTGCACACCCGTGAAGGCGGTGAGCGCACCGGCCGTGTCACGCTGCGCCACGGCCAGCTGACCCTTCAGAAGGACCGCGGCGTCGGCATCCGGCACCCGCAGCGCGAGGTACCCGGCGAGCGCGGGGAAGCGCTTCTTCTGCGCATCGGTGAGTCCGCCGTCGATCTGCTCGAGCGCGATCGGCTCAGCGCCGGTCACCTCTGCGTCGGCGACCTTCACCGATGCGTCTGCGGAGGCGTACAGCTCGTACGCGGCACGATCGGTCGAGCCGAGGTCGGCCGGCCACGCGATGGTGGTCTCGTCGATCCAGTGCGCGCGCAGCTCGCCCGTGCCGGGCAGCGGCGCGTCGTCTGCCGTGACCTCGAGCACGTGCGTCGCCAGCGTGTACCGGAACGAGGTCACCTTGCCCTCGGTGGCGCTGAACGAGATGTTCGCGCCGTCCCTCGCCCCGCCGGCTCCGTAGTTCTCGGCCCAGCTGAGTCCGTGCGCGACCTTCAGCTCGTAGGCGCCCGTGGGCAGCGACGAGGTCGAGAACTCGTACACCCCGTCTCGGTCGCCGTCGGCCATCAGCGTCGCGAGGCAGTCCGGCATCCAGTCGCCTGCGCAGCCGAGCTCTTCCTGCAGCGAGCCGGGCAGGGTCACGATCGGCCCTTCCGAGCTCGACTGCACGATGTTCGTGCGGGGGTCGAAGTAGAACGAGATCGGCCCGCCCTTGTGCGAGACGGTGACGTTCGGCCCGTCCGGCACGCCGTTCGCCCCGTAGTTGATCGCCCAGCTGCCGTCGATGGCGGCCTTGTACTCGTAGTCGCCGGCGGGCAGATCGAAGGTGCCCGCCCACACGCCGTCGGCGCGCAGGGTCAGCTTCGCCTTCTCACAGGCCGGATCCCAGTCGCCGGCGCAGCCCATCTCCGAGTTCAGGCTGCCGGGCACGGTCACCATCTCGATGGGCGACTCGGGCTGCTCGTCGGCGGCGAGCGACACCTGGTTGCCGACCGAGGCGTAGGTGGATGCGGCGGCGTGGCCGCCCGTGGCATCCGTCGTCACGGCGCGGTACTCGACCAGCGTTCCCTTCTTCAGCCCGCGGATGTCGTGGTACACGCGCGGCTCGGTGTCTTCGGCGGTGCCGAGCGCGTGCCACTCGTCGGACCCGACGATGCGCCACGCGAAGCTCGTCTGCGCCCACTGGTCGGCGATGCCGGCCTGAACAGGCGACTGTCCGCTGAGGCCGGCACCCGGAGTGGGTGCGGCGATCGTCACGGGCGCGGCCTCGGCCGGGGCGGTGACCGTGCCATCCGCCTTCCACACCACGGCCGAGAGGGCGGGCACCGTGACGCTCGTCGCGGCGCCGGCATCCGTCGTCACCGGCTTGCCGTCGCCGTACAGCACGGCGTACGAGGCGTCGGCGGTGAGGGTCGTGAGGTCGACGGTCTGCGCGGAGGTCGCGTTGTTGACCGCGACCAGGTACTCGACCTTCTCATCGGCGTCGACGCGCGAGAAGGCGTAGACGCCTGCGCCCGACGCCGCATGGCGCTCGATCTGAGCACCGTCGCGCAGGGCGGGGTGCGCCTCGCGCAGCGCCGAGAGCGAGGCGATGTGCTCGTAGAGCGGGGCGTCGGTGCCGTAGCGGTCGACGGATCCCGCCTTCTCGCCGGTGATCAGATCCTGGTTCGCGTACTCGTCGACCTGGGTGGCGAAGAGCGTCTGACGGGCGTCCTTGTCGCCGCCCGCACCGGCGAAGCCCTGCTCGTCGCCGTAATACACGACCGGCTGACCACGGGTGAGGAACATGAGCTCGTTCGCGAGCTCGGTGCGCTGCAGCGGAGCATCCGTCCGCTGCAGGAAGGAGCCCACCCGGCCCATGTCGTGGTTTCCGAGGAAGGTCGGCAGGGCCGTCGCACTCGAGTCGGGGGTGGTGTAGCGGTCATCGCCGGCGAACAGGGTCTGCAGGCCCTTCGCCGAGTTGCCCGACGCGTAGCTGACCGCCGACGACTGGAAGGTGAAGTCAAGCACCGAGTTCATGTCGGTGTCGCGCACATACGGCGCGAGCTTGACCGGGTCGGCGTCGTACACCTCGCCGAACATGAAGAACTCGTCGTCGCCCTTCGCGTGGGCGTAGTCGAGCACCTCCTTGGTCCAGGCCTGCCAGAACTCGAAGTTCACGTGCTTGACCGTGTCGATGCGGAACCCGTCGATGCCGAGGTCGATCCAATCCTGGTACACCTGCACGAAGCCGTTCACGACGGTCGGGTGCTCTGTCATCAGGTCATCGAGCCCGTCGAAGTCGCCGTAGGTGACGGATTCGCCCGACCAGGTCGAGTTTCCGCGGTTGTGGTACAGCGTGGGGTCGTTGAGCCAGTCGGGCGTCTTCGCCGTCTTCTCGGCCTCGGCGATCACGGGCGTGTACGGGAAGCTCGTTGCGGGGTCGAGAGCCGGGAAGCCGTCGCTGCCCGCGTACTCGGCCGGGTCGAACGCCGCGCCGTCGGCCGTCTTGTACGGCTCGGTCGCCTGATCGATGTACGAGTACTGCTTCTCGCTGTAGTCGATCACGTCGGCGGTGTGGTTGGTGATGATGTCGAAGTACACCTTGATGCCGCGCTCATGCGCATCGGCGATGAGCGCCTCGAGCTCGGCATTGGTGCCCAGGTGCGGGTCGATGCGCGTGAAGTCGGTGACCCAGTAGCCGTGATAGCCCGCGCTCGCATTGTCGCCCGTGCCCTGCACGGGCTTGTTGGCGAAGCTCGGGGTGAGCCAGATGGCCGTCGTGCCGAGGCCCTCGATGTAGTCGAGCCTCTCGTGCAGCCCCGCGATGTCGCCGCCCTGGAAGAAGCCCTTGTTCGCCGGGTCGAATCCGGTCGAGAGACGGTCGCCCTCGATGCCGCCGGTGTCGTTCGACGAGTCGCCGTTGGTGAAACGGTCGGTCATCACGAAGTAGAACTGCTCGTCGGACCCGGGCTGCCGCACCGGCTTCTCGATGAGCGCGTCGTCGTCTGAGGAGTAGCCCTGGCGCAGGTCCTCGACCGCGACGCCGACGCGCTTCAGGCCTGCATCGAAGGTGAAGCGCAGGGTGGCGGGTCCGGCGACGGTCAGCGGGATGTTGTCTCCGCCCCCGTCGAGACCATAGGCCTCGTCCCAGCTGTCGTCGAGCGCGACCTTGTACTCGTAGCTGCCTGCCGGCACCTCGAACGCGGCTGAGTAGATGCCCTCGGCCCCGGTCGGCGCGAGCTCGGTCGCGGCGCAGTCGGGCGCCCAGTCGGCGGTGCAGCCGAGCTCGGACTGCAGATCGCCGACGAGGGCGACGGTGCGGTCGGCGGCGGCGGCCGGCGCCGCGAGGGCCCCGAACGATGACAGACCGGATGCCACGAGCGCGGCGGTCGCGAGCAGGGCGGTACGGCGTAGAGAGGTCTTCTTCGACACAGGGACTCCGTCAGGAAGGGCGCGGCGGCGCGCCGGTGGCTGTGGAGTGAAGGTAACAGCCCGTTGCATCGTTCTGCAAGCGCTTCCAGCATCCGGATGCGGGAATCTCGGCCTCTCAGAACCGAACTCTTGCTCTCTGACGCAAGCGCTTTCAGCACCCGCACCGAGGGTTGGGGCGCTGTTCACCTCGCTGTCACCTGCGCCGCGTAGAACTGACTGTGCGCGGCGACAGAGCTTGACCGGATCGGGTGCCTGCCACCGCCGCGCCGTGGTGAGCGAGCCGCTCCCACCGCGGTCTGAGACCGCGAGACCCCCGCCGAATCGGGTCGGCGGGGGTCTCCTTCGTCTCGGTGCCGGGGCTGCTCCCAGTTCGAATCGCTCACTTTGCAGCTCGGCGGCCGGACTGGCTGCCATTCAAGCGGCTCGAATGCCACGCGGGGCTGTGGATAACCCAGGGCGGCTCGCTGGGGATGCGTACGGTGTGGGCGTGAACACCGAAGACATCGATCAGTTCGGCGAGCTGTTCTCGGTCGGCACCGCTCGACTGCACGGAGTGAGCCGAGGACGACTTCGCCGGGCCGATCTCATCGCACCCTTCCACGGGGTTCGGCTGCGAAAGGACGCCGCTGGTCCCCTCCAGCATGCCGCGGACGACGCCGACCCTTACCAGCGACAGCGCGCGGCCCGCGTCGCACAGGCCCGCATCTACTCGGCGCGGCTCCACACCGGGCACTTCTTCAGCCACCAGACGGCCGCATCGATCTGGGGAGCACCGCTGCCGCTCGACATGGACCTCGACGGAGAGGTGATCGAAGGCGCCGAGCTGCCTCTGCACGTGAGCGCTTCCGGGTTCGTTCCCTTTCCCCGGGCCACAGGCGTTGTCGGGCACCGGACCCTGCAGAGCCTCACGGCGGTCGCGATGCACGACGGCCTGCGGGTGACCTCTCCGGCCGCGACCTGGGTGTCGCTGGGAGCACTGCCCACACGTGACCTCGTCGCGCTCGGCGACTTCTTCTGCCGTCGCTGGCGCGCAGGGCACGGACGTCGCAATGTCGGCCGAGCTCCGCTGGCGACGGTGGAGGAACTGCGTGAGTTCCTCGCTGCGGGGCGCCGGCGCGGGGCCGCCCGCCTGCGCGAAGCGCTGGACCTCATTCGCGAGGATGCCTGGTCGCCGCGCGAGTCGCACGTCCGCGTCATCCTGGTGACCGCAGGAGTTGCAGAACCCGAGCTCAACGTCGACGTGCATGACGACCGCGGGCGGTTCATCGCATGCGTCGATCTGGCGTATCCCGAGCAGCGCGTCGCGATCGAGTACATGGGGATGCTGCACGGCGCGACGTGGGCTGCCGACGTGGAGCGGCTCGCCGCGCTGCGTGCCGCCGGCTGGACCGTGATCGAAGTCACCGCTCCCCTGCTGCGCCGCCCGGAAGAGCTCATCCGTCGGGTGTCAGCGGCCCTTCACACGGCGTTCGAGTAGCACAAATGGCCGCAATCACCGCCGGTTGGCCGCAATATGAGCGATTCGAACGAGGTCAGGGGCGCTCGACGATGAGTGCGTTCGCCATGCCGCCGCCCTCGCACATGGTCTGCAGTCCGAGGCGTCCGTCGATCGCCTCGAGGTGGTCGAGCAGGGTGCCGAGCAGGCGGGTCCCCGACGAGCCCAGCGCATGACCCAGGGCGATCGCGCCCCCGCGCGGGTTCAGCTTCGCCGGGTCGGCGCCGAGCTCTGCGGACCAGGCGAGCGGCACCGAGGCGAACGCCTCGTTGACCTCATAGGCGTCGAGGTCGTCGATGGTGAGGCCGGCGCGTTCGAGCACGCGGCGCGTTGCGGGAATGGGGCCGGTGAGCATGAGCAGCGGGTCGTCGCCGATCACATCGAGCGCGACGATGCGCGCCCGCGGAGTGAGGCCGAGCTGCTCGGCGCGATCGGCGCTCATCATCAGCGCGGCCGATGCCCCGTCGGTGAGCGGCGAGGAGTTGCCCGGCGTGATCGCCCACTCGATCTCAGGGAAGCGTGCGGCGAGGGCGTCGGTGCGGAACGATGCCGGAAGCCCCGCGAGCCTGTCGACCGTGGTGCCCTCGCGCACCGTCTCGTCGATCCGGGCATCCGGCGCCTCGGGCACCGCCACGACCGTGCGGTCGAAGAAGCCGTCGCGCCAGGCCCGCGCTGCGCGGGCGTGCGACTCGGCGGCGAACGCGTCGAGCCGAGCGCGGTCGAAGCCCCAGCGCTGCGCGATCAGCTCGGCGCTCACGCCCTGGTTCACCAGGCCATCGGGATAGCGCTCGCGCAGCCGGGGCGACAGGGGCGACCCGCCGGCTGCCGACGCGCCGAGCGGCACGCGGCTCATCGACTCCACTCCCCCGACGATCACGATGTCGCTCTCGCCGGCCGCGATGCCGGCCGCGGCGAAGTGCACGGCCTGCTGGCTCGACCCGCACTGGCGGTCGATGGTCGTCGCCGGAACGGTCTCGTCGAACCCGGCGGCGAGCACGGCCTGGCGAGCGATGTTCATCGCCTGGTCGCCGACCTGGCTCACGCAGCCGAGCAGCACGTCATCGATCTGGCCGGACTCGAGCCCGTTGCGCTCGAGGATGCTCTGCAGCACGCCCGCCGCGAGATCCACAGGATGCACGCCAGACAGCATCCCGCCCGGCTTGCCGCGCCCGACCGGGGTGCGGACGACATCGACGATCACGGCTTCGCTGCTCATGACTCCATCCTCGCGCGTTCCGCCGGCTGGCGGCGCACCCAGCGGGTCCCGCAGACAGATCAGAGCGCGTGGATCGTCCAGGATGCCGCGTGCGACTCGCCGGAGGCGAGCGTGACCAGACCCGCACCGGAGGTGAAGGCATCGGGGGCGCAGGTCATCGGCTCGACTGCGAGACCGATCCGGTGCGTGGCGGCGTCGTGCGGGGTGTCTGCCGTGTGCACCTGCACCCACGGGCACGCCTCGTCCCAGCTGATCGCGGTGCCGGTGCCATCGGCCGCCCGCACTTCGACGCGCACCAGGCCGCCATCGCGATCGAGCGCCGTGAAGGCGTGATCGATGAACGTCGCGCCGATCGGCCGCGGGGTGCGGAAATTCCATTTCGGATGCCGGTCCACCGCCTCGACGGCGATCGGGGTCAGCCGGTCTGAGGTCACCGTCAGCACCTCGGATGCCGGCAGCGAGAGGGTCCAGGAGTCGACGGCGGACCGGCCGGGAGCGTCGGCGACGAGGTAGGGGTGCGGACCGGTGCCCCAGGGCGCGGCATCGGGGCCCAGATTGCGACCGGTGACCACCTGTGTGAGCCCGTCCGCGCTGAGCCGGTACTCGACTTCGACCTCGACGCGGAACGGATAGCCCGCCTGCGGCTCGATCACCGCGGCCAGCACGACGCGATCCGACTCGACGACCCGATCGGCGAACTCGAGCCAGCCGACGAGTCCGTGCAGGGCATGCCCGCGTGCGGGCTCGGTCAGCGGCAGCCGGTGCTGCACGCCGTCGAACGCGTAGCGACCGTCGACGACACGGTTCGGCCACGGCGCGAGCGTCGCCCCGCGGTACGCGGGACGCACCTCGTCGGCATCGAACGGCACGACGAGGTCGCGTCCGTCGTGCGTCAGTGTGCGAAGCGTCGCGCCGACGCTGGCGATGACCGCCTCGTAGCCGTGCCCCGCGAGGGCGAGCTGGCGGCCGGAGAGCGGCCGCCCCTCGGCCTCGGCCGGCGTCACAGCCCCTGCGCCAGGCGGTAGTAGGCCTGGTTCCAGCGCACCTGCTTCTGGAACTCGGGCAGCGTGGTCGACTCGTCGATCACGAGCAGCTCGACCTCGGCCATCTCGGCGAAGTCGCGGAACGCGTCGATCCCGACGGCCGTCGACATCACCGTGTGGTGCGCGGCACCCGCAGTGAGCCATGCGGCGGCGCTGGTCGTGAAGTCGGGAGCCGGCTTCCACACCGCGCGCCCCACCGGGAGCTTCGGCAGCGCGGCACGCGGCTCGACGTTCTCGACGACGTTCGCGGTGAGACGGAACCGGTCGCGCATGTCGCTCAACGCGACGACGACCGCGGGACCAGGGTCGGCCGTGAACACGAGACGCACGGGATCGTCCTTGCCGCCGATGCCGAGCGGGTGCACCTCGAGGGTGGGCTTCTGCGAGGTCAGCGAGGGCGAGACCTCGAGCATGTGAGCGCCGAGGATCAGCTCGTCGCCAGGGGTCATGTCGTAGGTGTAGTCCTCCATGAGGCTCGCACCGCCGGGCAGACCCGCGCCCATCACGTTGGCGACGCGCACGAGGATCGCCGTCTTCCAGTCGCCCTCGGCGCCGAAGCCGTAGCCCTCCGCCATCAGGCGCTGCACCGCAAGGCCCGGCAGCTGCTTCAGGTCGCCGAGGTCTTCGAACGACGTGGTGAAGGCCCCGAAGCCGCCCTCCTCCAGGAACGAGCGCAGGCCGATCTCGATCGCCGCACCGTCGCGCAGCGACTGGTGACGCTCGCCGCCCGCGCGCAGCTCGGGTGCGACCTCGTACAGCTCCTCGTACTCGGCGACGAGGGCGTCGATCTGCTGCTCGGACGCTGCGGCCACGGCATCCGCCAGGTCGTTCACGCCCCACGTGTTGACCTGAACGCCGAAGCGCAGCTCGGCCTCGGTCTTGTCGCCCTCGGTCACGGCGACGAAGCGCATGTTGTCGCCGAAGCGGGCGAGCTTGAGCGAGCGGGCGGCGGCGAGGCCGGCGGCGGCGCGCTGCCAGGTGCCCAGCTCCCTCCGCACCCGCGGGTCGGAGGCGTGCCCGACGATGGTCTTGCGCGGCACGCCGAGCCGGGTCTGGATGTACCCGAACTCGCGGTCGCCGTGCGCCGCCTGGTTCAGATTCATGAAGTCGAAGTCGATGTCGGCCCAGGGCAGCTCGACGTTCGCCTGCGTGTGCAGGTGGGCGAGCGGCTTCTGCAGCGCATCCAGGCCGGCGATCCACATCTTCGCCGGGCTGAACGTGTGCATCCACGCGACCAGGCCGATGACGTTGTCGGCCGCGTTCGCCTCGAGCGCGATGCGCTTGATGGCGGCGGAGTCGGTGAGCACGGGCTTCCAGACGATGCGCACCGGCGTCTCATCTGCTTCGTCGAGCAGGCGCGCGATCTGCTGCGACTGCTCGGCGACCTGCGCGAGAGTCTCGGGCCCGTACAGGTGCTGACTGCCGGTGAGGAACCAGACCTCGTACTCGTCGAGGGCGGTGGTGAGCGGCGTGCGGGTCATGGGGTTCCTTGCGTTCTGGCGTGCGGCGTGTGCAGGCGAGGGGGTTCAGAGAGCGGCGACCGCGGCGACCTCGACGGCGATGCCGGCGCGGTAGCGGTCGAGATAGGCGGCGTATCCGGCGACGTCGTCGGCGAGCGGTTCGGCGACCCGGACGGACGCGCCGGCGAACACCCGCTCGGCGAGATGATCGCCGAGCGGACGGTCCGACCCGAGGTACGCCGCGAGCACGGCGATGCCCCAGGCGCCGCCTTCGGATGCCGTGTCGCCGACGGCGACGGGGGCGTTCAGCGCCCCGGCGAGGAAGCGCTGGGCGACGCCGGCCGTGCGGAAGATGCCACCGTGCGCGAACATCCGGTCGATCGTCACGCCCTCGCCAGCGAGCACCTGCATGCCGAGGGCGAGGGTGCCGAAGACGCCGTACAGCTGGGTGCGCATGACGTTGGCCAGCGTGAAGCGGCTGTCGGGGGTGCGCACGAAGAGCGGGCGCCCCTCGTCGGTGCCGGTGATCGGCTCGCCCGCGAGGTGGTTGTAGGCGAGCAGCCCGCCCGCGTCGGCGTCGCCGTCGAGCGCCTCGCGGAACAGGGTCTCGAAGACGGCATCCGCCGACTGCGGGGTTCCGGACGCCTCGGCGAAGCGCGCGAACATGCCCACCCAGGCCGCCAGCTCGCTGGCACCGTTGTTGCAGTGCACCATCGCGACGGCGTCACCCGCGGGCGTCGTGACCAGGTCGAGCTCGTGGTGCACCTCGGTGAGCGGACGCTCGAGCACGACCATCGCGAAGATGCTGGTGCCGGCGCTGACGTTTCCCGTGCGGGGAGCCGTGGCGTTCGTCGCGACCATTCCCGTGCCGGCGTCGCCCTCGGGCGGGCAGAACGGGATGCCGGGCTGCAGCGCTCCGGTCGGATCGAGCAGCGCGGCCCCGGCGGCCGTCAGCGCACCGGCCTCGACACCGGCGACGAGCACCTCGGGCAGCAGCGCGCGCAGGTCGCCGCCGGTGCGGGCGTCGTACCGCTCGATGAGCGCCTGATCGTAGTCGCGCGTCGCCGAATCGATCGGGAACATGCCCGATGCGTCTCCGACGCCGAGCACACGCCGCCCCGTGAGCTGCCAGTGCACGTAGCCGGCGAGCGTCGTGAAGAACCGCACCTCGTCGACGTGCGGCTCGGCGTCGAGCTGGGCCTGGCGCAGATGGGCGACCGACCAGCGCAGCGGGATGTTGACGCCGAGCAGGTCGGTCAGCTCGGCTGCCGCAGAGCCCGTGTTCGTGTTGCGCCAGGTGCGGAACGGCACGAGCAGGTCGCCCGAGCGGTCGAATGCCAGGTAGCCGTGCATCATGGCCGAGATTCCGATGGCGCCGAAGGTCGAGGGGCGGATGCCGTAGCGGTCGTACGCGTCGGCGACCAGGCCCGCGTACGCCTCCTGCAGTCCGGTCCACACGGCGTCGAGCGAGTAGGTCCACAGGCGGTTCTCGAACCGGTTCTCCCAGTCGTGGAAGCCGGTCGCGAGCACCTCATGGGTCTCGGCGTCGATCAGGCAGGCCTTGATGCGGGTCGAGCCGAGCTCGATGCCGAGAGCCGTGCGGCCCGAGCGGATGGCCTCTGCCGTGGCGCTCATCGGCGGGCATCCGAGTTCTGGCCGTACAGGTTCTGGTACCGGTCGTACAGGCTGTCGATCGCGGTCTGCGGGATGGGGATCAGCGGCCCCGCCTCTCGCGCGTGGTGCACGGTGCGCGCGACGTCTTCGACCATGACCGCCGCCTTCACCGCGTCTTTCGCGTCGACGCCGATCGTGAACGGGCCGTGGTTCTGCATGAGCACGGCCCGCGAGCGGTGCCCCGTGAGCGTGTCGACGATCCCCCGGCCGATCGAGTCGTCGCCGATGATCGCGAAGGGCCCGACCGGGATCGGACCCCCGAACTCGTCGGCCATCGCCGTGATCACGCAGGGGATCTCTTCGCCGCGCGCGGCCCACGCGACGGCGTAGGTCGAGTGGGTGTGCACCACCCCGCCCACGTGCGGCATGTGGCGGTACACGTACGCGTGCGCGGCGGTGTCGCTCGACGGCGAGCGGTCGCCGCCTTCGCTGCCTGGTACGACGTTGCCGTCGAGGTCGCAGAGGATCATGTTCTCGGGCGCGAGGTCGTCGTAGCTCACCCCGGACGGCTTGATGACGAACAGGTCGGCGCTGCCGTCGTCCGAGAGCCGGACGCGCCCCGAGACGTTGCCGCCGGTCCAGACGACGAGGCCGTAGCGCACGAGCTCGCCGTGCAGACGGGCCACGTCGGCGCGGACGGATCGGATCGCTGCCTCGACGTCGGGGGTGAAGGCGGGAACTGCACTGGTCACGGGCACCTCATCACGCCGGTCGATGTGACCGGTCACAGTCAGTGTGACACCGGCACCCGGCGAGCGTCAAGGGCGCAGTGCGCAAGGCGCGCCCGTCGCAGTGCAACCCGAGCGGACCGCACGCGGAGCGGGGCCGAGGTCGCGGGTCAGCGGGGCGCGGCGATCGAGTCGCGCCGCACGAGCACCGGCTCCACCGGCGCGAGATCGGATGCCGCAGCGTCCGCTCCGCCGAGCAGGGCGGCGACCGCACGCCGCGCGAGCTCGTCGAAGTCCTGCCGCACCGTCGTGAGCTTGGGCCAGTAGTACGCGGCATCCGGAACGTCGTCGAAGCCGACGACGCTGATGTCGCCCGGCACCGACAGCCCCGCCTCGTGCAGCCCGCCGAGCAGGCCGAGCGCCATCTGGTCGTTCGCCGCGAACACCGCGGTG
Organism: Microbacterium sp. NPDC089321; assembly: GCF_040684935.1. Taxonomy (NCBI): domain Bacteria; kingdom Bacillati; phylum Actinomycetota; class Actinomycetes; order Micrococcales; family Microbacteriaceae; genus Microbacterium; species Microbacterium sp. NPDC089321. The sequence goes on along the minus strand of NZ_JBFBGX010000001.1, from coordinate 1,250,363 downwards.
ACCCCTGAGTCGCGGATCTCGGCGACGGCCGAGTAGCCGGACCCCGCCGACCAGTCCCCCGCGAGCACGGGACCGGGCTCCAGCCCGCGGGCCGCGATCTCGGCGGTGAAGCCATCGGCGCGGGACTCCGCCTCGAGCCAGTCCGCGGGTCCGGCCAGGTGGGCGATCCGGGTGTGCCCTGCATCCGCCAATGCGGCGACGGCCAGCCGGGCGCCGGCGACCTGGTCGACCGAGAGACCGCGCGCACCGCGATCCGAGGAGTGCAGGGTGACGACCGGCACGCCGGTGCGCAGCTCGTCGAGCGCCTCGAGGGTGCCGGCGTGGGGCGCGACGACGACGATGCCCTCCACGCCCTGTGCGACGAGATGCTCGACCGCCGACACCACCGCGGCGGCGTCGCCGGCGTCCGCGAACGCGGCGCTCACCCAGTAGCCCGCCTCTCGGGCCGAGGCCTCGATCGCGGCGATGCTGCGCGACGGACCGTACTGCAGGGCATCCGAGGCGAGCACCCCGAGGGTTCGGGATCGGCGCGTGCCGAGGGCACGCGCCGCGTTGTTCATGCGGTAGCCGAGCTCTGCCATGGCCGCGAGCACGCGCTCTCGCGTCGCCGTCGCGACCTCCGGATGCTCGTTGAGCACGCGCGACACGGTCTGACGCGAGACCCCGGCGAGCGCGGCGACCTCGCGCACACCCGCCGTGCGCTGAGGCGCCTGACCCGTTCCGCTCATCGTCCCGAGTGTACGACCCGTCGCGCTACTCCTTCTTGCGGGTGACCGCGCGCTGCAGCAGCACAAACACGAGCAGGATGCCGCCGGTGATGATCGTCGTCATCTCGGGCGGGATCCCGCCGTCCCGCGTGATGAGGACGGTCATGAGGCCCAGCACCAGCGCTCCGACGACCGATCCGAGCACGTAGCCGTAGGCGCCCGTGAGCACCGTGCCGCCGATGACCGCGGCCGCGATGGCATCGAGCTCCCAGCCGATGCCGGTGATGTTCTGCGCGGTGCCGAGGCGAGCGGTGTAGAGCACCGCGGCGAGACCCGCGAGTGCCCCGCTGATCACGTAGACGAGCACCTTGGTGCGATGAACCGGCAGGCCCATGAGCAGCGCCGAGTTCTCGGAGCCGCCGATCGCGTACACGGTGCGACCGGTGCGCGTGCGGTGCAGCACGAAGAACGCGGCGAGCACGACGACCACGGCGACGATCACCGCCGGAGTGACGGTCAGGTCGTTGACCTTGGGACCGTCGATGAGCTTGATCTTCTCGCCGATCCACCGCAGGCCCGAGTCCTCGGGCAGCCGCTCGGGCTGAGTGCTCAGCAGCGAGGCGAGCCCTCGTCCGAGGAACATCATCGCGAGCGTGGCGATGAACGGCTGCACGTTGAAGTACCGGATCAGCACGCCGGAGACGAGGCCGAAGAGTGCGCCGATCACGATCATCGTCACCGCGACCGCGAACGGGTTCCATCCCGCGTTCACCAGCATCACGCCCGCGACCGACGAGAAGGCGATGATCGAGCCGACCGACAGGTCGATGCCGCCCGTGATGATGACGAAGGTCAGGGCGACGGCGAGCACGATGAGGTGCGCGTTGTTGATGAGCAGGTTCGACAGGGTGCTGGCCTGCACGATGCGCCCGTACGCGATCTCGCCGTAGACGATCATGCCGACGAAGATGACGACCGAGGCGATGGTCGGCAGCACCGACGGATTCGAGGTGACGCTGCGTCCGACTCGGGCGGCGAGCGCCGCGCCGGCGGGACGGGCAGGGGTCGCGGTCGCGGAGCTCATGCCGCCACCTCCTTCTTCGGGGCATCGACGCCCGGGACGGGGTCCGCCGACCTGCGCCGACGGAACCATGCCCGCACCCGGTCGGACTGCAGCAGGCAGATGATGATGATGACGAGCGCCTTGAACGCCGGAGTGGCCGACGACGAGACGCCGAGGAACAGCACGGTCTTGTCGAGGGTGGCGATCAGGAGCGCTCCGACGAAAGCGCCCGAGAGCGAGAACTTGCCGCCCATGAGAGAGGCTCCGCCGATGACGACGGCGAGGATGGCGTCGAGCTCCAGCTGGTATCCGGTGCGCGAGATGTCGACGGTCATCACGCTGCCGACCGACATGACACCGGCGACTCCCGCGAGCACGCCGCTGAGGATGTACGCGGTCAGCAGCAGCCCCTTGGGCTTGATCCCGGCCATCCGGCTGGCCTTGGGGTTGATGCCGATCGCCTCGATCATGAGGCCGAGGGCGCTGCGCCGCACCACCCAGGCGACGGCGATCACGATGGCGACCGCGAGGATGAAGACGACGGGGATGCCCAGCACGTAGCCGTTGGCGATCCACCGGTACGACTCATTGGATGCCGCGGTGTTCTGCCCGCCCGTGATCACCTTGGCGATGCCGCGACCTGCGAGCATGAGCACCAGCGTCGCGATGAACGGCTGCAGCCCCACATAGGCGACGAGCACGCCGTTGACCGCGCCGAGGGCAGCGGTGACGAGCAGCGACAGCCCCACCGCGGTGAACGCCGCGCCGGCGGAGCCGGTCGCGCCCGGCCCGCTGAGCAACTCCATCGACACCGCTCCGGCGACGGCCATCATCGAGCCGACCGAGAGGTCGATGCCCGCGGTCGCGATCACCAGCGACATGCCGATCGCGATCATCATGATCGGGGCCGCCTGACGCAGGATGTCGATCACGTTGCCGACCAGGTTGCCGTTGTTGGGGTTGATCGAGATGGCGAGGTAGCCCGGGTCCTTCAGCACGTTGAGCGCGAGCAGCGCGACGATCGCGATGATGCCCCAGAAGAACGGCTTGTGGATGAGGTCTCGCCAGACGGCGGTCGCGTTGTTCATCGCGCGCCCTCCTCTGCGGTCGTTGCGGTGATGGTCTCGGGCAGTGCGCCCTGCGCGTCGTCGAGGGTGGCTGCCGCGGCATCCGTCCCGTGCGCCGCGATGATGTCGACGATCTCCTGGGCCGTCACATCGGGCCCGTTCTGGATCTCGCCGATCTTCTCATGGTCCTTGAGCACGACGATCCGCTCCGAGAGGCGGACGACCTCTTCGAGCTCCGATGAGATGAACACGACGGCGACCCCTTCTTCGGCGAGCGCCGCGACCGCCTCCTGGATCTCCGCCTTGGCTCCGACATCGATGCCGCGGGTCGGCTCGTCGAGGATCAGCAGCTCGGGCTGGGTGGCGAGCCAGCGACCCAGCAGCACCTTCTGCTGGTTGCCGCCGGAGAGGTTCTTGATGAGGCGGTTGGGGTCGCCCGGGCGCACGTTCAGCTCGGCGATGTACTTCGCGACGAGGGCATCCTGCTCCCTGCGCGGAATGGGCCTGGCCCACCCGCGCTCGGCCTGCACGGCGAGGATGATGTTCTCGCGCACGGTGAGGTCGCCGACGATGCCCTCGTCTCGGCGGTTCTCGGTCGAGAAGGCGATGCGCTCGGCCAGCCCGTCGGCGGGCGATGAGATGCTGACGGAGCGCCCGCGCAGCGTCAGCTCCCCCTGGTCAGGGCGATCGGCGCCGTAGAGCAGGCGGGCGAGTTCTGTGCGGCCGGAGCCGAGCAGGCCGGCGAGGCCGATCACCTCGCCCGGGCGGATGTCGAGGTCGGTCGGCTCGACGGATCCCCGGCGGCCGATTCCGGATGCCGAGAGCAGCGGCTGCTCATCGGATGCGCGCGGTGCCGTGCGGCGGTTTCCGCCGAGCGACTTCAGCGCATCGAGGTCTTTGCCGATCATCTTCGAGATCAGCGCGTGCCGGTCGAGCTCGCGCGTGAGGTACTCGCCCTCGTAGCGTCCGTTGCGCAGCACCGTGAGACGGTCGCTGATCGCGTAGATCTGGTCGAGGAAGTGCGAGACGAAGAGGATCGCGACGCCCTGGTCGCGCAGGGTCCGCATCACGCGGAACAGCCCGTCGACCTCGGCGGCGTCGAGGCTCGACGTCGGCTCGTCGAGGATGAGCACCTTGGCCTTGATGGCCATGGCGCGGCTGATCGCGACGAGCTGCTGCATCGCGATCGAGAGAGTGGAGAGCGGCCTGCGGGTGTCGAGCCGGTCTAGTCCGAGGCGGGCGAGCGCGTCGGTCGCCGCCCTGTGGGTGGCTCGCCAGTCGACGCCGAACGGCCCCCGTACCTCGTGCCCGAGCATGACGTTCTCGCCGATGCTGAGGTTGGGCGCGAGGTTCACCTCCTGATAGACCGTGGAGATCCCGGCATCCTGCGCGTCGCCGGTGCCGGCGAACCGTCTCTCCTGCCCGGCCACCACGATCGCTCCGGAGTCGATCCGGTAGACGCCGGTGAGCGCCTTGATGAGGGTGGACTTGCCGGCGCCGTTCTCGCCCATCAGGGCGTGCACCTCGCCGGGGAAGAGGCGGAACTCGACGTCGTCCAGGGCCTTCACCCCGGGGAACTCAATCGAGATCCCGCGCATCTGCACGATGGGCAGTTCTTCGGTCATCGCTGTCTCTCCGTCTGGGTCGACGAGGCCGGGTGGCGCATCGCGCGCCACCCGGCTCCCGGTCAGTACTTGCGGTCGGCGAGCACGGCCTTGGCCGCGTCGGCCGAGTCGAACGCCTCGCTCGGGACGATGATGTACGGCTCGACGTCCTCGCCGTCGAGCGCCTTCTGCACGACCTCGAGAGCGGTCTCTCCGAAGAGCGGGTTGTACTCGTGCACGTAGCTGAGCTTGCCGTCGGCGAGCGCCTGGATCGCGTTCTTCGTACCGTCGATCGTGGCGATCTTGATGTCCTCGCCGACGACGAGACCGGCCTCTTCTGCGGCCTGAGCCGCTCCGAGACCCATCTCGTCGTTCTGCGCGAAGACGAACTGGATGTCGTTGCCGTTGGCCTTGAGCATGGTCTCGAGGACGCTCTTGCCCTCCTCCGTCGACCAGTTCGCCGTCTGCGCGTCGACCTTGGTCAGCTGCGCGCCGCCCAGGCCCTCTTCGAAGCCCTTGTTGCGCTCGTTCACGACGCCGACACCGGCCGGGCCCTCGAGCACGACGTAGTTGCCGCCGTCGGGGAAGGCGCTCGCCGCCCAGGCGCCGACCTCCTTGGCGACCTCGACGTTGTCGGGCGCGATGCGGGTGACGTACAGGCTGTCGTCGTCGGGCTCGATGCCGCGGTCGAGCAGGATGACCGGGATCTCGGCCTCCTGCGCGAGCTTGAGCGAGTCCTCCCAGCCGGTGGCCTCGGTCGCCGAGAGCAGGATCACGTCGACGCCCTCATCGACGAAGGCGGTGAAGCTGTCGATCTGCGACTTCTGGTCGAGGTTGGCCGCGGGTGCGTAGCTGAGCTCGTACCCGGCCTCCTCGGTGAACGTGTCCTTGATGTTCTGCTCGTTCGCCTGGCGCCAGCCGCCCTCGGGGCCGACCGCGACGAAGCCGACGTTGATCAGTTCGCCGGAGCCGCCGTCGGCGCCCGCGTCCGCATCGGCCGCCCCTCCGCTGCAGCCCGTCAGGCCGAGCGCGAGCGCGCCGACCGCGGCGAAGCCGAGTACCGCTGTGATGTGCCTCTTTGCAGACATTGTTCTCCTCCTTGAGACCGGGTGCCGCCCGGGTGGACCGTGATGGTCCGGTGTGGGTTCGCAGGACGTGGGTGCGTCCTGGCAAGGATGTTACCGGGAACATTCCTCAGAGCACAAGAGATCTTTCCGCGACCGTCGACGGCGCCGTCAGGCGTGGTCGGCGGCGATCATCTCGACGACCGTGTCGACCGTGACCCCCGGTCCGTTGCTCAGCTCGCCGATCTTCTCGCGATCCTTGAGCACGAGGATCCGGTCGCTCAGCCGCACGACCTCTTCCAGCTCGGACGAGATGAACACCACGGCCGTCCCCTCGGCAGCCAGCCGGCTGACGCGCCGCTGGATCTCCAGCTTCGCCGAGACGTCGATGCCGCGGGTCGGCTCGTCGAGGATCAGCACATGGGGCCTGACGATCAGCGCCCGGGCGAGCATGACCTTCTGCTGGGTGCCACCCGACAGCAGCTCGACCGGACGGTCGAGCTCGTCAGGGTCGAGATGCAGCGCGTCGATGCAGGCATCCACCAGCCCGGCCTGCTCCGCCCTCGACACCGGACGCGTCCACCCCCGCACCGCCTGCAGCGAGAGCAGGATGTTCTCGCGCGCGGTCAGCCCGGCGATGATCCCGTCGGTGCGCCTGCTCTCGCTCGAACGCGAGATGCGCCTGCGCAGTGCCGCCGACGGGCTGCGCAGAGCGACCCGCTCCCCCGAGACCTGCAGGTCGCCGGCATCGGGGCGCAGCGCTCCGCCGAGAAGCGACGCCAGCTCGGTGCGGCCGGAGCCGCGCAGCCCGGCGAATCCGACGATCTCGCCTCGGTGCACCTCGACGTCGGTCGGCGCGAGCACTCCGCGACGACCGATGCCCTCTGCCCTGAGCACCGGCTCGCCCTCGGCCTGGTAGTGGTGCGCCTTGCGCTCCGACCCGAGGGCGCGCAGCCCCTCGATGTCCTTGCCGAGCATCTGCGAGATGAGATCGGCGCGCTCGAGATCGCGCGTGGCGTGCTCGCCGATCTTCCTGCCGCCCCGCAGCACGGTCATCCTGTCGCTGATCGCGAACGCCTGCTCGAGGAAGTGCGACACGAACAGGATGGCCGTGCCACCGTCGCGCAGTCCGCGGATCACCCGCATGAGCGTCGTGACCTCTGCCTGGTCGAGGCTCGCTGTCGGCTCGTCGAGCACCAGCACCCGTGGTTCGTCGACGACCGATCGCGCCAGCGCCACCAGCTGCTTCTGCGCGGGCGACAGCTGCGTCAGCGGTGTGCGCGGGTCGAGCTCGTCGAGGCCGAGCCGGGCGAGCGCTCGAGCGGCATCCGCCCTGGTGCGGCGCCAGTCGATGCCGAGGCGCCCCCGGCGCTCACGCCCCAGCATCACGTTCTCGGCGACGCTGAGGTTCGGGCTGAGCTGCGCCTCCTGGAACACGGTCGCGATGCCCGCCCCGCGGCTCGCCGCGACGCCCGAGAACTCGCGCGCATCGCCGTCGACGAGCAGCATGCCCGCGGCCGGGCGGCGCGTGCCCGTGAGCACGCCGATGAGCGTCGACTTGCCGGCTCCGTTCTCGCCCATGAGGGCGTGCACCTCACCGGGGAAGAGCCGGAAGTCGACACCGTCGAGCGCGCGCATACCGGGGAAGTCGACCGTGATCCCGAGCATCTCGACGATGGGGTCGACGGACGTGCCGGTCACCGCACCTCCCTCGGCGCCGCGGTCGATTCGCGCACGACGAGCTCGGTGGGGATGCGCGTGACCTGAGGGATCTCGCGCTTCTCGATGGCCGCGCGCAGCATCTCGACCGCGGCCGAGCCCAGCGCCTCGAAATCCTGACGGACGGTGGTGAGAGGCGGCAGGAAGTGGCGGGCCAGCGGCACGTCGTCGAAGCCGACGACGCTGAGATCGCCCGGCACGTCGAACCCGCGTTCGTGCAGACCGTGGATGAGGCCGATCGCGGTGTCGTCGTTGGCGGCGAAGATCGCGGTGAAGTCAGGCAGCCGCTTCAGGCCGATCGCGAAGTCGTAGGCGAAGTCCGCACTCCAGTCGCCCACGACGATCGGCCGCTCACGCACTCCCCACGACTTCGCCCTGGTGTGGAAGGCCCGCTCACGCGCTCGGGCGTCGAGCCAGTCGAGAGGCCCCGATACGTGCAGGATGTCGCGGTGGCCGAGAGAGACGAGGTGGTCGACGACCAGCGCGGCTCCCGCGTTCTGGTCGATCGACACCGTGAGGAACGTCGGATCGGCATCCGCCTTGATCACCAGCATCGGCACGCTCATGGCGACGCGGCGCAGTGCGGCCACGGACGACGACCGAGGGGCGATCACGCAGATCGCATCGACCCCCTGAGTGGTGAGGCTGTCGACCGCGTCCTGCGGGGTCAACGGGTCGCCTTCGAGGAGCGCGATGGGCGTCACGGAATAGCCGGCGCCGCGGGCGGCGAGCTCGACGGCCCGGAGGATGCTGGTCGGGCCGTGCGCCACCGCGCTCTCGACGATCACTCCGATGCGCTGACTGCGCTGCGTGGCCAGAGCCCTCGCGACGAGGTTCGGACGGTAGTCGAGCTCTTCGATCGCCTCGAGCACGCGACGTCGCGTCTCGGGCTTGATGTTCGGGTAGTCGTTGAGCACCCGCGAGACAGTCATGTGCGAGACACCCGCGATCGTCGCGACCTGCCTGATGTTCGGCTTGTCTGAACCGACGTTCGCCATGCGGTCCTCCGTCGAGCGTGCTTGTCGCGATGTTATCGGGAACGACTCGGGCGGCACAATGAGGGGCCGGCCGAAGCGTACTCCGGCCGGCCCCGATGGCGGATCGCGATCAGCCGCAGCGCGCGACCGGTGTCGCGATCTCCTGCGTCACGTCGACCCGCTCGCCGTCCACCACGGCGGTCGCGGAGACGGTGATCGCGCCTTCGGGCACGACGGCCCGCTTGGTGTTCACCACCGTCGACGCAGCGGCACCGGCGTCGACCGCGCCGATGCCCCGGCGTCCGTACGGGGTCTCCACCGTGAACGAAGCCGGCACGGCGGCGCCGTTGGTCACGCCGATGGTCAGGCTGACGAACTTGCCCGCCAGGCAGCGATCGGTCACGTCGACCGTGAACGGCAGCACCGGCGCGATGTCGCGCTCGAACGCCCAGTTGTCGACCTCGGCGAGGCCGGCGCCGTCCTCGGCGCCTTCGGGCGCGGCGAACACGAAGAACACGTCGTGCTCACCGGTCGCCCCTTCCACATCGGCCTGCACGGTGGTCCACTCTCCGAGAGCTCCCGTAAGCGGGATCTCGGCGACGACCGGGCCGTCGACCTGGTCGAGTCGCACCTGGACGCTGCCGCCCGCGACGAGCGGCTTCACCCGGGCGGACACCGTCTTCGCGCCGTCGCCGAAGTCGACACCCGAGATACCCGCGAAGTCCCCATCGTCGACCTTCGACAGCACCATGTTGCCGCCGCCGTTGTGCTCGGGGAACTCGACAGACGGGGCATCCGTCTTGGTGACGGCGAGGCCGAGCTGCCAGGCGAGGGTCTCGGCCTCGAACGTGCGGTACGGGTCGAAGGCCTCGACCTGCTCGACGCCGGCGCGCGTTCCGACGATCGGCTTGATGGTGCCGTCTTCGTTGAACTCGAGCTTGTCGATGTGCACCGAGCGATAGCCCTGGGTCGACCCCGGTGTGCCGAGAGCCGCAGCCCACGCCGCGCCGCGCGTCTGCGCGTGATAGGTGAAGTAGGTCTCGCCCTTGAACTCGAACATGTCGGAGTGGTTGTTGCCCCCGTTGCCCGCACCGAAGAACGTCGACTGATTCAGGAACGCCTCTCCTGCGTACTTCGAGGCCGGCAGGTCCATCGGATCATCGGTCATCATGTACGCGATCGCGCCCGTCCTCGGGTACTTGCCCGCCTCGGCCTTCACCTGGAAGTTCGACGAGTACGAGTAGTAGTACCTGCCGTCGCGCTTGAACATGCTCGACGCCTCGAACATGCCGGGGCCGTCGATCTCGACCGGGTCGCCGTCGAGCGTGACCATGTCGTCCTTCAGCTTGACCACGCGGGTCGACTTGGGATTCTGCGGGCCCTGCACGTTCGGAGCGGTGCCGATCTGCGAGTTGCCGCCGAAGTAGAGGTACGCCTGACCGTCGTCGTCGATGAACACCTCGGGGTCGAAGAGCCACATGCCCGCCGGGAATCCGCCCGAGGCGATGTAGTCGCGCGACACGGTGTCGGGGACGATCTTCTTGCCGAGCGGATCGGTCCACGGGCCGAGCGGCGAGCCCCCGACGACCACGGCGGTTCCCGTGCCGCTGTCGCAGAAGTACAGGTAGACCTTTCCGTCCTTCTCGATGGCCGCGGGTGCCCACGAGTTGCGGGCCCATGGTGCCGCACCGCCCTCGCGCGCGATCGGCACCGCTCCGTGGTCGACCCAGTTGACCATGTCGCTGGTCGACATCACGTTGAGCCGGGTGATCGCACCGTAGCCGTTCGACTGGGTCGGCAGCCCGTTGGCGTCCTTGCTGTTCGCCTCGTACTGCTGCGTGTCGTCGGTCGAGTAGATGTAGAGGCGGCCGTTGTAGACGAGGTGGTGCGGGTCTGCGCCGAACTTGTGGCCGACCAGCGGGTTGTGGTCGCCGATCGGCTTGGTCTGCACCTGCTCGAGGCTCGTGAAGGCCGGCTGCTCCGGAGCATCGGCGATCTTGATGAGCGAGAGCTCGTCGACCGCGAAGTCCTGCAGCGCGCCCGATCCCCATGGGGTCTCGACGAAGAACCAGCCCGCGGCGGCGTGCTTGGCCTCGGCCGTGAACTGCTGGGTGAACGAGCCCCACTCGCCCTTCGTGAACGTGGTTCCGTAGTCGGCGCAGCCGTTGAAGTTCGTCGGGCAGAAGGTGAAGTTGAACCGCTGCGTGTCCGCGCCCTCGGTGTACTTCAGCTTGCCGCTCATCCGGTAGGTGGCGCCCGTCTCGAGCCGCCCGCTGACGTTCGCGAACGGACCGGACTGGGTGTTCTCACGCCCCGTCACGGACAGCGAGTGCGTTCCGGTGGCGGCATCCGTGCTCAGGGCGAGAGTCCCGCCTCTGGTGTTCGCCCATCCGACGTAGTCCCCGGCGAAGCGGCCGTCGGGCAGCAGGTTGCCCGGCACCGGCGGCACCTCAGGACCGGCCGCGACGACGGCCTGCGGCGCGAGGGAGACCGGCGCCGCCGAAGCGGACTGGCCGATGGCGACCGCCGATGAGGCGATCAGTGCCGTCACGCCCGCCAGGGCGGCGACGCGACGCGCCGATCGACGCCGCACGCGGCGGACGTCGTTGTCGATTGTTCTCACGTGTACGTACTCCTTCTACTGCATCGGCCGTTCACGGGCGCGACAGAGCGCAGGCGCGCTCGAGCAGCGGCCTGAGGCCGCTGCGGCACGGGGGTGCCGAGAGGACGCGCCGAGGACGGCGGTGGGGATCGGCCGGTCGGCCGGCGGCGGAGCCGCTGTCTCAGCTGGGCCGGGCCACCGGGTTCGGTGCGGGTCTCTCCTCCTCGAGATACGACGGATGCCACGGCATGGGATCAGCTGCCTCGGATGTTACCGGTATCACAACGGCCGGCACAAGACCTCTGTGGCGTGATTCCCCCGTCCCCCGCACCACGCGTCGCACGCGACGAGCACGCATCTCGAGGCGCAACGCTCCCGTGCCAGGATGTCGGCATGCCCGCATCGCTCCCCCTCGCCGACGGCACCCGGCTTCCCGCACTCGGCTTCGGCCTCTACAAGGTGCCGGTCGAGCAGACCCGCGAGGTGGCTCTCGCCGCGATCGGAGCCGGCTATCGGCTGGTCGACGGCGCGCAGTTCTACGGCAACGAGCGCGAGCTGGGCGCGGCGATCCGCGCGTCGGGCCGGCGCGACGAGCTGCTCGTCGCCTCGAAGTTCTGGGGCGATCCTGTGCAGAGCCGGGCGCAGGCGCTCGCCGACTTCGCGCAGTCCGAGCGCGACCTCGGCATCGGGCCGCTCGACCTGTATCTGATCCACTGGCCGCGCTCGACGCGGGGCGCTTTCGTCGACGTCTGGCGTGGGCTCATCGAGCTGCAGCAGCAGGGGCGCGTGCGCACGATCGGCGTCGCCAACTTCGAGATCGACGACCTGCGTCGCCTCATCGACGACACCGGCGTCGCCCCCGCCCTCAACCAGGTGGAGTCGCACCCGTGGCTGCCGCAGCATGAGCTGCGTGCGTTCCATGCAGAGCACGGCATCGTCACGCAGGCGTGGAGTCCGCTCGGTCGCGGGCGGCTGCTCGACGACCCCACCCTGACCGGCATCGCGGCGAAGCACGCGGTGTCGGTCGCCCAGGTCATCCTGCGCTGGCACCTGCAGCTGGGCGGAGCCGCGGTGGTCAAGTCCGTGCATCCGGACCGCCTGCGTCAGAACCTCGACCTCGACGGCTTCGACCTCGACGCCGACGATCTCACCGCCGTCGCCGCACTCGAGACCGGCGAGCGCACCGGCACCCACCCCCGCGACCGCCAGTAGCCCCATCGCCGAGAAACCACTTCGGGCATGAAACCCACGCTCACACGTGGTTTCTCATGCCCGAAGTGGTGTCTCGCGGTCGGAGCGAGAGCGGGATGCGGTCAGCCGGCGGCTTCCTCCGGGCGCTCCTGCACGTCGATCGCCGCGGTGTCGGGCACGTAGGCCTGGATGTGCCGCTCGTCGACGCCGTTGTACGCCGACAGAGGGCGGATCAGCGCGTTCGCGCCCTGCTGCTCGGCGATGTGCGCCGTCCAGCCGACGATGCGCGCCGCGATGAACAGCGGCGTGAAGGTGAGCGTGTCGTAGCCGATCAGGTTGTACGCCGGGCCCGACGGATAGTCGAGGTTCGGGTAGATGCCCTTGCGCTCGACGAACTCGCTCTCGAGCGTCTCGTACAGCTCGGCCACGTCGGGGCGGCCGTAGTGCTCGACGAGCGAGTCGAGCGCCGCCTTCATGGTCGGCACCCGCGAGTCGCCCCGCTTGTACACCCGGTGGCCGAAGCCCATGATCTTGCGCTTCTCGGCGAGCGCCTTGTCGAGCCAGGGCACGACCCGGTCGGCCGATCCGATCTCGTCGAAGATGTGCATCACGGCCTCGTTGGCCCCGCCGTGCAGCGGGCCCTTGAGCGCGCCGATCGCACCCACCACGGCCGAGTACAGATCGCTCAGGGTCGAGGTGATCACGCGGGCGGTGAAGGTCGACGCGTTGAACGAGTGCTCGGCGTACAGGATCATCGACCGGTTGAACGCGTCGACGACCGTCTCATGCGGCTCTTCTCCGAACGTCAGCCACAGGAAGTTCGCGGCGTAGTCGAGGTCGTCCCTCGACTCGACGAGCTCCTGACCGCGGCGACGGCGCTGGCCGTACGAGACCACGGCCGGCAGCACCGCGAACAGCTGCAGGCTGCGCTGCAGGTTCTGCTCGGGGGTGCCCACGGCATCCAGCACATTGCCCGTGCCCGCGGTCTCGAACGCGCCGATCACGCTGACCGCCGTGCGCACCTCGTCCATCGGGTGCGAGTCGAGCGGCAGGGCGTCGATCGCGGCCTTGACCTCGGGCGTGAGGGCGCGGTGAGCGCGCTCGGTCGCACGGAACTCCGCCAGCTGCGCATCGGTCGGCAGCTCGCCATGCCACAGCAGGTAGGCGACGGCCTCGAACGACTGGGTCGCCGCGAGCTCCTGCACCGGGTATCCGCGGTAGAGCAGGCTGTTGGTCTCGGGGTTGACCTTGCTGATGGCCGTCACGTCGGCGACGACCCCCGCCAGGCCCTTCCTGATCTCGGACTCGCTCATAGCTGCTCCCTGCTCACGGTGAAGGTGAAGACTCCCGAGTCGAAGTGGTTGTACGACTCGTAGTCGATCAGATCATAGAGATCGGCGCGGTGCTGCATCTCGCCGAGCTTCGAGGTCAGGTGCCCCTCGTCGTTCAGGGTATCGAGTGCGCGACCGGCCGCACCCGTCGCGATGCGCAGCAGCGAGACCGGCCAGATCACGATGTTCACGCCGACGTCGCGCAGCTGGTCGACCGAGAACAGGTCGCTCTTGCCGAACTCGGTCATGTTGGCGAGGATCGGCACGTCCACGGCATCCCGGATCGCGGCGAACTCCTCGAGCGAGCGCATCGCCTCGGGGAAGATCGCGTCGGCCCCGGCATCCACCAGCGCCCTGGCGCGGTCTTTCGCCGCCTCGAGTCCGTCGACGGCGGCGATGTCGGTGCGCGCCATGATGAGGAAGTTCTCGTCGCGGCGTGCGTCGACCGCAGCCCGGATGCGCTTGACGGCCGTGTCCTCGTCGACGACCGACTTGCCGTCGAGATGCCCGCATCGCTTCGGGTTGATCTGGTCTTCGATGTGCGCACCGGCGATGCCGGCGTCTTCGAGGGCCTGGATCGTGCGGGCGACGTTCATCGGCTCGCCGAACCCGGTGTCGGCGTCGATGATCGCCGGCAGCTCGGTCATCCGCGCGATCTGCTGGCCGCGGCCGGCGACCTCGGTGAGCGTCGTGAGCCCGATGTCGGGAAGGCCGAGGTCGGCCGACAGCACGGCACCCGAGATGTAGACGCCTTCGAAGCCCTTCTGCTCGATGAGCCGGGCGCTGAGCGGGTTGAACGCCCCAGGGAACCGCAGCAGCTCGCCTGACGCGAGCCGCTCCCGGAACGCGCGACGCTTCTCGTGCGCCGGAGTGGTGGAGTACAGCATGAGAACCTTCTTCATCTCTCGAATCGCTCAACTGGCGGCGAAACCAGCCGGGAGACGGCCAGTTGAGCGATTCGACGGCGGGTCAGACTTTCAGAACAGGCCCTTCGGGGCATCGGCGGATGCCAGCAGGCGCGGCTTCGCGACGATCGAGAGCTCCTGCACCTCGTCGGCGGTGAGCTCGGGGAGCCTCTGCACCAGCGCCAGGAAGCGCTCGATCTCGGCCACCTCGAGCACGGGCTCGGCGAGGATGCGGAACTTGCGGATGTAGTTCTCGCGGGTGAAGGGGCGCGCGCCCAGCGGGTGCGCGTCGGCGACGGCGATCTCGTCGACCACCGTGGTGCCGTCGGTCAGCGTGATCTCCATGCGTCCGCCGAACGCCTTCTCTGCGGGGTCGATGGAGTGGTAGCGGCGGGTCCACTCCGGGTCCTCGGCAGTGGTGATCTTGTTCCACAGCTCGACGGTGTCTGCGCGCCCCGCACGCTCGGGGGTGTACGAGTCGACGTGGTGCCAGGTGCCGTCCTGCAGCGCGACCGCCAGGATGTACGGGATCGAGTGGTCGAGCGTCTCGCGCGAGGCGGTCGGGTCGTACTTCTGCGGATCGTTCGCGCCCGAGCCGATCACGTTGTGCGTGTGGTGGCTGGTGTGCAGCACGATCGACTGGATGTTCGCCGGGTCGCGCAGCTCGGGCCGCGCGGTGCCGAGGCGGCGCGCGAGGTCGATGATCGCCTGCGCCTGATACTCGGCCGAGTGCTCCTTGGTGTACGTGTCGAGGATCGCGCGCTTGGGCTCGCCTGCTGCGGGCAGGGGCACCTCGTACGAGGCGTCCTTGCCGTCGAGCATCCAGGCGATCACGCCGTCTTCGCCTTCGTAGATCGGCGAGGGCGAGGTCTGGCCGCGCATGGCGCGGTCGACGGCCTCGACGGCCATCTTGCCTGCGAAGGCCGGGGCGTGCGCCTTCCAGGTCGAGATCTCGCCCTTGCGGCTCTGGCGGGTGGCGGTGGTGGTGTGCAGGGCCTGGCCGATGGCCTGGTAGATGGTCTCGGCGTCGAGGCCGAGCAGGGTGCCGATGCCGGCGGCGGCCGAAGGGCCGAGGTGCGCGACGTGGTCGATCTTGTGCTTGTGCAGCGAGATCGCCTTCACGAGGTCGACCTGGATCTCGTAGCCGGTGGCGAGGGCGCGCACGAGCGCGCGGCCATCGGCTCCCGTGTGCTGGGCGACGGCGACGATCGGCGGGATGTTGTCGCCAGGGTGCGAGTACTCGGCGGCGAGGAAGGTGTCGTGGTAGTCGAGCTCGCGCACGGCGACGCCGTTCGCCCATGCCGCCCACTCGGGGCTGGTGCGCTCGTCGAGGGCGCAGCCGAAGACGGTGGCTCCTCTGCCGCCGGTCGAGACGGGGTGGCTGAACGCCTGGGCGCGGGCCGCGTTGATCGGGCCGCGGGTGAGGGATGCCGCGGCGACCGACGCGTTGTCGATGATGCGGTTGACGATCATGTCGACCACCTCGGGCTCGACCTCGACGGGGTCGACGGCGACCTGTGCGATCTTCCAGGCGAGCTGCTCCTCGCGGGGGAGCTCTTCTTCCGAGCGGTAGACGCGGACGTGGTGGTTGACGGTCATCGTGTTCCTTCCGTGAGGGACTGCAGGATGCTCTCGAGAGCGTTGTGCAGGTGGACGTGGGTGGCGTGGGCGGCGAGATCCGCGTCGCCGGATGCCAGGGCGCGGGCGATCAGCAGGTGCTCGCGCGCCGAGGCGGCGAGCCGCTCGGGTTTGTCGCGAGCCATCCGTCGCACGCGCACGAGGTGGGTGCGGACGGTGCGGAGGGCTGAGGAGAGGTAGTCGTTGCCCACGGCGGCGTCGAGCTGGGCGTCGAGGCGGGCGATGAGCCCGTAGTAGGCGTCGCGGCCCTCGGCGCCGTCGAGGTCGACGTGGTCGAACTCGTCGGCCAGAGCCGCGAAGGCACCGGCATCCCCCCGCTGAGCGGCGAGGCGGGCCGAGGTCTCCTCGAGAGCACGGCGGATCTCGAACAGGGCGCGGATGTCGTCGGCATCCAGCCCCGCGACGACGGTCACGCGCGGGGACTGCTGCACGGCGAGGCCGTCGGCGGCGAGGCGGCGCAGCGCCTCGCGCATGGGCGTGCGGCTGACGCCGAGCCTGGTCGCCTGCTCGACCTCGCCCAGCACGGTGCCTGCGGGGAGGGTGCCCGACTGGATCTCTTCGAGCAGGGTCTCGTAGGCGCGATCGCTCGCTCTGACGCGGTCGACGACGGTGCTCATACCCTCAGCGTATACACAAAGGCGACCGGATGCCAGAATCTCTGCGCTTGCATGGATCTACGTATACATAAACGAATCTCGATTTCCCCTTGCGCTCGGGCTACTCAGTGTTACTATGTACCGGTAGTCAACATCACTGAGTACTGGAACGGAGGGTCGATGTGGGCAAGCAGATGACCGAGATGCTCAAGGGCACACTCGAGGGAATCGTCCTCGCCCTGCTCGCGGGGCACCCCGCATACGGATACGAGATCACCACGCAGCTGCGCGACCGCGGCTTCGTCGAGATCGCCGAGGGCACCGTGTATGCGCTTCTCGTGCGCATCGAGCAGAAGGGCCTCGTCGACGTCGAGAAGGTGCCCAGCGAGAAGGGACCACCGCGCAAGGTGTTCACCCTCAACGCGCAGGGAGCGCAGGAGCTCGCGGAGTTCTGGAGCACCTGGGCCTTCCTCACCGAGCGTATCGATCAGCTCCGCTCCCCCGACACCGACACCGACACCGACACCACGAACACCGCCTCTGAAGGAGAGAACTGACATGGCCGCCAAGTGGATCGAAGCGCTCACCGGATCGCTCGAGCAGAAGAAGCAGTACAAGAACGCCAAGGGCCGCATCGACGCACTGCCCGAACCCCACCGCACCGCCGCCACGGCGATGCACCGCTACCTGCTGTACTACGGCGGCGTGACCGACGGAGACACCCTCACCCAGATGTTCGTCGACCTCGCGGACCTCTGGGAGCGGGCCGCGATCGATGGCATCCCGGTCGGCGAGATCACGGGAGACGACCCCGTCGACTTCACCGAGACCTTCGCGCAGTCGTACGCCGGCACCCGCTGGATCGACAAGGAGCGCGCCCGCCTCGCCGAGGCGATCGAGACCGCACGACGAGAAGAAGGGGAACGATCATGATGGACGACACAGCCGCCAGCGCGATCCGCGTCCGCGGCATCCGCAAGTCGTACGGCGAGCTCGCCGTGCTGCGCGGAGTCGACCTCGACGTGGCGAAGGGCAGCATCTTCGCCCTGCTCGGATCCAATGGCGCAGGCAAGACCACCCTCGTCAGGATCCTGTCGACGCTGCTGCCGGCGGATGCCGGCACGGCATCCGTCCTCGGATCCGATGTGGCAGCCGACGCTCGGCGCGTGCGGGAGTCGATCAGCCTGACCGGCCAGTTCGCCGCCGTCGACGAGGTGCTCACCGGGCGCGAGAATCTCGTCCTCGTGGCGAAGCTGCGGCACCTGCCTGACCCGGGCGGCGTGGCGGATGCCCTGCTCGCCCGCTTCCGGCTGACGGATGCCGGCAGCCGGCGCGCCGGCACCTACTCCGGCGGCATGCGCCGCCGACTCGACATCGCGATGAGCCTGGTCGGCGACCCCAAGGTGATCTTCCTCGACGAGCCGACCACTGGTCTCGACCCCGAGGCCCGCATCGAGGTGTGGGACATCGTGAAAGAGCTCGCGGGCTCCGGACGCACCGTGCTGCTCACCACGCAGTACCTCGACGAGGCGGAGCACCTCACCGACCGCATCGCGATCCTGCACGAGGGCAGCATCATCGCGCACGGCACGCTCGCCGAGCTGAAGGGCCTGCTGCCCGCCGCGAGGGTCGAGTACGTCGAGAAGCAGCCCACTCTCGAGGAGATCTTCCTCGCCGTCACAAGGAGGGACGCAGCATGACCACCCACGCATGGGCAGACACCGCCACTCTCACCGGCCGGTCGCTGCGGCACATCTTCCGCAGCCCCGACACGATCATCACGACCGCCGTCACCCCGATCGCGCTGATGCTGCTGTTCACGTTCGTGTTCGGCGGGGCGCTGCGCCAGAGCATCGGAGACGCGAGCTACGTCGACTACCTGCTTCCCGGCATCCTGCTGATCGCGATCGCATCCGGCATCGCCTACACGGCGTTCCGGCTGTTCACCGATCTGCAGGGCGGCATCTTCGAGCGGTTCCACTCCATGCCGATCGCACGGTCGAGCGTGCTGTGGGCGCACGTGCTCACGTCGCTCGTCGCCAACGGGGTGACCGTCGCCATCATCTTCGGGGTGGGGTTCGCGATGGGCTTCCGCACCTCGGCCGGCGTGCTCGAGTGGCTGGCGGTGCTGGGCATCCTGGCGCTGTTCACGCTCGCCCTCACCTGGCTCGCGGTGATCGCGGGCCTGACGGCCAAGACGGTCGACGGAGCGAGTGCGTTCTCGTACCCGCTGATCTTCCTGCCGTTCATCAGCTCGGCGTTCGTGCCGACCGAGACGATGCCGGGGCCGGTGCGCTGGTTCGCCGAGAACCAGCCCGTCACCTCGATCGTGAACTCGATCCAGGCCCTGTTCGCCGGGCGCCCGGTGGGCTCGGAGATCTGGATCGCGCTCGCCTGGTGCGTCGGCATCCTCATCGTCGCGTACCTGTTCGCGATGCTCGCGTACCGCCGCCGGATCGCCTGACCCGCGTGTGCGCGACTGCGGTGTTCACAATTCAGGACGGACGCTCGGATCGGGGCCGCCCGGCGGCGAGAACAGCCCGTTTCACGCGGGGTGTCCTGAGTTGTGAACGCTCAGCCGGTCAGCTCAGACGGCCGCCGGAAGCCGATCGGCTTCCGGCCGGCCGGCCTCAGGCGGAGCCGGATGCGGGGGCGCCGCCACCTCGGCCTCCCCGAGCTTGACGACGATGACGCCGGCGAGCACCAGCATCCCTCCGATCGCCTGGACGGGACCGGGCACCTGCCCGAGCATGAGCCAGCCGAACACCATCGCCGCGACCACCTCGGAGAGCGCGATGAACGACGCCAGCCGCGAGCCGAGGATGCGGGTCGAGGCGATGCCGAGGCCGTAGGCGAGAGCCGTCGCGATGACCCCGACCGCGATCACCGGCACGAACCACGGCACGGTCATCAGACGGAACTCGACGTCGGCCGTCGTCCATGCGAAGGGCAGCACGCCGACGACCGCGGCGACCGTCAGGCCGATCGAGCCGATCAGCAGACCGAGGCCGGCGAGGGCGATGGGCGGCAGACCGGTGTCGCCCCGCCCCGAGAGCACGAAGTAGGTCGCCGCGCCCACCATCGCGCCGAGCGCGAAGAGGATGCCGCCGACGTTCACGTCGCCGCCGGTCAGCACGTCGAGCATGAGCACGAGTCCGGCGAACGCGATCACGGCGCCGATGATGCTGCGCCGGCTCGGGCGCTCACCGCGTCGGACCCACAGCCAGAGGATCACCGCGATCGGGGCCGTGTACTCGATGAGCAGGGCGATGCCGACATCCATCACGGCGACCGCCTGGAAGTAGCAGAGCTGCGCGGTCGTGACGGCGAGCAGGCCGTACATCACGATCATCCCGGCGTTCTTGCGCACCATGGCCCAGCGCCCGCGCAGCGCGATCAGCGTGGGCACGAGCAGCACGATCGCCGCGACCCACATGCGCACGGTGACCGCGGCACCCGGGGTCCAGCCGGCGTCGATCAGACCGCGCGCGAAGACTCCCGAGGTGCCGAACGACAAAGCCGCTCCGAGGGCGAAGAGCAGTCCGATGTTGACCCCGCGGCGCGCGGCCGGCAGGCGGATGTCATCGACGACGGTGCTCATGAGATGTGACACTATCCCCGCGCGATGTAAGGTGTCAACATGATTTTCACCGATGACACCGAGGGCGCTCTGCGCTCGGCCGTCTGGCTGGTGAACTCTGCCGAGGAACCCGACACCCTCACGACGATCGCCGATGAGCGCGCGTTCCTCTCGCTCTTCCCCTACACGGGCCGCATCGACCGCGACGCCGCCGAGGTCGCGGCCCTCCGCGAGCTGCGAGGGCGCCTGCGCGCCATGCTGCTCGCCCCTCGCGACGAGATGGTCGCCCAGGTGAACTCGGCCCTCGCCGAGAGCACGCTCGCCCCGCAGCTGCGGCGTCATGACGGCATCGACTGGCACCTGCACGCGGTCGGCGACGCCCATCCGCTGGCCGAGCGCGTCCTCATCGAGACCGCGATGGCGATGATCGACGTCATCCGCGCAGACGAGGGCAGCCGCATCGCCGTGTGCGACGACGCGGACTGCGAGGCCATCGCGCTCGACCTGTCGCGCAACCGCTCGAAGCGCTACTGCTCGACCACGTGCGCGAACCGCAATGCGGTCGCCGCGTATCGCGCCCGGCGCGCCCGCGACTGACCTCGCCTCCCTCGCGCCTCGCGGCTCGCGCCGCTCAGGTCGCAGTTCGTCGCGCAAAGAACTCCGAATAGCGAGCGGGATCGCGACCTGAACGCGCAACAAGCCGGAGACAGCGGAACCGATCGCGACCTCAGCACCGGATGCTTCACAAACGATTATCGATTAGTGTAATCTCCTGAGCAGCACCCACCCCCGAAAGGATCAATGATGATCAAGGCTCGACTTCTTCCCGCGGTCGGCATCACTGCCGTCGCGGCACTCGCCCTGGCGGGCTGCAGCGGCAGCGCCGGCGCCGGCGAGGGCGGTGACTCGAACGAGAAGGTCACCCTGCGGATGCTCGTGAACGTCACGCCCAACCTCACCGAGGAGTTCTGGAACGAGCTCGTCGCCCCGTTCGAGAAGGCGAACGAGAACATCGACGTCGTCATCCAGGACCCGGGCGCCGAAGGCGTCGCCGCCGCCGTGCCCCGCCTGCTGGCATCCGGCGACGCCCCCGACATCGTGCAGTCGCTCGCTCCGAACGGCAAGCTCGCTCCAGAGCTCGTCGATCTCTCGCAGTACGAATGGGCCAAGAACGGCCCGCTCGCCGAGCAGTACTCGATGGACGGCAAGTACCTCATGGCCGGCATCGGCGTGCAGCTGCAGAGCCTCTTCTTCTACAACAAGACTGCCTTCGAAGAGGCCGGCATCACCGAGCTCCCCGAGACCGTCGACGACCTGACCGCCGCGCTCGGCAAGCTGAAGGACGCCGGCTGGACTCCGATCCAGGAGGGCGGCGACTGGATGTCGAGCCACACCCTGCAGTCGCTGGCCCTGCCCTCGGTGATCGCCGAGAACCCGAAGTGGTACCAGGAGATGTCGGCCGGCGAGGTCACCTTCGGCGAGACGTACGGCCCGGCGATCGAGGTCTTCTCGGACTGGGTGAAGCAGGGCTACGTGCCGAAGGAGGCGCTGGGCATCAAGTACCCGGATGCCGAGCAGTCGTTCCTCTCGGGCAAGACCGCGATCTACTCCATGGGCAGCTGGTTCGCCGGCTCGCAGGCCAAGGCAGCCGACTCGGCCGAGATCGGGGTCTTCCGCGCGCCCGCGATGGATGCCGGCGAGCAACCGGCCATGGGCGCGAACATCGCCAGCCCGTACTCGATCCTCAAGGTGAGCGAGCACCAGGACGCGGCGGCGAAGCTGATCGAGTACCTCACCACCGACAAGACGGCGGTGGCGGATCAGCTCGAGGTCGACGGCAACTTCCGCGACGGCTACGAGTACGAGATGACCGACCTCGGCAAGGAGCTGCTGCAGATCGTCGCCGACACCCCGGCTGAGGCGTACACCCCCACCGGTGGCGGCTACGGCGAGCGCACCCTGCCTGACGGCTACGCCAATGAGATCAACACCCAGACGCAGGCGCTGATGGGCGGCACGTCGGCCGCCGACGTCGTCGAGGCGATGGATGCCTGGTTCGCTGCGAACGCGGGCTGATCTGCCCTCCGTGTCCCGGGGCGCCCGCCGCCCCGGGGCACGAACGCCCCACCCCGGACAGGAGCCTCGACGGATGAGCGCGACAACCGCCCCGCAGCGTCACGGCGCCAGGCAGAACCGCGGCGCCGTGCAGCGCTGGCGCCGCCGCCTCCCCGGCGTGATCATGGCCGCTCCCGCCGTGGCGGTGTTCCTCGCGATGTTCGTCATCCCGATGATCCTGGCCGGCGTGCTGAGCTTCACCGACTGGACGGGCTACAGTCTCAACTTCGACTTCGTCGGCTGGGACAACTACGCCAGGGCCTTCCGCAATCCCCGTTCGATCTCGGCCGCCGTCTTCACCGGCGTGATCGCCCTGGTCGGCACGCTGTTCTGCAACCTGGTCGGTCTCGCGATCGCCGCGCTGATCTCGGGGCCGGGGCGCTCGAACACGATCCTGCGGACGATCTTCTTCTACCCGTACGTGATCAGCTCGCTGATCATCGGCTTCATCTGGTCGGCGATGCTCGCCCCGACCGGCGCGGTGAACGGGATGCTGGCATCCTTCGGCCTTCCTGCCATGCCGTTCCTCACCGATCCGACCTTCGCGAAGGCGAGCGTGATCTTCACCATCGTGTGGTCGCACTTCGGCTTCAACATGATCCTCTTCCTCGCCGGCATCAAGTCGGTGCCCGCCGAGTACTACGAGGCGGCCACGGTCGACGGCGCATCGCGCTGGCAGCAGTTCCGCTCGATCACGGTTCCCCTGATCGCTCCGGTGTTCACCGTGAACATCGTGCTGACCCTGGTCGGGCTGCTCAAGGCGTACGACGTCGTGCTGTCGCTGACCGACGGCGGACCGGCGGGCTCGACGCAGACGATCGTCTATCAGATCCTCAAGGACTCGTTCGCGAACTCGGCGCTGGGCTTCGGCGCCGCGCAGTCGATCGTGCTCCTCATCGTGACGGCCGTGATCGGCCTCGGCGTGACGCTGGTGCGCCGCCGTGCAGAGCAGAAGGCGGTCGACTGATGATCCGGCAGACGCGCAACCGCCCCTCGGCACTGGTCGCCAGCGTCCGCTGGCTCGTGCTCGGAGTCGTGGCGATCACGATGCTGATCCCCATGTACACGATGGTGATCAACGCCTTCAAACCGCAGAAGGACATCATCGAGAGCCCCCTGCTGATCACTCCGCAGAGCTTCACCCTCGACTTCCTGTGGGCGGCGATCACGAGCAGCAAGTTCAACGTCATCGCCGCGTACGGCATCACGCTGCTGTTCGTCGTGCTGGTCAACATCTTCTGCATCCTGCTGTCGGCTCCGGTCGCCTATGTGATCGCGCGCGGCCGCTCGAAGTGGCATCTCGGCCTGCTGCTGCTGTTCGTCTCGGGGCTGTTCATCCCCGGGCAGGTCACGCTGATCCCTGTGGTCTTCGTGCTGCGGATGCTGGGATTGATCAACACGATCCCCGGCTTCATCCTGTTCGAGACGGCGGCGACGCTGCCCGTCACGATCTTCCTGTTCAGCGCCTACCTGCGCAGCGTGCCCCGCGACATCGACGAGGCGGCGGCACTCGACGGAGCAGGACCGGTGCGCGCGTTCTGGTCGTGCATCTTCCCGATCATGAAGCCGGTCGTCGCGACGATCGTCGTGCTCAACTCGATCGGCGTGTGGAACGACTTCGTCAGCCCGCAGATCATCCTCGGGCCGAGCTCGGGCATCTACACGGTGACGACCGGCGTGTACGCCGCGGTCGGCCAGTTCTCGACCGACTACACGCAGGTGTTCCCCACCCTGCTGCTCGCCGTGCTGCCGGCCATGGTGTTCTTCATCGTCATGCAGCGGCACATCATCGGCGGCCTCGTGGCCGGTGCGACGAAGGGATGACGACCATGACCGCCCTCTCCGCTCCCCTTCGCTCGATCCCCGCCTGGGCCGTGCTGCAGCGACGCCTCTTCGACCAGGTCGAGCAGGCCAGGCGCGTGTTCCGCGACCGCTACACCACACCCGACGGGCGACTGCGCGGGGTGGCCGAGTTCGAGGACCGTGACGGGGTCGACGACCTGTACGAGCCGTTCTTCAACTGGCCGGCGTTCTACCTTCTGGGTGGGCCGGATGAGGCTCTCGCCGACAGCAAGCGCGTCTGGGAGGGCGTGACGGCTCAGCTGACCGAGGCGGGCATGCTGACCGACGAGTACGACAACGGCTACGACTGGTTCCACCAGGGCGAGTCGCTGCTGTTCTTCGCCGGCATCTGCGCTGCCGATCCGGCGGATGCCCGGTACGCGACGCGCGCACGGCGCTTCGCGAGCCTGTTCATCGACCCCGCGCACGGCAACTACGACGCCGAGCACAACATCCTCCGCGCTCCGCACAACGGCGCCCTCGGCGCCCGGCCCGGTCTCGACGACACGGTCGTGCCCTACTCGGCCGACCGTGCCGAGATGCGCCCCTACGGGCTGCCGATCCACGGGCTCGACGGCATCCGCACCTGGGACGACCTCGCCGACCCCGGCAAGGCGCTGCGGATGTCGGAGGAGATGCATCGCCGTGCGCAGGGCGACATCGCCGTGAACCTCGCGGCGACGTCGCTCGCGGCGAACGCCTGGCTGTACGACGGCGACGACACCGCGGCCGCGTGGATCCGACGCTATGTCGACGGCTGGCGCGAGCGCGCAGGCGACGGCATCATGCCCGACAGCATCGGACCGGACGGCGTCGCCGGGTCGATGCAGGACGGTCGCTGGTGGGGCGGCCACTACGGCTGGACCTGGCCGCATGGCTTCCACTCGGTGGGGATGAGCGCGCTCATCGGAGCGCTCAACCACGCCCTCATCACTCGTGACGACGCGGCGCTCGATCTGGTGCGCACCATGCTCGACGCTCTGCTCGCGCAGGCGCGCCCCGGTTCGGTCGCCGAGAGCTCGTACAGCCTGCGTGGCGGGTGGGCGGCGCGCTTCGGCGCGGCCGCACAGGAACCAGGGATGCTGGTGCCGTATCGCCACGGGGCCGACGGCTGGTTCGACTTCGGCCCGCTTCAGCTCGACGTGCCGATGTGGCTCTGGTGGTGGTCGCGCTCGGACGCAGACCGCGAGCGCCTCGAACGCGCGATCGCGGGCATCCCCGCATCCGCCGACCGCATCGCCCCCTTCCGCGACAAGACGGAGGCGGGTCATGAGGCGGGCTGGTTCGACTTCCTCTCCGGCCGCCGGCCGGACTACCCGGAGCGCGCGCTCGAGATGGCGCTGGGTCAGATCGCCAGACGCACCGCGATGATGCTGGGCGATGCGCTCGACCCCGATGCCACCCACCTGCACTTCTGGCAGCGCGTGAACCCGGTCGTCACCGAGGTGCTGACGCAGCTCGTCGGCGGGGCGCCTCAGGTGCTGTACAACGGCGGCCTCGGGCACACCGCGCTGCGCTACGAGGATGTCGATCGCGCACGACCCGGTCTGCCCGACGACGTCGCGGCGCTCGTGCACCGGCTCGATGCCGATGGCGCGGGAGTGCGTCTGGTGAACACGTCGATCGTGCACACCCGCACGGTGCGGCTGCGCGGCGGGCGCTTCGGTCTCGACCGCATCGTCCGGGCCACCGCCGCCGTCGAGGACTCCTCGGGCCACCCCGGAGCATCGGGCACCTACGCCTCGCCGATCGGCGCCGTCACGCTTGCCACCGTCGACTGCGACGACGACCTGGTCGTCGTGCTTCCCCCCGCGCACGGCACCGACCTCGACCTCACCATCGCGCGGGCGACCGGTTCGCCCCGCCACCTCACCCCCGAAGGACAGCCATGAGCGACGATCTGATCCGGCCCGACTTCCCGCTGCCCGTGCGCGGATCGCAGTACAGCCGCACCGACGAGGCCGTGATCGACGAGTTCGCCTCGATCTCCTCGGCGACGGCGTGCGCGAAGCTGCATCAGCTCGGCATCCGCCGCACCTTCGTCGACGGGCCGCGGCCGCTGACGACCGGCACGCGGGTGGTCGGCTCTGCTCTGACCCTGCAGTTCATGCCGCAGCGCGAGGACCTCGCGCTTCCGCAGGATCCGACGGCCGGCGTCGAGCAGGAGTACGCCGAGCGTCACACGGCGCTCTGGCACGTGCTCGAAGCCGTGCAGCCCGGCGATGTGCTGGTCGTGCAGGCCTATGGCAGCCGGTTCTCGGGCTGCCTGGGTGACATCCTGGTGCGCTACTTCATGCGCAAGGGCGGCGCGGGGATCGTCGTCGACGGCCGCATCCGCGACGCGGCCCGCATCCGCGAGCTCGGGATCCCCGTCTGGTGCACGGGCGAGACGCCGCACTACGCGTCCCAGTCCGAGCTCGCTCCGTGGGCGTACGACGTGCCGGTCGCCGTCGGCGGGGCCCTGTGCATGCCCGGCGACCTCATCGTCGCCGACGACGACGGTCCGGTGGTCGTGCCGCAGGCGATGGCCCCGCAGGTGGTCGCCTCGGCGCGCGATCACGAGGAATGGGAGGTGTTCAGCCGCCAGCGCCTCGACGAGGGCGCGCGCCTGAGCGACTATTACCCTCTGACCCCCGACAGCCGTGAGGAGTACGAGGCATGGCGTTCACTGCAGAGCTCCGCCCGCTGACGCCCGTCGCCGGGGCGCACGACGACCTCGGCCTCGGGTGCGCCCCGATCGGCAATCTGTTCACCCCGGTGACCGATGCCGATGCCGTGGCGACGATCGAGACGGCGCTTGCTCTCGGTGTGCGGTTCTTCGACACTGCGCCCCTGTACGGCGACGGCGAGAGCGAGCGCAAGCTGGGCCTCGCCCTGCGAGGCGTTCCCCGCGACGAGGTGGTGCTCGCCACCAAGGTCGGTCGCAGGCTCCTGGATGCCGACGGCTCGCCGGTCGCCCCCGGCGCCACCGGCGCGTCGTCGGTGACGGACCTCAGCCGCGATGGGGTGTGGCGCAGCCTCGAGGGCTCGATGGCGCGACTGGGCACCGACCGCGTCGACGTGCTGCATCTGCACGACCCGCTGGATGTCGAGGCGGGCCTCGCGGGAGCGATGAGGGCGCTGACAGAGCTGCGCGCGCAGGGGGTGGTGCGGGCCATCAGCGTCGGGCTCGGGCGCCTCGAGCCTCTCGAGCGGTTCGTCGCCGCCGCGCCTCTCGACGTGGTGATGGAGGCCGGGCGGCTGACGCTGCTCGACCGGTCGGCGGAAGAGCGCCTGATGCCCCTGGCCGAGGAGCGCGGCATCGGGGTGATCGCCGCCGGGGTGTTCAACTCGGGCATCCTCGCCGACCCCGACACCGCGCCGTTCTTCGAGTACCGACCGGCGGACGCCGACCGCATCGATCGGGCGCGCCGGCTGCAGGCGCTGTGCCGCGAGCACGGCGTCGCGCTGGCCGACGCCGCCGTGCAGTTCCCGCTGCGGCGCGGCGCGGACGCCGTCGTCGTCGGCGCCCGCATGCCTGCCGAGGTCGAGGCGTTCGTCGCGGGGCGAGGGGCCGAGATCCCGTCGGCGCTGTGGGACGCGCTCGAGCGCGACTGACCATGCGGATCGTCGACGCGCACGTGCACGTGTGGGATGCGAGGGCGTTTCCGATCCCCTGGCTGCGCGACGGGATGGGGTTGCCCGCCGTGGCGTCGCCCGCCGAATACCGCGCTGTGGCCGAGCCCTGCGGGATCGTCTCGGGGGTCGCGGTGCAGGTCGCCGATTCCGCCGCAGAGGCGCGCTGGCTCTCGGCCGTCACCCACGCGGATGCCGTGCTCTCGCGTGCTGTGCTGCAGTACGAGCCCGCGCCGGGGCTGGCCCTCGGGGCGACGGCGGACGGCGGCGCGGGCTTCTCGGGCATCCGGGCGGCCGTGCCGCAGCGAGCTGCCGACCTCTCCGACGTGCCGGGACTGGACGAGCTCGCCGCCGCGCTTGCGGCATCGGGGCGCGTGCTCGAGCTGCTGATCCGCCCCGAGCAGCTCGGCGGGGCCGCGGCTCTGGCTGCGCGGCATCCCGCGACACCCGTGGTGATCTGCCACCTCGGATTCGGCTTCGCTGACGTCACCGATGATTGGGTCGGCGGTCTCGACGTTCTCGCCGAGCAGCCCAACGCGCACGCCAAGTTCTCTGGACTGATCTCGCCGACACGCACCGACGCCGAGCTCTCGCACCTCGCCGACATCGCCTTCGCCTCGTTCGGTCCCGAGAGGCTGATGTTCGGCAGCGACTGGCCGCTCTCGGCCCGAGTCGCGGACTATCCTCGGCTGCTCGATCGGGTGCGTCTGGCGGTGCCGGATGCCGCGGGCGCAGCCTTCTGGCACGGCACCGCCGACCGGCTGTACGGCCTGCGCGCCTGACGGGCACCGGCCGCGAGACGCGGTGCGTCAGTCGAGCAGCGTTCCCGCGGCGTGCGCACGGAACAGATCGGCCGCGGCGTCGGGCGCATCGCCCTCGAGCACGTCGAGCAGACCGCGATGCCAGTCGGCGACCTCGTGCCAGTCACCGGTGAAGGTCGGGTCGCCGAGAACGTGCATGGAGCGCAGGCTCGGCTCGAGCAGGTCCCACATCTTGGGGAGGTACGCGTTGCCGCTCGCCTCGATCACCGCGCGGTGGAAGGCGAAATCGAGTTCGCGGAAGCGCGCGAGATCGCTGTTCTCGGCTGCCGTGTGCATGCCCTCGATGAACTGCTCGAGAGCGCCGCGCCGCTCGGCATCCAGCCGGCCGCAGGTCAGCCGGCCCGCGAGCGCCTCCAGCTCGACCCTGGCGACCTTCGCCTGCGCCGCCTCTTCGGCCGAGTAGCTGGCGACGAAGTTGCCCTGATGGCGCACATGCGAGACGAGACCTTCGTGCGCCAGGCGCTTGAGGGCGTCGCGAACGGGCGCCTGACTCACCTCGAGCTGGCGGGCGAGCTGCGACTCGACGAGCTGCTCCCCCGGACCCAGCGTCGAGTCCTTGATCATCGCCTTGATCATGGCGTAGATCTGGTCGGACAGCAGTCCGCGCTGCAGGCCTGCGGCGCCCATCACATCGGTCATGGTGCTCATTCTACTTCCGTTATCGACTATCGCTAATGACCCAGCGCGCGGTATGCCTCGCGCCAGGCCCGCGCGATCGCGTTCGACCCCTCCGGCAGCGGATGCACGCCGTCAGGCGCGAGGTCCGCGGCATCCCGTCCCCGGGCGGCCTCGGTCAGCACGTCGTGCAGCCGCACCAGCTGTGCACCGAACTCGTTCGCGAGGCGGGCGACCGCGGCGCGTTTCTCGTCCAGTTCCGGAAGCCACTCGCGCTGCTCATCGCTCACCGGCAGCAGGTACGGCTCCATGAGGATGAGCTGCGGCGAGCAGGCCTCGACCGCCGAGGTCAGCAGACCGCGCATCGTCGACTCGAAATCCGCCGTCGGGGTGGGGTCGTCGCTGTCGAAACGACGCCAGACCTCGTTCACGCCGACGTAGACCGTCAGCACGTCCGGCGCCGCAGGCAGAAGGTCCGAGTCCCACCGGGCGGCGAGGTCCGCCGCCCGGTTGCCGGCGATGCCGAGGTTGATCACCTCGGCACCGCCGGCCGTCAGCTCGGGCGCGAGGATCGACACGTAGCCGTCGCCGAGCGAGCTCGGGTCGGTCCTGTCGCGTCCGGCATCCGTGATCGAATCGCCGATGAAGATCAGCCGCATCGTTCCACTTCCAGATCCTTCTTGTTGTCCTTCGGCCGCACCGAGATCGGCAGGGTCACCGTCGCACCCTCGTGCGTCACGGTGAGCGTCTGCTTCGGCGCCACCTTCCGGCTGTCGAATCCGCTCACCATATCGGCCGTCACCTGCTTCTGCGTCACCCGGTCATCGCTCCACGCGACATCGAGCAGCATGCCCGAGACATCGAGTTCTTCACCGCGCAGGTAGCGCGTCTTCGGAGTGGCGTCCTTCGACCAGCAGACCGACACCACCTCGGCATCCGACGGCGCCGGACGAACCGCGAACGTGTTGGTCTTGCCGTAGTGATACAGGTTGAAGAAGCCGTCCGCCCCGATCTTCAGGTTCTGGCGGGAATCCAGCATGTTCCACACTGTCTTGCCGTCCACCCGGAGCACGACGCGGCTCGCGTCGCCCTCCTCGATCGCGCCGACCTCGATGAGGTGGGTGCTGTCCGGCTCGATGACGGTGTTCGGAATGACGTCGAGCATCGTCTGACCTGGCGACCAGCTCTGGAACTCGATCGTGTCCTCCTTGATGACGAAGACGTACCCCGTGTTCGAGTTCTGCCAGGCCGGAAGACCGGTCTGGTCGGAGCGCACCTGGAAGCCGTACCAGCCGCCGTCGAACGCGCCGAAGTCCGCCTCGACCTGAAGCAGCGTCGAGCCGAAGCGCTCGGCCTTGTAGCCGTACACGCCCTGTTCCGTGAGCTTCACGCCGTTCTCATCGACGGCGATCCCCTTCGCGACGCTCCAGTTCGCGGCATCCGTCAGCTGCTCGTCGAGCCGCTGAGTCGGATACTCGGCATCCGTGACCGTCACGGCGACCTGAGCCGTGAGCGACGGATCGGCGACGGATGCCGCAGTGATCGTCGTCGTCCCCGCGCTCACCCCGGCGATGCGGCCGTCGGCGACGGTGGCGATCGCGGGATCGGCGCTGGTCCAGCTGACGCGCGTGTCACTGGCGTCTTCCGGAGCGGTGGTCGCCTTCACCGTGCGGCGCTCGCCGGTGCGGAGATCGAGCTTCGCGGTGTCGAGCGCCACGCCCGTCACCGGCACATCCGACAGCGAGAACCCGATGTTGTCGATGTCGAGGCTCGTGAAGCCCTCGACGTAGAAGCCGACGCGACCGGGGGCGGCGGGTGCGGGGTCCTTGCCCTCGAGCGACACCTTCCCGTTGGTGACGATGCGGATCGTGCCGTCCTGCACGGCGATGCGCACATGCGAGGTGCGGCCGTTCGGCAGACCCTCGCCGGCGGGCAGCACCTTCTCGGCGACGATCTGCCAGCTGCTGTCGAAGATGGTCCAGGTCGGACCGGCGTCGGCGTTGCGGTAGCGGATGTACCCTCCGCGGTTCTGGTGGCGGTTGTAGATCAGCAGATCGGACTTCACCGTGTCGCCCGCGGGCGGGGTCACGTCGAAGTCGAGCACGAACTCGCTGAAGTCCCGCGGCAGCAGGGCGTTCGCACCCTTCACGATGCGGTAGACCTTGTTGCCGTTCGCATCTGTCTGAATGCTGCGGTTCGGGTCGGTCGGCCAGCCGTTCGCCCCCGATTCGAAGTCGGTGAAGTGCAGCACGCCGTCGCCCTCCGAGACGATCACCTCGATTGCGGCCGTCTTGGCGGGGTCCGACTTCGCCGTCGCGGTGATCATCGTGGTGCCGGGGCCCACGCCGAGCACGATGCCCTTGTCGTTCACGGTGACGACCGATGCGTCGGCCGAGGCGTAGGTGAACTCGGCGCCCGACGCGTTCCACGGCAGCGAGACCGCGCGGAGGCGCACCTCGTCACCGGCATCGAGCAGAAGCTGGTCGCTGTCGAAGGCGACCGCCTCCAGGTCGATGCTCTCGGGTGACTGGGAGTGGCCGACATGGCCCTGCAGCCCGATCTTGTCGAAGGCGATGGCCTCGAACCCGGGGATCTTCGCGAAGACCTCGGAGTCGGCTTTCAGCGTGTAGTCGCCGTTCGCCGCATCCACGAAGCCGGGGTCGGCGGTGGCGACCATGTTGACGCCGTAGTCGAGCAGGTTCTTGCCGTCTTTCGCGCCCTGATCGTTGATGCCGGCGATCGGCTTGCGGTTGGGGTTCCAGACGACGTTCTTCGCGAACGTGCTGTGGTTCGGGTAGTAGTGGTCGTCTTCGAAGAAGTGCCCGAGCTCGGGATACTTCTCGAGGTAGGGAGTGCCGACGAAGTCGTTGTTCTCCTCGAACACGCGCTTCCACTCCGGCATGTACGACCGGTCGACCACATTGCCCTCCTGGTCGCCCATCCACTGCTCGTAGTTGTCGTACG
Source organism: Microbacterium sp. NPDC089321 (assembly GCF_040684935.1). NCBI lineage: Bacteria > Bacillati > Actinomycetota > Actinomycetes > Micrococcales > Microbacteriaceae > Microbacterium > Microbacterium sp. NPDC089321. Next base: position 1,218,347 of record NZ_JBFBGX010000001.1, on the reverse strand, counting down.
GTGCGAAGGCGTCGACGAAGACGTTGTTCGTCGCGGTGATGTAGTCGGCGGATCCGCTCTTGATCGCCGCGTTGCCCATGTTGACGAACACGTTCTTCTCGATCGTGAGGTCCCACGTGAAGTTGTCGGCGTAGATGCCCTCGACGCCGGCCATGCCGACGCCGATGTCATGGAAGTGGTTCTCGCGGAACACGTGACCGCGCTGCTGCGGGGTCATGCCGGAGTTCATGTAGATCGCGCCGAGGTCGTTGAACATCTTGCAGACGTCGTACACCTCGTTGCGCTCGAACAGGTGGTCGTTGCCGTGCACGATGATGCCGGGGTGCGGCGCGTCGTGGATCTTGTTGTTCTTGGCGACGTTGCCGACGCCGTCGAACATCACGCCGGGGTTGTAGGCCTTGTGGTAGTACGCGAAGTCGGCGATCTCGGAGTTCTGCACGCGGTTGCGTCCCGGCGCGAGGGTCTTCTTGTCGCCGCCCTGCAGCACGACGCCGACACCGCCGACGTGGGTGATCCGCGAGTCGGTGACGGCATGGTCGCGCCCGCCCCTGTTGATCGGGATGCCGTCGTAGGTGTACCTGCCGGGCGAGTTGATCAGCACGCCGCCGTCGGTGAAGTTGCGGATGTCGGCGTGCGAGATGGTGACGTTCGACCCGCCGAGGATGACGGCCGCGGTCGCCCTGCCGTATTCCATGACGATGTCGTCGAAGGTGATGTGCGAGGCATCCTCGGCGCGGATCATCGGCTCGGCGAGCGTGGTGACCGTCACGTCGCCGCGGCCCTGCGTGAAGGCGGCGTTCGGGATGAGGTACAGCTTGCCGGCGTCGCGATCGATGTAGTACTCGCCAGGGGCGTCGAGCTCTTCGAGAAGGTTCTGGGCGAAGTGGAAGTCGGGGAACCAGCTCTTCATGATGCCCGACATCTCGCCGTAGCCCAGCGTGATGGTCTTGGCGGCCGTGTCGATCTTCTCGATCCTGTTGTACGACCACTCCCAGCTGTAGCCGAAGATGCCGTCGAGCCAGATGTCCTTCGCCGCGGTCCAGTGCTCGGGACGGTCGTAGGTGTAGGCGAACGTGCCGCCGCGCTCCTGCAGGTCGGCGTCGTTGCGGGTGGGCCCGGGGTCGATGATGTCGCCCATCTGCACGGTGGGAGTCGCCGCGTCGGCGTTGGGCCAGCGGGCGAGAGTCATGCCCTGCCCCTCGATGAACAGTTCCATCGGCGGGGTCTCGCTGACGTCGTTCGCCTTCCAGTAGCCGTGCCTGCTCAGCTGGCCGTAGTCGGTGAGGCCCATGGCCTCGAGGTCGAGCTCGAGCACCTTGTCCCGCGCGCTCTCTTCGACGATGCGCCCGGTCACCGCGGTGTCGGCGACCTTCGAGAACCGGTCTCTCGGCAGGTCGCGCCCTCCCGTCAGCGTCGCCGTCTCGCCGGGGTACGAGCGGTACTCGATGGGCGCGTCGGCGGTGCCCGAGTCGCCGGCGCCGAGCAGGAACGACGAGCTGCGCTGGTACTCGCCCTCGCGCAGCAGCACGGTCATGCCCTCGGGCAGACCGGTGTCGCCCTTGAGCTGGCGGATGCGGTCGCGCGCGCCTTCGAGTGTGGCCAGAGGTGCATCGATGGTCCCTGCTGCGCTGTCGTCACCCCCCGGCGCCACATAGAGTGTCGGTCCGTCGGCGGCCGACGCGGGTGTGACCGCGAAGGCCGAGCCGATCATCGCCGCGATCGCAGCTGCTGCCAGTGCACGCTTCATTGCGTCTCCGATTGCTCTCTGGGGAGTGGGTCGAGGGGACGACCTTTCGGAAGCCTAGCTAATCGATAATCGCTAATCAAGGATCGATGTTGCGCCTCGGATAGGAACTTGCGCGCTCACTTCTCCCCAAGATTTATCATTACTTCTCGTTACTTGATCGTGACTGATCGCAGTTGACCCGGCCGCGGCAGTCCGAAACACTGGTGTTTCCGCGATACCCGCACTCATCGCCGAGAATCTCGAAGGCCAAGGATGTCCATTTCATGACACAAGTACCCATTTCTTCACAGAAGACCACGGGTCACCGCCCCCGGCGACTGACGGACGGGATGTTCGCCCTCCTCCTGACCGCTCCCGGGCTCGCCCTGCTGGCCGCTGTCGTCGTGTACCCCCTGATCACCGCGCTCATCACCGCGTTCTACAAGCAGAGCCTCGTGGAGCCGGGACGCGAGTTCGTCGGATTCGACAACATCGTCGACGTCCTGACCGGCGACTTCTTCACGCTGCTGAGCCAGACGGTGGTCTTCACGCTCGGCACGACCATCGCGCCGTTCGTGATCGGCTTCGGCCTCGCGCTGGCGCTGAACACGAAGATCCGCGGCGCCAAGGTGCTGCGCGGTCTCATGCTCATCCCGTGGCTCATCCCCGGCGTCGTGGTCTCGTTCCTCTGGATGTGGATCTTCAACGCCAACTACGGCGTCATGAACGCGCTGCTCGAGTCGGTCGGCCTCATCGACGCCCCGCAGGCCTGGCTCGCGGATCCGACCACGGCCATGATCGCCGTGATCGTCGCGAAGACCTGGCAGTCGTTCCCCTGGATGATGGTCATGCTGCTCGCCGGACTGCAGACTGTTCCGCCCGAGCTGCACGAGGCGGCCGAGATCGACGGCGCCGGGACCGTCCGCCGCTTCTTCTCGATCACGGTCCCCCAGATGAGCGGCATCATCGGCCTCGTCCTGCTGCTCGAGTTCATCTGGAACTTCCAGCACTTCGACATCATCTACGTGCTCACCGGCGGCGGACCCGCCGGCTCCACCGAGACCTTCGCCACCGCGGTGTACGAGACCGCCTTCGACGGCTTCGACCTCGGCAAGGCCGGTGCGCTCGGCTTGCTGTGGATGGTGCTGCTGATGGGGCTCGTCGTCGTCTATGTCCGCTTTTCCGAGAAGGGGGAGAAGCGATGACCGCGCTGCTCACCGAACCGCCCGCCGTGGCATCCGCCGCGCCCGCTCAGCCGCCGCGCAAGCGCCGCGTGCGTGCCGACCACCGCGCCGTCACCGTCAGCGCCTGGGTCGCCGTCGTCGTGTTCGGCGGGTTCGCGCTGCTCCCGGTGTACTGGCTGCTCTCGACATCGCTCACACCGCGCACCGAGGTCTTCTCGTACCCGCCGCGCCTGTTCCCCTCCGAGATCAGCTTCGACGCGTACCTCGCCCTCGCGAACAACCCCGCCCTGTTCGGCTACCTCCGCAACAGCATCATCGTCTCGGTGATCACCGCGGTGCTGTCGGTGATCGTCTCGGCCTACATGGGATACGCGTTCTCGAAGTTCCGCTACCGCGGTCGACGCAGCCTGATGTACTTCGTGCTCGCCTCGCAGATGTTCCCCCAGGCACTGCTGCTGATCACGCTCTACAGCGTCTTCGCCGCCTATGGACTGCTGAACAGCTACGCCGCACTGGTGCTGTCGTTCACGACGTTCACCCTGCCCCTGTGCGTGTGGATGCTGAAGGGCTTCTTCGACACGATCCCCGACGAGCTCATCGAGGCCGCGCTGGTCGACGGAGCCTCGCGCATGCGCATCATCCACTCCATCGTGCTGCCCCTCGCCGCACCCGGGCTGATCGCCGCGGGCCTGTTCGCGTTCGTGCGCGGCTGGAACGACTTCATCTTCGCGCTGACCCTCGCCGGTCCCGACAAGCAGACCCTGCCACCAGGGCTCGTGAACACGTTCATCGGCGAGGCCTCGACGGCCTGGCCCGAGCTGATGGCCGCGTCGCTGGTCGTCTCGCTGCCTGTCGCGATCGCCTTCATCGCTCTGCAGCGCTACCTCGTCGGCGGCATGACCGCCGGTGCCGTCAAGGGCTGACCTGCCCATCCCCTCCCCTCCATCACTCGAAGAAGAGAGAATCATGTCCCACCCCACCCCCTCCCTCTCACGTCGCCAGCTGCTGCAGTTCGCAGGGCTCGGCACCGCGGGCCTGCTGCTGGCCGGATGCATGCCCAGCGGCGGATCCGCCGGCGGCGCGCCCGCCGCGTCGGGCGGTTCGCTGAAGCCCGGCGGGTTCACCGCGACCGACTTCGACTTCGCCAGCTGGTCGCTCACCGAAGAGGCCGCCGCTCCGGCGATCCGCGCCCTCCTCGACGGGTACGCCAAGAAGAGCAAGGTCGACATCACCGAGGTGTCGTTCCCGTACAACGAGTACTTCAAGCAGCTGATGCTGCAGGTGCGCGGCGGCCAGTTCTCGGGCGCGGCCCACGTCGACGTCGCCTGGCTCGCCTCGCTGGCCGCCCTGGGCAAGCTCGAGGACGTCTCGGCGTTCACCAAGGATCGCGGATACACCGCCTCGTCGCTCGAGGCCGCGCAGTTCGACGGCGTGCAGTACGGCTTCCCCTGGACCATCGGCGCGATCGGGCTGGTGACCAACTCCGAGCTGATCCAGAAGGCCGGCATCGACGAGTTCCCCGTCACGGTCGACGAGTACGAGGGCGCGCTCAAGAAGCTGAAGGGACTCGGCGGAGGCCTGATCCCCTACGCCGCGTCGACGAAGGCCGCCCAGCTGAAGGACGTCCTCATCTGGATGGAGACCTTCGGCAGCCCGCTCGTGAAGGACGGCGAGGTCGCCATCGGCGATGACGCCTCGATCGAGGCCATCACCTGGTACAAGTCGCTGTACGACCAGGGTCTGATCGCTGCAGACGTCGACCGCTTCGACGCCCGCGCGCTGTTCTCGCAGGGCCGGGCCGCCATCTACGACGACGCGCCCGTGGGCCGCAATGCGGTGGTGAAGGACTCGCCCGACGCCAAGCTCGGCGAGAAGCTCGTCGCGGAGTCGCGCCCCGTGCTCAAGAAGGGCGACACCCCTCGCGCGCTGGTCTGGGGCGGCGCGATCGTCGTCGTCGGCGGCGCGGGAGCAGACGCGACCGGGACCGCGGCCGAATTCGGGCAGTGGGCCACGAGCGACCTCGACGCGGTCATCGCCGACTACGAGGTGCGCGGGCTCCCGCCGGTGATCGAGAAGGCCCAGAGCTCCGAGGCCGTCACCTCCGACGCGTTCGGCGCTCGCTTCGCCGAGAAGATCACCGCCACGGCGACGGTGAACCCGTTCTGGCAGTACCCCGAGTACGCCCAGGTCGAGACCGCGATCGCCGAGCGCGTGCAGGCGGTGCTGGTGGGCCAGCAGAGCCCGAAGGACGCCATGACCCAGGCCGGCGAGGCCGCACAGAAGCTGATCGGCTGATGGGCATCCCGATGTCTCGCCGTCGCACCGCCCTCGCCGCCGCCGCTGTCTCGGCCGTGACCGCTGCCGGTCTCGCGCCGGCCGCCGTCGCGGCTGTGCACCCGACCCATGTCGAGACTGTTCCGTTCACGGTCGACGGCTCCAATCAGTCGGGCTGGTGGAACCCCCTCGCCGTGGTGGACGACACCACGTACTTCGCGTACAACGTCCCCGCAGGCGTGAACCGGCACGAGGTGCATCTCGCATCGCGCTCTGCCGCCGGCGAGTGGACATCCGGATGCCTCCGGCTCGACACCGGCGCGTGCGCGAACTACCTGAACGACAACGGCCACAACCAGCCGTCGATCGCGATCGACGGCGCGGGCGACATCCATGTCTTCGCGTCGATGCACCACGAGGACTGGAACTACTTCCGCTCCACGACCCCCGGTGACGTCACCTCGCTCGTCGAGGTCAGTGCCGAGCTGCCCGATCAGGGCGGCACCATCTCGTACCCGATCACCTCGGTCGGTCCCGACGGAGACGTGTGGCTCATGGTCCGGACGGGCCCTGACACGCAGGCGCGCCGCGACGGAGTGCTCTACCACTACGACCTCGCCACCGGGGTGTGGCAGCGCGAGACCGTGATCGCCTCGGCGACGAACTTCTCGGTCTACCCCGACGACCTGATCGTCGATGACGACAACAAGGTGCACGTGCTGTGGGAGTGGCACCGCTGGGCAGCGGGACCGTACCGCCACCTCGGCTCCTACGCGATCTGGGATCCGCAGGCCCAGTCGTTCGCCGATATCGCCGGCAGCGCGCTGCCCGCGCCCATCACGCCGAGCACCCCCGGGCAGGTCGTCTTCCAGCCGTTCACCGGGGATGAGGACATGAACAGCACAACTCCCGCGTTCCAGACCGCCAAGATGGCGGTCAAGGACGGTCGCCTCGACAGCGTCGTGTACCGCTACACGGCCGACGGCTCAACGCGCTTCGACCTGCGCCGCGCCACCTGGAGCGGCACGGAGTGGCAGCGCGAGACGCTCATCGACGTCGACGCCCTCGGCGCCGACATCGACACGATCGCCGCGATGGATGCCACGGCGCACGGTGCGAAGAGCCGCGCCTACGCCGTGCTGTCGGTGCCGGTGTGCGGCGTCGCGACGAGCCAGGTCGTGATGCTCGAGTCGGCCAAGGGCCGCACCGGGTGGGCGATCGAGGCGATCGGCGACCCGATGCGCGGGCAGCAGCGACTGCGCGCCGCGACGGCCGACGACGGCACCGACGTGCTCTATCTGAGCGCACCGGCGACCGCGGGCGGCGGCACGCTGCGCTACGCCGAGGTGCCGCGCTCCGGTCAGAAGCGCACCGGCGGCTCGCTCGCGCAGATCGTCTCCGACCTGCGCGCCGACTGCGCGCCCTGACCCGCACAGCTGAACCCTTCACCCGCGACACCCCTGGCGGGTGCCGGCCCGCCGGCACCCGCCACCCTCAGAACCCAGGAGAACCCCCGCCATGCGCACGCAGACCATCGAAGCCGACATCATCGTCGTCGGAGGAGGCCTTGCCGGTGTGAGCGCCGCCGTCGCCGCAGCCCGGCACGGCCGGCGCACCGTGCTGATCAACAACCGTCCCGTGCTGGGCGGCAACTCCTCCTCGGAGGTGCGGGTGTGGGTCTGCGGAGCGACAGCGCACGGAAACCAGCGCTGGGCCCGCGAGACGGGCATCATCGGCGAGATGCTGCTCGAGAACCAGTTCCGCAACCCCGAGGGAAACCCGGTCTACTGGGACGACGTCGTGCTCGACATCGTGCGCCGCGAGCCCAACCTCACGCTGTTCCTCAACACCGAGGTGCTCGAGGCCGAGGCCACCGGACCCGACGACGATCGCCGCGTCACCTCGGTGACCGGGTGGACGATGGGCTCCGAGGTGCGCACCATCTTCCGCGGCCCCCTCTTCCTCGACTGCACCGGCGACGGGCTGATCGGCCGCCTGGTCGGCGCCCGCCACCGCCTCGGCAAGGAGAGCCGCGCCGAGTTCGACGAGGAATGGGCCCCGGAGGAGCCGATCCGGGAGTTCCTCGGCTCGACCCTGCTGTTCTACACGAAGGATCTCGGGCATCCGGTCAAGTACGTCGCCCCCGAGTCGGCGAAGGACATCAGCACGACCCCCATCCCCGCGACCCGCATCATCCGCAGCGGTGACAGCGGCGCCCACTACTGGTGGATCGAGTGGGGAGGGCAGCTCGACATCGTCGACGACAACGAGCGGATCCGCGACGAGCTGCGCTCGGTCATCCTCGGCATCTGGGACCACATCAAGAACTCCGGCGAGTTCGACGCCGACAACCTCACGCTCGAATGGATCGGGAACATCCCCGGCAAGCGCGAGTACCGCCGCTTCATCGGCGACTACACGCTGCGTCAGCAGGACATCCTCGAGCAGGTCGCGTTCGACGACGGCGTCGCCTTCGGCGGCTGGTCGATCGACCTGCACCCGGCTGAGGGCATGTACGCCACCGGCGCCGGCGCCGTGCAGCGCTTCTCGGACGGCGTGTTCGAGATCCCGTTCCGCTCGCTGTACTCGGTCAACGTGTCGAACCTGCTGATGGCGGGCCGCAACATCTCGGCCACCCACATCGCCTTCGGCGCCGCACGGGTCATGGCCACGTGCGCGGCGATGGGCGAGGCGGCCGGCACGGCGGCATCGCTCTGCCTCGACCACGACGCCACCCCGCGCGAGCTGTACGAGAACCACCGCGCCGAGCTGCGCCAGGCGCTGCTGCGCGCCGACGCGTCGCTGATCGGCGTCGCCAACGAAGACCCGGCCGACCTCGCCCGCTCGGCCCGCGTGACGGCGTCGGGATGGCAGCGCACGGTTGCGGCCGGAGCGGATGGGCCCGCCGCCGGCGCCCACGCGCTCGCGGAGGACCTGGGCATCGTGGTGCCGGTGCATCCGACCCTCGAGACCACCGACCTGCTGCTCAGCGCGACGACCGACACGAGCCTGACGGTCGAGGTCTGGTCGACCGGACGCCCGCAGAACTTCGTGCCGGCCCACCTCGAGCACAGCACGACCGTCGAGGTGCCCGCCGGCGGCCCGATATGGGTGACCGCTCCGACCCCCTTCGCCCCCGCCGACCCGCAGAACGCCGTCGTGGTGCTGCGCGCGAACCCCGACATCAGCGTGCACCTGACCGACGTGCTGCCCGCGGGCGTGCTCACCCTCGTGCACCGCGTCGACAACGACGACCAGAACGTCGAGATCAGCGACGACGGACTGCTGGTCAAGTGGCCGACCAAGCCGCTGCGCGGCAGGGCGCCCGTCTTCCGCACCGCTCCGGAGACCGCGGCACTGGCGCCGGAGCGGGCAGTGTCGGGATTCAACCGTCCCTTCGGCGGCCCCCACATGTGGGCGTCCGAGCCGCTGACCACCGCCGGGCCGGCGTGGCTGCGCCTGGACTGGGACGCCCCTGTCGAGGCCCGCGAGATCCGGCTGGTGTTCGATGACGATGTCGACGTGTCGCTCAACACGCTGCACCACCACCGCAACCCCGACGAGGTCATGCCGCAGCTGGTGCGCGACTACCGGGTCGAGGTGCTGTCCGCCGCATCCGGAGAGTGGACGACCGCGGTCGAGGAGCAGGGCAACCGCCACCGCCACCGCGTGCACTCCCTTCCCACCGGCCTCGGCGCCTTCACCGCGGCCCGTCTGGTGATCGATGCGACGAACGGCGCGGCGGAAGCACGCGTGATCGCCTTCAGGGTGCAGTCGTGATGGATGACGCTAACGTGATGCACACCCGCCTTCCGGCGGGTGACCGCCGGGCATCCAGGAGGCCGAAGGTGACGACCGCACCCGATCGCGAGCAGCGCCCCGCGCGCTCGGTCCCCGCCGCGCGCTCGTCGCGGACGGGATTGATCGCTCTCGCCGTCCCGCACCTCGAGGAGCCGTACTTCGCCGAGCTGAGCTCGCGGCTCGTGCGCGGTGCCGAGGCGCGGGGCATGGCCGTGCTCATCGTGCAGACCGAGGGAGACCACGGCCGCGAGGTGGACGTCGCCAACGGCGTCGGTCTGCCCGACATCGACGGCCTGATCCACATCCCGCGGTCGCTGACCGTGGCCGACCTCACCCGCCGCACCTCGCCCGGGCCGCTCGTGCTGCTGGGCGAGCACATCCAGGTCAGCCCGTTCACGCACATCACGATCGACAACCGCGGCGCCGCCCGCACCGCGACCGAGCATCTCATCTCCGCCGGATGCCGCCGCATCGCCTTCATCGGACGTCGTGACGCCCGCCCGTCGGATGCCGCCGACCGGCGCCACGCGGGATACCTCGAGGCCCTCGACGCCGCAGGCATCGCGATCGACGACGCGCTCACCCTGCAGGTCGACGCGTTCAGCGCGGAGGAGGGCGAGCGCGCCACCGGCGAGATCATCGCCGCCGTCGGCGACCTCGACGGCATCGTCTGCTCGAACGACTCGGTCGCTCTCGGTGCGCTGGCGGCGCTGGCCGCGCACGGGCGCCGCGTGCCGCAGGACATCGCCGTGGTCGGCATCGACGACATCCGCGCGGCCCGCTTCTCGGTGCCCGCGCTCACCTCGGTCGCACCCGACCACGACCAGCTCGTCGACGCGGCCTTCACCGAGCTCGAGCGTCAGCTCACCGCCCCGCTGGGGGCGAACCTGCCCGTACGGCACGTCACCATTCCCGCCCGCCTCGTGAAGAGGGCGAGCACGGCGCGCTGATGTCAGCCGCTGTGCCCCGCCGCGACGACGTCGAGGCGCCCGACGTGATCGCGCAGCTGCCCGGCGGCGTCGGCAGGAAGGGCATCATCCGAGATCAGCCGGTCGATGTCGCTCAGCTCGGCGATCGTCGTCAGGCCCACGACCTGCCAGCGGCTGTGCTCGGCCAGCACGATCACCTCGCGGGCCATGGCCATGAACGCGCGGTAGGTCTCGGCCTCGAGCAGATTCATCGTGGTCAGCCCCGCCTGCACATCGAGGCCGTGCGCGTCGAGGAAGACCAGGTCGCAGTGCAGCTGCTCGAGCGCGCGCACGGCGACGGGGCCGACGAGCGACTGCGACGGCGTGCGCACTCCGCCGGTGAGCACGACGGTCTGCGTGTAGGGGGCGTCGGAGCGCGACGGCGGCGAGAAAAGGTCGGACACCAGCAGGGAGTTCGTCACGATCGTCAGATCGGCGATGCCCCTCAGCTCGTGTGCGAGGGCAAGGCCCGCTTCGCCGCCCGAGATGCCGATCGCCATGCCCGGTTCGACGAGGTCGGCGGCAGCGGATGCGATGGCCCTCAGCTCCGATCGCGACGCCGTCGCCGCGCCGCTCACCGGCCGGCCGGCGCCGATCGCCCGCACTCCCCCGCGCACCTTCTGCACCTCGCCGTCCTCGGCGAGCAGGTCTATGTCGCGGCGCACCGTCATGTCACTGACGCCGAGGGTCGAGGCCAGCTCGCTGAGCGGCAGAGTGCCTCGCTCGCGCACCAGGGCGAGAATGCGCTCGCGTCGCTCGGTGACCAGCATCCGCTCTCCTTCTCGTGCCGTGACCAGTCTGCCACGCGCTCCACCCCCGACCCGATTCCCGACAGGACCCCGCACTGCGCATGACCTTCCCTGCTCCCTACGATCTCTGGTTCTCCGACGCGGCTTTCGACGGCAGCTACGGCTTCACGCTCGACACGCTCCGAGCCGTGGCTCCGGTGCCGCCGGCGCCGGGTTTCGCCGACCGCTGGCGCGGTTGGCGCGAAAGCGCCCGGTCGACGGATGCCGTGCCGCGGATCCTCTCGAGCAGCGACCGTGCCGGCCGCAGGGTGTCGCTCATCGAGCTGTCGGGCGTCGACGGCGTTCGCCTGCGCGCCTGGTACGTCGAGCCGCTCGCCGAGGCGCCGCGCGTGGGCGTGGTGCACAGCCACGGCTACGGCGGGCGCGAGCGCGTGGATCTCAGCCGCGTGCCGCGCGATGCCGCCGCGATCTTCCCCGTGGCGCGGGGACTGGGCGCGCTCAACGTCGACGTCGGGGCGCCGGAAGAGCGCGAGGCCCACGTGCTGACGGGGCTCTCAGACCCCGACGCGTATGTCATCGGGCTCTGCGCCCGCGACCTGTGGCTCGCGGGCGATGCGCTGCGCGAGCTGGCCGGCGACCTTCCCCTCTACTTCGTGGGCGAGAGCTTCGGCGGCGGGCTCGGGGCGCTCGCCGTGCCGTGGGACGACCGCTATGTCGGAGCGACCCTCGTCGTGCCCACCTTCGGACAGTACGACGAGCGCCTCGCCGCGCCCTGCCTCGGCAGCGGGGAGCACCAGCGGAGGCATGTGCAACGGCATCCCGAGGCCCGTGAGCAGCTGCGGCTGTTCGACGCCTCTACCTCGGCGCTGTTCTTCCGCATCCCCGTGCGGATCGAGGCGGCGCTGTGGGACCAGTACGTCCCGCCGCCCGGACAGTTCTCGATCGCGAACGCCGTGCCGGCGGAGCTGCTCGAGCTGCAGGTGCTGCCCGCGGGTCACGCCGAGTATCCCGGCCTCGGACGCGTGATCGTCGACGCGCGTCGCGCAGGTCGCGAGCATCTGGAGCGGTCGCTCACCGCGGCCGCCGAAGCACGCGACTGAACCTCGACGGCCGGGCCCGGGCGACGCCGGTCAGCCGACGGTGCCCTCGAACAGGCCGATGCTGTTGCCGTCGAGGTCGGAGATCACGGCCCAGGCGCTCGTCTCGGTGATCGGCATCTTCTCCATCAGCACGGTCGCACCGGCATCCTTCGCCAGGGCGATCGTCTCGTCGATCGAGTCGACCTCGACGTACGAGCGCGGCTGCGTGAAGCCCTCGCCGCGAGGCGCCAGTCCCCCGCCCGAGATGCCGTTCGGCGCCTGCCACATCGGGTAGCCCTCGAAGCCGGGAAGCTCGGCGATGTTCCAGCCGAAGAGCCTGCTGTAGAAGGCGGTCGCCGCCGCCATGTCGGATACCGGGATGTCGATGTGCGTGATGTCGCCGTGAGCCATGAGCGTTCCTTCTGCGAAGCGGGAAGAGCGGATGCCCAGATTCTGCGCCCGCGCCGCACCGCGCACAAGGGGCGCCGCCGCCGTCAGCGCGAGGGGTGCCCGACGACGCCCTTGCGCAGCAGAGCGTTGCCGTACTTGCGGGTCTCGCCGGTGCGGACCATGAGGTAGGCGTCCTTCGCGATGTCGTAATAGGCGAAGCGCTCGACGAAGCGCGTGGTGTCGACATCGGTGCCCGCTGCGGCCATCAGCTCTCGCTGCACGTCGAGCACCGTCGCATCGGCCGACTCCATCAGGTCGATGCCGGGGGCGTCGTCGAGCGGGAGCACCGAGCGGATCGCCGCGACGACCTCCGGGGTCGTGGTGCCGGGGAGGTCGACGACCCTGGCACCCAGCGCCCACGCGGGGAAGTGCGCGTCGGCGATCACGACGGCATCGGAGTGCCCCATCCGGTCGAGATGCAGCAGCATCTCCCCGGTGAGCAGCGGGTGGATTCCCTCAAGCATCGGTCGGTCCTCTCTCAGTTCTCGAATCGCGTGAATTGCTGCATCTCAGCGCCGGATGCCGCAATTCACGCGATTCGAAAGGTGTCATACCTCCGCCAGCTCCGTCCAGAGCTCGGCGGGGATGTCGACGTGCATCCGCTCGACGTTCTGCCGCACGGACTCGGCATTCGAGGTGCCGACGACCACGGTCGTCACCACCGGATGCCGCGCGGGGAACTGCAGCGCCGCGGCGGGCAGCTCCACCCCGTGCGCCGCGCAGACGGCCGCCAGCCGCTGCGCACGCTCGAGCACATCCGCGGGCACCGCGCCGTAGTTGTACGTCGCGGTCGCGGCAGGCATCGAGGTCGCGAGAAGCCCGGAGTTGAACACCGCGGCGTCGACGACCCGCACGCCCCGTTCCATGCACACCGGGAACAGCTCTTCCAGGGCCGGCTGCTCGAGCAGCGTGTACCGGCCGGCGATCATCACGAGATCGAGGTCTCCCTCGCGCACGGCTCGCGCAGCGACAGCGGCGTCGTTCACGCCGACTCCGATCTCGCGCACCAGACCCTCGGCACGCAGGCCGGCGAGCGCGGGCAGCCCTTCGCGCAGGCCGCGGTCGAGGTCGTAGACGTCGGGGTCGTGGAGGTAGAGCACGTCGACCCGATCCAGTCCGAGACGCTCGAGGGAGTCGTCGAGGCTGCGACGGATGCCATCCGCGCTGGGATCGAACCGGCGGATCATGTCATCGGGCACGTCGAAGCCCTCGGCATCCCGTCCGCCGGCGAAGTGCGGGTTGGGCTCGAGGAGCCGGCCCACCTTGGTCGAGAGCACGAACTCGTCGCGGGGCTTGGAGCGCAGGAACGCGCCCAGCCGGCGCTCGCTCAGGCCGAGCCCGTAGTGGGGAGCGGTGTCGAAGTAGCGGATGCCGCTCTCCCACGCCGCCTCCAGCGCAGCCTCCACGGTCTCATCGTCGACTGCCCGGTAGAGGTTGCCGGCCGATGCGGCGCCGAAGCCGAGCGGACCGAACTCGATCCGCGACTCAGTCGACGACATGCTCGCCCTTCCAGGTGTACTTCGCGATGCTCTCGGCCTTCATCTGCATGCTCGTCCCCGGCGCGGTGGGCGCCGTGTACGACCCGCCGCGGATGTCGGTGGGGGCGACGAAGTGCTCGTGCAGGTGATCGACGTACTCGATCAGCCGGCCCTCTCGGGTGCCGCTGACGGCGACGAAGTCGAACATCGACAGGTGCTGCACGGCCTCGCACAGACCCACGCCGCCCGCGTGCGGGCAGACCGGCACGCCGAACTTCGCGGCGAGCAGCAGGTTGGCGATGTTCTCGTTGACGCCGGCGACGCGCACCGCGTCGATCTGCATCACGCCGATGGCGTCGGCCTGCAGCAGCTGCTTGAAGATCATCCGGTTCTGCGCGTGCTCGCCCGTGGCGACCCGGATGGGCGCGACGCCGCGGGCGATCTCGGCGTGCCCGAGGATGTCGTCGGGGCTCGTGGGCTCCTCGATCCACGCGGGGTCGAACTCGGCGAGCGCGTTGACCCACTCGATGGCCTCCGACACCTCCCAGCGCTGGTTGGCGTCGATCGCGATCGGGAAGTCCGGTCCGCACACCTCCCTGGCCTTGCGGAACCGCCGGATGTCGTCATCGAGGTCGGCGCCGACCTTCAGCTTGATCTGCGTGAAGCCGTCGGCCATGGCCTCGCGGGCGAGGCGCTCGAGCTTCTCGTCGGAGTAGCCGAGCCAGCCGGGGCTGGTGGTGTAGCCGGGATATCCGGATGCCAGCAGCTCGGCCTCGCGGTCTGCTCGGCCCGCCTCGGCGGCGCGGAGGATGTCGAGGGCCTCATCGCGCGTGAGCGCGTTGGTGAGGTAGCGGAAATCGACGAGGTCGACGATCTGCTCGGGGGTCATGCGCGACAGCAGCTGCCACAGCGGCAGACCGGCGCGCTTGGCCTTGATGTCCCACAGCGCGTTGATCACGGCGCCGATGGCCATGTGCATCACGCCCTTCTCCGGACCGAGCCAGCGCAGCTGGGAGTCCCCGATGATCTCGCGGAAGATGCCGCCCATGTCGTCGAGCAGCGGCTCGATCTCACGACCGACGAGGTGCCCGGCGAGCGCGTCGATGGCGGCGACCTGCACGTCGTTGCCGCGGCCGATCGTGAAGACGAACGAGTGGCCCTCGATGCCGTCGCCGGCGTCGGTGCGCACCACCGCGTAGGCCGCGGAGTAGTCGGGGTCGGGGTTCATGGCATCCGAGCCGTCGAGGCTCAGAGAGGTGGGGAAGCGGATGTCGCTGGTGTCCAGCGCGACGATGCGGCTCACTGTGCTCCTTCAGGGGCGTCGGATGGGCGACGCCGCGCTTGAGTGTAAACATCCGATGTCTATACTGTCAATCACGGACGCCGCCCCGGCATCCCGCCTCCCTGAGGAGAAGGAGAACCATGAAGTTCGCGCGACTCGGCGAGCCAGGACGCGAGATCCCCGTCGTCATCGACGGCGACCGCACCCTCGATCTGCGCTCCGTGACATCGGACGTGAACGGCGACTTCCTCGCCGACGACCCCATCGGCCGCACCCGCGCGGCCCTCGACGCCGGGTCGCTGCCCGAACTGGCCGATGCCGCCGATCTGCGCATCGGCGCCCCGATCGCCCGGCCCAGCGCGGTCATCTGCATCGGGATGAACTACGCGGCGCACGCCGCGGAGTCGGGATCCGAGCCGCCGAGCATCCCGATCATCTTCCTCAAGACGCCGAACACGGTGGTCGGCCCGAACGACGACGTCACCATCCCGCGCGGCAGCGAGAAGACCGACTGGGAGGTCGAGCTCGGCATCGTCATCGGCGCTCGCACCGCCTACCTCGACTCGCCGGAAGAGGCAGACGCGCACATCGCCGGCTACGTGCTGGCGAACGACGTGTCGGAGCGCGACTTCCAGATGACCGTCTCGGGCGGCCAGTGGTCGAAGGGCAAGATCGCCGCCGGATTCAACCCGACCGGCCCCTGGCTCGTGACGCCCGACGAGATCGACGCGTCGTCGCTCGGACTGCGCAGCTGGGTGAACGGCGAGCCGCGCCAGGACTCCAGCACGAGCGACATGATCTTCGACGTGCGCACGATCGTGCACCACCTGTCGCAGTACGTGACCCTCGAGCCGGGCGACCTGATCCTCACCGGCACTCCGCAGGGCGTCGCCCTGTCGGGCAAGTACGCCTACCTCGCGCCGGGCGACGTCGTCGAGGTCGAGATCGACGGCCTCGGCCGCCAGAAGCAGAGGTTCGTGGCATGGGAGCGCTGACCGTGCAGGGCCTGGTCGCGATCGTCACGGGCGGGGCATCCGGGATCGGGGCGGCCATCGCACGCCGTCTGCACGATGAGGGCGCGCAGGTCGCAGTGCTCGACCGCGACATCTCCGCCGCCGCTCCCGAGTTCGCCGCCTTCACGGCGGACATCGCAGACCGGGCATCCGTCGACGCGGCCGTCGCCGCGGTCGGCGAGAGGTTCGGCCGCATCGACATCGTGATCAACAACGCCGGGATCGGCGCCCAGGGCGACATCACCGCGAACGACGACGACGAGTGGGCGCGGGTGCTCTCGGTGAACGTCACCGGCATCGCGCGCGTCACCGGCGCCGCACTGCCGTGGCTGCGACGGTCGCCGGCCGCGGCTGTCTGCAACACGGCATCCATCGCCTCGACCACCGGCCTGCCCCAGCGCGCGCTGTACTCCGCGTCGAAGGGCGCCGTCAGCGCCCTGACGCGCGCGATGGCCGCTGACCACCTCCGCGAGGGCATCCGGGTCAACGCCGTCAACCCCGGCACGGCCGACACCCCCTGGGTGGGGCGCCTGCTCGACTCGGCCGACGACCCCGCGGCCGAGCGCGCCGCACTGAATGCCCGCCAGCCCCACGGCCGGCTCGTCTCCGCCGACGAGGTGGCCGGCGCCGTGCTGTACCTCGTGAGCCCGGCATCCGGGTCGACGACCGGGACGTTCATCGAGGTCGACGGCGGCATGGCGTCGCTGCGCCTGCGCTCGGAGTGAACCCCCGTCGCAGGTGACTCTCCGGCGTCGCGCTCAGGTCGCGACGCCGGAGAGCGGGTCCAATCGCGACCTGAGCGGGGAACGACGTCTCAGCGGATGCCGTAGAACGCCAGCGCGTTCTCCCAGAAGAGCCCGTCCGCATCGACGCCGCGGGACGCGGCCCAGTCGGCGACGGTCTGCAGCCACCGCTGACGACTGCCGGGCACGAAGTCCCCGGACACGGCCGACACCGGCCAGTCGCTGCCCCACATCAGCCGCTCCGGGCCGAATGCCTCGAGTGCGGCGTCGAAGAACGGTGCGACCTGGGCATCCGTCCACTCCCCGCCCGTCTCCGCCGGCAGACCGGACAGCTTGCAGAACACCTGCGGATGCCGGGCGAGATCGGCGATGTCCCGAGACCACTCGGCGCTCGGCCGCAACGGCGCCTGCGCCGTGCCGAGCGCGGGCTTGCCGAGGTGGTCGAGCACGATGGGCAGCTCGGGAACGGCGGCGGCGAGCGCGGTGACATCCGACAGCTGCCTCGCGCGCACGCAGGCGTCGAACGTCCACCCACGCGATGCCAGGGCACGAGCCCCGGCGATGAAGGCGGCGCTCTGCGCGAGACCGTCGGCCTCGCCCTGCAGCAGATGACGCACGCCGACCACGCGCTCGTGCGCGGCGAGCGCGTCGAGGTGCCGCTCGGTCTCGGCACCCCGATCCAGACGCGCACCGGCCACCGCGGCCACGACCCCCGACTGCAGCGCGATCGAGTCGACCCAGCGCATCTCGGCCAGGTCCTGATCCTCGACGGGGTCGGCCTGCACGAAGATGGCCACCTCTTCGTCGACGCCCGTGAGCGCGTCCTCGTCGATCTCGATGTCTGAGAAGGTGGCGTCCAGCGGACCCTCGAGCCAGGTGTAGTCGAGAGCCGCGGGGTCCCAGAGGTGCAGGTGTGAGTCGACGACGCGCATGCGCCCATCCTGCCGCAGCAGCGCCCGCGATCGCGCACAGACATCCGATCACTGTGGAATGATGTCGCCATGGCCCTCACCGACGACGCGATCGAGAAGATCAAGGCGATGATCGTGTCGGGTGAGCTGCGCCCCGGCGACCGCCTGCCGCCCGAGAAAGAGCTCGCAGAGCACCTGGGGCTCTCGCGCAATTCGCTGCGCGAGGCCGTCAAGGCGCTCGAGATCATCCGCGTCCTCGACGTGCGTCGAGGCGACGGCACGTATGTGACCAGTCTCGAACCGCACCTCCTGCTCGAGGCCATCAGCTTCGTGATCGACATGCACGACGACGACTCGCTGCTCGAGCTGTTCGCCGTGCGCCGCATGCTCGAGTCGCAGGCTGCCGGCATCGCCGCACAGGCCGCCTCCGACGAGCAGTCCCGCGCCCTGATCGACGAGGTCGCGTCGATCGATGCCGAGACCGTGACCGTCGACGACCTCGTCGCGCACGACGTGCGCTTCCACAGCGACATCGTGCGCCTCACCGGCAACGGCTACCTGCTGAGCCTGGTCGAGAGCCTGAGCAGCCGCACGATCCGCGCGCGGGTGTGGCGAGGGCTCACCGAGCAGGATGCCGTCGAGCGCACCATCTCAGAGCACCGCGCCATCGCCGAGGCGATCGCGCAGCACGATTCTGCTCTCGCCACCTCGCTCGCGACCGCGCACGTCGCGGGCATCGAGCGCTGGCTGCGGCAGGCGACATCGGCGTGAGCACCGCCCGCTACGCTCGAGAACCATGAGCGATTGGGTCAGTTCCGCCATCCAGGTGCTCGAAGCGGATGGCAACCGCTCGGCCGACACGCACCTGCACCTCTTCCCGCTGCCCGCGGAGTGGGGCATCGACCTGTACCTCAAAGACGAGTCGGTGCATCCGACCGGGTCGCTCAAGCACCGGCTGGCGCGCTCGCTCATCCTGTACGGGCTCGTGAACGGCCTGATCGACGAGGGCACGACCCTGGTCGAGTCGTCGAGCGGATCGACCGCCGTGTCAGAGGCCTACTTCGCCCGGATGCTGGGTCTGACCTTCATCACGGTCGTGCCGCGCTCGACCAGCCAGGAGAAGATCGACCTCATCGAGTTCTACGGCGGCCAGTGCCACTTCGTCGACCACGCCGACCAGATCTCGCCCGAGGCACGACGGCTCGCCGCCGGATGCAACGGCCACTACCTCGATCAGTTCACGTTCGCCGAGCGGGCCACCGACTGGCGCGGCAACAACAACATCGCCGAGAGCGTGTTCAGCCAGCTGTCGCAGGAGAGGCATCCGGTCCCCCGCTGGATCGTCGTGGGCGCCGGAACCGGCGGCACCAGCGCGACCTTCGGCCGTTACGTGCGCTATCGCCGCCATGCGACCGAGGTCGCGGTCGTCGACCCCGAGGGCTCGGCCTTCTACGCCGCCTGGAAGGGCGATCCGGATGCCACGGGCCAGCCCTCCCGCATCGAGGGCATCGGCCGGCCGCGGGTCGAGCCGTCGTTCGTGCCGAGCGTGATCGACGAGATGATCCCGGTTCCCGACGCGGCGTCGGTCGCCGCCATCCGGCTGCTGCGCGACCGCACTCTGCACTGGACGGGCGGGTCGACCGGCACGAATCTGTACGGCGCTTTCGAGCTGATCGGGCGCATGCGCGACGCCGGCGAGACGGGCAGCGTGGTCACCCTGATCTGCGACAGCGGCGTGCGCTACGCGCAGACGTACTACGACGATGCGTGGGTCGCCGCGCAGGGCTGGGACCTCGCCCCGCACCGCGAGCGGATGGAGCGCTTCCTCGACGGCGGCGCGTGGTGAGCGCGATCGTGCGTTCATAACTCAGGAGCGTCGGGGCGGAAATGGCCCGGCCGGTGCGGTTGCGGCCCGAAAGCAGCCGTTCCCCCTGAGTTGTGAACGGCTACGCTGAGCGCATGACCACGCTCATCCTCACGGTCGCGGGAGCGGATCGCCCCGGACTCGTCTCGGCCGTCGCCGATGTCGTCGCCGCCCACGGCGGCAACTGGGAGAACAGCCAGCTCGCCGAGCTCGCCGGCACCTTCGCGGGTGTCATCGAGATCTCGGTCGCCGACGATCGCGTCGATGCCCTGCGGACCGACCTCGACGCCCTCGACGGGATGCTGTCGATCACCGTCCGCACGGGCGCCGACACCTCGGCATCCGACTCGGACCAGCGCATCTCGATCAGCGTGCTCGGCAACGATCGCCCCGGCATCGTGCGCGAGATCTCGGGCGTGCTGAGCACGCACGCGCTGAGCATCGAGAGCATGACCACGCAGACCCGCGACGCGGCGATGGCCGGCGGGCGCCTGTTCGAGTCGTCGGTGACGGCGACACTGCCGTCGTCGGCCGACCTCGAGGCCCTGCGCGGCGACATCGAGCGGCTCACGCACGACCTGCAGGTCGACATCACCACGCTCTGACGGCCGGCGCGGTCGCCGTGTGACACAGTGGAGGCCATGCTCTCCGAAAGCGTGATCTCCGCTCTCGTCGACGCCATCGGCGCCGACGCCGTCGTCACCTCACCGGACTCGCTCGAGGCGTACCGCCGCGACCGCGCGGACGATCCGGATGCCGGCATCCCGCTCGCCGTGGTGCGGGCCTCATCGACCGAGGACGTGCAGGCCGCCGTGCGCATCGCGGCAGACGCGGGTATCGGGGTCGTGCCGCGCGGCGCGGGCTCCGGCCTCTCCGGCGGGTCGACGGCTGTCGACTGCGCGATCGTCGTCTCGCTCGAGCGGATGCGCGAGATCACGATCGATCCGACCATGCAGATGGCCGTCGTGCAGCCGGGTGCGTTCAACGCCGAAGTGAAGGCCGCGGCATCCGAGCACGGCCTCTGGTACCCGCCCGACCCGTCGTCGTGGGAGTTCTGCTCGATCGGCGGCAACATCGCCACGAACGCCGGCGGGCTGTGCTGCGTGAAGTACGGGGTGACCACCGACTACGTGCTGGGCCTGACCGTGGTGCTCGCCGACGGCCGCGCCGTCACGCTCGGCGGCCCTCGCCTCAAGGACGTCGCCGGCCTCTCGCTCACCAAGCTCTTCGTCGGCAGCGAGGGGACCCTCGGCATCGTGACCGAGGCGGTGCTGCGGCTCGTGCCGGCGCAGCGTCAGCCCACCACGCTCGTCGCGATGTTCCCCACGGTCGCCGGGGCGATCCAGGCCGTGGTCGACATCAAGGCGGCGATGCGCCCCTCGATGCTCGAGTTCATGGACCGGGTGACGATCAACGCGGTCGAGGACGTCACTCGCATGGAGCTCGACCGCACCGCCGCGGCCATGCTGATCGTGCAGTCCGACGAGCCCGCCGAGGTGGCCACCGCGCAGATCGAGCAGATCGAGCAGCTGTGCGGACTGAACGGCGCCTCCGAGGTGTACGCGACGAGCGACCCCGACGAGAGCGAGGCGCTCGTCGAGGCGCGTCGCATCGCCATCCCCTGCGTCGAGAAGCGAGGGACGTTGCTGCTCGAAGACGTCGGTGCGCCGCTTCCGCGCCTCGGCGACCTGCTCGAGGGCGTGCGGGCGATCGCCGAGAACCGCGGCGTCGAGATCGCCGTGGTCGCGCATGCGGGAGACGGCAACACGCATCCGCTGATCGTGTTCGACCCGGCGGATGCCGATCAGAAGGCCCGCGCCGAGCTCGCCTTCGGCGAGGTCATGGATCTCGCCATCGCTCTCGGCGGCACGATCACCGGCGAGCACGGCGTCGGCCGGCTCAAGCAGCCGTGGCTGGCCGACTACCTCGGCGACGACGTCCTCGAGCTGAACCTGCGCATCAAGAAGGCTCTCGACCCGCAGAACGTCCTGAATCCCGGCGCGATGTTCGGCCGCCTCTGAGAGCTCGGGCTCAGACGCTGCCCGAGTTCTTCTTGACCCAGTACTCGGTGTAGGCGACGTGCGCCGACGCGGCTGCCGCTGCGGCGACGGGGTCGCCCTCCCTCAGTCCGCGCAGGATCGCCCGGTGGCCGGCATCGGAGTGCAGCTTGAGCTCGGCCGCGTCGCCGGGGTCCGACATCCGGTACGAGCGCGAGCGTGATCTGAGCACGCCGATGAGGCTGGTCAGGGCGTCCTGGCCCGCGACCTCGGCGATCGTCATGTGGAATTCGTGGTCGATGCGGGACTGCTCGTCGAGGTCGGCCGTCGCCTCGTTGGCATCGAGAAGACCGTCGAGGTGGTCGAGGGTCTGCTCGTCGATGCGCGAGGCGGCGAGCGCGGTGGCGTGCGGCTCGAGGGCTCGGCGCAGCTCGGTGAGCTCGAGCACGCCCTCCATCGGAAGCAGCCCGACGGTGAGCGAGAGGCTGCCGATGAGATCTGCGGCACGGAGCTCGCTCACGTAGCTGCCGGAGCCGTGCCTCGTCTCGAGCACGCCGAGCGCGGCGAGCATCCGGATCGCCTCACGCAGCGATCCGCGCGAGACGCCGAGCTGCTCGCAGAGCTCGCCCTCGCTGGGCAGCCGGTCTCCCGGCCGCAGGGCGCTGTCGGCGATGAGCGATCGCAATCCGTGCAGGGCCGTGTCCAGTGCGCTCATCGGTCCTCCATCGATCCGCTGGAGTGAGTATGGCGGATGCCACTCACCGTTCCAATTCGTAGGACGACTTTGTCATACATCTGCCCCAGGCATCGCACAATCCCCCCTGGTGTGGCAAAGTTGTGCAACAAGTTACCGAAAACCTGCGAGGAAGCATGACCACGGCAGCGCCGTTCCCCCCTATCCGGCTGAAGTCATACGAGCGCGCCCGTGACGCGTGGCCGCTCGACCCCGACATCATCCACCTCAACCACGGTTCCTTCGGCGCAGTGCCCACCGCGGTCGTCGATCACCAGAACGCGCTGCGGCATCAGGCCGACCTCACCCCCGTCGGATGGTTCCCGCGCATCGCCGAGCAGGTCCGCGAGGCCGTCGAGCAGACGGCGCCGTTCGTCGGGGCGCGCGCCGACGACAGCGCCTTCGTGCCGAATGCCTCGGCAGCAGCCACCGTCGTGTACAACTCGCTGCGCCTCGGGGCCGGAGACGAGATCCTGGTCACCGACCACGGCTACGGCGCGGTCACCATGGGCGCACAGCGCCTGGCCCGCCGCTTCGGCGCCTCCGTGCGCGTCGTCGAGCTGCCGCTGCTGGCATCCGACGACGAGGTGGTGCAGCGATTCTCCGACGCGATGACGACGCACACGCGACTCATCGTGATCGACCAGATCACCTCCCCCACCGCACGCATGCTGCCCACCCGGCGCATCGCCGACATCGCCGCCGAGCGGGGTGTGCGCACCCTCGTCGACGGCGCGCACGCACCGGGCCTGATCGCCTCGGCCGCTGCGCAGGCGGGCGGCGACTGGTGGTTCGGGAACATGCACAAGTGGCCGTGCGCTCCGCGAGGCTCGGCACTGCTGGTGACGGCCGCCCACGACCGCCAGGAGCTGTGGCCGCTGATCGACTCCTGGGGCGCACCGGAGCCGTACCCGCACCGCTTCGACACGCAGGGCACGATCGACGCCACGACGTACATCGCGACGCCGGCGGCGATCGACTTCGTCGAGAGCGAGTTCGGATGGGAGGCCGCCCGTGACGCACTGTCGGCAGTCGCCGACGCCGGCGCCGAGATGATCGCCGCGGCGCTGCGCCCCTTCAGCACTCGCGAGCCCCTCACCCCGCTGCCGTCGCCCGTCCCCTCGATGCGGCTGGTCCGGCTGCCGGACGGCCTCGGGGCGACTCGCGAAGAGGCCGATGCGCTGCGCATGGACCTCTTCGACGAGGAGGGCGTCGAGACCGCTTTCACCAGCTTCCGCGGCATCGGCTACTTCCGCCTCTCGGCGCACCTCTACACAGAGGCATCCGACTTCGAGGCCTTCGTCGAGCGCTGCGTGCCGCAGATCCTGCGCCGCGCCGGCATCCGCGTTCCCCTCACGACCACCATCGCCTGAGCACCCCGCCCCCAGAAGATCCCCAACCCACCACAGAGAGGCACATCGTGAAGCACAAGATCTTGACGACCGTCGCAGGAATCGGCACCGTCGCCGTTCTCGCCCTCACCGGATGCTCGCCGTCGGCCGGATCGGCCGACGGCAAGGTCACGCTGCAGATGGTCGAGAGCCTGACCAACCCTGCGCGCACCGAGCTGATCCGCGGACTGCTCGACGACTTCGAGAAGCAGAACCCCGACATCAAAGTCAAGCTCGTCTCGCCGCCCACCGAGCAGGCCGACCAGAAGATCCAGCAGATGCTGCAGTCGGGCAAGGGCGTCGACGTGCTCGAGGTGCGCGACATCACCGTCGGGCCCTTCTCGAACAACGGCTGGCTGCGCGACATCAGCGGCGACGTGAAGAAGTGGGACGGATGGGACGCGCTCACCGAGAACGCGCAGTCGGCGTCGGTCGCCGAGGACGGCAAGAGCTACTTCCTGCCCTACGGCTTCTACGGCCTGTCGCTGTTCTACCGCAAGGACCTCGTCGAGCAGGCGGGCTTCGACGGCCCGCCGAGCAGCTGGAAGGAACTGCTCGAGCAGGCGTCGGCCATCCAGAACCCCTCGAAGAACATCTACGGCTACGCCTTCCGCGGCGGCCAGAACGCGAACAGCAACGTCGTCGCGGCGATCGAGGCGTACACGATCGACGACCTCGATGTCGACGACGCGTTCCTGCTGAAGAACGGCGACACCATGTTCTCGGCTCCCGAGGCGCAGGATGCCGTCGACGACTACTTCGACCTGTTCGCGAAGGCATCGCCGCCGTCGGCCGTGTCGTGGGGCTACCCCGAGATGGTCGCGGGCTTCACGAACGGCTCCACCGCGTTCCTGCTGCAGGACCCCGAGGTCATCGCGACCGTGCAGGACTCCTCGCTGAAGCCCGAGCAGTGGGACACCGCTCCCCTGCTCACGGGTCCCAGCGGCAAGGCCGCGCAGCCGCTCGCCGTGGCGGGCTGGGGTGTCGCCGAGAAGAGCGCCAACAGCGAGGCGGCCGTCAAGCTCGTCGAGTTCCTCGCCTCGGAGGAGCCGGCGACGGAGTTCGCGCAGGCGAACAGCCTCGTGCCGATCGTCACCTCGGCCGCCGATGACGAGTTCTACAAGACCGGCCCGTGGACCAGCTACGTCACGATGACCGAGAACCCCGACACCTACATCAACGTGCGCCAGCCGCGCGGCGTGAGCTGGTGGACGGAGTGGATCCAGAAGTCCGATCAGGATGTGCAGAAGGTGCTTCTCGGCAACATGACCACCGAAGAGCTGCTGACGTCCTGGGACGAGTTCTGGACGGAGAAGTACGCCGCGGAGAAGGGCTGATCACCTTGTCCGCTCCGACCACCCGCGGCATCCGCGCGACCCGCGGCATCCGCGAGAGGGGCTCCGCCGGCACCACCGGCGGGGCCTCCCCCTCGCGTCGCCCGTTCCGCGCACGCCACGCGCTCACCCTTCTCGCGTTCATGGCGCCGGCGATCGTGTTCGTGTGCTGGTTCACCTACGCCCCGATGCTGCAGGGCGCCCGCATGGCGTTCCACGACTGGAACCTGTGGGACCTCACCTCGACCCCGTTCGTGGGGTTCGACAACTTCGTCACCGTCTTCCAGGATCCGGCGTTCCCGACCGTCGCATGGAACTCCGTGCTCTGGGTGGTCGGCTCGCTCGTTCCGCAGCTGGTGATCGGCTTCCTGATCGCGCTCGCGCTGCGCAAGAGGTTCCGCTTCCGCGGCCTGTATCAGGCTCTCGTCTTCTTCCCGTGGGCGGTCTCGGGCTTCCTCATCGGGATGCTCTTCCGCTGGATGTTCAACGCCGAGTTCGGCGTCGTGAACGATCTGCTCATGAAGGCGGGGCTGATCGATGCGCCGCTGCCGTGGCTGGCCGATCCGAAGCTCGCGATGTTCGCCGTGATCGTCGCGAACGTCTGGTACGGCGTCACGTTCTTCGCGATCATGATCCTCGCGGCCCTGCAGTCGGTCCCCGATGACGTGCTCGAGGCCGCCAGCCTCGACGGCGCGGGCAAGGCCCGCCAGCTCTTCTCGATCATCATCCCGTACATCTCGGTGACGCTGTTCCTGACCGTGCTGCTGCGCGTGATCTGGATCTTCAACTTCCCCGACATCATCTGGGCGATGACGAGCGGCGGGCCGGCGAACCAGACGCACATCATCACGACCTGGATGATCAACTACACGCAGCAGGGCAACTACGGCATCGCCAGCGCGATCGGCCTGATCGTCGTCGCGTTCCTGTTCGTCTTCTGCGCGTTCTATCTCATGGCGATGCGGAGGGCACAGCGATGACCACCCTGACCGGCCCCACCTCGGCGCGCACCTCGATCACCGACACGCGCCGCGTGACCGTCCCCGACCCGGCAGCCGCACCGCGCGGTCCGCGCAAGGTGACCGTCGGCGGCGTCATCCGGGTCGTCGGACTCGCGCTGTGGCTCATCATCACGCTGTTCCCGCTGTACTGGATCGCGCTGACCTCGTTCAAGTCCCCCGGCACCATCAACCGGTACCCGATCGAGTACTGGCCGAGCGAGCCGTCGCTCGAGAACTACGTCAGCCTGTTCGAGACGAGCTCGTTCGGCGTCTTCCTGGGCAACTCCGCCCTGGTGGCGGTCACGGCCGGTGCGGTGGCGACGCTCATCGCCCTGCTCAGCGCCTACGTCCTCGCGCGCTTCGAGTTCCGCGGCAAGGGGCCCGTGCTGATCGCGTTCCTGCTGACGCAGATGATCCCGGCGTTCATCGCGCTCGGACCGCTGTACTCCATGATGAGCGACCTGGGCCTGGTCGACACCAAGCCCGGCCTCATCCTCGTGTACATCGCGATCTGCATCCCGTTCTCGACGGTCATGCTGCGCGGGTTCTTCGAGAACGTGCCGGACGCGCTCGAAGAGGCGGCGCAGATCGACGGATGCTCCCGCCTCGGTGCACTGTTCCGCGTGCTCGTCCCGGTGATGACCCCCGGCATCATCGCCGCGTTCATCTTCAACTTCGTCAACTGCTGGAACGAGCTGTTCCTGTCGGTCGTGCTGATGAACACCGATGAGAACCGCACGGTTCCGTCGGCGCTGAACGGATTCATCTCCACGTTCAACATCGACTGGGGCTCCATGTCGGCGGCGGCCGTGCTGACGATCCTCCCGACGATGCTGATGTTCGCGCTCGCGAGCCGCTGGATCGTCCAGGGGCTGACCTCCGGCGCCGTCAAGGAGTAACCGCACGCGAACGCCCGTCTCGGGCATCCGCAGCACTCAGGTCGCGATTCGTCCCGCTGTTTCACCGAAATGGCGGGACGAATCGCGACCTGAACGCGTTGAAGAGGCGAACCTCAGACCAGACGCGTCTTCGGCGAGACGTCGTAGGTGTCTTCGGGGTCGGTGTTCGCCACTCCCCCGAGTGCCTCGTCGATCGCCGTCATCACATCGGCGCCCAGACGCACGCCCGAGGCCTTGACGGTCTCTGCGAGCTGCTCGGGGCGCGATGCGCCCACGAGGGCGGCGGCGACGTTCGGGTTCTGCAGCACCCACGCGATCGCGAGCTGCGGCATCGTCAGACCCGCGTCGGCAGCGATGGGCTTGAGCTTCTGCACCGCCTCGAGGATGTCGTCCTGCAGCAGGCGCTTGATGAAATCGGCGCCCGAGTGCGGGTCGGTCGCGCGCGAGCCGTCGGGCACGGGCTGGCCGGGCAGGTACTTGCCGCTCAGCACGCCCTGCGCCATCGGCGACCACACGATCTGCGAGATGCCGAGGCTCTCGGAGGTCGGCACGACCTTGCCCTCGATCACGCGGTGCAGCATCGAGTACTGCGGCTGGTTCGAGATGAGCTGGAAGCCCAGCTGGCGCGACAGCGCGTGTCCTTCGCGCAGCTGCTCGGCCGTCCACTCCGAGACGCCGATGTACAGCGCCTTGCCCTGACGCACGACGTCGGCGAACGCCTGCATCGTCTCTTCGAGAGGCGTCTCGTAGTCGTAGCGGTGCGCCTGGTACAGGTCGACGTAGTCGGTTCCGAGCCGCTGCAGTGAGCCGTCGATCGACTCGAAGATGTGCTTGCGGCTGAGCCCGGTGTCGTTCGGACCCTTCGGCCCGGTCGGGAAGTAGACCTTGGTGAAGATCTCGAGGCCGGCGCGACGCTGACCGGCGAGCGCCTTGCCGAGCACGACCTCCGCCGCCGTGTTCGCGTAGGTGTCCGCGGTGTCGAACGTGGTGATGCCGGCGTCGAGCGCAGCGTGCACCGTCGCGATCGCCGCCTCGTCACCCACCTGCGACGCGTGGGTCACCCAGTTGCCGTAGGTGATCTCCGAGACCTTGAGTCCGCTGTTTCCGAGGTAGCGATAGTTGACCATGCACCAACGCTATCCGCGATCGACGCGGTCTCGGCCAGATGAGTCGGGCCTTGACAAGCCCGGCGTCGTCACACCGAGGCGGTCTCGCGGATGTCGGCCCTGGTCATCGGCTGGGTCGGCGCCGGATCGGTCGCGACAGCCGCCGGTGACGACCCGGATGCCCGTGACGCGGCCGCAGGGGCATCCGCAGCCGTCACGATCGCCGCGCGATCGCGGAAGCCCTCGGCGGTGATCCGGTCGAGATCGACCTGCTTGCGGATGTCGCGTGCGCGCTCGTAGAGCGACGGGTCGCCCCAGCTGGTGAGCACCTTCACGAGCACGGGCAGCAGCTCGATCATGAAGAACAGCGCGGCGATCAGCCAGTGCGCCCAGAAGATCGTCGGCTCCTTCTCGCCGAGGCGGTTGAGCCCGGTGATCTGGCTGAGCAGGCCGATCGCGCCGGCGTTGCCCTGCGCGACCGAGTCGGCACGCGCGTTGTATGCGGCGAGCGCCTGCTCGTAGGTCTTCTTCGCGGCCGGAAGCTGGTCCTTCGCCTGCTCGCGGTTGGCCTGCTCGGATGCCGCGGTGTTGGCCTTCGCGTCGGTCTCGGCTGTCGACAGGTCGTCGTTCGCCGACCGGAGCTGCGCCGACAGCGCGTCGTAGGTCTGCTGGGCCTGGGCGAGCTGCGCCTTCGCGGCGTCGGAGCTCGAGCCCTCGCCGTTCACACCGGTGCAGCCCGGCACGGTGCCGGCGCCCTCGCCGGTCAGCTCGCACTGGTACAGCGCACGGGCCGAGTCGATGACCTTCTGCTGCTCGGCCATCTTGGCGGTCAGCTCGTCGACGGTCGACTTCGCGGCGCTCGTGCTCGCCGAGCCCGAGTCGGTGCCGGCGACGACGCCGGTCGCGGCCTGGTTCTCGAGGGCGGCGACGCGCTCGGTCGCCGCGTCGAGGGCCTTCTTCTCGGGGCCCTTCTCGAGGGCGTCCTGGTCGGACTGCGACTGGGTGATGTTGGTGGACGCCACCTCGCGGGCGATGTCGTTGTGGAACACCTGCAGCACGAGAGGCTCGGCCACGAGGAATCCGATCAGCGCGGCCATCGCGACACGGGGCAGCGCGAGCGCGAGCATCTTGCCGACATTGCGGGTCGACGACATCGTCGACGTGAGGAAGCGGTCGAGGTTGAAGATGATCGCCGCCCACACGAGCGCCAGCGGGATCGCGACCCAGATGGCGACCTGCACGCCGGTCGTCAGCGCGAACATCATCGAGATCGCCGAGACCAGCGCGGTGCCGACCAGCACGAAGAACATCTGCACGAAGCGCGGCGTCTCGCCGGGCACCCGGTCGAGGATCTCGCCCTCGGCGCCGCCGAGGATCGCCATCGTCCGCATCCGCGAACCGGGGGTGCGGGGGCGTCGCTCGCGCTTCGGTCGCGGTGCGCGCTTCGGACGGCGGGGCTCGGCCGGCCGCTCGTCGGATGCTGCGGGCTCGGACTCGTCGATCACCGTGCTCGGGTGCGTCTCCGGAGCGTCGTCAGCGGGCCGCGCGGTCTCGGAGCCGGTCGGCTCGTACTGGCGCAGGAAATCGAGGTCTTCGTCGGTGACCGAGCCTTCGGGAGCGTCGGACTCGAACGAGATCCGCCCCTGGGAATCCATCCGGCCAGGGCGATGTGCGGAATAGGACATCCCTCCAGAGTAGGAAACCCCGGCTGTGCGACTCCCCAACGCTCCCTGCGAGCGGCTCACAGAGAAGGGTGCGGCGAGCGGTCGCGGATGCCAGGCTGGACGCCATGAAGACGCTGCTGCTGGCCCGCCACGCGAAGTCCGACTGGGGCGATCAGGCGCTGCGCGACCACGATCGTCCGCTCAACGCCCGCGGGATGCGCGACGCCCCGGCGATGGCGACCAGGCTCGTCGACGAGGGGCTGCGGCTGCAGCACATCGTGTCGAGCACGGCGCTTCGCGCCCGCACCACGGCCGACGAGTACGCGGCGGCGTTCCGCCTCGAGGTCGCCGATGAGCCGGCCCTCTACGCGGCCTCGGCGCGCACGATCCTGTCGGTGGCCGCGGCGCTTCCGGATGCCGTCGACGTCGCGATGCTCATCGGCCACAATCCCGGAATGGCAGATGCTGTCGCCGAGCTCACCGGCGAGCACGTCGAGTTCCCGACGTGCGCGGTCGCCGAGTGCACGGTCGACGCGGAGTCGTGGGCAGAGCTGATCGAGGGTTCGGGCCGGATGGTGGCGCTGCGCACGCCCCGCTGACCGCGCCGCGTCCTCGCCCCTGCTCGTCGACGAGGTCAGACCAGCGCGGCGGCCTCGGCCTCGTCTTCGCTGGTGGCGACGAGCTGACCGCAGGCCCCGTCGATCTCCTTGCCGCGGGTGTCGCGCAGAGTGGTCGGGATGCCCGCGTCGTTGAGGCGGCGCACGAACTCGTTCTGCACGTCGACCTCTGAGGCCGTCCAGATCGAGCCGGGCGTGGGGTTCAGCGGGATCGGGTTCACGTGAACCCAGCCGCGGCCGCGGGAGTTCAGCTTCGAGGCGAGCAGGTCGGCGCGCCACGGGTGATCGTTCATGTCCTTGATCAGGGCGTACTCGATCGACACGCGGCGCCCGGTCTTGTCGAAGTACTCTCGAGCGGCATCCAGCGCCTCGCCGACCTTCCAGCGCGAGTTCACCGGGATCAGCTCGTCCCGCAGCTCGTCGTCGGGCGCGTGCAGCGACAGCGCGAAGGTCACCGGGATGTCTTCATCCGCGAGCTTCTTGATCGCCGGAACCAGGCCGACGGTCGACACCGTGATCCCCCGGGCGCTCATACCGAGGCCGTCGGGCTGCGGCGCGACCATGATGCGCACGGCGTCCATGACGCGCTTGTAGTTGGCGAGCGGCTCGCCCATGCCCATGAAGACGATGTTCGAGACGCGCTCCATCGAGTGGTCGTTCGCCTTCTTGCCGCCGAGCTCGCCGTTCGCGATGGCCCGGTTGGCGCGCACGATCTGCTCGATGATCTCGGCGGTCGACATGTTGCGGGTCAGTCCTGCCTGGCCGGTGGCGCAGAACGGGCAGTTCATGCCGCAGCCCGCCTGAGACGAGACGCACAGCGTGATGCGACCGGGGTAGCGCATGAGCACCGACTCGACGAGGGCGCCGTCGTGCAGACGCCACAGGAACTTGATCGTGTCGCCCCTGTCGGTCTCGAGGCGCTTCACCTCGGTCATCAGGGGCGGAAGCATGCCGGTGACGAGCTCCTCGCGCTGAGCCGCGGGAAGGTCGGTCATGTGCGCCGGGTCCGAGGTGTAGTGCGTGAAGTAATGGGTCGACAGCTGCTTCGCGCGGAAGCCGGGCAGGCCCAGCTCCTTGACCTTCTCGACGCGCTCGGCGGGCGTCAGGTCGGCGAGGTGGACGGGCGGCTTGCCGCGCTTGGGGCTGGCGAACTGCAGGAGCGGGCGCCCCTCGGCATCCTTCTGCTGCGTCCATCCCTCGGTCGCGGGGCGCACCTGGGTGCCGCGGGCGGGCCCGGTCTTGCGCACGGGCGTGCTGCGGGAGGGCGGCGTCTTGTCGGATGCGGGCATGAGTCAAGGGTACGGCGTGCCGGCTGGGAGACTGGAGGGCATGGAGATCTGGGCGTGGGCGCTGCTGGCCTTCGCGGCGCTCATCGCCGGGCTCGGCAAGACCGCCCTGCCTGGCAGCTCGACCATCGCGGTGGTGATCCTGGCATCCGTCCTGCCTGCGCGCACGTCGACCGCGGCGATGCTGCTGCTGTTCATCGTCGGCGACGTCTTCGCGCTCATCGCCTATCGGCGGCACGCCGACTGGCGCACCCTGCTGCGGCTCGCGCCGGCGGTCGTGGTCGGCCTGCTCGTGGGGGCGGTGTTCCTCGCGGTGAGCACCGACGGGATCGTGCGCCGCACGATCGGCGTCATCCTGCTGGCGATGATCGCGCTCACGCTCTGGCGCCGGCATCGGGCACCAGCGCGACCGGCCGGCGACGATGCCGAGCCCGGCGCACGGGCATCCGGTCGCATCGCCGCCGGCGGATACGGCACCCTCGCCGGATTCACGACGATGGTCGCCAACTCCGGCGGTCCGGTGATGTCGATGTACTTCCTCGCGACCCGCACTCCTGTGAAGGTGTTCCTCGGCACCTCGGCGTGGTTCTTCGCGATCGTCAACCTCACCAAGGTGCCGTTCCTCGCCGGCATCGGACTGCTCACGCCCGAGGTGCTGCTGCTCGATCTCACGCTCGCGCCGATGGTCGTGATCGGTGCGCTGATCGGCATCCGCCTCGCCAGACGGATGCCGCAGCAGCTGTTCGACCGGCTCGTGATCGCGCTGACGATCGCCGGGTCGCTCTACCTGCTGTTCTGAAGGAGCGCCTCAGTCGAGGAAGATGTCGGGGAACAGCCGGTCGTCGGGGGTGCCGGGCACCGCCGCGTACTTCGAGAAGTCGGTGACGCCGTCGGCCTCGAGCACGTCCTCGACGATCAGGGTCTGGCCCGTGTACTCAGCGGCGGGCTTGGTGATCACCGAGTACGCGGCATCGGCGTAGATGTCGGCCGTGCGGCTGGCCGCCATCACCCTGTCGCCGCCCAGCAGGTTCTGCACGGCGGCGGTGGCGATCGTGGTGCGGGGCCAGAGCGTGTTGGCGGCGATGCCGGCATCCGCGAACTCGGCCGCGAGGCCCAGCGTCGCCATCGTCATCCCGTACTTCGCGAGCGTGTATCCGGTGTGCGCGCCCAGCCACTTCGGCGAGAGGTTCAGCGGCGGCGACAGCGACAGGATGTGCGGGTTCGCCGCCTCGCGCAGCACCGGCACGGCCGCGCGCGAGAGCATGAAGGTTCCGCGCACGTTGACGTCCTGCATGAGGTCGTACTTCTTCGCGGCGAGGTCGAGCGAGCGCGAGAGATCGATGACGCTCGCGTTGTTGATGACGATGTCGATGCCGCCGAACTCGCCCTGCGTCTTCATGACGGCCTCGGTCACCTGGTCGTCGTCACGCACGTCGCCGACGATCGGCAGGGCCTGCCCTCCTGCCGCGCGGATCGCCTCGGCGGCCGAGTGCACCGTGCCCTCGAGCTTGGGATGCGGGGTGTCGGTCTTCGCGAGCATGGCGATGTTCGCGCCGTCGGCGGCTGCGCGCAGCGCGATCGCGAGGCCGATGCCGCGGCTGCCGCCCGACATCAGGATGGTCTTTCCGGCCAGTGACATGGTCTCTCCCTTGCTGGGTGGCGCTTTCTGGTTTCGAATCGCGTGAATCGCTGTGTTCCGGCCCGAATCGCCGCAATTCACGCGATTCGAACGGGGGGGGTGGGTTACTTCGGCGCCATGCGGATGGCGCCGTCGAGACGGATCGTCTCGCCGTTGAGGTAGCCGTTGGCCACGATGTGCTCGACGAGCGCGGCGTACTCGTCGGGCTTGCCGAGCCGCGACGGATACGGCACCTGCTGACCGAGCGAGTCCTGCGCGGCCTGCGGCAGGCCGGCGAGCATCGGCGTCTCCATGATCCCGGGGGCGATGGTGCAGACCCGGATGCCGTGGCGCGCGAGCTCACGGGCGATCGGCAGCGTCATCGCGTGCACGCCGCCCTTCGACGCGGAATAGGCGGGCTGGCCGATCTGGCCGTCGAACGCCGCGACGCTGGCGGTGTTGACGATGACGCCGCGGTCGCCGCCCTCGGTCGGCTCGGTCTGGGCGATCACTGCCGCGGCCTGCGAGATGACGTTGAAGGTGCCGACGAGGTTGATGCGGATGACGCGCTCGAACGCGTCGAGGTCGGCCGGGTTGCCGTCGCGGTCGAGCACCTTGGCGGGCGGGGCGATGCCGGCGCAGTTCACGACGACGCGCAGCGGGGCGACGGCATGGGCGGATGCCACGGCCGCGGCGACCTGCTCGGAGCTCGTCACGTCGGCGGGCAGGAAGAGTCCGCCCAGCTCGGCGGCGATCTCCTCGCCGGGGGAGCTCGGCAGGTCGATGATCGCGACCCGCGCTCCGGCCGCGGAGAGCCTGCGTGCGGTGGCGAGGCCGAGTCCGCTCGCGCCGCCCGTGATGAGCGCGCCCTGTCCCGTGATCTGCATCGTGTTCTCCTTCGAACGGCTCGGCGCCGGTCGGACGCCGAATGCGACTGAGTCTCAGCATACGTGGTTCTGAGTCTCCCGCTGGTGCGATGGTCGCGAGCGGGTGGATGCTGAGGGTATGGAACTTCGTCGCAGACGAGCCTACGACAGCGCCTCACCCGACGACGGGTTCCGCGTGCTGGTCGACCGGCTCTGGCCGCGGGGCGTCTCGAAGGAGCGCGCGGCGATCGATCTGTGGGCGAAGGACGTCGCGCCGACGACCGAGCTGCGCCGCGAATGGCATGCCCCCGGGGCCGACTTCGACACGAACGCCCAGCGCTATCGCACACAGCTCGAGGGCGAATCGGCGGAGGCTCTCTCGACCCTCGTCGACGAGCTGCGCGGGCATCCGGTCGTCACCCTCGTCTACGCCGTCAACGACACCGAGCACAACCACGCGATCGTGCTCGAGGATGTGCTCCGGTCGCTTCTCGACTGAGCCTCTCGGCGACGGCCGGCCGGGACCGGATCAGCTCCAGACGAACCTGAAGACGCCTGCGACGACGGCCGCGGCGATCGCGAGCACCATGATCGCGATGCCGCCCGCGAGGGCCACGGCATCCCGCGGGTGCAGGCGCGAGGGGCGCGACCACGTGCGCTCGATGCCCGAGCCGAACCCGCGCGCCTCCATCGCCATCGCCAGCTTCGTGCCGCGGCGCACCGCGAACACCAGCAGCACGAAAGCCATCGAGAAGAACCTCCTGACGGCACCGGAATCTCCCACGCCCCGCGCGCGGCGAGCCAAGGCCATCGTGCGCCAGTCGTCGAGGAACAGACCCAGCATGCGCGTGCCTGCCAGCGCTCCGAGCACGAAGCGGCTGGGCAGGTGCGCCACCTGCGAGAGCGCATCGCCGAGCTCGGTCGGATCCGTGCGCCCGAACAGCAGGATCGTCGGCAGCCCCAGGGCGACCACGCGCAGGGTCACCGCGATGGCCAGCGAGATCGACCCCTCGCTGACCGCGGCGAACCCGAACTGCCAGTAGACCCGCCCCTCCGGCTCGGCGTAGAGCAGCATGCTGATACCAGCGAGCGGTGAGAACACGATGATCGGCAGCATGCGCAGCAGCACCGTGCGCACCGGCAGGCCCGTCAGCGGCAGGCACAGCAGCTGCAGCCCGATCGCCACCAGCGCGCTCACCGGATCGATGGATGCGAAGAGCGGCACCGACAGCACCAGCGCCAGCACGATCTTCGTGACCGGATTCACGCCGTCGAGCCAGGCCGAGCGCTCGCCTGATCGCTCGGCGGAGGCGACGGCCGGCAGATCCATCCGACTCATCGCACCCCCATCGCGTCGAGCTCGAGACGCTGGCCGCCGAGGTGCCGGATCACCTGATCGTCATGGCTCACGGCGATCACGGTGCGACCGGCGGCGATCTCGTTCTGCAGCAGCTCGACGATGCCGATCCAGCCGCGGCGATCCTGCCCGAACGTCGGTTCGTCGAGCACCATCACCTGCGGAGAGGCCGCGAGCACCGTCGCCACCGAGAGCCGGCGCTTCTGGCCGCCGCTCAGCGTGAAGGGATTGGCGAGCCCCAGGGGCGCCAGCTGCAGCCGCTCGAGCAGGTCGTCGACGATCGCCTCCACCTGGCCGGCGGACATGCCGAGCGCCCGAGGCCCCACGGCGAGCTCATCGCGCAGCGTGCGCGAGAGGAACTGATGCTCGGGCTCCTGGAACACCGTGCCGATGCGTGTGAGCAGCTCCCGCGAGGTCCACCTCGAAGGACGGCGTCCGCTGCGACCAGCCAGGTCGGGTGCCGACTCGACGGCTCCGGCGAGTTCGGGCAGCAATCCAGCGAGAGTGAGCGCCAGCGTCGACTTGCCCGCGCCGTTGGGTCCGGTGATGACCGTCGCCATCCCCCGCGGCACATCGAGATCGAGATGCGACTGCACCGGCGTGCGCCGATCGCGGGAGACCGACAGATCGTGCGTCTCGAGCACGGCATCCGCAGCCACCATCCCGCCCAGCACCGAGAGCTCGACGTCGTGATGCGGCACCCACACGCCGGCATCCGCGAGCTCATCGCGATGTGCGCCGAACACCTCGGCGGGAGTGCCGTCGGCGAGCAGTCCGCCGTCGGCGGCCAGCACGATCACCCGTGTGAGCAGGTCGACCCACACCTCGGTGCGGTGCTCGACGACGACCAGCGTGGCGCCGGTGCCGTCGAGCACGCGTGCCACGCTGTCGCGCACGTCGCGCACGCCCTGCGGGTCGAGGTTCGCGGTCGGCTCGTCGAGCAGCAGCAGACCAGGACGCATCGCGAGAACTCCGGCGAGCGCCAGGCGCTGCTTCTGCCCGCCCGACAGCGCCTTGGTCGGCCGGTCGAGGGGAACATCGAGCCCCACGGCCTCCATCGCCTCGGCGACGCGCCCAGGGATCTGCTCAGCCGGCACCGCGAGATTCTCGCAGCCGAACGCGACGTCATCGCCGACCTTCGACAGCACCACACCCGCGTCCGGGTCCTGCAGCACGAGCCCGATGTCGCCGCGACGGGACTCGGGTGTCGCGCCGTCGACCAGCAGCGAGCCGGTGCGCTCGCCTTCCTCAGCGTCTCCGAGGACGCCGGCGAGTGCGGCCAGCAGCGTGGACTTCCCCGCACCGGAGGCGCCGAGCAGCAGCACCCGTTCGCCGGGCTCGATGGTGAAGGAGACATCGCTGACGGCCGGCAGACGCCGTCCGGCGTACCGCCACCCCCACCCGTTCGCGCTGACGCGAGCAGGAGCCGACATCGTCAGACCTCCTGGCGGGCTTCCCGGCCGGCGGCGAACCTGCTCAGTGCTCCCGTCGAGGCGAGTGCGCGCACCAGCAGCCAGCCGACGAGACCGGCCAGCAGCGCCCCCGAGACGACCAGCGTGCCCAGGTAGATCGAGTTGAACTCGACGCTCTTCAGGATGTTCGGAGACGACCCGTAGAACAGCTCGAACACCCAGGCCGCGGCGGCGGCGCCGACACCGGCGAGCATGGCCACCGGCAGGGTGAAGCGGCGGTAGAGGAACAGCGCGAAGATGAGCTCGGCGCCGAGCCCCTGCACGAGGCCCGACAGCACGGTCGAGATGCCCCACACGTTGCCGATCAGCGCCGAGACGATCGCGGCGATCAGCTCGACCACGAGAGCGGCTCCCGGTTTGCGGATCACGAGACCGCCGAGCACGCCGCCCAGCAGCCAGATGCCCACGGCGATGCCGCCGAGACCCGGGGTGAGGGCGTCGGCCGCGCCGAACCACGCATAGCCGGCGCCGTTCCAGGCCCAGAAGATGAGGCCGGTGGCGACTCCGAGCACGGCGGCGACGACGATGTCGACGACACGCCAGTTGAGCTTGCGTGCGGGGGATGCGGTGGTCGCGTTCTCGGTGGCGGAACGGTGCGTGGACGTACTCATCTGAACTCCTCCCTGCGCCGGCATGATCCGGATCAGGTTCGACGGTCGAAGCGCTTTTCGCTTCCTCTCAGCCCGCCCGTGCGGACTCCCGTGGTGATGGCTCGATCATAGCGTCGGTTCCGTGGCCACGGGCGTGCGTTTCGTCCCGTGAAACGGTGGCCTGTAGCGTGGTGAGGTGAGCCCTCCCCCAGAGTCGACGCGCCCTGTCACGCGCCGCGTCATGCGCGAGCGCACGCGCGCACGGGCCGCTCGTGCATCCGGCGATGCGGCGACGCTGCCGAAGTTCGGCGACAGCCTCGGGCCGGAACGGGCCGCGACCAGCGATACTGACGCTGTGGATGTCGAGCGGAAAGCGCCTGCGGACGCGCCCGAGGGCGCTGTCGGGCGCGCCGACGCCGCGAGGTCGGAGAGCACGACCGTCGTGGCGTCCGACGCGCCGGCGGGAGCATCTCCGACCTCGGCTGCCGACGACGCGCCGAAGGCCTGGGCCGACGAGCAGCGCCCGCCCACCGCACTGACATGGCTCGAGGCATCCGCCCTGCTCGACGAGCACCCGGTCGCAGCCGAACCCCGCCCGCTCTTCGAAGGTGCCCGGCTGACACCGGGATGGCGGCGCCCCCGCATCCTGATCCCCCTGAGCATCGTCGCCGCACTCTGCGGCGCCTACGTCTCGACCACGCTGCTGTGGCCGCTGAGCGAGGTCGCCCCGACAGCGCAGGCATCCGCCGTGACGATCGCCCCCGCTCCCGCTGCGGCCGTCACCTGGCCGGCGCAGGGCAGCGCCGCTGTGGGCATCCAGGGACTGGCGCCCGTGACGTCCACGGCGTCGGCAGACGAGATCGCGAGCATCTCGAAGGTCGTCAGCGTGATGATGGTGCTCGACGAGCTGCCCCTGAAGGTCGGCGAGCAGGGCCCGAGCTTCCGCTTCACCTACGCCGACTCCCGCGAGTTCTGGCGCTACCGCGAAGCGAACCAGTCGTCGCTCGACGTGCCCGTCGGCGGCAGCCTCACCGAGTACCAGATGCTGCAGGGGATCATGCTCGGCTCGGCGAACAACTACATCGACCGCCTCTCCGACGAGCTGTGGGGTTCCGACCGGGCGTTCGCCCAGGCAGCGGCGCAGTGGCTCAGCGATCGCGGCATCGAGGGCGTGACGCTCGCCTCTCCCTCGGGGTTCGACAAGCGGAACGTCGCACCGCCCGGCGCGCTCATCCAGATCGCGGAGCTGGCGATGGCGAACCCGGTCTTCGCCGAGATCGTGGCCACCCGCACGGCGGAGATCCCGGGCGTCGGCACCGTGACCAACACCAACCAGATGCTCGATGACCCCGGGGTCGTGGGCATCAAGACGGGCACTCTCTCGCACTGGAACCTGCTCACCGCGAAGGACATCACCGTCGGCGACACCACGGTGCGACTGTTCAGCGCCGTGCTCGGGCAGGACGACAACAAGGCGCGCCTGGCGGCGACCCGCCAGCTGCTCGCCGACGTCGAGAAGAGCCTCACCGAGCAGGCGCCGTCGGTGCCTGCCGGCACCGTGGTCGGGCACGTGAGCACCGAGTGGGGCGACCGGGTCGACATCGTGACCGACGCGGATACGCGCGTGATGCTGTGGAACGGCGCCGGGGCGACCTCGTCGACCTCGTTCTCGCTGGACGAGAAGACGAAGAAGGGCGCCGAGGTCGGCACCCTGACTGCAGAGGGTCCGCTCGACACGGCGACCACGTCGGTCTCCCTCGCCGATGACATCACGCAGCCGAGCGCCTGGTGGCGTCTGACGCACCCGCTCGAGCTCTTCGGGCTCGACGACAACGACTGACCTTCAGGTCGTCGCACGAGTGGACCACGTCGCGCCGAGATCACCATGTGCCGACGCGCATAAGTGGTGAGTTCGGCGGGATATGGTGCGTTCGGCACCAGGACTGCAGAGCGCCCGCCCCGTGATCGGGGCGGGCGCTCTGCAGTTCTGGGCGGTGCTGCCCGTCAGTCGCGTCGGGGGTCGGATGCCGTGGACTCGGCTTCCTTCACGGCTTCGCCGAGCTGCTGCGCATCGGG
Source organism: Microbacterium sp. NPDC089321 (assembly GCF_040684935.1). Taxonomy (NCBI): domain Bacteria; kingdom Bacillati; phylum Actinomycetota; class Actinomycetes; order Micrococcales; family Microbacteriaceae; genus Microbacterium; species Microbacterium sp. NPDC089321. Next base: position 1,178,818 of record NZ_JBFBGX010000001.1, on the reverse strand, counting down.
TGCGGCGACGACCTTCTGCTCGGCGACCGCCTCGGCCTCGTCTTCGGCGTCTCCGGTGACGATCACGGGCACGGAGCCGGTGAGCGCCTCTTCGGCATCGATGTCGGTCGCAGCCTGCTCGAACTGCGACTGGTACAGCCGCCAGTACGCGCCCTGCTTCGCGATCAGCTCGTCGTGGTCGCCCTGCTCGACGATGTCACCGTGCTCCATCACGAGGATGAGGTCGGCGTCGCGGATCGTCGACAGCCGGTGCGCGATCACGAACGACGTGCGTCCTTCGCGAAGGGCTGCCATCGCCTGCTGCAGCAGCAGCTCGGTGCGGGTGTCGACGGCGCTGGTCGCCTCATCGAGGATGAGGATCGACGGCCGCGAGACGAACGCCCGTGCGATCGTGATGAGCTGTCGCTCCCCGGCCGACACGTTCGAGGCGTCTTCGTCGAGCACGGTCTCGTAGCCCTCGGGCAGCGAGTGCACGAACCGGTCGACGTAGGTCGCCTCGGCGGCCGCGATGATCTGCTCGTCTGTGGCCGCGTCGTTGCCGTAGCGGATGTTCTCGCGGATCGAGCCCGCGAACAGCCACGGGTCCTGCAGCACCATGCCGGTGCGGCGGCGCAGATCGTCGCGACGCATCTCGGAGATGTCCTGCCCGTCGAGCAGGATGCGACCCGAGTTCAGCTCGTAGAACCGCATGATGAGGTTCACGAGCGTCGTCTTGCCTGCACCCGTCGGCCCCACGATCGCGACCGTCTGCCCGGGCTCCACGCGGAACGAGAGGTCCTTGATCAGCGGGCGGTCCTCGCTGTACGAGAAGGCGACGTGCTGGAACTCGATGACGCCCTTGCCCTCGGGCGCGTTCGGCGCGTCGTCGGCATCCGGATCCTGCTCATCGGCGTCGAGCAGGTCGAAGACCCGCTCGGCCGAGGCGGTGCCCGACTGCACGACGGCGGCCATGCCGCCCAGCTCGCTGAGCGGCTGACTGAACTGCTGCGAGTACTGGATGAACGCCTGCACGTCGCCGAGGCGCAGGTTGCCGCCGGCGACCAGCAGGCCGCCGAGCACCGCGATGCCCACGTACTGCAGGTTTCCGACGAACATCATGGCGGGCATGATGATGCCCGACAGGAACTGCGCCTTGAACGCGGCCTGGAAGAGCTCTTCGTTCTCGACCTGGAAGCTGTCGAGCGCGTCCTTCTCGCGGCCGAACACCTTGACCAGCGCGTGGCCCGAGAAGGCCTCTTCGACGCGGGCGTTCAGTCGGCCGACCTTGCGCCACTGCTGGCCGAAGGCCTTCTGCGAACGCGGGCCGATGATGCCGAAGATCACGCCCATCAGCGGCAGCGAGACGAGTGCGACGAGTGCGAGCTGCCACGAGATCGAGAACATCATCACGAGCACGCCGACGACGGTGAGCACGCTGGTCAGCGCGCCGGACAGCGACTGCTGCATGGTCTGCGTGATGTTGTCGATGTCGTTGGTGACGCGCGAGATCAGCTCACCGCGCTGCACCTTGTCGAAGTACGACAGCGGCAGACGGTTGATCTTCGCCTCGACGTCTTCGCGCAGGCGCCACATGGTGCGCACCATGATGACGTTGATCACGTAGCCCTGCAGCCAGCTGAGGATCGACGCGACCACGTAGATCGCGAGCACGGCGATGATGATCCAGCGCAGCCGCTCGAAGTCGACGCCGTCGCCGACGGCGAAGTCGTCCATGGCCGAGACCATGTTGGCGAACTCGTCCTGGCCCGCGCCGCGCAGCGCCTCGACGACCTGGTCGCGGCTGGTCCCCTGCGGGAATCCGGGCGCTCCGCCGAAGCCCTGCCCGAGGACGCTCGAGATGAAGCCCTCGTACACGACGTTGGTCGCCTCGCCCAGCACCTTGGGTGCCGCGACGGCCAGCACGACGCCGACGGCGCCGAAGAACGACACCAGTGCGAACCACCATGCCGACGGCTTGAGCAGCCCGATCATGCGAGTGAAGCTCGGCCCGAAGTTGTCGGCCTTGCCCGGTGCGGGGCCGTCGAACATGCCCCCACCCTCGAGGCGGGCCTTCTCGGCGAGCTCGGCCTCTTCCTTCTCGGCGTCGGTCATCTCGACCTCAGCCACCGCGGTCGCCTGAGCGCGCGCGGCGAGTGCGCGCTCACGACGCGACACCTTCTTGTCTGCGTTGCCGCTCATGCGTCCACCCCCAGCTGCGACTCGACGATCTCCCGATAGGTGGCGCTGGTGGCCAGCAGCTCTTCGTGCGTGCCGACACCCACGACGGCGCCGTCGTCGAGCACCACGATGCGGTCGGCATCGGTGATCGTCGAGACGCGCTGCGCGACGACGATCTTGGTGACGTCGGGCAGCTCTCTCCAGAGCGCCTGGCGCAGCCGGGCATCCGTCGTCAGGTCGAGAGCCGAGAACGAGTCGTCGAAGATCAGGATGCGCGGCCGGTGCACGATCGCCCTGGCGATCGCGAGACGCTGGCGCTGGCCGCCCGAGACGTTGGTGCCGCCCTGGGCGATGCGCGACTCGAGCCGGTCGGGCATCGCCTCGACGAAGTCGCGCCCCTGCGCGATCTCGAGGGCCGCCCACAGTTCGTCGTCGGTGGCATCGGCACGCCCATAGCGGAGGTTGGATGCCACGGTGCCCGAGAACAGGAACGGACGCTGGGGCACCAGCCCGAGGTCCTGCCAGAGGGCGTCGAGATCGGCATCCCGCACGTCGACCCCGCCGACGCTCACCGAGCCGCCGGTCGCGTCGAAGAGGCGCGGGATCAGCGAGACCAGCGTGGTCTTGCCCGACCCGGTGGAGCCGATGATCGCCACCGTCTCGCCCGGCTTCGCATCGAAGCTGATGTCGGAGAGCACGGGCACCTCGGCGCCCGGGTAGGTGAACTCGACGTTGCGGAAGGCGACGGCGCCCGGCTCGGGGAACTCGGCGACGCCGTTCTCTGGGCGGCTCATCGACGACTCGGCGTCGAGCACCTCGGCGACGCGCTCGGCCGAGACGGCGGCGCGCGGGATCATCATCGCCATGAAGCTCGACATGATCACGCCCATCATGATCTGGCCGATGTACTGCATGAACGCGAAGATCGTGCCGATCTCGGCGTTGCCCGCGTTGATCTCGACGCCGCCGAACCACACGACGGCGACGATCGTGACGTTGAGCACGAGCATGAACAGCGGGAACATCAGCACGAACAGCGAGCCGATGTTGCGACCGAGCACCATCAGGTCGGTGTTGACCTCGCGGAACCGGCGCTCTTCGATGCGCTCGCGGACGAAGGCGCGCACGACGCGCACGCCCGTCAGCTGCTCGCGCATGATGCGGTTGACATCGTCGAGCTTCGCCTGGTTTCGGCGGAACAGCGGCACCATGCGGCCGATGATGAGCACCGCGATGATCAGCAGCAGCGGCACCGAGACCGCGATCAGCCAGCTGAGGCCGACGTCGGTCTGGATGGCCTTGATGATGCCGCCGATCGCGAGCAGCGGGGCCGTGACGAACATCGTCGCGCCCATCATCGCCAGCATCTGCACCTGCTGCACGTCGTTCGTGTTGCGGGTGATCAGCGAGCCGGCGCCGAACTGCGACACCTCGCGCTCGGAGAAGCCGCTCACGCGCGAGAAGACGTCGGCGCGCATGTCACGCCCGGCGCTCATCGCCATCCTGGCGGCGAAGTAGGTGGCGAAGATGGAGGCGAGGATCTGGCCGAGCGACACGAGCAGCATGAAGCCGCCGCGGCTCCAGATGTAGCCGATGTCGGCCTTCGCGACGCCGTTGTTGATGATGTCGGCGTTGATCTCGGGCAGGTTGAGCGATGCCATGACGCTGGCGAACTGCAGCACGACGATCGTGACGAGCAGCGGCCAGTATCTCTTCAGATAGCGGATGAGGAGTTTTCCGAGCACAGGCGGACTTCCTTGTGAGAATTCGGAGGGCCGAAACGCGGCCATCAGACAGAGTGCCACGAAGCGCCGACATTCGTATCCCCCTCAGGGATGACCTTCGCTGTCAGCGGAAAGAGCCGCGCGAAACGACCCCTAATAGACTCGCAGCCATGCCGTTCGAGACCGCCGCCCCCGTGCTGATGGTGTGCGACTACTCGCTGAAGTACCTCGGGGGCGCCCAGACCGCCTTCGTCAGGCAGGCCGAGGCGCTGGCCGCAGAGGGCGTGAAGGTCGTCGTCCTCGCGCCGGATGCCGATGCGCTGGCCGCAGAGGGGATCATCACGGTCTCGCCGCCCCGACGCGGCACGATCCCGGTGCTCGACCTCCCGCTGCTGGGCCGCGCGCGCGACCTCGAGCCACTGGTCGCCGCGACGATCCGCAGGCACGGCATAGGCGCGGTCGTCGTGCACTCCGAGTTCGCCCTCGCTGCCGCCGCGATCGATGTGGCACGGCAACTGGGCATCCCGTCGCTGCACACGGTTCACACGTTCTTCTGGCGGGCGCCCGCGGCGCTCGCCCCCTTCGCGCCTGTGGTGTCCCGTGTGCACCGGGCGCTCACCGGCATCCGCAGCGGCGGACGCTTCACCGGCAGCCATCCGCTGAACAACGCCCTGCGCACCATGACCCTGCGGATCGCCGAACGGGCCGACATCGTGCTGTCACCGTCGAGGCATCAGGCCGTCGCACTGCGCGACGCCGGGGCGGGGCGGGTCGAGGCGTTCTCGAACGTCGCCCAGCCGCTGCAGGTCGCTGCGCCGCCGGACGGCGGACCGCTGCGTCTGCTGTGGGTGGCCCGCTTCGCGCCCGAGAAGCGCGTCGATGTCGCACTCGACGCGATGCGTCTCGTCGTCGATCGGCTCGGCGAGGGCCGGGTGCACCTCGATGTGGCCGGCGGAACGCACCGGCCGCTGCCGGGGGTCACGTTCCACGGGCCGGTCCCGGGTGAGCGCGTGGCCCAGCTGATGGATGCCGCGGATGCCGCGCTCATCACCTCGCTCGGCTTCGACAACCAGCCGATGGTCGCACTCGAGGCGTTCGCGCACGGGCGCCCCGTGATCGTCAGCGACCCGGTGCTCGCGACGGAGTTCGGCGATGCCGCGCTCGGCACCCCGACACCGGATGCCGAGGGGCTCGCCGACCTGATCGTCAGGCTCGAGGCCGACCGCTCGCTGCTCGCCGCGCCTCGCGAGGGCGCTGTCGCGTACGCGAGCGAGCGCGTCGCATCGGCGCACGTCGCGCGACTGCTCGAGCTCGCCGCCTCGGTCTGAGTCACTCGCCCCTGCCCCTCTTCGCGCCCGCACGTCGCTCAGGTCAGCGCACCACTTCGGGCTGAGTTGCGACCTGACGGTGCAGCACACCGGCCGCCAGTCCGCGCCCACCACCGGCTCAGAACAGCGCGGGCTCCGGCACATAGGCCCGGGCGGGTGCCCCGGCATCGGCGGGCAGCTCGGCGACGGTGGCCGGCTGCCACTTCGGGTCGCGGTCCTTGTCGACCAGCTGCGCCCGGATGCCCTCGACGAGGTCCGGGTGGTGATGACCGAACCACATCACGCGGCGGTACTCGCCCTCGAGCGCCTCGCGCACTCCGCTCATCGCGCGGGCCTCGCGCACGGCATCGAGCGTGACGGCGAGGCCGGTGGGTGCGAGCTCTTCGAGCGCGGCGAGGGCGGATGCCGCATCCGGGGCATCCGAATCCCGCAGCCGCTGCATGATCTCGCCCACCGTGTCGGCCGAGAACGCCTCGTCGATCCATTCGCGGGCGGCCGGCAGCGCCGACGGCTCGGGCGTCTCGTCGAACAGCAGCGTCATCTCGTTCGGGGTGCCGGGATCGGCCCGTGTCGCGAGCGCATCGCGCAGCCCGTCGAGGTTCTCGGAGGGCACGTAGTGATCCGCGAAGCCGAGGTACAGGGCATCTGCCGCGTTCATGCTCTGCCCGGTGAGGCCGAAGTACTCGCCCAGCCGCCCCGGCGCGCGTCCGAGCAGCCAGGTGCCGCCGACGTCGGGGGTGAAGCCGATGCGCGTCTCGGGCATCGCCAGGCGCGAGCGCTCGGTCACGATGCGCACGGCGGCGTGACCGGCGAGGCCGATGCCTCCGCCCATCGTGATGCCGTCGGCGAAGACGACGACCGGCTTGGGGTACTCGGCGATCAGCGCGTTCATCGCGTACTCGGCGCGGAAGAAGTCGGCGATGTGCTCGGCGTGACCGCTCGTGATCGAGTCGTACAGCGCGCGCACGTCGCCGCCGGCGCACAGCCCGCGGTCGCCGGCGCCGTCGATCAGCACCGTCTGCACATCGGTGTCGTCGATCCATGCGGTGAGCGCCGCCGTGATCTGCTCGATCATGCCGAGATCCAGGGCGTTGATGGCCCGTGGCCGGTTGAGCGTGATGCGTCCGAGCGAGCTCTCGGTGCGGGCGAGGACGGTGGCGGCTTCGGTGTCGGTCACGCCTGCCAGGCTACTCCGCTTCGCGTTCTGCCCCCATTTGGGCACCAGGATGGGCGCTTTCGGCAGGTGAGACCACGGTTTCCGCGGATTTCCGAGAAGATGGGAGGAATTGTCCCGAAGACGAGAGGTCGACCATGCCCGAAGGACAGGTGCTCGAGTTCAGCCAGGTCACGAAGCGCTTCGGCGCCGTGACCGCGGTTTCCGATCTCTCCGTGCGCGTCGAGCCGGGCGCCGTCACCGGCTTCCTCGGCCCGAACGGCGCTGGCAAGACGACGTCGCTGCGCATCCTTCTCGGTCAGATCCGACCCACGTCAGGCACCGCGACGATCGGCGGCGCGAGCTACTCCGACCTGCGCCACCCGCTGCGCACCGTCGGCGCGGTGCTCGAGGAGTCGGCCTACCGGCCGCGCCGCACTGCGAGCCGCCAGCTGCTGATCGCCGCGAAGGCGAACGGCATCCCCTCGGCCCGCGTCGACGAGGTGCTGCGCCTGGTCGGCCTGCAGGAAGACGCCGACACCCGTCTCGGCAGCTACTCGCTCGGCATGCGTCAGCGCCTCGCCGTCGCATGCGCTCTGCTGGGCGACCCGGGCGTGCTCGTGCTCGACGAGCCGGCGAACGGACTCGACCCCGAGGGCATCCGGTGGATGCGCCTGCTCATGCGCCGCCTCGCCGATGAGGGGCGCACCGTGCTCGTCTCGTCGCATGTGCTGAGCGAGATCGAGCAGGTCGCCGACAACGTCGTGGTGCTCTCGAAGGGCCGCGCCGTGCACGCGGGCCCGATCTCGGAGCTCGCGGATGCCTCGGGCGGAGCCGTCGTGGTGGATGCCGAGAACCGCGCACCCCTGATCACCGCGCTCTCTGCGGCCAAGCTCGACTTCGACGTGCTGCGCTCGGGCGTCACCGTGCGCGATTCGGACTCCGCCACGGTCGGTGCCGTCGCTGCGGCGGCAGGTGTCGCCCTGACGATGCTGCAGCAGCGTGGGCCGAGCCTCGAGGAGGTCTTCCTCGACCTGGTCTACGGTCGCCGCTCCGACAGCCCGCGGCTCGACACGTCGGCCAACCCGGTCGCCCATGCCCCGTTGACGGCGCCCGCCATCGACGATGCGGGCGACGTCGCGCTGGTCGCGGGCGGCGTGCCGCTCGCCGGTGCCGCCGCCGTCGTGGCCGATGGCGGAATGGTCGCCGCCGCGGGCGCCGGATACGGCGCTGCGCCTCACGATGCCGCGGATGCGTCTGCGGACGACGGCGACGCGACCCCGCAGTCGGACGCCGCGGAAGAGCCGGATGCCGCGGCCGGAGACGACGCGGCCGAGACGGAGCCCGAGGCGGGCGCCAGTGCCACTGACGCCGATGCGGGTGCCGATGCCGAGATCGACGCGATGTCGTCGGATGAGGCCCGTGCCGCCGAGCAGAGCGACGACGATCTCGTCGACGCCCTGGCCGACGCGCCCTCGGACGACACTGACGAGACCGCTGGTGCCGAGGGAAGCGACCAGGATGCTGAGGCGGATGCTGAGGCCACCGACGTCGCCGAGGGCGACAACGCCATCGCCGATCTGTTCGGCGCGGCGGCTGAGGCGTCGGACGAAGACCGTGCCGACGCTCCGCACGAGAACGCAGAGCAGCAGCATGAGGGGTCGGCTGACGGCGTCGAGCCTGCCGATGAGCACGGCGACGACGCGCACAGCGAGCATGGCGACGCCGAGCAGGGCGACACCGTGCAGGACGACACCGCGCAGGGCGACAGCGAGCAGGCTGACACCGTGCGGGGCGAGGCGGTCAGCGACAACGGCGACGACGAGCAGGGCGACACCGCTCAGGGTGAGGCGGCCCGCGACGACGAGCACGGCGACGCCGAGCACAGCGACGCCGACCTCGGCGACGCCGACCAGGGTGACGCCGCACAGGGCGACACCGGCGACAAGGAGCAGGATCACGCCGCTCACGGCGACGCCGAGCAGGAGGGCGATCTTCCGGCCGACGAGCAGCGCGACGAGCTCGCCGTCGACGCACGCGCGGCGGACGGTGAGCATCACGAGCACGACGACGACCACGGCTCCGAGGGCCACGACCCGCAGAACGCCGATGAGCAGCCGTCCTCCCATGAGGACGAGCACGGCGACGCAGATCCCGAGTCACCCGAGCACGAAGGCGCCCCGGACGAATCGCAGAGCCCCGCAGATCACGACGCAGAGTACGGCGACACCGACGAGCACGACGCGGCGGACGAGGAGTCGGCAGACGAGCATCCCGCAGCGGATGGGACCGACTCGAGCGCAGACGAGCCGTCCGACGAGACGCGCCCGCTGATCCTGCCGCTGGCGACCGAGGCCGTCACCCTTCCGTCGGCGACCGTCGAGCCGACGTTCACCGAGCTGATCACGGGCATCCCGGCATCCGTCACCACGGAGGGAGCCGACGGTCCGGTGACGACGACCGAGGCGATCTCGATCGTGACTCCCGAGCTCGCGCACGACGAGGATGAGGATGCCGTCGACGACGGTGACGACGATCCGCGGCTCGCCGCGATGCGCACCTCGCTGTCAGCGGCAGCGAGCCGGTTCTTCGACGGGCCCGCTCCCGACTACCCGTACAGCTCGCGGGCCGAGCGTCGCGAAGACGCCGCCGCCGACGCGTCGTCGAACGACGAGGGCGCCGCGCAGCACGACGAGCGCAACGACCACAGCTGAGCACGGCGGCGCCCGGCGCCGTCGTGGTCTCGCGTCAGGTCAGATGGTGCGCGGCCGCGGACGGATGACCGGACGCTGGCGTGACTTCTGAACCGGAACCGATCCGGTCGCGATGTCGACGACGTCTTCGGGCTGATCGGTCACCTCGAGGCGCAGCGCCTGGGTGAGCGCCAGCCCGTGGCGCGTCGTGAGGATCAGCCGCTGGTACTGCGGATCGCCCTCGAGGTCGATGACCACGCTCGGCTTGCGTCGGCGGATGAGCACGAAGTCCGTCGTCTCTGCCGCCTTCCACGTGCCCGCGGCGAGGATGCCGGGGATGTGCGTGCCGGGTCCGGGCACACCGCGCAGCCAGGTCCAGGCATCCTGTGTCAGCTGCACCTTGGTGATGTGATCGCGCTCGATGCGCACGTTCTCACGGTGGAAGGTCGACGCCCGCTCGATGGGCGAGAGCACGACCTCGAGCCGTGTCTGATCCAGCAGCAGGGTCACCATGCGTCCAGTCTGCCAGCGCGCACGGTCGACACGCCCATGACTTGCTGACAGGACGGCAACGATCCTGTTGTGCCGATCCGGCAACCCGCACGCGGGAAACCTCAGACCGAACGCCCACCCACCGGCGCGCCGCCCCACGACACGCCGCCGGCGCACCGGATCGTCCGAGACTCCCGACCGATCAGGCGGATGCCGCGGCCGCAGCCGCCGCAGGCAGCGCCGCCTCGATGGCGGCGAGCTCGTCTTCGCCGTGCGCGGCCGTGAGGAACCATGCCTCGAAGACGCTCGGCGGCAGCGCCACGCCCTGCTCGCGCATCGAGTGGAAGAACGGCGCATACCGGAACGACTCCTGCGTCTGCGCGGTCGCATAGTTCCGCGGAGCCTCGGGAAGGAACGCGACGCCGAACAGGTTGCCCGCCCGGGGCACGGAGTGCACGACGCCGGCATCCGTCAGAGCGGCGTCGAGTGCCGCAGACAGACGCTCGGCCGAGGCGTCGATCCGCGCGTACACCTCGGGAGTCGCGAGCCGCAGCGTCGCGATTCCGGCCGCGACCGAGAGCGGGTTACCCGACAGGGTGCCCGCCTGGTACACGGGGCCGACCGGGGCCAGCATGTCCATGACCGCCGCGCTGCCGCCGAGCGCGGCGAGAGGCATGCCCCCGCCCACGACCTTGCCGAACGTGATGATGTCGGGGACGTACTGCTCGCCCGCCTGCTGCTGCAGGCCCCAGAATCCGGCGGGGTGCACGCGGAAGCCGGTGAGCACCTCATCGAGGATCATCAGCGCGCCGTGCGCGTGCGCGGTGTCGGCGATCAGCTTGTTGAAGCCGGGCACCGGCGCGACGACGCCCATGTTCGCCGAGGCCGCCTCGACGATGACCGCCGCGATGCGCTCGCCATGCTCGGCGAACACCGCGGCCAGGGCATCCGGGTCGTTGTAGTCGATGACCAGCGTCTGCGCGGCGATCGGGGCGGGCACTCCGGCCGACCCGGGCAGGGCGAGGGTGGCGACTCCCGAACCGGCCGCGGCGAGCAGCCCGTCGGAGTGGCCGTGGTAGTGCCCGGCGAACTTGACCAGCAGGTCTCGTCCCGTGGCGCCGCGAGCGAGCCGGATGGCGGTCATGGTCGCCTCGGTGCCCGTCGACACCAGGCGCACGCGCTCGACGGGGCGCACGTCGCCGTGCCGCACGCGATCGGCGATCAGCTGGGCCAGCTCGACCTCGCCCTCGGTGGGCGCGCCGAACGAGAGGCCCCGGGTGGCAGCATCCTGTACCGCCTGCACGACCTCGGGATGCGCGTGGCCGAGCAGAGCCGGACCCCACGACGCGACGAGGTCGAGGTACTCGTGTCCGGCGGCGTCGGTCACGCGGGCGCCGGAAGCGGATGCCAGGAACCGCGGCGTCCCTCCGACCGAGCCGTAGGCGCGCACGGGCGAGTTCACTCCGCCGGGGATCACGGAGCGGGCGGTGTCGAACAGGGAGTCGTTGCGGTCCATGCATCCAGCCTACGGACACCGGCTATGAGCGGCTCCCGGTCAGCGCAGCCACTGGGCGGCTTCGCTCGCCCAGTAGGTGAGGACCGCATCGGCACCGGCCCGGCGGATCGACAGGAGCGACTCGAGCACGGCGGCACGGCGGTCGATCCATCCGTTCGCCGCGGCCGCCTCGACCATCGCGTACTCGCCCGACACCTGGTACGCCCACACGGGCACGTCGACGGCGTCGCGCACCTCGCGCAGCACGTCGAGAAAGCCCATGGCCGGCTTCACCATGACGATGTCGGCACCCTCGTCCTGGTCGAACAGGGCTTCGCGCACGCCCTCGCGGCGGTTGCCGGGATCCATCTGGTACGTGCGGCGGTCGCCCGTGAGCTGCGAGTCGACGGCCTCGCGGAACGGGCCGTAGAACGCGCTCGCGTACTTCGCCGAGTACGCGAGGATCAGGGTGTCGGAGAAGCCCTCGTCATCGAGCGCCTCGCGGATGATCGCGACCTGGCCGTCCATCATGCCGCTGAGACCCAGCAGCTGCGAGCCGGCGCGCGCCTGAGCGAGCGCCATCGAGGCGTACCGCTCGAGGGTGGCATCGTTGTCGACCGCGCCGTCTGGCGACAGCACACCGCAGTGGCCGTGGTCGGTGAACTCGTCGAGGCACAGATCTGTCTGCACGACGAGCGCGTCGCCCACCTCTGCAGCCAGCGCTGCCGTCGCGACGTTGAGGATGCCGTCGGGATCGTCAGCGCCGGAGCCGATCGCATCACGAACGGCAGGCACACCGAACAGCATGACTCCGCCGACGCCGGCCTCGGCGGCCTCGACCGCCGCGCGACGCAGAGAATCGAGGGAGTGCTGCACGACACCCGGCATCGAGCCGATCGGCGCAGCCTCGGAGAGGCCCTCGCGCACGAACATGGGCAGCACGAGCTGACGCGGCTCGAGCGAGGTCTCGCGCACCAGGTTGCGCACGGGCGCCGACTGGCGCAGGCGGCGCAGACGCGCCTCGGGGAACCGGCTCACGGCGCGAACTCGTCTGCGGCGTGCGGAAGGGTGAAGCGCGACACGGTGTCGATCAGGGCATCCACCGTCTGCTTGTCGGCGATGGCCGTGACCGGAAGACCGGCCTTCTCGGCGTCCTTGGCCGTGCGGGGTCCGATCGCGGCGAGCATCGTCGTGTCGGGGATCTCGGGGAACTGCTCTCGCACCTGCTTGGCGACGGATCCGCTCGTGATCAGGATCGCGTTGATGCGTCCGTTCTCGACGTCGCGGCGGATGCGGTCGGTGACCGGCACGCCGACGGTTCGGTACGCGACGACGCTGTCGACGTCGTGTCCGGCCTCGGTGAGCATGACCGACAGCACGGGCTTCGCGATCTCGCTGCGCAGGGTGAGGATGCGCTGCGCGTCGGGCTCGATCGAGATGATCTTCTCGGCCATGCCCGCCGCCGAGTTGTCGAGCTCAGGCATGAGGGCGACGTCGTAGCCGGCGGCCTGCAGTGCCGCAGCGGTCGTCTCGCCGACCGCGGCGACCTTGGTGCGCGACGGGATCTCGACCCGATGCGCGTAGAGCACGTCGACCGTCGTGGCGCTGGTGATCGTCAGCCAGTCGTACTCGCCGGCCTGCAGGCGGGCGAGGGCGGCATCGAGGGCATCCTGATCGGTGGTCGGGGCGAAGTTGATGAGCGGTGCCACCACCGGCACCGCACCGAGCGCGCGGAGGCTGGCGGCGACGCCGTCACCCCAGGGGCCGCCTCTGGGCACGAGAACGCGCCAGCCGTCGAGCGGCCTTGCGGTCTTGGTATCGGAAGCAGTCATCTGATCACTCTCACGGAAGGAGGTCGGCCGCTCCCTGTTCGAGCAGCCGATGGGCCGCAGAATCGCCGAGCTCACGAGCCGTGCGCATCGGGTCTGCACCATCGGCAGCATCCGCTCCGTTGCCGCTGCCGTTCCGTCGAATATACCCCCTGCTCAGGGACTCGGTGACGTCGAGACCGATCCGGCGTCCGCCGCCGGGTTCGTAGACGACCGCGCGCACCCGGATGCCGTCTTCTGTGACGACCGCGTGGGCAGCCATCGGCGCCTGGCAGCCGGCCTCGAGGCCGGCGAGCACCGCGCGCTCGACCGTCACCGCGATGCGAGTCTCGAGGTGGTCGAGCTGAGCCAGCGCCTTCAGCAGGTCGTCCGGGGCGTCGGCGGTGGTCTCGACCGCGAGGGCCCCCTGACCGGGAGCGGTCGGCCATTCGGTGAGGCCGAGCGACTCGCGGCGCAGCGTCGTCTCGGATCCGAGACGGGTGAGTCCTGCTGCGGCGAGGATCACCGCATCCAGCTCGCCGGACGCCACCCGCTCCAGACGCGAGTCGACGTTGCCTCGGATGTCGACGACCTCGGCGTGCGGAGCCCGGCGCCGCACCTGCGCGATGCGACGGGGCGAGCCGGTGCCCACCGTGCTGCCGTGACGCAGCTCGTGCAGAGGAGTGCCGCCGCGCGTGATGACGACATCCCTGGCATCCGCCCGCCGCGGCGTCGCCGCGATGACCAGCTCGGAAGGCACCGCGGTCGGCAGGTCTTTCAGCGAGTGCACGAGGATGTCGCACTCCCCCGCGATCAGCGCTTCGCGCAGGCGGTTGGCGAAGATGCCGGTGCCGCCTATCTCGGAGAGGGATGCCCGGTTCGTGTCGCCCTCCGAGACGATCGGGACGAGCTCGACGGGGCGCCCTGCGACCGCGGCGAGCGCGTCGGCCACGTGACCCGACTGCGCCTGCGCGAGAGCGCTGCGTCTGGTGCCCAGCCGGATCGGCGCGAGGGTGCTCACTGCAGCACTTCTGCGATCTCGTCGAGGCGCAGGCGGCGCCCGGTGTAGAAGGGCACCTCCTCCTTCACGTAGCGGCGGGCCTCGGTGTAGCGCAGGTCGCGCATGAGATCGACGAGCTCGGTCGGCGAATCCGACTCGAGCGGAAGCAGCCACTCGTAGTCGCCGAGGGCGAAGGCCGCGACGGTGTTGGCGATGACGCCGGTGAACGCGGCACCCTTGCGACCGTGGTCGGCGAGCATCTTGCGACGCTCGGACTCGTCGATCAGGTACCACTCGGGCGTGCGCACGAACGGGTACAGGCAGAGCCAGTCCTTGGGCTCGACTCCCCGCAGGAAGCCGGGCACGTGCTGGCGGTTGAACTCGGCGTCGCGGTGCACGCCCATGACGTTCCACACCGGAAGCAGGTCGCGCAGCAGGTCGGTGCGGCGCAGGCGGCGCAGGGCGCGCTGCAGCTCTTCGACGGTGTCGCCGTGCAGCCAGACCATGAGGTCGGCGTCGGCCTTGAGCCCGCTGACGTCGTAGAAGCCGCGGACCGTGACACCCGAGGTCTCGATGTGATCGACGAGAACCTCGAGCTCGGTCACGTCGGCTTCGATCGCCGGAGCGGCGGGGTTGCGACCCCACACTGCCCACAGGGTGAATCCGGACGGGTGTGCATCGAGCGTTTCGGACATGCTTCCAGTCTGCCCCTTCTCAGCGAGGGCGGCGAACCGGGGCGGGCCTGCGCCCGTGCGAGCCGCGGCTCAGCGCGAGATCGCGCGGGCGATCACCCACACGAGTCCGCCGACGGTCGCGGCCGCGGCGACGACAGCCGCTCCCGCACCCACCGGGTTGCGGTGGGCGAAGGCGCGAGCGCGCACGACGCCGCGCGCCGTCGCCTTCTCGATCCGACGCGGGAAGTTGCCGCGCACCTCGATCGCCGCGAGAGCGGCGCGCAGCTCGGCACGGGCCGACTCCACGGGATCGGCGATCCCCACCGGCACGACGGTGCGCGGCAGCGGGTTCGGCACGATGTCGGCGTTGCGGGCGAGCTCGGCGTTGCGTGCCCGCTCGTCGCGGCGCGCCACCTCGGTGTACTCAGAGTCGGTCATGTTCGGGGGCTCCCTTGATGAGACGCACATCGGTGGCGACGGCCTGGCCGGGGTTCTCGCGCTTGGTCACCTTGCGGAAGCGCGCGATGCCGAGCAGCGCGAAGATCACGATGAAGACGAGCAGGAATCCGAAGACCGCGAGAGCCGAGACCCACGCCGGCCACCACGAGCTCAAGCCGATGATGGCGAACGCCAGCAGCACGGGGATCGCCCAGAACAGCAGGAAGAGGACGATCACGAACCACAGGCTGCCGATACCGGCATCCTTCGCGGTGCGCGAGACCCACGCCTTGGCTGCGTTGACCTCGGCGGTCACGAGGTTGCGGACCAGCTCGGGCAGATCCCCGAGCAGAGTCAGCAGGCTGTCGTCGGCACGATCGCGGTATCCGCGAAGCATCCGTCAGGCCTTTTTCTTGGGCGTGACGCTGTCAGACCCGACCGGCTTGGCGGGAGGCATGGTGCCGCCCGACTTCGCGTCGCTCGAATCCTTGGCGTCGGCCACCTTCTCTGCCGCGTCCTTGGTCGCGTCGATGGCGCCGTCGAGCTTCTCGCCCGGAGTCGTGCCCGACTTCGAAACGGCCTTCACGACCTTGACGGCACCGCTCCAGACGGCACCGGGAACGGCGGCGGCCTGCGACTTGGCGAAGTCCTGCACGCGCGAGACCTGCTCCTGAACCGGGTCGAGGTTCCACACCTTCAACCACTGCGTCTTGATCTGCTGGTAGCGCTCGCGCCCCGCTCGACTGCCGAGGACGTAGCCTGCGCCGAGTCCGATGACGAGTCCGATCTTCCCCTTCATGAGGGCCTCCTGACGTTGGTTGCGGCCTCTTTCGCGTTCCAGGGTAACCGCATATTCCCGATTCGGCATCTGGCCTTGCGCGCCGGGCCCGATAGATGTAGCGGCCGCTCGACTTCAGTCCCAGAGCAGGTCGCCGCGCAGCCTGTCGGCCTCGGCGACGGCATCCGGGATCACCTGCGCCAGCCCCGTGCCCGCGACCCACGCGCCCACGACCGCGAGGCCGGTGATCGCCTTCACCGCGGTGCGCACGGCGGCGCGGCGCTCGGTCGCGCCGATCAGCGACGACGGCTGCGCCTGCACGTGCCTGGCGCGGTGGGCGGCGAGCAGCTGGTTCGGGTGCAGGGAGACGCCGAGCAGGGCGGATGCCTCTGACAGAGCGAGCGCGGCGGCCGCGTCGTCGTCGAGGGTCGCCGTCGCCGCCGGCTCGCCCTGGCTGCCGAACGACACCCGAACGAGGTGACGACCGGCCGCGGCGTCGCGCAGCCAGCCCCATTTCGCGGTCGAGTGCGTGAGCGCCTTGGCGGTGTGGCTGCCGGGAACGGTGAGCACGCCGCTGCCGCGCGGGGTCGCGTCGAGTTCCGGCGCGTCGAGCAGCAGCGTGACGATCTCGATCTCGGGGGCCGCACCGGCGTCCCCGAGCCCTGCGACGTGCGCGTCGATGAGGCGCCGGGCAGACGGCTCGGCGGTGGCGACGATCACGCCGGTGGCGTGCAGGGAGGTCACGGCCGGGGCATCCGGGTTCTCGTCGGCCGGCGGCTCGATCTCGACCGTCCAGCCGTCGCCGGCGCGGTCGAGACGGGTGACCGCGGTGCCGGTCCGCACGTCGGCGCCGTACGCGATGAGGTCTGCGCGCAGCGCGTCGACCAGCCGCCCCATGCCTCCGGCGAGTCCGAGCACGGCAGCGCCGGGCGCCGTGCCCTTGCGCTCGGCGGCGAGCAGGCCGATGGCTCCGCTCAGCGAGCCGATGCGGGTGAGGGCGGCGTTGAGGCCGGGGGCGGCGACATCGGTGTCGACGTCATCCGGGTCGGCCGAGTAGACGCCTGCGGTGACGGGGGCGACGAGCCGGTCGCGCACGCGCGCGCCCATCCGCGAGCCGACGAGCTTGCCGAGGCTGCGCTCGTGTCCGACGGTCAGCGGCGGGCGAAGGCGGTCGACGTAGGCGCGCCATGCACCCCGCCAGCCGATGATGCGCCGCACGTCCTCCTGGAACGGGTTGGCCGGGATGCCGAGCAGGCTGCCGACCGGAAGCGGCGCGTCGGGGGCATCGGGGATTCCGCTGAGCCAGGCCGCGCCGCCCTGCGGCGGAACGACCGCCTCGGCGAGTCCGAGCTCGTCGACCAGCGCGCGCACGTGGCCGCCGCGGGTGGCGAAGCTCTCGGCACCCACGTCGACGACGATGCCGTCGAGCTCGGCTGAGCGGATGCTGCCGCCGAGCGCGTCTGAGGCTTCGAGCACCGTCACGCGCATGCCGACCTTGGCGCACTCGCGTGCGGCGACGAGGCCGCCGATCCCGCCGCCCACGACGACGATGTGCTGCTGCGCCGCGCGCGCGGCGAGTTCGGGCGAGTGCTCGGATGTCATGCTGCGATTCTTCCACCGAGGCCTATGCGCCGGATGCCCACAGCTGACCGTTCACAACTCAGGGGATTCCGGCTGATTCGGGCCGGTTCCGTACCGGGACTCTGCTTCCAGGCCGAGGGCTCCTGAATTATGAACGGGCAAGAGCCGGCGGGTCAGAGCTCGCCGTGAGCGAGCTGCACGATGCGCGTCAGCTGATCGGGATCGGTCTCGGGCGGCACGCCGTGTCCGAGGTTGAGGATGTGCCCCTTGGCGCCCCGGCCGCGGGCGATCACATCGCGCACGTGCGCTTCGAGCACGGGCCACGGCGCCTGCAGCATCGCGGGGTCGATGTTGCCCTGCACCGCGGTGTCGGGCCCGACGATCGAGATCGCCTCGTCGAGCGGCATGCGCCAGTCGACGCCGACCGCCGAGGCCGTGCCGTCGAGGCGCATGTCGGCGAGGAAGGGTCCGGTGCCGACGCCGAAGTGGATGCTCGGCAGGCCGATGCCCTCGAGCGCGGCCTTCGAGTGCGGCGCGATGTGCGCGCGGAAGTCGGCGGCGCTCAGCGACCCGGCCCACGAGTCGAACAGCTGCACGACCGAGGCACCGGCGTCGCGCTGGATCTCGAGGAATCTGCGCGAGATGCGCGAGAGCCATCCGGCGAGCGCGTTCCACGCCTCGGGGTCGGCGTGCATCATGGCGCGGGCGCGCAGATGCTCCTTCGACGGGCCGCCCTCGATCAGGTACGCGGCGAGCGTGAACGGCGCTCCGGCGAACCCGATCAGCGGCGTGCCGCCGAGCTCGGCGACGGTGAGGCGCACGGCCTCGGCGACCGCGGTTCCGTCGAGGTCGGCGGGGTCGATCTGCGTGATCTTCGCGACGTCGTCGGCCGTGCGCACCGGGTTCGCGAAGACGGGGCCGCGGCCGGGCTCGATCTCGACGTCGACGCCGGCCAGGCGCAGCGGGATGACGATGTCGCTGAAGAACACCGCGGCATCGACCTTGTGCCGGCGCACGGGCTGCAGCGTGATCTCGGAAGCCAGGTCGGGGGTGAGGCAGGCGTCCAGCATCCGGGTGCCGACGCGCAGCTCGCGGTACTCGGGAAGCGACCGCCCGGCCTGACGCATGAACCAGACGGGGGTGCGCTCGGGGGTCTCGCCGGCGAGCGCGCGCAGCAGATCACTCATGCCGCCATCCTCGCATCGAGCGCCTATGCACCGGCCGGGCACGGCAGCACCCCGTGGTTAGGTCGCCCTTGGATGCCCTTCTTGAATACCCGGCGTAGACTTGACGGGTGCTGCTCTGCGTGACGGCGAGTCACAAGACCGCCTCTTTCGAACTGCTCGAACGCCTCAGCCGCCACCCCGAGACCGTCGCCCCCAGCCTGATGGCTGCCGGCGTGCAGGGAGCCGTCGTGCTCGCGACCTGCAACCGATTCGAAGCCTACGTAGAGGCCGATGAGGTGGATTCGGAGGCGGTCATCGAGACGGTCGCGCAGGCCACCGGCATCCCCTCCGCAGACCTCTCCGGCTCGTACCAGGTCGTCGACGACCCGCACGTCGCCGAGCACCTCTTCGCCGTCGCATCCGGCCTCGAGTCGGTCGTGTCGGGTGAGGGCGAGATCGCGGGGCAGGTCCGCCGCGCCCTGAGCGGAGCCCGCGAGCAGGGCACCACCTCGCCGCAGCTCGAGCGCCTGTTCCAGCGCGCCAGCCAGGCGCAGCGCAAGGTCAAGAACGTCACGGCCCTGCACCGCGCCGGCCGCTCGCTCGTGCGTCTCTCGCTCGAACTCGCCGACAGCCGCATCGCCGACTGGAGCGCCGAGCGCGTGCTGCTCGTCGGCACCGGCTCGTACGCCGCGGTCACTCTGGCGACGCTGCGCGAGCGCGGCGCCGTCGACATCTCGGTCTACTCCCCCTCGGGCCGGGCTGTGCCGTTCGCCAAGAAGCACGGCATCCGCCCTGTCTCGGCCGACGACTACGCGACCGTCGCACAGCGCTCGTCGCTGCTGATCACCTGCACCGCCACTGAGATGGTGCTGGGGCCGGCGCAGTTCGAGCGCGCGGCCGGTTCGGGTGCCGGATGCCCGGTGCCGGGGCACTCCGCACCGCAGCTCGTCATCGACCTCGGGATGCCGCGCAACGTCGACCCCGCCGTGGCGCAGCTCGAGGGCGTCGCGTTGCTCGACCTCGAGACCATCCGCCTGCACGCTCCGCTCGAAGAGCTGCACGCCACCGATGCGGCTCGCGATGTGGTGCGCGAGGCCGCCGAGAGCTTCCATCTCGACGGCTCGCGTCAGAGCGTGACGCCCGCGGTCGTCGCGCTGCGCACCCACATCTTCGGGCTGCTCGAGGCCGAGATCGATCGTGCCCGCCGCCGTGGTGACGAGAACGGTCTGGTCGAGCAGGCGATGCGCCACCTCGCCGGCGTGCTTCTGCACACTCCGACGACGCGTGCGCACGAGCTCGCTGCCGAGGGTCGTGCCGACGAGTTCCACGCCGCACTCGAGACCCTGTACGGCCTGAGCGCCGACTCCGGCACCGCGTCGGACGCCGCGACCGCCTGATCCGTCCCGCTCGGGCATCCGCTCTCGCGGCACTGTCCCGCGCTGCGCGCTTCGCGCGGAAATGTGCACCTGCCGCGGATCGGATCCGCGAATTCATCCGCGCGAAGCGCACAACTCCGCGCGAAGCGCACGCCGACCCGGTGCGACACTGGGTGCATGGTCCTCGACGACGGCCCCTTCTTCCACGGCACCACCGCTGCGCTGCAGCCAGGGGATCTGCTCACGGCAGGCTTCCCGTCGAACTACCGGCCCGAGATCGTGATGAACCACGTGTACTTCACGGCGCTGCGCGACGGGGCCGGGCTTGCGGCCGAACTGGCTGCAGAACTGGCATCCGGCGACGCCGCGCCGCACGTCTATCGCGTCGAGCCGACGGGCGAGTTCGAGAACGACCCGAACGTCACCGACAAGAGGTTCCCCGGCAACCCGACCCGCTCGTACCGCACCGCTCATCCGCTGCGGATCGTGGAAGAGGTGCACGACTGGACGCGACTGTCGCCGGACGATCTGCAGTCGTGGCGTGAGCGACTGGCGACGCTGCGCGACAGCCGGGCCGAGATCATCAACTAGCGACGGGGGCCTCTGCGAGACTGGACGCATGGCCCTTCACATCACCGGAGACACCGCCGCCGACGACCTGCTCACGAACAACCCGCTGGCTCTGCTGGTGGGCATGCTGCTCGACCAGCAGGTTCCCATGGAGACCGCCTTCGCCGGTCCGCTCAAGATCGAGCAGCGCACAGGAGCGGCCGATGCCGCCGCCATCGCGAGCATGGATCCGGATGCCTTTCTCGAGGCGTTCAGGCAGACGCCGGCCGTTCACCGTTTCCCCGGCTCGATGGCCGCGCGGGTGCAGACGCTCTGCCAGACGCTGGTCGACGAGTGGGGCGGGGATGCATCCGCTCTCTGGACGTCCGGTGACCCTGATGGCCGTGAGGTGCTCACGCGCCTGAAGAAGCTGCCCGGCTTCGGCGAGCAGAAGGCGAAGATCTTCCTGGCTCTGCTGGGCAAGCAGTACGGCTTCACCGGCGAGGGGTGGCGCGAGGCATCCGCCCCCTACGGCGAGGAGGACGCCTACCGCAGCGTCGCAGACATCGTCTCGCCCGAGTCGCTGACCAAGGTGCGCGAGCACAAGAAGGCGATGAAGGCAGCCGCCAAGGCGGCGAAGGCGTGAAGCCCACCGGCGATGACGTCGCGGCGCTGATCGCACGATCGGCTCCCGCGATCCGGCGACGGGATGCCGAGACCCTGACCGCCCTGATGCAGGAGATCTCGGGGCGCGAGCCCGCGGTGTGGGGGACGATCATCGGCTTCGGCCAGGTGCACTACCGGTACCCCACGGGAACCGAGGGCGACACCGGCCTGCTCGCCTTCGCTCCGCGCAAGGCGGCGACGACGATCTACCTGCTCGACGGCGTCGATGCGCACGCCGACGCGCTGGCGCAGCTGGGCCCGCACACCTCGGGTGCCGGATGCCTCTACATCAAGGATCTCGAGCAGATCGACCTCGACGTGCTGCGAGGCATCCTGGCGCGGTCACTCGCCTGGGCGGAGGCCGGCGGCAGCGCAGGGATGCAGCTCACCGTCGTGAGCTGAACCCCGGCTGCGCGCCGCCGCGCCCCCGAAGACTCAGCCTCGGGCGAGACGCTCGGCTTCTTTCGCGGCGACGATCTTGCGCAGACCCGAGCTCGAGAAGCGGTGGTTGCGGCTGTTGAAGTACAGCTCGATGCCGGCCTCTTCGCAGTAGCTGCGGCCGGTGAAGTCGCGGTCTTCGTACTCGTCGCCGACGATGCGCACGTCGAGCTTGAACGAGCGCAGGATGTCTTCCAGGTCCTGCTCGGTCGAATACGGGACGATCTCGTCGACGTACTCGCAGCCGCGCAGCTGGATGTAGCGCTCGACGACCGTCTGGGTCGGAGCGTTCTTCTCGGGGCGGTCGAGCGTGGGGTCCATCTGCAGACCGCAGATCAGGTAGTCGCACTGCCGCTTCGCCTCGGCGAGCATCATGATGTGCCCGGCGTGCAGCAGGTCGAAGGTGGAGAAGGTGATCCCCACCCGCGGCCCGGGGTTGTAGTCCTGGTGCTTCTTGACGGTCTCGCTCATGGCGTCCTTCCGTATGGCTTCAGATGATTCTATGGGGACGCAACCCGGGTAACCGCCGTGCCGACGGCGTCGTCCAGCCGCGAGAACTCCTCGAGGGTGAGCTGCGAGCCGCCGTTCCAGCCGCGTTCGGCCATGGCGCGCAGCGGCGCGCGCACACCGGCCGCGACCTCGACCGGGGTCTGGGCATCGGGGTCGTCCGCCCAGATCGCGAAGGAGCAGCCGCGCAGCTGGGCCGGGTACGGCTGCATGACCTCCTGCCGCTTCCCGCCATGCGGGTAAGAGTCCGGCAACGACGGGAACAGGCCCGGATGCCAGTCCGCATCCCAGATGCGCGCCGCAGTCGGGTAGCGGTAGCCGGCGTTCTCGCCGAGCACGTAGTAGAACACCGCGTCGCTGACGTTCACGATCGCGTGGCCGGCCGCCAGGGCATCCGTCAGCGGGCGCATCTGAGCGTGCCAGTTCGTCCACCACGTCAGCTCGACCTCATGGTCGAGCTGCACGCGTGACCCCCGCAGCATCCCGTCGTTCCAGACGCGCGTCGTGAACCCGCGCCGGCGCAGGTGGGCCGCCATCTCGTTGACGAATCCGGTGAGCAGGTCGAATCCGGTGGCACCGCTGCCGTGCCGTGCGACGGCCTCCGCGGCGAGCGCGGGGTGATCGTCGATGCGGGCGAAGTCGACGAACTCGTCGCCGCCCAGGTTCCACCGCGTGCTGTACGGGAAGTGCGTGATCATGTCGTCGATGAGGGCGCGGGCGAAGTCGACCGCCTCGCTGCGCGTGATGTCGAGCGCGTTCTCGCTGCGCACGAGCGCGTCGGGGTCGTCGGCGGCGGGCATCCGCAGCTCCGGATGCCGGTTCAGCACCCACCCGAGGTGGCCGGGCATGTCGAGGGAGGGGACGACGTCGATGTGCAGTGACCGGGCGGTCTCGACGATGCGCCGTGCCTCTTCTCTGGTGATGTGGTCGGGCGAGACGACCTCGGGAAAGGCGTCGGATGCCAGCCGGAACCCCTCGTTCTCGGAGAAGTGCCACTGCAGGACGTTCACGCCCACGTCGGCGGCGTCGTGCAGCAGAGCGATGATCCAGTCGGCCGGATAGTGCTTGCGGGCCGCGTCGAGGTGGATGCCGCGTTCGGCGACCGCGGGCGCGCTCTCGACGCGTCCGTGCGGCACGTGTCCTTGTGCGCGCAGGTTGTGCAGCAGCTGCCGGGCGGCACGGAAGGCGCCGGCAGCCGTCGGGGCCTCGATGACGATGTCGTCGTCGACGTCGATCGCGAACGCCTCGGGCGAGGGCCGGGTGGTCGACTCGCGCAGTGCGATGCGCGACCCCTCCCCCGACGGGATGCCGAGGTCGGCGAGCTCCTGCTGCAGGCGGGCGGCCTCGTCGGCGAGCGCCGTTGCCCCGGCCTCGACGCTCAGCGAGGTCGGACGCCAGCATCCGCCCTCGGGCACGAAGAGGGACGGCTGCGGCAGCGCGAGCCACGATGCAGCCGTCCCCGTCACGTGTTCCTCCGCAATGATCAGCGGCAGACCGGCACGGCGTACGGCTCGACGAGATCGAGCGTGCCGTCGGGCCCGTTCACGCTGACCGTCAGCTCGCCGTCGGCGGCCGCGCCGCGCTTCGCCTGCTGCACGATGGTGCGGCTCTCGCCGGCGGCGATGCCGTCGACCGTGCGGGTTCCGACCGTCGAGGCGACCGTCGCGCTGAGCTCCGCATCGTCGGCGCTGTCGATGCGCACCTTCAGCTTCACGTCACCGCCGGCGCAGGTGGCCTGCACCTCGACGTCGACGTCGTACCACGGGGCGCGGTAGGCGGTGGCGTGGCCGGTGAGGATCTCGGTGATCTTCGACAGATACGCTGAGTGGTCGCCGGCCGTGAGGTTGTAGGTGACGTAGACGCCGTAGCCCTCGTCGACGGTTCGCTGGGCGAGTGCGGTCGCGCGATCGACGCTGGTGCTGGTCAGATCGACGGCGGCGGCGCCGAACTGGTCCCGGGTCATGCCGGGCACCTGCGGTGGGTTCCACGCACCGTAGTACGGGTTCCACGAGTAGTCGAGATTCTCGCTCGCGCCGGTGCCCTGCCAGTCGGTGAGGTCGTACGACGGACCGATGTTGTAGAGCGTGATCAGCTTGTCGGGGCCGAGGCGGTCACGCAGCTCGTCGAGCAGGTAGGCGAACGAGGTGGGGTTCGGCTGCGCGGTGCCGTTGTTGCCGTAGCCCGACCACTCGTCGTCGAAGTCGATGCCGTCGAGGCCGTAGGTCTCGACCGCATCGGCGAGCTGGTCGGCGAACGCCGCAGCGCTCTCGCGGGAGGTGAAGTTCGCGAACCCTGCTCCCTGGTGGTTGCCGAGCACCGAGAGCAGCACCTTGGTGCCTCGCTCCTGCAGCGGGCGGATCTGCGTGTCGGCCTGCTCGAGCGTCTCGGTCACGCGCTCGTTGAGGTGCAGGTACGCCTGCTGAGAGTCGACGTCGTAGTTGATGTTGGCGGCGAAGATCATCGCCATGTCGAACGCCGGCCGGTTCGTGCCCTCGAGCGTGTAGTCGGCGACGTTCGCCATGTCGTTGCTGTTGACCTCGACGTAGACGACGCGCTTCGGGTCGTCTGCATCCGGTGCCGCGATGGGCGCGGCGGATGCCGCTGCGGGCACGGTCAGGCCTGCGATGGCCAGGCCGATGGCGGCGACGGCGGCGATGCCGGCGCGGCGGGGAGCGGGAGCGTGCATGTCATTCCTTCCGATCTGCTTCTTCGAATTCCGGTGGGGATGCCAGATCGAACAGTTCGATCTGACGCAGGGTGAGGGCGCGTGCGGTGGCGTGCACCCTCAGCATTCGGGCGGTGACGGGTTCCGCGAACGTGAAGGGGGTGGTGCGCTCGGCGGGCAGCGGTTCGCGATGGGTGGTCGCGAGTTCGCGCCAGGTGCGGCCGTCGTCGCTGGCCTGCCAGAGCCAGTCGCCCTCGGCGGCCGGCTCGCCTGCAGTGAGCGTGACATCGGTGACGGTGCGCGGCGCGGGGAAGGCCCAGCCGGCGTCGGCCACGGCGAGCGCCTCGGCACCCGCGTCGTCGAACAGCGCCGCGTGGGCGGCGTCGAGCGGCTCTCCGTGATCGGCGGTGAGATCCGGATGCCATTCCGCGGCGTGCTCGTCGGCATCCCACAGCCCGCGGTTCG
Organism: Microbacterium sp. NPDC089321; assembly: GCF_040684935.1. NCBI lineage: Bacteria > Bacillati > Actinomycetota > Actinomycetes > Micrococcales > Microbacteriaceae > Microbacterium > Microbacterium sp. NPDC089321. The sequence goes on along the minus strand of NZ_JBFBGX010000001.1, from coordinate 1,153,665 downwards.
CCGCCTCACCGGGGTCTGCGGTGAAGAACAGCTCGAGCACGCGGTCGCCATGGAGGGCGTCGACCGAGAGCGTCGCGTTCTCGAGCGGTGCGGAGTCGAGGGTCGCGGACGCCAGGTACCGGGCATCCGGATTCGAGCGATGCGACACCACCCGCAGACGCGAGCCGTCGGCACGGCGCAGAGTGACGTCGTCGAAGAGCGGGCAGCCGAGGCGCAGCTCGCCCGAGGCGAGCTCAAGGGGATACAGCCCGACGGCGGCCCAGAGCCACCACATGCTCATCTCGCCGTTGTCCTCATCGCCCGGGAAGCCCTGGCCGATCATGGCGCCCGCGAACAGGCGCCCGGCGAGCTCGTTCGCGAGGGCCCCGGCCTGCCATGGCCGGTCGCCGTGCACGTGCATCCACGGGATGTGATGCGCGGGCTGGTTCGAGATCGCGCACATGCCGCTGCGCTGGGCGCGTGCCTCGCGCTGCTCGTGGATGACGGTGCCGTAGCTGCCGCCGAAGGCCTCGTCGCCCGTCTCGGGCTCGGCGAAGAGCCGGTCGAGGTGCGCGCGCAGAGGCGCCCGGCCGCCGTGCAGAGCAGCGAGTCCTGCGCCGTCGTGCACGGCGCTGACCGACATGCCCCAGGCGTTGGTCTCGACGTTGTCGCCGCCCCAGACGCGCGGGTCGAAGTCGTCGGGGAACCGGCCGGACCGGTCGCGGCCGCGGAAGAATCCGGATGCCGGGTCGAACAGCATCCGGTACGACAGCGCCCTGTTGCCGAAGTAGCGGGCGTAGGCGGCGTAGCGGGCCCTGTCGGCGTTCGAATCGCTCAATTCACGGGTGTTCGGCCCGCCAGGCGACCAGGTGAGCGATTCGAAACCGGCGAGACGGCGGGCGAGGCGTGCGATGCCCGCGTCGGACATCGCATTCTCGAGGCTCCAGCTCATGCCCTCGGGCACGTCACGGCTGACGTAGCCCGCGAACCGTCCGCGAGCGATGCCCTTGCGGCCCTTGCGCGGGTCGTCGCTCGGCTCGCAGGCGTTGCGCCAGGCCGTCTCGAACGCGGCCCGCTCGTCGAACGAGACGCCCCACCGCTCGGCGTCGGCGAAGATCTGGTCGCTCGAGGTGCCGACCATCGAGTCGACGTAGCCGGGGGCGCTCCACCGTGCCATCCATCCGCCGCGTGCCGCCTGCTGCAGCAGACCGTCGAGCATGCGGCCGGCCCGCGGGGCGTCGAACAGCGCCAGCGCCGGCCAGGCGGTGCGATAGGTGTCCCAATAGCCGTTGTTGACGAACAGCTCGCCGTCGGCGATCGGTGCGCCGGTCGCGTCGTCGCCGTGCTCGGCGGCCGGCACGGTCGGGTCGGCGAACTGCAGCCGAGGCTGCCCGACGGTGCCGACGTTCTCGGCGGTGGTGTTCGGGTACAGGTGCAGGCGGTACAGCGCGGAGGCGATCTGCGCCCGTGCCTCATCATCGGCGAGGCCGCGGAACGGCCGATCTTCGGGATCGATGGCGGGGATCTCGACGGCGCCGAGCAGCGTGTTCCATTCGTCGCGCAGATCGTCTCGCAGGCTGTCGAACCCGCGTTCCGGCGGCAGCTCCTCGGCCAGCGCCCGCCCGGCCTGCTCGACCGAGAGGAACGACTGCGCGATGCGCAGCTCGAGGCCACCTGCCGCGCTCAGCACGAGGGAGGCGCCGGTCTCGGCCAGCTCCACGGCGGCCTCCCCGCCGACGACACGGCCGGCGAAGTACGCGCGGGGCGGGTTGCCCCAGTCGGCCGAGCCCTCGGGCGTCCAGCCGTCGAAGGTTCCGTCGGGGTGGATGGTGACGCGGCCCTCACCGTCGGGCGACCCCACCGCGAAGCCGACGGTCGTGCGCGGATCGTCGGCGAGCAGGCGGAACGCGCCGCCGTGAGATGTCGCGGTCATCTCGGCCCTGCCGCCGCCGACCAGCCCGGCCCGATACACGTGCGGGCGGGCGTGCTCGGTGCCGGGGACGATACGCAGCGGCTCGTGGCCTGCGTCGTCGGCCGCGCCCACGAACGGTCGCAGCTGCAGCACGCCGCGGTCGCCGATCCAGGGACTCGGCTGATGAGAGAACTGCAGCGCGGCGAGCGGACGCCCGCGGGCGTCGTCGTGCACCGACCAGCGGTACGGCCACCGGGTGTCGGCCACCTGCGTCGCCGGGGTGAGGAAGCAGAAGCCGTGCGGCACGGCCGTGATCGGAATCGTGTTGCCCCGCGAGAAGCGGTCGCCCGAGTGGCTGCCGCGGCGGGTGTCGACGCGATCGGCCGCCGTGAGGTCGTCTTCGGATGCGGTCGGCGGAGCCAGGGCATCCGTCGTGGTGCCCAGCACGAGCTCGACGAAACCCTCGACGATCCGCTCGTCGTCATCGGAGGCTGCGGCGAGCGCCGGCGAGCCCAGCACCACCTCGACGCGAGCGACCCACCCCGCCCACGGCTCGAGAGACACCGAATCGGCGTTCCACTGCTCGGGCATCGACCAGGCCGCCGCGAACTGCGCCTCGGCCGTCAGGCCGAAGCCGTAGCGGTCGCGCACCCGCAGATGCTCGCTGAGACGCTGCTCCGGCGTGCCGGCCGCGCGCTCGAAGACGACGTCGACGGTCACGGCGAGTGCCTCGTGCGGCGCATGCACGGCAGCGGGACCGTCCGCGTAGAACGCCCAGTGCAGCACGGCATCCGGAGCCACCTCGAACGCGCCGGGCAGCGGCACCCGCTGCACCCCGGCGGCGGGGTCGAATCGGAACGCGTGCACCTGCCCGCCGAGCACGCCGGCGAGAGGCCGGGATGACGGCGGGTCCGCAGGACCGTCCGCCCTCCTCAGCTCGGCCGAGGTCATCCCTTGACCGCTCCCTCTTGCACTCCCTGGAAGAAGAAGCGCTGCATGACCGAGAACAGCACGATGATCGGGATCAGCGCCACCATGGTGCCCGCCGCGATCATGCGCGGGTCAGGCGAGAAGTTGCCGTTCAGATACGCCATGCCGACCGTCAGGGTGTACTTGCTCGGGTCGGTGAGCACCATCAGCGGCCACAGGTAGTCGTCCCACTGGCCGATGAAGGTGAAGATCGCGACGACGCTCGCCATGCCCTTCACGTTCGGCCAGACGATGTGGCGGATGCGCTGCCAGGTCGTGGCGCCGTCGACGGTGGCGGCGTCGAGCACGTCCTGCGGGATCATGCGGCAGGCGGTGGCGATCAGCAGCACGTTCATCGCGCCGATCGCACCGGGCAGGAAGACTCCCCACAGCGAATTGGCGAGGCCGAGCGAGTTGATCGTGAGCAGGTTGGCCGTCACGGTCACCTCACCGGGCAGCAGCATGGTCGAGACCAGGATGCCGAGGGCGATGTACTTGCCGCGGAACTTCATGCAGGCGAGGGCGTAGCCGCCGAACAGCGAGAGCACGACGTTGGTGATCACCGAGCCGACCGCCACGAGCAGCGAGTGCCAGGCGTAGGTGTACACCGGGATCAGGTCGGTGACCTTGATGTAGTTCTCGATGGTCGGGTCGGTCGGGATGAAGTTCGGCGGGAACGTGTAGAGGTCGTCGGCCGGGCCCTTGAAAGAGGTCGACAGCTGCCAGACGAACGGCCCGATGACGAGCAGCAGGACCATCGTGAGCAGCACGTACCGGCCGATCAGGCCGCCGATGGTCGGCTTGCTGAAGTCGCCCGACCCCTTGCGGCGGAACCGGCGATCCGGACGCAGCTGCTGGGGCTGGGTCTGCTCGGGGGACGCGGGGAGATCCTGCAGGACGCTCATGCCGGCACCTTCGCCTTCTTCTCGCGGTTCATCAGGGCGATCGCGACCAGAGGGATCAGCGTCAGCAGGAACAGGGCGACGCTGATCGCGGCGGCGTAGCCGAGGTTGCCGTTCAGGCCCGACCCGACCTGGCGGATGAGCATGACGATCGACATGTTGTAGCCGCCGGGGCCGCCCGTGCCGTTCGAGAGCACGTCGAGCTCGGTGAACACGCGCATCGCCGAGACGGCGACGAGCACCGAGATCAGCAGCATCGCGCCCCGGACGCTGGGGATGGTCACGCTGACGAAGCGGCGGAAGCTGCCGGCGCCGTCGAGCATGGCCGCCTCATGCAGATCCTTGCCGACGTTGCCCAGCGCGGCGAGGTACACGACCATGTAGTAGCCGAGACCCTTCCACACGGTGAGCAGGATCGAGACCCCGAGCATCCACCACCGGTCGACGAGGAAGGCGACGGGCTGGTCGGTAACCCCCATCCACTGCAGGCCCTCGTTGATGATGCCGCGGCTGTCGAACAGCCAGCCCCAGATGAGCGCGACGACGACGACCGAGGCGATCACCGGGAAGTAGTACGTCGTGCGGAAGAGCGCGATCCCGGGGATGTTCTTCTCGACCAGCAGGGCGAGCAGCAGCGGCAGGATCGTCAGCAGCGGCACGCAGACGACCACGTAGATGAGGCAGGTGACCAGCGCGTAGCGGAACTGCTCGTCGGTCAGCAGGCGCTCGTAGTGCTCGAACCCCACCGGCTGCACCGGCTGCAGGGGCCGCGCGTCGGTGAAGCTGAGCACGACCGTGTTGAGGAACGGCCAGAGCGAGAACACCAGCACCCAGATGACGGCGGGCGCCAGGAGCAGCCAGGGTGTGAACCACCTGTGCGACTTCATGTGTGCTGCCTCTCCTCGGGTGCTGGTGTTCTGCGCTGGTGTTCGTCGATCAGACGCGGTGCGTCACTGATCGATGCGGTTGTCGTTGGCGTACTTGACGATCTTGTCGAGCGTCTCCTTCGCCGGAGCGTCGCCGCGGATCGCGAGCGCCATCTGCTGGTTGAGGTAGTCGGTCATGCCGCCGGTCCACTGGAACGGGGTCGCCTCGGCGTTCGGGATCGCGTCGAACATGACCTTCATCGCCTTCGCCTGTGCGGGATCGAGGTCGCCCTCGACGGCGCTGACGACCTCATCCGCGCCCTCTGCCGTGCCGGGTGCGAAGCCGACCGCGATCTTCACGAACTCGACCTGGTTCTCCTGGTTGGTGACGAACTCGGCGAACGCGAGAGCGGCGGCCTTGTTGTCGGAGTCGGCGGCGACGTTCACGCCCTGCACGAACAGCGGCGGGATGCCGGGGCGCGGGGTCGCGACGGTGGTCTCGAGCAGCGAGGGAGCCTTGGTGCGCAGGTCGCCGGCGAAGCCAGAGCCGCCGGTCGAGTACGCGACCTTCTCCTGCAGGTACATCTCGGCGTTGCCGCCGTAGCTGCCGGTCAGCGACTCGGGCGGCATGGCACCGGCTTTGTACGCGTCGGCGTACTGCTGCACGATCTCGACGGCCTCGGGGGTGTTGAAGATGAACGTGCCGTCGTCGTCCATGATGTCGATGTCGGCCGACACGAAGGTGTCGAGGCCCGGCATCGACGAGACGAGCTTGACCTTGCCGTTCGAGTCGGCGGCGACCTTCTTGGCGAGCTCGAGCCATGCGTCGGTCGAGGTGGGGAGGTCGGCTTCCTTCACTCCGACCTCGCCCAGCTGCTTCATGTTCCACCACGACTCATCGCTGCCGAGGTACCAGGGCAGGCCGTAGGTGCCGTCGACGCCGGTGAAGCTGCTGTACGCGTCCCAGCCGCCCTCGTTGTACTTGTCTTCGAGCCCGGGGTCGGCCTCGTCGAGGTCGAGCAGCTTGCCGGCCTTGACCAGCGGGAACGCGATGTCGGGCGGCAGGTTGAGCACGTCGGGCAGGGTGTTCGAGTTCGCCTGGCTGAGGATCTTGTCCTGGTAGCCGTCGCCGGGCTGGTCGAGCCACTCGACCTTGACCTTGGGGTGCTCCTTCTCGAAGTCCTCGATCAGCGCCTCGAAGTAGGGCGTGAACTTCTCGTTCTTCAGCGACCAGGTCTGGAACTGGATCTCGCCGCTCAGCTCGCCCTTCGTGTCGACCGCTCCGCCGCCTCCGGGTGCGGGCGCGGCGCCGCCGGTGCAGCCCGCGAGGGCCAGCGCGGTCACCGCGGCGAGTCCGGTAGCGAGAGTCGTTCTGATCCTCATGGACGTTCTCCTTCGAAGTGGTCCGGGATGTTCGCCCCTGCGGGTGGCATCCTCAACTAAACCGTTATAGTGTCCATAGCATTGCACATGACGGGCGTCCCGTCCAGCGAGACCCGGATCCATCCATCACGAAAGGACAGCGATGTCCGCGCCATCCCCCGCCGCACCCCTTCGCTTCGGCGCGAACTACACGCCGTCGACGAACTGGATGCATTCCTGGCTCTCGCTGAACCTCGACGACGTGCGTCGCGACTTCGACGGGCTCGCCCGTCTCGGGCTCGATCACGTGCGCATCTTCCCGCTCTGGACGGTGCTGCAGCCCAATCGCTCGCTGATCCGCGCCGAGGCCGTCGACGACGTGCGCGCGGTGGTCGACGTGGGGGCCGAGTTCGGTCTCGACGTGAGCGTCGACGTCATCCAGGGGCATCTGTCGAGCTTCGACTTCATCCCGTCGTGGCTGTACACCTGGCACGACAAGAACATGTTCACGCACCCCGACGCGCTCAGCGGCCAGGTGGCGCTGGTCGAGCGCCTGGGCGAGGCGCTCGACCAGGCGAAGAACTTCCTCGGGTTCACGACGGGCAACGAGACCAACCAGTTCTCGGCATCCGTGCATCCCTCTCCCTGGCCGGTGACGACGGCCGAGGCGGCGAACTGGATCACGGCCCTCCTCGATGCGGCCGACCGCACCGCGCCCGGCCGCGAGCACGTGCACAGCGAGTACGACGCCGCCTGGTACCTCGACGGCCACGGCTTCACGCCGGCCCTCGCCGCCCGCCTCGGAGCGATGACGACGGTGCACTCGTGGATCTTCAACGGCACCGCGCAGCGCTACGGCGGCAGATCACAGGCATCCGACCGCCATGCCGAATACATGATCGAGGTCTCGCGCGCGTTCGCGACCGATCCGCATCGCAGCACCTGGCTGCAGGAGGTCGGCGCCCCCTCGAACTGCCTCACCGACGACGAGACGCCCGGGTTCCTCGAGGCGACCGTGCGCAACGCCGCCCGCACCGAGAACCTGTGGGGCGTCACCTGGTGGTGCTCGCACGACGTCAGCCGCACCCTGGTCGACTTCCCCGAGCTGGAGTACTCGCTCGGCCTGATCGACCAGTCGGGCGCGGCCAAGCCCATCGGCCGGCGCTACGCCGAGATCATCCCCGAGCTGCGCGAGCGCGGCCCTCACGTGCCCCGATCGGTGGGGATCGTGATCGAGGTCGACGCCGACGACACCCCCGTCAGCCGCGGAGCCCTCGCACCAGGCGGACCGATCTTCGATGCGTGGGTGCAGGCGTGCGAGAGCGGGGTGGATGCCGCGTTCGTCACGTCGAAGATCGCGGCGGATGCTGCCGCACTGGCCTCACGCGGGATCACAGAGCTTCTGCATCCCGACCTGTCGAAGCCCGTCGCGACCTACTCGTCGAACAACACCGTCGTCTGACGGGCGGGGCGCGCGCTCAGCTCACAGGGCGACCGGTGCTCTCGCGCACCGTCAGCGTCGGCACGGGGCCCATGCGGTCGGGCAGCACCTCGGAGGCGTCGAGCTGCTCGAGCAGGAAGTCGGCCGCCCGCTCCCCCAGCAGGAACGTGTCTCGCGTGAGGCAGGTGATCGACGGATGCACGAGGCCGGTGACGATCGAGTCGTCGAACGACGCCAGCGACAGCTCGCCCGGCACGCGCACGCCCATCTCCTGCGTGACCCGGAGGCCTGCGATCGCCATCATGTCGTTGTCGAACACGACGGCTGTGGGCAGCTCGGCGCGGCTCAGCAGCGAGCGCATGACGGTCGAGACCTGCGACGGCGAGTAGTCGGTCTCGACGACCTCGCCGCGCACGCCGCGCGCCGACATCGCGTCGAGCACTCCCCGGCGCAGGCGCACGTGCTCGTGCGCCGCCGCACCCGAGATGTAGACGATGTGCCGATGGCCGAGGCGGGCGAGATACCCGAACACCGTCTCGGCGGCAGCGGAGTCGTCGAGCCAGAGCGTCGCGTGCTCGCCGTCGGGCGACGGCTGTCCGCCGATCGTGATCGATGGCAGCCCCAGCGTGCGCAGCAGCTCGGGGCGCGGGTCGTCGACGCGCGGATCGAGCACGAGAACGCCGTCGACCTGATTCGCGCGCCGCCACCGGCGGTACGTGTCGAGCTCCTCCTCGAGCGTGGGGACGACGACCAGCTGCATGCCGATGCGCCGGGCCGCGAGCGACGACTGCACACCGGCGATGAGATCGGTGAAGAACGCCTCTGTGCCCAGGGTGCGCGCCGGACGGTTGACGGCGAAGCCGATGACTCCGGCGTGCGCGCCGACGAGGGCGCGCGCGGTCGAGCTCGGGCGCCAGTCGTGCTGGTCGGCGATCGCGAGGATGCGCTGCCGGGTCTCTTCGCTCACCCCGGGGCGCCCGTTGAGGGCGAAGGACACGGCACCAGGAGACACACCTGCCTGCCTCGCGATGTCCGCGATGGTGACACGCTTGGACCGTGGCATAGACTCACCGTACTAGATCGTTTTAGTTGCGATCGTCCCCCTGGCCCCCCACGGCCGATCGCCCTCATTCTCCCACCGCGAAGGAGCGCCCCCGTGCACGAAGAGACCTCGCTCACCGTCGGACGCGTGAACCGCGTGCTGCTCGAACGAGTCCGCCCGGCGGTGCACTCCGCCCGGGTGCCGCTCGAGATCACCGCGCATCAGCTGCCGGGTGAGCCGATCAGCCCGGCCGAGGGCCTCGCCCTCGACTTCCAGCCCTTCGAAGCCGGCACCATGTGGGGCCCGGCCTGGGGCACCACCTGGTTCCGCCTGCGCGGACAGGTGCCCGCCGAATGGGCCGGCCGCAAGGTCGAGGCGCTGATCGACCTCGGCTTCGACATCAACATGACCGGCTTCCAGTGCGAGGCGCTCGCGTACCGCCCCGACGGCACGCCGATCAAGAGCATCAACCCGCGCAATCAGTGGCTTCCGGTCGACGTCGCTTGCGGCGGAGCCGTCGAGTTCTACCTCGAGGGCGCCTCGAACCCCGTGCTGCTCGACTACCACCCCTTCCTCCCCACGCAGGAGGGCGACATCCGCACCTCGTCCCCCGAGCCGCTGTACCGCGTGCGCCATATGGATCTCGCGGTCTTCGAGCCCGAGGTGTTCGACCTCTCCCTCGACCTCGAGGTGCTCATCGAGCTGCAGGCCGAGCTGCCCGAGACCAGCCCGCGCCGCATGCGCATCCTGCAGGCGCTCGACAACGCTCTCGACGCCCTCGACCTGCAGCGCATCGTCGAGACCGCACCCGACGCCCGCGCCCAGCTGGTCGACGTGCTCGCCTCCCCCGCCGACGCCAGCGCGCACCGCATCGCAGCCGTCGGCCACGCGCACATCGACTCGGCCTGGCTGTGGCCGGTGCGCGAGACGATCCGCAAGGTCGCCCGCACCACCTCGTCGATGACCACCCTGATCGACGAGCAGCCCGACTTCCTCTACGGCATGTCGAGCGCGCAGCAGTACGCCTGGATCAAGGAGCACCGCCCCGAGGTCTTCGAACGCGTGCGCGATGCGGTCAAGGCCGGCCGCTTCCTGCCGCTCGGCGGCATGTGGGTCGAGTCCGACACGGTCATGCCCACCGGCGAGTCGCTCGTGCGCCAGTTCTCGCACGGTCAGCGCTTCTTCGAGCGGGAGTTCGGCATCCGGTCGAAGGGCGTGTGGCTGCCCGACAGCTTCGGCTACTCCCCCGCGCTGCCGCAGCTGATGCGCCGAGCCGGATTCGAGTGGTTCTTCACGCAGAAGATCTCGTGGAACCAGCGCAACGTCTTCCCTCACCACAGCTTCCTGTGGGAGGGCATCGACGGCTCGCGCATGTTCACGCACTTCCCGCCGATGGACACCTACAACTCGCAGCTGAGCGGCATGGAGGTCGCGAAGGCCTCCCGCCAGTTCAAGGAGAACCGCGTCGCGACCATGTCGATCGCGCCCGTCGGCTGGGGCGACGGCGGTGGCGGCACCACCCGCGAGATGACCGGCAAGGCCCAGCGCATGGCGTCGCTCGAGGGTGCCGCGCAGGTCGAGTGGAAGCATCCGGATGCCTTCTTCGACGACGCCAAGGCCGAGCTGACCGACCCGGCCGTCTGGGTCGGCGAGCTGTACCTCGAGCTGCACCGCGGCACGCTCACCAGCCAGCACGCCACCAAGGCGCTGCACCGCTGGGCGGAGCAGGCGCTGATCGAGGCCGAGCTGTGGGCGGCGACCGCCGCCGTGCAGCTCGGCGCCGAGTACCCGCACGACGAGCTCGACCGGCTCTGGCAGCTCGTGCTGCTGCACGAGTTCCACGACATCCTGCCCGGCACGTCGATCGCCTGGGTGCATCGCGAGGCCGTCGAGGTGCTGTCGGGTGTGCTGACGGATGCCCGTGACCTGGCGTCGACGGCACGTGCGGCGCTCGCGGGCGAGGGCGAGCGGGAGCTCGTGTTCGACCGGATGACCGCGGGCGCATCGGCCGCTGTCGCGACGGGCGCATCGGTGACCCTCTCCGACGGCGAGAACGGCGCATTCGTGCTGTCGAACGACCTCGTCACCGTGACCGTGTCGGGCGAAGGCCTGATCACCTCGGCGATCGACAGGGCCACCGGCCGCGAGACGATCCCGGCGGGCAAGCCCGCGAACCTGTTCCAGCTGCACCAGGACTTCCCGAACATGTGGGATGCATGGGACATCGACCGGTACTACAAGAACCGCGTCGACGACCTCACGGCGGTCTCGTCGATCGAGGCGTCGATGGTCGACGGCGCAGCCGTCGTGGTCGTGAAGCGCCAGTTCTCGGCATCCGCCCTCACCCAGACGATCAGCCTGCGCCCCGGCTCCCGCACGGTCTCGCTGCGCAACGACATCGACTGGCACGAGACCGAGAAGCTGCTCAAGCTCGCCTTCCCGCTCGACATCTTCGCCCGCGAGACGCTGGCCGAGACGCAGTTCGGCTTCCAGCGTCGCGTCACGCACGTGAACACGAGCTGGGAGGCGGCGAAGTTCGAGACCTCGATGCACCGCTTCGTGCTCGCGCAGGAAGACGACGGCTTCGGCGCCGCACTGATCAACGACTCGATCTACGGCTACGACACCTCGCGTGACGTCGACGGCGACGACGTCACGACGACCGTGCGCCTGTCGCTGCTGCGCGCTCCGCGGTTCCCCGATCCCGACACCGACCACGGCCGTCACCGGATCGAGGTCGGGCTCGTGATCGGTGCGGATGCCGAGATCGCGACGGCGGAGGGCATCCGCCTCAACGCTCCGGCGACCGTCGTGCGCGGCGGTCAGGACGTGCGGCCGCTCGTGTCGGTGAGCGGCAAGGGCGTCGTGCTGTCGTCGGTGAAGCTGGCCGACGACCGTTCGGGCGACGTGATCGTGCGCGTCTACGAGGCACTGGGCCGTCGCACGACCGGGTCGCTGACCGTCGGGTTCACGCACTCCGGGATCCGCGAGGTCTCGCTGATCGAAGACGAGCTCGACGACGCCCGCACGGGTGGCGAGCTCGTGCTCAAGCCATTCGAGGTGCGCACGCTGCGCATCGCGCGCGCCTGACGCGCAGCGGACGCGCGGTTCGTCGCCGCCCCCGTTGAATCGCGTGATTCGGCGGGGGCGGCGGCGTTGAGAGGGGGCGAGGTCAGGGATTAACGTTCCGCAAAGATTCGATGTTCTTTCGGTCGAATTGGCCCGCAAGAGTGAGGATCGATGCCGGATGCTGGATTCAACCCCCAGACATCCGCGCGAAGGAGCCGCACATGGACCGCGAGAACGACCTCATCGACACCGACGCCCTGCTGCACATCGGCCGCCCGTACTGGTTCGACCGTCACCCGTCGCAGGCCGAAGGCGAAGACTTCTGATCACCCACTGATCTGACGAACGGGCCCCTCAGGATCACCGCGATCCGGAGGGGCCCGTTCGTGCGTCCGGTCGGAGCTCTCGGACCATTCGGTGCATGCACGGCGCGCCGGATGCTGACACGCCGCGCCACGAGCATCCGGTCCGTCAGTTCCGACCGGCGCCCCCGCGGGTGGGAAGTCTCGGACCGTTCAGTCCCCAGTCGGCGCGCCGGATACCGACACGCCGCGCCACGAGCATCCGGTCCGTCAGTTCCGACCGGTGCCCCCGCGGGTGGGAAGTCTCGGACCATTGAGTCCGCAGACGGCGCGCCGGATGCCCACACGCCGCAGCCCGGGCATCCGGTCCGTCAGTTCCGACCAGCCCCGCGTGCAGGCATCCGGCACGGCGGTCCCGACCGAAGGTCAGGCTCTCACCGCATCGCCGCGTGCAGCCAGATGACGAGCCAGCCCAGCACGAGAAAGAGCAATGCCACGCCAGGGAGCAGACGCTGCATCGGAGTGGACCGCCGCCAACGGGACCAGGCGATGACGACGGCGATGAGGCACACCACCGTGCCGGCCACGGCGACGAGTGAGATGGCCTGGCCCGTCTGCACGGTGATCGTGCCGCCTGTTGTGGCGTCGAAAACGCACGCACGGCCGACCGGGAGGAACGTGATGTCGGCTGCGAACCGGGGCATCTCGCCGGTCATGACTGCGGTCTCGGGCACGCTGCCGAGGCACGCACCGTCGATCTCACGAGAGTCCCCATACTGAGAGAGGACCGCGACCCAGACAGCCACCTGTCCGATGAAGCCCAGAATGATCAGCCAGGCCGTGTGCACCGCCTGTGTCGCCCGCGTCATCCGGCCAGTGTTCCAGCGCCTCGCTGAGAGGTCACCGCATCGCCCATGCCGCTCGCGATATGACGTCGGAAGTCTCGGACCATTCGGTCCCCAGACGGCGCGCCGGATGCTGACACGCCGCGCCACGAGCATCCGGTCCGTCAGTTCCGAGCGGCGCCCAGCGCCCAGCGGAGTCAGCGAACGGCCGGCAGTCGGAAGTCTCAGACCATTCCGCCCCCAGACGGCGCGCCGGATGCTGACACGCCACGGCACGGGCATCCGGTCCGTCAGTTCCGACCGGCAGACCATCCCCCCCACCCCCACACACGACGAAGCCCCGACCCCCAGGAGGGAATCGGGGCTCCGTCGAACCGGGTCAGGCGCCGCGCAGGCGCTCAGCCAGGTAGGCCTCGAGGTTGCCGAGCGGCACGCGCTCCTGGCCCATGGTGTCGCGGTCGCGCACGGTGACGGCGCGGTCGTCGAGCGAGTCGAAGTCGACCGTCACGCAGAACGGGGTGCCGACCTCGTCCTGGCGGCGGTAGCGGCGGCCGATGGCGCCGGCGTCGTCGAAGTCGATGGTCCAGTTGCCGCGCAGCGTGTCGGCCACCTCGCGGGCGAGCGGCGAGAGGCGCTCGTTGCGCGACAGCGGCAGCACGGCCACCTTGATGGGCGCGAGGCGCGGGTCGAGCTTGAGCACGGTGCGGGTGTCGGTGCCGCCCTTGGCGTTGGGCACCTCTTCCTCTTCGTACGCGTCGACGAGGAAGGCCATCATGGCGCGGGTGAGTCCGAACGACGGCTCGATCACGTAGGGCGTGTAGCGCTCTCCGGATGCCTGGTCGAAGTACGTCAGCGACTGGCCGGAGGCCTCGCTGTGCGACGACAGGTCGTAGTCGGTGCGGTTGGCGACACCCATCAGCTCGCCCCACTCAGAGCCCTGGAAGCCGAAGCGGTACTCGACGTCGATGGTGCCGGCCGAGTAGTGCGCGCGGTCGTCTTCGGGAACGTCGTACTGACGGATGTTCTCGGGGTCGATGCCGAGGTCGATGAACCAGTTCCAGCACGCCTCGACCCAGTGGTCGAACCACTCCTTGGCCTCGGCCGGCGGCACGAAGTACTCGATCTCCATCTGCTCGAACTCGCGGGTGCGGAAGATGAAGTTTCCGGGGGTGATCTCGTTGCGGAACGCCTTGCCGACCTGGCCGATGCCGAACGGCGGCTTCTTGCGCGAGGCGGTGAGCACGTTCGAGAAGTTCACGAAGATGCCCTGTGCGGTCTCGGGGCGCATGTAGTGCAGGCCCGACTCGTCGTCGACGACGCCGAGGTAGGTCTTCACGAGACCCGAGAACGACTTCGGCTCGGTCCACTTGCCGCGGGTGCCGCAGTCGGGGCAGACGATGTCGGCCAGACCGTTCTCGGGCTGGCGGCCCTTCTTGGCGACGAACGCCTCGACGAGGTGGTCTTCACGGTGGCGCTTGTGGCACTGCAGGCACTCGACGAGCGGGTCGCTGAAGGTCGCGACGTGGCCCGACGCCTCCCACACGCGCTTGGGCAGGATGATCGACGAGTCGAGGCCGACCATGTCGCCGCGTCCGCGCACGAACGTCTGCCACCACTGGCGACGGATGTTCTCTTTCAGCTCGGTGCCGAGGGGGCCGTAGTCCCATGCAGAACGCGAACCGCCGTAGATCTCACCCGCTTGGAACACGAACCCGCGGTGGCGGGCGAGGGCGATGACCTTGTCAAGACGGGACTGTTCGGCCACGGTGGCTCCAATGGTCGGATGCTGCGGGTGAGAAGCCCGTGAACACGGGCATCCCAATCCTACCCGCGACGCCCTTCCGGCATGTCGGATGCCGGTGGGATGCTGGGGCCATGGAACAGCGCGTGAGCTTCATCACCCTCGCCGTGGCCGACGTCGCCCGCACCCGGGCGTTCTACGTCGACGGACTCGGCTGGAAGCCGATCTTCGAGTCCGACGACGTGATCATGCTCCCGGTCGCCGAGCGCCTGATCCTGTCGCTGTGGGGCGTCGACGGCTTCACCGCCGAGATCGGCGCGGCACCCGCATCCGGGATCGCACCGATCACCCTCGCGCACAACCTCGCGACCGAAGCCGAGGTCGACGCGGTGCTCGCCGAGGCGGCGGCGCTGGGCGCGACCGTCTCACCCGCGACGACGCGCGAATGGGGCGGGTACTCGGGGTACTTCGCCGACCCTGACGGCTTCCGGTGGGAGATCGCGGTCAACCCCGGCGACACCGGGGCGTTCGTGCTGCCGCCCGCGTGAGCTACTCGGTGAAGAGGTAGCCGCGCGCGTTGTCGAAGCCGGCGATCTTCAGGCCGCGACCGAGCAGCTCCTCCATCTCGCCGCGCAGGCGCAGACGCCACTCGTGCGCGGCGTCGGGGTCGCTGACGCGCATCGCCTCGATGTCGTCGGGGATCTCGAGGGTCGCGACGACGGATTCGGATGCCGGAGGCTTGGCGATGTCGGCCAGCGCCCACTGCACGTCGAGGCGGTCGCTCTCGTCTCCCGCGTCGCCGCCGCCGAAGATGCCGTAGCGGTTGACCGAGTAGCCGCTCACCCGTGCGCCGAGCACCGTGAGGAAGAAGTGCGCGTTGCGGGCGACCAGCGGGTCGTACGTCCACGTGATGCTGCCGACCTCGCGCGAGAAGGCCCACTGACGCTGGTGCTCTTTGAGCTCGCGACCCCAGCCGCGGCCGCGGTACTCGGGCAGCAGGGCGGTGATGTGCGAGTGCATCGTGCGCTTGCCGGGCTCGCCGAAGAAGGCGATCGAGGCGCCGACCATGCGCTCCTGGCCGTCGCTGTCGTCGAACAGTCCGACGACGTAGTTGCCCGAGTGCTGCAGGGCACGCAGCGTGCCGGCGTCGATGACGCGGTTCTCGCCGCGGATCGAGTCCAGCAGCTCCTGGGCGTCGATGATCAGTTCAACGGTGTCGAGATCTCGGATCGTGCGCACGATGTCAGTCTTTCCTTCTCGGAGCGATTGCGAAAACGCCGGATGCCCTGGGGCGCGTCAGCGGACGAAGCGGATGCTCATCGGGTACTCGTACGGCCAGCCGCCGTTCGACTTCACGGCCGCCATGATGCTGAAGACGATGTTGAGCACCCATGCGGCGAGCATGATGAGCAGGCCGATGCCGATGATCGACAGCAGGCTGCCGACGAAGTAGGCGATCAGCAGAGTCAGCTGGAAGTTCAGGGCGGTTGCGGTGTGCGCCCGCACGAACGGTCCGCGCTCCTTCAGCACGAGGTAGCCGATCAGCGCCGGCAGGAACTGGAACAGGATGCCCCCGACGTGCACCAGTGTCGACCACATCTTCTCGTCGGACGGGCTCATCGGCTGCGGTGCTGCCGCGTAGGGCCCGGGCTGCGGCGGGGGAATGTTGCTCATGCGGCCAGCGTACCGGGGCTGTCAGCGAGCCGGAAAGATCAGCGGGCAGGGAAGACTCCGCCTGCGGCGAGCGCGTGCTCTGTCGGGTGGCGTCGCCCCTGTCAACCCACCGCCACCCGGCCACCCCGCGCCGGTAGGGTCGGCGGCATGCAGAGCACCGGACGCGACATCGCGAGGCAGTCGACCATCATCGCCGCGGCGGTGTTCATGATCATCGGGGCGGCCGTCGGCGGCGGCGCGTTCGGCGGCGAGTCCGTCGCCGAGCTGCAGAACGGCGCGCTGTCGGCAGAGGGCTCGTACCTGGCTCCGGCGGGTCCCGCGTTCGCGATCTGGTCTGTCATCTATCTCGGGCTCGCGGCGTACACGGTCTGGCAGGCGCTGCCCGCGCAGCGAGACAGCACCCGTCAGCGGGCGATCGGGTGGTGGGTCGCGGCGTCGATGGTGCTCAACGGCCTGTGGCTGGTCACAGCCCGCTACCTGAACCTCGTCGCGACCGTGATCGTGATCGCCGCTCTTCTCGCCGTGCTGGCCCGCATCATCGTCACGCTCGGGCGCGATCGGGCATCCGGCGTTCTGGATCTCACTCTCTTCGAGGGCACCATGGGTCTGCACTTCGGCTGGGTGACGATCGCGACGGTCGCGAACACCGCCGCCTGGCTGACGCAGACGCTGCCGGCCGAGCTCGGCGAGCAGGCGGATGCCTGGGGCATCGGCGTTCTCGTCGTGGTCGCCGTCATCGCCGTGGCGAGCGCTCTCGTCACCCGCCGGCTCGCGCCGGCGCTCGCCACGTCATGGGGGCTCGTCTGGCTGGCGGTCGGCCGGCTCGGGGGCGAGCCGCAGAGCACGCCGATCGGCGTGACGGCGCTGGTCGTCGCCGCGGTGATCGTCGTGGCGGGAGTGATCGGGATGCTGCGAGCCCGGCGCGCCGTGCGCTGACAGGCATCCGGGGGCCGGGGACCGCAGAGAGGCGAAGCGTAGGCTGGAACGATGCCTTCCCCAGAGACCCCCTCCCCCACGACCCCGGCGGAGAAGCACTTCCTCGGTCAGCCACGCGCACTGGCCCACCTCTTCGGCGTCGAGATGTGGGAGCGCTTCAGCTTCTACGGCATGCAGGGCATCCTGCTGATCTACCTGTACTTCAGCGTCACCAAGGGCGGACTGGGGCTCGACGAGGCGGTCGCGGGCGGCATCGTCGGCGCCTACGGCGGATCGGTCTACCTCTCGACGATCCTCGGCGCGTGGCTCGCCGACCGCCTGTTCGGCTCGGAGCGGGTGCTGTTCGGCAGCGCGATCGTGATCGTCGCGGGTCACCTGGCGCTCGCCCTCATCCCGGGCATCGCCGGTGTGGCCGTGGGCCTGGTTCTCGTCGCGCTCGGATCGGGCGGGCTGAAGGCCAACGCGACGGCCGTCGTCGGCACGCTGTACGCAGAAGACGACACCCGCCGCGACGCCGGTTTCTCGCTGTTCTACCTGGGCATCAACCTGGGCTCGTTCTTCGGTCCGCTGCTCACCGGCCTGCTGCAGAAGTCGGTCGGCTTCCATTGGGGCTTCGGCCTCGCCGCGGTCGGCATGACCGCCGGCCTGATCCAGTACAGCTTCGGTCGCAAGGAGCTGCCGGCGGCGGCCCGCGAGGTTCCCAACCCGCTGCCGCGCGGCCGCTACCCGCTGTTCGCCGGCATCGCCGTCGGCGCGATCGCCGTGATCGCCGTGCTCGTGCTGGTGGGCGTGATCCGCGCCGACAACCTCGCGAGCATCGTGATCTTCTGCGCCCTCGGTGCGACGATCGCGTACTTCGCCGTCATCCTGTCGAGCCGCCACATCGACTCGACCGAGCGCTCGCGGGTGTGGGCGTTCGTGCCGCTGTTCATCACCAGCGTCGCGTTCTGGTCGCTGTACCAGCAGCAGTTCACGGTGCTGACGGTCTACAGCGACAAGCGACTCGACCGCTCGCTGTTCGGCATGGAGCTGCCCGTGTCGGCCGTGCAGTCGATCAACCCGGTGTTCATCATCGTCTTCTCGGGCATCTTCGCGGCCCTGTGGACGCGCCTCGGCTCCCGCCAGCCGTCGACCCCGGTCAAGTTCGCCCTCGGCACCGCACTCATGGGCGGGGCGTTCCTGCTGTTCCTGCCGTTCGCGAACGGCGGCGAGGGCTCGACCCCGCTGCTCGCGATCGCCGGCATCCTGTTCGTGTTCACGGTCGCCGAGCTGCTGCTGTCGCCCATCGGCCTGTCGGCGGCGACCAAGCTCGCGCCTGCCCGCTTCAAGACGCAGATGGTGGCGCTGTTCTTCCTGTCGATCTCGCTCGGCACCGCGATCTCGGGCTGGCTCGTGCAGTTCTACGACCCGACGAACGAGGTGCCGTACTTCACGGTGCTCGGCCTGATCGCGATCGCGGTCGGCGTCGGCCTGTTCGCGTCGGTGAAGCCCGTCCTGAAGCTGATGAAGGGCGTCAGCTGACGAGTCCGGCTTCGGCGACGCGGCGGTCGCCCCGAGATCCGGATGCCCGGCACCCGGGCATCCGGATCATGGCCGCGCTGCTGGATCTCGGGCGATCGCGCCGGTGCCCCTCGGGGCACCGGTAGCCTCGTTCGGTGGGCAATGCGGATGACAGAGCGAGGAAGCGGCTCTCCCGCACCCCCTCCCGTGCAGCGATCATCGCGGTGCTGGCGTTCGTCGGGCTCTGCTCGGCGTTCATGTTCACGCTGGTCGTGCCGCTGCAGGCCGAGCTTCCGCGGCTGCTGAACGCCTCGCGCGAAGACACCAGCTGGGTCGTGACGATCACGCTGCTCGTGGCCGCCGTGGCGACTCCGATCTCGGGGCGCCTCGGCGACATGTACGGCAAGCGCCGCGTCGTGATCGCCCTGCTCGCCCTGCTCGCGGTCGGCTCGATTGTCGCGGCGCTGTCGTCGTCGATCATCGGCGTGATCATCGGTCGTGCCCTGCAGGGCGCGACGACCGGCGTCGTTCCGCTGGGCATCGCGATCATGCGCGACGTGCTGCCGCCCGAGCGCCTCGGCACGGCGGTCGCGCTGATGAGCGCGACGATGGGCGTCGGCGGAGCGGTCGGCATGCCCGTCGCCGCGTTCGTCGCCGAGAACGCCGACTGGCACGGGCTGTTCTGGCTCGCCGCCGGTCTGGGCGTGATCGGCCTCGTGCTGGTTCTGCTGGTGGTTCCGGATGACGTGCTGCTCGCTCCCGGGCGGCTCGACGTCGTCGGCGCGCTCGGCCTCGCCGCGGGACTCACCGGACTGCTGCTGTACGTGTCGCGGGGGGCCGAATGGGGCTGGACCTCGCCCTTCGGCCTGACGTGCCTGATCGGCGGGCTCGCCGTGCTGGGCGTCTGGGGCTGGTACCAGCTCAGGGCGAAGGAGCCGCTGCTCGACCTGCGCGTCGCCGCGCGCCCGGCCGTGCTCTTCACGAACATCGCCGCAATCGGCATGGGCTTCGCCCTGTTCTCGTCGAACGTGACCTTTCCGCAGATGCTCGAACTGCCCCGCGAGACGGGTTCGGGGCTCGGCCTCGACATGTTCGCCGCGGCCATGATCGTCGCCATCTCGGGCGTCATGATGATGATCATCTCGCCGCTGTCTGGTTGGCTCGAGCGCACTGTGGGCCCGCGCCCGCTGTTCACGGTCGGCACGGCGGCGATCGTGCTCGCGTATGCGTTCGTGCTGATCTGGTCGACCGAGGTGTGGCACTTCGTCGTCACCAGCGTGCTGATCGGAATCGGCATCGGGTTCGCGTTCGCCGCCATGCCGATGATCATCATGCGGGCCGTGCCCGCGCACGAGACGGGAGCCTCGAACGGCCTGAACGCGCTGTTCCGCTCGGTCGGCACCTCGACCGCATCAGCGGTCATGGGCGGTGTGCTGGCCGCGATGAGCATCGAGGTCGGCGGGCGCGCGATCCCGACGCGCGATGCGTTCGAGGTGTGCTTCTGGCTGTCGATCGTCGCTGGGGTCGTCGGCTTCGCGCTGACGTTCCTGATCCCCCGGCATCCGGCCGCCGAGGCGCATCCGGCACTCCCCGGCTGACCGCGCGTCGCCGGCCCCCGCGCCGTCGCGCTCTAGTGCGTGTACTCCATGAGGTCGGTGCCGAGCACGCGGAAGGCGTCGTGGGCGCGCAGACGGTGGCTGATCGACAGGTCGTCGAAGCACACGGTCAGGGCGTAGGCGACGCCGGCGCGGGGACCGACGAGCACTCCCGCCTCAGCACGCACGCCGCGGTCGCGTCCGGTCTTGTTGACGAACAGCAGCCGGTGCGCGTCGTTGTCGTGCTCGAACGGGTCGAGCCCCGTGGCCGACGCGACGAGGCTGAGGTCGTGGTTGAGGCTGAGCCACTCGGCGACCTGCGCGCTGACGGCCGCATCGACGGCCTTCGAGTCGACGAGGGCGGCGAACAGCCTCGCGAACTCGCGGGTCGTGCCGACCGCGACGTGCGGAGCGTCGTCGGGGCCGCGCCTGTCACGGAATCGGTCGAGCACCGCGCTGCGCGGCATCCCCAGAGACACCATGCGCGCACGCACCTGATCGTGACCCACGGCGTCGAGAAGCACGTTCGCGGCGTTCGGGTCGCCCGCAGCGGCGGCGAGCACGGCGAGGTCGATGAGCGGCAGCGCCGGCGCGCGCAGGTGACGCCACAGGCCGGCGCGAGTGACCAGCGAGTCGTCGGGACGGTCGACGATGCGCAGCGGGTCGAGCGTGCGCGATTCGAAGCCAGCCGCCGCCTCGACCAGCACGGGAACGACCCCGAGACCGGCGATCGGCAGGGGAACGTGATCGTCTCCCGAGAGCACGACGCACCCCGAGTCGAGCTCGGCGACGTGCACCGAGACCTGCGCACCGCTCTGCGCCAGCTCTTCGAGCCGGTGCAGACTGGGGGCGAACGACCGGCGGTCGACCGCCGCCCGGCGCGGAACGCGGCGCCCGCCGCGGGGCGCACGGCGACGGATCGCGGGCGCGCCCGATGCGGGCTCGGAGCCGGGAGCGGAGGACGGAACCACGCGCAGAGTCCTAACAGGAGTGGTGGAAGCAGCGCCCGTGAAGATCAGACCCCTCCAGCCGATCCCCCGTACGCGTAGGTCAGCATAGTCGCGCCACCTGCGCCCGGTAACCCGGCCTCACCAGATCGTGACCCGCTGCTCCTTCGGCAGGTGCAGTCGGTCGCCCTCGTTCACGTCGAACGCCTCGTAGAAGGCGTCGATGTTGCTGAGGATCTGGTTGCAGCGGAACTCGTTGGGCGAGTGCGGGTCGATCGTGAGCAGGCGGATCGTCTCGGCGTCGCGGCTCTTCTGCTGCCACACCTGGGCCCACGACAGCAGCAGGCGCTGCACGCCCGTGTAGCCGTCGATCACCGGCGCCTCGGCGCCGTCGAGCGACAGCTCGTACGCCTTCAGGGCGATGCCGAGTCCGCCGAGGTCGCCGATGTTCTCGCCGATCGTCAGCGCGCCGTTCACGGTGTTCTCGTCGCCGAGGCCGAGCGGCACGAGCACGTCGTACTGCTCGATGAGCGCCTTGGTGCGCTCGTCGAACGCCGCGCGATCAGCATCCGTCCACCAGTCCTGCAGGCGGCCGTCGCCGTCGTACCGGCTGCCCTGGTCGTCGAAGCCGTGACCGATCTCGTGGCCGATCACCGCGCCGATGCCGCCGTAGTTGGCTGCCGCGTCGCGGCCGGCGTCGAAGAACGGGTACTGCAGGATCGCCGCGGGGAAGACGATCTCATTCATCAGCGGGTTGTAGTACGCGTTGACCATCTGCGGCGGCATGTGCCATTCGTCGCGGTCGATGGGTCCGCCGACCTTCTTGACCTGACGGTCGTGCTCGAACACCGTCGCGCGCCGGGCGTTGCCGACGAGGTCGGCCGGGTCGATCTCGACGCCGTCGTAGTCGCGCCACACGTCGGGGTGGCCGATCTTCGGACGGAAGGTGTCGAGCTTGGCGAGCGCCTTCTCTCGCGTCTCGGGGCTCATCCAGTCGAGCTTCCGGATGCTCTGGCGGTACGCCTCGATGAGGTTCGCGACGAGCTCGTCCATGGCGGCCTTCGACTCCGCCGGGAAGTGGCGCTCGACGTAGATCCTGCCGACGGCGTCGCCGAGCGAGCCCTCGACGAGCGAGACGCCGCGCTTCCAGCGCTCGCGGATCGACGGGGTGCCGGTGAGCTCGGTGCCGTAGAACGAGAAGTTCTCGTCGATGAAGTCGTCGGTGAGGTAGGCGGCCATGCCGTGCACGACCTTGGCGCGCAGCCACGCCTTCCAGTCGTCGAGGCGCTCGTCGATCAGCAGGGCGCCGAGCCCCTCGAAGAAGCTGGGCTGGTAGACGACGAGCTCGTCGAAAGCGCTCGGGTTGGCGACGGCCACAGCATCGCGCCACGGCGCGAGGTCGACGCCGACGAGCGCCTGGAACTCATCCCACGACTGCAGGTTGTAGGTCTTGACGGCGTCGCGCGAGGCGACGTTGTCCCAGTGGTGGCCGGCGATGTCGTGCTCGAGGCCGAAGGCGCGGTCGGCCTGACCCGCCGGGTCGTCGATCGCGGCGAGGGCGAGGATGCGCTCGAGGTGCGCACGGTACGCGGCGCGGGTGCCCTCGAAGCTCTCGAGACGGTAGTAGCTCTCGTCGGGCAGCGAGAGACCGGCCTGCACGGCGAACGGCACGTAGCGCTCGGGGTTGCCGGGGTCGGGCTCGATGAAGACGCCGATCAGCGCGGCGATGCCGTCGCGGTCGAGCGTGCCGACGGTCTGCAGGAACGACGGGATGCTGTCGATCGCGTCGACCTTGGCGAGCTCGGCCTTCAGCGGCGCGAGGCCGATCTCGGCGATGCGCTCGGTGTCCATGAAGCTGCGGAACAGGTCGCCGACCTTGCGCTCGAGGGTGCCTGCTGCCGCGTCCTGCGACTCGACGATGATCTCGCGGACGTCTTTCTCGGCCTGCTCGGCGAGCATGTGGAATGAGCCCCAGCGCGCCTTGTCTGCGGGGATCTCGGCGGCCTCGAGCCACGCGCCGTTGACGTGGCGGTAGAGGTCGTCCTGCGGACGGATGTCGGAGCTGAACTCGCTGATGGCAAGGCCGGAGGGCAGAACGTCAGTCATGCCCTCAGCCTATGCGGCGCCGACGACGTCGCGCTCGGATGCCGGACCGCTCAGCCCCGCGGGCTGAGTTCGGCCACAATGGTCCCGGCCCGCGCGCCCACGAGCGTCTCGCACGCCTGAGCCAGGCGCTCGGCGAACGCGGCGCCGTCGGTGCGGCGGGTGAGGGCGTGCGCGGCGATGCCGTCGATCATGGCGAGGATCTGCCATCCGACGGCCAGGGGGTCCTCGGTGGTGAAGAGCCGGGCATCCCTGCCCTCGTCGATCACTCCGGCGATGAACGACTGCCAGGCGTCCATCTGCTCTTCGATGGCCTCGGCGAGCGCGGCGCTGCCACGGCCGAGAGACCAGGCGTCGACCCAGATCAGGGTGACGTCGTTGTGGCCGCTGTCGAGCACGGTCTCGATCATGCGGGCGACGCGGGCGGGCGGTGAGTCCGCGAGAGAGACCTCTGCTCGCACCTCGTCGAGCTCGGCGCTGACGAGCTCGCGGAAGGTGCGCACGAGCAGCTCGTCCATGCTCTCGACGTAGTGCGCGACGAGTCCGGATGCGACGCCGGCTCGCGCTGCCACGGCGCGCAGGGTGAGCGCCGACAGCCCGTCTTCTCGCGCGACGGCCAGCGCGGCGTCGTGGATCTCGGCGGATCGCTGCTGCGGGCTCTTGCGCGTGCGAGTGCGGGTGGCGGGTGTTGACATGGTGCCTCCAGTGTAGGAACATCCTCTATTGATCGCTAGATCAATAGAAAGCCCGGGCAAAGGAGACCACATGAGCTGGCGGATGCCGCACGAAGGCGCACAGCACGACCGCACCTGGATGGCGTTCCCCCGCGCCGGCGTCACCCTGGGCGACGGCGCCGAGTGGCAGGAGACGGCGTACCGCTCCTGGACCGACACGGCGCTCGCGATCGCCGAGTTCGAGCCCGTCACCATGGTCGTCGACCCGACCGAGATCGACCGCGCGAAGCGCATGCTCGGATCGGACGTCGAGATCGTCGAGTCGCCCCTCGACGAGTTCTGGATGCGCGACTTCGGCCCCACCTTCGTCGTCGACGACGAGCGCCCCGGCGTGCTGGGCGCGGTCGACTGGATCTTCAACGGCTGGGGCGCCCCGGCCTGGGCCGAGTGGCAGGTGTCGGCCGGAATCGCCCGCATCGTCGCCGATCGGGTCGGCGCCGAGCTCGTCAGCTCGGTGCTGGTGAACGAGGGCGGTGGCATCCACGTCGACGGCGAGGGCACCGTGCTGCTCACCGAGACCGTGCAGCTCGACCCCAACCGCAATCCGTACGCCGACAAGGCCCGCGTCGAGGCCGAGATGCTGCGCACCCTCGGCGCCGAGAAGGCGATCTGGCTGCCCCGCGGCCTCACGCGCGACTACGACGAGTTCGGCACCAACGGGCACGTCGACATCGTCGCCGCCTTCGCCGGCCCCGGTCGCGTGCTGCTGCACCGGCAGGACGACCCCGCGCACCCCGACCACGAGGTCACCCGCGACCTCAAGCAGCTGCTGCAGCAGCAGACGGATGCCGCCGGCCGCACCCTCGAGGTCATCGACGTGCCAGCCCCGGCCGAGCTGCGCGACGACGAGGGCTTCGTCGACTGGAGCTACATCAACCACCTCGTCGTCAACGACGGCGTGGTCGTGTGCGGCTTCGGCGACGAGAAGGCGGATGCCCGTGCCAGGGAGATCCTCGAAGAGGCCTACGGCCGTCGTGCTGTGACCGTCGACGCCCGCCCGATCTTCGCGCGCGGCGGCGGCATCCACTGCATCACCCAGCAGCAGCCGCGCCTCGAGGGGAGCAACTGATGTTCGACGTCTACGAGCGCTCGATCGCCGAGCTGCGCGCGGCCCTCGAGTCGGGTGAGACGACGAGCGTCGAGCTCGTGCGGGCCTACCTCGCCCGCATCGACGCCTACGACGGCCCCGACACCGAGACCGCGCTGAACGCGGTCGTCGTGCGGAATCCGGATGCCCTGGCCGAGGCCGCGGCCTCCGACGCCCGCCGCGCCGCAGGCGAGACGCGGGGGCCGCTCGACGGCATCCCGTACACGGCGAAGGACAGCTACCTCGTGACCGGGCTCACGGCTGCGGCCGGCTCGCCCGCGTTCGCCGACCTCGTCGCGCAGCGCGACGCGTTCACGATCGAGCGGCTGCGTGCGGGCGGGGCGATCTGCCTGGGTCTGACGAACATGCCCCCGATGGCGAACGGCGGCATGCAGCGCGGCGTCTACGGCAGAGCAGAGAGCCCGTACAGCGCCGAGTGGCTGACGAGCGCGTTCGGCTCGGGCTCGTCGAACGGCTCGGGCACCGCGACGGCGGCGAGCTTCGGCGCCTTCGGCCTCGGAGAGGAGACCTGGTCGAGCGGCCGGGCCCCCGCGTCGTGCAACGCGCTCGTCGCCTATACCCCCAGCCGCGGAGTGATCTCGGTGCGCGGCAACTGGCCTCTCGTGCCCACCATGGACGTCGTCGTGCCGCACACCCGCACGATGGCCGACCTGCTCGAGGTGCTCGACGTGATCGTCGCCGACGACGCCGACGTGCGCGGCGACTTCTGGCGCGCGCAGCCGTGGGTGGGCATCCCGGCCGCTTCGGAGGTTCGGCCGGCGTCGTACCCCGCGGTCGCCCCGGCGAACCTGCGCGGCCTGCGCATCGGCATCCCGAAGATGTACATCAACGCCGATCCGGATGCCGGCACCGGCACCACCATCGGCGGGCCGACCGGCCAGAAGGTCGAGACCCGCGAGTCGGTCATCGAGCTGTGGCAGCAGGCGCGTCGCGATCTCGAGGCAGCCGGAGCCGAGGTCGTCGAGGTCGACTTCCCCGCGGTCACGAACTACGAGGGCGACCGCGCCGGCGCTCCGACCATCGCCACCCGGGGGCTGGTGAGCCCCGAGTTTCTGAAGAGCGAGATCGTCGACCTGTCGGCGTGGGCGTGGGACGACTTCCTCGCCGCGAACGGCGACCCGAACCTCGACACGCTCGTCGGCGTCGACGGTGCGACCATCTTCCCGACCCCCGAGGGCGCCCTCCCCGACCGGTACGACGGCTTCGACGACGACATCGCGACCTACCCGGCCCAGGTCGAGGCGCATCCGTACGCGAGCTTCACCGACATCCCGCATCTCGAAGAGGGCGTGCGCGGGCTCGAAGAGACCCGGCGCGTCGACCTCGAGCAGTGGATGGACGGGCTGGGCCTCGACGCCGTCGCCTTCCCCGCCATGGCCGACATCGGCCGCGCCGACATGGATGTGGATCCCGAGTCGGCCGAGGCCGGCTGGCGCAACGGCGTGTGGGTCGCCAACGGCAATCTGGTACCGCGGCACCTGGGCATCCCGACGGTCACCGTGCCGATGGGAACCATGGCCGACATCGGCATGCCGGTGGGCCTGACCTTCGCCGGCCGCGCCTACGACGACACCGCGCTGCTCGCCCTCGGCCTCGCCTTCGAGAACACCGGCGACCGCCGCACCCCTCCCCCGCGCACGCCACGGCTTCGCGACGCCGACTGACGCGCGCTCATCGCTGGTTTACAGAGAGGTAACCCATGACCACCACCACCGCCCCAGGCGCACCGAGTCTGCACCGCAGCCTCAAGCAGCGTCACGTCGTCTTCATCGGCCTGGCGTACATGTCGCCGTTCGCCGTGTTCGACACCTTCGGCATCGTCTCGGAGGCCACCAAGGGCCACGTGCCCATGTCGTACATCATCATCACGATCGCGGTGCTGTTCACCGCGTTCAGCTACGCGAAGATGGTGCGCGTCTACCCGTCTGCAGGCTCGGCGTACACCTACACACGCCGCACGATCGGCGCACCCGTCGGATTCATGGTCGGCTGGGTGGCGCTGCTCGACTACCTGTTCCTGCCGATGATCAACGCGCTGCTGGCGGGCATCTACCTGTCGGCGTCGTTCCCCGACGTGCCCGAGTGGGTGTGGATCGTCGGGCTCATCGTGATCATCACGGCGCTGAACATCATCGGCGTGCGCATCAGCGCGGTCGCGAACATGGTCATGGTCGTCTTCCAGGCGCTGCTCGCCGTCGTGTTCCTCGTGCTCACGATCGGAGCGATCACCAGCGACAACGCGCTCGCGTTCACCTTCGCGCCGTTCTACTCGATGAGCGCAGACCTCGCGAGCCTGGTCGGAGGCGCCGCCGTGCTGGCCCTCGCCTTCCTCGGCTTCGACGCGGTCACCACGCTGTCTGAAGAGACGGTCGACCCCCGGCGCACCGTGCCGCGCGCCATCATGTGGATCGCCGCCCTGGGTGCCGCCTTCTTCGTCACGATCACCTACGTGATGCAGACCCTCGTGCCCGACCTCGACGCGCTCGCGGCGATCACGCCCGACATCGAGGGCGCCTCGCCGTACATCGCGCTGTTCATCGGCGGCATCGTGTTCCAGACGTTCTTCCTCGCCGGGGCGACCGTGTCGGTGCTCTCGTCGGGCCTCGCGTCGCAGCTCAGCGCCTCCCGTCTGCTGTTCGCGATGGGCCGCGACGGCATCATCCCGCGGAAGGTGTTCGGCTACGTGCACCCGCGCCTGGGCACTCCCGTGATCAACATCGTCGTCGTCGGCGCGATCGCGCTGACCGCGCTGAAGCTCGACCTGAACGCGGCGACGTCGCTGATCAACTTCGGCGCCTTCACCGCATTCGCCTTCGTCAACCTGTCGGTGATCGCGTTCTGGTGGCGTCACCGCGGTGACGAGAGCACGCGCGGTTCGGTGCTCGCCTGGACCGTGGTGCCGGGCATCGGCTTCGTCATCAACCTCTGGCTGTGGCTGAGCCTCGACCAGATGGCCATGACGGTCGGCCTGATCTGGGCGGGCGTCGGCGCGCTGTATCTGCTGTGGCTGACCCGCGGCTTCCGCCGCCCGACGCCCGAGGTCGCCTTCGACGAGGCAGAGGATCTTCCGACCGGTGTCGTGCGCACCGCGAAGGTGGATGCCTGAGGCGAGAGCACCACGCCGAGGGCGCGGTCTTACCCGAGCGCGCCCTCCGGCAGCCCGAGGGTCCACGCGGCGACGTCGGCGACGAAGCTCGAGTAGCCGAAGCGCTCGGGGCCGGGCGGATCGTTGACGTAGGTGGTCGTCGCATCGACGGCCATCAGGATGCGCACGGCCGCGGCACCGGCATCCGGAGTCCGGAACTCTCCACGCGACAGTCCCGACGCGACCATCTCGGTGATGCGCTCGAGGTACGCGGCCTCCTGCTCGGCGATCGCGGCGGCGAGCGCCGGGGTGAAGCGCGAGAGGTGGCGGGCGTTCAGCCACAGGCGCGAGAGCGGGACGGATGCCTCTGACGCGAAGAAGGCGACGAACCGCGCCATCCTCTCGGTGGGGGTGCCCTCGCCGAGCAGCACCTCGGTGCGCTCGCTCGACGCGGCGCGCTCGAAGGCGGCGACCATGAGGTCCTGCACCGCAGGGAAGTAGTGCGAGATGAGCCCTGGTCGCACGCCGATCCGCTCGGCGACGGCACGCACGGTGATGCGCTCGAGTCCGTCGTCGAGGGCGATCCCGGCGGCCGCGGCGAGGATCTCCTCGCGGCGCTGGCCGGGTGGTTTCCGCGTGTATGAAGCGGGGCTTGACATCACCCTGCCCATGTTATTGGATAAGTGACCAACAGCGCTATTGGTTACCCGATCAATAAGGATCGCCCAGGACGACGACGTCCCAGACCGCTGAGAGGCACCCATGTCCCTGACCCCCGCGAGCGACGCTGCGGCAGACGCGGCTTCCGCCACCCACCCCGAGACCCGCGGCATCGAGCTCATCGGCGATGCCGAGCGCCACGGCCGACCCCGCGACCTGTTCTTCGTCTGGGCCGCTCCCAACGTCAGCGTGCTCAACTTCACCGTCGGCGCGACGCTCATCGTGCTCGGCCTCGAGCTCTGGCAGGCGCTGCTGGTGATCGTGGCCGGCGCATTGCCGTGGATCTTCACCGGCATCATCGCGATCTCGGGGCCCGCGGCCGGCACCTCGGGGTCGGTGATCATGCGCGCGATGTACGGCGTCATCGGCAACCGCATCGTGGTCGCGTTCATGGGCTGGCTGGTGTCGGCCGTCTACCTCGCGCTCAACTGGCTGGCCGCCGCCTTCCTCGGCGCCGACATGCTCGCCCGCCTGGGATGGGACTCCCCGATCGCCGCACCCATCGTGGTGACGATCGTCGTCGCCGCGATCACCGTGCTCGTCGCGGTCTACGGCCACGGGCTGATCCTGCGCACCTACACCTACGTCGCCGTGCTGCTGCTCGCGATCTTCCTCGTGCTGACCGGGTTCATCCTGCCGAACGTCGACTGGGCGTACCGCGCCGCAGAGCCGCTGCAGGGCGGGGCGCTGTGGTCTGCGGCATCCATCGGGTTCGCGATCCTCGCATCCTCTCCCCTGTCGTACATCAACAGCCCCGACATGGCGCGGTACCTGCCGCGCTCGACCGAGCCCGGTCGCATCATCGCCGCGACCGCTCTCGGCGGGGCCGTGCCCGGAGTCTTCTTCACCACGATCGGCGCGCTGATGGCGACCGCCGTGAGCGCGGAAGATCTGCAGTTCGGCGTCGAGGGCGTCATGCTCGGCATGCTGCCCGCCGCCCTCGCACCCCTGCTCGTGTTCGGCGTGATCCTGAACACCGTCGCGCTGAACGGCATGACGACGTACACCTCGAGCATGGCGCTGCAGGCGATCGGCGTGCCGCTGCGGCGCATCCCCGCCGCGATCGTGGTCGGCGTGATCGGCACGGCGCTCACCATCTACCTGACCCTGTCGACGACGTTCCTCAGCGCGGTGAACCTGATCCTGCAGTTCCTGATCGTGGTCGCCGCACCCGTGATGGCGATCTTCGTGGTCGACGTGGTGCTGCGCCGCAACCGCTACGACGGACTCGACCTGTTCGACGACCGGCCGGGCGGACGCTACTGGTACTCGGGCGGGTGGGGTGTTCCTGGAATCGTCGCCTTCGTGGTCGGCATCATCGCGAGTGCGCTCTGCCTGTCGACCGACGTGTGGACCGGTCCGATCGCCGAGGCGCTCGGCTACATCGACCTGTCGGTTCCGGTCGGCGTGACCGTCGCCGGAGGCCTGTACGCAGCGATGAGCAGAGAGGTCGCACGATGACGACGCAGCTGTACACCGGAGGACGCATCTTCACGGCAGATCGGCGGGCGTGGGCGACCGCGATGGTCGTGGCGGGCGACCGCATCCAGTACGTCGGCGACGACGCCACCGCGAGCCGCATCGCCGGACCGGATGCCGAGCAGCATCCGCTCGACGGAGCACTGGTGCTGCCCGGGTTCGTCGACGCGCACTCGCATGTGATCCACACCGGCGAGGCGGCGCAGCAGGTCGACCTGTGGAGCGCGGCCGATCTGGAGCAGGTCCAGGCGGCGATCGCCGATGCGGCGGCCGCCGATCCGGATGCCGTGCGCATCCGCGCTCAGGGGTGGCAGCAGAGCGCGGTCACTCACCCCACCCGGCAGATGCTCGACGAGATCGTGCCGGACCGGCCCGTGTACGTGCAGGCGTTCGACCTGCACTCGATGTGGCTGAACACCGCGGCGCTGGCCGAGGTGGGTATCGGCGACGACACCGCCGACCCCGTGGGCGGTCGCATCCACCGCGACGCCGACGGCCGCGCCAGCGGCGTCATCGACGAGACGGCCATGCAGCAGTTCGCCTGGGCGGCGCTCGACAGCTTCGAGACCGAGGCCGACACCGATCGCGCGCTCGAGGTGGCGCTGCGCGGCTTCGCCGAGACCGGCGTCACCGCGGTGACCGACATGGCTCTCGACGAGGCGCAGCTGGCGACCATGCGCCGGTCGTATGCCGCGGGCGCTCTCACGACGCGCATCTCGGCGCACTGGCTGCTGAACCCCACAGGCGATGCCGAGAAGGACCTCGCTCAGGTGCGCCGGGCCGCCGAGCTGGCCGGCGCGATGGGCGACGACTGGCTGCGGGTCATCGGCGTGAAGATCCTCTCCGACGGCACGGTCGACGGCTGCACGGCGGCCGTGCGAAAGCCGTATGCCGACGGCTCGCTGCCCGAGCCCGTCTGGTCGCTCGACGCCCTGACGAGGGTCGTGGTCGCGGCCGATGCCGCCGGGCTGCAGGTGGCGATCCACGCGATCGGCGATGTCGCCGTGTCGAACGCGATCACGGCGATCGAGCGCGCTGTCGCCGAGAACGGTCCGGCCGAGCGCCGGCACCGCATCGAGCACCTCGAGGTCGTCGACCCCGACGACATCGAGCGCCTGGCCGCCCTCGGCATCACGGCGTCGATGCAGCCGGTGCACTCCGACCCCGCGATTCAGGACAACTGGCGGGCGATGCTGGGCGACGAGCGCATCGACCGCGGATACCCCTGGCCCGAGATGACCGAGCAGGGCGCGACCCTGGTGTTCGGCACCGACTCCCCCACCTCGCACTTCGCGCCCCTGCCGAACATGTTCATCGCCGCGACGCGCCGATCGGCGCTGAATCCGGCCCTCGAGCCGAACGTCGAGCGGTACAGGCTGCCGCTGGCAGATGCTGTGATCCACGCCACGCGCGACGCCGCCTGGGCATGCCGTGCCGAGAACCGCTACGGCCGGCTCGCGGCCGGTCTGCTGGCCGACTTCATCGTGCTGGACCGGGACGTGTTCGAGCGGCCCGCGGAGGAGCTGCTGGAGGCGCGGGTCGTGCGCACGGTCGTCGGCGGATCAGTGGTCCACACGGCGTGAGGGCGGGGCCGGCTCGGGGCGGGTTTCCGCGGAATCCGGGGGCGACGGGCAGGGGTGGTTCGGCTTAGTATGAAGCCAGGGAACCGGCTCCGGCCGGAAGGCGGCTTGGGGGAGCCGGAATAGGAGTACGCAGTGCGCGGACTGGGGCAGATCCTGGTGTTGACAGGCGCTGCGCGCGCCGACGAGGTCAGCGCGGCGATCGAGACCGTCGGAGACGGGGCAGATCTCCCTCGGCACATGCTCCAGGCGAAGCAGGTGACGGAGGCTCAGATCGCTGAGGCGATCTCGATCGCAACCGGGCACCGTTACGTCGATCTGGCCGATTACCCGTTCGACCCTGAGGTCATCGCGCTCGTCCCGGGGAACCTGTGCAGGCGCTATCGTCTGATCCCCCTGCGCCTGGTGCGTGACCAGCTCACGGTCGGCATGCTCGATCCGACCGACATCATCGCGCTCGATGACATCGCGAGCATCACCGACCTGCGGGTGGTGCCGGTGGTCGTCGCCGAAGACGCCCTGATGCAGACCTTCGAACGGTTCCTCCGCTCCGACGACGAACTCACCGACCTGTCCGAGCAGATCGGCGGCGAGTCATCGAGCAGCTCCGATCTGCTCTTCACCGAGCACCTCGACGATCAGGATGCCGATGCGCCGATCGTTCGGTTCGTGAATCTGCTCATCACTCAGGCCATCAACGATCGCGCGAGCGACATCCACATCGAACCCGGTGAGCACCGCCTCACCGTGCGGTTCCGCATCGACGGCGTGCTGCACGAGATGCAGCGGGCGGATCGCAGCATTCAAGACGGCGTGATCTCGCGCCTGAAGATCATGTCGTCGATCGACATCGCCGAGAAGCGCGTCCCTCAGGACGGCCGCATCTCGGTGCTGCACGAAGGGCGCTCGGTCGACCTTCGCGTGGCGACTCTGCCGACGGTATGGGGCGAGAAGATCGTCATGCGCATCCTCGACAACAGCAGCCAGCTGATGTCGATGACCGACCTGCTGTTCACCGACGGAAACCAGAAGCGCTTCACCGAAGCGATCACCAGACCGCACGGGATGGTGCTTGTCACCGGCCCGACCGGATCGGGCAAGTCCACCACGCTCTATACCGCCTTGCGGGCCGTCGCCAACCCTCGTGTGAACGTCATCACGGTCGAAGACCCCGTCGAATACCGGATGCACGACGTCAACCAGATCCAGGTCAACCCCAAGGCAGGGCTGACGTTCGCGACCGCGCTGCGCTCCATTCTGCGTGCTGACCCCGACGTCGTGCTCGTCGGTGAGATCCGCGATCGCGAGACCGCTGCGATCTCGGTCGAGGCGGCGCTGACGGGTCACCTGGTCCTCTCGACCCTGCACACCAACGATGCACCGAGCGCACTCACCCGCCTCGTAGAGATCGGGACCGAGCCGTTCCTCGTCGCCACCGCGCTGAGCGCCGTGGTGGCGCAGCGCCTGTCACGCCGGCTCTGCCAGCGTTGTCGCGTGCCACTGGAAGCAGACCGCGAGATGCTTGCGAACGTCGGAATGCCGAAGCGTTTGATCGACGCAGCGACGCCTCATCGAGCCGTGGGCTGCACGTCGTGCTCGAACACCGGCTACCGGGGCCGTGTCGCACTGCATGAGGTGATGACGGTGACCGACGAGATCGAGCAGGCTCTCGTGGGTCGCGCGACCGGAACCGAACTGCGTGACATCGCGGTCAGCCAGGGGATGGTGCCGCTGCGTGACGACGGCTGGACGAAGGTCGCCGATGGCATCACCACCATCGAGGAGATCCTGCGCGTCACCATCTGACGCCGCCCTCGCGAGAACCCACGTGGGTCCTCGCGACAGCGGGCTCACTGCTTCGCGAGATCCGAGTACAGAGTGAAGATCGGCATGTACAGGGCGATCACCATGCTGCCGATGACCACGCCCAGTCCGACGATGAGCACGGGCTCGATCAGCGACGACAGCTGCTCGGTGGCGGTCTCCACCTCGTCCTCGTAGAAGTCGGCGATGCTCCCGAGCATCTCGGCCAGCGTGCCCGACTCCTCACCGACCGCCACCATCTGCGCGACCATCGGCGGAAACACCTCGGCCTTCGCCAGTGGCGTTGCGAACGAGCGACCTCCGCGAATCGAATCCTGGATCTCGCGCACGGTCTGCTCGATCTTCCAGTTGTTCGAGGCCTGCCCGACGATCGCCAGCGCCTGGATGATCGGCACGCCCGCATCGAGCATCATCGACAGGTTGCGCGCGAATCGCGCGACAGCCATCTTCGTGACCAGAGGACCGAAGATCGGCATCTTGAGCTTGATCGGGTCGACCACCTTCCGATAGGCGTCGGTGTATCGATTGCGCGCCCACCAAGCCCACGCCCCGACCACGATCACGGCGAGCAGCGGCAGGATCCAGAGCATGTTCTCTGAGATCGTCACGAGGATCTGCGTCGGCAGCGGCAGCTCGCTGCCGAGGCCTTCGAACATCTTCTTGAAGACGGGCACGATGAACGTCACCATCGCGAGCACGCCGAGCATCGCGATGACGAGCACGGCGATCGGGTAGGTCGTGGCAGACCGGATCTTCCCCTGCAGGTCCGCCTGCTTCTGGTAGTTCTCAGCGACCGAGTTCAGAGCCTTCCCGAGGAAGCCGCCGGACTCCCCCACTCGGATGATCGAGACCATCAGCGGCGGGAACACCTGCGGGTGTCGCGCGAGCGAGGCGGACAGCGACGATCCGCCTTCGACATCCGACTGGACGGCGATCAGCACAGTCTGAAGCTGCTTGTCCTCCGCCTGCTCGGCGAGCACGGTGAGGGTGCGCAGCAGCGGCAGACCCGCGTTGACCAGAGCCGACATCTGCCGAGAGAAGATCGCGAGCGTCTTCGCGGGTACACCTTTTCGAAGCCTCGGCAGCGCGATCTCACGGTTCAGGCCGGTCTTCGCCACCAGCGCGACGTTCAGCGGCGTCAGTCCCTGTGCGCGCAGCTTCGCGGCGACAGCACTGTCACTGCTGGCATCCATCGTTCCCTTGACCGTCTGAGACGTCGCCAGGTCGAGGGCTTGATACGCGTACTCCTGAGCGAGGGCCATCACGACCCCCACTCATCGAGCTGCGAGCCGCCCGCGAACGATGACCATGACTCGGCGTCGAGATCCGCAGGTCGCACATGCACGCCATCGAGCGACTTCGGATCGCTCGCGAAGGTACGTGCCACTGCGGGTGCGATCACGCCCGCGCCGACGAGACGGCGCAGATCCTGGTCGAGCGTGTGCATGCCCACCGATTGCCCGGCCTGCATGGTCGAGTACAGCTGCGACACCTGACCCTCACGGATCAGGTTGGCCACCGCGGGGGTGTTCACAAGGACCTCGGTGGCGATGGTCCGGCCTTCGGACTGCGCGCGAGGCAGCAGGGTCTGGCTGATGATGCCCTGCAGGGTGTCGCCCAGCTGCGTGCGGATCTGGTGCTGCTTATCAGCGGAGAAGACATCGACGATGCGGTTGATCGACTTCGCCGCACCCTGCGTGTGCAGAGTCGACAGC
Source organism: Microbacterium sp. NPDC089321 (assembly GCF_040684935.1). NCBI lineage: Bacteria > Bacillati > Actinomycetota > Actinomycetes > Micrococcales > Microbacteriaceae > Microbacterium > Microbacterium sp. NPDC089321. Next base: position 1,118,235 of record NZ_JBFBGX010000001.1, on the reverse strand, counting down.
ACGAGGTGGCCGGTCTCGGCGGCCGAGAGGGCCGTCGAGATCGACTCGGGGTCGCGGAGCTCGCCGACGAGGATGACGTCGGGGTCCTGACGAAGCACGCGACGCAGAGCCTCGGCGAACGATGCGGTGTCAGAGCCGACCTCACGCTGATGGATGAGCGCGCGCTTGGACTCGTGATGGAACTCGATAGGGTCCTCGATCGTGACCACGTGCACGGGTCGCGTGTTGTTGATCAGGTCGACCATCGCCGTCAGCGTCGTCGACTTGCCCGAACCGGTCGGTCCTGTCAGCAGCACCAGACCACGCGGACGAAGTGCGAGGTCCCTTGCGATGGCGGGAGCGCCGAGCTCCTCGAGGGTGAAGACCCGGTCCGGGATGAAGCGCAGGGCCATCGCGATGTCGCCGAGCTGTCGGAAGACGTTGACACGAAATCGTCCGATACCCGGAGCTGCGTGAGCGAGGTCCACCTCATGGCGCGTGGCGAACTCCGCACGCTGAGCATCGCTCATCAGTCCGAGCGTCGCCGACTCCGCCCAGTCTCTGGTGATCGGCTCGTGATACCCCGGCACGGGTACGAGGTCTCCGTCGATGCGCATGAGTGGTATCGCCGACGCGGTGAGGTGGACGTCTGAGGCCCCTTGGCGAGCCGCGACGCCGAGCAGCTGTGTGAGCTGGTCGAGAACCATCAGGATGCTCCATCCGTGCTGACGAAGACGAACGCGGAGACGGTGACGGCGAGCTCGCCCGCGCTGCCGGAGACCACCACCTTATCGATGGCGATGACCCGTCCCTGACCCCGGAGCCCGTCGAGGAAGGCGATGACGTCCGCCATGTCCGTGGCCGTGGCTGTGACCTCGACGGGGATCTGGAGTTCACCGGTGAGAGAGCCGTTCATCGAGATGCCATCCGGCGCAGCGGGCGTGGGCGGCGCGGGCGGGGGCGTCGCGCCCGAAGCTGCGTTCGTCGCATCGGTCTGCGCGTCGGCACCGGCCGCGGCATCCTCGGCGGCATCGACCGGTGTCGTCGGGTCTTCCGTCGGCGTGGTCTGCGGAGCACCGGCAGTGGCGTTCGTCGCTGGTCCCGAGACCGAGGGCGCGGTGCGCGGCACGAACGCCGCCAGGTCGCCGCGCGTGATCGACTCGACGCTGAGATTGTTCCTCTGGGCCGACTCCGCGATGATCCCGAACGGCTCGTCGAGAAGCGGGTCGCTGGGGATCTGCGCTCGCAGACCAGCCACCGACTTCTCTATCTCGCCCATCCGCTGCTCTTCCTTCTTGAGGTTGTCGACCTGTGAGCGATAGCCCTGGTTGACGGATTCCTCCTGCGCGGTCTGCGCCAGTGCCGAGAACCCGGAGGCGACAAGGGGGGTGACGCCGAAGAGGATGGCGAGCACCAGGACGATGGCCGTGGCCAGCGCCCCGATGATGGTGATCAGCTGCTTGGTCACTGCCCCGCCTCCTCGTCGCTGGTCCCGTACTGTCCTGAATAGACGCTCTGGTCGAAGGTGATGTCGACGACGTACTGGTAGAACTCGCCGCTCGACAGGGCGCGGGCATCACTGACTGCGACGCCCTCGATCTTCCGCAGCGCGTCTGTGAACGGGATCATGTTCTCGGGCCCTGCGCTCTGAACCGTCACTGTGCCGGTGAGGCCCACGGCCTTGCTCGCTGCTTCATCACGCGCCTCTTGATCGGCCTCGGCCGGCAGCGCCGCGGGGACGGCACCGGGCGTCAGCTCGAACCCGATGAGGGCGTCGCCCCGGGGCACGGCGTCCTGCACTCGGTTCAACACGCTCGCCCAGACGATGTCGGAGCCCATCGACTCGGCTCTGAAGTCGATCAGCTCCCGTTCAGTGCTGAGCGCCTGACTCACTTCCGAGAGCGCGCTGATCTCCCCCAGCAGTTCGGTGGTCTTCGTCCGTTCCGCGAGCAGGCGCTGCTGGGCGAACGCGTTCCATGCGAAGGCGGCTCCGACGAGCAGCGCCGCCAGGATGACGGCCCCGATGACCACCCGCACCCAGGTGCCGCCCAGTCGGTCTCGTTCGCGGCGCTCGATCTCCGACCGAGGCAGAAGATTGACTCGCGGCGTCGTCGATGTGGGTGCGTTCGGTCGAGCCATCATCGATCTCCTCTCAGTGCGAGACCCAGTGTGCTCACGAGGTTGAGTCCGTGCTCCCCGATGGGAGCGGCTCCGCGCACGCTGACCACGTCTCCGAGCGAGATCTGGCGCACCGGCACGTCGAGCACCTCCACGAGCCCCCTGAGCACGCCATCCACCGCCGAACCGGCTCCGCAGATCAGCACTCCTTCGATCCGCGTCGCGCCGGGACGGTTGAGATAGAACGAGATGGTCCCGCGGATGCGTCCGATCACATCGGCTACGGGCTTGGGGCCGATGTCCCCGCGCAGCGCCCCGGCCGGCAGGATTCCCGCCGAGCCCGCGGCGCTCTCCTGCAGCGCGCCGGCGGCCACGCGAGCGGGATCGAGCAACGCGCTGGATGTCGACTCAGCGGGTGTGAGAGTGCCGTCGTCGGTGATCGAGGTCACGGCGCTGCGGCGGCGCACAGCGGCGGTCTCGAGATCGACAGGTGTGATTCGGACGAACTCGGGAGCCCCATCGCGCTGGATCAGCACCTGCGTGGTGTGGTCGCCGACGTGGACGACGGCGTGGGTGCCGGCGGGTGCGATCAGCGAAGCGGCGCGGGAGAGCCCGAACGTGGCGAGGTCGACCCCGGCGATGCGGATCTTCGCGCGGTCGAAGGCCGCGATCATGCCTTCGACGGTCTCCGACACGGCCGCGACGAGAAGCCCATGAAGCTGCTCGCCATCCTGCGAGGTCGGGTAGTAGTCGAGCACAGCCTGGTTCACGGGCACCGGTAGAAGATCCTGCACCTGATACGGCAGGGCTTGACGCAGCAGCTCGGGCGCCATCACCTGCGTCGAGTACTCGCGCACCAGCACGCGCCGGCTGGCCACACCCAACGTGGCGTTCTTGCCATGGATCCCGGAGGTGGCCCACAGCTGACGGATCGCGAGCGCGACCGTGCCTTCATCGAGAACCTCGCTGTCGTGAGCAGCCTCGGGCGGCAGAGGGACTTCGCCGTACGCGATCACCTGCGGAGTGCGGTCGAGCGTCACCTCCACCGCGCGGACGCTCTCTTCGGTGATCTCGACACCGACGTGGCTTTTTCCCATGCTCGTTCTCTCGTATCTCTCAGCTCAGAAGTCCCAGGTACCAGCGACTGACGGGCTCACCCACGATGATGCCCGTCCAGGCGCCGGTGAGCATCCAGGGGCCGAACGGGATGGCATCTTTCCGGCGGGCTCGCCCGATCAGCATCATCGCGATGCCGAACAGCCCGCCCAGCGCGAAAGCAGCGAAGGCCCCGACGATGAACGGACCCCAGCCGAACCAGGCCATCATCGTTCCCGCGAGTCCCGCCAGCTTGACATCGCCGCCGCCCATACCTCGTGGGCTGATGAGCCGAACGATGAAGTAGAAGACGAACAGCGCAACCCCGCCGATGACCGCTCGCACGAAGGGGCCCCAGTCGATGCCCGCCCACGTGCCGGCGACGGCTGGCTGACCAGCCTCGAGCCCGCCCTCAGCGGGAAGCAGCCCGGTCAGCACAGTGGTGACGAGCAGGAGCACGATCATCGTCACCCAGCCGGGCAGAACGATGGCGTTCGGGAGTCGCCTGGTGTCGAGATCGATCAGAGTGAGCGCGATGCTGATGCTCAGGAACACGAGCATCGTCACGAGGATCCCCCAGAACTCCGCCGAGCCCAGCCACAGCCGCCCGTCGACCGGCCGGGCGTCGAGTGGACGACTGAACGCCACCCCCGCCGCAACGGATGCGAACAGGATCCCCGTCAGCGCTTCGACCGCGGGGTATCGCGCAGAGATCGCTGCGCCGCAGAAAGCGCAGCGCCCTCGCAGTGCGAGCCATCCGAGGACGGGCACGTTCTGCCACCAGCGGATCTTCGCATCGCATGATGGGCAGCGGCTCTCCCGCGTCAGCGGGATGCTCGCCGGCACGCGGTACACGACGACGTTGAGGAAGGAACCGATGACGAGGCCGTAGATGCCCGTGATGACGATGAGAACGATGGCCGCCGCTGTCACGGGGTCGTCACGATCTCTGTCTGGTAGGCGCGATCGCCCGGTCGCTGGATGAGCACAGTCTCGATGACGACGTCCTCGCCTTCACCGCGCACCTTGCACCCGAGCTTCTCAAAGGCGTCGGGCCAGCTCATCAATGCGCAGGTGTAGGTGGCTCCGTTGTTGAACTTCACACCACCTGTGTCGTTCGAGTACAGCTGCCCGACGAAACTCTCATTGATGTTGCCGGTGAGTCCGCACGGCGAGTAGATCATCAGCTTCACGCCCGACACGCTCTTGCCCGTGCCGATCGAGAAGGTGTCCTTCTGGTTCGCCGTGTCGGGGTTCTGGCAGGTGGGCGAGGTCTCATTGCTGACGAGGGCACGGCTCGCATCTGCGTGCATGAAGACGATCTGCTTGCCGCCCGACAGCTTCGTCTCGATCGAGATGTTCATGCGCTTCTGCGGCGGTGCGAGGAAGAGCACGTCCTTGGTGGGAGTCACCGAGGTCCCCGTGAGGGTGATGTCGGTCGAGACAGATGAGCAGTTCATGTAGTTGAAGATGATGGGCCCGGGCGTCGCGTCGGTCATGCGACCGGTGATCTGCGCGCTGGTCAGCGCGCACGCAGGGAGGTCTTCTGCGGCATTCCATCCCGAGGTCGCGTCGAGGTCGATCCAGGACGTGATCTCTTTGATGAAGTCCAGCGATGGGTCGAACGGCGGCAGGGCTGTGGGATACGTCAGGCTCCCGGTCACCGCCCATTTGTTGCCCGTGTATCCGGTGGTCCCGCTCGTGGGGAGCGAGCCGCCGATTCGCACCTGCCCAGCGGCCGACAGGCTTCCGTGAACCTTGCCGTCCACGCTTCCTGTCGAGTCGAGCTTGATGTCGGCACCGGACTGGATGTTCCCACCGGTGTGTGTTGTACCGACGAGCTTTCCGAACGTCGATCCGTTGGAGACAGCGGTGACCGTGCCTCCTGCTTTGATGTCTCCGGTGACGGTGATCTTCTGAGAAGAGGCGTCGACAGCGTTGCGCGCCCAGATGTTGCCGTTCACCGTGCACTCGCGGCTGAGGTTCACGCTGCCGTGGGTCACGTAGAGGTCGCCGTTGATCGTGCCCTCGTTCGCGCACGAGTAGTTGCCCGAACGCACGACGAGGTCGCCGGTGTAATTCGACACCGTGGAGGTGACGCCCCCCGCGAAATAGGCGAGGACTCCCCCGGCCTGCTGTTCGTAGCTCACGAGCCACGGGTAGACGGCATCGAGTGTCGCGCTGCCGCCCCTGGGGTCTGTGCCGACGGAGTGGATCACCACGAATTTGCTGTCGAAGGTGGGGCATGCCTGAGCGACACCCGGATCCGTAGCCTTCGAGGGTCGGATGTCGCTGTTGGTGGAGTAGATCGTGAATGCGTAGTCGGGCTTCGCGCCGACGCCGGTCAGCGTCGCCGAGTTGCACGAGAAGGTGCCGTTCGACGCCACTGCGCTGTTGAGCCGGTCGACGGCAGCGTCGCGCCCGGATTCGGCGGCGATGTACGCCTGGGTGCTGCTGCGGTTGCCGACATTCGACTGGATCGTGAACATCACACTCGCGGTGACGGCGGTGACGACGGCGAAGCCGAAGAACATCACGATGATGATCGCGACGAGCGCCGCGCCTGTCTCGTCGCCGCGACGATCGACGGCGCGGCGCAGAATGCGATTCACGACCAGCATGTCAATCCGTCCTCGCTGAGGTTGTTTCTTGCGGTGACCTCGCCGTCGAAGGTCACGGGCGCAGAAGTGGTGTCGACCTGGAAGCGATACGTGACGATCTTCCCCGTGCGCGCGAAGTACTTGGCGGCGCCGATCGGTGCGACCTCTCGAAGAATGGTCGGTCCGCCCCATGTCGGGGCAGACGAGCCGGCCGAGATGAATGCGGCGTCGCCCTGGGTGGCATCGGCCAGGTCTGCGCGCTCGAGCTTGAACGCCTGGCACGTCTTCGTCCCGCCCAGCGTCGTCCGGACGAGCAGCTGTGTGCCTGCGGTGTTGACCGAGATCGCTTCGGCATTGCGCACAGCGCGCTCGATGCTGAGCGAGAAGTGCTGCCCCTCGTTCGTCGCGGTGCTGGTCGTCGTGACATCCCGCTGGGTGTTCCATGAATTGATGAAGATCATCACGACGAGGCTTCCGAGGATGCCCATGAGCAGCAGCACCACGATCAGCTCGATGAGTGACAACCCGGTGTCGTCATCAGCCAGACGGGAGCGCAGCGCGGCATTCATGGCACGAAGATCTTGGCCTGCACCGTGGCGAGCACCTCGCCGTCGCGCACGGCTTCGAGCGTGACAGGGACGGCGGTCTTCGGGGTACATGCGTAGGTGATGCCGATGGGTACGCGAACCACGAACTCGCGCGGTGTACCGGTGTAATAGGTCGTCGTCGTGGTGATCTGGGTGAGTTTGGCGCACGTGTGCACGTCGCGCCCCTCTTCGATCAGCGCATTCAGCTCACGGGTGGCCGTGGCGGACGCCGACTGGGTGGACGACAGAAGGATGCTGTTCCACAGCGGCGGGATGAGCGCAACGGCGATGATCGCGAGCAGGAGCATGGCGATGATCATCTCGACGAGACCGAAGCCGTCGTCGTCGCGCTCACTAGTCGCCATGGCAGACCTCACGGAAGAAATGCGGTCGCGGAGACCCGGCTGGGCCGGGTCTCCGCGTTGAGCGTCTGAACTAGATCAGCAGCCGGGGCCAGCCGAGAAACTCTTCGGACCGGTGCCGGTGATGGTCGTATTCGTAGCAGTCGCGCAGATCGTGTTGGGGTCCGTCACTGTAGCGGCTGGGGCCGTGTTGGCCGTTGCCGCTGCGGTTCCGGCCGCCACCTTCAGGTCGGTATCGTTGGTCTCGTACACGCTCGGGGTGTCACCGGCAGCGATCTCCGACGACCACTGCGTCGCCGCGCTCTGCGCTGCAGCCTTGGCTGCCGAGATCTTCGCCTCGTTCGTGATGTTACCGATGATCGGAATGGCGATAGCGACCAGGATGCCGAGGATCACGACGACGATGATGAGCTCGATGAGGGAGAAGCCGGCCTCGCCGTTCTCCTCCCGCTCGGCCTTCTTGGCCTCGATGAGGCGACGGATGGTAAGCATGCTTGAGGTTCCCTCCGGGATAACGGTGTGGGGGTAGGCCCCTGGGCATGGCTCACTGAGTCAGCGTCATTGCTGACGGCGTCAGTTCCCCAGGGTTTCGGAGTCGCCGTCATCCCATTTGAAAACGACTCCTCAGAGGTCATAGTGGCCCCATAAAGGGGGCAAGCGCAAGAAGTAATTGTCACGGTCAGATCACGCTCTCCTAGATATCCGAATATGCGTGATAACGCGCAACTCTTCGCGTAACTAGTACGCCGAACTACTCGGGATTTGCGCACTCGATCCAGCTATAGAGCGCGCTAGTGTCCAGACCATGAAGATCCGGATCGCCGCCCTGCTCGCACTGCCCCTGGTGCTGTGCTCATGCAGCGTCGTCGACGCCGTCACGGCACCAGTCGGACCAGCTCAGATAGGCACGCCGATCGAGCAGCCGCAGACCGCCGAGCGACCAGAGGGAGCGCTCGACTGGTCGGCCGCGCGAGCGAGCATCGGCCGCACGGCGACGGTCTGCGGGCCGGTCGTCAGCACGTTCACGGCGACGAAGAGCCACGGGCAGCCCACGTTCCTCAACCTCGGAGTCGACCACCCCGACCCCGCCGGCCTCACCGTCGTCATCTTCGACGACCACCGCAACGCCTTCCCGTTCGATCCCGCGTTCGAGTACGACGGCGCCGAGATCTGCGTCACCGGCGAGATCCGCCCCCACGAGGACTTCGTTCAGATCGAAGCGCGAACGCCCGAGCAGATCACCGTGGTCGGCTGACCCTCACCGACGCCACCAGCGTCGAGCGCGACGCGGTTCAGCATCCGGAATCGTCTCGGCGCGGGCATCCGCGATCCGAGCGGCACGGCGCTCCCGCCACGCCTCCACCTCGACCTCGACGTCGCGCGGGCGCGTCACCACCGGCGGTCCGCCCCGCAGCTGCCGCCTCGCCTCGATCACGCGACGGTTGAAGTCGTCGAGCACGCCGCGCACATCCTCCTCGCGGCCGAGCTGATCCAGCTCGCCGTCGAGCTCACGGTCTTCGACCCGCAGCATGAGGGCGGGCGGACCGAGGCCAGACAGATTCTCGGTCTCGATCTTGCGGCGGATCCACCAGTCGGGATCATGATTCGACCCCAGACCCTCGAGCGGCTTGCCTGCACCGGGAAGGTTGTCGAACTCGCCCCGGCGGATCGCGAGCTGAATGGCCGTCTCGACGAACTCCGCCTTGTTCTGCGCATTCAGCACCATCGAGGCTTCTGCGTCCTGGTCGGCATCCGTGCTCTCGCCCGCGTCGCGGCGGGCTCGGTAGCGGGCGGCATTGCTCATCGCGTCAGACATGAGAGGCACCTCCGTGCCTCCAGGGTACGCGGATGCCGGTGCACAGGCCCCGCGGCGAACGCGATGCACTCTGAGACACTGGGCCGATGTCCTCCCCGCAGCCATCAGCTCCTCCGGCCCTGCGTATCCGACCCTCGAAGGGGACGGAAGAGTATCCGGCGCTGGCCTCGATCTGGCGTGGTGCTGTCGACGCGACGCACGAGTTCCTCGCTGAGGCCGATCGCGATGACATCGAGGCCAGGCTGCAGTCCGACTACTTTCCGGCTGTGGTGCTCTCGGTCGCCGAGCGTGCGGGAGTGCCCGTCGGATTCGCGGGCACGCTCGACGGCAACCTCGAGATGCTCTTCATCGATGCGAGTCGGCGTGACGAGGGGATCGGCACCGCGCTGCTCTCGCACACGATCGCGCAGCACGGCGTGCGCAGGGTCGACGTCAACGAGCAGAATCTCTCGGCCACCGCCTTCTACATCCACCGCGGATTCGAGATCGTCGGCCGCAGCGACACCGACGAGGCCGGTCGGCCCTATCCGTTGGTGCACCTCCGACTGAATCATGATTCGTAGTTCTGTTTGAATATTAGGGGTCAGAGAAGAGGCGTTTCTCGCCTCTTTGTTTGACGTGCGATAGACCGCGATCTAAGCTTTTTCCATGTCAGCAACCGCTCTTCACCCCTTGCGAGAGGCCGTCACGGCTCTCGCCGGAGTGTGGGCGGATGCTGCGACCGCAGCCGACCTCGACCGCGCCGACCTCGTGTCGATGACCCGCGCCATCGGGTCGGCCAGACGGGCGCTCGATGCCCTGCAGGCGGATGTCGCCGCGGCGATCGCGCACGAGTCGCGCCCCGAGCTGGGCGCGGGGTCACTCGCGAAGCAGCAGGGGTTCCGGAACACTGCGCAGCTGATAGCCACGACCACCGGCACCAGCGCAGGAGACGCCGCCCGGCTGGTGAAGGTCGGCGAAGCGATCGCTCCGCGGCGTGACCTTCTGGGCGAGCCGGCGCCGGCCAAATACCCCGCCGTGCAGTCGGGCGTGACCTCCGGAGCTCTCGGCGGGCCGGCCGCAGCGCTGATCGTGGAGTTTCTCGACAGAGCGCGCGTGGGCGTCGACAAGGCTGTCGTGACCGATGTGGAGCGGCAGCTCGTCGACCGAGCGGTCGGACTGTCACTCGACGACGTGCGCCGGCTGGTGAAGCGCGCCGAAGCGCTGCTCGAAGCAGACAGGCTCGAAGCACGCGAAGAAGAACGGCGTGCGCAGCGGTCACTGAGCATGTTCGAGCGCGACGGCATGCTGCACCTGAACCTCGTGACGCCCGTCGAAGAGGGCGCCGCGATCAAGGCCGCGGTCGACGGGTACGTGGCGGCGCAGTTCCAGGCCCGGAAAGACGTCATCGACGCCGACGGGGCGGATGCCGATCAGCGCACCGTCGCCATGATGCGCGCCGACGCCCTCAGCCTCTTCTGCAGCCACATGCTCGACTGCGACAGCCGGATGCCGGTCAGCGGCGCCACCGTGATCGTCCGCATCGACGCATCAGACCTCGAGAACGGCACCGGATCCGGCACCATCGACGGCGTCGACCAGCCCATCTCGGTCGCCGCGGTCCGCCGGATGGCGGCGTCGGGCGGAGTGATCCCCTGCGTGCTCGACTCCACCGGGGAGATCCTCGACTGGGGACGCGAGAAGCGACTGTTCACGAGAACTCAGAAGCTCGCGCTCGTCGATCGCGACGGCGGGTGCGCCATGTGCGGGCTCCCCCCGAACATGACCGAGGTGCACCACATCAGATGGTGGAACCGAGACGCGGGCCCGACCGATCTGCGCAACGGAATCCTGCTGTGCTCGACCTGTCACCACCGCATCCACGACAACGGGTGGGACATCCGCATAGAAGGCACCGACGCGCGATCCGGCACCAGGGGACGAGTGTGGTTCGTCCCGCCGCCCCACATCGACCCGGCCCGAACGCCGCGCCTGGGCGGCAGAGCCCGCTACGACATCGCCGCCTGACGCACCGCCGCCCCGCGCAGCCCGGCCCGCCCCCGCCTCGAACCGCGGGCCCCGCCTCGAGCCTGCCCGCGCCGCGGCCCCGCCTCGAACCGCGGGCGTCCGCGCCACCCCATAGGCTCGTGAGGTGGCATCCACCGCATCCCCTTCCTCTTCTCTCAACCGCGAGATCCTGCGCCTCGCGGTGCCCGCGCTGGGCGCGCTCGTCGCCGAGCCCGCCTTCCTCATCCTCGACTCGGTGATGGTCGGCCACCTCGGCACGGCACCCCTCGCGGGCCTCGGCATCGCCGGCGCCGTGCTGCAGACGATCGTCGGACTGATGATCTTCCTCGCGTACTCGACGACCCCCGCGGTCGCCCGCCGGTTCGGCGCCGGCAACCCCGGCGACGCGGTCTCGGTCGGCATCGACGGCATGTGGCTCGCCCTCGGACTCGGCGCCGTGCTCGCCGCCGCCGGAGCCGTCGCCAGCCCCGCACTGGTCGCCGCGTTCGGGGCATCCGACGCCGTCTCGACCGAAGCGCAGACCTACCTCACCATCTCGATGTGGGGCCTGCCTGCCATGCTCATCGTGTTCGCCGCGACCGGGCTGCTGCGCGGCATGCAAGACACCATGACGCCGCTGTGGATCGCCGGCCTCGGCTTCGGCGCAAACGCCCTGCTCAACTGGATTTTCATCTACGGGTTCGGCTGGGGCATCGCCGGCTCCGCCTTCGGCACCGTCGCCGCGCAGTGGGGCATGGTCGCCGCGTACGTGGTCGTCATCCGCCGCCTCGCCCTCCAGCACGGCGCATCGATGAAGGCGCAGCGCGACGGAATCCGGGGCACAGCCCGCTCGGGCGGATGGCTGTTCCTGCGCACCGTCAGCCTGCGCGTCGCCCTGCTGGCGACCGTCGCGGTCGCGACCGGCATCGGCACGAAGGAGCTCGCCGGCTGGCAGATCGCGTTCACCATCTTCTCGACCGCCGCGTTCGCGCTCGACGCGCTCGCGATCGCCGCGCAGGCCATGATCGGCAAGAGCCTCGGATCGGGCGACATCGACCAGGTGCACCGCGTGCTGCGCCGCACCGTCGCGTGGGGCGCATGGTTCGGCGTGATCGTCGGCGGCGTGATCGCCGCCCTGTCGGGCGTGCTCGGCGTCGTCTTCACCGGGGATGCCGAGATCGGCGCGCTCGTGCAGCCCGCCTTCCTCGTGCTCGCCATCGCCCAGCCGGTCGCCGGAATCGTGTTCGTGCTCGACGGCGTGCTGATGGGCGCGAACGACGCCCGCTACCTCGCGATCGCCGGCCTGCTGAACCTCGTGCCCTTCCTGCCCGCACTGTGGATCATCTCGGCCACCGGAGTCGACGGCACAGCGGGCCTCATCTGGCTCGCCGTCGCCTTCTTCGGCATCTACCTGCTCGCCCGCCTCTGCACGCTCGGCTGGCGGGTGCGCACCGACGCCTGGACCACGGTCGGCGCCTGACCCTCTGAGCCGTCGCGACGCCCCCGGGTTCCGTGCAGGGATCGGGAGGCGGACTCACGAGGCCCAGACCGCCGGGCCGGGGTACCGGCTCAGGCGACCTCGCCCGCCGCCACCGTCTCGGCCAGCATGTGCACGCGGGGCAGGTGGTGCGCACCGTAGAAGTCGGCAGACACCAGGCGCGCGGCGTCGGAAGCATCCGGAGTCTCGTGCGCCAGCACAGCGGCGACTGCGAGAGCATGCATCCAGCCACCGGCGAGGGTGCCGAGCAGCATGAGGTACGGCACGCTGACGCCGTAGGCGTCGCGGGTCGCGCCGAAGCCGACGACGGATGCCGTGGCGCGGCGAGCCGCCTCCACCGCCCGCTCGAGGCGATCGGCCGTGCGCCTTGCGACCTCGTTCTCGAGGCCGCGGAGCTGGTCGACCGTCTCGCCGATGAGGCCGAACAGCGTCTCGGCCGTCGCGCCTCCGTCGCGGATCACCTTGCGACCGATGAGATCGTTCGACTGGATCGCCGTCGTGCCCTCGTAGATCGGCATGATCCGGGCATCCCGGTAGTGCTGCGCGACGCCCGTCTCTTCGATGAAGCCCATGCCCCCGTGCACCTGGATCGCGTCGCTCGTGAGGGCGACGGCATCTTCGGTGGCCCAGCCCTTGAGGATCGGCACGAAGAACTCCGCCAGCGGCCCCGTTCCGTCGGAGTCGGCGCGGTCGAACAGGTCGCCGAGGTAGACGCCGAGAGCGCGCATGGCGAACAGGCGGCTCTGCATCGACAGCAGCAGCCGGCGCACGTCGGGGTGCTCGGCGATCGGCGCGCCGGCGGGGCGGTCGAGCACCGCGCCCTGGCGGCGGTCGTTCGTGTACGCGACGGCCTGCTGGTAGGCGCGGTCGGAGATTCCTGTCGCCTGGAAGCCCATGCCCGCGCGCGCCGAGTTCATCATGACGAACATGCCCGCGAGCCCGCCGCCGACCTCGCCGACGAGGTATCCGGTCGCGTCCTCGTAGGCGAGCACGCAGGTGGGGCTGCCGTGGATGCCGAGCTTGTGCTCGAGCGCCACCGTCGTGACGGCGTTGCGCTCGCCCGGCTTGCCCGACGCGTCGGGCATGAACTTCGGCACGACGAAGAGCGACAGGCCCTTCGCCCCGGCGGGGGCGTCTGGCGTGCGCGCGAGCACGAGGTGCACGATGTTCTCGGCGACGTCGTGGTCGCCCCAGGTGATGAAGATCTTCTGACCGCTGACGCCCCACGAGCCGTCGGCCCGCGGGGTGGCGATCGTGCGGATCGCGCCCAGGTCGGTGCCGGCGTCGGGCTCGGTGAGGTTCATCGTGCCGGTCCACTCGCCCGAGACGAGCTTGGTGAGGTAGGTCTCGCGCAGCTCGTCGGATGCCGCCGCGTCGAGCGCGTGAATCTGACCGGCCGTCAGCAGCCAGCAGAGCGCGAAGGCGGCGTTCGAGGCGTTCCAGATCTCACCCAGGCCCGCGCGGATCGACCCCGGCAGGCCGTCGCCGCCGGCCGACTCGGGCGCCTCGGCGCTGACCCACCCCGCCTCGACGAACGCCTGGTAGGCCTCGGCGAAGCCGTCGGGAAGCCGCACCTGGCCGTCTTCGATGCGGGCGCCTTCGCGGTCTCCGCTGGTCTCGAGCGGTGCGAGGACGGATGCGGCGAACTCGCCGGCTCCCGCGATGATCTCGGTGGCATCCTCGGCCGTGAACGCGCCGCCCGTCGCGCGAGCGGGCAGATCGAGGCCGAACGCCTCGCCGAAGAGGAAGCGGTAGTCGTCGACCGGGGGGACGTAGTCGGATGCCATGGTGCACTCCATTCGCGTGAGACTCAGACCCAGTTTACGCGAGACTGCGTCTCAGTGGAATGGGCGGGTCCGGCATCCGCTCAGGCGTACCGGCGGCACCACTCGTACATGACGACGGCGGCGGCAGCGCTGGCGTTGATCGAGCGGGTCGAGCCGTACTGCGTGATCTCGATATGGCCGGATGCCGCGGCGAGCGCCCCATCCGACAGCCCCGGCCCCTCCTGCCCGAACAGCAGCACGCAGCGCTCGGGCAGCTCGGCGCGATCGACCGGCACCGCCTCGCCGACGTTGTCGACGGCGATGATAGGGATGCCCTCGCTCGCAGCCCACGCCGCGAACGTCTCGACATCGGGGTGGTGCACCACGTGCTGGTACCGGTCGGTGACCATCGCGCCGCGCTTGTTCCACCGCCTCCGGCCGATGATGTGCACGGTGTCGGCGAGGAACGCATTGGCGCTGCGCACGATCGAGCCGATGTTCATGTCGTGCTGCCAGTTCTCGATCGCGACATGGAAGGGGTGCCGCTGCGTGTCGAGGTCGGCGACGATGGCATCCATCCGCCAGTAGCGGTACCGGTCGATGACGTTGCGGGTGTCGCCGTGCGCGAGCAGCTCGGGGTCGTAGTGCTCATCGGCCGGCCACTCGCCCTGCCATGGGCCGACGCCGTAGCCCGGCTGCGCCTCTGAACCGGTCTCTTCCATCACGACCCAGCGTAGCCGCGGGCACCCCCGCCGGTTCGAATCGCTCACTTTGCAGGCCGGGGGCCGCGATCGGCGCCAGTTGAGCGATCCGAAAGCAGGGGGCGGGATGCTATTTTTAGGCATGCCGAAAAATCAGCTTCATGAGCTCGGCCCTCAGCCGACCCGGGTGCGCAGGTCATGGATGCGCAGCGCCTGGCTGCTCGGCCCCGCCCTCGTCGCCGGCGTCGCCTACCTCGACCCCGGCAACGTCGCGAGCAACATGACCGCAGGCGCGCGCTACGGCTATCTGCTCGTGTGGGTCGTGATCGCCGGCAACGTGATGGCCTGGCTGATCCAGTACCTCTCGGCGAAGCTCGGCATCGTTACGGGGCGCAGCCTGCCCGAGGTGCTGGGCACCCGCATCCGCAACCGCTGGGCCCGCCGCGCGTACTGGCTGCAGGCAGAGCTCGTCGCGATGGCGACTGACATCGCCGAGGTGCTCGGCGGAGCCGTCGCGCTGAACCTGCTCTTCGGCGTGCCTCTGCTGCTCGGGGGCGCGATCACCGGCGCCGTCTCGATCGTGCTGCTCGCGATCCAGACCCGCCGCGGACCGCGGCACTTCGAGTTCGTCATCATCGGCCTCATGTCCGTGATCGTCATCGGGTTCGTCGCGGGTCTGTTCGTCGCACCGCCCGACCCGGCCGGCGTGGTCGGCGGCATGCTGCCCCGTTTCGCTGACAGCGGGTCGGTGCTGCTCGCGGCATCCATCCTCGGCGCGACCGTCATGCCGCACGCGATCTACGCGCACAGCGCCCTGACCCGCGACCGCTTCGGCTCCACCGGCGGCACCGGCCCTTCGGGGTCGCGGCTGCCCAGCATCCGGATGCTGCTCACCGTCACCCGCTGGGATGTGACGATCGCCATGATCATCGCCGGCTCGGTGAATCTCGCGATCCTGCTGCTCGCCGCCGCCAACCTGCCCGGCGTCGAGGGCACCGACTCGCTCGAGGGCGCGCACGCCGCGATCAGCGCCGGACTCGGGCCGATCATCGGCACCCTCTTCGCGGTCGGCCTGCTGGCATCCGGGCTCGCGTCGACCTCGGTCGGCGCCTACGCCGGAGCCGAGATCATGCACGGGCTGCTGACCGTGCGCATCCCCGTGCTCGCGCGGCGCCTGGTCACGCTGATCCCGGCGCTGATCATCCTCGGCGTCGGGTTCGACCCCACGCTGGCGCTCGTGCTCAGCCAGGTGGTGCTGTCGTTCGGCATCCCGTTCGCGCTGATCCCGCTCGTGGTGCTGACCGCCCAGCGTCGCACGCTCGGCGAGCACGCGAACCAGCGTCTGACCACGGTGCTCGGCGTGGTGTTCGCCGCCCTGCTGATCACGCTGAACGGGGTGCTGCTCTGGCTCGTCGCGACCGGGGCCTGACGCGGGCTCACCCCAGTCGCTCTCGTCGAGAGCACCACGTCTCGCCGAGTGCACCACGTCCCGACGTCGACAACCGGTGCACTCGACGGCATGTGGCGCAGTCGGCGGACGAAGAAGGCAGCGACCGAGGCCCGGGCGAGCACCGCGGGTAGGCTCGAGAGCATGCCCTCCTCCCCCGCCACGAAGCACCGCGACGACTCCGAGGCGCGTCGCGCGATGCAGCTGAGCACCTGGTTCGCGCTCGGTGCCGCGGCGCTGGGAGTGCTGCTCATCGCGCTGCCGAAGCTGCTGCCCGCGGGGGGACCCTGGGTGCAGCTGGGCCTCGGCGCGCTGACGCTGTTCCTCGCCTTCCGCGCCCGCACGATCGGCACGCGGGGCGTGAACGACTACGACGGGCGCCTGTCGCTGCTCGCGGCGATCGCCGGCTTCGCGATCCTCTTCTTCGCGGGCAACGCCGCCTTCGCCGTGCTCTCCTCGCTGGGCGGCTGACCGTGGCATCCCCCGCGTTCGACGACTACCTCAAGACGGTCTACTCCCACACCGAGTGGCAGGATGCGCCGATCACCCCGTCGCAGCTCGCCGCCGCCCTCGGCATCGCCCCGTCGAGCGTCACCGAGATGGTCAAGAAGCTCGCCGCCGCCGGTCTCGTGTCGCACGTGCCCTACGGTGCGGTGAAGCTGACGGATGCCGGACGCCGGCGCGCCCTGCAGATGCTGCGCCGCCACCGGCTGATCGAGACCTGGCTGGTGCGCGAGTTCGGCTACGCCTGGCACGAGGTGCACGACGAGGCGGAGGTGCTCGAGCACACCATCAGCGACCGCCTGCTGGATGCCATCGACGAGCGTCTCGGCCGACCGCGGTTCGACCCGCACGGCGACGCCATCCCCGATGCCGACGGCGAGGTCGTGCGCGAGCCGTTCGTTCTGCTCGCCGACGCCCCGTCGGGTCACCGCGGGCGCGTGCTGCGGGTGAGCGACCGCGATCCCGAGCTGCTTCAGCAGCTCGAGGATGCCGGCATCGCCGTGGGCGCCGAGATCACGGCTCCCGCCGAGCTGCCCGCCGGGGCGGCGGATGCGGTGTGGCTCAGCGCCTGAGGTCAGCGCCGCTCATCGCGACCGCGACGCCCGCCGATCCGCTTCTGGGCGCTTCGCGCAGGAGACCCCGGCTCCCCCGCCGAAGCGACCGGGGGCGCCGGGGTCTCCCGGGGCGGGGGCGGATCACACCATCGCGAACCCGGCGACCAGGTAGGCGATGAGCGACAGCACCGCGGCGATGCCCGCGTAGGGCAGGATCGCCAGCATCAGGTTGATCGGCTTGATGCCGATCGTGCGCGAGGCGAGGATGATGCCGTCGCCGTACAGGCAGGTCGTGCTTCCCAGTGCTGCGCCCGAGAAGACAGCCGCACCCGCCAGGATCGGGTCGGCGCCGAGGGCGATCGCGAGCGGCAGCACGACGGGCGTGATGACCGCGGCGAGGTCCCAGAACGATCCGGTGGCGTAGGCGTAGATGCCGCAGACGACGAAGACGATGGCCGGCAGCAGCGCAGGGGTGAGCACCGGCTCGGTGACCTGGATGACGAAGTCGGCGAGCTGCAGGGCGATGTTCATCTCCTGCACCATGAAGGCGAGCACGGTCAGCACGATCACGAAGAGCATGCTCTCGATGCCCTGCATGGCGCCGTCGACGATGCCGCGCAGCGTGAGGCGGCGCTCGATCAGTGCGATCACGACGGTGACCGCGAGGGCCGCCCCGGTGCCGGTGACGACGTTCGCGTCGGTCGCGATGGTGACGCCGACCAGCGTGGCCATCACGATCAGGAACGACCAGGGCCGCGCCTGGCGCGGCCGGCCGACCACATCGGTCGAGACGGCGACGGCGACGCGCTGGGCGGTCGACCCGTCGGCGTCGTCGGCGCGCAGCTCGGCGAGCAGCCTGCCGCCCTCGGCGACGCGCTCCTCGTCGGTGGTGCCCAATCGAGCTCCGATGATGAGAACCCCGCGGGGCGCGGGCCGTCCCACGGCGCCCCTGCTCACCGAGGATCGCATCCTGCAGGCCGCGTTCCGGCTGACCCGCGAGCGCACTCCCCGGCAGTTCACGATGACCGCGCTGGCCGAGGCACTGGGCGTCCGCACCTCGGCGCTGTACCACCACTTCGCGAACCGCGACGCGGTGATCCGGGCGATGCGCGGCCGCATCTCGGCCATGATCGACGACGGATGGCACCAGAGCGACGACCTCGCACGCACCCTCGAGTCGTGGGGGCACGCGTATCGTTCGGCGATGCTCGCCGCTCCCGGCGCGATCGTCATGCTGGCCACCCTGCCCATCGACGAGGACGCCTCCTCGTTCGCCCAGTACGAGCACGT
Source organism: Microbacterium sp. NPDC089321 (assembly GCF_040684935.1). Classification (NCBI taxonomy): domain Bacteria; kingdom Bacillati; phylum Actinomycetota; class Actinomycetes; order Micrococcales; family Microbacteriaceae; genus Microbacterium; species Microbacterium sp. NPDC089321. The sequence continues at coordinate 1,099,932 of NZ_JBFBGX010000001.1, read as the reverse complement.
CACCCGGCTCATGACCGCCGACGGATGGCCCGCCGACAACGCGGCCGACGCGATCATCGCCATCGAGTCCTTCGTGATCGGGTCGGCGCTCGACGCCCTGGCCCCGGCCGACAACATGTCGCCTGGCGCCCTCGCCGAGTCGTTCCCCGCCTTCGCCGATGCCGAGCGACGTCGTGCGGCCGCGAGCGACGACCCGGCGCGCCGCACCTTCGCGATCGGTCTCACCGCCCTCATCCACGGGCTCGGGCACTGGGCCACCCGCGGCGACTGACGCCCCCAGCGCCTAAGCTGAACGGACCGGATCGAGAGGACGCCCATGGACCAGCAGGACATGCTCTTCCTGGTGCTGATCAGCATCGGCCTGGCATCTCTCACGCTCGTCGTCATCCAGCTGCTCAAGCGCCCCAGCCGCGACAATCGCGGCGAGTGGTACGAGGGACCGTGGGACGACGACGACGCGCCCCGCGGACGCAAGCGCTGATGGGCGCTCTCGACGACGGCGAGCGGATCACCGCACCGGATGCCGGCACGTGGCGCGCGTGGCTCGACGAGAACCACATGCGCGCCGGCGGCGTCTGGCTGCTGCACGTGCGCCGCGCCACCGACGACGGGCTCTCGTACGAAGACGCGGTCCGGCAGGCGCTCTGCTTCGGCTGGATCGACGGCCCCGTGCGCACCCTCGACGACGACACCGTCGGGCAGTGGTTCTCACCGCGCCGACGCGGCAGCGGCTGGGCGGCGACGAACAAGGCCCGCTTGATCGAGCTCGAGGCGGCCGGCATGCTGGCTCCGGCGGGCATCCGCGTGATCGAGGCGGCGAAGGCCGACGGGTCGTGGACGATGCTCGACGGCCCCGAGGCGGGCATCGAGCCCGACGACTTCGCCGCAGCACTGGATGCCGTGCCCGCCGCGCGCGAGAACTGGAACGCCTTCCCGAAGTCGGTGAAGAAGTTCGGCCTCACGAACATCGCCACGGCGAAGCGCGCCGAGACCCGGGCATCCCGCATCGCGAAGGTCGTCGCCGACGCGGCCGGCAAGCGGCCCTGACGCCGAGGCTACTGCGGGTCGAGACCGAGGTCGTCGAGATCGTAGGCGGCGAGCCACTGCAGGCCCTCGGCCTCGATCGCGGCCTGAGCGCCGGTCTTGCGGTCGACGATCACCGCGACCGCGACGACCTCTGCGCCCTCGCGGCGCAGCACCTCGACGGCCTTCAGAGCCGACTGCCCGGTGGTCGAGGTGTCTTCGAGCACCACGACGCGCTTGCCCGCGACGTCGGCGCCCTCGACCTGACGGCCGCGGCCGTGGTCCTTCGGCTCCTTGCGCACGACGAACGCGTCGAGCGGACGATCGGATGCCACCGACGCGTGCATCACCGAGTTCGCGATCGGATCGGCGCCGAGCGTCAGTCCGCCGACGGCCGAGATGTCGTGATCCTTGATGAGATCGAGCATGATGCGCCCGATCGCGGGAGCCGCGCGGTGATCGAGGGTGAGCTTGCGCATGTCGACGTAGTAGGTCGCCTTCTTGCCGCTCGAGAGCGTGAAGTCGCCGTGGAACACCGCCTCATCCTTGATGAGGTCTAGCAGGGACTGGCGGTCTTCGTCGAGGGTGGTCACGGATTCATCCTATTCGGCCTACCGTTGGGCGCAGGAGGTCCACATGTTCTCATTCGATCCCTATGCCGAGCTCGCCCGGCTGCGCCCCGTCGCGCCGCTCGAGCTGACCAGCCCCGACTTCGACGCAGGCGGGCCGCTGCCCGGCTTCGCGTGGTCGTCGGATCGTGCCGGTGAAGACAGGCATCCGACCCTCGAATGGTCCGAGCCGCCGGCCGGCACCCTCAGCTTCGCCATCTCGTGCTTCGATCCCGACGCTCCGACCGGATCGGGGTTCTGGCACTGGGCCGCGTACGACATCGCTCCGGATGTGCGCCGGCTCGACAGCGGCGACGGCACCTCGGCGAACCTGCCGAGCGGCGCCGTGGTGCTGCCGAACGAGGCCCGCACCGAGCGCTTCATCGGCGCGGCTCCGCCCGCCGGTACCGGCGTGCACCGCTATTTCTTCGTCATCGACGCGCTCGACGTCGACCACCTCGACCTCGAGCCCGGCTCGACGCCGGCGGTGCTCGGCTTCAACAGGCATTTCCACACGCTCGCGCGCGGCGTGCTGATCGGCACGGGAGACCCCTCGGAGCGCTAGGCCCGGCGGCGGCTGTCCGCCGCCCCGAATAGGCTGGATGCATGCGTCTGGCCACCTGGAACATCAACTCGATCCGCACCCGCGTCTCGCGCGCCGTCGACTTCGCCGTGCGGGAAGACATCGATGTGCTGGCCTTCCAGGAGATCAAGTGCAAGCCCGAGCAGTTCCCGTACCAGCCGTTCGAAGAGGCCGGCTACCAGGTCGAGGTGCACGGGCTGAACCAGTGGAACGGCGTCGCGATCGCGAGCCGCCTGCCGATGACCGACGTGCGCACCTCGTTCGCCGGGCAGCCGGGGTTCGCGAAGGGGCATGAGGGCCCCGACGCCCCGCTCGAGGCCAGGGCGCTCGGCGTGATGGTCGACGGCGTGCGGGTGTGGAGCCTGTACGTGCCCAACGGCCGCTCGCTGAACGACGAGCACTACCACTACAAGCTGCACTGGCTCGAGGCGCTGCGCACGGCGACCGCCGCCGAGCTCGCCGCCGATCCGAACCTGCCGCTCGCCCTCGTCGGCGACTTCAACATCATTCCGTTCGACCACGACAACGGCGACCCCGCCATCGTGCAGGGCTTCTCGACGCACGTGTCGCCGCCCGAGCGCGAGGCGTTCTTCGCCCTCGAGTCGGCCGGCGTCACCGATGTCGTGCGCCCGCTGATCCCCGAGGGCTTCACCTACTGGGACTACCAGCGCCTCAAGTTCCCGCGCAACGAGGGCATCCGCATCGACTTCGTGCTCGGCTCGAAGCCCTTCGCCGACGCCGTCACCGGCGCGGCGATCCACCGCAACGAGCGCAAGGGCGAGCAGCCCAGCGACCACGTGCCCGTCGTCGTCGACCTCGACTTCGGCGGTGACGACGACGGCGACATGCCGATGATCTTCGCGTGAGCGCTCTCTCCGGCATCCGGCTGATCGCGACCGACCTCGACGGCACGCTGCTCGACGAGGGCGGGCGGGTGAGCGCGCGCACGCGGGCGGCTCTCGACGCCGCCCGCGATGCCGGGATCGAGACCATCCCCGTCACCGCCCGCCAGCCGATCGGGCTGCGGCCCATCGCCGAGCAGGCCGGCTTCGACTCGTGGGCGCTGTGCGGCAACGGCGCCTACGGACTGCACCTGAAGACCGGTGAGCATCTGTTCGCGGAAGAGATCCCCGCCGACGTGCAGCGCGAGCTGGCCGAGGCGCTGCTGAAGAGCATCCCGGATCTGGTCTTCGCGAGCGTGCGCGATGCCGGCGAGGGCTTCGTGGCCCAGCACGGCTACGCCGATATCGCGCAGCTGAGCGACCACAAGCGCGACCCGCAGACGATGGGCGGGGTCGCGCTCGACGAGGTCGCCGGGTCGCCCAGCCTCAAGCTCGTCATCCGGCATGCGTCGGTGCCCATCGACGAGATCTTCACTGCGCTGAACGCGCTGGGCCTCACGGGTTTCGCCACGACGCTGTCCGGTGCACCGTTCGTCGAGGTGATGGCGCAGGGCGTGACCAAGGCGACCGGGCTGGCGCAGGTGTGCCAGCGGCTCGGTGTCGAGCACTCCGAGGTGCTCGCCTTCGGCGACGCGCTCAACGACCTCGAGATGCTGCAGTGGGCAGGTCATGGCGTCGCGATGGCGAACGCGATCGACGTCGTGCGCGACGCCGCCGACGAGGTCACCGCATCTCACGCCGACGACGGCGTCGCCGCGGTGATCGAGCGGATGCTCGAGGGCTGACCCCCTCAGGCCCCCATGGTGCCGGTGCGCACCTCGCCCGGCTCGGGGGCGTAGCGCAGCAGCAGCGCGCCCCCGTCTCCCGTGTCGGCACTGATCAGGCGCATGTTGTGCGGGGCAGCACCGTCGGGGAACACCTTCTTGCCGCGCCCGAGGACGACGGGATACACCCACAGCTGCAGCTCGTCGTAGAGCTGCTCGGCGAGCAGGGTCTGCACGAGGTCGACGCTGCCGATCACGTGCACATCCTGATGCCGCTCGCGCAGGCCTGCGACCTCGGCCGCGAGGTCGTCGCCGATGCGCGTCGAGCCCTGCCAGTCGAGCGCGAGCGAGGCATCCCGCGACGCGACGTACTTCGGCACCCGGTCGAACAGCTGCCCGATCGCCCCCTCCGGCCCGGTCGTGTGCTGCGGCCAGTACCCGGCGAAGATGTCGTACGTGCGGCGCCCGAGCAGCAGGGCATCCAGGGTCTGCATGCCCGCCATCACGCTCTCGCCCACCGCCTGGCTCGGGTATCCCGCCTGCCATCCGCCGTACGGGAAGTCGTCACTCGGATCCTCTTCCGGGCCGCCCGGCGCCTGCGCGACGCCGTCGAGGGTGGTGAACAGGTCGATGATGATGCGTCCGCTCATGTCGTTCATCATGCGCCTGCTCTCGTGGGCGCGAAACCCCGATCTCGAGGCCGAGCGTGAGCCGGCGGGCGGGTGGGCATCCTCGCCCCTGCCGGTCGCCCTCGCCCCTGCTGACCGACGTGAATGAGAGGGGGCGACGACGCTGAGCGGGGGCGGGAGCAACAGACCAGCGCAGCGCACCCGGGCGGCCCGGGCCCTCAGCGCGAGCGGCGCAGGCCGAGCGCGGCGAGTGCGCCGGCTCCGGCGGTGAGCGCCGCGACGACGAGCAGGCCGGCGCCCGCGACGGATGCTGTTCCGACCGCGCCGGCGATCAGCGGACCGCCTGCATCTCCGAGCTCTCGCCCGAGCTCGGCCGAGCCCATCGTGCGGCCCATCCGCTCCTCGGGCGTCGAGGCCGCGAGGTGCGAGAAGGCGACCGGGGTGGCGCAGCCGACGCCGACGCCCACCAGCAGGGCGGTCGCGATGAGTCCGACGAGCGCCGGGGTCAGGGCATCCAGCGCCACCGCACCCGACAGCGCGAGGCCCGCGGCGATCAGCGCAAGACCGCCGATCGCGCCGAGACGCACCGAGATGCGGCCGCGGTCGTGCGCGGCGCCCACCAGCGGCTGCACGGCGGCCGACGCCACCGCGAGCACCGTCACCAGTGCCATGCTGCCGACCGTGCCGATGCCGGCCTGGCGGGCGAGCAGCGGCAGGAAGCCGACCGCGACGGCGAGCGCGCCGGTCGTCGCGGCGAGCACGAGGGTCGGCACGACGAATCCGGGAGCCGTGAGCTCGCGCCCGAGGTCGACCAGCGTCACCCTCTTGCGCGGCAGCACGGGCACCTTCGGCACGGCGACCATCACCCACCCGGCGGCGACGAGCCCGATCACGGCGAGTGCCCAGAACAGTGCGGACAGCCCGCCCCACACGACGAGCACGGCGCCGATCAGCGGCCCGAGCGCGTAGCCGAGGCTCTTCCACGATCCGTAGCGGCCGAAGTACCTGCCGCGCGAGGCGGCGTCGGTCAGTCGGGCGACGGCAGCCGACGACGCGGGCGAGAACGCCGATGCCGCCGCCCCCTGGCCGAAGCGCGCGACGATCAATCCGACCGTGCCCGGCACGAGCGCACCGAGCACCGAGAACGCCGTGAACGCGAGCAGTCCGCCGACGATCACCGGCCGCACACCCACGCGGTCGCTGAGCGCGCCGAACAGGGGCTTGAGCAGCACCTCTGCGAGGTCGTACAGCGCGAGGGTGAGGCCGAAGGCCAGCAGGGTCCAGCCGATGTCGTCGGTCTCGGCGCCGAGGGCCGCCGCGATGCCATGCGCCCCGAACGCAGTGGTGAAGCCCGCGAGGTAGAGGGGTGCGAGGCGCGGGCGCGGGTCGGTCACGCTCGATTCTCACACGCGCGTGCCGCTCTCCGGCCGATAGCCTGAAGCCATGGCTGACCGCTCCGAGATCGAATGCTGGCTCACCGACATGGACGGCGTCCTGGTGCACGAGAACGACGCCATCCCCGGGGCGTCCGAGCTTCTCGCAGGGTGGGAGCGCGACGGCATCCCGTACCTCGTACTCACCAACAACTCGATCTTCACGGCGCGCGACCTGTCGGCGCGGCTGCGCGCCAGCGGCCTGCACGTGCCCGAGCACCGCATCTGGACCTCAGCTCTCGCCACCGCCGACTTCCTCGCCCAGCAGCTGCCGGGCGGCTCGGCGTTCGTGATCGGCGAGGCGGGTCTGCTCACGGCTCTGCACGAGGCGGGTTTCATCATGACCGAGACGCGGCCCGACTTCGTCGTGGTCGGCGAGACGCGCAACTACTCGTTCGAGGCGATCACCAAGGCGATCCGCCTCATCGGCGCGGGCGCGCGCTTCATCGTCACCAACCCCGACGCCACCGGCCCCAGCGCCGAGGGTCCGCTGCCGGCGACGGGCGCGATCGCCGCGCTGATCACCAAGGCGACGGGGCGCGAGCCGTACGTGGTGGGCAAGCCCAACCCGATGATGTTCCGCTCGGCCCTGAACAAGATCGGCGCTCACTCGGAGAAGACCGGGATGATCGGCGACCGCATGGACACAGACATCGTCGCCGGCATCGAAGCCGGCCTGCACACGGTGCTGGTCATGACCGGCATCAGCGACCGCGTCGAGATCGAGCGGTACCCGTTCCGTCCCGACGAGATCGTGCAGTCCGTCGCCGATCTGCTGCCCGCCGAGCGCACCGACTGACGCGCTCCGTCGAGATTCGCCCGCCCCGTCCGCCGTGAGGGGGATGCCGTGGCATCCTCCGCCTCCGTAAGTTGGAGAGATGCCCGAGTCCGCCGTCTTCACGCGCACGCCGACCGACCGCGACCGGCGGCAGGACGTGCTGCTCGCCGCGGTCATGCTGGTCGGCGGCGTCATCAGCGCGGCCCTGTCGACCATCGCCGGCGTGTACGGCGACGAGCAGGGACCGATGTGGTGGGCGCTGCTCGTGGTCGCGGGCATATCGCTGCCCCTGATCGTGCGGCGCCGCTACCCGGCCGCGGTCGCCGTCGTGATCGCGCTCGTCATGTTCACGAGCGTCACGCTGCGCGTGCCCGAGATCTACGCCACGAACATCGCCATGTTCGTGGCCCTGTACACGGTCGGCGCGTGGATGAACGATCGCCGCCGTGCCTTCTTCGTGCGCGCGGGCATCATCCTGGGCATGTTCATCTGGCTCATCATCGTGATGTACCGCGACGCGATCGACGAGGCCGACAAGGCCGACGTGGCCGCCGGGCTCTTCTCGCCGTTCGTCGCGTTCATGATGATCAATCTGCTCATCAACGTGCTCTACTTCGGCGGCGCCTACTACTTCGGCGAGCGCTCGTGGCATGCCGCGGCGCAGCGCTTCGCTCTCGAAGAGCGCACGCGCGAGCTCGAGGCCCAGCGCGAGCTCACGGCGGCGCAGGCGGTGGCGCTCGACCGGGTGCGTATCGCCCGCGAGCTGCACGATGTCGTCGCCCATCACGTGTCGGTGATGGGCGTGCAGGCCGGGGCCGCGCGGCTCGTGATCGACAGCGACCCCGATGAGGCGAAGCGCATGCTGGCCGGCGTCGAGCAGGCGTCGCGTGAGGCGATCGGAGACTTCCGGCAGCTGCTCGAGACCCTGCGCGATCCCGGCGATGGCGGATCGGACGACCCGTCTTCGGTCGGGCTGGCAGACATCGAGCGGCTCGCGCAGGCGTCTCGGGATGCCGGGCTGCCGACCGACTACACGGTGATCGGCGACCCCGTCGCCGTGCCGTCGACGGTCGAGGTGAATCTCTACCGCATCGCGCAGGAGGCGCTCACGAACGCCCGTCGTCACGCCGGCTCCGGCGCATCCGCCGACGTGCGGCTGCGCTGGGTTCCGGATGCCGTCGAGCTGGAGATCGTGAACACGGGCCGCTCGGTGGGCGTGCTGCGCCCTGGCCTCGGGCAGCTGGGCATGCGCGAGCGCGCCCTGGCGTCGGGCGGTGAGATCGAGCTGCAGCCGCGTCCGCAGGGCGGATTCCGCGTGCGGGTGACCGTGCCGCTGGAGGCCTCTTCCGGGTTCGAGTCGCGCGAATCGCAGCATCCGGGCCCCGACGGCGACCAGTTGAGCGATTCGAACGCAGAGAGAGGGGCCGTCCGATGATCCGCGTGCTGCTGGTCGACGATCACGCCATGCTGCGGGCGGGCTTCCGGGCGATCCTCAGCACGCAGCCCGACATCGAGGTCGTCGGCGAGGCCGCCACCGGCGCCGAGGGCGTGCGGCTCGCCGCCGAGCTGCAGCCCGACGTCATCACGATGGACGTGCAGATGCCGGACATGGACGGCATCGAGGCGACCAGGCGCATCATCGCCGACCCCGCGAGCACGGCCTCGATCGCGATCGTGACGACCTTCGATCGCGACGAGTACCTCTTCCAGGCCCTGGATGCCGGGGCAGGGGGCTTCCTGCTGAAGAACGCCGGCCCCGAGGAGCTGATCACCGCGGTGCGGGCGCTGGCCGCAGGCGACGGGATCCTGGCTCCGGAGGTGACCAGGCGGGTGCTCGCGAGGTTCACGACGCCATCGGCCGGCGAATCGCGCGAACGGATTGCCCCCGCCCCCGCACGCGTGCTCGCCGAGCCGCTCACCGACCGCGAGTCCGAGGTGCTCACGCTCATGGCCGACGCGCGCAGCAACGCCGAGATCGCGGGCGAGCTCTTCATCGGCGAGGCGACCGTGAAGACGCATGTGTCGCGCGTGCTGCAGAAGCTGGGCGCCCGCGACCGCGTGCAGGCGATCGTGCTCGCCCACCGCCACGGGCTCACCCGGTGAGCACCGTCGACCGTCCCTCGCCGACCCGCCCGATCACCGCCGGCATCGTCACTGCGCTCGTCGGGTTCACGAGCTCGTTCGCCGTGGTGCTCACCGGGCTCCATGCCGTCGGCGCGACGCCGTCGCAGGCGGCCAGCGGCCTGCTCGCGCTCAGCCTCACGATGGGCGCCGCCTGCATCATCCTCGCCTGGCGCTACCGCATGCCGATCACCTCGGCCTGGTCGACCCCCGGTGCCGCGCTGCTCGCCGCGATCAGCGCGGTCGACGGCGGCTGGCCGGCCGCGATCGGCGCGTTCCTCGTCGTGGCGGCGCTCATCCTCCTCACGGTGCTCGTCCCCAGCCTCGGCGCGCTGATCGCGGCGATCCCCCCGTCGATCGCGCAGGCGATGCTCGCTGGAGTGCTGCTGCCGCTGTGTATCGCACCGTTCGCCGGCATCGTGACGAATCCGTGGGGCGTGGTCCCCGTTGTGCTGACCTGGCTGGTCGTCACGCGCATCGCCCCTCGCTGGGCGGTGCCCGCGGCCTTCGTGACCGCGACGGTCATCGTGGTGGCCGGTATCGCGGCATCCGGAACCGAGGTCGATCCGGCCGTTCTCGTCCCCGCCTTCACGCTCACCGCGCCGACCTTCACGGTGGGGTCGATCGTGGGAATCGCGCTGCCCCTGTTCATCGTGACGATGGCCTCGCAGAATGTTCCTGGTATCGCGGTCATGCGCAGCTTCGGATACGAGGTGCCCTGGCGGCCGGCGATGCTCGTCACCGGCATCGGCACCGCGCTCGGCGCCCCTGCCGGCGGCCACGCGATCAACCTCGCGGCGATCAGCGCCGCCCTCGCCGCGGCTCCCGACGCCGAGCCCGATCCTGCCCGGCGCTGGATCGCCGGCGTCTCGACCGGCGTCTCGTACATCGTGCTCGGCGGCCTGTCTGCCGTCTTCGCCGCGCTGGTGCTGCTGGCGCCGGCCGCGGTCATCCCCGCCGTCGCCGGACTCGCGCTGTTCGGCGCGTTCGGCTCGGCGGTGCAGCAGGCGATCGACGATCCCGGTGAGCGGATGCCCGCCGTCGTGACGTTCCTGGTCGCGGCATCCGGCATCGCCCTGCTCGGCATCAGCGCCGCGTTCTGGGCGCTGGTCGCCGGTCTGCTCGTCCGGGGGGTGCTGCATCTCGGCAGGTAGGCCGTGGGAGGGATCCGACGGATCAGCCGCAGGGGGGATGCCGGGCACCGCCTGCCTTCCCTAGCGTGAGGGCATGAGCTTTCTCAGACTTGATGGCATCACCAAGAGCTACGGCTCGCGCAGGGTGCTCGACGGCATCCGGTTCGACGTCGCCCCAGGGCGGCTGACCGGATTCGTCGGCGGCAACGGCGCGGGCAAGACGACCACCATGCGCATCATCCTCGGGGTGCTCGCCGCCGACGGCGGCACCGTCTCGCTCGGCGACCGGCCGGCCACCACCGCCGACCGGCAGCGCTTCGGGTACATGCCCGAGGAGCGAGGGCTGTACCCGAAGATGAAGGTGCTCGAGCAGGTGGTCTACCTCGCCCGCCTGCACGGCTTCAGCAAGGCGGATGCCACGACGCGCGCCACCGCGCTGCTCGAAGAGCTCGGACTGGGCGAGCGCCTGAACGAGAAGATCGAGGCGCTGTCGCTCGGCAACCAGCAGCGCGCGCAGATCGCCGCCGCCCTCGTGCACGACCCGGAGGTGCTGATCCTCGACGAGCCGTTCTCGGGCCTCGACCCGCTCGCTGTCGACGTGGTCGCCGAGGTGCTGCAGCGCCGTGCCGCTGCGGGAGCCGCCATCCTGTTCTCGTCGCACCAGCTCGACGTCGTCGAGCGGCTCTGCGACGACCTGATCATCATCGCCGGCGGCACGATCCGCGCCGCCGGATCGCGCGAAGAGCTGCGCTCGGCGCACTCCACGCTGCGGTACCAGCTGCACTCCAGCGGCGATGCCGGCTGGCTCCGCAGCGAGCCGGGCGTCGCGGTGCTCGACTTCGAGGGAGGCTCGGCGCTGTTCGACGTCGATGCTCCCGACACCGCGCAGCGCGTGCTGCGTCAGGCCATGGATCGAGGCGCCGTGTCGAGCTTCGCTCCCCAGCATCCGTCACTCGCCCAGATCTTCAAGGAGGTCATCGCATGAACAGCGCGATCTGGCTCGTCGCCGAACGTGAGATCACCGCCAAGCTGCGCAGTCGTGCGTTCGTCATCGCCACCGGCATCCTGCTGCTGATCGCCCTCGCAGGCGTGCTGATCGGCGGATTCGCGAGCAAGAGCCCGTCGGCGGATGCCATCGCCGTCACCCCCGAGACCGCGAGCGTGGTCGAGGGGATCGCCGGGGTCGAGGCGCACCAGGTCGCCGACCGCGCCGCCGCGGAGAAGCTCGTCACCGCCGACGACGTCGAAGCGGCCCTGGTGCCCGGTGACACGAAGGGGTTCGGGTTCGTCATCCTCGCGAAGGAGAGCGCGCCGTCGAACCTGATGATGATGCTGTCGCAGTCGCCGACCGTCGAGATTCTGCAGCCGGCCGGCACCGACCCGCTGCTGCGCTACCTCGTGGCACTCGGCTTCGGGCTCGTCTTCCTGATGGCCGCGTCGACCTTCGGCGGGACGATCGCGCAGAGCGTCGTGGAAGAGAAGCAGACCCGCGTGGTCGAGCTGCTCATCTCGGCGATCCCCACGCGGGCGCTGCTCGCGGGCAAGGTGCTCGGCAACACGGTGCTCGCGATGGGGCAGATCATCGCGCTCGCGGTGATCGCCATCGTCGGGCTGATCGTCACCGGCCAGGAGGACGTGCTCAGCGGCATCGGGGCGCCGATCCTCTGGTTCGCGGTGTTCTTCCTGTTCGGGTTCGTGCTGCTGGCGGCGCTGTACGCGGCGGCCGCGTCGATGGTGTCGCGTCAGGAGGACATCGGCTCGACCACGATGCCGCTCATGATGCTGGTGATGGCGCCGTACTTCCTCGTGATCTTCTTCAACGACAACCCGCTGGTGCTGACGATCATGTCGTACGTGCCGTTCTCGGCCCCGGTGGCGATGCCCGTGCGGATGTTCGTCGGCGAGGCGCAGTGGTGGGAGGGCGCGCTGTCGCTTGTGATCCTCGTGGTGTCGTGCGTCGCGGCGATCCTCGTCGCGTCGAAGATCTACGAGAACTCGCTGCTGCGGATGGGCGGCCGCGTGAAGCTCGCCGAGGCCCTGCGCGGCTGACCCCCCCCGCCCCCGCCCCCGCGTCCTGTCCGCCCCCGAGAAACCACTTCCTGCATGAGAAACGCGCTGCGGCGTGGTTTCTCACGCAGGAAGTGGTTTCTCACGCGGTGGTGTGACGGGGGCGGGATCCGGATGGGGGGAATATGCGCGCGCATAGACTCGTTGCAGCACTCTGGACGATGAGGTCCGCCCGTATCAGCCGTAAACGAAAGGCCTCATCTGATGAGCACTTCTGTCCTCGACCGCACCGCCCCGACCGAGCACCCCGTCCTCGACGTGCTCGCCGACCGGTGGAGCCCCCGAGCCTACGACGCCGAGACGCCGATCGACGAGGCGAAGCTGTCGTCGGCCCTCGAGGCCGCCCGCTGGAGCCCCAGCGCCAACAACACCCAGCCCTGGCGCTTCATCGTCGCCCGCCGCGGCACCGAGCTGCACCGTGGCATCCACTCGGCGCTGATGGGCTTCAACCAGGCCTGGGCAGGCAACGCCGCCGCTCTCATCGTCGCGGTCGCCGAGACCGTCAACGAAGAGGGCGCACCGATCTCGCACGCCGTCTACGACCTTGGCCAGTCGGTCGCCCACCTGTCGGTGCAGGCTCACCACGACGGCCTCGTCGTGCACCAGATGAGCGGCTTCGACGCCGACGACCTGCGCGAGGTCACCGGCCTCGGCGAGCGCTTCACCCCGATCACCGTCATCGCCCTGGGCGACCTCGGCGACGCGGGCGCGCTGCCCGAGGTGCTGCAGGAGCGCGAGTCGGCCCCGCGCGTGCGCCGCCCGATCGACGAGACGCTGCTCGCCAACGCCTGAGCTCGCCCTTTCGCCGACGAGAGCGCCGTCCCTTCGGGGGCGGCGCTCTCGTCATTCCCCGCCCCGCTCACCCCCCCCGGCCCCCGGTGAGAAACCACTTTCTGCATGAGAAGCACGCTCAGCCGTGGTTTCTCACGCAGGAAGTGGTTTCTCACGGGAGAAGGGGCGCCTCAGCGCGGGGTGCACTCGCCATCGCTCAGCGCATCGGCGGCGCGCACGAGCGCGAGATGCGAGAAGGCCTGCGGGATGTTGCCGAGCTGACGCCGGTGCACCGGGTCGTACTCCTCTGCCAGCATCCCGACGTCGTTGGTCAGCGCGCAGAGCCGGTCCATCAGGGCGGCTGCCTCGTCACGCCGACCCGTGCTCGCGTACTGCTCGACCAGCCAGAACGAGCACGCGAGAAACGGGCTCTCCTCTCCCGCAAGGCCGTCCACGCCGCTCTGCGTGCGGTACCGGTGCAGCAGACCGTCATGCATGAGCGTCTGCTCGATGCGGGCGACGGTCGCGAGCATGCGCGGGTCGTCGGCCGCGCAGTAGCCGACCTCAGGAAGCAGCAGCAGCGACGCGTCGACCTCGTCGGTGTCGTAGTGCTGGGTGAAGTGCCCGTCGCGCACCCCTCGTCGGTCGATCTCGTCGCGCATCCGGTCGCGCAGCTCGCGCCATGTGTCGACGGGGCCGGGCAGTCCGTGCTGCTCGACCGCCCGCACGCCGCGGTCGAACGCCGCCCACATCATCACCCGCGAATGGGTGAACATGCGCGCGGGTCCGCGGATCTCCCACAGCCCCTGATCCGGATGCTCGATCTGATCCGCTGCGAAGCGCAGCAGGCTGCGCTCGAGGGGCCACGAGAACTCGCTGTCCTTCAGGCCGGCGGCCCGCGCGGCCGACAGCGTCACCAGCACCTCGCCCACGACATCCGCCTGGTACTGCCCCCACGCTCCGTTGCCCACCCGCACCGGGGCTGACGCGGCATAACCAGGCAGGGCGCTGAGCACGCTCTCGGTCAGATCGCGCTCCCCCGCCAGCCCGTACATGATCTGCAGGTCGGCGGGGTCGCCTGCGACCGCCCGCAGCAGCCACTCGCGCCAGCTGTCGGCCAGCCCGAGGAAGCCGTGGTCGAGCAGCGCCTCAAGCGTGAGCGCCGCATCGCGCAGCCACACGTAGCGGTAGTCCCAGTTGCGCTCGCCCCCGATCTGCTCGGGCAGCGACATGGTCGCCGCCGCCGCGATGCCGCCCGTCTCGTGGTTGGTGAGCGCGCGCAGAATCAGCAGCGAGCGCACCACCTTTTCGTGGTGCGGCCCCGCATGCTCGATCCTGTCGGCCCAGCTCTGCCACCACGTCTTCGTCACCTCCAGCACCTGGTCGACGTCGAGCGGCTCGGGCGCCGGTCGGTGCGACGGGAACCAGACGAGCTGCAGGTCGCGCACCTCTCCGGCCGAGACGCGCACCTCGCCGCGGTGCTCGTGATCGACCGCGGTCAGCCGGGCCCCTCGTACGGCGAGCGCGTCGGGCCCGGCCATCGCCACCAGCTGCGGCTCGGCTTCGGTGCCGGTCTGCCGCACCCACGGCATCGCCCGCGAGTAGTCGAACCGGATGCTGAGCCGCTGCGTGAACGCCATCTCGCCGGCGATGCCGACGATGCGTCGCACGACATCCGTCCGCCTGATCTGCACGCCGGGATCGGGGTCGATCGGCATGAAGTCGTGCACCTCGGCGACCGCATCTCCGCTCTGCCAGCGAGTGATCAGCACGAACGTGTCGCGGTCGTAGCGACGGGTCGCCCTGGCATCCGGGTCGTCGGGGCGCAGCACCCATCGCCCGTGCGTCTCGTCACCGAGCAGAGCGGCGAAGGTGCTGGCCGAATCGAGACGGGGCAGACACAGCCAGTCGATGCTGCCCTCTCTCGACACGAGCGCCGCGGTGCGGCAGTTGCTGAGCAGGGCATAGTCCTCGATCGGCGTCACCACCCGGGCAGTCTCGCACCGCCGCCTCGCTGATCGCACCCCCTTGCTTTCAGCGGGGCGGCGACTACCGTCGGTGTCATGTCGACGACCACCGCATCGCCATCCGCCACCACGCCTGCGACCACGACGCTGTTCATCCTCGGGGCCACGGGCGACCTCACCTCGCGGCTGCTGCTGCCCTCGCTGGCATCGCTGCTGTGCAAGGAGCAGAAGCACCGGGTCATCCTCCGGGGGTCGGGAACCGAGGAGTGGGATGCCGCGACCTGGCGCGCGACGGTCGAGAAGGCGTTCGCCGATCAGCCCGAGGCGATGGGCCGCGTCGAGATCGCCGACTACACCCGCGCCGATGTGACGGATGCCTCGGCCGTGGCGTCGCTCGTCGAGACGCTCGATCCGTCGACCGTGCTCTACTTCGCGCTGCCGCCGGCGGTGACCGCCGCGGCCATCGATGCGATGGAGGGTCTGACTCTGCCCGAGGGCACCGTGCTCGCGATGGAGAAGCCGTTCGGCCAGGACGAGGCGTCGGCCCACGAGCTCAACGAGAAGCTCCTTGCCCTGGTGCCCGAGAAGCAGATCTTCCGCGTCGACCACTTCCTCGGCCGGTCGACGCTGCTCAACCTGCTCGGCGTGCGCCTCGCCAACCGCATCTGGGAGCCGGTGTGGTCGGCCGAGCACATCGAGCAGGTGCTGATCCGCTTCGACGAGTCGGTCGCGCTCGAAGGCCGGGCGCGCTACTACGACAAGGCGGGAGCGATGATCGACATGATCCAGAGCCACCTGCTGCAGGTGCTCGCGCTGCTCGCGATGGATCCGCCGTCGACCCTGCACGAGCGCGACCTGCGCGATGCGAAGGCGGCCGTGCTGCGCGCCACGCACGTGATGGACGACGACCCCGCACGCTGGTCGCGGCGTGCGCAGTACACCGCCGGCACCCAGAAGCTCGCCGAGGGCGGCTCGCGCGAGCTGCCCTCGTACCGCGACGAGGAGGGCGTCGACAATGTGCGCAAGACCGAGACTCTCGCAGAGGTGGTCTTCGAGGTGGCCAGCGACCGCTGGACAGGGGTGCCGTTCATCCTGCGCTCGGGCAAGGGCCTCGACCGCAAGCACTCCGAGATCGTGGTGACCTTCAAGCCGGTGCGCCATCTGCCGCCAGGGCTCAATGGCAGCCCGTCCGACGGCGGCCGGCTGACGTTCTCGCTGGGGCCGGACGAGATGCACCTGCGGCTGCACGTCACGGGCGGCGATGACCCGTTCGCGCTGCGCGACGAAGACCTCGTGACCGACCTCGGTGTCGGCCAGCAGCGGTCGTACGAGGAGGTTCTCGACGAGCTGCTCGACGGCGACGTCGCCCTGTCGGTGCGCGCCGACGAGGCCGAGGAGTGCTGGCGGATCATCCAGCCGGTGCGCGATGCCTGGGCTCGCGGCGAGACCCCGCTCGACGAGTACCCCGCGGGCTCGACCGGTCCGGCGTCGTGGGAGACGTCACAGGCGTCATGAGACGCGCAGAGAGCAATCAGGAGGGACGATGCATGAAGATCGAGTAAGCGTGACGGCGACGAACACTCACCTGTATCGCGGGGCGCGACTGCTGGCTCCGCTATCCGCAGAAGAGCTCGCATCCGGCCCCCGGAGCCTGCAGATCGTGTTCCGCGACGGCGTGGAGATCCCGGCAGAGCTGCTGCAGAACGATGACGGCGACTTCGCGATCGACGTCCCCGAGTACCTCACGGCAGCAGGCACGACGGTCACGACCCGCATCTGGCACGTGACCATCGACGCGGTCGACGACACGTCGGCGCTCGTCGTCGGCACGAAGGTGTGACGCAGACGAGCCCGGTCGTGGCGACCGGGCTCGTCTCGGAGTGTCGGTGCGCGGTCGGCTAGTGGTCGGCGCGCTCCACGTCGACCTCGTTGCCGTCCTTGTCGACGACCTTGCCGTCGACGACCGAGTCGCCGTCTTCCAGGGCATCCAGGATGTAGATCGGGATGCTGCGGGTCGGAGCCGCCACGAACGCGTTCTTGCGCTTCACGCCACCGAGGTGGTTGAACAGCAGGTTCAGGAAGATCGCGGCGACCGCAGCCGAGCTGATGCCGGAGTGGAAGATCGTGTTGAACCAGTCGGGCATCTGGTCGTAGATCGTCGGAGCGGCGATCGGCAGCATGCCGATGCCGAGCGAGGCCGCCACGATGATCAGGTTCATGTTGCCGCGGTAGTCGACCTTCGCCAGGGTGCGGATACCGGATGCCGCGACCGAGCCGAACAGCACGATGCCCGCTCCGCCGAGCACCGGCGAGGGGATCTCGCCGACGACGCGGCCGAGGACCGGCAGGAGGCCGAGGATGACGAGCACGACACCGCCGGCGGTGACGACGAAGCGGCTCTTGACGCCGGTGATGGCGACCAGGCCCACGTTCTGAGCGAACGCCGACTGGGTGAAGGTGCCGAAGATCGGCGACACGGCGCTCGAGAGCATGTCGGCGCGCAGGCCGTCGGCGATGCGCTTCTTGTCGACCTTGGTGTTGACGATCTCGCCGACGGCGAGGATGTCGGCCGTGGTCTCGGTGAGCGTCACCAGGATGACGATGAACATCGAGATGATGGCGGCGATCTCGAAGGTCGGCCAGCCGAAGGCGAACGGCGTCGGGAACGCGAAGATCGCGCCCTCGCCGACCTGCGAGAAGTCGACGCGTCCGAGGAACGCGGCGAAGATCGTGCCTGCGACGATCGCGAGCAGGATCGACAGGCGCGAGATCGCGCCCACCGGCACCTTGCTGAGGATCAGCACGAACAGCAGCGTGACGAAGGCGAGCAGCAGGTTCTCGGGTGCGCCGAAGTCGTCGGCTGTGGCGTTGCCGCCCATCGCCCAGCGTGCCGCGACCGGCAGCAGGGTCAGACCGATAGTGGTGATCACGACACCGGTGACGACCGGCGGGAAGAACCGGATGACCATCGCGAAGATCGGCGCGATCAGCAGGCCGATCACCGATGCGGCTATCACCGACCCGAACACCGCCGGCAGGCCGCCTCCGTTGGTGACGATCGCGCCCATGGTCGCGACTCCGGCGAACGAGACGCCCTGCACGAGCGGCAGCTGCGAGCCGAAGAACGGGATGCCGACCGTCTGCAGGATCGTCGCGAGACCGCCCATGAAGAGGCACGACGCGATGAGCACGCCGATCTCTGCAGGGCTCAGCCCCGCGAGCTGCCCGATGATCAGCGGCGGGGCGATGATGCCGCCGTACATCGTGAGCACGTGCTGGAGTCCGTACCCGAAGGTGGCGCCGATGGACAGGCGCTCGTCCTCCGGGCGGAGCGCTTCCTTCGTCTGCTTACTCATTTTCTGGACCTCTTCGTCGAGTGGGGTGGATCGGTGTTGCGGGGGATTTCAGGAATGTCGGGCGAGAAGGCCGCGGGCCGCCTCGCTGTGGTGGGCGATGAGCTGGGGAAGGTCGAGGCCGACGATCTGACCGTCGAGCACCCGCCAGGTGCCGCCGATCATGACACGGTCGGCGCGCTCGGCGCCGCAGAGCAGCAGAGCGGCGACCGGGTCGTGGCTGCCTGAGAAGCGCAGCTCGTCGAGCGTGAACATCGCGAGGTCCGCCTGCCTGCCCGGGCGAGCACTCCGACGTCGCTGCGCCCGAGCGCACGGGCCGAGCCCTGGGTCGCCCAGTCGAGGGCTCGCTCGGGAGTGACGGCTGCGGCGCCGTAGCGCAGCCGCTGCAGGTAGAGCGCCTGGCGCACCTCCTGGATCATGTTCGATCCGTCGTTGGATGCCGAGCCGTCGACGCCGAGCCCGACCGGCACGCCGGCCTCCTGCAGCTCGACCGCGCGGGCGATTCCCGAGGCGAGTCGCATGTTCGAGGTGGCGCAGTGCGAGACGGCCGTGCCGGCGGCACCCAGCCGCGCGACCTCGTCGTCGTCGAAGTGGATGCCGTGCGCGAGCCACGTGCGGTCGCTCAGCCACCCCACGCTCTCGAGGTAGTCGACCGTGCGCAGGCCGAACATCTCGCGGCAGAAGTCCTCTTCGTCGAGGGTCTCGGCGAGGTGGGTGTGCAGGCGCACGTCGAGATCCTCGGCGAGCCGGGCGGTGTCGCGCATGACCCCGGTCGTGACCGAGAACGGCGAGCACGGCGCGAGGCCGATCTGCGCGAAGGCCCCTTCGCCGCGCTGGTGGTACGCGCCGATGAGGCGCTCGCTGTCGGCGAGGATCGTCTCGGCATCCTGAACGGTCTGCTGCGGCGGCAGCCCGCCGTCCTTCTCACCGAGCGACATCGAGCCGCGGGTGAGGGTCGCGCGCATGCCGAGCCTCTTCACGACGTCGACCTGCACGTCGATGCCCTCTTCGAGGCCGTTGGGGAACAGGTAGTGGTGGTCGGCCGCGGTGGTGCAGCCCGACAGCAGCAGCTCGGCGAGGGCGGCGGTCGTCGCGAGCTCGAGGTCGCGCGGAGTGAGCCCTGCCCATACGCCGTACAGGCCCTTCAGCCAGCCGAACAGCTCGGCGCTGACGACCGGCGTCCAGGCGCGGGTGAGCGTCTGGTAGAAGTGGTGGTGCGTGTTGATGAGACCTGGGATGATCACGTGCCTCGATGCGTCGATGGTCTCGTCGACCGGGCGCGAGGGCGCGCCGCCCAGCGGGACGGCCTCGAGCACGCGCGCACCCTCGATGACGATGCCCCCACGGGCATCGGCGCTGTCACCGGTGTGGATGCCGAGCGGGTTCTTCAGCCAGATGCTGCGCTGCGGTGCGGTCATGGGGTGTGCTCCATCTCGGGATCAGCGGAGCCGGCGGATCCGGCTCTCGGGTGAGCCAGCTCAGTTCGCCTGTCTGCTGATCCAGGTGCCTCCGTCTTCGGAGGCATTCCCGATCATGACCGATCGCCGGGAGCGACGTCAATACTTTTTCCGAATATCGAACGCAATCTTTCACATGGTGAAAGCATCATCGCCCTTGGCTGATGCGATTGCCCCGTGAGCGCGATGAGCATCGGTAGCGTGGGGGTCGTGAACGCCCATCCTCCTGCCGACGCTGCCGTCTCGCGTGACCTGCGTCTCCAGCGTGAGATGAACACCGCCATCAGCAAGGGACGTCGCGCCGTCGGGGTCTCCGCTTTCGGAGCCGCTTTCTTCTCCTCAGTCCTGGCCTATCTCGCGCTGACCCTGCTCGATCCGCCCGCTGTCGACTTCGGCAGGACGCTCGTCGGCCTGCACCGAGACCTCGTGGGCCGGCTCGCCGACGGCACCCAGCCTGACGGCATCGATCCCGACGCTCGAATCTACGGTTTTCTGGCTGTCTTCGCCGCCATCGCGATCGCCCTCGCCGTGGCACTCGATGCGACAGGACGCCGGCTCCGCGCCCTCGATGAGAGCCGGCCGACGGGAAGGCCCTTCTGGGAGAACGAGTTCACGGCCCACTCCACGTGGGCCCAGGCGGGCGCGGCCTTTCGCGTGCTCACATTCATCGAGCTCCTGGTCCTGAGCGCCGTCACCGGCCTCTCGGCGCTCGTCGCGCTCTCTCTCAGCGTCGGCGGCGCAGGGCGTCTGCCTGCACTCACCGCGTGGCTGCTGACAGCGCTGCTGCTTCTCGAGGCGACCCGAGGCTTCTATGTCTGGCTCGTTGCGAGCGATCTGAAGACCGTGCCCGATGCGGCCGAACTGCACCGGCGCGTGGAGGAGCTTCGGCGCCCGGCTCTCCGTCGACGCGTTCGCCGCCTGGCGACTCGCGCGCTGCTGCTCACCTCTCTGCTCGTACTGGCGGTGTCTTCGTGGAGCGCGATCGGGTCGGCGGCTGCGGCACCGATCATCGGCGCCGTCATCCTGTCCGCAGCGGTGTGCGCCGGGAGCCGCGCAGCCGCCCGCAGCGCTGTTCTCGAATGGGGAGCGAATCGCGCGGTCACCATCGTGATGGCCTCGGTTCTGGCAGCCGTCCTCCTGCTCTTCTGCGGACTGACCGTCGTCGGGAGCATGACGTCGGCGATGGTGGCGACGCGCGCCACGTCTGACACGCCGCTCTGGTGGGCTCTGAGCGCCGTCGGCGCTCTCACCGCTGCGGGAATCGCCGAGGTGCTCGACGCGGGCGGAGTCCTCCCGAGGTCGTCGTCTGCCCTGAACTGGCTGATGTCGACGCCGACGCCTCAGCCACGCTCCCAGACACGCGGACTCAGCGTGGCACTGCTCCTGCTCATCACGCTCGCGGGAGGCCTTGCCCTCGCCGACGGTCCGTCGGATCTGGGACCCGCCCTCATCGTCAGCGCCACCGTCGTCATCGTGCTCGCCCTGCTGCGCTGCATCGCCGGTCTCGCGAGACGTGGGCTCACTCTGGTCATCACCTGCGTCTTCGCGGTTGCACTGACTCATCGGCTGGGGGCGGCAGACACGGTGCACGCGATGCTCGCGATCATGCTCTTCTCCGTGGTGCTGATCGCCAATGTCGTCTCCGCGCCCACTCGCACTGCGGCAGCCTTCTGCGTTCTCACCCCCGTCGCAGAGGGGATCCGGCAAAGGCGACTCAAGGCGTGGGAGGGACGTCTCGCAGCCGCCGGCATCAGTACCCCCGCGCTAGGCGCGTGACGGACCCACCCCAGCGCTCGCGCCGCTCGCCCCTCATGCCGCGGCCTCACGAGACGTGCGTTCCAGCACGAGACTGCGCCCTAGAGCGCACGTCTCGTGCTGGAACAGAAGTCTCGCGGGTTCAGGAAGCGCGGAGCGAGGGTCAGATCCCGGATGCCGTGAGCGCAAGGCCGCTGCCGTCGGCTGCGACATCGACCCGCACCACGTCGCCGTCATGCACGCCGCCCGAGAGCAGCGCGGTCGCAAGACGGTTCTGCACCTCTGTCTGGATGAGCCTGCGCAGCGGCCGCGCACCGAACACCGGGTCGTAGCCGCGCTCGGCGAGCCACGCACGGGCATCCGGAGTCACCGCCAGCGTCAGCCTGCGATCGCCGAGCCGGCGCTGCAGGCCGTCGACCGCGAGCTCGACGATCTGCGCGAGATCGTCGTGCGAGAGCGCCTGGAACATGACGATGTCGTCGAGCCGGTTCAGGAACTCGGGGCGGAACGACTGCCGCACCAGCGCCATCACCGCCTCGCGCTTGTCGTCGGGCGACATGACGGGGTCGATGAGGATCGGCGAGCCGATGTTCGAGGTGAGGATCAGGATGACGTTCGAGAAGTCGACCGTGCGGCCCTGGCCGTCGGTCAGCCGCCCGTCGTCGAGCACCTGCAGCAGCACATCGAACACCTCGGGATGCGCCTTCTCGACCTCGTCGAGCAGCACCACCGAGTACGGGCGCCGCCGCACGGCCTCGGTCAGCTGACCGCCCTGCTCGTAGCCGATGTACCCGGGAGGGGCGCCGACGAGGCGCGAGACCGAGTGCTTCTCTCCGTACTCGCTCATGTCGATGCGCACCATGGCGTGCTCGTCGTCGAAGAGGAACTCCGCGAGTGCCTTGGCCAGCTCGGTCTTGCCCACGCCGGTCGGACCGAGGAAGAGGAACGATCCCGTCGGACGACCGGGGTCGCTGATGCCGGCGCGCGAGCGCCGGACGGCGTCCGACACAGCCTTCACGGCATCCTTCTGCCCGATCAGGCGCTTGCCGAGCTCGCTCTCGAGATGCAGCAGCTTCTCGCTCTCGCCCTGCAGAAGGCGTCCGACCGGGATGCCCGTCCACGCGGCGATCACGGCGGCGATGTCCTCTTCGGTGACCTGCTCGTTGACCATCCGCCCCTCGTTCGAGACGGCCGCCTCGGCCTGCTCGGCCTCGGCGATCTCGGCGTTGAGGCGCCGGATGGTCTCGTACTCGAGCTTGGATGCCTTGGTGTAGTCGCCTTCGCGCATCGCGAGGTCGCGCTGGGTCGTGGCCTCGTCGAGCTGCTTCTTCAGCTCGCCGACGCGGTTCAGTCCCTGACGCTCGCGTGCCCAGCGCTCTTCGAGGGCGGCCAGCTCGTGCTCGAGCCCGGCCATCTGCTCGCGGAGGGCCGCGAGGCGCTCCTTGGAGGCGGCGTCCTTCTCTCGCTTGAGGGCGAGCTCTTCGAGCTTCATCCGGTCGACCTGGCGCTTGAGCTCGTCGATCTCGACGGGAGACGAGTCGATCTCCATCTTCAGCCGCGACATGGCCTCGTCGATCAGGTCGATTGCCTTGTCCGGCAGCTGGCGGCTGGGCAGGTAGCGGTTCGACAGTGCAGCGGATGCCACGAGCGCGGTGTCGGAGATCGTGACCCCGTGGTGCGCCTCGTAGCGGCCCTTGAGTCCGCGCAGGATCGCCACGGTGTCCTCGACCGACGGCTCACCGACGTACACCTGCTGGAACCGTCGCTCGAGAGCCGCATCCTTCTCGATGAACTCGCGGTACTCGTTGAGGGTGGTGGCGCCGATCATGCGCAGCTCGCCGCGGGCGAGCATGGGCTTGAGCATGTTGGATGCCGCGACCGAGCCCTCACCGCCGCCGGCGCCCATCAGCACGTGCAGTTCGTCGATGAACGTGATGACCTTGCCGTCGGATTCGGTGATCTCCTTGAGCACGCTCTTCAGGCGCTCCTCGAACTGCCCGCGGTACATGGCACCGGCGACGAGGGCCGAGATGTCGAGCGAGACGAGCTCCTTGTCCTTGAGGGACTCGGCGACGTCGCCCGCGACGATGCGCTGCGCGAGCCCCTCGACGACGGCGGTCTTTCCGACGCCAGGCTCGCCGATGAGCACGGGATTGTTCTTCGTGCGTCGGGTGAGCACCTGGCTCACCCGACGGATCTCGCTGTCGCGGCCGATCACCGGGTCGAGCTTGCCCTGGCGGGCGCGATCGGTGAGGTTGATGCCGAACTGCTCCAGGGCGCTCTGCTGCTCGTCGTTCTGTGCCGGGTTGGTCATTCGTCCTCCTGAGGAGACTCCTTCAAAGTTGAGTGGTATGGACTCAAGTTTACTTCGGGACACGAATCACGGCAACTCATTCATTTCACGCCTTCGTACCCGCACTTTGCGCCAGGTTCCCGCCGTGCGAGGAGGCCGGAGATCGCGAGACCCGCACACTGGGACCCGGATTGCGCCGAGCGGGGGCTCGGAGACCGCAATGACTCTGGGGAGAAACAATGAACGACACCACTGGGGCCGAGACGAGATCGAGCGGCGATGAGCGCCTGCTCCATCGCCGCACGGTCGTCAAAGGCGCGGCGTGGAGCCTTCCCGCCATCGCCGTCGCCGTGGCGGCGCCGATCGCGGCAGCATCCGGTCAAGCCTGCCCGACTGTGGCGCCGTACTACGGCGCCTCCGTGACCATGAGCTACGGCCCGTCCGCACCGGACGGCACCTGGCTCCCCGGGCAGACCACGGGAACGATCAGCGTGGGCTTCGGAGATGCCTGGAGGGGCACCTTCCCTGCATGGTCGTACGGCACTTCTGCTCCCGGGCAGGTGTCCGTCGAGACCCTGACGTACTCGATCACCTACTACCTTCCGGTGGGCGTGGCGTGGACGCAGCTGCCCTCGGGATGGAGCCTGACGAACTCGGCGTTCGTGAACGGAGAGTGGGCGTACACCTTCACCTACACGAACCTCCCGAGAACGACGCTCGTCACTGCGACGGGCGCACCGGGAACCATGGCCATCCCTCTCTCGAGCGCCACCGGCACCGTCATCGAGAGCACCGTCCCGACGGGATGGAATCCGACCAGGTGGACGCAGTTCCGCATCTATCTCGATGTCACCTGGCGCCCTCGCTTCCTGAACTCGCCAGGCTGCGTCTCACCCGCAGGAAATGGTGGAGCCATCAGAACGTCTCGGGGCTTCCGGACTCATTCCCTCTCGATCACCGCGGCCGGCAACGGCACCGGCGGCACGGGCGGAACCGGTGGCACGGGCGGAACCGGTGGCACCGGGGGGTGAGCGGTTCCTCGCGCAGACGCGTGGATGACACCGGTCGAGCGCTGAGCACGCGGAACATCACCGCCTGCTGATCTCGCGCCTCGACGCCAGGGCCTCTCGGAACCGGTTCTCCCGGTTCCGAGAGGCCCTGCCCCTGTGTCCTGCCGTCGCATGTGTCCGGCGATCTCGCCGGTCGATTCAGGCCACGGAATCAGCGTTCGCGCCAACATTCGTCAACCCGGCGAGGGTTGCGTCACGAATCGGCGTGCACCGACTCTCTTCAGGCATGGGAGCGATTCACAGCAGTGACGACATGACACACCTCGTTGAGACCGGCGGCGGTCCGCTGGGCAGCGACATCTATCGTGAGCTGCTGCGGGGAAGCGCCGACGGCGCGCTGCTGCACCGCGACGCCTGGGAGATCCTGAACACGATGGTCGAGCGCGAGCTGCAGCAGCCCGAGCCTACGACCGAGGAATCGCTCTTCGCGGCGAGCACCATCGGCGGGCCCCTGCATGCCCGCCGCTTCCGCCGTCGCCTCGACCAGCTCGTCCGACGAGGGCTCGCTCAGCGACAGGAGCGCTGGGTGCGGCCGACCGTCGCCGGTGTCGCCGCCGTCCGCCCCCTGTGGTCGCAGGTCGACGGGCCTGTGCGCACGAAGCTGCGCGCTCTCATGCCCGACGCGATCTGAGCAGTCCGCGCACCTTCCTCGCCGGTGACGCCGTCACGAGACCCGGCGGCGCCGCCGGCCTGGCGTCTTCCCTGTCGGAACCGTCAGACGGTCCGGCACGCTCGCGGCGCGCCGACCCCCGACACTCCGCCCGGCGCACAGATCACCTGGCGTCTCCGACGCAGCCGCGCACACGGCGAATGCTTGACCACCTCTCTGCACCCCGCGTACACTGGCCGGTGATCAGAAAGAAGTTTCCGAATCCCGGAACTCGCAGCAGATCAGGAACTCAGTGAGGAGAGGGGCCGCGATGCACGCCGACGTTTACGCCACCGCCCCTTCCGAGAGCTCCACCGCGTGGGGGAACTGGTACGCCCACGGCGCCTGAGCCATCGCCTGCGGAATCGCCTTCATCACGATTCCGAGGCCTCGCCATCGGTTCGCACTAGACTCACGGCAACCGCGCGCGACGTCGCCATGTGATCGCCCGGTGCGAGCGCAGTGCGGCGCTCACCCCTCGGGATCTCAGCAGGCACGCGAGCAGCGTGCGCAGAGACGCCCCGGCGTCATACCCGAGGAGAGAGAATGACTGACATCACGGTCACCGTGAACGGGCAGAGCCGCCCGCTCGGCGGTGTTGCCACCCACGTGACGGCCCTCGACTGGCTGCGCGAGTCGGGCCTGCCCGGCAGCAAGGAAGGCTGCGCGGAAGGCGAATGCGGCGCCTGCGCGATGATGATCGCCACGGCCGACGACGACGGCACGACCCGCTGGACGCCCGTCAACGCATGCCTGGTTCCGGTCTACGCCCTCGACGGCCAGGAGATCGTCACCGCCGAGGGCCTCGGCGGTGTCGAGAGCCTGCATCCGGTGCAGCAGAAGCTGGCCGAGGCCGGCGGATCCCAGTGCGGCTACTGCACCCCGGGGTTCGCGTGCAGCATGGCCGCCGAGTACTACCGGCCCGAGCGCGACTCGGCGGGCGACGACTGCCCCGTGCACGTCGGCGACGCAGTGCACGACGGCGACAACGACCACGAGATCGGCCCGAACGGCTTCGACCTGCACGCTCTCAGCGGCAACCTGTGCCGCTGCACGGGCTACCGCCCCATCCGCGACGCGGCCTACGCGCTCGGCGCGCCCGGTGGCGACGATCCGCTGCAGCGGCGTCTGTCGCAGCCCGCTCCCCCGGTCGTCGCCACTGACGTGCAGGTGGCAGGCGGACGCTTCGTGCGCCCCGCGACCCTCGCCGAGGCCCTGCGTCTGGTGCGCGATGAGCCGGATGCCCTGATCGTCGCCGGCTCGACCGACTGGGGCGTCGAGGTCAACATCCGCGGTCGTCGCGCTCCGTTCGTCGTCGCGATCGACCAGCTCGACGAGCTGCGCGGTCTCACCGAGACCGACGAGTACGTCGAGATCGGCGCCGCCCTGCCGCTGTCCGACGTCGAGCGCCGCCTCGGCGGGCGGGTGCCGCTGCTCGCCAAGCTCTTCCCGCAGTTCGCCTCCCGCCTGATCCGCAATCGCGGCACGATCGGCGGAAACCTCGGCACCGGATCGCCGATCGGCGACACCCCGCCCGCGCTCCTGGCCCTCGATGCGCGCCTGGTGCTGGCATCCGCCGACGGCGAGCGCGAGGTGCCGCTGGCCGACTACTTCACCGGCTACCGGCAGACCGTGCGTGCGAAGAACGAGCTGATCGTCGCCGTGCGCATCCCGCTGCCGCTCGCCGAGTACACCGCGTTCCACAAGATCGCGAAGCGCCGCTTCGACGACATCTCGTCGGTGGCGATCGGCTTCGCGTTCGACATCGAGGACGGCTCCGTCACCTCGGCCCGCATCGGGCTGGGCGGCGTCGCCGCCACTCCGCTGCGCGCCACCGCGACCGAGCAGGCGCTGATCGGCAAGCCGTGGAGCATCGCCACGGTGAAGGAGGCATCCGCCATCCTGCAGTCCGAGGGCACCCCGATGTCCGACCACCGGGCCAGCAGCGAGTACCGCTCGCACATGCTGGGCTCGGCCCTGCTGAAGTTCTACAGCCAGACCGTCATCCAGTCGAAGGAGGTGTCGGCATGAGCGCTCTCGCCGACCGCCCCGAGAACCCCGTCGTCGGCCACCGCGCCGTGCACGAGAGTGCGGCGCTGCACGTCACGGGTGCGGCGATGTACACCGACGACATCGCCACGCAGACGCACGGCACGCTCACCGCGTGGCCCGTGCAGTCCACCAGCGCGCACGCGCGCGTGACCATCGACGTCTCCGGCGCCTACGAGGTGCCCGGCGTCGTCCGCGTGCTCACCGCCGACGACGTGCCGGGCCTCAACGACGCCGGAATCCGCAACGATGAGCCCCTCTTCCCCAGCGAGGCCATGTTCTACGGCCATGCTCTGGTGTGGGTGCTCGGTGAGACGCAGGAGGCCGCGCGCCTCGGCGCCGAGCGCGTGAAGGTCGAGTACGAAGAGCTGCCGTCGCTGATCACCGTGCACGACGCCATCGAGGCGCAGTCGTTCATGGGCACCCCGCGCACGGTTCAGCGCGGCGACGCCGCCGCAGCCCTCGCGAGCTCGGCACACGTCTTCGAAGGGGTCACCGAGTTCGCCGGCCAGGAGCACTTCTACCTCGAGACCCACGCGTCGTTCGCCGTGCGCGACTCCGAGGGGCAGTACTTCATCCAGTGCTCGACACAGCATCCGACCGAGACGCAGGATCTCGTCTCGCATGTGCTGGGCATCCATGCCAACGAGGTCACCGTGCAGTGCCTGCGCATGGGCGGCGGCTTCGGCGGCAAGGAGATGCAGCCGCACGGCTTCGCCGCCATCGCCGCGCTCGGGGCCAAGCTCACCGGCCGCCCTGTGCGGGTGCGCCTGAACCGCACGCAGGACCTCACGATGACGGGCAAGCGGCACCCCTTCCACATCAGCTGGAAGGTCGGCCTCGATGAGAACGGCATGCTGCAGGCGCTCGACGCCGTGCTCACGGCCGACGGCGGCTGGTCGATCGACCTGTCGGAGCCGGTGCTGGGCCGCGCCCTCTGCCATCTCGACAACGCCTACTGGATCCCGAATGTGCACGCCTACGGGCGGATCGCGAAGACGAACAAGCAGTCGAACACCGCGTACCGCGGCTTCGGCGGCCCGCAGGGCGTGTTCCTGATCGAAGACATCCTCGGCCGGGTCGCCCCGACGCTCGGCATCGACCCGCTCGAGCTGCGCCGGCGCAACTTCTACCAGCCGGGGCAGACCACCCCGTACGGTCAGCTGGTGAAGGACGCCGAGCGGATGCCGACGATCTGGGACCAGCTTTCCGACGAGGCGTCGATCGCCGAGCGCACCGTCGAGATCGAGGCGTTCAACGCCGAGAACCGCGACGTGAAGCGGGGGATCTCGATGACGCCGATCAAGTTCGGCATCTCGTTCAACTTCGCCGCGTTCAATCAGGCGGGCGCCCTCGTGCACGTCTACAAGGACGGCTCGGTGCTCGTCAATCACGGCGGAACCGAGATGGGCCAGGGTCTGCACACGAAGATGCTGCAGATCGCCGCGACCGCTCTCGGCCTCGAGCTGCATCAGGTGCGCCTCGCGCCCACCCGCACCGACAAGGTGCCGAACACGTCGGCCACGGCCGCCTCATCGGGCGCCGACCTCAACGGCGGAGCGGTGAAGAACGCGTGCGACCAGATCCGCGAGCGGATGGCCGCGGTGGCCGGGCGCCTGCTGGGCGTCGACGAGCGCGACGTGCGCTTCGGCGGCGGGTTCGTGACGGCTCTCGGCAAGGACGAGCGCGTGACCTTCGCCGAGGTCGCGAAGGCCGCCTACTTCCAGCGCGTGCAGCTGTTCGCCGCGGGCTACTACCGCACGGCAGGCCTGCACTGGAACCCCGAGCTCATGCAGGGCTCGCCGTTCAAGTACTTCGCCTACGGCGCCGCCGCGACCGAGGTCGAGGTCGACGGGTTCACCGGTGCGTACCGCATCCGCCGCGTCGACATCGTGCACGATGTGGGCGACTCGCTGTCGCCCATGCTCGACATCGGCCAGATCGAGGGCGCGTACGTGCAGGGCATGGGCTGGCTGACGCTCGAGGACCTGCGGTGGGATGCCAGCGACGGGCCGCACCGCGGTCGTCTGCAGACCCAGTCGGCGTCGACCTACAAGCTGCCGAGCTTCTCGGAGATGCCCGAGGAGTTCACCGTGCGCCTGTTCCAGAACGCACGTGAAGACGGCGCGGTCTACGGCTCGAAGGCCGTCGGCGAGCCGCCGTTCATGCTCGCGTTCAGCGCGCGCGAGGCGCTGAGGCAGGCCGTCGCGGCCTTCGGCCCCGCAGGTCACTCGGTCGATCTGGCGTCGCCTGCGACGCCGGAGTCGGTGTACTGGGCTGTCGAGACCGCCCGCTCTGCCGAGGGCGCCGCGGAGCCGGAGCCCGAGCTCGCAGCGGTCTGACATGGTCGACTGGCTGGACGCCCTGCGCGCGCTGCGCGAGAGCCGCACGCCCGCGGTGATCGTGACGCTGGCCATGGTGCGCGGGCACGCGCCCCGCAACGGCGGCGCGAAGATGGTCATCTCGCCCAGCGACCAGTTCGGCACGATCGGTGGCGGCAACCTCGAGGCCACCGCCACCGATCGCGCCCGTGAGATGCTCGCCTCCGGCACGGCCGAGCCGCAGCTGCTCACACTGACGCTCAGCGACAAGGCGACGACCGAGTACGGAGTGCAGTGCTGCGGAGGAGAGGTCACGATCATGCTCGAACCGGTGCGGGTCGTGCCCTCGGTGGCGGTGTTCGGCATGGGGCATGTGGGGCTCGAACTCGCGCGCATCCTGTCGCGTCATGAGCTCTCGCTGCACCTCATCGACTCGCGTGCCGAGATGCTCGATCCCGAGCGCCTGGCGCCCGTCACGGCGGATGCCGTCGCCGGCATCCGCTCGCATCATGCGCCCGTGCCAGAGGCCGCGCTGCTGGACCTCCCCGCCGGTGCCCATGTGCTGGTGATGACGCACGATCACGTGGAGGATCTCGCGATCGTCGATCAGTCGCTGCGCACTCCGGCGCTCGGATCGATCGGCTTGATCGGGTCGGCGTCGAAGTGGGCGCGCTTCCGCAAGAAGCTGCTCGAGCTCGGTCACACCGACGCTGAGCTCGACCGCGTGACGACGCCCATCGGGGTGCCCGAGGTATCGGGCAAGCAGCCGGCGGTGATCGCGGTGAGCGTCGCCGCGCGCATCCTGCAGCTGATCGAGGAGGCCGCGCCGGCGGCATCCGGCTGATCCACTCCTTATATATAGAGAGAGGAACTCCGACCCGCTGCCCGGGCCGGGGTTCCTCTCTCTGGCCGTGCGACTCAGCCGGCGGACCCGCTCAGCAGCGCCTCGATCGGACCGCGTGCGAAGTAGATCGCGAATCCGGCGGCGACCACCCACAGCAGCCAGTGCACCTTGCGCGCACGGCCGGCCAGGGTGTTGATCAGCGCCCACGCGATGAAGCCCGCGCCGATGCCGTTCGCGATCGAGTAGGTCAGCGGCATCGTCACGATCGTGAGGAACGCGGGCATGGCGACCGAGAACTTGTTGAAGTTGATCTCCCGGATCTGCGCCATCATCAGCGCGCCCACGATCACGAGCGCTGCGGCGGCGACCTCGATGGGCACGATCGCGGTGAGCGGAGTGAGGAACATCGAGAACAGGAACAGCGCGCCGGTGATCACCGAGGCGAGGCCCGTGCGGGCCCCCTCGGCTATGCCTGCGGCGCTGTCGATGAACACCGTCGCCGACGAGCTCGACGTGCCGCCGCCGACCACGGCGCCTGCACCCTCGACCACGAAGGCGCTGCGCAGACGGGGGAACGTCGCATCCTTGTTCGCGATGCCTGCCTGCTTCGCGAGCCCGGTCATGGCTCCCATGGCGTCGAAGAAGTTCGTGAACAGCAGGGTGAAGACGAGCATGATCGCCGCCAGTGCGCCGATGCGCCCGAACGAGCCGACGAGGTCGAACTGACCGATGAGCGAGAAGTCGGGCAGGCTGAACCAGTTCGTCGGCACACCGGGAACGGTCATGTGCCAGCCCGCCGGGTTGACCTCACCGTCGCTGCCGACGGTCGGGCCGAGCTTCAGAAGGCCCTCGACGATGATCGACACGACCGTGCCGGCGACGATGCCGATGAGGATCGCACCGGGCACTCTCCTGGCGATCAGCACGCCCATCAGCACCATCGTGCCGATGAAGATCAGGGTGGGGACCGAGCTGAGCGAGCCTCCGTCACCGAGCTGCACCGGAGGGCCGGCGGGCGTGCGGTTGACGAAGCCCGAGTCGACGAAGCCGATGAAGGCGATGAACAGGCCGATGCCGACCGTGATGGCCGCCTTGAGCGCGTGGGGCACGGCGTGGAAGATCGCGGTCCGGATGCCCGTGGCCCCGAACAGCACGATCAGCACGCCGTTGATCATCACCAGACCCATCGCCTCGGGCCAGGTGACACCCTGCACGACCGAGACGGCGAGGAACGAGTTGATGCCGAGTCCGGCGGCGAGTGCGAACGGCACGCGGGCGATGAAGCCCATCAGCAGCGTCATGACACCGGCGGTGAGACCGGTGACGGCCCCGACCTGAGCGAAGTCGAGGGAGTTGCCGACGGCGTCGACGCCTCCCGAGAGGATGATCGGGTTGAGGATGACGATGTAGGCCATCGCGAAGAAGGTCACGACGCCGCCGCGGATCTCCTGCGGAACCGTGGATCCGCGCTTGGTGATCTCGAAGAAGCGGTCGAGCGCGCTGCGCGGCTCGGGGGTGCTCGTGGTGTTGGCCGTGGTCGTGGTGCTCTTGCGGGGAAGGTCCGCGTCGTCGCGGATGCCGGTGGTCTGAGACATGGCGATAGTGCTCTCTGTCGGGTGGAGAGGGATGGGTGGATGAGCGTGCGCTCGAGCGTCGGCGCTCGGGCGTCGGTGCTCGGTGAGTCGGTGCTCGGTGAGTCGGCGGGAGTGGATCAGTACTCGGTGCGGGCCGAGTTCTGGGTCCACTCGGTGAAGGGCGCGATGCGCGTGTCGTCGTCGAGGGTCTCGCGCGCGACCGGCATGATCTCTCGATCGGCGGGGCCGCCCTCGAAGTACCGGTAGAACACGGCGTCGTCGAAACCGGCATCCGCCGCGTCGTCGCGGTCTGCCGCGAAGTAGACCCGGTCGATGCGCGCCCACAGCGAGGTGGCGAGGCACATCGGGCAGGGTTCGCAGCTCGTGTAGAGCGTGGCGCCGGTGAGGTCGAATGTGCCGAGCCCCTGGCAGGCGTTGCGGATGGCGGTCACCTCGGCGTGAGCAGAGGGGTCGAGGTTCGCGGTGACGCGATTGACCCCTTCGAAGACCTGGCCGTCTGCCGATACGACGATCGCTCCGAACGGACCGCCCGCATTGCGGACGTTCTGCACGGCGATGTCGACGGCACGGGCGAGGTACTGGGCAGGTGTGAGCTGTGCCCCGAGAGCGGTGGTTGACATGCTTGAGAGCTTCCTTGCAATCTCACAGCAGTGATACGGCTTATCGGGTCGGATCCGGATCGGAACGTTCCACGAGATATACGTCGAACCGCTTGTTCTTCTGTTGTCGACTCGGAACTCGTGGTCGCGGTTCCGGGCTGAGAAAGACCGTAACAGGATCCTCGGCTCTCGTCCAGCATTGTGTGAAAGTTTGATTTCACCATGTGGTATACAGGCTCCATGCTCACCGACGAATTGGATCGCCCTCTGCGCGATCTGCGCATCTCGGTGACCGACCGCTGCAACTTCCGCTGCGTGTACTGCATGCCGAAGGAGGTCTTCGGCCGGGACTACGCCTTCCTCGACCGCGACGAGCTGCTGAGCTTCGAGGAGATCACCCGCATCGCCACCGTCGCCGCCGCGCACGGCGTGCAGAAGCTGCGGCTGACCGGTGGCGAGCCATTGCTGCGCCGCGGCATCGAGACGCTCATCGAGCAGCTCGCCGCGATCCGCACGCCCGAAGGCCACCCGCTCGACCTCGCGCTGACCACGAACGGCTCGGCACTCGCCGTGAAGGCCGAGGCGCTCAAGGCGGCGGGATTGAAGCGGGTCACGGTCTCGCTCGACTCGCTCGACGATGAGCTGTTCCAGCGGATGAACGACGTGCGCTTCCCCGTGAGCCGGGTGCTCGACGGCATCGACGCGGCCCACGCGGCGGGCCTCGGCCCGATCCGGCTGAACATGGTCGTCAAACGCGGCGTCAACGACGGCGAGATCCTCGACATGGCCAGGCACTTCAAGGGCACCCCGTACATCCTGCGCTTCATCGAGTACATGGACGTGGGCAACACCAACGGCTGGTCGCTCGACGAGGTCGTGCCCTCTGCCGAGATCATCGAGCGCATCGGGGCGGAGTTCCCGCTCGAGCAGGCGGCGTCGACCGTGACGGGCGAGACCGCGAAGCGCTGGCGCTACGCCGACGGCACGGGCGAGATCGGGGTGATCTCCAGCGTCACCAACGCGTTCTGCGGCACGTGCACACGCGCGAGGATCTCGACCGAGGGAAAGCTGTTCACCTGCCTGTTCGCCTCGAAGGGCCACGACCTGCGGGCGCTCATGCGCGGCGGCGCCGACGACGTCGAGCTCGCCGCGGCCATGGCATCCATCTGGGGTGGCCGCAGCGACCGCTACTCCGAGATCCGCGCCGGGCTGACCCCGGCGCTGCGCACGCAGCGCAAGCGCATCGAGATGTCGTACATCGGCGGCTGACGCCGCCTGACTCGCTCGACCGGGTCAGTCGAGGACGTCGGCGATGACATCCCAGATGTCGTCGGCGACCGACCGCTTGCTTCCGGATGCCCTGGCCACGACCGCACCGCCGTCGCCGATGACGTGCACGGCGTTCTCGCCCGATTCGAAGCCCCGGTCCCAGCCGACCTCGTTGACCACCAGCAGATCGACGCCCTTGCGCTCGCGCTTGCGCCGTGCGCGCTCGAGCAGCTCGTCACGGTCATCCGGCGTCTCGGCCGCGAAAGCGACCACGACCTGCCCCGGGTGACGCCGCGCGGCCAGATGGGCGACGATGTCCTCGTTCTGCACCAGCTCGATGCTCTCGAGCGGACCCGACTCCTTGGTCAGCTTGCGGTCGGAGACGTCGGCCGGGCGGTAGTCGGCGACGGCAGCGGCCATCACGATCACCGCCGCGTCCTCCGATGCGCGACGCATCGCCTCGCCGAGCTCGGCCGCGGTTCCCGCATGCGCGATGCGGATGCCGGGGTGACGCGCGGCATCGGCCAGCACCGCGCCGTCGATGTGCGCGGCGACGAGCTCGACCTCGGCACCGCGGTCGGCCGCGGCGAGGGCCAGAGCGACTCCCTGGCGCCCGCTGGAGCGGTTGCCGAGAAAGCGCACCGGGTCGAGGGGCTCGCGGGTGCCGCCGGCCGAGACCACGACGCGCAGGCCGTCGAGATCCTGCTCGTCGCCGGCAGCCGACGACGTCGGCGCGACCAGGGCGAGTGCCTCTGCCATGATCCGCTCGGGCTCGAGCATCCGCCCCGGGCCGGAATCACCGCCGGTCAGCTCGCCCTCGTCGGGGCCGAGGATCGCGACGCCGCGCTCGCGCAGGGTGGCGATGTTCGCCTGAGTCGCGGGATGCCGCCACATCTCGGTGTGCATCGCCGGGGCGATCGCGACCGGCGCCACGGTGGCGAGCAGCGTGGTGCCCAGCAGGTCGTCGGCCAGGCCGGCGGCCATCTTCGCGATCGTGTTCGCGGTCGCGGGGGCGACGATCACGAGCTCGGCGGCCTGACCGAGGGCGACGTGGCGCACCTGCGCGACGTCCTCATGCACGCTCGTGGTGACCGGTCTGCGGCTGATCGCCTCCCAGGTGGGCAGCCCGACGAAGCGCAGCGCGTCTTCGGTCGGCACGACGGTGACCTCATGACCCGCCTTGATCAGCAGGCGCACCAGGTGCACGCTCTTGTACGCGGCGATCCCGCCGGTCACGGCGACGACGATGTTCACGCTTCGATTCTGCCCCAGACCCCAGGGGTGCGGGGCGCGCATAGACTCATGCTCGTGTGCACCGTCGTGATCGATGTCGCCCCCTCATCCGACCGGCGCGCGCGGCTGCTGGCCGTGCGCGACGAGGATCCCGACCGTCCGTGGGACGACCTCGGCGAGTGGTGGCCCGACGAGAGGCCCGGTGTGATCGGCATCCGCGATCGCCGCGCCGGCGGCGCCTGGCTCGCCGCCGACCCGGCCGCCGGCCGCCTCGCCGTGCTGCTCAACCGCGCCGATGTGCTCGACCTGCCTGCCGACCAGGCTCTCTCGCGCGGTTCGCTCGCGCTGGACTCGGTTGCGGGCCGGTCGCCAAATGCCCCGGATCGCGGCGACCTGGTGAGGCGGATGCACGGGTTCAATCTGCTCGAGGTGACGCCGGAGGGCACGCGGGTGCTGTCGTGGGATGGCGTCGAACTGCGTGAGACCCGCGTGCCCGAGGGAGTGCACATGATCGCGCACGACGACCTCGACGACCCGCGCACCGCGCGCATCGACGCCTGGCTGCCCCGTTTCGCCGCCGCCGCCCCGGAGGACGACGGCTGGGCGTCACGCTGGGTGGATGTGCTCGGCGAGAGCGCCGCGCTCTCTCCCGAAGACGACAGGGCGATCGTGCGCGACAATCACGTGCACGGCTACCCGACCATGTCGCTGCTGTTCTGCACCGCCGAGGTCGCTCCAGGCGCGGTGGCCGTGCAGTCGCGCGTGCTGGCTCGCCCCGGCCACTGGGACTGACGAGACCGCTCGGGTCACCCGGAGCCGACGCGCCCGCCTTCCCCGATTGGACGTTGCGCATCGTGGAAGGCTATTGACTCTTCGCTGACGCCGTGCGTACTCTTTTCATATAGCAAGACGATTCTTCCACAGTATGGAAACGAGAACGGAGAGGGACATGAGCGCACACGCGATCGAGGCGAACGGGTACGTCCCGTCCGCAGAGAACCCGTCGGTCAACATCGACCCCGACTTCCACCTGCCTGCCGACGAGGGCAACGGCTTCGTCCGCGCATTCCGCATCCTCTTCCCGAAGGCGGCCTGAGGACTCACGCGCGAGAAGAGGGGATCGGCTCCGCCCACCGGCGGACCGGTCCCCTCTTGCGTGTCTGCGGCTCCGGCATCCGCGCGAGACCTGCGTTGCGGCTGGAGTGCTGGGGCGAGGCTCAGCGGGCGAGCAGTGCGGGAGCGTCGGCGCCGATCGCTCGGCCGACCTCGCGCAGCAGCGGCACGGCGTTGGCCATGCTCTTCGCCGGCTCGGGCTCGATGGCGCTCAGCGCGTAGACCTTTGCGAAGCCCGCAGACGTCGCCTGCGCAGCATCCAGCGTCGTACGGCCGCACACCGCGACGACGGGCTTGCCGGCCCTCGCTGCCGCCGCAGAGACACCCAGCGGCGTCTTGCCGCCGAGGCTCTGATCATCGAGGCTGCCCTCGCCGGTGATCACCAGGTCGGCGTCGGCGATACGCGCCTCCAGCCCCGTCAGACGCTGGATGACATCGATGCCGGGCTCGCGCACGGCGCCGAGCACTGCGAGCGCCGCGTAGCCGACTCCCCCGGCCGCGCCCGCGCCGGGCGCCGAGGCCGACGGGCGCACTCCCGGCAGGGAGTCGACGAGCTCTGAGAGACGCGAGAGGCCTGCCTCGAGGACGGCGACATCATCGGCGCTCGCCCCCTTCTGCGGTGCGAACACCGCAGCGGCCCCCCGGTCTCCCAGAAGTGGATTGTCGACGTCGGCAGCGAGCACGAAGCTCACGCCGTCGAGGCGGGGGTCGAGGCCCGAGATGTCGGCCGAGACCAGGTCGACCAGACCCGCACCACCAGGGCGCACGGGCCGGTCCTCGGTGCGCAGCGCGACCCCCAGGGCCTGCAGCATGCCGGCACCGCCGTCGGTGCAGGCGCTGCCGCCCACGCCGAGCACGATCGAGGTCGCACCCCGATCGAGCGCGGCGACGATGAGCTCGCCCGTGCCGCGACTCGTGGCGCCGAGGGCATCCTTCTCGCCGTCCGGCAGCACGTCCAGCCCGCTCGCCGCCGCCATCTCGATGATCGCCTCGTCGTCGCGCAGGGCGAAGGTGGCATCCACCTGCCGCCCTGTCGGACCCGTCACCGACACCGTCACCGGGGTGAAGCCGCTGGCGACGGCCGCGTCTACCGTGCCCTCGCCGCCGTCGGCGACGGGAGCCGCGTCGACGACGGCATCCGGAATGATCTCCCGGATGCCGTCGGCGACCGCCGCCGCCACCTCGGAGCCCGTCGCCGAGCCCTTGAACTTGTCAGAGGCGATGAGGATGCGCATGTCGATCAGTCAAGCAGAGCGTAGATCGCCTCAGGTGCATCGGCGGGCGACGACGCGAGATCCTCGAACTCGTTCATGGTGTCGAGGTCGGCACCCATCGCGATGTTCGTGACGCGCTCGAGGATGACCTCGACCACCACGGGCACCTGGAACTCGTCGCGCAGGCGCGCGGCCTCGGCGAACCCGGCAGCGAGCTCTTCGGGGCGCTCGACGCGGATCGCCTTGCAGCCCAGGCCCTCGGCGACCTTCACGTGGTCGACGCCGTAGCCGGTCGCGACGCTGTTCGGGTCGTTCGGGGTGTTGATGTTGTCGAACGCCAGCGAGACCTCGTAGTCCATCTCGAAGCCGCGCTGCGACTGACGGATCAGCCCCAGGTAGCTGTTGTTCACCACGACGTGGATGTACGGCAGCTTGTGCTGCGCGCCGACGGCGAGCTCTTCGATCATGAACTGGAAGTCGTAGTCGCCCGAGAGCGCGACGACCTGCTCGCCCGGCTTGCCGCGGACGACACCGAGCGCGGCGGGGCCGGTCCAGCCGAGGGGGCCGGCCTGGCCGGCGTTGATCCACTTGCGCGGGCCGTAGACGTGCAGCAGCTGCGCGCCGGCGATCTGCGACAGGCCGATCGTGGTGACGAAGGTGGTGTCGCGGTCGAACGCCGTGAGCATCTCCTGGTAGACGCGGTGCGGCTTCATCGGCACGTTGTCGAAGTTCGTCTTGCGCTGCAGGCGCGCCTTGCGGTCGCGGCACTCCTGCGCCCAGCCGTTGTAGTCGGGCAGCTCGGCGACGCGGTCGCGGGCGGCGGCGAGCAGCGCGTCGATGAACGCACCGGCGTCGGAGACCACACCGTAGTCGGGCGCGAACACTCGGCCGATCTGGGTCGGCTCGATGTCGACGTGCACGAAGGTGCGGCCCTTGCGGTACGTGTCGAGACCACCGGTGTGGCGGTTGGCCCAGCGGTTGCCGATGCCGAGCACGAAGTCGCTCTCGAGGAAGCTCGCGTTGCCGTAGCGCTGCGAGGTCTGGATGCCGACCAGGCCTGCGGCCAGCGGGTGGTCATCGGCGATGGCGCCCCAGCCCATCAGCGTGGGAACGACCGGAACCCCGAGGGTCTCGGCCAGCTCGACGAGCTTGTCGGACGCACCGGAGTTGACGATGCCGCCGCCCGCGACGATCACCGGGTGCGTGGACGAGGTCAGCATGTCGAGCACCTTCTCGGCCTGCGCGGCCGTGGCCGCGGGCTTCGCGACCGGCAGCGGCTCGTAGGTGTCGATGTCGAACTCGATCTCGGTCATCTGCACGTCGAACGGGAGGTCGATCAGCACCGGACCGGGGCGGCCGGAGCGCATGATCTGGAACGCGCTCTGGAAGACGCCCGGCACCTGGGCGCCCTCGAGCACCGTCTTGGCGAACTTGGTCACCGGCTTCGCGATCGACGCGATGTCGACGGCCTGGAAGTCCTCCTTGTCGAACTTCGCCACCGGAGCCTGGCCGGTGATGCACAGCATCGGGATGCTGTCGGCGATCGCCGCGTACAGACCGGTGATCATGTCGGTGCCGGCCGGGCCCGAGGTGCCGAGGCAGACGCCGATGCGGCCGTCGCCGGTGCGGCTGTAGCCGTCGGCCATGTGCGAGGCGCCCTCGACGTGGCGGGCGAGGGTGTGCCGGATGCCGCCGTTGGCGCGCATCGCGGAGTACAGGGGGTTGATGGCGGCTCCCGGCAGGCCGAACGCCTCGTCGGCGCCCTCCTTGATCAGGATCTGGACGATGGCGTCCACTGCACGCATGCGGGTCATGATGTGTCCTTAGTTGTTGTCGCGGCCCGAGAGCTCAGCGGTGAGCTTGAAGAGGCCGGAGTGGTCGAGGCCGCCGTCGCCGCGGGCGACGAGCGAGGTGACGAGCTGGGCGACAGCCGAGCCGAGGGGAACGGCC
This sequence comes from Microbacterium sp. NPDC089321, assembly GCF_040684935.1. Taxonomy (NCBI): domain Bacteria; kingdom Bacillati; phylum Actinomycetota; class Actinomycetes; order Micrococcales; family Microbacteriaceae; genus Microbacterium; species Microbacterium sp. NPDC089321. The sequence goes on along the minus strand of NZ_JBFBGX010000001.1, from coordinate 1,060,389 downwards.
ACGCCGGCACCGCGGGCTGCCGCGGTGACGATGCCCAGGTCCTTGTTGTGCAGGGCCAGGCGGAAGCCGGGGGCGAAGTCGCGGTCGAGCATCTTCTGCCCCTTCTGGTCGAGCACCTTGGACCCGGCGAGACCTCCGCCGAGCACCTTGAGGGCCGCGTCGGTGTCGACGCCGTACGCCTCGAGGAAGACGATCGCCTCGCTGAGCGCCTGGATGTTGACGGCCACGATGAGCTGGTTGGCGGCCTTCACCGTCTGACCGGCACCGGCGGGGCCGACGTGCACGATGGTCTTGCCGATGGCCTGCAGGATGGGCTCGGCCTTGGCGAAGTCCTCGGGCGAGCCGCCGGTCATGATCGACAGCACTCCGTCGATCGCGCCCTGCTCGCCACCCGAGACGGGGGCATCGACGGCGCCGAGTCCTGCAGCGACGGCTTCTTCGGCCAGCTCCTTGGCGACGTCGGGGCGGATCGACGAGTTGTCGATCCACAGCGCTCCGGGCTTCGCGTTGGCGAAGACGCCCTCTTCGCCGCGGACGACACCCTCGACATCCGGGGAGTCGGGAACCATCGTGATGATGACGTCGGCGTCCTTGACGCCCTCGGCGATGCTCGCCGCCCCCTTGCCGCCTGCCTCGACGAGCTTCTCGACGGCCTCGGGGCTGCGGTTGACGCCGGTGACGGTGTATCCCGCCTTGACGAGGTTCTTCGCCATGGAAAGGCCCATGATGCCGAGACCGATGATGGTGATGTTGGTCATGTCGTCGCTCCTTCGCGGAAGTGGGATGTCAGTTCTTGGTCCAGGCGAACGGGTCTGCCTGGGTGGCCTTGTACTCGAGGCCGATGACGCCGTCGTAGCCGCCGGCGCGCGCCGCCTCGATCCATTCGGCGATGGGCAGCTCTCCGGTGCCCGGCTCGCCGCGGCCGGGGGCGTCGGCGATCTGGATGTGACCGAACTCGCCCGCGTGGTCGGCGATGACCGCGGCCACGTCGTCGCCGTTGACGGCGAGGTGGTAGAAGTCGGCGAGCAGCTTGACGTTGTCGACGCCGTGCTCGTCCTTGACGCGGGCGATGATCGCGAGGGCGTCGGCGGCGGTCTTCAGCGGGTAGGCATCGGCGCCCGAGACGGGCTCGAGCAGCACGATGCCGCCGATGCGGGCGACCGCCTTGCCGGCGATCGCGAGGTTCTCGACGGCGAGGTCGTCCTGCGTCTGCGCGTCGACGCCGTCCTGGCGCAGGCCGTACAGCGCATTGAACGCCTTGGTGCCGGTGCGCTCTCCGATGCCGACGACGACCTCGACGTTGTCGCGGAACTCGCCCTCACGGCCGACCCATGAGACCAGACCGCGGTCGCCTGCGGGCATGTCGCCGGCGAAGAAGTTGAGGCCGGTGAGCTGCACGCCCGCATCCTGGATCGCGGCGACGAACGCGTCGACCTCCTGCTGCGCGGGCACAGCCGAGGCGAAGGGCCACCAGAACTCGACGGCGTCGAAGCCGGCGGCCTTGGCGGCGGCGGGACGCTCGTTCACGGGGAGGTCGGTCAGCAGGATCGAGGCGTTGACGGTGTAGCTCATGATCATCCTTGATTTCGGATTACGGAATAAAAGTTCCTATTGATGAAAGCGTAAGACGGGCGTGAGCGCCCTGTCAACGAAGAGGGGCGCGCATTCCAGCATCCGGAACCGGCTGGGATCAGGAGCGCATCTCGATCACCCTCCGGCATGCAGACCGCGGCTCGGCATCCCCCGCCGAGAGATCAGAAACGCACCTCCCGGATGCCAGGAAGGTGCGTTTCTGATCTCTCGGCCCGCGCGGGGAACCGCGCGGCGATGCGTGGCGTCAGGTCAGCTTGATCTGACGGTTCATGTCCTTGTAGAGCAGGTAGCGGAAGTCACCGGGGCCGCCGGCATAGCAGGCCTGCGGGCAGAACGCGCGAAGCAGCATGTAGTCGCCCGCCTCGACCTCGACCCAGTCGCCGTTGAGGTGGTACACGGCCTTGCCCTCGAGCACGAACAGTCCGTGCTCCATGACGTGCGTCTCGGCGAACGGGATCGAGCCGCCCGGCTTGAAGGTGACGATGTTCACCTGCATGTCGTGCGCCATGTCGCTCGAGTCGGCGAAGCGGGTGGTGAGCCACGCATCGGTGCCGACCATCGGGGTGGGCTCGATGTCCTGATCGCGGGTGACGAACGACGCGGGGGCGTCGACGCCCTCGAGCCACTCGTACGCCTTGCGGATCCAGTGGAAGCTCGTGATCTCGTCGCCCTCGTTCTTCAGCGACCAGTTGGCGCCGGGCGCGAGGAACGCGTAGCCGCCCTCTTCGAGCACGTGCGTCTCGCCCTCGAGCGTGAGCGTGAGCGCGCCGGTCGTGACGAAGATGACGCCCTCGACGCCGGCCTCGGGCTCGGGCTTGGCGGCCTCGCCGCCGGGCGAGATCTCGACGATCAGCTGCGAGAAGGTCTGGGCCGAGCTCGGGGTCGGCTTGGCGATGATCCATGCGCGGGTGTTCGAGAACCCGGGCAGGCTGCTGGTGACGATGTCACGCAGGACGCCCTTGGGGATCACCGTGTAGGCGAGCTTGACGATCGCGCGGTCGGTGAGCAGCTCGGTCTGCCCCGGCAGTCCGCCGGTCGGGGTGTAGTAGGACATCAGGCCTCCTTGGTGGCGAGTTTGGGATGGGCGAGCCGGGTGAGCTCTGCGGGCGAGGCACCGGTCGAGGCGCGCACCTCGTCTTCGGTGAGCGCACCGCACTCCAGGCCACGCACGACGAAGCGGGCGAGCGCGCGTGCGGTGGCGGGCTCGTCCATGATGGTCGCGTCGCTGCCGTGCAGGTAGTTGTCGAGGCGGCGTGCGGCCGCCTCGAAGCCCTCGCGGTAGAACGCATAGGTGGCCAGGTACCGGGTCGGCAGCTGGTTGGCGTGCAGATCCCAGCCCTGGTAGTAGCCGCGCTCGAGCGAGCGCCGCACCAGACGCGCGTGCAGCTTCCAGGCATCCTGCGCCTTCTCGCCCACCGGGATGACGTTGGTCGACCCGTCTGAGAGGCGCACTCCGGTCTCGGCGACCGCCACCTGCATGACCTGCTTTGCGTAGTCGGCGGCCGGGTGCTCCATCGACTGGTACGCCGCGGCGATCTGCAGCGAGGCGCTGTAGTCGTAGGTGCCGTAGTGCAGGGCCGACACGCGACCCTGCCCGCTGTGCAGCAGCGTCGCGACCGGGATGGTGCCGTCGGCCGCGACGATGAGCTGCGGCGTCTCCATCTGCACCTCGAAGCGCAGACGGCCGGATGCCAGCCCCAGGCGCTCTTCGAAGCGCTCGCAGAGCGCGACCATCGCCTCGACCTGCGCCACGGTGGTCACCTTGGGCAGGGTGAGGATCAGCCCGTCCGGCAGCTCGCCGGCGGCGGCGAGCGTCGTGACGAAGCGGTCGAGGGTGCGGATGCCGCGGCGCCGGGTCGGGGCCTCGAAGCACTTGAACCGGATGCCGATGAACGGCGTCGCCGTGCCTGCGGCGACGGCCTCCGCGACGCGCTCGGCGGCGAGGACGGCAGCGGCGTCCTCCTCGTCGTCGCCGCGCGTGCCGTAGCCGTCCTCGAAGTCGAGGCGCAGGTCTTCGATGGGCTCCCGTCGCAGCTTGGCGTCCACCAGCGGCGCGAGCTGGTCGGCGAGGTGCCCCAGCCCGACCGACTCGGCGAGCGCCGCCATGCCGCCCGCCGCGTCGACGGCGGCGAGCGCGTCGGCTCCGAAGCGCGCGGGCAGAGCGGGGTCGAAGCGATCGGCCGGCACATACAGCGTGTGCACCGGCTGGCGGCTGCCGTCGTCACCCGGGTACGAGTTCGTGAGCAGGGCGTCGGTCTGCGCCAGACGCGCGTCGATGTCGGCGAAGTCGTCTTCGCGCAGGGATGTGCTGGCTGACACTCGGGTCACTCCTTCTCTGCGCCGGACTTGACGACCCGGACGATCGCCTCGGCCACCGCTCCGGCGACCTCGGGGTCGAAGACGCTGGGGATGATGAAGCTCGCGTTGCGCTCTTCGTCGTCGACGCGGGAGGCGATCGCCTCGGCGGCTGCGACCAGCATAGGCGGGGTGATGTCGGACACACCCGCGTCGAGCAGACCGCGGAAGAAGCCGGGGAAGGCCAGCACGTTGTTGATCTGGTTGGGGAAGTCGCTGCGGCCGGTGGCGACGACGGCGGCGTGCTTGGATGCCACGACCGGGTCGACCTCGGGGGTGGGGTTGGCCATCGCGAAGACGATCGCGTCGTCGGCCATGGCGGCGATGTCGTTCTCGTCGAGCACGTTCGGCGCGCTCACGCCGATGAACACGTCTGCGCCGACCATGGCCTCTTTGAGGGTGCCCGTGAAGTTGCGCGGGTTCGTGTTCGCCGCGAGCTCGACACGGTGGGCGTCGGTGTACTCCTCGTCGCGGTTGATGGCGCCGTTGCGACCGCAGGCCACGATGTCCTTCGCGCCCTGCTCGAGCAGCAGCTGCGCGATCGCGTTGCCGGCGGCGCCGACACCGGAGAGCACGATGCGCACGTCTTCGATCTTCTTGCCGACGACCTTCAGCGCGTTGACGAGGGCGGCGAGGGTGACGATCGCGGTGCCGTGCTGGTCGTCGTGGAAGACGGGGATGTCGAGCTCTTCGCGCAGGCGCGCCTCGATCTCGAAGCAGCGAGGGGCGGCGATGTCCTCGAGGTTGACGCCGCCGTAGACGGGGGCGATCGCCTTGACGATCTTGATGATCTCCTCGGTGTCCTTCGTGTCGAGGCAGACCGGCCACGCGTCGACGTTGGCGAACTGCTTGAACAGGGCGGCCTTGCCCTCCATCACGGGCAGGGCGGCCTCGGGGCCGATGTCGCCGAGACCGAGCACCGCGGTGCCGTCGGTGACGACGGCGACGGTGTTGCGCTTGACGGTGAGGTTGCGCGCCTTGCTCTTGTCTTCGGCGATGGCCATGCAGACACGGGCGACACCGGGCGTGTAGGCGCGCGAGAGGTCATCGCGGTTGCGCAGCGGGACGCTGGGCACGACTTCGAGCTTGCCGCCGAGGTGCATGAGGAAGGTGCGGTCGCTCACCTGTCGCACGTGCACGCCCTCGAGCGCCTGCACCGCGTCGCGGATGCGCGAGGCGTGGTCGTCGTCGATCGTGTTGCAGGTGAGGTCGACGACGATCGAGGTCGGGTGCGACTCCACGACATCGAGTGCGGTGATGGCAGCGCCGGCGGATGCCGCGGCTGCGGCGAGCTCGCTGGTGACACTGAAGTTGGAGGGAGCGTCGATACGAAGTGTGATCGAGTTACCGGGACCGGGATTGGCCATGTTTCCTCTTCCCTGAGGTGTGCCGCACGCCTCTGCGCCGACTCACGTGAGCTGATGGACTTCTTCGTGCTTTCGCATCGTGGAGACTATTGTCTATCTTACGAAAGTTCGATGCAGTCAACGATGATGGATGCGCCAGGATTTTCGCTCACACTTCTCGCATGATGGAATCATCTCGGTACCTAGGAGGACCTGATGGCCGAAAGCAAGACTCCGCGCGGCAGCGGATCGGGAGTGCAGTCCGTCGAGCGCGTGTTCGAACTGCTCGAGCTGGTGACGGACGCCGGTGGTGACGTGACCCTGAGCGAGCTCGCATCGTCGACCGATCTTCCGCTCCCGACGATCCACCGCCTGCTGCGCACGCTGGTCTCTCTCGGCTATGCCCGCCAGCTGCCGAACCGCCGCTACGCGCTGGGACCCCGGCTCATCCGCATCGGAGAGGGCGCATCCCGGCAGTTCGGGGCGCTGGCCCGACCGCAGCTGAAGGGTCTGGTCGACCAGCTCGGCGAGAGCGCGAACATGGCCGTGCTCGACGGCAACATGGTCGTGTACGTCGCCCAGGTGCCCTCGCTGCATTCGATGCGCATGTTCACCGAGGTCGGGCGCCGAGCGCACACGCACGACACGGGCGTCGGCAAGGCCATCCTGGCGCAGCTGCCCGACGACACCGTCCGCAGCATCGTCACGCGCGCCGGCATGCCCACCCCGACCGAGTTCAGCATCGGCGACGTCGATGCCCTGATCGCCGAGCTCGACCGCATCCGCGAGCGCGGCTACGCGATCGACGACCAGGAGCAGGAGATCGGGGTGCGGTGCTTCTCGATGGCCGTGCCCGATGCACCCACGCCGACCGCCGTCTCGGTCTCCGGCCCCATCTCGCGCGTCGACGAGGCATTCGGCGAGCGCGCCGTGCCCATGCTCCGCAAGGCCGCCGAGGCGATCAGCGCCGAACTGGTCTCCTGACCGCCCGAGTTCCGAAAAAGGCGAGAGGCCCGGATGCCATGCATCCGGGCCTCTCGCCGTCTCATGACGAGGTTCAGGCGTCGCCGCCCGCGTTGCCGCTCGTGCCGGCGTTCACGTCGAGCAGGCGGTAGCGCTCAGCCGCCTGAGCGGGAGCCGCGGCATCGACCTCTCCCCTGGCGGCGAGCAGCTGCAGCGCGCGCACGACGACCGAGTGCGAATCGATCTTGAAGAAGCGGCGGGCGGCGGCCCTGGTGTCCGAGAAGCCGAAGCCGTCGGCCCCCAGAGTCGCCCAGTCGTTCTTCACGAACTGGCGGATCTGGTCGGGCAGGTCCTTCGCATAGTCGCTGACCGCCACGATGGGGCCGTGCGCGTCCGCCAGCTGCTGCTGCAGGAAGGGCGTGCGCACGCCGTTCTCGGGATGCAGGAACGCCTCCTCCTCGGCGCGCACCGCGTCGCGGCGCAGCTCGGTCCACGAGGTGACCGAGAACACGTCGGCCGCCACGCCCCATTCGTCGCGCAGCAGCTGCTGCGCCTCGAGGGCCCAGGTCACGCCGATGCCCGACGCCAGCAGGTGCGTGCGAGGGCCCTCCCCCTGCGCGGGAGAGATGCGGTGGATGCCACCGAGGATGCCCTCGACGTCGACCCCCTCGGGCTCGGCGGGCTGCACGATCGGCTCGTTGTAGACCATGAGGTTGTAGATCCGGTTGCGATCGGTCGAGTCCGGCCCGTACATCCGCTCGATGCCAGCGCGCATGATGTGACCGATCTCGTAGCCGTACGCCGGGTCGTACGTGATCACGGCCGGGTTGGTGGCGGCGAGCAGCGGCGAGTGGCCGTCGGCGTGCTGCAGGCCCTCGCCGGTCAGCGTGGTGCGGCCCGCCGTCGCCGAGATGAGGAAGCCCCGGGCCATCTGGTCGGCCGCGGCCCACAGCGAATCGCCCGTGCGCTGGAAGCCGAACATCGAGTAGAACACGTATACCGGGATCAGCGGCACGCCGTGCGTGGCGTATGCCGTGCCGGCGGCCGTGAACGCGGCGATCGAGCCCGCCTCGTTGATGCCAGCGTGCACGATCTGCCCCGACGTCGACTCCTTGTACGACAGCACGATGTCGCGGTCGACCGCGAGGTAGTTCTGTCCGTTGGGGTTGTAGATCTTCGCCGTCGGGAAGAACGCGTCCATTCCGAAGGTGCGCGCCTCATCGGGGATGATCGGCACGATGCGCTTGCCGAACTCCTTGTCGCGCATGAGGTCCTTCAGCACGCGCACGAACGCCATGGTCGTCGCCGCCTCCTGCTTGCCCGAGCCTCGGGCGGCCACCTCGTAGGCCCTGGCATCGGGCAGCGCGATCTCGCCCGCCGCATGGGGCCGGCGCTCGGGCAGGTACCCGCCCAGCGCCCGGCGGCGCTCCTGCATGTACCGGATCTCGGCCGCATCGGCGCCCGGGTGGTAGTACGGCGGCTGGTACGGGTCGGCCTCGAGCTGGGCATCCGTGATCGGCACGCGCAGGTGATCGCGGAAGTCCTTCAGATCCTGCAGCGTGAGCTTCTTCATCTGGTGCGTGGCGTTGCGCGCCTCGAAGCGCTGCCCGAGGCCGTACCCCTTGACGGTCTTCACGAGGATGACGGTCGGCTTGCCGTTGCGCTGCATCGACTGCTGATAGGCCGCGAACACCTTGTGATAGTCGTGCCCGCCGCGCTTCAGGCCCCAGATCTGATCGTCGGTGAGGTTCTCGACCAGTGCTGCGGCGCGCTCGTCGCGGCCGAAGAAGTTCTCGCGGATGAACCCGCCCGACTCCGCCTTGTACGTCTGGTAGTCGCCGTCGCGGGTGGTGTTCATGATGTCGACGAGTGCGCCGTCCTCGTCGCGGGCGAGCAGGTCGTCCCACTCCCGGCCCCAGATCACCTTGATGACGTTCCAGCCGGCACCGCGGAAGAAGCCCTCGAGCTCCTGGATGATCTTGCCGTTGCCTCGCACCGGGCCGTCGAGACGCTGCAGGTTGCAGTTGACGACGAAGGTCAGGTTGTCGAGGCCGTCGTTGGCGGCGAGCTGCAGCAGACCGCGCGACTCGGGCTCGTCCATCTCGCCGTCGCCGAGGAACGCCCAGACGTGCTGGTCGCTCGTGTCCTTGAGGCCACGGCCCTGCAGGTAGCGGTTCGACTGCGCCTGGTAGATCGCGTTCATCGGGCCGATGCCCATCGACACGGTGGGGAACTCCCAGAACTCCGGCATGAGCCGGGGATGCGGGTACGAGCTGAGCGCGTGGCCCTCGCGCGACTTCTCCTGGCGGAAGCCGTCGAGGTCGTCTTCGCTCAGGCGGCCCTCCATGTACGCGCGGGCGTACATCCCGGGCGACGCGTGGCCCTGGAAGAAGACCTGGTCGCCGCCGCCGGGGTGGTCCTTGCCGCGGAAGAAGTGGTTGAACCCGACCTCGTAGAGCGTCGCCGCGCCCGCGTACGTCGAGATGTGGCCGCCGACGCCGATGCCTGGCCGCTGCGCGCGGTGCACGAGCACGGCCGCGTTCCAGCGCATCCACGCCCGGTAGCGGCGTTCGAGCTCTTCGTCGCCGGGGTACTCGGGCTCGTCGGCCGCGGCGATCGTGTTCACGTAGTCGGTGGTGGCGCTGGGTTCGTCGCGCAGGCCGGCGCGGTCGACGAGGCTGCGCACGAGGTGCTCGCCGCGGGCCGGGCCGCGCGCGTTCACGACGGCGTCGAGGGACTCGAGCCATTCGGCGGTCTCCTCAGGGTCGATGTCGCCGGGGGCTGAGTCGAGGATGGATGCTGAGGCGCGATCGTCGTTCACTTTCGGCCTTTCTTGTTAGATGGAGTGAGGCTGCCGGTCGGGCAGGCGAACAGGAAGCGGAAGGGGTGACTGTGAGCGATCGCATCGCCGTCGTCACGGGTGCAGGTTCAGGGATCGGTCGGGCCGTCACCGTGGCGATGCTCGACGCCGGTTTCAAGGTCGCCCTGGCGGGCCGACGGGCGGATGCCCTCGAGCAGACCGCGGCAGAGCATCCGGATGCCCTGGTCGTGCCGACCGACATCACCATAGCGGCGGAGGTCGACGCGCTGTTCGCGCGGGTCGTGGCCGAGTGGGGCCGGGTGGACGTGCTGTTCAACAACGCCGGGGTGTTCGGCCCGGCGGCCTCGGCTGCCGAGGTCGACCCCGAGGAGTTCCGGCGCACGATCGACGTGAACGTCACGGGCGCCGTGCTGTGCGCGGGTGCGGCGATGCGGACCATGATCGCGCAGCAGCCCTCGGGCGGACGCATCATCAACAACGGCTCGATCTCGGCGCAGGTTCCCCGGCCGCAGTCGGTGGCCTATGCGGTCAGCAAGCATGCGATCACGGGGCTGACCCGGTCGATCGATCTCGACGGTCGTCGCCACGGCATCAGCTGCGGCCAGATCGACATCGGCAACGCCGCCACGCAGATCATGTCGGAGATCGGTGTGGGCTCGGGTGCCCTGCAGGCAGACGGATCGCGACTGGTCGAGCCGACCTTCGATGTGGCGGATGCCGCTCGGGCCGTGCTGTTCATGGCGCAGCTGCCCGCGGAGGCGAACATCACCTCGCTCACGGTGGCGGCTGCGGGCATGCCGTTCGGCGGCCGCGGCTGACCCTGCGCTGCGGTTCCGGATGCCCCGAGGGCCCGTCGGCATGGCCGACGAGCCCCCGGATGCGCATGCGGTGATCGCTGAGCGCGGGATCAGCAGAAGCCTGCGATGCCGTCCCACGACCAGTGGTCGGTGTCGGCGCCCTCGCGCAGGAACGACGCCTCGATGAGGCCGTACGGGCGGTCGGCCGCGTAGAAGACCTCGTTGGGGTTCTCGAGACCGAACGGCGACAGGTCGACAACGAAGTGGTGGCTGTTCGGCGTCGAGAAGCGGATCTCGTCGATCTCGGGGTGCGCCTCGAGCACGGCCTCGGCCATCTCCTTCAGCGTGTGCTGCAGGGCGTACGAGTAGTTGCGCGAGAAGCCGGCGAGCAGCAGGCGGCGGACGTCGGCGAAGACCTCGTTGTAGTCGAGGTCATTGCGGTTGTAGCGCCACTTGGCGGTGACCGAGGTGGCGAGGATGCGGTCCTCGGTCTCGGGCAGCGTCGTGTACTTGTCCTTCGGGTAGCCGACGAAGCCGCTCTGGGTCGACTTCAGCACCTTGAGGTCCTGCAGGCCGGCGATCACGACGGTGTCGTCGCCGTCGATCTGCACGACCGACGTGCGGGTCTCGGTGCCGCCGCGCACGAACGAGTGGTCGTGCTCGCCGTCGTCGCCCTGGATGCGCTGCCAGGTGTACTGCTCGGCCTCCCAGCGGCCGCCGGTGATCCAGTCGAACTCGCCCGTGAAGTGGCGGCCGAGGCGCAGCAGGAACTCCTCGGGGCTGCCGACGCCGTCCTTGGCGAAGGCGTACACCGTGTTCTTCTGCGTGTCGGTCGGGACGACGTGCTCGTTGTTGCCCTCGAAGTGGGCGCTGTCGAGGTCGCCTCGCAGCTGCGAGGTGACGTTGAGGTCCTCGATCTCGTGGCGGGCGGTGTCGCGCGTGACCCGGACGACCCGGACCTCGGCCTTGCCGTACTGGTTCTTGCCCAGAATGATGTTGGTCATGATCTCTACTCAGCTTCCTCGGTAAGTGGAATAGGCGAACGGGCTCAGCAGCAGCGGCACGTGGTAGTGCGCCTGCTCAGCGTCGACCTGGAAGGTCAACACCACCTCCGGGAAGAAGGTGTCCGTGTCGATGCCGGCGAAGTAGGCCGCCGTGTCGAACCGGAGGCGGTACGCACCGCTCTCCAGCCGCTCGGGGCCCAGTTCTTTCACCCGCCCGTCAGCATCTGTGGATCCTGAACCGATCGCGACCCACTCGTCGCCCTGACGGGCTTCGAGCGCGACCGCGACGTCGGGCGCAGGGCGTCCGACCGAGGTGTCCAGGATGTGGGTGGTCACGTGGGAAACGCTCATGTCGCGCTCCTTCAGCTCTCGAGGGCTCCGGCCAGGCGCAGCGCCGCGATCTCGCGCAGCTGCTGGTCGACCACGACGAGCTCCTGTTCGGGGGTGTTGCCCAGCCGCTCCTGCAGCAGGGCGAGGATCTCTTCCGCCGAGCGTCCGGCGGCGCGCACCAGGTACACGCGGTCGAACCTCTGCTCGTAGGCCTTGTTGCCCTCGGCGAGCCTGGCTGCGGTGTCGGCATCGACGCCCGGCTGCTCCTTGCGCGAGAGCGCGGCCTCGGCGGTCTCGCCCTGGGGGCGCTCGCCGATGCGAGGGTGGTGCGCCAGGGCAGCGTCGATCTCGGCCTCGGTGAGCGGGGCTGCGACGGTGGCGGCTGCGGCCGCGACCTGGTCCAGGCTCTGGTACGGCCGGCCGTCGACGATCCCGTCGATCCAGCGGGCGATGTCGAGCGCCGGCTTCACGATGGCGACGGCCTCTTCGCGAGTGGCCGCATTGAAGTTCTCGAGCAACATCTTCGATCCTCAAGCAGATGCTGGCATCCGGCGCGAAGGCTATACGGAAACCCCTGACGGAGTCTTCACGAGAAGGTTACTTCCGTATGCCGGAACTGTTATTTCAGCATGTGTAAACATTGTGTGGGCCGCCGGAGTCGTTTGTCAACATCCCCGGCGGCCCTTTTCACATCGTGGAGTCAGACTCCGAGCTCTGTGCGCAGGCGGGCCACGTGACCTTCTGCATCCACACCATATTCTGCCCGCTGCACGACGCCTTCGCCGTCGAGGACGAAGGTCGAGCGGATCACGCCGTCGAACGTGCGGTCGCCGACGGTCTTCTCGCCCCACACACCCCACGCCTTGGCGACCGCGGCGTCGCTGTCGGCGAGCAGCGGGAAGGTGAGGTGCTCGGCCTCGGCGAACGATCGGATCTCGTCGACCGAGTCGGGCGAGACGCCGATGACCGCGTAGCCGGCGGCATCGAGCGCCGAGAGGCTGTCGCGGAAGTCGCAGGCCTCGGTGGTGCAGCCGGGGGTGGCCGCCTTCGGGTAGAAGTAGACCACCACATTGCGGCCCCGGTAATCGGAGAGCGCGGTGGTGCGGCCCTCGGCGTCTGCGAGGGCGAAGTCGGGCGCCGTGCTGCCGGCGGTGAGCTTGTCGGTCATGATGACTCCGTTCTGTTCGGGGATGGATGCCGGCCGCGGCGCCGTCAGCGCGCGACGGGGAGCACGTCGAAGGCCTCGGCGAGCTGCATGATCTTGCGGGCCCGGCCGAGACGGGGCAGGTCGCTGCCGTCTCGCACGATCCGCCCGCGCGCGTCAAAGTCGGCGAGGAACTCGTGGGCCCACTCGACGTCGGTGCGGGTGGGGCTGATGACCTCGTTGACCACGGGTGTCTGATCGGCCGAGAGGCAGAGCTTCCCGGTCATGCCCATCGAGACCGTGGTGGCCGACTGCTCGCGCAGGATGGGATGGCTCGAGCCGACCGTGGGTCCGTCGATCGGGCCGGGCAGGCCGCCGACGCGGCTGGAGATGACCAGGCGGGCGCGCGGATAGGCCATGGCCTCGCGGTCGGCTGACATGCCCGTGTCGCGGCGGAAGTCGCCGCTTCCGAAGGCGAGGCGGAAGACGCCCTTGGCGCGGGCGATCTCACTGGCGTTCTCGATGCCGATGGCCGACTCGACCAGCGCGACGATCGGAACACGGGCGCCCAGGCGGTTGTAGGTGTCCATGGCCTGACCCCCGAGTTCGGTCTTGGCGAGCATCACGCCCTGCAGACCCGGCGCCGTGCGCAGCTCCTCGATGTCGTCGGCCCAGTAGTCGCTGCCGGCGTCGTTGATGCGCACCCATGCGCGTCCACCTTCACTCAGCCAGCGCACCACATCGGCGCGGGCCGACTGCTTCTTGCTGGCGTCCACGGCATCCTCGATGTCGAGCACGACGGCGTCGGCGTGCGAGGCGGCCGCGGCATCGAAGCTCTCAGGACGCGTGGCCGCGACGAGCAGCCACGAGCGCGCGAGCTCGGGGGCGATCTCGCGTCGCGGGGTGGAGGTGAGTGAAGCGTTCATGCCGGTTCCGATCAACGAGAATCAAGTTCTGCTATGCGAAAAGTCTAACGGCAGGGGTCACCCTGCGCCACAGCTTCGGAATCCACTTGACAGGGGAAACGGCGCTGTGTTCGAATAACGTACTACGAAAGAATACTTTCGCAATACGAAATACCCAGAGCACAATCACGTGCTCGACCTCATTCCCGACGGCGTAGTCCGGATATTGGAGTTTCCGCATGGCAACCGAAGAGTACGCGCACCCGCGCAGCCGCGCTTCTGAAGGTCTCGACGAGGCCCCTTCGGGGACTTTCGCCATTCAGATGGGCCTGAGCCCCCGTCTCTACAACAGCGACCTCGCACCCACCACCCGGGAAGGGCGGCACTGGAGCGCCTACAGCATCTTCGCACTGTGGGCGAACGACGTGCACAGCCTCGGCAACTACGTCTGGGCGATCGGGCTCTTCTCACTCGGCATGAGCGGCGGGGCCATTCTCGGATCGCTGGCGTTCGGCGCCCTCTTCCTCTTCCTTCTCCTCACGCTGTCGGGATTCATGGGCGAGAAGACGGGCGTTCCGTTCCCCGTCATGAGCCGCATCTCGTTCGGCATCTACGGCGCGCAGATCCCCGCACTCCTCCGCGGCGGCGTCGCCATCGCCTGGTTCGGCATCCAGACCTATCTCGCCTCCCAGGTGCTGCAGGTCGTCATCATCGCCCTGCTCCCCGGCGCGGCCGCCTGGCAGCAGGGGTCGTTCCTCGGGCTGTCGGGCCTCGGCTGGCTGACGTTCCTCGTGCTCTGGGTGCTGCAGTCGATCATCGTCAGCTACGGCATGGAGATGATCCGCAAGTACGAGGCCTTCGCCGGCCCCGTCATCCTCGCGACGTTCGTCTCGCTCGCCGTCTGGGTTCTCGTGCAGGCCGACTTCCAGATCTCCTGGACGAACGACTCGCCCCTCCAGGGAGCCGACCTCTGGCTGCACATGCTCGGCGGCGCTTCGGCCTGGGTCGCCATCTACGGCACGTTCGTGCTCAACTTCTGCGACTTCACCCGCGGGGCGCGGTCGAAGAAGTCGATCGTGAAGGGCAACTTCTGGGGCATCCCGATCAACATGCTCTTCTTCGGCACCGTCGTCGTCGTGCTGGCGGGCGGCTCGTTCACGATCAACGGCGTGGCGATCGCCTCGCCGGCCGACGTTGTCGCTGCGATCCCGAACACGCTGCTGCTCGTGCTCGCCTCGCTCGCGCTGATCGTGCTGACGATCGCCGTGAACCTGATGGCGAACTTCGTCGCCCCGACGTACGCGCTGACCAACCTGTTCCCCCGGCACCTGAACTTCCGCAAGGCCGCGCTGCTCTCGGCGGTCATCGGCCTCGTGATCCTGCCGTGGAACATGTACAACTCGCCCGTCGTCATCGGCATCTTCCTGAACGGCCTCGGCGCGCTGCTCGGCCCGCTGTTCGGCATCATCATGGTCGACTACTGGCTGATCAAGAAGCAGCGCATCAACGTGCCCGAGCTGTACTCCGAGCACGTCACCGGCGAGTACTACTACGCCCGCGGCTTCAACCCGCGAGCAGTCATCGCCCTCGCGATCTCGGGCACCATCGCCCTGCTGCTGACCTTCGTGCCCGCCTTCCAGGTCGTGAGCCAGTTCTCGTGGTTCCTCGCCGCCGGTCTCGGCGCCATCGCGTACGGCATCCTCGCCGACCGCCGCGGCCCCTTCACCGATGTCGAGGGCACTGACATCGCCGTCACCCCCACGCACTGATCGACAGCGAACGGAGAACACGCATGCGCATCCTGGTTGCCAACGTCAACACCACCCAGACGATGACAGACGGCATCGCCGAGGCGGCGCGCGCCGCCGCCTCGGCCGGCACCGAGATCATCGGCCTCACACCCGACTTCGGCGCCGACTCGTGCGAGGGCAACTTCGACAGCTACCTCGCCGCCGTCGGCGTGATGGACAAGGTCGTGCGATACGAGGGCGAGTACGACGCCGTCATCCAGGCGGGCTACGGCGAGCACGGCCGCGAAGGGCTGCAGGAGCTGCTCGACGTGCCCGTCGTCGACATCACCGAGGCGGCCGCCTCGACCGCCATGTACCTGGGCCGCACCTACTCGGTCGTCACCACCCTCGATCGTGCGGTCCCGCTGATCGAGGACCGCCTGATCCTCGCGGGCCTGCACGACCGCTGCGCATCGGTGCGCTCCTCGGGGCTCGGCGTGCTCGAGCTCGAGAGCGACCCCGACCGCGCGGTCGAGGCCATCGCCGCCGAAGCGAAGCTCGCCGTCGAGGTCGACCGCGCCGAGGTGATCGTGCTCGGCTGCGGCGGCATGGCCGAGCTGAAGGACCGCATCGTCGAGCTCTGCGGTGTTCCCGTCGTCGACGGCGTGCAGGCTGCGGTCGTCGTCGCCGAGGGCCTGGTCAACCTGGGCCTGAAGACCTCGAAGGTGCGCACCTACGCCCCTCCGCGCGCGAAGCGGATCACGGGTTTCCCCGGTCTCGTAGGCTGAGGCCACCCCGCACCCACCACCCCCACAGAACACAAGCCCGGCGGAAGCGCCGGCAGAAGGGACGCGCGACATGTCGCACGAGACCGAAGAGCACGACGGGGAATCCGTCTCGCTCGATCCGACCGGCGAGCACTACGACCTCGTCATCCGCGGTGCGCGAGTGCTGACGACCGCGGGCATCCGTCCGCGCGAGGTGGGCGTGCGCGGCGGCGTCATCGTCGCCATGCAGCCGCTCGGCAACAATCTCGCCGGTGACGAGGTCATCGAGCTCGCCGACGACGAGACCCTGATCCCCGGCCTGGTCGACACCCACGTGCACGTCAACGAGCCCGGCCGCACCGAGTGGGAGGGCTTCGCGTCCGCCACGCGCGCCGCCGCCGCCGGGGGCGTGACGACCATCATCGACATGCCGCTGAACAGCATCCCGCCGACCGTCAGCGTCGACGCGCTCGAGACGAAGCGCGAGGCCGCTCGCGGCCAGACCCACGTCGACGTGGGCTTCTGGGGCGGTGCGATCCCGGGCAACACCGACGATCTGCGTCCGCTGCACGACGCCGGCGTGTTCGGCTTCAAGAGCTTCCTGCTGCACTCCGGTGTCGACGAGTTCCCCCCGCTCGACCCCGATGAGCTCGAGAAGGACATGCGCGAGCTCGCCAGCTTCGACTCCGTGATGATCGTGCACGCCGAGGACTCCCGTGCCATCGACCGCGCACCCCAGCCCGAGGGCGACGACTACAGCAAGTTCCTGGCCTCGCGTCCCCGCGGTGCCGAGAACCTCGCCATCGCCGAGGTCATCGAGCGCGCTCGCTGGACGGGCGGGCGGGCGCACATCCTGCACCTGTCGTCGTCTGACGCGCTGCCCATGCTGCGCAGCGCCAAGCGCGACGGACTCAAGCTCACCGTCGAGACCTGCCCGCACTACCTGACGCTGACGGCCGAGGAGATCCCCCACGGCGCGACCGCCTTCAAGTGCTGCCCGCCGATCCGCGAGGCCGGCAACCGCGAGCAGCTCTGGCAGGGCCTCGAAGACGGCACGATCGACTTCGTCGTGTCGGACCACTCCCCCTCGACGCTCGACCTCAAGGACCTCGAGAACGGCGACTTCGCGGTCGCCTGGGGCGGCGTGGCATCTCTGCAGCTCGGCCTGTCGCTGATCTGGACCGAGGCACGCCAGCGCGGCCTGGCGCTCGAGACCGTCGTGGGCTGGATGAGCGAGCGCCCCGCGCAGTTCGCGGGCCTCACCGGCAAGGGACGCATCGCCCCTGGCTACGACGCCGACTTCTCGATCTTCGCCGCCGACGACGCCTACGTGGTCGACGTGAAGAAGCTGCACCACAAGAACCCGCTCACCCCGTACCAGGGCAAGGCCCTCGCGGGCGTCGTGCGCAGGACGTGGCTGCACGGCGAGGTCATCGACTTCGAGAACGCTCGCGGTCGTCTGCTGCGCCGCGGCATGACGAACGCCTGATCGCTCGAGCACAGGTCGACAGAAGAGGTTCCCGCCGTCCGGCGGGAACCTCTTCTTCGTCTCAGGCGGGCACCAGCTCGTCCCGGCACGAGAAGCGCGCCCGGTAGGCGGTCGGGGTGGTGCCGAGCACACGGGCGAAGTTCTGGCGCAGGACGGCCGCTGAGCCGAAGCCGCTCTCTTCCGCGATGCGGTCGAGACCGAAGTCGGTGCGCTCGAGCATCCGCTGCGCGCTGATCACCCGCTGACGGGTCAGCCAGGCGGCCGGCGTCGCCCCGAACTCTGCCTTGAACCGCCGCGCGAAGGTGCGCGCAGACATGTGCGCATGGTCGGCGAGCTGATCGACCGACAGGTCGTCGTGCAGGTTCTGCACCGCCCAGTCGGCGACGGATGCCAGTGACCCGCCCACATCGACCGGCAGCGGGCGGTCGATGTACTGGGCCTGGCCGCCGTCGCGCTGCGGCGGCACGACCATGCGGCGAGCGATGCGGCCGGCCATCTCGGCGCCGAGCTCGATGCGCAGGAGGTGCAGGCACGCGTCGATGCCCGCCGCGGTGCCGGCGCTGCTGATGATGCGGCCGTCCTGCACGAAGAGCACGTCGGGATCGACGTCGATGAGCGGATACATCTCGGCCAGAGTGTGCGCGTACATCCAGTGGGTGGTCGCGCGGCGCCCGTCGAGCACGCCGGCGGCAGCGAGCGCGAACGAGCCGCTGCAGACGCTCATCACCCAGGCATCCCGCGCGACGGCCGACCTCGCCAGGTCGATCAGCCTCGGATCCACGTTCGTCCACTGGCTGCGCGGCATCGGGCAGAAGATCACGAGGTCGGCCTCGTGGGCGAAGCCGAGATCGTGCTCGACCTCGACCGAGAAGCCGATCTTCGAGCGCACCAGCCCCGGTTCGGGGGCGACGACGCGGAAGTCGAAGTTGGGCACGCCGTCGTCAGCGCGATCGAGGCCGAAGGCCTCGCACGCGACCCCGAACTCGAATGGCGCGAAGCCGTTGTCGATCACGCAGGCGACGGTCTTCATGGCGGCTCTTCTCATGCGATGGATGGGTGGCAGCAATCCTACGCATGATGTCCTGTCTGCCACTAGTGGCAGTTATGAATGGATCGTAGCGTTACTGCCATGTTTCTCGTCATCATCATCCTCGCACTCGCCCTCTGGGGCACGGCGGCGACCGTCGCCGAGCTCCGTCGCGACGGGTTCCGCGCGACTCCGACCGACTGGACGCGCGTCGCCGAGAACGACCGCGCCGTTCCGTCGCGCTGACCCGGCCCGGGCATCCGGCCCCGACTCAGGCGGGCAGCGGCTCGTCGCGGTACAGCGCCTCGAAGGTGTCGAGCGTGCGGTTGATGTCGTGCACCGCGACGCCGTCGAGCGAGGCGCGCTGCATGCGCTCGTACTCCGCGGGCGAAGCGGCCAGCACCTGGGTGAGCTTGTCGGCGAGGTCATCGACGTTGCCGGGCTCGAAGAGGTGGCCGTTCTCGCCGTCGTGCACGAGGTGCGGCAGAGCGACGGCGTTGGCTCCGACGACGGGCAGGGCCGATGCCATGGCCTCCATCGTCACGATCGACTGCAGCTCGGCGATCGACGCGATCGCGAACACCGACGAGCGCGAGTAGAGCTCGCGAAGCTGCTCGTCGGTCACCCGCCCGTGGAAGGTGACACGATCCGCGATGCCGAGCTGCGCGGCGAGCGCCTCGAGAGCCTTGCGCTGGTCGCCGCCACCGGCGATGTCGAAGTGCGCGTCGAGCGCCGGGTCGAGCTTCGCGACGGCGCGCAGGACGACGTCGACCTGCTTCTCGCCGGTCAGGCGGCCGACGAACAGGATGCGGTTCTTGTCGCGGGGCGCGATCACCGGGGTGTAGTTGCGGCGGTCGATGCCGCAGCTGATCGGCACGACGCCCTTCGTCTTGATCGTTCGCTCGAGGAAGTCCGCCGCCTTGCGGGTCGGCGTGGTGACCGCGCGCGCCATGTCGAAGGTGCGCTTGGCGTCGGCCCACGCGAAGCGCAGCACGATGTCGTCGACGAACTTCGGCATGGCGGTGTGATCGAGGATGTTCTCGGCCATGACGTGGTTGGTCGCGATGACCGGGATGCCGCGCTGGTGGGCGATCCGGGTCAGACCCCGCCCGATGATGATGTGCGACTGGATGTGCACGATGTCGGGCTGCACCTCGTCGAGCACCTTGCGCGCCCAGCGCTTCGACCGCCACGGCCACACGAAGCGCACCCAGTCGTGGGGCAGCCAGCGCAGGGCGGGGAGGCGGTGCATGGTCATGGGCTCGCCCTCGATCACCTCGGTGTGCGCGGGCGAGCGACGGTAAGCGGTGTTCGGCGCGACGACGTGCACGTCGTGGCCGCGCTGCACCAGGCCGGCGGCGAGGCGCTCGGCGAAGCGAGCGGCTCCGTTGATGTCGGGCGCGAACGTGTCGCATCCGATGAGGATCTTCAGGGGGCGTCCGGAGGTCACGGGAAGTCAGCTGCCTATCTCTAGCCTTGGGCGCCCGTCACTCTACCGGAGGGGACTGTGCCCGCCCGGGAGGCGGGCCGCGTACCGTGGGGTCATGCGCCTGATCTCGTCTGCCGACCGCGCCCTCTGGATCCCCGTGACCGGCTCTCTCGGCCTCACCGGCCGGCGGCACCGCAAGGCCGCCATCCGGATGCTGATGGCCCAGGCCGGCACGGGCCTCGGGCGCGAGACGCTGCCCGGCGCCCGCTTCGGCAGCTGGCTGGCGAGTCAGGCCATCCCGTTCGCGATGCGCAAGGCAGACGGCAGGGTGCTGGCCTGGACATGGAAGGCCGAGCCGGAGCTGGTGGTGGCGATGGCGACGGTGCAGGAGCTCACGCCGCAGCTGCGCACCGCGCGCGCCATGATGCCGATGGAGTACGACGACACCGAGGACTTCCGCACCCCGCTCGGTCAGGGCGAGAAGCTCTGGATGCCCGTGCCGCCGAACCCGGCATCGCCCTCCTCGGCGACGTACACGTGGGACACCGGGACGCACCTCATCACCCTGACGGCGGTATGCAGCGACCGCGAGCGCTTCGGCACGCTGCAGGGCGCCCTCGACGACCTCGCGCGCAGCATCCGGATCGCCACCGACCTGACCGGCGGCGAGGGCGACGTGCTTCGCCTGCCACCGGCCTGATCGCGACCGCCGGGGTCATCTCCGCGAGTACTCGGCGATGACGACGCCCGACTCGTATCGCGTGACGGCGTCTGGTGTCATCCCGCTCGGCGCATAGGGCCGATCCCCGAAGAGCCGGATGCCGTCGCCGAGCAGCACCGGGCTGACCTTCAGCACGAGCCGATCGATCTCGTCGGCGAGCCGTGCAGCGAGCGCGCCGCCGCCGCAGAGCCAGATGCCGGCGCCCGGCTGGCTCTTGAGCTCGCGCACGACGTCGACCGGATCGCGGTCGGTGAAGTCGACGGACTCCGCGCCTGGGGGCGCCTGATGGGCACGCGTGAAGACGACCTGTCTCAGATGGGCGTACGGGCTCGGGAGGTGCGGCAGCCCGACGGCGTAGGTGTTCCAGCCCATCAGAACGGTGTCGAACGGGCCGCCGTCGGCAGGCACCCCCACCTGGTCGGCGAACGCCGTGGGCACGGTGCCGCGGAAGCGCTGTGCGACCGCGACCATGTGGTCGCCTTCGGCCAGGAAGCTGTCGAACTCCCCGTCGGGGCCCGCGATGAAGCCGTCGACCGAGACGGCGACGAAGTAGGTGAGTTCTCGCATCAGCTCTCCAATCACAACAGGTGCAGTGGTTGCGAGACTACAACAGATGCAGTGGTTGCGTTAGGGTCGAGCCATGGCGAAGAACGAAGCTCGACGCACCGCGCTCGCGGATGCCGGGATCACCGTGCTGGCCAGGGAAGGATCGCGAGGCCTGACGCATCGCGCGATCGACGCCGAAGCGGGCGCCCCCGTCGGAACCGCCTCGAACTACTTCCGCACCCGCGAGCTGCTGATCGCCGGACTCATCGAGCGGATCGGCGTGCGCCTCTCACCCACGCCCGCCGACCTCGCAGCCCGCAGTTCAGCGCCTCCGTCCCGCGAGCTCTTCGCCGACTACGTGCGTGACATCGTGCGACGCCTCACGACGCACCGCGATGTGACATTGGCGCTGTTCGAGCTGCGACTCGAGGTGGCACGCCGACCCGACCTGGCGCCGGCCCTCCAGGCCTGGCAGCGTGCGGCGTTCGACGCGGACGTGGCCTTCAACCAGGCTGCCGGCCTGCCCGGCGGACGTCGTGAGATCGCCCTGTTCCACTACGCGGTCGAGGGCCTGGTCTTCGATCGGCTCACCTCACCCCTCGATCCCGAGACGAGCACCGACGACATCGTCGATGCGCTCGTCGACGGCCTGCTCCCCTGATCCGGCCCGCACGCGAAGAACCCGCCCCCTGCACGAGTGCGGGGAGCGGGTTCTCGTCAGCGATCAGTGCGCTGTTCAGCCGTTGCAGGCCTCGCCGAGCTTCTTGCTGGCGTCGGTGACCTTGGTGACGGTATCGCTCATCTTCTCCATGGCCTCGTTGGCCTTGGACGGGTCGGACGAGACCTCGCCGATGATGGTCGAGAACTCGCCGTAGGCGGTGACGAACTCGTTGTAGACGGGCGAGATCTCCTCGTTGGTGATCTTCTCGCCGAGAGCCTCGAACTCCTTCTGCACGTCCTCGAGGGCGGCAGCTGCGGCGGCCGGGTCGGTGGACGCGGAAGCCGAGAGCTCCTGAGCCTTGTTGCTGATCTCGGTGCCCTCGTCGACGAAGAGCTTGCAGGCGTCGGCGACGCTCTGGCTGCTGGCGGCCGGCTTGTCTTCGGCCTTCTGGCCGTTGCCGTTGCCGTTGTCTGCCGGTGCACCCGAGCAGCCGGTGAGGCCGACGGCGAGGGCGAGAGCGGTGACGAACAGAGCGGTCTTGGGTGCGGTGCGCATGGATTCTCCTCCGGTGACAGGCCGAAGGCCCGCCTTGCGCAGCCCCCCGACTGGGAAGAGCCTATTGCACGTGTCAGCCCCGGCGCGAGGCGATGCGACCGCGCAGCAGCATGACGGCGAGCAGCACGAGGTAGGCGCCCGCGACGGTTCCGCCGCCGACCTGCGAGAAGAACAGCAGCGGTACCTGCACGAACGGCAGCGGAAGGGCGAGCCACAGCGGAACCCGAGTCCTGAGCGAGTCGTCTACAACCCCAACGCACGGGCAAGCGCGAACGGAAGCTCCACCGTCGCGATTTCGTGAGGGCGGCGCGCGTCTGCCCCGGGCAAGCGCACAGGGTGAACTGTGTTCGCACTTCGAGCGCTCGTTACATACGCGGCTAGTCGGCTCATGTTCTCTTGGACGACACCACGCACCTCGCCCATGGCATCCAGGCTCGCCGACAGAAACACAGCTGAGTTGCCCGAAGACACACGACCCGGCTGGCTGAAGCCTCCACCGCCCCAGATCCCGGCTAGCACTTCGACAGCGAGCGCAAGCCCGTAGCCCTTATGCCCGAATGCGCTCCCCCCGAGCGGAAGAAGGCTGGCCGCGCTGCTTTCCGCAAACTGACTTGGCACTCGGACAGAAGCTCCATGGCGATCCACAAGCACTCCTTCCGCGAGAGGAGACCGCATTGATGAAGCGACCTTGACGGCACCATCGGACATCGTGGAGGTGCTCACGTCGATCACCAGCGGCGGCCCTGCGGCGAAGGGAAACCCGAACACGATCGGGTTCGTCGCCAAACGCCGCTCAGTACCGCCAAAGGGAACGACTTTCTGACCGCCTCCGGCTCCGTTCACAAACCCGAGGAGGAAGCGATCAAGCTCGCAGACGTCAGCCGCCAAGGGCGCAAGCCTTCCAAGATGCCCGGACCTGCGGACAGAGAGCGTGAGCACCGGGTCCCGGCTTCCTTCGATCACACGCACGACTTCCCGCCGCGTCACGGCGCCGAGGGCTTGATCCGCGTCGAGGATGTATCTGCCTGATCCGAGAGCGGTAACGTCGAGCCGAGGGGTGGCGTTGAGCACCCGCCGTCGGAGCTTGTTCACGTACTCCTCTATGCGGACCAGCCCATGCGAAGAGTAGCCGGCGAGCTCCGCGTCTATGAGATCGCTCACAGTCGCGCGGGCATCCTCCACCGGCACGCCGACCTGCTCTAGAAGCACCGCTCCGGCATCTGCGACGTCGGCGACCTTCAGCGTCACCGCATCCGCGGGCCCACTGTGCCGCGGTGACGAAGCCACATCCGCCAGCCGACCTACGATCACTGTGCGCAGATCGGATGGTCGCGCGTAATGGGTGACGAGTGCTCGAGACGCCCACGGCGGCAACGGGTGATCTTCCGGAGCGATGACGTCCACGTTCTGGCAGTTCATCCTCCACCACCGCGTCACGGCGCGCGAAGGTCCCATCGTCGCGTTGTAACTGACGATAAGCGGCTCCTGAGCGCTGTCGAGTATCAGCGCTACTGCATCGTCGTAGGCAGAAGGCGGAAGACCCGCGCGAAGCGCACCCACCGACAAGAAGGACCACGGCGAATCGAAGGGCTCGCTTTCGAGCATGGAGTCCGCCTCCGCAGACTCCACAAGCACCAGCAGTCGCTGAGTCATTCGACCTTCTCTTCCTGCGACTCCATGCAAGCGGACAGCTCCCACGTCAACTCCATGACGTCGACAGCGCTTGCGCGCAGAAGGGATCTCTGAAGGAGAACGCCCTGTCGCCTCTCAGCGGGGGTCAGCGTGGCGCGAGCACGGTACGCTCGCCTCCGTAAATGCCAGGTCGAAATGATGTTTAACCAGTCCATTGCCATGAACCGAAGCACCTTGCGGCGGGGTAGTTCTGCCACCGTCTTCTCCGCCGATTCGATGCACTCCGCCGAATACGACCGGGCATCCTCACCATCGCTCGCACACGCCGCGCGGATGAGGAAACGCGCCATGTCTTCCGCAGGTGAGCCGAGCCTCAAGGCCGGGTCTATCAACGACAGCGTTCCCCGGCGGAAGAGCAGGTGCTCGGGTTTGAGATCGCCGTAGATCAGTCTTATCCGTGTGTCCACCAGCGGGTAGGTGCCGGAGATGGCGTCACGGAGGCCCGCGAATACCGCCCAATCGTTCGGGTCAGCAAAGTCGTCGCGCGTCGCGCGCAAGATATCTCGCGACCGAAACTTCCGTCGAAATATCGCTTCGATCGACTTCTCCGCGTTGATGCGCACCACCCGACGCATTGCATCCGTCCTCGCGGTTCGCCTCCACAGGGCGGAGAGCGCCGGCCAGAGGTTGTTCACAGACTCTCTGAACGGCTGATGCCCCCCACCCGCGACCCCAAGGTCCTCCATGATGACGACGTCGCCATCGTCATGCAACACCTGCGGCACATAGATGTTGTGCTCTCCGAGAACATCTGACAGCCATCGCAACGACATCGCTTCCGGTGAAAACGGTAGGCTTTCGCGCCGCTCATCCGCCATGCGCTGGACGTCAACCCCTCGTGCTACAAGATGCATGAGGCGAGCGATCGACAGGCCACCGTAGCTGCACTTGATCACCACGGGCCTGCCGTACGCCGTCCCCCTGAAGGCAAAATCAGTCACACTCGGGATCGTCGAGATGATCTCCACCTCTCCGAAGCGTGCGCCGAGCGACGTGCGCACCCGATCGAGCACCGCTCCGTGCAGAGCAGCGAGATGCGAGGAACTTCGGACAAGTAGCGAGTAATCGCCGTCCGCTGTAGCTGCACTGCTCACGACAGGTCTACCTGGATTCTCCCCGGAAATGCTCAGCGACGAGAAAGGCAAGGTCGAGGCCTTGGTTCCCGTTGAGCCGGGGATCGCAGAGGGACTGATAATTTCGCGACAGATCCTTCTCCAGGGTGGCCCAGCTTCCGCCCGTGCATTCAGTAACATCCTCCGGGGTCAACTCAAGGTGAACCCCACCCGGGTGAACGCCCTCCTCGCGAGCGACCGCGATGAAGTCGACGGTCTCCGACATGATGTCCTCGAAGTGTCGCGTCTTTGTCCCGTCTGCTGCGGTCCGCGTATTGCCGTGCATCGGATCGCACATCCAGACCGGGTTGTGTCCCTGGTTCTTCAGCGCGCGCATAAGAGGAGGCAGCGCTCGTCGTACGTCAGCCGCGCCTATCCTCGTCATCACTACCAATCGGCCGGGGTCTCGAGTCGGATCGAGAATCTGGCACAGGTTCAGAAGTTCTTCCGGCGTGCAGCTGCCGCTGATCTTTATCCCGATGGGGTTCTCGATCCCACGCACGTACTCAATGTGCGCGCCATCGAGCTGCCTGGTGCGTTCCCCGATCCACAGCAGGTGCGCGGAGCACCCGTACCAGGAATCGGTCAGCGAGTCCACGCGCGTGAGCGCCGACTCGTAATCGAGCACAAGCGCCTCGTGGGCGGTATAGAACTCGGAGTGGTGAAGGGCAGGAGAGTCTTCTAGCCCGCATGCACGGAGGAAGCGCATCGTTCGGTCGATGTCATCTGCAACGGACTCATACCGGGCTCCCGCCGGGCTCTCGGCGACGAAATCCTGGTTCCAGGCGTGGACAGCGCTGAGATCCGCGAACCCTCCCGTGGCGAATGCCCTGACGAGATTCAGCATCGACGCGGAATAGTTGTATCCCTGCACGAGGCGGCGCGGGTCAGGCGTACGGGACTCCTGATCAACGAATTCGCTGTTGATGAGATGGCCGCGAAATGTCGGTATGCGTCCGACGTCGGAGTCCTCGTACGCGTTGGTTCTAGGCTTGGCGAACTGGCCCGCCATCCTGCCGATCTTCACTACGGGCAGACCCATGCCGTGCGTGAGCACCAGGGACATCTGCAGAATGATCTTCATCTGATCCCGTATGCGATCTGCGCTCAGGAGCGAGAAGGACTCGGCACAGTCACCTGCTATGAGCGCGAAGGCATCGCCCACCGCGACCGAGGCCAAGCGAGATTTCAGCCTGCGGATCTCTCCAGCGAACACAAGCGGAGGCAATCGAGCGAGTCGGGATATCTCCTCACGCGCGGCACCAGCGTCTGGCCAGATCACTTCCTGCTGTTGGCGCCGACTGCGCCATCCCGCTGCCGATCCTGACTCTTCATTCCCATGTGTCCATTCAGAGAAACTCATTGATCGCCCCATCCATCCAGTACCAAGGCCCTCGCAGAGGCGAGGTCTGTCCACGTTCCCGCGTGGCTCGGGAGTCGCGACAGCGCGTTCAGCGTGACGTCAGAATGCCGAGGCCCGAACCATCCGACCCAATCTGGGCGATTTCTGTCGCGTGAGGTGACTACATGTTCCTCCGCTCGGAAGTAGGCCTCTTCGCAACTCAATGTCGTCACGTCACTCTTATCTGCGGACCAACGCGGAAAGAGGACCCTGCTGAGCAGCGCCCCATTCGCTGCGTGGATCCTCAGCGCTTTGAACAGATCAGGCCAAGTGACTCGAACCTTCGCTTCTCGCTCCCATTCCCGACTGGAGACATCTCCTGCGAGACCACGAGTTGCTTCGAAGCTCCGGAGCGTCCCAGGGAAGATGCTGATCTTCTCGGGGCATGCGAAGACCCGCAACCCGTCGGGCGTCGGCAGCACCACCACCCGTTCGCACGAGAGCGCGCTCACACCCTTTGCCGAAGCGGCCGCCATGAATAATGTCGTCTTGCCCGCTCCTCTGTCACCCAGAATGAGAACCGCACGACCCGAGGCGTCCACGACCGCCGCACCGTGCACCACGATCCCACCGAGTGACTCCAACCACGGCAAGAAGAGCATGTCTCGTACTAGCCGTCGGACGTCCTCGGCGCCGCGCCCAGCACTCGCGTTGGTCACGTGTGCCGTGCGAGCTGCCAGATCCATCCGGATCAACGAGCCGGTGTCAACAGAGCTGATGATGCGGATAGTTCCGTCGTCCCACAGCCACCCTCGCCGCAGGTCATAACTATGGCTGCCGGAATGCAGGAGAATCGGCGTGCCCGACCCGGGCGGCGGTTCTACCTCTTCGACATCGAAGGTCACGCGTGCGAGCGTCGTCGTCGGCCCGCACGCTGGCGCGGAGGGGGTGCGGTCCAGGCCGAAGAAGAGTCCGAGCTCCGACTCAAGCAAGCCGAAGACCTCCGGCGCTGCACTCTCTACCTGAACCTTCGCGCCTAACAGCGAAGCCTCACAAAGCTCTCGGTTCATACCAGCCCCTTACCCTTTCCCTGACATTGGGTGGGCTCCATCGGGGCCACCCCGACCTTCTTGATGAGAAGGCCATAGACGAAAGCGCCGACAGCAAGTGCTAGTCCGCAGACGGTCACGACAGCACGAGCGCTTGAAACCTCGATGACGACCCCGGCAGCGGCCGTCCCGGCCGCTCCTGCGAGTGCAGTGCTGAAAGTTCTCACCGATGACACGCTGCCCCGGCTCTCGCGACCCACGGCAGTCTGCTGTTGCGTCATGTTCCGTACGACATAGATCGAGATGCAGAAGCCGATACCGAAGTCCATGACGCACGCGACGGTGAATGATGATGCTGAGCTCGCCCAGAGCACCCCATAGCCCACCAAGAACGCGCCATAGCCCACCAAAGCGGCGGTCTGGATCCGCGCATGGCTCATATCACGAAGGAAACTCAAGTGCGTCATGGCCAAGGCGCCGATGACCGCTCCTGCCGACCCCACAGCCAGCACGAGCGAGTACAAGAAGAAGGGGAATTCCAGGTCGCGCACGAGGAAGAAGAGGAGAGCGACCGCCGTGACATGAATGACGAGGTTGGCGAGCGAACTTGTCACCAGCAACAGCGTGAGAAGGCGACTCTCTCGCACCGCCGCAAATCCTCGCGACACACGGCGAAGATAGGAGAGCTTTTCACCTCCGCCGGCGTCTGCTCTTGAGTGCGGCCATTTCGTCTTGACCAGACAAGCCGCTGAAAGCAGATACGAGAACGCGGTGACCCCGAATATGGCGACCGCCCCGAAGATGGATAGCGCCGCACCGCCCAGCGCAGCACTACCGGATTCGGCGACCGTGATGAGAGTCTGCAGCCGCGCGTTGCCGGCTTGCAACTGCTCCTCGCCCAGTATGTCGGGCAGACCTGCCTTGAAGCTCGCCGAGTAGATGCTGCTCGCGACCGCAATCAGCGCATTCACCACCGACAAGATCACCAAGTCCGAGACGTTCGCCGCAGCCACCAGCGCGAGGGAGCAGAGAAGCGCGGAGCGCGCCAGCTCACTGAAGATGGACACACGCTTACGGTCGAGCAGGTCCGCGATGACTCCGGCGTACAGCGGCGAGAGGATAGTCACGAGAAGTGGCCCGGTGAGTACGATCGAGACCTCGACCGGTGCCATCTGCAGATGGACAGTCAAAAAGAATGGCATCGCGAGCGATGCCATAGCACCGCCCACCGTCGACGCGAGACGCCCCGCCCAGAATCCCGTACCTACGCGACCGAATGAGTCAGACCGGTCCGACTCGCCAGGTGTCGACTCTGCGTTCACCCTTGTTCACCGTTGCGGGTATGGACGTCGAGCAAGAGCTTCTGGGCGAACTTGATCCGACGGCGGCTTTGTGCGAGGAGGTCATCATGCGCCAGCGAGACGTCTGCTTCGAGGTCGAGGTACCTATTCAGCAAGTCCGTCTCGCCGAGCGCTTCCATCTTGCGGATGCGCCACTTGCGGCGAGTATTGCTATGACCGGCCGCGGCGATGAACGCATCGATCGCATGACCCAGCGCAGCGCGCGACGAAAGCATCGCGGTGCCGGCGTCACCACAGCGTATGGCCCCAATGGCATCCTCGCTGGTCGCTTGATACTGGCGGTCCGCATCGTCGGCGATCATGCGGAGAAGGCTTCGCCACGGGAAGCTGTCCCGAATCTCATAAAATCGGGCCTTCTGCGCGAGAGGGATGCCTATCCTCAGGCTGTTGAGCGTAGTGAGGAACTCGCGCGGGATCTCAAGCACCCGTCGACGATCCTCGTCGTGAGCTGTTAGCAGCTCAACCGTGCGCTCGAATGTCCCCGCTTTGACGAGTTCGATATCGACGCGGCGCCCGCGATAGCGGGAGGTCAGGACCACAGTGTCGTCCATACGGACACCGCCGTGACCGCGCACCTTCTCATCATCCGGATGAATCGCAATCAGGTCCACATCCGAGGTGCTGTTGCCGAAGCCCTCCACGAGAGAGCCCCCAGCAAAGACGACGGATGTGGCACTGATGGTGTCCGGGAGGAGGTCCAACAGGTCTCGACTCACAAGCTCGTCTGTGAAATCAATGTTCTCGGTCAAGACTTTGCGCTTCTTCCTCTGAGGTGGGGCCGGATCGCGGCGGGTGCGTTGATGATGCAATGCCCGAGCATCACCGCGGACAACGCGGGCGGGAGAAGTATCACCACGCCGCCGAATACGATGCTCATGCCGACCCACAGCGAGATGTTGGATCTGCTTCTGGCCGTGTGCCCATTCGGCCCGACGAAGTGTTCCGCCACAAAGGTGGCTGTTGTGATGATCACGACGATTGGACCGGGGACTCCCAGCTCGGTGCAGTACGTCACCAAGACGAATCGATGTAGGTACTCCTGCGCTGCCGCCGATCCGACAAAGAAAAGCGTCTCGCTCCACCGCTCGCCTGCGGTCCCTTTCGGCATGAGCGAGAGAAGCCGCATATCCAGCGCCTTCTGCAGTTGCCGTCGGGTGGCTATCAGGTATGCACCGGCGGCCAGCGTGGCGACGACTGTCGCAGGTACGTGCACTTCCAGATCTATGCCGAAACATGTGACGGGAAGCATGTAGGGCACGAACTTGAGGGAGCGCCGGACAATCAGGTTGCGCCGCACCAGCTTATGAATCCGCACCTCTGCCCATAGTGAGATCGTGGCGAGGGTGACGACAACACACCACGTCCGGTCGTCAGGAAAGAGCAGAAGAGAAGCCGATAGCACCAGGCAGGCCGCAATCAACGAGCACTGCACGACAGGCGTCTTGACCGTTTCTCTTGTGAGGAGGCTGGACTTCACGCCTCTTCGACCAGCCCGGCTTCCATGAGTTGCCCAACGAACTCCGAAACGTCATCGACGGCCAGCGATTCTTCTACTCTGAACACGTCAGCGACGTGCGTCGCGATATCCGCGATGCTGTTGCTGGCATCGCAGAGGTTCCAGATTCGCGCCTCGACTTCACCGAACAGAAAAGCGTCGGTGCCACGCACAACGTAGAGATCTCGGTCTATTGTGCTCGTCTGGACGTCAAACGCGCGCTCCGGCCTGAAGTTGCTGGCAACAGTCATTTCTTTCTCGATCCCCCCGGACCTTGGCGGCGCGGAGTTCATCCCGCGCCGCCAGGAAAATATTCAAAATCACAGCCTGAACGACAGTGGCGCCTTCGCTACGTCAATCTTGACGAGAACGGGCTTCTTGTATGCGCGCATGATTCACCCCCCAACGATCGACGTTCCCAATACGTCCCGAGCGCTGCGCGTGAACGACGCTCGAGCGACAAGGTACAGGGCGGGCCCGCTTTTGAAGAAGCCCATGCCCCCCTTTCGGGGGCAGGGGCTGCAAGATGGTAGTCACGCACCCCTATTTCGCGAGAGATGCGCAATACATCCGCGAAGGGACGTTGCACAGTGCATGTGGAATCTGCACTCGGCATCTGCGCACGCTGCACGGAAAAGCAGCGATCGTCAGCTCAACAACGCGCGTGCATGAACGAGCAGAAACCACGCTGTCGAGCAATGAGCACAGATTCCTGCTCCGCAGGACGAGGCGCGACTCAGACGATCACTGCGAGCACGTCTGGTCGATCTGCGTGCCCGCGTCGACGAAGCTCTCGATGGCCGCCTGCATCTCGTCCATCGCCTCGGCGCTCCCGCCCTGCGCGGCGATCTCGGCCACCTTGCTGTACGCGTCGCTGAACGAGTTGTAGACCGGAGAGACCGCGTCGTTGGTGATCTTCTCGCCGAGGGCCTGGAACTTCTGGTCGAGTGCCTGCACCGCCGCGACGCTCGCCTCCGGATCGCCCTCGGTCGACGCCGAGACCTCCTTCGCCTCGTCGACGAGGGCGCCGCCTTCGTCGGCGATGATCGCGCACGCCTCCTCGATGCTCTGCATGGTCGCCGTCGGCGACGGCGACGTCTTCTCCTCGGTCTTCGGAGCGCTCTCGCTCGTGCTCTCGGCCTCTGGACCTCCCGAACAGCCGCTGAGAGCGACGACCAGGGCGATCCCTGTGAAGATCACACGTGTTCTGACGGCAGTGCGCATGGTTCCTCCTCGTAGAGAGGCGAGAGACATGCCCGATGCAGTGCCCCAGCCCGTGCGCGAAGAGTAGACCCGCTCACGGCATCGCGGAAGGGCCTTGAGCGGCGGCGGCCGCACCGGCTCGGGAGTCGCGACTACCCCTCACGCGGACCCGACTCCTGATCGGCGTCGGACGCGTCTGCGGCTCCGCGCGGATGCCAGAGCACGACCTCCGTCGAGCGGCGGATGCGCCGGCCCGACGGCAGGGTGACGACCTGCCCGGTCGCCCCGGCGGCGAACACGCGCACACCGGGGCGATTCTCGCGCTCGGCGCGCAGCGAGCCCTCGAGCTCGCTGACGCGGCGCCGCAGCATCCGCACCTCGTCTTCCAGATCGAGCAGGCGGGCGATGGCCGGCAGGCTCATCCCCTCGCTCGAGAGCTGGGCGACCTCGCGGAGCTGCTCGATGTCGCGCATCGAGTAGCGCCGCGAGCCGCCGCGGGTGCGGCCGGGCACCACCAGACCGATGCGGTCGTACTGCCGCAGGGTCTGAGGGTGCATTCCGGCGAGCTCCGCGGCGACCGCGATCGCGAAGACGGGCGAATCGGCATCCATCGTCAGGCCTTCGCCTTGGCCATCATCTCGGCCCGCGGGTTCTCTTTGGGCTCGAGCTCGTGGAAGCGCTCGAGGGCCTCGCGCGCGGCCTCGTCGAGGTGCGCGGGCACGGCGATCTGCAGCTCGGCGAGCAGGTCGCCGGTGCCCTTAGACGACGTGACGCCGCGTCCCTTGACCCTCAGCACGCGCCCGGAGGGCGTGCCAGGAGCGACCCGGAGCTTGACCGGGTCGCCGCCGAGCGTGGGCACCTCGATCGTCGCACCGAGGGTCGCCTCGGTGAACGTCACCGGCACCGTGAGGCGCAGGTTCAGCCCATCGCGGGTGAACACCGGGTGAGGACGCACCTTGACCTGCACGACGATGTCGCCGGGCTCGCCGCCGTCGGGCGAGGGGCGCCCACGTCCGCGAAGGCGGATCTTCTGCCCGTCCTTCACGCCCGCAGGCACCTTCACCTTGAACGGCTTGCCGTCGGGCGCCTGCAGGGTGATCGTGTCGCCCTGCACCGCCGTGACGAAGTCGAGCGTCGTGGTGGCCGTGACGTCGGCGCCCTTCTGAGGCCCGCCGAAGCCGCGGTATCCGCCGGAC
Source organism: Microbacterium sp. NPDC089321 (assembly GCF_040684935.1). Classification (NCBI taxonomy): domain Bacteria; kingdom Bacillati; phylum Actinomycetota; class Actinomycetes; order Micrococcales; family Microbacteriaceae; genus Microbacterium; species Microbacterium sp. NPDC089321. Next base: position 1,027,756 of record NZ_JBFBGX010000001.1, on the reverse strand, counting down.
GACTGGCCGAAGCGGCCCGCACCGAACGACCCGCCGCCCTGCGAGAACATCGAGAAGATGTCGTCGAAGTCGGCCTGGCTGCCCCGGCCGCCGCCCTGCCCGAACCGGCTGAAGACGTCATCGAAGCCGCCTGCACCGCCCGAGCCGGGCGCCGTGAACCGGGCGCCCGAGCCCATGGCACGGATCTCGTCGTACTCCCGACGCTGCTCGGCGTCGCTCAGAACGCTGTACGCCTCGCTGATCTCCTTGAACTTCGCCTCGGCCGCGGCATCACCCTGGTTGGAGTCGGGGTGGTACTTGCGGGCGAGCTTGCGGTACGTCTTCTTGAGATCGGCGTCAGAGACGTCTTTCGAGACGCCCAGCGTCTTGTAGAAGTCCTTGTCGAACCAGTCCTGGCTAGCCATCGATCACCTACTCCGCGGGTACGGCGACGACGACCTTGGCCGGACGCAGCTCGACGTCGCCGAGCCGGTAGCCGACCTCGACGACCTCGAGGATCGTCGACGTGGTGGCACCGGGGGTCGGCTGCTGGAAGATCGCCTCGTGCTGCTGCGGGTCGAACTCGTCGCCCTGTGCGCCGTAGGCGACCACGCCGAGCCGCTCGACCGCTGCGCGCAGCTTGTCGGCGATCACGGCGAACGCCGAGCCCTCGGCGAGGTCGCCGTGCTGCTGGGCGCGCGCGAGGTCGTCGAGCACGGGCAGCAGGCCCTTCGCGACCTCGCCCTTGGCGCGAGCGATCTCGACGTGGCGCTGCTCTTCGGTGCGGCGGCGGTAGTTCGCGTACTCGGCCGTCAGTCGCTTGAGGTCGGTCAGCAGCGCGTGCTCGGCGTCGGCGATGCCGGCGTCGGAGCCGTCTGCGCTGGCCGCCTCGTCGATCTGCTCGGCGTTCAGGATGTCGTCGACCGTGAGGTCGTCGTCAGAGCCCTCGGCCGCTGCCGCCTCGGTCGAGTCGGGGTTGCCCGGAGCGCCCTGGTTCTGCGACGCGGGGCCGGATGCCTGAGCATCCGACCCCTCGCCGGGAACCTCGGCGCTGTTGTCGTCGAAGTTCTTGTCCGTCATGATTACTTCTTCTCGTCCTCGTCGTCCACGACCTCGGCGTCCACGACATCCTCATCGGAGGAGGCGTCGGCGGGAGCCTCGTCGCCTGCGGGGGCGCCGGCGGCGGCATCCGCCTGGGACTGCGCGTAGATCGCCTCGCCCAGCTTGGTCTGCGACTCGTTCAGCTTGTCGAACGCGGTCTTCACGGCCTCGTCGTCGTCGCCGGCGAGAGCCGTCTTGAGAGCGTCGACATCGCCCTGGACCGAGGTCTTGACGTCCTCGGGGAGCTTGTCCTCGTTCTCCTTGATCAGCTTCTCGATCGAGTAGGCGAGGGTCTCGGCCTGGTTGCGGACCTCGGCGGCCTCACGGCGCTTCTTGTCTTCGGCCGCGTTCTCCTCGGCCTCGCGCACCATGCGGTCGATGTCCTCCTTCGACAGCGACGAGCCGCCGGTGATGGTCATCGACTGCTCCTTGCCGGTGCCCTTGTCCTTTGCGGACACGTGCACGATGCCGTTGGCGTCGATGTCGAAGGTGACCTCGATCTGCGGGATGCCGCGGGGAGCAGGGGCGATGCCGGTGAGCTCGAAGGTGCCGAGCGGCTTGTTGTCGCGGGTGAACTCGCGCTCGCCCTGGAAGACCTGGATGGCGACCGACGGCTGGTTGTCGTCGGCGGTCGTGAAGGTCTCGCTGCGCTTGGTCGGGATCGCGGTGTTGCGGTCGATGAGCTTGGTCATCATGCCGCCCTTGGTCTCGATTCCGAGGCTCAGCGGGGTGACGTCGATGAGCAGCACGTCCTTGCGCTCACCCTTGAGGACACCGGCCTGCAGGGCGGCGCCGACGGCGACGACCTCATCGGGGTTGACGCCCTTGTTGGCGTCCTTGCCGGTCTCGCGCTTGACGAGCTCGGCGACCGCGGGCATGCGGGTCGAACCACCGACGAGCACGATGTGGTCGATGTCGGCGACCTTGATGCCGGCCTCGCGGATGACGTCCTCGAAGGGCTTCTTGGTGCGGTCGAGCAGGTCCTTGGTGAGGTCCTCGAACTTCGCGCGGGTCAGGCTCTCGCTCAGCGAGACGGGGCCCGACTCGGTCAGCGAGAGGTAGGGCAGGTTGATCGAGGCGCTCGTCGACGACGAGAGCTCCTTCTTGGCCTGCTCAGCGGCCTCCTTCAGGCGCTGCAGGGCGATCTTGTCGCCCGAGACGTCGACGCCCGTGGTCTCCTTGAACTGCTTGATCAGGTAGTCCACGACGCGCTGGTCCCAGTCGTCGCCGCCGAGGCGGTTGTCACCGGCGGTGGCGCGCACCTGGATGGTCGAGAAGTCGTCGTCCTTGCCCACCTCGAGGAGGGAGACGTCGAAGGTTCCGCCACCGAGGTCGAACACGAGGATGAGCTCGTCTTCCTTGCCCTTGTCGAGGCCGTACGCGAGGGCCGCCGCCGTGGGCTCGTTGATGATGCGCAGCACGTTGAGGCCCGCGATCTCACCGGCCTCCTTGGTCGCCTGACGCTCGGCGTCGTTGAAGTAGGCGGGGACGGTGATGACCGCGTCGGTCACGGTGTCGCCCAGGTACGACTCGGCGTCGCGCTTGAGCTTCTGGAGGATGCGCGCGGAGATCTCCTGCGGCGTCCACTTCTTGCCGTCGACGTCGAACGACCAGTCGGTGCCCATGTGGCGCTTGACCGACGAGATGGTGCGGTCGACGTTGGTGACGGCCTGGCGCTTGGCGGTCTCGCCGACGAGCACCTCGCCGTCCTTGGTGTACGCGACCACCGACGGGGTGGTGCGGAAGCCCTCGGCGTTGGCGATGACCTTGGGCTCGCCGCCCTCGAGGACGCTGACGACGGAGTTGGTGGTTCCGAGGTCGATACCGACAGCACGTGCCATGTGTTTCTCCTTTGCATTGGTGAAAGTCTGCGGACGATCAGATGTGAACCTGAGTCGTGATGACTCAAGTGTAAACCGACGGCCGGATGCTGTCAAACAAAGTTGATATGAGTCGACTCAGGTTTGCTCCGACTGGCTCGCGAGAGCCTGATCCAGCAGGCTCGTACGCCCCTCGGCCGCGAAGCGCGACCTGCTGCATTTCCCTCTTTGACGCCGCGCGCGACTCATCAGGGCAGCGCGACCTAGAGTCGCCCGCATGGCCAGACCCGCGCTGCTCGCCGTCTCGCACGGCACCTCCGACGTCGACGGCGCTCGGTCGATCGCGGCGCTCGTCGCACGCGTGGCCGCTCGGCTGCCCGACGTGGAGGTGCGCGAGGGGTTCGTCGACGTGCAGCAGCCCGACGCGGCGAGCGCGCTGGCCGCGATCGACGGGCCGGTGGTGATCGTGCCGCTGCTGCTCTCTCAGGGCTTCCACGTGCACCATGATCTGCACGGCGTCGCGACCGAGCGCGCGGATGCCGTCGTCACCGCGCCCCTCGGCCCCGACCCTCTGCTCGCCGAGGTGCTCGCGCTGCGGCTCGACGGGATCGGCCGCTCCGGTTCCCCGGTCGTGCTGGCCGTCGCGGGTTCGCGCGACCAGCGCTCGGTTCCGGATGCCGAGGGCATCGCCGCCCTGCTGCGCGACCGCACCGGTCGCCTCGTCGACATCGGGTACCTCGCGGCACGGCATCCGGATCTGCCGACGGCGCTGGCCGCGTCTCCGGATGCCGTCGTCGCGACCTATCTGCTCGGGCGCGGATTCTTCTTCGATCTCGCGGCACGGCACGCGGGCGATCGCCCCCTCACGCCTCCGCTGCTCGATGATCTGCAGACTGAGCAGGGCATCCCGGACGCTCTCGTCGACCTCGTGATCTCCCGATACGAGCGGGTCGCGTCCCGGAGCTGAGTCGCCGAGAACAGGCGAACACGCGAGAACAGGACGGATTCCGCGATTCCGGCCTGTTCCGGCTGAACAGCCTGTGCTCGTGCACTCGGCGCCGCGCGCGCCCCGTCGCCGGATGCACAGATCCGACGACCGCGCCACCCCTCGGGCGTCATGTTTCGCGTCACATGACGCCGTGTGTCGCCCGTGGTCTTTCCGTGTCACGGAAGGTTTCCGCACCGGATCCAAGTCCGTACGTTGATCCCCAGCCATTCAACCGAGGGGGCGAGATGACCATTCAGCAGCCGGCGGCGATCCGCGGCGCGAGGACGCGCACCAGCCGCACACCGACCAAACCGCACGGCCAGTGGGCGATCGACGGCACCGAGCCGCTGAACGGCAACGAGGAGTTCAAGCTCGCCGACAACGGCCTCAATGTGCGGGAGCGCATCGAGACGATCTACGCCCAGGGCGGGTTCGAGAGCATCGACCCGACCGACCTGCATGGGCGCTTCCGGTGGTGGGGCCTCTACACGCAGCGCAAACCGGGCATCGACGGCGGCCGCACCGCCCAGCTCGAGCCGCACGAGCTCGAAGACGAGTACTTCATGCTGCGGGTGCGCATCGACGGCGGACAGCTGACCACCGAGCAGCTGCGCGTGATCGGCGAGATCTCGACCGAGTTCGCCCGCGACACCGCCGACATCACCGACCGGCAGAACGTGCAGCTGCACTGGGTCGAGGTGCAGAGCGTGCCCGAGATCTGGCGCCGCCTCGAAGCCGTCGGCCTCAGCACGACCGAGGCCTGCGGTGACGTGCCCCGCGTGATCCTCGGCTCTCCGGTAGCCGGCATCGCGGCAGACGAGCTCATCGACCCGACCCCGCAGATCCGCGAGATCGCCGACCGGTTCCTGGGCGACGAGACCCTGTCGAACCTGCCGCGCAAGTACAAGACCGCGATCACCGGTCACCCCAGCCAGGATGTCGTGCACGAGATCAACGACTGCGCGTTCGTCGCGGTCGAGCACCCCGACCTCGGCATCGGCTACGACCTGTGGGTCGGCGGCGCGCTGTCGGTCGTGCCCCGACTCGGCGAGCGCCTGGGCGTCTTCGTCGCACCGGACAGGGTCGCCGAGGTGTGGCACGGCGTCACGCAGATCTTCCGCGACTACGGCTACCGGCGTCTGCGCAACAAGGCGCGCCTGAAGTTCCTGCTCGCCGACTGGGGCACCGAGAAGTTCCGCGACGTGCTCGAGAACGAGTACCTCGACAGCCCGCTGCCCGACGGACCTGCTGCCCCCAAGCCGAAGACCCTTGGCGATCACGTGGGCATCCACAGGCAGAAGGACGGACGGTTCTTCGTCGGCGCCGCCCCGCTCGTCGGCCGCGTCTCGGGCAGCACCCTCACCGCGCTGGCCGACCTCGCCGAGGCGCACGGCTCGCAGCGCGTGCGCACCACCCCGCATCAGAAGCTGCTCGTGCTCGACATCGACGAGGATCGGGTCGAGAGCCTCGTCGCCGGCCTCGACGCCATCGGCCTGTCGGCCCGGCCGAGCCTGTTCCGCCGCGGCACGATCGCGTGCACGGGCATCGAGTTCTGCAAGCTCGCGATCGTCGAGACCAAGGTCAACGCCGCCCGCGCCATCGAGCAGCTCGAAGAGCGCCTCGGTGCCCTCGAGCCCGAGATCGGCCGCCCGATCACGCTGCACGTGAACGGATGCCCGAACTCGTGCGCCCGCATCCAGACCGCCGACATCGGATTGAAGGGTCAGCTCGTGCTGATCGACGGCCAGCAGGTGCCCGGATACCAGGTGCACCTCGGCGGCGGACTTGCGAACGTCGACCGTGAAGAGGCGGGCCTCGGCCGCACCGTCCGCGGGCTGAAGGTGCCGGCGGACGGCATCGCCGACTACGCCGAGCGGGTCATCCGCCGCTACCTCGCCGACCGCGGGAGCGCCGACGAGACGTTCGCGCAGTGGGCGCACCGTGCCGACGATGAGGCGCTGCAATGAGCATCCCCCTCGCCGTCAGCACGGGGCGACGGCCCGCCGCCGAACTCAGGGCCCTGGCCGAGCGGGGCAACGTCGAGCTGCGCAGCCGCCGCCCCGATGAGGCGAGTCCGGCCGAGGTCGTGGCGTGGGTGGCCGAGAACTTCGCCGTCTCGCAGGCGGCCGTCGCGTGCTCGATGGCGGATGCCGCACTCCCCCACCTCGTCTCCCAGAACCTCTCGGGCGTCGACGTGCTGTTCCTCGACACGGGCTACCACTTCGCCGAGACGACGTTCACGCGCAACGAGGTCGCCGCACGCCTCGACGTGACGGTCGTCGATGTGAAGCCGGCGCAGTCGGTACGGGAGCAGGACGCCGAGTTCGGCACGGACCTGTTCGCCCGCGACCCCGGTCTGTGCTGCGCGCGCCGCAAGGTCGAGCCGCTGCAGCGGGCGCTCGGCGGCTACGAGGTGTGGTTCACCGGAGTGCGCCGCGACGAGGCGCCGACGCGCTCGACGACCGAGCTGGTCGTGTGGGACGAGCGCAATGGACTCGTCAAGGTGAACCCGGTCGCGGCGTGGAGCTTCGACGACCTCATCGACTACGCCACCGCGCACGACGTGCCGGTGAACCCCCTGATCGCCAACGGCTACCCCTCGATCGGCTGCGCTCCGTGCACCAGGCCGGTCGCCCTCGGCGAAGACCCCCGATCCGGCCGCTGGGCCGGACTGACGAAGACAGAATGCGGGCTGCACGTATGAGCACCATCATCGATCAGACAGCGCTGAGCACGCTCGACCTGCTCGAGGCCGAGGGCATCCACATCATCCGCGAGGTGGTCGCCGAGTTCGAACGCCCCGTGCTGCTGTTCTCGGGCGGCAAGGACTCGGTCGTCGTGCTGCACCTCGCGGCGAAGGCGTTCGCCCCCGGGCGCGTGCCGTTCCCGGTTCTGCACGTCGACACGGGTCACAACTTCCCCGAGGTCATCCGCTTCCGCGACGAGACGGTCGCCCGCCTCGGCATCGACCTCGAGGTCGCCAGGGTGCAGGACTACATCGACGACGGCAGGCTGTTCGAGCGCCCCGACGGCACCCGCAACCCGCTGCAGACCCAGCCGCTGCTCGACGCGATCGCCGCCGGCCGCCACGACGCGGTGTTCGGGGGCGCCCGCCGCGATGAAGACAAGGCTCGCGCCAAAGAGCGCATCATCTCGCTGCGCGACGAGTTCGGCCAGTGGGATCCGCGCAATCAGCGTCCCGAGCTGTGGAGCCTGTACAACGGCCGCCACCTGCCGGGTCAGCACGTGCGCGCCTTCCCGATCTCGAACTGGACCGAGCTCGACATCTGGCGCTACATCGAGCGCGAGGGAATCTCGCTGCCCCCGCTCTACTACGCGCACGAGCGCGATGTCTTCCAGCGCTCGGGCATGTGGTGGGCGGTGGGCGAGTTCTCGCAGCCGCGCGACGGCGAGCAGGTGGTGCGCCGCACGGTGCGCTATCGCACCGTCGGCGACATGAGCTGCACCGGAGCGGTGGAGTCGGACGCCGCCGACACCGCGTCGATCGTCGACGAGGTCTCGCGCACGACCCTCACCGAGCGCGGTGCCACGAGGGCCGACGACCGCATCAGCGAGGCCGCCATGGAAGACCGCAAGAAGGACGGGTATTTCTGATGAGCACCGAGACCACGCTGTTCCGGTTCGCGACCGCGGGCTCGGTCGACGACGGCAAGTCGACCCTCGTCGGCCGGCTGCTGCACGATGCGAAGGCGATCCTCGCCGATCAGCTCGACCAGGTCGCCGCCACCTCGCGCGCTCGCGGCTTCGCGCACGGCGCTTTCGACTTCGCCCTGCTGACCGACGGCCTGCGCGCCGAGCGCGAGCAGGGCATCACGATCGACGTCGCGTACCGGTACTTCGCGACCGACCGGCGCAGCTTCATCCTCGCCGACTGCCCCGGCCACGTGCAGTACACGCGCAACATGGTCACCGGCGCGGCCACGGCCGACGCCGTCGTGGTGCTGGTGGATGCCAGGAAGGGCGTCGTCGAGCAGACCAGGCGCCACCTGGCCGTGGCCTCGCTGCTGCGGGTGCCGCACGTGATCGTCGCGGTCAACAAGATCGACCTCACTGGCTTCGACGAGCAGACCTATGTCGACATCGAGCTGGAGGCGCTGCGTGTGGCGGACGAGCTCGGCATCCGCGCCGTGCGCGTGCTGCCTGTCTCGGCACTCGAGGGCGACAACATCGTCGACCGCTCCGAGCGCACGCCCTGGTACCGGGGCGAGACGCTGTTCGAGCTGCTCGAGACGCTGCCCGTGCGCACCGACGCCGACGCGCCCCTGCGGCTGCCGGTGCAGCTCGTGCTGCGCCCGCAGGGCGGCCTGTCGCCCGAGATCGATGCCGACGAGGCCGAGCGGTTGCGCGATTTCCGCGGTTTCGCGGGTCGCATCTCGGCCGGCGCCGTCTCGGTCGGCGACCGCGTGCAGGTGCTGCCCTCCGGTCGCGCGACCGCGGTGACCGGCGTGCACGTCGCAGGAGCCGAGGCCGGCAGCGCGGGAGTCCGCCAGTCGGTGACGCTGACCCTGGCCGACGAGATCGACGCCGCCCGCGGCGCGCTGATCGTCGCCGAGGGCTCAGCCCCCGCACTGCGCAGGGATGCCGTGGTCGAGCTCTTCCAGCTCGACCCTCGCGCCACGGTCGCCGGAGCCCGCGTGCTCGTGAAGCACGGCACGGCGACCGTGCAGGCGATCGTCGCCGAGGTGCTCACCCGTCGCGACCTCGAGACCCTCGCGCACCACGACCTGGCAGCCGCGGGCTCTCTCGCCGAGAACGAGATCGGCCGGGTGCGCCTTCGTCTGGCATCCGACCTGCCCCTCGAACCGTACGCGCAGAGCCGCGAGGGCGGCTCGCTGCTGCTGATCCACCCCGCAGACGGCGCGACGCTCGCCGCCGGCACCGTCATCGACTGACCCCGCAGACCCGCAACACCCACCACGCACCACCGAGCCTAAGGAGGCGAAACCGTGAACATCACCCGTAGGAACAGGACATTCACCGCACTGGGGGGCCTGGCGATGGGCCTCACCGCTCTGGCGCTCGCGGGCTGCGCCCCGGCATCCGGTGCGGCCGCCGAAGGCGGGAAGGACGACCTCGCCGAGGTGCGCCTCGGCTACTTCGCCAACGTCACCCACGCGCCGGCTCTCGTCGGCCTGTCGGAGGGTCTGTTCCAGGATTCCCTGGGCGACGTCGACCTGAAGACCGAGGTGTTCAACGCCGGCCCGGCCGCGATCGAGGCCCTCTCGGCCGGCGCGATCGACGCGACCTACATCGGGCCGAACCCGTCGATCAACACGTTCATCCAGTCGGGAGGCACGTCGGCGCACATCATCGCCGGCGCCACCTCCGGCGGAGCGGCGCTGGTCGTGCGCGACGGCATCGACTCGCCAGCCGATCTGAAGGGCGCGAACATCGCGACCCCGCAGCTCGGCAACACGCAGGACGTCGCGCTGCGCAGCTGGCTCGCCGACGAGGGCTTCGAGACCTCGGTGTCGGGCGGGGGCGACGTGAACGTGACGCCCACCGAGAACGCGCAGACGCTGACGCTGTTCCAGGACGGGCAGCTCGACGGCGCGTGGCTGCCCGAGCCGTGGGTGTCGCGTCTGGTCGTCGAGGCGGGTGCGCATGTGCTCGTCGACGAGGCGGACCTGTGGAAGGACGGCGCGTTCCCGACCACGGTGCTGCTGGTGCGGGCGGAGTTCGCCGAGCAGCATCCCGACGTCGTCGAGGAGCTGCTCGAAGGCCACATCGCCGCCGTGCAGTGGCTCGACGAGAACTCCGACGAGGCGCCCGCCGTGATCAACGACGCGCTCGACGAGGCCACGGGCAAGACGCTCGACGACGCGGTGCTCGCCCGCGCACTCGAGAACGTGACCTTCACTGTCGACCCGGTGGCCTCGACCTTCGAGACGCTCGTCGACAACGGCCTCGCAGCCGGCACGCAGAAGGACGGCTCGATCGACGGCCTGTTCGACCTTCGGGCGCTGAACGCGCTGCTCGAGAAGGCGGGCGCCGAGCCCGTCTCGGCCGCAGGGCTCGGGGAGGACTGATGGGCGCCACCGCGGGCAAGACGATCCTGGCCGCCCCGGCAGTCGTCCCCGAACCGGGCGCCGCGCTGGCGCCGAGCTTCGACGGCGTCACGCCGCTCGCGGCGCCGGCGCCGGTCGTCGACCCCGCGGTGCGCATCACGCACGTGACCAAGCGCTACGGCACGGGTCCGGTCGTGCTCGACGACATCTCGCTCGACATCGCCCCCGGCGAGTTCGTGTGCCTGCTCGGGGCATCGGGATGCGGCAAGTCGACGCTGCTCAACCTCATCGCGGGGCTCGAGCCGCTCACCTCCGGCGAGCTCACGACACCGGCATCCGGGTCGGCGGTGATGTTCCAGGAGTCGGCTCTCATGCCGTGGCTGACGGCCCGCAGAAACGTCGAGCTGGCGCTGCGGCTGCGCGGGATGCCCCGTGCCGAGCGCCGTGCAGAGGCCGAGCGGCTGCTCGGCACGGTCAACCTGACGGAGGCGGCCGACAAGCGTCCGCACGAGCTCTCGGGAGGCATGCGCCAGCGCGTCGCCCTCGCGCGGGCTCTCGCGCAGGACCGCTCGGTGCTGCTGATGGACGAGCCGTTCGCCGCACTCGACGCGATCACGCGCGACCTGCTGCACGAAGAGCTCGAACGGGTGTGGCGGGCCACGGGACGCACCATCGTGTTCGTCACGCACAACGTGCGCGAGGCTGCGCGCCTCGGCCAGCGCGTGATCCTGCTCTCGAGCCGCCCCGGCCGCATCGCCGGCGAATGGCGCATCCAGAACACCACAGGACGACGCATCGAGTCGCCGGAGGTCGCGGCTCTCGCCACCGAGATCACCGCCGAGCTGCGGAAGGAGATCGCCCGAAATGCCGCGTGAGCTGACTCAGCCCCGAGCCGAGGTGGGCGAGAGCGCCGACCTCGACACCCTCTCCGCCGGCCTCGACCGCCTGCAGTCCGACGTCGCCGAGCGTCAGCCGCTCGGCCGCGTCCTGCTCGGCAAGGTCGTTCCGCCCGTCGCGCTCCTGGTGGTGCTGCTGGCGGTCTGGCAGCTGTACATCGTGATCGCGAACCCGCGCCCCGACAAGGCTCCGAGCCCTGCCGCCGTCGCCGGCGCCTTCGGCGACGCCTGGGAGTCGGGCCGTCTGCAGGAGGCCGTGGTCACGAGCCTCGAGCGCGGCGTGATCGGCTTTCTCATCGCGATCGTCGTCGGCACGGCCCTGGGCATGCTGCTCGCCGAGTGGCGGCTGCTGCGCCGGGCCGCAGGCCCCCTGATCTCGGGCCTCACCGTGCTGCCATCGGTCGCGTGGGTGCCCGCCGCGATCATCTGGTTCGCCCTGAGCGACGCGACCGCGTACTTCGTGATCCTGATGGGCGCGATCCCGTCGATCGTGAACGGCCTGCTCTCGGGCATCGACCAGGTGCCGCCGCAGCTGCGCCGGGTGGGAACCGTGCTCGGCGCCAGCCGCTGGCAGCTCGCCACGGCGGTGACGCTGCCCGCGGCGCTGCCGGGGTACTTCGCCGGCCTCAAGCAGGGCTGGGCGTTCTCGTGGCGCTCGCTCATGGCCGCCGAGATCATCACGAGCGGCGGGTCGATCGGCTTCGGCCTCGGCACGATGCTCAACCAGTCGCGCGAGCTGGCGGATCTCGCCGGCGTGCTCGCGACCATCCTGCTCATCCTCGCGATCGGCATCGTCATCGAGCTCGTGCTGTTCGGGCCGATCGAACGGCGCATGCTGCGCAACCGCGGACTGCTGCTGGGAGGCACCCGATGACCACCGCACCGATCAGCACCCGGCCCGTGAACCCGACCGGCACCGTGACCCTGGTGGGTGCGGGCCCGGGAGACGCGGGCCTGCTCACCCTGCGCGGGCTCCGCGCCATCGAGAAGGCCGACGTCATCGTCGCCGACCGGCTCGGCGCCCGCAGCGTGCTCGCGCAGCTCGAAGCCGAGGGCGCGCAGATCGCGGCCGAGGTGATCGACGTCGGCAAGCTCCCCGGCCATCACCGGGTGCCTCAGGATGCCATCAACGAGCTGCTCGTCGAGCTGGCGCAGGCAGGCCGCGAAGTCGTGCGCCTCAAGGGCGGCGACCCGTTCGTGTTCGGCCGCGGTCGCGAGGAGCAGCTGTTCTGCGAGGCCGCCGGCGTGCGCGTCGAGGTCGTGCCCGGCGTGACCAGCGCCGTCTCGGTGCCTGCGGTCGCGGGCATCCCGCTGACCCACCGCAGCGTCGCCGCGTCGTTCAGCGTCGTGAGCGCCCACGATCAGATCGAGCCGGGCGGATCGGTGAGCGCCTCCGGCTCCGACCACACGCTCGTGCTGCTGATGGGAGTCAGCACCCTCGGGCACTCGGCGCACGTGCTCGCCGCCGGCGCCCGCGGCACCGACTGCCCGGTCGCGATCGTCGAAGACGGCTACGGCCCCGGCGAGCGGGTGACGATCGGAACGCTCGGCACGATCGCGCAGCTCGCTGCGGCCAGGCAGGTGCGCTCACCCGCGGTCGTCGTGATCGGCGAGGTGGTGCGGCTCAGCCCGCACGCCGCGTCGCTCGCCCCGGCTGCGGTCCCTGTGCCCGCGGATGCCGGTGGCGCCGCGTCCGCGGCATCCGGACCCGCATCAGGCACCACCTCATCGGCTGCACCCGGAAGCCCATCTCGGCCCGTGCGCCGGCGCGCCCGCTCGCGTCTCGCCGCGGCGCTCGACGCCGGCCTCGCGGTCGACACCGGGCTCATCCGGGCGATCGACGCCCACTCCCCCTCCCCCTCGTCTCGAAAGGCTCCCCTGTCATGACCCTCTCCACGCTGCGCGTCGCGATCGTCGGCGCAGGCCCGGCCGGCATCTATGCGGGCAACCTCCTCGCCCAGGCCGTCGCGGCGCACGACACCATCGAAGCCGTCGAGATCGATCTGTTCGAATCGCTGCCCGCGCCCTACGGCCTGATCCGCTACGGGGTCGCACCCGATCACCCGCGCATCAAGGGCATCGTCACCTCGCTGCACGAGATGCTCGACGCCTTCCCCGCCACGGGTGGCGCCCGGCGCACCATCCGGTTCATCGGCAACGTCGAGGTGGGTCGAGACATCGCGCTCGACGAGCTGCGCGAGCGGTACCACGGCGTGATCCTCGCCACCGGGGCGCTGCGCGACGCCGCACTCGACATCCCCGGCGTCGACCTGACCGGCTCGTACGGAGCCGCGGACTTCGTGGCCTGGTACGACGGGCATCCCGACGTGCCGCGCACCTGGCCCCTCGACGCGTCATCGGTCGCGGTGATCGGCAACGGCAACGTCGCCCTCGACGTGGCTCGCGTGCTCGCGAAGCACGCGATCGACCTGCGCACCACCGAGGTGCCCGACAACGTGCTCGCCGGCCTCGAGTCGTCTGCGGTGACCGACGTGCACGTCTTCGGCCGCCGTGGGCCCGCCGACATCAAGTTCACCCCGATCGAGCTGCGCGAGCTGGGCGACGTGCGCGACGTCGACATCGTGCTGTACGACGACGACTTCGAGGGCGTCGACCCCACCGCCGCATCGAACAATCAGCTCAAGGTCATGCTGCGCACGCTGAACTCGTGGCGCGACCGGCCCTCGACGGGGGCGTCCCGCCGGCTGCACCTGCACTTCTGGCACGCGCCGGTCGAGATCACCGGTGACGGCCGCGTCGAGGGCATCCGGTTCGCGCGCACCGCACCGGATGCCGGCGGCGCGCCCGTGCCGACCGGCGAGGTGCGCGAGTACGACGTGCAGGCCGTCTACCGCGCCATCGGCTACTACGGCACCCGCGTCGAGGGCGCCGACTTCGACGAGCACCGCGGCGTCGTGCCGAACGACGAGGGCCGCGTGCTCGGCCGGCCCGGGCTGTACGCGACGGGCTGGATCAAGCGAGGTCCGGTCGGCCTGATCGGGCACACGAAGTCCGATGCGCTCGAGACGATCGGGCACCTCGTCGCCGACGCCGAGGCGGGGGCCCTGACGCCCCCGGTGGTCGAGACCGACGTGCTCGACCTGCTCGACGAGCGCGAGACCGCGTACACGACGTGGGACGGATGGCTGGCGCTGGATGCCCACGAGCGCGCCCTCGGCGAGAACCACGAGCACGTGCGCGAGCGCGTCAAGGTCGTCGGCCGCGACGAGCAGGTCGACATCTCGCGGCCGGGGGTGCTGGCCCCGTGACCTATGTGATCGCGCTGCCGTGCGTCGACGTCAAGGACCGCGCCTGCATCGACGAATGCCCCGTGGACTGCATCTACGAGGGCGCGCGCTCGCTCTACATCCACCCCGACGAGTGCGTCGACTGCGGAGCGTGCGAGCCGGTGTGCCCTGTCGAGGCGATCTACTACGAAGACGATCTGCCCGAGGAGTGGGCCGACTACTACAGGGCGAACGTCGAGTTCTTCGACGAGATCGGGTCACCGGGCGGGGCGTCGAAGGTCGGAACGTACGACTTCGACCATGCAGTGGTGGCCGCTCTCGCGCCGCAGGAGAGCGCCCATGGCTGACTACGACGTGCTCGTCGTCGGAGGGGGCCCTGCCGGTCTCTCGGCGGCGCTGAACCTCGGCCGCTCCCTCGCCCGCGTACTCGTCGTCGACGCGGATCGACCCCGCAACGCCGCGACGCTCAACTCGCACGGCTTTCTCACGCGCGACGGCGTTCCGCCGTTCGAACTGCGGCGCATCGCCCGTGAAGAGCTCGCCGCCTATCCGAACGTCGAGATCCGCTCGCGCGTGCGGGTGGGTTCGCTGACGACGACGGATGCCGGCTTCGCCGCGGGCATCGGGCGGCGCGAGCCCTCTGAGCAGGTGACGGCGAGATCGGTGCTGCTCGCCACAGGTCTGCGCGAGACGCTGCCCGAGGTGCCGAACCTGCGCGGTTTCTACGGGATGACCCTGTTCAGCTGCGCCGCGTGCGATGCGTGGGAGCTGCGCGGCCGCAGCCTTGCTCTCATCGGAGAATCCGCCGACCTCGCCGACCGCGCCAGGCTCATCTCGCACTGGACGCCGCAGCTGACCGTGTTCACCCACGGCTCCGACGCGGTGACCACCGCCGAAGAGGCCGAGCTCGCGACGGCCGGCGTCGCCGTGGTCCGCTCGCCGATCGTCGAGCTGGCCGGCGAGCGCGGCCGGATAGAGGCGGTGCGCACAGCCGACGGCGCCGAGCGCCCCATCGACGGCGGCTTCGTGCGCCCCGAATGGGAGGCCGACCTGTCGTTCCTCGACGGCATCGCGCCGGACTGCGACACGGCAGGGCACCTGCTGACGGACAGGTCCGGTCGCACAAGCATCCCCGGGCTGTACGCGGCCGGAGATGTCGCCGCCCCCGGTCCGCAGCAGCTGATCGTCGCCGCGGGCGCGGGAGCGCGCGTCGCCGCCGTGATCACCCACGACCGCATCGGCGTCGCCACCGCGCACTGAGAGCGGCGAAGCGCGACCGAGTGCGGGTCAGCGTCCGCCGGGAGGGCCGACGAGCAGGAGGATGCTGAAGATCGCCGCCACCGCGACCAGGATCAGCAGGCCGAGCACCCACGGCCGGTGCAGGAACCAGCGCATCGTGCGGTCGTACCAGGTGCGGTCGCGCGGATCGTCGGTCTCGGTGAGCCGCCACTGGCCCTCGAGGCGCCCGCTGCGGTGCAGCCAGATCTCGACCGGGATCGTCGCGTAGGGGACGACGGCGCTCGCAACGGCGAGGATCGCCGCGCCGACGTTCCAGCGCTGGTGGAAGGCGAGCAGCACGGCCGTGGCGCCATAGGCGAGGAAGACGAAGCCGTGGATGCCTCCTGCGATCGTGACGAGCACGGCGGGCTGCCCGACCGCGCGGGCGATGAGGGCGCTGATGAGCAGGGTCCAGGTGATCGCCTCGGCGATCGCGAGCGCGCGGAACAGGCGGGCAGGAGTGGTGAACACGGATCTCCTCGAGTGGGCGTGCCTCCACGCTAGTGAGCATGACTATGCGCCTCCTGACCTGCTGCGGCATCCTGGCGACGACCGTGCTCCGGGTCACGGCCGAGCCGCTCCACGCGCACCGGCCCTGACCTCGCGTCAGAACGGCGCTTCGGCGAATGTGACGGTGTTCGGCGGGGGCGGCCGGTCGATGTAGGTGCGGCCTGTGGGACTCGTCCACTCGAGCAGTCCGTCGCCGAGCTGCACGACGTGCCACGGCGTGTGGTGCTTCAGCACATGATGTCGCCGGCAGAGTGCGGCGAGGTTGTCTTCGCTGGTCTCGCCGCCGAACGCCGCATCGCGGGTGTGGTCGAGGTCGCTGTCGAGCGCCGGCATGCCGCATCCGGGGAACCGGCAGCGCTGATCGCGTGCGCGCAGCCGACGGCGGAGCGATTCGGGTGGCCGGTATCGATCCACGGCGAGCACTCCGCCGTTCACCGGGTGCGTGAGCACGCGGTCCCAGCCGGTGGCTGCACCGGCCAGCTTGCGGACGGTCACGGGATCCACCGGAGTCCGACCGTCGAGCTCTGCCGCCGGCCCCTCCTGCCCCATCAGCGTGGTCGCCGGCACGGTGACCGACATATGGGGCGTGATCGCGCCCAGCAGCGCGTCATCCGTGTCGTGGCCGGCGGGAGAGCCGGTCAGCAGCAGATCGAGCGCGAGATCGCAGCGACGCTGCGCGAGGGTGCGTGCATCGACGCTCCCCGGTGCCACGGTGGCGTCGGCACCCGTGTGGTCGCCGTCATCCGCCGTCACGCCGGCGGCCTTCAGCGACGCGCCCATCTCCGTCAGCCGGTCGTGCACGCCGTGGATCAGCGCCGACGGGCCCAGGACGTGCAGCTCGGACATGGCATCCGGGTGATCCGTCACCCACACCCCGCGATTCGCGCGGGCGTCTTCATGACGCTCGTCGAGCGAACGCGCCTGATACTGCTGCGCGATGCGCTCGGCGACCACTCGCACGCGGTTGGGCGACTCGTTCTGCGCGAACTCGACCGCACGCGCCGCGTAGGCGGCTCGCGCATCGGCGTCGCCGATGTGCGAACCGCTGTCGACGATCACGCGGGCATGTCCTGCGGTGATCAGCCCCGCGCCCTGCGCCTGCCATACCGCCGGGAACCGCTCGACGAGCACCTCGGCCGCCAGCATCCGGCGCTGCACGGTGCGGTCGCTGACCCGCAGGGCCGTTGCCAGCTCGGCGGCGACCGCACGCAGCGTGAGGTCGGACTGCTCGAGGCCGTCGCCCTGCTCGGCGATCGACATGGCCAGCCGATTCGCGAGCGCAAGCAGCCCGTCTCGAGCGGCCAGCACACCCTGCAGAGTCTTCTCGATGGCCGCCAGCGACGATACGACTGAGCCGAGGTTCGCCATGTCCTCGTCGGTCGCTGTCGCAATTCCGTTCACATGTCCAGTATCCAGAGGGCCTCCGACATTCGCGGATCAGAACGAGCGGGAGCCGGGTTGCCAGGTCACGAAGGCGTAACGACCGGGCATCCGCCGATACCGCCCCCGCATCGCCCGCCCCTACACTCGACCTGCACCGGGAAGCGCCCGGAAGATGCCAGCGGAAGGAGCGACCGATGAACACCGTCACCGTCGTGCCCGCCGCCGACGCCCTTCCCGTCGAGGCCACCCGCTTCTGATCCGTGTGTGGCCTCCCTTCCGGAGCCACATCGTGAACACTCACCCCTCCGCGTCCTTCGACGCATCGCCCTTCGACATCACCCTCGCCTTCGCCGACACCGAGATCGGCGAGAATCAGCGCTGGTCGACCTGGCCCTCGACCATGCCGACCGAACGAGGCCCGCTTCCCCGTCCCGAGTGGGTCGTCACCAGCGCCGCCGCGGTCGACACCGAGCTCGGCATCCTCAAGACCGGCAAGGAGGCCGACGTCTTCCTGATCGAGCGGGCCGTTCCCGGCGCCGGCTCGAGGCCGGGCACGAGCACGCTGCTCGCAGCCAAGCGCTACCGCGACAGCGATCACCGCAGCTTCCAGCGCTCATCGGTGTACGCCGAGGGTCGCCGCACGAGGAGAACGCGCGACGCCCGAGCTCTCGCGAAGAAGTCGGCGCACGGCCGCGCGGTCGCAGCCGCCGAGTGGTCGTTCGCGGAGTTCGCGGCACTCAGCCGCATGCACGAGCTCGGCGCGCCCGTGCCCTATCCCGTGCAGGTCGACGGCACCGAGATCCTCATGGAGTTCATCGGCGACGATCGCGTCGCCGCACCCCGGCTCGCGCAGGTGAGGGCGGATGCCCGAGAGCTGGCCGGCCTGTTCGACCAGATCGTCGAGACGATGCACCTCTTCGCAGCCGCCGGACTCGCGCACGGCGACCTATCGCCTTACAACCTGCTCGTGCATCGCGGCAGGGTGCGTGTGATCGATCTGCCGCAGATCGTCGATACGGTGTCCAATCCGCAGGGCTTCGACCTGCTGCACCGAGACTGCGTCAACATCTGCGACTGGTTCGCGCGCCGCCGCGTCGCCTGCGACGCCGAGGATCTGTTCGCCGCGCTGATGACCAGCGCTTTCGGCTGAGCGGGCGGAGGGCCCGGAAGCATCGAGCGCGCGACCACTTCGACGTCAGCGACGCGACGAAGCTCTCGGGGCGCTCGGCACCCTCGTGGCCGGCGCCGGATCCGGTAGCGTGACCGCTATGACCGGTCGTGACGCCGACGCGCCCCCGCCCACCGCTCGCACGGGAGCCGTCGCGGCCTTCGGCCGGGAGCACCCCGATTCCGGACGTGAGGCGACGCGCAAGCAGGTCGTGTCGTGGGCGATGTGGGACTGGGCGATGCAGCCGTTCAACACCGTCATCCTCACCTTCGTCTGGATCGCGCTATACCTGACGTCGCGGATGTTCCTCGACCCGTCGGTGCGCGAATCGGGGCTGCTCGCCGACGGCTCGTACATGAACTGCAACCGGTCGGAGTTCGCGGGCTCGGCCTACTGCCAGGGGCTCACCGACCTCTCGGAGTGGTGGGGATGGGCGAACTTCGCCGCCGGCATCCTGATTCTTCTGCTCGCACCGGTGCTCGGCCAGCAGGCCGACGCACGCGGCAGCAAGAAGAAGTGGGTGATGGGCGCGACCCTCGCCATCGCGCTGGTGCAGTTCTCGCTGTTCTTCGTCGACGCAGACCCGAAGTTCTTCTGGTTCGGCGCGTTCGCCGTCGCGATCGCGGCCGTGATCGGCGAGATCGGCAACGTCAGCTATTACGCGATGCTGTCCGAGGTGTCGACGCCGAAGAACGTCGGCCGGGTCTCGGGTCTCGGATGGGGCCTCGGGTACATCGGCGGCGTGGTCGCCCTGATCGTGTGCATCCCCGTGCTGTTCCTGGTGGGGCAGAGCGAGCCGCTCGCCTTCAAGCTCGTCGCGGTCATCTGCGCCGTATGGACCCTCGTGTTCTCGATCCCGATGTTCCGCAACGTGCCCGAGTCGCCCTCGTACGCCTCGACCGAGAAGGTGGGCTTCTTCCGCTCGTACATCGTGCTGGGCCGCAGCATCGCCGAGCTCTTCCGCACGAACCGCCCGACCTTCTGGTTCATGCTCGCGGCGGCCGTGTATCGCGACGGACTCGCCGGGGTCTTCGCCTTCGGCGCCGTGCTGGCCGCCCAGGGGTTCGGCTTCTCGTTCCTCGAGGTGATCGTCTTCGGGCTGGCAGCCAACCTCGTCGCCGGCATCTCGACCCTGCTCGCGGGGCGCATCGACGACGCGATCGGTCCGCGCCGCCTCATCATCTTCGCCCTCGCCGGGCTCGTCGTGATGGCGTTCGTCGTCTACGCGCTGCGCGATTTCGGCACGATCGTCTTCTGGGTGTGCGGACTGCTGCTGTGCGCCTTCGTGGGCCCGACCCAGGCATCCAGCCGCAGCCTGCTCACGCGTCTCACCCCCGCCAGCCAGCAGGGCACCATCTTCGGCCTGTATGCGACGACCGGCCGCGTGGCGTCGTTCCTCTCGCCGCTCGCCTGGTCTCTCTTCCTGCTCTGGTTCGGCGGAATCGTCTACGGCGTGCTCGGCATCGGGCTCATCCTGCTGATCGGCCTCGTGCTGCTGCTCTGCGTTCGCTTCCCCGACGACGTCGGGGCCTGACACCGCGGTCCCAGGCCGACGACCGGCCGGATGCCATAGCCGGATGCCCTCGTGCGCCGCAAGGGTGGCGCACGAGACCGCCCTTGAGACGCACAATGGTCGCTCCGAGTCGAGCACGACGGGAGCGACATGGCACAGCACCGATTCGACGTGGCTGCGTGGGGCATCGGCTGGTCGTGTCTGCAGGATGCCGGCTGGGAGGAAGAGGGGCAGTCGCACCGCGAGTCCGTCTTCGCTCTCTCGAACGGGCACATCGGCTGGCGCGGCACCCTCGATGAGGGCGATCCGAGCGCCGCGGCGGGCAGCTACCTCAACGGCGTCTTCGAAGAGCATCCGATGCCCTACGCCGAAGACGGCTACGGCTACCCCGAGCACGGCCAGACGGTCGTGCACGTGCCCGACGGCAAGGTCATCAGGCTGATCGTCGACGATGAGCCCTTCGACATCCGCACCGGGACGCTCGCCGCCCACGAGCAGCGCCTCGACTTCCGCACGGGCATCCTGCACCGCACGGCCACCTGGACCTCCCCCGCCGGACGCACCGTGACGGTCGAATCGCAGAGGCTCGTGTCGTTCACCCGCCGGCCGATCGCCGCCGTGGTCTACGAGGTCACCGCGGTCGACGAAGACACCGAGGTGACGCTGCTCTCAGAGGTCGTCGCCGACGAGCCGCTTCCCGAGGTGCACTCCGAGCCGCGCGTGATGGACGCCCTGCGGCATCCCTTCGAGCCGGTCTCGCACCGGGTATCCGGGGGCCGGGCCACCCTGGCTCAGCGCACCACGCGCAGCCGGATCACCGTCGCCGTCGCGACCGATCACCGCGTCAGCACCTCGACGGCGCGCCCTGCTCCCGAGCCGGTGACCGAGAGCACCCCCGACCTCGCCCGCACCACGGTGCGCACCAGGCTCACCGCGGGCGAGAGCATCCGCCTCTTCAAGGTGGTCGGTCACGAGTGGGCGGCCGATGTCGATGACGTCGGCCTGCAGGACCGGGCAGAGGTTGCGGTCGTCAACGCGATCGACGCCGGATGGCAGGCGCTCGCCGACGAGCAGCGCGAGTACCTCGACGAGTTCTGGGGCTGCGCCGACGTCGTCATCGAGGGCGACGAGCGCCTGCAGCAGAGCGCGCGGTTCGCCCTGTTCCAGGTGCTGCAGGCCGCGGCGCGCGCCGAGGTGCGGTCGATTCCGGGCAAGGGGCTGACGGGCGTCGGCTACGAGGGCCACACCTTCTGGGATGCCGAGACCTTCGTCTTGCCCGTGCTGACCTACACGGTGCCGCACGCCGCAAGAGACGCTCTGGCGTGGAGGCACTCGACCCTCGGCCATGCCCGCGACCGGGCCGAGCAGCTGCACCTCGAGGGCGCGACCTTCCCGTGGCGCACGATCGACGGGCGCGAATGCTCGGGCTACTGGCCCGCCGGCACCGTCGCGTTCCACATCAACGCGGACATCGCCGCCGCGATCGTGCGGTACGTCAAGGCGACCGGCGATGAGCGGTTCGAGCGCGAGAAGGGCGCCGAGATCCTCATCGAGACCGCTCGGCTGTGGTGCTCGCTCGGCCGATGGGACGACGACGGCGCCTTCCACATCGACGGCATCACCGGGCCCGACGAGTACTCCGCGCTCGTCGACGACAACGTCTTCACGAACCTCTCGGCGCAGCGCAACCTGCGCGCTGCGGCCGCTGCGGCACGCAGGCACGGCGATCAGGCATCCGCCCTCGATGTGACGGCCGACGAGATCGCACTGTGGACCGCGACCGCAGACGCGATCACCATCCCGTTCGACGAGAAGCGGGGGATCCCGCAGCAGTCCGCCGGCTTCACCGAGAAGGAGCGGTGGGACTTCGAGGGCACCCGAGACGACCAGTACCCGCTGCACAGCCACTTCCCGTACTTCGACCTGTACCGCAAGCAGGTGCTGAAGCAGGCCGACCTCGTTCTCGCCCTGCAGTCGATGCCCGAGGCCTTCACCCCCGAGCAGACAGCCCGCGCCTTCGCCTACTACGAGCAGCTCACCGTGCGCGACTCGTCTCTCTCGGCGTCGGTGCAGGCAGCCGTCGCCGCCCGGGTCGGGCACCTCGACCTGGCGATGGACTACCTCGTCGAGGCCGGCACCGTCGACCTCGACGACCTGCAGGACGACGTCGACGAGGGACTGCACGTCGCGGCGCTGGCCGGCGTGTGGAACGCCCTGGTCGGCGGGTTCGGCGGCATGCGCGACGACGGCGAGACGCTGCGTTTCGCACCGCGGGTCGCACCGCCGATGACGGCCTTCTCGTTCGGGATGCGGGTGCGCGGCCACACGCTCCGCGTCGAGGTCGAACAGGATGCCGTGACCTACCGGCTCACAGACGGGCCGGCGCTCGGCATCCGGCACTTCGACGAGGACGTCACGCTGACGGCGGGCGAAGCCGCACGCCTGAGCACCGCGCCGCTGCCCGACCCCGGCCCGCGCCCGACTCAGCCGCGCGGACGCGCGCCGCGGCGGGCGCATGACGCGACCTGAGGTCGCGCGTCAGGCCCGTCCCTGCAGGATCAGGTGCCAGTAGACCTGCGGGAAGATCCGCCGGTCGATGATCCAGTTCATCCGGCTCTCGCGGTACGAGCTGCGCCACAGCGTCGGCTGCAGCCGGCGCTGATCGTCGAACTCGGCGAAGACGGCCGTCGATCGCGTGACGGTGAAGGGGCAGACGCCGTAGCCGTCATAGCTCGACGCCGGCTCGCGTCCGTCGAGCACGGCGCTGAGATTCTCGGCGAGCACCTTCGTCTGCTTGCGCAGCGCCCCGCCCGACTTGGAGTTGGTCGTTCCCGCGGCGTCGCCCAGACCCCAGATCTCGGGATGCACCGTAGAGCGCAGCGTATGCGGGTCGACGGCGACGAAGCCGTCGTCGTCGGCGAGGCCGCTCGCACGGATCCACTCGGGCGCCTTCTGCGGCGGCTCGGCGAGCAGCAGGTCGTAGTGCAGCTGCTTCCTCTCGCCGCCGTCGCCTCCGAAGACGACCGTGCGGTTCTCGGCGTCGACCTCGTGCAGCAGCGTCCCGGTGCGCACGTCGATGTCGTACTCGTCGATGCTGCGCTGCAGCTCGGCATCGATCTCGGGGATGCCGAAGATGGTCGGTGACGGCACGAGCAGCACCACGTGGATGTCGTGCAGCACGTTCATCGCGCGCCAGTAGGCGCAGGCCTGGTACATGGGCTTCTGCGCGGCGCCCGCGCACGACGCAGGGCCTGGGGCCTGCACGAAGACGACGGTGCCCGAGCGCACCGACCTCAGCAGCTGCGACGCCTTGCGGGCCAGCCCGAACTCGTAGTTCGACGCGCCGTGCGGAGACTTCATCGCCTGATCGAGGCCGGGCACGGCATCCCAGTCGTTGCGGATGCCGGGGCTCAGGATCAGCTGCTCGTACCGGACGGTGTCACCGGATGCCAGGTGCACCCGCCGGTTCTGCGGATCGACCGAGGTCACGGCATCCGGAATCCACGCGACCCCGTGGGGGATCACATCGGCCTGCGCCCGCACCGCCTCGCGCGCCCGTGCGGTGCCGGCGGCGACGTGAGAGAAGAGCGGCTTGTAGAAGTGGGTCTGCGACGGCTCGATCACGGCGATGTCGGTCACGCCGGCGCGGCGCAGCCGCCCGGCGACCGACAGTCCGCCGTTGCCTCCGCCGACGACCAGCACCTGATGCGCGCGCTCGCTGGTGTCGGGATGCTGGTCGTGTGGGCTCATGGAAGCCGACCGTAGGCGTGGCGACCGGCCGAGACGACGGGCTTGACAGCGTGGGAGGGAGACTGCCGTCGAGCCGAGGGGTGCATTCGGCTCACATCAGGCCGCCAGCATCGTCAGCATGCTCTCGTCCGCCCCTGCGCGCACGAGCAGGTCGTGCATCCCCCGCTGCGCGAGGAGGTACGGCTCGTCGGTGCCCCACAGCAGCGACCGCGCATTGGCCTGCTCGTAGAGAGCCGGCAGCGAGAACGCGAGCAGCTCGATGCCGTCATCATCCAGTTCGAGCTCTCCGGCGTCGACCGCCGCGCTCACCTGCGCCCGCACGTACCCGTACCAGTCGTGCATCGCCGCGCGCACTGCTTCGCGGACGGGCCCCGGCTTCGAGTCGTAGTCCGCGCTCACCGCGGCGAAGAAGCACCCGCCGGCGAACACGCGGTCTCGCGAGTAGTCGATCAGGTGACGCATCAGCGCGACGAGGCGCGGCAGCCCCCGATCGTGGCGTCGCGCCGGGTCGACCACGACCTCCATGAAGATCGCTCGCCCTGCCGCGACGGTCGCCAGCTGCAGCCCTTCCTTGTTCTGGAAGAGCCCCGCGATGCTGCTCTTGCTGTGGCCCGACTCCGCTGCCAGCCGCCCGATGCTCAGACCGTCCAGCCCCTCGATCGAGACCAGATCGGTGGCGCGTCGCAGCACCGAGCGGCGCGACGCGTCACCGCGCACGCGGCGACCGTCGGCGACTGCAGAATCGGGATCCGTCACACCTCTAGTCTACGAACGATCGTTCGGATAGTCTAAGAACGATCGTTCGTATTGATAGGAGACGTCGTGTCTGCACTCATGAGCATCGCCGCGTCCGGCATCCGCCTGCTCGGCGCCGTCTCGCCCGGCCTTACGGCGCGCATCGCTCTCGCCGCCTTCTTCTCGACCACCCCGCGCATGCCGGTGCGGGAGGACGACCGGCACACCCACTCGCAGGCCGTGCGCCGGGAGATCGAGGTGCGGGGCCGACGCGTGACCTCGTACGAATGGGGCCGCGGCACGCGCGCCGTGCTTCTCATGCACGGATGGAACGCCCGAGCCGCGCAGTTCGCCACGCTCGTCCGCGAGCTCGTCAGCGAGGGGTACCGCGTGGTGAGCTTCGACGCGCCCGCCAACGGAGACTCCCCCGGCCGACGCACCGACGTGCGCGACTGGGTCGCCGCCGCTCATCAGCTCTCCGACAGCGAGGGGCCGTTCGACCTGATCGTCGGGCACTCCTTCGGAGGGTTCGCCGCGCTCGCAGCCGTGCGAAGCGGCGTCAGCACGCCGCGAGTGGCGACGGTCTCCGCCGCGGGGGCTGTTCAGGCCTTCCACGATCAGTTCGCCGCCACCCTGCGGCTCGCACCGCCCGTCAGGACATCGTTCGAGAAGCAGTTCTACCGCCGCCTGGGCCTCTCGCGCGCCACAGCGGATGCGCACTACGACTCGCTGCAGAACCCCCTCCCGGCAGACGTCGAACTGCTGATCGTGCACGACGTCGACGACCGCAGACTCGATGTCGGCCATTCGTGTGAACTTCATGCGGCCCACCGTGGGCACTCCGAGCTTCTGCTCACCCGCGGCTACGGCCACAACCGCACACTCCGCGCCGACCCCGTGCTCGACGCCATCCTCGCCTTCGCCGCCGCGCCGAGCATCTCCGCGATGCCGGCCGCGGCCGAGCCGTCGCACCAGGCCCGCTGACCGCGCCCAGCCCGGCCGGCGGGGACGACCGCTTCACGGCGGGCACCCCGTGCACAGCCACGCAGATCACTGACGGCCGCACCCGTGAGCGAGCATCCCGCATCCGAGCGCTGGAATAGTCCCGCGCTCGGGCGGGTTGCCAGAGGCATGACCCTTCTCGCGCCCGCGCCCGCCGCACCCGCGGCCCGCAGCGCGCGCGGCGATGCGCTCGAGAAGCTGCTCGGAGCGATCGCGATCAGCATCCGCTCCCAGCGCCGCCTCTTCCCCGCGATCGACGACACGATCCCGCTCGGCGTCGATGGACTCTCCCTCGTCTACGTGCTCGCCGGACGCGTGGCACTGCCTGCGTCCGCCGGGCTCCCCCACGACCTGGCGGCCGGCGACGTCCTGCTGCTGTCGGGCGCGCGGCCGCTGGCCCTGCACGTCCCCGCCGGGGCCGGGGTGCTCGTCTCGCACCTCTCACTGACCGACGGCTCGGCGCACGTCGGCGAGCTGCTGCCCGATCTCGCCTGGATCCGCGGCTTCGCCGACCTCGAGCCCGCCGCGGCCGCTCTGGCGCAGCACATGGGAACAGATGCGCCGGTGGTCTGCGATCGCGACGGAGACCTGGTCATCTGCCGCATGATGGCGACGACCCTGCTGCAGTCGGTGATCCGGGCGTGGTCGAGCGTGTGCGCGCCGCAGGGGTGGCCGTCGCTCACCGGCGATCCGTTCCTCGACCGCGTGGTCGACGCCGTGAACGCCGACCCGGGGCGCGACTGGACGGTCGAGCAGATGGCATCCGTCAGCGCCCTCTCGCGCTCGGTGTTCGCCGAGCGGTTCCGCGCGGCCTTCGACCGGTCGCCGGGGCAGTACGTCGCCGAGGTGCGGATGCGCGCTGCGCGCGCCCTGCTCATCGACGGCCGTGGCGTCAGCGAGGTCTCGCGCGAGCTGGGCTATGCGTCCGACGAGGGCTTCAGCCGCGCGTTCCGACGCCACACCGGGCTGACGCCCTCGGCCTGGCGTGCACGCGGCCCCCTGGCATCCGCCTGATCCGACGCCCCCGCCCAGAAGTCGAAAAGGCACCGCGATACGCCCGTACCGGTGCTTTTCTGACCTCTCACCCCCGCGCCCGCGCCAGCGGGCACCGCGCCCGCGCCGAGCCCGACGCCGAGAAGTCGAAAAGGCACCGCAATACGCCGCTTCCGGTGCTTTTCTGACCTCTCGACCGGACGGCGCCACGGCGCGCGCGCGTCAGCGGCTGCGGCGGTCCGACAGGCCGAAGAGCACGGCACCCAGGGCGAGCATCGCGGCGCCCACGGTGTACGCGAGCTCGATGCCGAGCGCATCCACGAGCATCCCGCCCACTCCCGCGGCGAGCATGATCGCCGCCTGGAATCCGACGACCACCAGTCCTCCGCCCGCCTCGAGGCGATCGGGCATGCGGTGACCGACCCAGGTGTTCACGATCAGCAGCCACGACGCGAAGAAGAAGCCCCAGACGAAAGCGACGACCCCGACCGTCCACAGCGAGCCGGCGCCCACGATGATCAGCATCACGGCGAGCGCGATCGCCACCGGCGTCGCCACCGCGAGCACGCGGTAGGTGCGGTCGATACCCGCGCCGATCACGAGGTTGCCGATGAATCCGCCGACGCCGAACACCGCGAGCAGCACGATCACGGCGCCCTCGTCGATGACTCCCCCGTCGATCCGCACCCGCTCGAGTGCGAGGCGGATGTACGTGTACGCCAGCGCATGGCCGAAGATCACCAGCACGTGCCCGACGACCCCGAGCCCGATCCCCGGCCGGCGCAGGGTCTCGACCAGCACCGACGGCCGCGCGACGTTCTCGGCCGGCACGGCGGGCAGCAGGGTCCGCAGCGCCACCGCGAGCAGCGCTGTGGCTCCCGCGGCGATGCCGAACACGCCGCGCCAGTCGAGCAGCTGGCTGAGCATCACCCCCACCGGAACCCCGGCGACCGTGGCGAGCGAGGTGCCCGCCGAGGTGAACATCACCGCTCGGCCCAGCCGCTCGGGCCCCGCGATGCGCGCCGCGACCGTAATCGACATGGTCCAGAAGCCCGACAGCGCGGCGCCCAGCAGCACGCGGGCGACGAGCATCAGCGCGAGCGAGGGCGCGATGGCGACCACGAGGTTCGAGACCGCGGCGAGCACGGCCATCCACACCAGCAGGGTCCGCCGGTCGAGCCAGGGCAGCATGAGCCCGATGGTCGGCGCGACGAGCAGTCCGGCGAGCGCGGTGACGGTCACGAGCTGCCCGGCCTGTCCCGGCGTGACCTCGAGTTCGGCGGCGATCTCGGTGAGCACGCCGTTGGGCAGGAACTCGGCACTGACGAGCAGGAAGCTCATCGCCATCATCGTCAGCAGCGCCGCATACGGCATGCGCGCGACCCGGTCGTTCGCCGTGGGAACAGGTGCGGTGATCGTCATGGTTCCAGCCTGATGGTGGAGCGGATGCCGTGCCCGACCGAGCGTCCGAGGCATCCGACCGTTCGTCCGGGAGGCGCAGCGGGGTCGATCGCGCACGGCAGTCGTGCCGGAACCGCGCACGGATCACCCCCCGCGGGCGCCGCGCGGCGCGGTGGGGCGGGGAGTCAGCCGCCGAGCGCGCCGGCGTCGGTCGTGCCCACGTCGGTGCGGTGGAAGTTCTGGAACGAGCGGGATGCCGTCGGTCCGCGCTGCCCCTGGTAGCGGTTTCCGTACGGGCCCGACCCGTACGCGTTCTCGGTCGGCGAGGTGAGACGGAAGAAGCAGAACTGCCCGATCTTCATTCCCGGCCAGAGCTTGATCGGCAGCGTCGCGACGTTGGCGAGCTCGAGCGTCACGTGTCCGCTGAAGCCGGGGTCGATGAATCCGGCGGTGGAGTGCGTGATGAGCCCGAGCCGGCCGAGCGACGACTTGCCCTCGAGACGCGCGGCGACGTCGTCGGGCAGCGAGATCTGCTCGAAGGTCGCGCCGAGCGCGAACTCGCCGGGGTGCAGGATGAACGGCTCGTCGGGGTCGACCTCGATCAGGCGGGTCAGCTCGGGCTGGTCCTCCGAGGGATCGATGAACGGGTACTTGTGGTTGTCGAACAGCCGGAAGTACCGGTCGAGGCGCACATCGACGCTCGACGGCTGCACCATCTGCTCGTCGTACGGGGCGAGGCCGATGCGGCCCGTTGCGAGTTCTGCCTTGATGTCGCGGTCGCTGAGAAGCACGAGTTCAGCGTAACGGTGCCGCTCCCGCAGCGCCGAGACGTGACGCGGGGCGAGCTGCGCCGAGGGCGAGCTGTAACGCGGCGCACGCAGCTGTAACCGAACCGGGGCGGCTGTGTTGCCCTGCCGTGGCAGAGCCGTAGTCGCCGCCTCCGTAGCGTCGAACCACAAGCTTTCCCCCACGAACAGCCGCCGGAGATCCGGCCCCGCAGAACGGAAGACCATGAACGAGACCACCACCACCGCAGCCGCCCCCGCGAAGTCGCGCAAGCGTCTCGCCATCGTTCCGCTGGCCGGCCTGCTCGTCGCAGCCGCGGTCGCTGTCGGCTCCGGCGCCGACTTCGTGTCGAACTCGGTCAACACCGCCAACGCGTTCAGCACCGGCACCCTCTCGCAGCAGAACTCGAAGGCCGACAAGGCGATCTTCGACCTCGCGAACCTCAAGCCGGGCGACACGCTCAACGGCTCGGTGACCATCACCAACTCCGGCAGCCTGCCCGCCTCGTTCACCCTCACCGAGAACGCGGTCAACGGCTTCGTGAAGGCCGACAACCTCACCCTCGTCATCACCCGCGCCGGCTCGACGACCCCCGTGTGGTCGGGAACGTTCGGCGCGCTCACGAAGGCCGGCCCGCTCGACCTCGGCACGTTCGCCGCCGGCGAGAAGCGCGACTACACCTTCAGCACCACCCTCGCGCAGAGCGCCGACAACACCGAGCAGGGCAAGACGGCGAAGGCGACCTACACCTGGGATGCCAAGCAGGGCGCGGCCGAGACGTTCAACCAGTAAGACCTCAGACCGGTGAGCTGACCCCTCACCCACCAGCTGATCACCCGAGATCAGAAGAAGGACGAGCATGAGCACTGCGCGGACGACCCGAGTGATCGGCACCACCCTGATGACGATCACCGTCCTCATCGCCACGGCGATCGCAGCGCTCATGCTCGTCCCGTCCGTGCTCGGCTTCGACCGCTACGTCATCACGGGCGGATCGATGTCGGGCACGTTCGAGCGCGGCACCGTCGTCTACGAGCGACAGGTGCCCGTCGCCGACCTGGAGGTCGGCGACATCATCACGTACATCCCGCCGGCGGAGTCGGGCATCGACGAGCCGGTCACCCACCGCATCCTGTCGATCACCGACGACCCCGCCGTCGAGGGCGGGCGCATCCTGCGGACCCAGGGCGACGCCAACGCGAGCGCCGACCCGTGGACCTTCACCCTGGCGGCGACCGTTCAGCCGCGCGTCGAGGGCTGGGTCCCTGGGATCGGCTGGATCTTCATCGTGCTGTCGATGCCTGGCATCCGGATGCTGGCCATCGGCCTTCCTGCCGCGATCATCGCCGCACTCTTCCTGCGCGACCTGATCCGGGGCCTGCGCGGTTGATCGCCGCCTGCCCCCCCCTGATGCGGGGCCTGCCGGACTGATCGCAGACCTTGCCTGAGATCGTGTCGCGGCTGAGGGACTCGTGTGGCACGGCTGTAACCCACCGCTCCGTAACGTCGAGTACATGACCGAAGGAAGGGCCGCGACCATGCCCGGCACCGCTCTGCGCAGCACCGCACTCGCGGTTCTGCTCTGCGCGCTGCTGGCCGTCGCCGGCTTCAACGGTCTGCGCTTCTCGACCGCGGCGTACACGTCGCAGTCGACCAACACCGCGAGCACGGTCGGCGCCGCCGCCGACTGGACTCCCCCGACCGTGAGCGTCGTCGCCCCCTCAGCCCCCCTGAAGGGCGCGGCGGCGCTCACTGTGCACGCCGCCGACGGCGAGACCGGCGTGAAGACCGTGGTCGTGCAGTCGCAGCCCGTCGGCGGCTCGACCTGGACGACCCTGTGCTCGCTCACCGCCTCGCCGTACACCTGCACCTGGCAGACGGCGACGGTCGCCGATGGCGCATACGACGTGCGCGCCATCGCCACAGACAACTCCGGGTACTCGACGACGTCCGCCGCGGTGCGCGTGAGCGTCAGCAACGCGTTCGGCATCGTGCTCACCGATCCGGGTGACGTGCTGCGCGGCACCGTGCCGCTTCAGGCCAGCCTGCAGAACGCCGACATGCTCGCCGCCTACAACCTGTCGTTCGAGTACTCCGTCGCCGGGTCGGGTCGATGGACCACGATCAGCGTCGGCTGCCCGAACCTGCTGGGCGGCGCGACCTGCATGCGCGACTGGTCGACGACCGGCATCGCGAGCGGAACCTACGATCTGCGCGCCAAGGCGACTCCGGCGATCGGCACGACCGTGTACTCGACCGTCTACACCGACATCACGATCGACAACACCGCCCCGACGGTGTCGATGACGACCCCGACCTCGCCGCTCAGCGGTGCGGTGACGCTGAGCGCGACGGCGGCGGACGCCGACTCCGGCATCGCGTCGGTGACGATCCAGTACCAGGCCGTCGGCGGGGCATGGACGACCGCGTGCGTCGTGACCGAGTCGCCGTACTCCTGCCGCTTCAGCACCCTCGGGCTCGCGAACGGCTCGTACATCTTCCGCGCCGTCGCCGCCGACCTCGCCGGCAACACGACGACCTCGGCATCGACCGCGAGCCGCACGGTCGACAACACGATGTCGTCGGTCTCACTGGACGACCCCGCCGCCTACCTCTCAGGAACCACGACGCTGACCGCTCAGGCGAACTCCACCGCCGGAGTCGCCTCGGTGACCATCCAGTACGCCCCGGCCGGCACCACGAGCTGGACGACCGTCTGCGCGCGCACCGCCGCACCGTACTCATGCTCGTGGAACACCACGACCGTCGCCGACGCCGCGTACGACCTGCGCGCCGTGCTCGTCGACGGCGCAGGCAAGACGACGACCTCGGCCATCGTGACGAACCGCCGCGTCGACAACGCCCCGGTTCGCGGCGCAGACGTCCAGACGGCCAACGGCGCAGGCACGGCCGGCCGCGTGGACGCGGGCGACTCGATCACGTTCACGTACAGCAAGCAGATGAGCCCGGCGAGCATCGCGGCGGGCTGGAACGGCGGCTCGACGGCCGTGACCCTGCGCCTGCGCGACGGCGGACTGACCGGGGTCGGCACCGGCTCCACAGCAGACAGCGTCGACGTGCTCATCGGCAGCACCCCGGTGAACCTCGGATCGGTCAACCTGCGCGGCGACTACATCAAGACCGGCAAGACCTCGACCTACGCGGCGACGATGACCGCGACGACCGCGACCGTCAACGGCGCGCCGGTGACCGTGGTCACCGTCACCGTCGGATCGCTCGCCTCGGGCGGCGCCGTGCGCACCGCGACGACCAGCGGCGCCATGATCTGGACGCCGTCGACCAACGCCACCGATCTCACCGGTGTGCGCAGCACGAACGCGCCGGTCACCGAGACCGGCGCACTCGACAGGGAGTTCTGATGTCACACACCGGTATATCGGGCGAGGACGAGGTTGATAGCCTCGACCACGTGGGGCGAAGAATCCTGGTGGTCGAAGACGACGACGGCATCGCGGTGCCGCTGCTGCGCACCCTCGACCGCGAGGGCTACGTGGTCGAGCGGGTCGCCGACGGCGGCTCTGCGCTCGAGCGCGCAGGAGACGACGTCGACCTCGTGGTGCTCGATCTCGGCCTGCCCGACATGGACGGCCTCGACGTCTGCCGTCGCCTGCGCGAGCAGGACTTCGCCGGGGGCATCGTCATCCTCACCGCCCGAGACGGCGAGCTCGACCGCGTCGTCGGCCTCGACGTCGGCGCAGACGACTACATCGCCAAGCCGTTCGCGCTGGCCGAGCTGCTCGCGCGCCTGCGCGCGCTGCTTCGCCGCAGCGGAACCTCGGTCCCGGCCGCGCCGGTCGAGACAGGGCATCCGGATGCCGCCTCCGCGGCGCCCGCGCCGACGCTCGTCGTCGATGTCGCGGCGCGACGCGTGCTCGTCGGCACGCGCGAGATCGCGCTGAGCACCAAGGAGTTCGACCTGCTCGCCCAGCTCGACGCCACGCGCGGCGCGGTCGTCACCCGCGAGCGGCTGATGGACCAGGTGTGGGACGAGAACTGGTTCGGATCGACCAAGACGCTCGACGTGACGGTCGCCCGACTGCGCCAGAAACTCGAGGAGTCGGGGGCCGACGTGCGCATCACGACACTGCGGGGCGTCGGCTTCAGGCTCGATGAGGGCGCCGATGCGTAGGCGCCTCATCGTCGCCTTCCTCGCCCTGGCGCTGGGCATCATCGCGCTCTACGGCGTGCCGCGCATCATCATGGTCGCCGACCTCGTGCACGCCTCCGAGACCCAGTACGCCGGACGGATGGCAGGAGTGGTCGCCGCCGTGATCGACGACCGCGGCAAGCCCGTCGACGAGGCGTTCCTCGCATCGCTGCTCACCGAGGGCGAGAGCGTCGAGTACCGCCCGGCGAGCGGCGATGCCGTGCAGGCCGGCGGCACGCCCGCCGCGGGCGACATCACGCGCTCCGCCGACGTCGCCGGAGGCGGCACCGTCGCGTTCACCCGCTCAGGCGAGGTGGTCGCCGACCGCGTCACCACCGCCATCGCTCCGGTCATCGTCATCGGCATCGGCCTGCTCGTCATCTCGACGGTCGTGGCCGTGCTGCTCGCCCGCAGCCTGTCGCGCCCGTTCCTGAAGATCCTCGAGACCGTGCGCGACATCGGCAGAGGACAGCTGCGACCGTCGTCCGAGCCGTTGCGGATACCAGAGGCGCGCGCCATCGACGCCGCGCTGCGCGACAGCGCCGCGACGCTCGAGAACCGGATCCGCCGTGAGCACGAGTTCGCCGCCAATGCCTCGCACCAGCTGCGCACCCCGATCACCGCGCTTCGCCTCGAGCTCGAAGACCTGTCGCTGTGGCCGCAGACCGCACCGGTGGTGCGCGAGCAGCTGGATCACGCCGTGCGCGAGATCGACCGACTGGCCGACGCCATCTCGCAGCTGCTCGAGTTCGCCAGGGGCGAGACCCCCGGTTCGGGCACCTTCGAGCCGCTCGGAGAGGCGATCCACGCCGCGGCCGCACGGTGGACTCCGCAGGCCGAGGCATCCGGGCGTCGCATCCGGATCGGCTCAGCCGATGCCGCGCTCGGCGATGCGCCCGCGGCGGCCTCGCAGATCCTCGATGTGCTGCTGCACAACGCGCTGAAGCACGGCAGGGGCGAGATCACGATCAGCGGTTCGCGTCGTGCCGAGTACGTGACGGTGCAGGTTGCCGACGAGGGCGCGCGCCCGGGCGGCAATGAGATCTTCCAGCGCGGCGCCACCCAGCGCAACGCCACCTCCGGAGAGGGCATCGGCCTGGCTCTGTCTGCCGAGCTCGCCGAGAGCCTGGGCGGTCACCTGCTGCTCGAGGGCATGGCGACGACCAGGTTCTCGCTGATCCTGCCCGCCCGCGCCTGAGCGTCGACCGGCGCCCTCAGACCAGCCCGGCCTCGTACGCGAGGATCACCAGGTGGATGCGGTCGCGCGCGCCGAGCTTGGCGAGCACGCGCCCCACGTGCGTCTTGACCGTCGACTCGCCGAGGAAGAACCGCTGGGCGATCTCGCCGTTCGTGAGTCCCTGCGCGATCGCGAGGAACACCTCCCGCTCGCGCTCGGTGAGCCCCGAGGTCGGGTCGGCGACCGGTCCGGATGCCGTGCGCGCCCCCTCGCCCTGCCCCGAGACCCTGTCGAGCAGCGCCCGCGTCACACGCGGGGCGAGCACTCCGTCGCCGCGGTGCACGGCGCGCACGGCCGAGACGAGCTCGTGCCGCTCGGCGTCCTTCAGCAGGAAGCCGCTCGCGCCGGCGCGGATCGCCGCGAAGGCGTACTCGTCGAGGTCGAACGTGGTCAGCACGAGCACCCTGGTGCCGGGGTGGCTGCGCACGATGGCATCCGTCGCGGCTATGCCGTCGATCCCGGGCATCCGGATGTCCATGAGCACCACGTCGGGGCCGATGGCCGCGACCCGGGCGATCGCCTCGGCGCCGTCGGCCGCCTCACCGACCACCTCGACGTCGGGCTCGGCGTCGAGCACCATGCGGAAGCCGAGCCGGATGAGCGGCTGGTCGTCGACCAGCAGAACGCGGATCTGAGCGGTCACGACTCGGCTCCTTCGAGCAGCTCGCGGGTGCGATGCGGCAGTTCGGCTCGCAGCATCCATCGCCCGGCGCCGGCGGGAGCGGACACGACCCGGCCGCCGAGCAGCGCGGCCCGCTCGGCCAGCCCGCGCAGGCCGAATCCGGCTTCGGACGGTTCTCCGGTGGCCCCGTCGTTGACGATCTCGATGATCAGCGGCGTCGCGGCGTGGTCGATGCGCACGTCGATGGCCGTGGCGGACGGCGCGTGACGGATGGCGTTCGTCACCCCTTCCTGCACGATGCGTCCGACCGCGAACCGCACGGCGGGAGCGGGGTCGGGGTCGCCTCGAACGGCGATGGATGCCGGGAATCCCGCCGCCTGGGCGGCCGCCACGGTCGCGGCGGGGCTGGCGGGCTCGAGGGGCGCGAGTGAGGCATCCGAGTCGCCGTCGCGCAGCACGCCGAGCATCGAGCGCATCTCGGTGAGAGCGGAGCGGGCGGTGCGGGCGGCTGCGAGCGACGCATCGCGAGAGCGGCTGCGGTCGTCGGTCGCGGCCGCGCCCTCCGACAGGGCCACGACGACGGTCAGCGAATGCGACACGATGTCGTGCATCTCGCGCGCGATGCGGTCGCGCTCGGCGGCCGCCGCCAGCTGGGCCTGCTGATCCCGCTCGACGAGCAGCTGCCGCGACCGGTCGATGATCGCCTCGACATAGCGGCGGCGACCGCCGATGTTCATGCCGATGAGAACGCCGATCACACCCGGCACCGTCACCGAGAGCATGGCGTTCCACAGGTCCTGCAGGGTGAGGTCGCCGGCGAGCAGCATCGCGAGGGCGAGCGCGGTGACGGCCGTGCAGCCGACGCCCAGCCAGATCCACGCGAGGCGCGTCGAGCGGTACACGGCGACGGTGTAGACCGCGACCGTGAACATGGGAGAACCGGTCGAGGCCGTGGTCACCAGCAGCGTGAGGTCGACGATGATGGCTGCCACGACGGCCGTGGTCGTGCGGGTGCGCCGCCACACGAGCAGAACGCACGAGGTGACGGTCACGATGCCCAGCACGGCGCTCGCGGCGGGCGACACCACCGGGTAGGGGTCGTCCGGGATCGCGCTGACGCCGAACGAGGCCGTCAGGCAGATCAGGGCGATGAGAATGTCGGCGAAGAGCGGATGCCTGGCCCAGAACCGCCTGATCACCCCGGGCGGACGCGGCAGCCGCAGCCCGTCGTCTGCGAGGACGTCCGAGCTGCGGCTGCGCGGTGAAGACACGCTCACGACTCTACGTGGCGGTGCTCTCAGGCATCCCGCCCGCGCAGCGTCGCCCACCCGGCGACGAGCGAGACCGCGGCCCATCCGCCGAGCGTCAGCCACGACTCCGCGCCGCCCAGCGTGTTCACGTCGGCGGGCAGGATCGCGCTGGGCGCGGCGGATGCCGGCAGGTAGTCCGCCGCGTCGATCAGCCAGGTGAAGTCGGGCAGGAACGAGCCGACCAGGCCGAAGATCACCGGCAGCACGAAGATGATGCCGACCGTGGCGGCGATCGCGCCCGCACCAGAGCGCAGCAGGAAGCCGAGTCCGACGCCGATCAGCGAGAACAGCGCCATGGCGGCGGATGCCGACAGGATGGGCAGGATCACGGCATCCGGTGTCGCCCAGTCGAACGTCACGCCATCGGCGGCGAGGATCGGCGTGACGATGAGCGCGGCAGCGACGAAGATCACGAGCGACACGGCGAACAGGAACCCCGCGAGCACGGCGGCCTTCGCCGCGAGCACCGAGCCGCGTCGCGGGTTGGCGGTGAGCGTCGAGCGGATCATGCCGGTCGAGTACTCGCCGGTGACCGAGATGACCCCCAGGATGCCGGCGAGAAGCATCGTGAACTGCACGGGTGCGACGATCACCATGATCGGGTTGCCCATGCCCTTGGGCAGGTTGGCGCCGAAGAGCACCGCGATGCCGACGGTGAGCACAGCCACGATCGCGACGGACCACCAGGTGCCGCGCACCGAGAGCAGCTTGATGAGCTCGCTGCGCAGCTGCCGACCGAGCGACACGTGCGATGCGGTGGTGGGGATGTGCGTGGCGCGGGCCTGGATGGCGGTCATGCGCGGGCCTCCTCGAGAGGGGCGACGTCCTGCGGGACCTCGCGGGTGCGGTATTCGACGGCGTCGCCCGTGAGGGCGAGGTAGGCGTCTTCGAGCGAGCCGCTCGTGGGGGTGAGCTCGTGCACGGCGATGCCGCGGTCGGCGGCGATGTCGCCGATGCGCGATGCCGGCAGACCCGTCACGTCGAGCGTGAACCGATCGCTGCTCGTGACCTCGACCTCGGAGCCGGCGAGCGCGTCGGCCAGCTCTGCCGCACGAGGGCTGCGCACGTGCACGCGCTCGGTGGTCCAGGCACGGACGAGCTCGGGCAGCCGGGCGTCGGCGAGCACCTTGCCGCGGCCGAGCACGATCACGTGGTCGGCCGTCTGCGCCATCTCGCTCATGAGGTGGCTGGAGAGAAGCACGGTGCGCCCCTCGGATGCCGCGTGGCGGACGAACTGGCGCACCCAGCGCACGCCTTCGGGATCAAGGCCGTTGACCGGCTCGTCGAGGATGAGGGTGTGCGGGTCGCCGAGCAGGGCGGCCGCGATGCCGAGCCGCTGGCCCATGCCGAGCGAGAAACCGCCTGCGCGCTTGCGAGCGACCGAGCCGATTCCGGTGATCTCGATCACCTCGTCGACGCGGGATGCCGGGATGCCGTGCGTCGCGGCCATGGCGCGCAGATGGTTGCGGGCGCTGCGGCCGGTGTGCACGGCCTTGGCGTCGAGCAGCACGCCGACTTCGCCCAGCGGCGCCTTGAGGTCGGTGTAGCTCTGGCCGTTGATCATGACGCGACCGGATGTCGGACGATCGAGCCCCACGATCATGCGCATGGTGGTCGATTTGCCGGCGCCGTTCGGCCCCAGGAAGCCCGTGACGCTGCCCGGGCGCACCGTGAACGACACGTCGTCGACGGCGACCTTGTCTCCGTACCTCTTGCCGAGGCCCTCTGCTGTGATCATGCCTTCGACGCTACGGATAGGGATGCCCGTGCCGCGTCCGCCTGCAGAGTGACTCTGGGTGGCCCGGGTCATCCCGTGGTACTACTTCCCGGGCGCCGGCGGGGTCGAGCGATGTCGGAAATCTCGGACCATCCGGTTCGCGGACGGCGTGTCCCCCGTGCGGTGGGCGTGCCGGCAGCGTGTCGTCCGAGATCCCCGACGCCGCGCGAGCATCCTGAGCACCTTTGTTATGCTTGCCACGCGCCTCCGGGCGTGCGGGGCTGTAGTTCAATGGCAGAACTTCTGCTTCCCAAGCAGACAGCGCGGGTTCGATTCCCGTCAGCCCCTCCATGAGCCGATTCGACATCGGCGCCTGACGGTACTGTCGTCGTATGCAGGTCGCGACGAGCAGTATGGGCCGAGGATTCGACGTCCTCAGCGCTGTGGCGGATGTCGTCGCAGAAGGGCGCCCCGCGACGGTGTCCGAGATCGCGACCATGCTCGGTCGCGAGCGGTCCCAGGTGTCGCGGTCTCTGGCGGCGCTGGACAAGCAGGGGTACATCACGCGCGGCGCGGGGCGAGGGTACGACCTGGCGTGGTCGTGGTACGCGACCGCGCAGGAGCTCACGGCACATCGGATGCATCAGCACGGGCTCGCCGTACTGGATGACCTCGCCACCACGGTCGGCGAAGCCGCCTTCCTCGGCGTGCTGCAGGGAAGCACGACCCTGACGGTGCTCGAGAGCCTTCCGCCCACGACGCGGATGATCGGCTCCTGGATCGGCCGTTCATACCCTGCGTACTGCAGCGATGCGGGCCGCGCCACGCTGTGGGACGCGTCGGACGACGAGGTGCGCGCCGTCTTCTCGTCGACGACGTTCCGGGCGCAGGGCCCGAACACGCCGGGCTCGGTCGATGATCTGCTGGTTCGGCTTCGCGCGGATCGCGAGCGCGGGTACTGCATCGTGGATCAGGAGGCGGAACCGGGGCTGTACTCGGTCGCGGCGCCGGTGTGGGACTTCCGCCAGGAGGTGGTCGCGGCGATCCAAGTGGTCGGCGCGTACTCCGACATGGTGGGCCGCACCGAGAAGTGCGGTGACGCATGCGCCCAGGCGGCTGCGGCGCTCAGTGAACTGCTGGGTGCTCGCTAGTCGGCATCCGCGGCGATCGACAGCTCGTCCGCCAGGTGCACGAGCGTCGAGCGCATCGCGCGGCTGATGCCCGCCGGCCGGTGCCGACCCCTCACCGCCAGCGACGCGATGACGGCTCCTCGATGCCGGATCGGCACGGCGTACTCGTCGACGCCCTCGTCGTACTCCTGGTCGGCGGAGATGACGCCTGCTTCCCGGTCGCGCTCGAGACGGTCGTGCACCTCGTCGACGGAGCGCGGCGCGTGCGGACCTCCCACGCCGCTGAACTGCACGCCGTCGAGCAGGCTCGCCAGGTCGTTCGCGGAATGATCCCAGAGCAGGGCACGCCCTGCGCCGGTGCACCAGATCGGGGTCACCAGTCCGTCGCGGATGGAGCGGTCGAAGTCGTTCGACGCGAGCTCGTAGCGCAGCAGCATCGCACGCGGACCGTTCGCCACGGTGATCAGGGCATGCACGCCGAGACCGGAGCTGAGCGAGCGGAGCGCCGGCCGCGAGGCGCGCAGCCACCCTGTGTTCAGCGCCGACGCCGTCCGGAAGAAGGCGCTGCCCGCCGAGAGAGTCGCCGTCTCATCGCGCTGCAGCATCTCCCGAGCGCGAAGCTCGCGGCTGAGGCGGGACACCCTGCTTCGCTCGATCCCCGTCTGCTCGGCCAGCCGCGACGCGTTCAGGCCGGGCTGATTGCGCCGCTCCTGATCGATCACAGCACCCAGCAGACTCAGCCCCTGAGTCAGAGACGACGTCATCCCGCCCCCTTCGTGTGACGAACAGCAACTCTATCCGGTGGGCTGCACGGCGAACCGCGGCAGCAGCTGCCCCCAGCTCGGATAGAGATCGGCGGCGATGTGACCGTGCGAGCGCTCGATGTCATCCGAGGT
The DNA here is from genome assembly GCF_040684935.1 of Microbacterium sp. NPDC089321. NCBI lineage: Bacteria > Bacillati > Actinomycetota > Actinomycetes > Micrococcales > Microbacteriaceae > Microbacterium > Microbacterium sp. NPDC089321. The sequence continues at coordinate 988,096 of NZ_JBFBGX010000001.1, read as the reverse complement.
GATGCACTCCGCACCGCTGCGGCCGAAGAGAACGACCTCGTCGCCCGGTGCGACCCCGGGGATGCGGGTCACATCGACGAGGAAGCCGTTCATCGCGATGCGGTCGATGATCCTCGCACGCTCTCCGCGGACCAGGACCTCGCCCCGGCCGCTGAGGCTCCGGTGGAATCCATCCGCATAGCCGAGGGGGATCAGTGCCAGCGTCGCGTCGTGCTCGAGCCGGTGCCAGCCGTCGTACCCGACCGAGCTTCCGCGTCGGTAGGAGTTGACCGCGGTGACGGTGGAGAGCACGCGCATCGCCGGGCGCAGGGCACCGTCGAGCGCGGAGGTGTCGCCGTAGAGCCCGGCCCCGATGCGCACCATGTCGAGCCGGCTCTCGGGCACGTGCAGGCCGGCGTACGTCGTCGCGCAATGGCGGGTCACGGCGCTCTTCGCCGGGGCGACGCTGCTGCATTCGAGCAGGAACCGCGCCGTCCCCCGTCGAACGTCGTCGGCATCCTCGCGCGGGAAATGCGTGCACACGCCCACGATGTCGAATGACTCGTCGGCGAACACCCGGCGAACAGCATCCGCTTCGCCCGCGGCCCCGACATCCCATCCGTCACGGCTCAGACCCGTCGAGTTCAGCGAGAGATGGCTCGCGATGGGCCGGCGTCGCCGGCGGGCGACGGACCGGACGACGTCTGCGTGAGCAGGCCCGCCGATCCACTCCTCGATGCCGAGGGGCACACCGTCGCTGATCTCGTCGGCAGCCCCGGGGCGCACGCGTATGAGGCGACCCCGGAAGCCGCAGCGGCGAACCCGGTCTGCCTCCGCGTTGGAGGCCACGCCGATGACCTCGACCCCCGCGGCCTGCAGCACCGGGACGACGATGTCGACACCATGGCCGTATGCGTCGGCCTTCACGACCGCGCAGAACTCGACGGCGTCGCCGAGCTCTGCGCGGATCGTGCTCACGTTGTGGGCGAGCGCGGCTGAGTCGATCTCGACCCAGCCGCGAGCCGGGAACGGGGGCTTCACTCAGCGGGTGCCGATTCTCGATCGATGCGCGGGGTCTGCTGCTTTCCCTTGCGACCGTGGCGGAGCCAGAAGTACAGGTAGCACGCGCCGACGAAGGGGACGCCGAAGTACAGCGCGGCGACCTGGTTGGGGTCGAAGGCGATGGCCACCACCGAGATCAGCAGCACCACGAACGCGAGGATGGGAAGGAACGGGTACCAGGGGGTGCGGTACGACAGATCCGCGACGACACCGCCCTCTCGCACGAACCGCCGACGGTGGAAGAACTGCGACGCCACGATGGACATCCAGACCGCGACCACCGCGAACCCCGCGATGGACACCAGCACCAGGTACACGGTGTCGGCGGCGATCACGCTGGTGAGCAGCGAGACGAGGCCGATGAGAATGCTCACCGAGAGGGCGAACAGCGGCACACCGCGCTTCGTGAGCTTGGTGAAGGCCTGCGGGGCGTGCCCCTCCTCCGCGAGGGAGAACAGCATCCGAGCGCAGGAGAACAGTCCACTGTTCCCTGCGGACAGCAGCGCGGTGATGATGACGAAGTTCATGATGTCGGGCGCGAACGGCACGCCGACGTACTGGAAGACGTCCACGAAGGGGCTGCTGGTCAGGCCGGCCTCCTGCCACGGGATGATCGCCGCGATGACCGCGATGGCGCCGACGAACAGGATCAGCAGTCGCAGCACCGTCGAACGCAGCGCCCGCGGGATGTTCTTGGCCGGATCCTTGGTCTCGCCGGCCGCGACTCCGATCAGCTCGGACCCGCTGAAGGCGTAGAACACGGCCAGGGCGGTGACGATGACTCCGCTGAACCCGTTGGGGAACAGTCCTTCGCCGGTGTCGAAGTTGCTCAGGAGCAGAGCCGGCGGATGCTCGCCGGACAGCGGGGTGAACCCGAAGATCGCCGCTGCGCCGAGAACGATCAGCGCCACGATGGCGAGCACCTTGACGAGGGAGAACCAGAACTCCGCCTCTCCGAACACGCGGGCCGAGATGGCGTTCAGCGTGAAGAGGATGGCGGCGAAGATCAGGCACCACACCCAGACCGGCACGGCCGGGAACCAGCGCTGCATGAGGATGCCCGAGGCGGTGAACTCCGATCCGAGCGCCACGACCCAGCAGAGCCAGTAGAGCCAGGCGGTGGTGAAGCCCGTGGCGGGGCCGATGGAACGGGCCGCGTAGATGTGGAACGCTCCCGAGACGGGGTACGCGATGGCGAGCTCGCCGAGGCATGCCATCACCAGGTAGACGACGGCGGCGCCGACGAGGTAGGCGATGATCGCGCCGAGCGGCCCGGCCTGGGAGATCGTGTATCCCGAGCTCAGGAAGAGTCCGGAGCCGATCACTCCCCCGAGGGCGATCATGATCAGGTGGCGGGCGTCCATCGTCCGCTGCAGACGCCGGAGCGGCACCTGGGTGGCGGTGGTCTGCGGCAGGGAGTTGGGAAGAGTCTTCTCCCCTGGAAGAGGCGTCATTGGAACTCTCATTCGGGTCGGGTGTGCATCATTTTCACATCAATGTGACTATGCAGCAAGGCGTCTGCTGTCTCGGGGACGATATCCGCTCCTGGATCGCGACGCAAGAGGCCCACTCCCGTTCTCGTGACATGCGGGCATGCGCACCGACATTACGGCATCGGCCACCGCCTTCCCGGCACGGGTGCACGGACGTCGACGCGACTGATCATGGGACTACCGGCGCGGCACTGTCACCCGCCGCACCAACGAACAAGGAGAAACCCGTGACCCACCACGACCTGGCCCTCATCGGCTTCGGGGGCGTCAACCGTGCGCTCGCCGAGATCATCCGCGACCGCGGCGCGGACCTGGAAGACGAGCTCGGCTTCGGCCTTCGCGTCGTGGCCATCACCGATCTGCGCCTCGGCTCGCTCATGCAGGCCGACGGCATCGACCTCGACGCGGTGTTCGCCATGACCGGGGACGACTCCTTCGCGTCGATGCCCGGAGGCCACGCAGAACCGCGCAACGACTACGTGATCCGCAACAGCACCGCCGACATCGTCGTGGAGGCCACATTCACCAACCCGGTCGACGGCGAACCCGCCGTCTCGCACGTGCGGGCCGCACTCGAGAGCGGGAAGAGCGTCACCACGACCAACAAGGGCCCGGTCGCCATCGCCGGCGCCGAGCTGAACCGCGTGGCCGCGGACAACCACGCCTTCTTCGAATACGAGGGCTCGGTGATGAGCGGCACCCCCGTGCTGCGCTTCGCATCCTCGACGCTCAAGGGCCTGCAGATCACCCGCATCGAAGGCATCCTCAACGGCACGAGCAACTTCGTGCTGGGCGAGATGGAATCCGGCAAGAGCCTCGAGGCGGCGGTCGCCGAGGCCCAGGCGCTGGGTTACGCCGAGGCCGACCCGACGGCGGACATCGAAGGCTCCGACGTGCAGCTCAAGGTCGCGATCCTCGCCAATGAGGTGCTCGGAGCGGACATCACGACCGCTGACGTCGCTCGCACCGGGATCACCGGGATCACGGCCGGCGACATCATCGCCGCAGGAGCCGCCGGCGAGCGGTGGAAGCTGATCGGATCCGTGGAGACCGACGCCGCAGGCGCGGTCACGGCATCCGTCGCGCCGCGGTCGCTGCCGGCCGACCACCCGCTCGCCGGCATCTCCGGAGCGACCAACGCCGTGTCGTTCACCACGGATCTGCTCGGGACGGTGACGGTCTCGGGCCCTGGCGCGGGGCGGATGGAGACCGCCTACGCACTGCTGTCAGACATCATCGCCATCGACGAGCGGCAGCGCTCCTTCGCGGGGGCTGGACGATGACCCCCGCCGTCCTCGCCGCAGACGAGAGGCTCGCGGTCTGCAACCCCTACTCGGGCGAGCTGATCGCCCACGTCGATCAGAGCCGAGTGGAAGACGTCGATGCCATCATGGCCCGTGCCCGTCTGGGGGCGACGCTGTCGAAGGAGCTGACGCGGCACACCCGGCACACGATCCTCGACCGCGCCTCGCGCCTGCTCAGCGCACGTGCGGATGAGGCTGCCGAACTCATCGTCCGCGAAGCGGGCAAGACGATCACCCAGGCGAGGAAGGAGGTGTCGCGTGCGGTCAGCACGCTGTCCCTCTCCGCCGAGGCGGCCCGTTCGGCAGACGGCGAGGTCATCCCTTTCGACGCGTTCGAAGGCTCCTCCCGCCGGCGCGGATGGTTCACCCGTGAGCCCCTCGGCATCATCCTCGCCATCACGCCCTACAACGACGCGCTCAACCTCGTCGCGCACAAGCTCGGCCCGGCGATCGCCGGCGGCAATGCCGTCATCCTGAAGCCGTCGCAGCTCACGCCGCTGACGGCAGGTCTGCTCGTGGAGATCCTGACGGAAGCGGGCCTTCCGGATGAGATCATCACGACGGTCCACGGTGATCGGACGGTCACCCAGGCGCTCATCGCCGTTCGCGACATCCGGATGGTCTCCTTCACCGGAGGCTTCGCGACGGGTGATGCGATCGCCCGGACGGCCGGGATCAAGAGACTGGCCATGGAGCTCGGCGGCAACGCCCCGATCCTCGTGTTCGCGGATGCCGACCTGGATGCCGCCGTGGAGGCGTGCGTGTCCGGCGCCTTCTGGGCGGCGGGGCAGAACTGCGTCGGCGCTCAGCGCATCCTCGTGGAGCGCTCCGTCTACGACTCGTTCCGCGACCGCTTCGCTGCGCGAACGATGCTGCTGCGCGCCGGCGACCCGTCCGACCCGTCCACCGACGTCGGCCCGATGATCACCGAGGCCGCGGCGCGGAACGCGCAGCGGATCGTCGACGATGCGGTCGCTGCCGGCGCGCAGGTCATCGCCGGTCATCACCGTGAGGGCTCGGTGTACTGGCCGACCGTCGTCGAGAACGTCGACACCGCATGCGAGCTGTGGAGCGACGAGGCCTTCGCCCCGGTCGTGTCCCTGGCGCCTTTCGACACCGAAGAGGCCGCCATCGCGGAGGCGAACAGCGTCGACTATGCGCTGCACGCCGGCGTCTTCACCTCCGACCTCGCACGGGCACTGCGCGTGTCAGAGGCGCTCGAGGCGGGCGGCGTCATGATCAACGACTCGTCGGACTACCGGATCGACAGCATGCCGTTCGGTGGCGCGAAGTACGGGAGCATGGGCCGCGAGGGCGTGCGCTTCGCATACGAGGAGATGACCCAGCCGAAGGTCACCTGCATCGCGCTGTGAAGGCTCCTCGCGGGAGAGCAGGGGTCCAGGGGGATACCCTGCTCCCCCGCGAGGTCTCAGCGGTCCACCACCCGGGTCAGGGTCACCGACGTGACCGTGTTCTCGACACCGGGGAGGGCCGCCAGGATCTCCCAGATCTCGCCGATGCGCTCCATGGAGTCCGCGTCCAGCGAGACCAGGAGGTCGAACTCCCCCGACATCACGTCGCACCGCTTGACCTCGGGGATCCGGGCGATCTCGGCGATGACCCCGCCGCCGCGCATCCGGTCGGTGCGGTAGACCAGCACCGTCGCTGTGACCCGGGCGGCGCCCGCGCGCCCCGGCACGACGGTGTAGCCGGCGATCACACCCTGACGCTCCATCCGCTCGATCCTCTGCTTCACGGCGTTCCGCGACAGGTGCACGCGCGCCGCCAGCGCCACCAGAGACACCCGGGCGTCCTCGGTCAGCGCGCTCAGTATGGTGCGGTCGGTCTGGTCGAGCGGCGAACGTTCCATCATCACTCCATTGCGATATAAACATTTGCGTGTGTTTATTATGCACCCTAGGCTGACACCATCGTCATCTCGCCGTCGAAGGAGACACCGTGACCCGCCCCGATCGCACGCAAGCGCTCACCCTGTCCGACCTGAGCCTCGCCGTCCACGGCGGCGTCGAGCTCGACTCGACCCAGGCCCTGCGCACGCCGCTCGTGATGGCCAACTCGTACCAGCTCCCCGACGACCCGAGCGAGATCAGCTGGTCGGCGACGGCTGCGGGCCTCTACACGCGCAACTCCGGCGTGAACCAGGTCGCGCTCGAGAACAAGCTCGCCGCCTTCGACGAAGCGGAAGACGCGGTGGCGCTGGCGTCAGGGGTGGCCGCCCTGCACGCCGTCTTCTTCACGCACGTGCGAGCCGGTGACCACGTCGTCGTCAGCGACGTGGTCTACGAGGCCACGTGGCGGCTGTGGACCGAGCTGCTGCCGCAGCGGTACGGACTCGAAGCCACGTTCGTCGACATCAGCGACCTCGACGCGGTTCGGGCGGCGATGCGACCGACGACGCGCCTGGTGTGCATAGAGGCCATCGCGAACCCCACGACCAAGGTCGCCGATGTGGCGGCGGTCGCCGAGATCGCACACGCGTCGGGCGCGCTGCTGATGGTGGATTCCACCTTCTCCCCGCCTCCGTTCTACCGTCCGATCCGCGACGGAGCGGATCTCGTCGTCCACTCGCTCACGAAGTACATCAACGGTCACGGCGATGCGATGGGCGGGTCTGTGACCGGACGGCGGGAACTCATCGAGCCGATCAAGGCCGATGCCATGGTCGACGTGGGCGGCATCATCTCGCCCTTCAACGCCTGGCAGATCCAGAGAGGCACCGTGACCCTGCCGCTCCGCCTGCGCCAGCACTTCGGATCCGCCCAGCGCATCGCCGAGATGCTGAGCGCGGACCCGCGCGTCGAGTACATCGCCTACCCCGGACTGGACACGCATCCTGACCACGACCTCGCCGCACGCCAGTTCGGCGGGGCCGGCTTCGGCGGGATGATGGCCTTCGCCGTGAAGGGCACCCCTGACACGCAGAATCGATTCGTCGCGAACCTGCGCCTCATCACCTCCGGGTTCTCACTGGGACACGACGACTCCCTCATCGTCCACACGGGAACAGAAGGAGGACGCGTGGCGACGTACCCCGAGCCGTTCCGCGTCCACGGCCACCTGCGGCTGTCCGTCGGCCTGGAGGACACCGATGACCTCCTCGACGACCTCGCCGCCGCGCTGGATGAGACCTTCCCCGGCTGAGCTGGGGCCTCGTGCCGCCTACTCCCCCAGGCGAAGCACGCTCAACCGCATGTCGAGCTGCTCGACCCGGTCGGCATCACCCTGCTCGAGCGCCCTGTCGCGCAGTTGCTGCAGCTTGGCGATCTCGTCGGCTCGGGTCGCGGTGCCGTTCTGCGGCCGCTCGACCATCGCCTCGTCCAGACCGCTGAGATCTTCCGCATTCTGCTCGCTCATGCCCGCACTCTAGCCACCGCTTCCCCGCACCGGGCGGGGGTTGCGCGCCGCGTCGAGGAGAGTCCTGCAGGTCACGCATCCGCGTCCTCCTTGCGAACTGCTTAAATTCTCCGGATATTTCGCGAGAGAACCGACGAAGGTTCCCCGGTTCCTCCATCTAGAGTCGGTGCATGGCCGAGAAGACCGCCTCCGATACGACGACGACGCGTGCTGTGCGCGCGGCGTACTTCGTGTCAGACAGCACGGGCATCACCGCCGAGACGCTCGGCAACGCCTTGCTGGCGAACTTCCCCGGCATGGTGTTCCTCAAGCACACCATCCCGTTCGTCGACTCGGTCGACGTCGCCGTGACGATCGCCGACCAGATCGCCCAGGACGCCGCGGGCGGACTCGAGCCCCTCGTCTTCACGACGGCCAAGAACCCCGCCGTCCTCACGGTGCTCACCGCCGTGCCCGCGACGCACATCGACCTGCTCAGCGGACACCTCAGCGAGCTCGCCGAAGCGCTCGGCACCCCGCCGTCCGAGCAGCTGGGCCAGTTCCACACCCTCGGCGACGCCACCGAGTACTTCGCCCGCATGCGCGCGGTCGAGTACGCGATCGAGCACGACGACGGGCAGAGCGACCGGGCGCTCGACCTCGCCGACGTGATCATCGTCGCGCCGAGCCGCTGCGGCAAGACCCCGACGACCATGTACCTCGCTCTCCAGTACGGCCTGCTGGTGGCGAACTATCCGCTCACCGACGACGACTTCCCCACCGACGACCTGCCGCCGCTCATCAAGAAGTACGCGTCCCGCTGCTTCGGGCTGACGACGACGCCGCTGCGCCTCAGCCAGGTGCGCCATGAGCGCCGACCCGACTCGCGCTACTCGAGCCTCGCGCAGTGCACCACCGAGCTGCGCAGGGCCGAGAAGCTCTACGCCCGCAACGGCATCCCCTTTCTCAACTCCTCGACGAAGAGCGTCGAGGAGATGTCCGCAGTGATCCTGCAAGCCCTCGGCCTTCGCCGCTGACCACCCTCAGACGAAAGAGCTCCTCGTGACCAACATCCTCTGGTTCGATTCGATCGGAATGACCGACCTTCCCCAGGTCGGCGGCAAGAACGCCTCGCTCGGCGAGATGATCTCGAATCTCTCCGACCTCGGCGTGCGGGTGCCTGGCGGCTTCGCCACGACGGCGGACGCCTACCGCCGCTTCCTCGAGCACGATGGGCTGCGCGATCGCATTCGCGAGGCGATCGCCGCACTCGACACCGACGACGTCTCGCGTCTCGCCCTCGTCGGCACCGAGATCCGCGGCTGGGTCACCGAGCATCCGCTGCCCGACGACCTCGAACGCGACATCCGCGACGCCTACGACCAGCTCGTCGCGAACGACGTCGATCCCGAGGGGGTCACGTGGGCGGTGCGGTCGTCGGCGACGGCCGAAGACCTTCCGGATGCCTCGTTCGCCGGTCAGCAGGAGACGTTCCTCAACGTGGGCGGGATCGGCAACGTGCTCGCCGCGATCCGCAGCGTGTACGCGTCGCTCTACAACGACCGCGCGATCGCCTACCGCGCGCACCAGGGATTCGACCATGACGAGGTCGCGCTCTCGGCGGGCGTGCAGCGCATGGTGCGCTCAGACGTCGGCGCCTCTGGCGTGATGTTCACGGTCGACACCGAGTCGGGCTTCGACGAGGCCGTGTTCGTCACCAGCTCCTACGGGCTGGGCGAGGCCGTCGTGCAGGGCGCCGTGAACCCCGACGAGTTCTACGTCTCGAAGCCGGCGCTGCGCGCGGACCGCCCCGCGATCCTCAAGCGCTCGGTCGGCGAGAAGGCGATCGCGATGCGCTACACCGACAGCACGGAGGCGGGCGCCAGCACCGCGTTCGTCGACGTGCCCGCAGCCGACCGCCGGCTGTTCTCGATCACCGACGACGAGCTCACCGAGCTCGCGCGCCATGCGCTGGTCATCGAGGCCCACTACGGCCGCCCGATGGACATCGAATGGGGCAAGGACGGCGTCGACGGGCAGCTGTACATCCTTCAGGCGCGGCCCGAGACGGTCGTCTCCCGGGAGTCGGCGAACGTCATGCGACGGTTCCGGCTGCAGCAGAAGGGCGAGGTCGCCGTCGAGGGGCGCGCGATCGGCCAGCGCATCGGCGCAGGCCCCGTGCGCATCCTCCGCGACGCCACGCAGATGAGCGAGTTCCAGACCGGCGACGTGCTCGTCGCCGACATGACCGACCCCGACTGGGAGCCGATCATGAAGCGCGCGTCGGCCATCATCACCAACCGCGGCGGCCGCACCTGCCACGCGGCGATCATCGCCCGCGAGCTCGGCATCCCCGCCGTCGTCGGCACCGGCGACGCGACCAGGGTGCTGACAGATGGCCAGCCGGTGACCGTGTCGTGCGCCGAAGGCGACACGGGCGTCGTCTACGAGGGCATCCTCCCCTTCGCCGAGGAGGAGACGGCCCTCGACAGCATGCCCGAGGCGCCGGTCAAGATCATGATGAACGTCGGCACCCCAGACCAGGCCTTCTCGTTCTCGCGCCTGCCGCACCGCGGCGTCGGCCTCGCGCGGCTCGAGTTCATCATCAACCGCCAGATCGGCATCCACCCCCGCGCCCTGCTCGAGCACGACTCCCTGCCCGACGACCTCCGCCGGCAGGTGGATGCCCGTATCGCCGCCTACCCGTCACCGCGCGAGTACTTCGTGCAGCGCGTCATCGAGGGCGTCTCGATGCTGGCGGCGGCCTTCGCCCCCGAACCCGTCATCGTGCGCATGAGCGACTTCAAGTCGAACGAGTACGCCAACCTCATCGGCGGCGAGCGCTACGAGCCGCACGAGGAGAACCCGATGATCGGCTACCGCGGGGCGTCGCGGTACATCTCTGCCGACTTCCGCGAGTGCTTCGAGATGGAGTGCGAGGCACTGAAGTTCGTGCGCGACGAGATGGGCTTCACGAACGTGCAGGTGATGGTGCCCTTCGTGCGCACGGTCGCAGAGGGAGAGGCCGTCGTCGAGCTGCTGGCTCAGAACGGCCTGCGCCGCGGTGAGAACGACCTGAAGGTCGTGATGATGTGCGAGGTGCCCACGAACGCACTGCTGGCCGACGAGTACCTCGAGCACTTCGACGGGTTCTCGATCGGCTCGAACGACATGACGCAGCTGACCCTCGGCCTCGACCGCGACAGCGCACTCGTGGCCGACACGTTCGACGAGCGCGACCCGGCGGTGCTCAAGCTGCTGTCGATGGCGATCGAGGCGTGCCGCCGGAACGGCAAGTACGTCGGCATCTGCGGTCAGGGTCCGAGCGATCACCCCGAGCTCGCGGAATGGCTGGTCGAGCAGGGGATCGAATCGGTATCGCTCAACCCCGACACCGTGATCGAGACGTGGCTGCGGCTCGCGCGCACCGAGCCCGCGAGCGCGTGATTTTAGCGACTCAGTGCTGACCGAGGGCGAAAGGACCTTTCGCATTCCGTACGCGATGGGCCTTCACGGCCTCGCGCTCAGGGGCGTCGACTAGCGTTCACCATGAACGCATCTGCGTTCGATGAAGAGAAGGTGCCCCATGCCATACCGCGACCGGACCACAGTGGAGCGCTGGGTCAACGAGTACATCGTGTCGCACAGCGCCGACTCGCTGGGCGTCGCCGTGCTCGACAACAACTTCGAGTCCGGACCGAACTCCGGGATGGTCGTCGTGACGCTGCGATCCGCCAGCACCATCACTCTGCTGCATCCCGAGATCCGCCGGGGCATGCCCACCTGGGTGGTCACATTCGAAGGCCGTGACGCCTCGATGGACCTGGATGACGCCGATCTTCGCCTGCTCGCCGACGACATCGCCCGACTTGCAGAGCTCCGCTCGTTCCTTCAGCAGAAGACCGACGAGGTCGTGCTCACGCACTGACCCGTCGTCCGCGCGGCTGCTCAGACGGGAGCGACGCCGAGCAGCGCGCCGAGCGCTGCGGTCGCCACGGCGACCAGACCGGCTGATGCCGCGATGGGGGCGACGGCCTCGGAGAGACGGCGATCCCGGATGCGCGTGCGCTCGGGCTTCCAGGCGAGCACGGCCGACTTGGCTTCCGACAGCTCGGCGTAGCGGCCGATCGGTGCGCTGGTGCCGTCGAAGGCGACGAAGTGCCCGTCGGGTGTCGTGTCGACCGAACCCACGTACTCCCCAGCACGCGATGCGACGTGGAAGCCGGTGTCGACCTTGCTCCACGTGACGGCACGCGGCAGGGCCGGCGCCAGAGGCGCTGCGGGTGCTGCCTGGGCGGTGGAGCCCGGAACGAAGAGCCGGCCCGCGGGGTGCTCTGCGATGGTCATGCCACACGCGCCAGGGCCGGGGTGCTGACGGCGATCTCGGAGATCTCGCGCTCGGCCACCTGGTCGCTCAGGTCGATGACGACGCCGGCCGAGGAGTTCGCCTGGTCGGCGAGCTGCTGAAGGTAGGCGCGGTCGAGCTGCTTGGAGGCTTCGGCGTCCATCTGGAACTGCAGCGGGATGGAGCAGTGCAGCCAGATGCTGGATCGCTCGACGGCTCCGTCGATGAGGCGATCCCACGACAGCGAGAAGCTCTCGTTGCGGCGCAGCTTGGTCGAGATCAGAACCTTCAGGTGAGCGAGGATGCGATCAGGCATCTCGATCGGACCACCGGTTGCTCCGTAGTGCAGCGTGCCCATGTCAACTCCTCAGGTCGGTGTGAATCTGATGTGAGAAAACTTACTCAGATCAAAAGTAGTTTGTCAAACTACATATCCGGCACACTTCATGTTTTGCTATGATCGATCACGAGGAGGGGCACATGAGCGATCACGTGAGTTCCGAAACCCAGATCATCAACGCACTTCGGCAGTACCAAGAGGCCGACAGCGCGATGCACGCACGTGCTCGCGCGGCCTCGTCGATGTCCGACAACGAGATCCGGATCATCCAGTACCTGCTCACCGCGGCGCGCAACGACAACACGGTCACGCCGACCGCTCTGTCGAAGCACCTCGGTGTCACCTCGGCGTCTATGACTGCACTGCTCGACCGTCTCGAGCGCGCCGGCGCCATCGAGCGCGTGCGCCACCCCTCCGATCGGCGCAGCCTGGTCATCACCGCGACGCCGCTCGCCGAGCGCACCGTCGGGGCCCCCGTCGTCGCCTTTCAGCAGGCGACGCGTCAGATCGCCTCCGAGCTCAGCGCCGACGAGCACGCCGCCGTCGTCGGATTCCTCAGCAGGCTCACGAAGGCCGTGGATCAGGCCAGCCGCACGGTCGCGCCCTGAAGGCCCGACGCCCCGCGTCCACGTGCCCGAGGGGTCAGCGCGTGAGAGCCTCGGCGATCCGCAGCACAGCCTCCCTGATGATGGGCCGCGGCGTCGCGAAGACGAAGCGAGTGCATCCCACCGCCGCCTGACCGCACAGCGCGCCATCGGTCATCGCGACCCCCGCGTTCTCGCGGAACCAGGTGCCGAGGTCGGCGTCACCGCCCAGCTCCTTCCACAGGCGCGTCCCGCGGAAGTCGAGCAGCGCGATGTACGTGCCCTCGGGCACGGTGACCCGCACACCGGGAAGATGCTCGGCCACGAGCTCGGCGAGCAGACGCCGACTGCCGTCGAGATAGTCGGTGACGTCGTCGAGCCACTCTGCGCCCGCCGTGTACGCGGCCAGCTGAGCGACCACGCCGATCGTGGCTGTGCCATGCCCCGCCCAGCCGCCGTCGGCCTCCCAGGCCCCACGCGTCTCGTCGTTCGACAGGATCAGCTGCGCGCACTTGAAGCCGGCCAGGTTCCACGCCTTCGACGCCGACGTCGCGGTGAGGGTGTGCTCTGCCGCCGCCGCCGACACCGACGCGTACGGGATGTGCCGCGCGGGCGCGTACACGAGCGGCGCGTGGATCTCGTCCGAGAACACCCGCCCGCCGGCATCCGTCACCGTGTCGGCGATCGCTCGCAGCTCGTCGAGCGTCGCGACCGTGCCGAGCGGATTGTGCGGGTTGCACAGCACGAGCAGCTCACCGCCGTCGGCGAAGGCCGCGGCGACCGCATCGAGGTCCATCGCCCACCGCCCGTCGGTCTCGACGCTCGGCACCTCGATCACCCGGCGCCCGTGGCGCAGCGGCACGTCGAGGAACGGCATGTACGCCGGCGTCGGCACGATGACGGCGGCACCCGGCTGGGTGTACGTGGAGATCGCGAACTCGTAAGCCGCGATCACGTCGGCCACCAGGCGCACATCGCCCGCGGCGACAGCCCAGTCGCACTTCTCGGCGTACCAGTCGGCGACGGCCTGCTGCAGCGCCTGCGCCGTCGGCTGCGGCAGGTAGCCGGTGAAGCCGGCACGCAGTGCATCTGCGACCGCGTCCGAGATGGCAGGAGCGACGCCGAAGTCCATCTCGGCGATGAAGGTGCCGATCGTGTCGGGGAACCGCGTCCACTTCACGCTTCCCGCGTCACGCAGCTGGTCTGCCGTGATGGCGTCGAACGGGTGCGTGGTGGCGAGGTCGGCGAGCGTCATGCATCCATTCTGCGCCGAGCGACCGGGATCAGGGAGAAGGTCGTCCCGCGGCGTCACAGAACGACGGCTACAGCCAGCCCTTGCGCCTGAACGCGAGCCAGAGCCCTCCGGCGAGGGCGGCCATCGCCGCGATCGAGAGCGGGTAGCCGAGAGGCCAGTCGAGCTCGGGCATGTACCTGAAGTTCATGCCGTAGATCGCGCCGATCAGCGTCGGCGCGAACAGGATCGCCGCCCACGCCGAGATGCGCTTCATCTGCTCTCCCTGGCGCATGCTCTCCTCGGTCATCCGGCGCATCTCCTCGTTCTGCCTTCGGGCGACGATCGTCGACTCGACGGTGAGCGCGTTCTCGAGCACCGCGCGGAAGGTGGCGGCGCGATCCGCGACCCGGATCGTGTGGTCGTGCACATCTCGCAGACGGCGCTGCAGCTCGGCATCCGCTCCCCGCTTCTCGCCCTCGCGCAGCAGCGCGCCGACCATCTCGGTCAACGGCTGCGCCGCCCGCTGGAAGTCGAGCACCTCGCGCGAGAGCTCGTAGATGCGCTGCGTGGCGTCGACGTCGTCGACGAACAGCTGGTTCTCGATCTCGTCGATGTCGTTCTCGAGTCCGGCGAGCACCGGCGCGTAGCGGTCGACGACCTCGTCGAGGATCGCGTAGAGCACGGCCTCGGGTCCGTGGGCCAGCAGTTCGGGCTCGACCTCGAGGCGGCGGCGCACGCGGCCCAGGTCGGGCTCTTCGGCGTGCCGCACGGTGACCACGAAGTCGCTGCCGACGAACACGTGCACCTCGCCGAACTCGACCTCCTCCTCGGCGTCGAGGTAGCGGGCCGGGCGCAGCACCACGAAGAGGTGGTCCTCGTACTGCTCGAGCTTGGGACGCTGGTGTCCGCGCAGCGCGTCCTCGACCGCGAGCTCGTGCAGGCCGAACTCGGCAGCCACCGCCTGCAGCTCGGCGGCATCGGGACGGTAGAGTCCGATCCACCCCATTCCGCCGCGCTCGCGCATCAGCTCGAACGTCTCGTCGAGGCTGCCGGGGTTGGCGGTGCGCACGCCGTTCACGTAGATGCCGTTGTCGATGATCGCCATGCCGTGCCTCCTGAAACCCGCGCGCCTCGCCGACGCTATCACCGCGAGCGGGCCCCGCCGATTCCGGCGAGGCCCGCTCTGTCGGGGTGTCAGCGCTTGCGTCGCGCGGCGATCACGATCACGATCACGATCGCGGCGAGCACGACCACGCCCAGGCCGATCAGCAGCGGCCACTGCATCGAATCGGCCTGCTGCGCCGGCTGCGTCGTCTCAGCCGGCTCGGGCTGCTCGTCGGCCGTCTCACTCGGCGTCGCGCTCGGCGTAGCGGATGCCTCGGCCGCGGCCAGCGAGAACGAGTACTCGCCCGACGTCGGGTGACCGTCGCTCGAGACGACCTGCCAGGTCACCGCGTAGTCGCCGTTCGGCATGCCCTCGGCCAGCGGAACCGTGACGCTGTCGGCCTGGATCACCGGCTCGCCGTCGACCCAGTCCTCGCCGGTCGCGTCGACGACGGTGATGGCGGTGCCGCTGTTCTCGTCGAGCGAGAGCAGGTTGTTCGAGAAGGTCAGCGACAGCTCGGCCGGCGCTGCGGTGAGCTGTGCGTCGGCGGCCGGGGTGCTCGCCACGAGCTCGTCATGGGCGGATGCCGGTGCCGCGACGGCGAGGGCGGCGATGGTCGCCACGGCGGCGGCGGCGACGGCGGTGCGGATACGGAACATGGAAACCTCTTTCTGGGTGCCGCTGAGCGGCGAGTCATCTGGGAACGGGCGCGACGGCGCCCTGCGGCAGGGCCGCGATGGATCAGACGACGAGCAGAGGCGGGCCCCGCCGCTTGAGGCAGGCGAAGCGGGGTTCGGTGCGCAGAGGCGCGGGCTGCACGGCCCAGCGCGCCCGCGACGGGATGAGCGGAAGGGCGGGAGCGGCGACGACGGCGCGGCTGATCCATCGCGCGACGACGGATGCCAGGACCGTGAGCGCCTGCAGCAGTCGCTCGCCGCGGTGCAGGGCCAGCACCGTGATCGCCGCGGCGATGCCGTGCGCCACCCACATCCCCGCATCCTCGGGGACGATCAGGGCGGCGCCGGCCGAGGGAAGAGCGAGGGGGCCGTGCACGTGCGGTGCGACACCGCTGCGCGGCGTGATCGCCCCCAGCACGAAGAGCGAGTGGAACAGCGCCTGAGACAGCAGCACCGAGGCGGTCAGGCGGAACGCCGAGAGCCGGATGCCGGAGAGCAGCGTGCACAGCATGAACGACAGCAGCCACGGGACGACGATGCCCAGCATCCCCGGCATCTGCCCGCCGACCCAGACATGCGAGGCCAGGGCGACGAAGGTCGAGACCGAGGCGCCCGCGAAGCCGCGGAGCAGCCGGGTTCTACGAGACGCACGCACCCGTCCATCCTTTCACGGCGTGGGAGGCACATCGGCGACGAGGTCGGGCTCGGCGCGCTCGACCCGCCCGGCCCATACCGCGCCGGCGCTCGCGACGACCACGAGCGCGACCCCGGCGATCTCGAGCAGAGAGAGCCGCTGCCCGAGCAGCACGAAGCCGGCGACGCAGGCCAGAGCGGGGCCCAGGCTCATGAGGATGCCGAAGACCGCCGGCGTCAGGCGGCGCAGCGCCACCAGCTCGAGCGCGTACGGGATGGTCGAGCTCAGCACGGCGACGGCCGCTCCGAGGGCGACCAGCTCGATGCGCAGCAGTGCACCACCGGCATCCGCGATCCCGAACGGCAGCGACAGCAGCGCTCCGAACGCCATGGCGAGGGCGAGACCGTCGAGGCGGTCGAAGTCGCGCCCCACCCGCGCCGACGACAGGATGTACCCCGCCCAGCTCGCCGCCGCACCGAGGGCGAAGAGCACTCCGGCGAGTGTCAGCCGGTCCCACCCGCCGCCGCCGAGCGCGACGATTCCGACCAGCGCGAGGCCCGCCCACACCCATGAGGTGCGCGTGCGCGCCGCCACGACGGCGAGCGCGAGAGGCCCGAGCACCTCGATCGTGACCGTCACGCCCAGGGGCAGCTCGCGCAGAGCCAGGTAGTAGAAGCTGTTCATGAGCGCGAGCACGCCGCCGAGCATGAGAGCCGAGCGCCACGCACGCGGCGAGTGCCCGCGCAGCGTCGGCCGGGCGATGACGAGCAGGATCAGAGTCGAGAAGACCAGCCGCAGCATGACCATGCCGAGCGGTCCGACCTCGGGGAACAGCATGATCGCCGCCGACGAGCCGACCTGCTGGCAGATCAGTCCGATCGCGACGAGGCCGACGGCGCCCACTCCGGCGGTGCCGGGGGCGGGCCCTGCTGCCGCGCTCACCCTTCTGCGGGCGGAGAGCAGATCGCCGCGTCGGCGATGCTCTGGGCGTACTGCTCAGCCGTGAACGGCAGCCCGAACTCCGGAGCCGTCTGCCCCTTCGCGGCCGGTGCCTTCGAGGCGATCGCCGCCAGCTGCCACGCCAGGTAGGCGGCGAGCGAGCCGCCGGCCGACGAGCCGTTGAGCGTCACGGCGACCGTGAATCCGGTGGCCGGATCGGAGTACGCCGCTGTGGCATAGCCGGGGACCCAGCCATGCTGGCCGATGAGCGAGCCGACGAGGAATCCGCCGCCCGTCGCCTGGTACCAGCTCGGGGCCTTGGCCGTGGCCGGAAGCGGCGCGCCGAAGCGAGCGGGTTCCGCGTTCTTCTCGCGCAGCGCCTGGCTCGCCTCGGCCTGGGCGTAGCGGCCGAGGTCGGTGATCGTCGAGACGACACCGGAATCGGTGAAGCCGATGCTCGACGAGCTCTCGGTGATGTCGACAGGCGCGGCGCAGTCGTAGCCGCCGCCCTCGACAGTGGGCAGGTAGGTGCCGGTGAGCGCGGGCGCCGGCGTCGGCGGGGCCGACTGCCGCGGCGGCAGCGACGTCGACTCGAGGCCGAGGGGCGTCGTGACGTACTTGGCGATCAGCTGCGCGGCGCTCATGCCCGAGATGCGCTCCAGGGCCATGCCGAGCATGAGGTAGCCGGCGTCGGAGTCGCGGTACGCGGTGTGCGCGGGGCCGCGGCTGCCGCCGAGACCGAAGCTCGCCAGCTGCAGCGGCGCCCACTGGCGACCCGGTGTGTTCAGCCAGTACTGCTTCACGGCGGCCTCGGACGAGCCGACCCCGCTGGTGCCGTTGCACAGATCGAGAAGCGTGATGTCGGTGAGGTCGGCGACGCCCGAGACGTACTTGGTCACAGGAGCGTCGAGTTCGACCTTGCCGTCGTCCACCATGCCGTAGAGCACGTCGCAGGTCATCAGACGGGTCACGTCGGCGACGCGGAACGACATGTCGGCGCTGACCTTCGCGCCGTCCTTGCCCTGCGTGCCGAGGCCGGCGACCCACTCGCCGCTCCAGGGCACCCAGACGCCGACGATGGCGCCGGTCGAGCCGGTCGCGACCATCGCCTGCTCGACCGCGGCCTGCAGCTGACCGGTGACGTCGTCAGGCAGCTTCGCGTCGACCTGCTCGGGCGGCGTGTAGCTGAACTCAGCATCCGACCCGGTGCAGCCGGTCAGTGCGAGGGCCAGGGCGAGGGCGCCGCCGACGGCTGCGCGCACGCGGCGCGACGAACGAAGATGCATATGACACTCCCGGAGATGGACTCTCCGAGTCTAGGGCGACGAGCCTGAAAGGCGGCCGGTCATGGCATCCGGATGCTCTTCGCGGTACCCTCGGCGGATTCGGCCGTCTCCTGCTCTGCTCTCTGGGCCTGCCTGGCCTCCCAGGCTTCGCGCATGAAGCGGCGCACATCCTCGTCGACGCGGATGTCGCTCGGCCGCAGCGGCCGCGACAGGTAGAGGCCGTCGAGCGAGGTGAGCCGCGACAGCGCCACGTACGTCTGCCCCGGCGCGAACGCGCCCGAGCCGAGGTCGACCACCGCGCGGTCATAGGTCTTGCCCTGCGACTTGTGGATCGTCACCGCCCAGGCCAGTCGCAGCGGGAACTGCGTGAACTCCGCGGCGACCTCTCTCGTCAGCGTCTTGGTGCCGGGGTTGTACGCGTAGCGGAACCTCTCCCACACCGCCGGCTCGACGTCGAACTCGTCGCCGTCGACGTCGACGCGCACCGAGTCGCCCATGATGCGCATGACCGTGCCGATCGAGCCGTTGACCCAGCGCGGCGGCTCGCCCTGCATCGAGATGTCGTTGCGCAGGAACATCACCTGAGCGCCCACCTTGAGCTTGAGCTCGGCGTCGGCAGGATAGTTCGCCTCGCCGCGCCCGAAGTCGCCCGACACCTCGGCGTGCGCGGTCTGCTCACGGCCGGGGAGTGCGGCGAGATGGCGGCGGTTGATGCTGTTGACGATGTCGTTGCGGGTGGCGAGCGTGATGATCGGCACCTCCCCCGGCTCGGGCTCCGGGGGCGTCCGGGCACCCTTCGCATTGAGCACGTCGGCGATGTCCTTGGTGACGCGGCCGTAGCGCACCGCATTGAGCATCGCCTTGAATCCGTCGTCCGACTGACGGTGGATGTGCACCAGCTCGTGCACGTGCAGCTTGGCGCCGTACGTGCCGATGTCGAGCATCCCGCCGCCGTCCTCACCCTGTCGGCCGCCGGTCCACACCTTCGCGTCGAAGAACCAGAACGAGCGGTAGTGATCCTGGATGTAGCGCAGCTCGTCACCGCGCGGAGGAACGGGTGCGAGCTGGTACGGATCGCCGAACATGACGATCTGCACACCGCCGAACGGGATGCCCCGCTTGCCCCGCGCCTGGCGGAGCGACCGATCGATGGCATCCATGAGATCGGCGTTCACCATCGAGATCTCGTCGATCACGAGCGTCTCGATCGCGTTCAGGATGCGGCGGGTCGCATCGGACTGATCGATCTCGCTCTCGGCGATGAGGCCGATCGGCAGCCGGAACAGCGAGTGGATCGTCTGGCCCTCGACGTTCAGCGCGGCGACGCCCGTCGGCGCGCAGATCGCGATCTGCTTCTTCGTGTTCCACGCGAAGTGCTGCAGCAGGGTCGACTTGCCCGTGCCCGCTCGGCCCGTGATGAAGACGTGCTCGTCGGTGTCCTCGATGAGCCGGAACAGCGCCTGCTGTTCTTCTGAGAGGGCGATGGACACGCACCCTATGTTAAGTCCCGTGTCCGACTGCGAGTCGCGCGCTCGGCTTCGTCCCAGCACCGACTCCTTAGACTTGGCGCCATGATGCAGGGGCGGGTGTCACGCGAGAGCGCGCGCCCGCGCGCCCGCTCGACGCTGCGCGCCGATCTCGCGCTGCTGGCGTTCATCGGCCTGCTGCTGGTCGCCGCGATCGGCGCCGGCGGCATGTCGCTGTACCAGTCGTTCTACAGCCCGTCGGCCTTCGTGCAGCGCTACGTCGACCTGCTCTCGAACGGCCGGGCCGTCGAGGCCCTGCAGGTGCCCGGCGTATCGCTCGACCTGGCGGTGCTTCAGGATGCCGGGATCGACGCGTCCGCGTCGGAGGCGCTGCTGCGCCGAGCGGCCCTCGCCCCGCTGACCGACGTCACCGTCACCGAGACGGGCGAGAAAGACGGCGTGCACGAGATCGTCGTCGACTATCGCGCCGGGGGCGTGGAGGGCACCTCCGTGTTCACGGTCGCGCAGGACGGCTGGGTCGGAGTCACCCCGAACTGGCGCTTCACCCAGAGCCCGCTGGCCGAGATCGAGCTGACCGTGCGCGGCGCCGACGTGTTCGCGGTGAACGGCTTCGCGATCGACCGCCGCCAGGTCTCGGTCGACGGCGCCGAGGCCGGTCCGCTCGATCCCCTGCACCTGCTCGTCTTCACCCCCGGGCGCTACTCGGTCACCGTCGACACCGCGATCGCGGCGTCACGCGGCGTGAGCGTGCTCGCCGACACCGCCCTCGCCCGCACTCCGGTCGACGTGCAGGCAGAGCCCACCGACAAGTTCGTCGGTGTCGTGCAGCAGCAGGTCGAGCAGTTCCTCATGCAGTGCGCCACCCAGGAGGTGCTGCAGCCCACCCGCTGCCCGTTCGGGCTGCAGCTGCACAATCGTCTGGCGCCCGGCACCACACCGAAGTGGTCGATCGCGAAGCAGCCCGCCGTGACCCTCGTGCCGGACGGCGCCGCCTGGGCGATCCCCGCGACCGAGGCGATGGCCCACATCGACGTCGAGATCCAGTCGCTCTTCGACGGCACCGTGCGCGAGGTCTCGCAGGACGTGCCCTTCCGGGTCAACGGAACCGCCACCGTGCTCCCCGACGGTACCGTGTCGATCCGGGTCGGATCACCCGAAGGCGATCAGCCGGCTCTCGAGGAGTGAGTGCTCAGCGGGCGCTGTCGCGCTCGGCCATGCGCGCCAGGCGCGCGTTGTACTCCTCGAGCTCGGCATCACCCGTGCGATCGGCGTGCCTATCGCGTCGGCGCTGCAGCCGGGCATCCGATCGCGACCACTGGATCGCGAGCGTGATCGCGAGGATCAGCGTCGGGATCTCGCCGACAGACCAGGCGATGCCGCCGCCGATGTACTGATCCTCCATCGGCGTGGGACCCCACGTCCTGCCCATCGACCCGTACCACTCTGCGACGATCAGCCCCGACTGCATCATGATCGCCATGCCGAAGAACGCGTGCGTCGCCATCACGGCGATGAGCGTGATCAGGCGGCCGGCGTAGGGCAGGCGATACGGGATCGGGTCGACCCCGATCAGCGTCATCGCGAACAGGTAGCCCGAGATGAGGAAGTGGATGATCATCCACTCGTGGCCGAGGTGGTCGTACATCGCCCAGCGCACGAGATCCGTGAAGTAGAAGGCCCACAGCGACAGCGCGAAGATGCCGGCGGCGACGAACGGATGCGTGATGAACCGCGAGTACGGCGAGTGCACCGCCCAGAGGATCCACTCGCGTCCGCCGCGCGTGCCGTCGTCGCGCTTGTCGATGCTGCGCAGAGCCAGCGTGATCGGCGCTCCGGCCGCGAGCAGCACGGGGATGGCCATGCTCAGCAGCATGTGCCCGGCCATGTGCACGCTGAACAGGTAGTCCTGGTAGGCGTTGATCGGCCCGTTCGTGACCCAGAGCAGCAGCGCCAGCCCCGACATCCAGAAGATCGTGCGGTGCAGCGGCCAGGCATCCCCCCGCCTGCGCAGCCGGATGATCCCCGCGGCGTAGAGGAAGACGCCGAACGCGACGGCGGCGATCCACAGCACGTCGAGATCGAACGACGTGAACCACCGGTCGAGGGTCAGCTCGGGCGGCAGCGGACTGCGGGTGAGGCGCTCTGCCGGCGTCTGCACCGCCGGCGCCTCTTCGCCGAGCGGCGGGGGCGTGCGGGCGAGCGCCGCGGCGGCGCCCGAGGCGATGCCCATCAGAGCCAGCTCGCCGAGGATGAGGGTCCAGAACGCGCGCTTCTCGCGGTCGCCGTCGAGGTGCGGGATGAGCCTGCGGCGGTACCACGCGCCGAACAGGCCGAGCCCGACGAGGGCCACCGCCTTGGCGATCACGATCAGGCCGTAGGGCGAGAGCAGCTCGCTCCACGCCCCCAGCGCGACCACGGTGCGGGCGACACCCGAGAACGCCACCACAGCGAAGGCGGCGATGGCCAGCGACGAGTAGCGCGCGACGAGCACGGCGAGGTCGAACCCGGCATCCGGCCTGCGGCCCTTGCCCTGTACGGCCGGACGGCCGTCGACGTGCCGGAGGATGACGAGCAGCAGCACGCCGCCGACCCAGACCGCCGCGCCGATCGTGTGCAGCAGGATGGCGTTGACCGCGACGGTGTGACCGGCGACATCGCCCGAGTGGCCCTGCGTGGCCATCGGCAGGAATGAGGCGGCGGCGAGCACGGCCGTGAGCATCGTGCCCGTCCAGCTTCGCCATCCGAACAGCAGCAGCGTGATCACGGCGCCCATCAGCGTGGTGATCAGCCACGCCTGTCCGAGGGGCAGCTCGAGCAGATACCGCCCGAACTGCTCGCCGAAGCCGCGGTCGGCGGTGAGCTTCGGGTTGAAGGCCGCCATGAAGGTGAGGAAGGCCGTGATGCCCGAGCCGATCGTGAAGACGGCGGCGCCGACGGATGCCGTGTCGATCGCGACCTCGAAGGGGCGCGAGGCCGCACGCAGGCCGAAGAGCGCGAGCACGAGCGAGCCGAACATCGCCGCCGCACCCAGGTTGGCCGCGAGCTTGGCGGCGGGAAGGCCCCACATGACGACGGGACCCGGGTCGAGCAGCTTCGGCGGCACGGCGCCGCCGCCGATGAGAAGGGCGGCGATGAGGCCGGCGACCCCGCTGACGACGAGGATCGCCAGGCCAGCGAGACGGTACGGATTCACCGTTCCAGCCTACGGCCGATACGAGAGAAGGCCGCCCCCGGAGGGACGGCCTTCTCTCGCAGCAAGCGGTCTTACTTGACGGCTGCCTTCAGCTTGGAGCCAGCGGTGACCTTGACGCGCTTGCCGGCCGGGATCTTGATCTCGGCGCCGGTCTGCGGGTTGCGGCCGGTGCGAGCGGCGGTGTCGACCTGCTCGAACGCGATCCAACCGGGGATCGAGACCTTGCTGCCCTTGGCAACGGCGTCCGACACGGTGGTGAACAGCGAGTCGAGGACGCGCGAGACGGTGGCCTGGCTCTCGCCGGTGGCCGAAGCGATGCTCGCGACGAGCTCGGTCTTGGTGATGGACTTGTCAGCCATGTCACTCCTCCAGCGACGAAGGTCCGTCGCATCGTGTTGATTTCGAGGGAGAGCCCCCGTCGGTCGTTCGACCGCCTCGAATGTACCAACCACAACCCCTGATTCCGCGTCATTTCGCGGGTTTCGGCGTGATTTCTCGGCGAGTTCCGTCACTTTGGTCACTTCAGTCACAGATTCAGGTGGATCGGATGCCCGAGCGCCCCGTCGCGCGACCTCGCGGAACGCAGGAGATCGCCTGGAACGCAGGAGCGGATGCTGTGCTGCATCCTGCATTTCGTGTGAACTCCTGTGATTCGGGGCTCACCGATCAGCGAGATGCAGACCCTGGGCGACTGCCTCGGTGATCAGCGCCTGCACCTGCTCCCAGCGATTCATCACCTGCTCGAAGCTGAAGCGCAGCACGTGGAAGCCGTGGAGAGTGAGCAGAGCGTCGTGCTCGATGTCGCTCGTGCGCTGCGCGCCGGTATGAGTGGCCCCATCGAGCTGGATCACCAGGCGCTCCGCGATGAGAAGGTCCACGCGATGCCCGTACAGCCAGGCCTGGGGAAGCATCGGGAGCCTCAGCCACCCCAGCCGATGCACGATGATCGTCTCGAGGCCGGAGTCGGCGTAGGGACGTGCGCGCTCGAGCACGGCCCGCGCGGCGGCGGGCAGCGCGAGTCTCGCCATGGATGCTCGATCGATCAGCCGCTTGTTCAGCGCCGACTCCCAGATGATCAGCGCCGTCTCGAGCGGCTGACATCGCGCCACGAGCACCAGCGCGTTCCGCAGGTCGTCTTCCACTGCATCCGGCTGCCGCGGCACGACGGGCTTCGCCCAGTGCACGACCGCGTGCTCCGGCATCGTGAACCGCGAGGAGTGCGGCGAGGCCACGACATGTCGCTGATGACGTTCCGGAACCCACAGCCCGCGGCGTTCGGCGACGCTGACGCAGCTGAGCACGAGGCCGCGGCGGACGACCGCGAGCGCGAGCCGATCGGAATCCGGCAGGGCGACCCAGCCGTTCCGCGGCCTGATCACGGCGCCGGCCGCCTTCGCCCGCCGCAGCGCATGAGCCGAGACACCTGCATCCAGCAGAGTGCGTGTTCGTGTGATGCCGCCGCGACGACGGAGCTCATCGATCAAATCCATGCGCCGAGCCTCTACCGCGCCGGGACGACCAGCGGACTCGGGAACCACGATGTGGGGACATCTCGGGCCGAACGGCACCTGTGCAGGGAAGCCGAAGCTCAGGAGTTCTCACGAAACACAGGAGCGGATGCTGTGCTGCATCCTGCATTTCGAGTGAACTCCTGCGTTCCGGGCGCGACGGCAGGAGCGGGGAACGAGAAAGGGGCGAGGATCCGAAGATCCTCGCCCCTTTCGGAAGCGGATGCTTACCAGCTCGACTTGGTGATGCCGGGCAGCTCGCCACGGTGGGCCATGTCACGGAAGCGGACACGCGAGATGCCGAACTTCGTGAGCACGCCACGGGGGCGGCCGTCGATGGCGTCACGCGAACGGACGCGGATCGGCGACGCGTTGCGCGGCAGCTTCTGCAGGCCGACGCGAGCGGCCTCGCGAGCCTCGTCGGTGGCGTTCGGGTCGACCAGGGTCTTCTTCAGCTCGGCGCGACGCTCGGCGTAGCGCTCGACGATGACCTTGCGCTGCTCGTTACGCGCGATCTTGCTCTTCTTAGCCATGGATCAACGCTCCTCTCGGAATTCGACGTGCTTGCGAACCACCGGGTCGTACTTCTTCAGCACGAGGCGGTCGGGGGTGTTGCGGCGGTTCTTCTTGGTCACGTAGGTGTAACCGGTGCCCGCCGTCGAGCGCAGCTTGATGATCGGACGGATGTCCTGAGCCTTCTTGGCCATTAGAGCTTCACACCCTTCGCCTTGAGGTCTGCGACGACCTTCTCGATACCGCGGGCGTCGATCACCTTGATGCCCTTGGCGGACACGTTCAGGGTGACCTTACGACCGAGCGACGGCACGTAGTAGGTCTTCTTCTGCACGTTCGGGTCGAAGCGACGCTTCGTCCGGCGGTGCGAGTGCGAGATGTTGTGACCGAAGCCGGGAACAGCACCGGTCACCTGGCACACTGCTGCCATTTTGTGACTCCTTCATTACCGTGAGACCGGACGGCCTCACCCAAGATCCCTTGTCTGCATCCCACTCGCAGGCACAGCACAAGGCCGCTCAGGAGATGTGGGATACGAACTGCGCACAGGAGTGTGCACAGACAAGGAGTCAGTCTAGCACGCGGCGCGGCGTCGGCCGAACGGCCCCCCGAGCCGGCACGAATTCCCACCCGGGGCGGCGATGTGCATCCGCGGGCGAGTCGTGATACTCTACCCGCGTAGATCACTGGGGAAACAGGGATCTCGAAACCGTTCTGAGGGGCACGGTTTCGAGATCCCTGACTCAGTTGACACCCGTTGACACGCGGTGGAAGACTGCGGCATATGGCGTTCACCATGGGGCTCGTCGGCGCGGGCCAGTTCGCGGGTCAGTTCGCCACCCTCTTCCATCATCATCCCGGCATCTCGGCTGTGCACGTCACGGACGTCGTGCCCTCGCGAGCAGCCGAGCTCGTGGCATCCGCCGGCCTGGCCGGCACCTTCGGCAGCTTTCAAGAGATGCTCGCCTCGCCCGAGATCGACTCGGTGGCGATCTTCACTCAGCGCTGGACCCACGGTCCGCTCGTGGTCGAGGCTCTGCGCGCCGGCAAGCACGTCTACTCGGCCGTGCCCATGGCCATCACGGTCGACGAGATCGCCGCGATCATCGACGCGGTGCGCGAGACCGGGCTCACCTACATGATGGGCGAGACCAGCTACTACAACCCCTCGACCGTCTACGCCCGTCAGAAGCTCGCATCCGGTGAGTTCGGCAGGCTGTTCTACGGCGAGGGCGACTACATCCACGACATGGATCTCGGCTTCTACGAGGCCTACCAGTACTCCGGCGGCGCGGCGTGGAAGAGCACGGCCAGCTACCCGCCCCTGCTCTATCCGACGCACTCCATCGGCGGAGTGCTCGGCGCCTGGCCGACCCATGCCGTCGCCGTCTCGGCGATCGGCGTCGTCGACGAGCGGGGCGACGGCGTCTTCGAGCGCGGGGTCAGCCAGTTCGACAACGACTTCTCGAACGCCACCGCACTTTTCGAGCTCGCGGCCGGCGGCTCCATGCGCATCAACGAGTTCCGCCGCGTGGGGTACCCGACGCACCTGCGTGAATCCCGGTTCCGCTGGTTCGGCACCGAGGGCTCGTTCGAGCAGCTCGCACGCACCACGGTCTGGCAGACGCGCGACGGCATCGAGGACATCTCGCACCTCATCGACACCCACGCCTCGGCATCCGTCGACGATCCCGCCCTCGCCCACGTCGCGCCGGCTCTTCGCGACGCTTTCGTCTCGGGCTATGCCGCGATCCACGAGCACGAGCGCCGCCGCATCCCTGCCGAGCTGCAGTCTCTGCACAACGGCCACGAGGGCAGCCACCACTTCCTGGTCGACGACTTCGTGCGCGCGGTGACCGATCAGACGCTGCCGCCGGTCAACGCCTGGCAGGCCGCAAGGTTCACTCTTCCGGGCGTGATCGCGCACGCTTCGGCGCGCCGCGGGGGCGAGCGGCTTATGATTCCCGATATGGGCGAACCGAATGCACGCTGACCGCCGACCGCGGTCGGTGACCCGCGCAGACGTCGCGCGATACGCAGGCGTCAGCACGGCCGTCGTCAGCTACGTGCTCAACGACGGGCCGAAAGCCGTCGCGCCGCTGACCCGCGAGCGGGTGCTCGACGCCGTGCGCGTGCTCGGCTACCGGCCGAATGCCGCCGCTCGCGCGCTGTCGATGGGATCGGCCGACATGTTCGGTCTTCTCGTGCACGACAACCGCAGCCCGTTCTTCGCCCAGCTGTGCCATGCGCTGGATCAGGCGAGCGCCGACAGCGGCCGCTCGCTGCTGATCGTCAACTCCGACCGCGAGCAGGTTCCCACCGCCGAGCAGATCCGCGATCTCGTGTCGCGTCAGATCGGCGGGCTGATCATCGCCGACGTGCTGACCGCGCGCGAGCAGTCGCTGGTCGAGGCGCTGGGCATCCCGACGGTCGTGATCGGCCAGTTCGGCGAGACCGACGGGCTGCACAGCGTCGGCGTCGACTTCGCGATCGGTGCGAACGAGGCCACCGCGCATCTCGTCGGCCACGGCTACCGTGACATCGCCTTCGTCGGCAGCGCCGCGCGCTACGACGAGCGCGAGCGCGGGTGGCGCGAGGCGCTGACCGAAGCCGGCCTGCCGCTGGGCCCGCTGCTGCACGTGCCCTTCACCTACCAGGGCGGATACGAGGCCGCGGTGCAGCTCATGCAGGCCGCTCACCCGCCGCGCGCGGTGCTGGCGGCATCCGACCAGATCGCGATCGGCATGCTCGCGGCATTCGGTCAGCACGGCACGCGCGTGCCCGACGACATCGCGCTCGTCTCTTTCGACGGCACGGTCGCGGCCGACTTCGTCTGGCCGCGGCTGACGACGGCGGCCCAGCCGCTCGAGGCCATGGCGGAAGCCGCCGTGCGCATCCTGCTCGATGCCGGCGACGAGCGCGGACACCGGGCGTTCGCGACCCGGCTGCGCATCCGCGAGTCCTGCGGCTGCACGCCCGAGTGATTCTGCTCGATGCCCTGTGGGCGTCTCGCCGGTCGCCGAGTGCACCACATGTCGTCGAGTGCACCACCTGACGACGCCGGCAACCGGTGCACTCGGCGGGATCCGGTGGCCTCGAGGGCGAGGGGCGCTCAGATCAGCTGCTCGGCCGCCTCACGGGCGCCGCGGCCCCAGCGGAACGGCGACACGGTCGGGTCGCCGGTGATCCAGTAGCGCCAGGGGAAGGCATCCGTCCCCGCGATCCCCGCGACGCCGACGCGCGGCCCCGCCGACACGTCGGCGACCGGCTCGCCCCAGCTGAGCGTGGCGACAGCGCCGTTCTGCTCGGCTCCTGAGACGAAGTCGATGCCGTCGTGCAGCGCATGACGCAGCCCCAGGGCCTGCCCCAGACGACCCGGCCCTCGGGCGAGGTCGCGCAGGGCGGTGCGCGTCAGGGGCGTCACGGCGCCGCGGCGGTGCGCCGCGGCATCGACGCCGTCGATGATCGCGCCCGCGCGCAGCAGGATTCCCCCTGCCGTCCCCTCGGGCCCGCAGACGACGTTGATGCACGAATGGATGCCATGGCTGAGGTAGACGTACAGGTGGCCCGGCTCGCCCCACATGGTGGCGTTGCGGGCGGTTGGTCCCATGCGTGCGTGCGAGCCGGGGTCGGGAACGTCTCCGGTCCCTCGGCCGTGGTACGCCTCGACCTCGGTGATGCGCAGAGCCGTCTCGACGCCGTCGACCACGGTGCGCAGCTCAGCGCCCAGCAGCCGGGGCGCCACCTCGATCGGCAGGTCCAGCAGGTCGGCGCGCTCGATCGTCATCGCGGCGAGCCCGTCACGGCAGCGGGGCGGTGCGGCACCACGAGATGTCGAAGCCGCTCAGGGTGGGCAGCTCGCGATCGCCGACGAGGTCGATGAGGCGGGTGTGCATGGTCGTGGGCAGGGGCAGCAGCAGGTCGTCGTAGTCGTTGTTCGCCAGATCGGGGGCGATGGCGACGGCGACGTACTGGCCGCCGGGCGATGCGCAGGTCTGCAGGATCGAGTCCTCGCCGCTGACCTCGGCGATCACGGTCGCCGCGCCCTTCTCGTCGACCTTGACCACGGCCTGGCCCGTGGGCATGCCGAGCTCGTCGCGCTGGATGACATGACGCAGGGTGCCGCCGGGGAACGCCTCGATGCCCACGGCGTCTCCGTAGTCGGGATCCGATGCCGGCAGCGGCTCCTCGCCGCCACCGGTCAGGTCGAGCACGACCAGGCTGCCGTCGACGCGCTCGACCAGCGCGGTGTACGTGCCGCGGTTGACGCCGAGGATGCTGGCGGCCTTGCCCATGGCCTGCGCGCCGGCATCGCCGGTGGGATCCTCGACGCTCAGCGACCCGTCGAAGTCGATGAACAGCAGCGACGACGAGTCGGGCACGAACCGCCACTCGGCGATGTTCACGTCCTTGTCGCCGATCTGCACGACGCGCGGTTCTCCTGCGCCGCTCAGCGACTGGGTGACGAGCACGCTCGCGCGCCCCGACGTCTCGGTGAGCTCGCGGTCGGAGTAGCTGTATCCGACGAGGCCGCCGCGATCGGACACCTGCACCGAAGACACATAGCCCTCGCCCGGCAGCGGCAGTTCGCGCTCGCCCGTTCCGTCGCGATTCATCACGAGCAGCCGCGAGCCGTCTTCCTCCTCGACGGCGACGACGAGCACGTCTGTCGTCGCGCGGAAGTCGCTGATGCGCGGATGCTCGAACACCACCGCGGCCTTCTCGCCGCTGAGATCGGAGAGGAAGATCTTGTCGACGCCGTCGGCCGAGCGCTGCAGCAGCATGATGTTCGACGCCGGGGTGCGGAAGCTCGTCTCGAGGTCGGCGGCCTTGCCCCCGCCGGTGGCGGTGACGTCTGCGACCGAGACCCGGTAGGTCGTGTCGTCGCGCAGGGGCACGGTGAACCGGATGCCGACGCTGCGGCCGCCCGCATCGACCGTGAACGGCACCGCGGGCTCGACGGTGACCTGGTCGGCGTCGATGCCGTCGAGGCTCTGGTTGGCGGTGAGGATGAGGCGGCTTCCGGATGCCTCGATCGCCTGCGCGGGGTCGACCTGCACGTCGCTGAGTCGGGGCCCCTGCACGAGACTGACGACGGCGAGCACACCCGCGACGAGGGTCAGGATGCCGAGGACCGACAGCAGCGTGAGCGTGAACCGCCGGTCGCGCGGGGCGGCAGGGGTTCGCGCGGGCGCAGGCGCCTCGAGGGGCGTGGGCGCCTCCTCGAAGGTCAGGGCCTCGGACGCCGTCGCTGCCCTCACGGGCGCAGGCACAGCGGATGCAGGCTCGTCAGGTGACGGACGCTTCTCGGGCGCCGGGGCGACATCCGCAGCCTCGGCCACGGGCTCGGCTCTCGGCTCGACTGCGGGCTGAGCAGAGTCGTCTGCGGGCTCAGCAGCGTCGTCGGCGGGCTGAGCAGACTCGTCTGCGGCACGCAGCGCCCGCAGCTGGGCGCGGGTGAGAGGCTGCTCGCCGGATCCGTCAGTACTCATACGGATCCTTGGGCTCGTCGATCTTCTTCACCGTCGCCGATTCGATGCTCAGCTCGCCGGCGTCGCCCGCGCGCACCGTGCCCGTCACCTCGACCCACTGGCCGGTGGCGTAGTCACCGTCGAGTCCGCCGCCGCTGAGCGGAACGGATGCCGGCTGTGCGTCGATCACGCAGTGCGAGATGACCATGCGGGTCAGGTTCACGTCACCGTCCTGAGACGGCGTCACGAAGCCGGTGAGCGTGACGGCCGCGCCGTCGTACTTCTCGGGGCGGGTGGAGTTCGCGAACGCGACCGACCAGTCGCCCACCCCGAAGCTCGTCGTGTCGGCGACGCCGAGCGTCACATCGTCGGCGCCCGCGAACAGCGTCGGCGACTCGCCCGCCCGCGACAGCGCGAGCTGAGCCGAGAGGGATGCCGGCGGCAGAACGAGCCCGGCGATGACGACAGCCGAGGCGATGACGCCACCGCTCACCACCGCGGTGGTCTGCATGCGGTGTCGACGCCGCTGCTGGGCATCCGTCGCCGCAGGCGCATGCGTGTGGTCGTGCTCGCCCTCGGCACCGAGCGGAAGGGTGCACGACCAGACGGCGACGATGAGCGTCACCGCGGCGGCGGCCGCGGCGAACCAGACCGTCTCCGGGCTGATGTAGAGGGTCAGCCGCCCAGTGACGGCGAGCACGAGCGTGACCACCGAGATGACCGCGGCGAGGCCGACGCCCAGCCATCGGGTGGCGAGGGTGCGCAGACGCTCGCGACGGGCATCCGGTGCTGCGGAGGAATGATCAGCCAAGGACGTTCACCCCGATCCCGATCACGCAGGCCGACAGCACGACGACTCCCACGACCGCCGCGAGCACGCGGGCCGTGAAGGTCGTGCGCAGGAGCGCGAGCATCTTCACGTCGACCAGCGGGCCGACGATGAGGAAGGCGATGATCGCACCCGATGAGAACGTCGAGGCGAACGACAGGGCGAAGAACGCGTCGACGTTCGAGCAGATCGCCACGGTCATGGCGAGCGCCACCATCGCGATGATCGACAGCACCGGGTTCGATCCGATCGCCAGCAGCACGTCGCGCGGCACGAGCACCTGCACGGCGCCGGCGAGGGCGGATCCGATCACCAGCGCCGGCATGACGGCGCGCAGCTCGACGAGGAACTGCACGAGGCTGCGGCGGGTGGGGCTGCCCGGCTCGTGGGCGACGTGCTCGCAGGTCTCGACGAACCGCTCGGTCAGCAGCGCCTGCTGATCGCGCCGAAGGCTGAAGAGCCAGCCGAGGAGGTTGGCGATCACGAAGCCGCCGAGCAGGCGCGCGACGAGGATGCCGCCGTCCCACCCGAACGCGGCGTGCGTGGTGAGGATGACGATCGGGTTGACGATGGGAGCCGCGATGAGGAACGTCATGGCCTCGGCCGGCGCGAGACCGCGCATCATCAGACCTCGGGCGAACGGCACGTTGCCGCACTCGCAGACGGGGATGAACATGCCCAGCAGCGACAGCACACCGCGCCTGGCCCACGCATTGCGGGGCAGCCAGCGCTGCACGGCATCCGACGGAAGCCACACCTGCACGACGATCGACAGCACCACGCCCAGGATCACCCAGGGCAGCGCCTCGATCAGCACGCTCAGCGCGAGCGTCAGGCCGTCCTGCGCGCGGTCGGGCAGCGCCTTCGGGAAGAGCGCCGGGGCCAGCAGATCGATCAGCACGAGCACGGCGACGATCCCGGCGCCGATCGCGACGGCCGCTCCCGTCGGCAGCCGTCGCTGCGGCGGCCGGTGCGCGTGCGGCACCGACGCAGGCGCGGTCAGCGTCACTGCGCGGCCCCGGTCGCGGCATCCTGCCGGTTGGCGCACGACGCGCAGAGGCCGAAGATGTCGACGACGTGCTCGGCGTCGCGGAAGCCATGCAGGGATGCCGTGCGCTGAGCCCACTGCTCGACATCCTTCGCCTCGATCTCGACGGTCAGCCCGCACGAGCGGCAGATGAGGTGGTGGTGGTGTCCCTCGGTGGAGCAGGCGCGGTAGAGCGCCTCGCCCTCGGGGCTCTGCAGCGAGTCGGCCTCACCCGAGGCGGCGAGCCCCGCGAGAGCGCGGTAGACCGTGGCGAGACCGATCCCGGTGTTCGCCTGACGCAGGTCTGCGTGCAGCGACTGGGCGCTCACGAAGCCGCGTGCGTCGGCGAGCGCATCGCGCACGCGTTCGCGCTGCCAGGTGTTCCGCTGAGCCATGATCCGAGTCTAGGCCGGGTGCCTGAGCGGGCGGTCAGGACGCCGGACACCGGCGCCCCGACGATCGGCGCCGCCCGTCACACGGCCACCCGGCGCACCCGCCCGCGCATGCGCTGCACGACCCAGCAGGTCGCGTAGATGAGGAAGGAGATGGTGGTGATGTACGGGCTGACCGGAAGGCTCCCCGCGAGCGCCAGCAGGATGCCGCCGACAGCCGACACGAAGCCGAACAGGGCCGCGAGCAGCGGCACCGCGACCGGCCCTGCAGACAACCGCATCGCGGCGGCGGCGGGGGTCACGAGCAGGGCCATCACGAGCAGCGCGCCGATGATGTGCACGCTGACCGCGACGATCAGGCCGAGCAGCACCATGAACGGGAGGCTCACGATCCGGGTCGGCACGCCCCTCGCGGCAGCGGACTCGGGGTCGAGCGAGTCGAAGCGCAGGGGGTGCCACATCACCAGCATCCCGATCAGCACGACCGCGCAGATGCCGATCAGCCAGCTCAGATCCGGGCTCGACACCGACACGATCTGGCCGGTGAGCAGGCCGAACCGGTTGGCGGTCCTGCCCTCGACCAGCGACAGGAACAGGATGCCGAGCCCGAGGCCGAACGGCATCAGCACGCCCACTATGGAGTTGCGGTCGCGGGCTTTCGCTCCGAGCACGCCGATGAGGATCGCGGCGACCAGAGCACCACCGAGCGAGCCGGCCACCACGCTGCCGCCGAAGAGCAGCGCCGCCGCGGCGCCCGCGAATGACAGCTCGCTGACACCGTGCACGGCGAACGCGAGGTCGCGCTGCATGACGAAGACCCCGATGAGACCGCCGACGATGCCGAGGGCGGCGCCGGCGATGATCGAGTTCGACAGCAGGGCGAGCAGCTCGCCGTAGTCCTGGAACGAGAAGACGTCTCCCCAGTCGAGCAGCGGCCTCATGCGTGCGCTCCCGGGTGGCTCTCGTCGCCGGCGTGCTCGTGCGCATGGGTGCCCTCGGCATCCGGTGCGCCGACGACCACCAGCCGGTCACCGGCCCGCAGCACGAACACGGCGGTGCCGTACAGCTCGGTCAGGACGCGGCTCTGCAGCACCTCGTCGGGGGTGCCGAGCACGAACCGCCCGCCGGCGATGTACAGGATGCGATCGACGAGACCGAGGATCGGATTGACGTCGTGGGTGACGAACAGCACGCCGGCGCCCTGCTTGCGCTGCCTGTCGATGATGCCGGTGATGGCACGCTGATTCGCCAGGTCGAGACCCGAGAGGGGCTCGTCGCAGAGCAGCAGCGCGGGGTCGTCGGCGAGCGCCTGACCGACGCGCAGCCGCTGCTGCTCACCGCCCGAGAGCAGCCCGACGGGACGCTCGGCATAGTGCGCAGCGCCGACGCCCTCGAGCAGCGCGTCGACGCGCTCGCGATCGCCGCGGCGCGGGAGCGGAAGGCCGAAGCGCGTGCCGTTCACGCCGAGCGCGACGAGGTCGCGGGCGCGCATGCTCGTGTCGGGCGCCAGCGGACGCTGCTGCGGCACGTAGCCGATCCGGCGGTCGCCCCGCTGGGCGGCGCGGCCGTCGACCCGGATGCTGCCGGCCGAGAGCGGCTGCAGACCCAGGATGCTGCGCAGCAGCGTGGTCTTGCCCGAGCCGGACGGCCCGAGCACGGCCAGGAACTCGCCCTGGGCCACGTCGAGGTCGAGCCCCGACCACAGCTCGCGGTCGCCGCGCTGCAGCGCGGCCCCGCGGATCTCGAGGATGGATGCGCGTTCGGGCGCGTGCTGAGCGCGGCTCATCCGCCGAGAGCGGCGGCGAGGTCGGAGATCGCGGTGCGCATCCACTCAGCGTACGACTGGTCGGCCTCGAGCAGCTCATGGAAGGTGACGACCGGGATGCCGGCGGTCTTCGCCGCGTCCTCGATGCGGCTCGTCTCGCCCCC
Organism: Microbacterium sp. NPDC089321; assembly: GCF_040684935.1. Lineage (NCBI taxonomy): Bacteria > Bacillati > Actinomycetota > Actinomycetes > Micrococcales > Microbacteriaceae > Microbacterium > Microbacterium sp. NPDC089321. Next base: position 953,411 of record NZ_JBFBGX010000001.1, on the reverse strand, counting down.
GCCCGTCTGCGCATTGGCGAGCACCGCCCGCACCTCGCCGTCTTCGACGAGCGAGAGGGCCTCGAGCAGGGTCGCGGGTGCGACCTCGTTGCCCTCTTCGACAGCCGAGGCGAAGCCGTCGGGTGCGACGTCGTCGAGACCGGCGGCCGCGGCGAGCGCGCCGGGCAGCGGCTCGGTGATGAACACGGGCGTGCCCTGGAGCTTCTCGTGCAGAGCGTGCAGCTCGCCCTCGATGCCTTCGAGGTCGGCGGCGAGCTTCTCGGCGGCGGCCGCGTACTCGGCCTTCGCTGCGGGATCGATCTCGGTGAGGTCTGCGGCGATCTGCTCGGCGACATGCGACACGGTGTGCGCGTCGAACCAGACGTGCTCGTTGAAGCCCTCGATATGCGAGTGGCCCTCATGCCCTGCGCCCTCGTCGGCGTGCTCGGTCCCTTCCGCGTGCTCATCACCGTGCTCGTCGGCGTGCTCGTCGTGGTCGTCGACGACGGCGTTCGGGTAGTCGTGAGAGAACTCCGCGGCTGTGATCACCACTGCATCCGATCCCTCGATCAGCTCCTGCATGAAGGCGTCGTAGCCGCCCCCGTTCTCGATGACGAGGTCGGCCTTCTGCACGGCGAGGCGGTCGCGAGCCGTGGCCTCGTAGCCGTGCGGGTCCTTCTCGGCGGAGTCGATGAGGCTGGTGACCTCGACGCGGTCGCCGCCGATCTGCGAAGCGAGCTGACCGTAGACGTTGGTCGACGCCACCACCTGAAGGGCTTCGTCATCGCCGGTGTCCGCGGCGGCTGAGCATCCGGTCAGGGCGAGAGCGGAGACGGCGGCGATGGCGAGGACGGAGAGGCGCTTCTGCATGCGTCCACTCTAAACGTTAATGATAACCGTTCTCAACTTGGTGGGGGACGGACTTATTTTCCGCTGTGTCGCACTTAGATTCTTGCTGCCAGAATCTAAGTCATCCGGCGCAGACGCCGGGGCACGATCAGAGGAGACCGACATGGCGAGCGCATCGCACTTCCTTCTCACTCACGCGCATCCCGACGACGAGAGCTGCGCGACGGGAGGCACGATCGCCCGCCTCGTCGCAGAAGGACACGGCGTGACGGTCGTCACATCCACGCGGGGCGAACAGGGACGGATCGCCGTACCCGAGCTGCAGCACCTGCACGCCGACCACGACGATGCGCTGGGCCCCGAGCGGGCGCGCGAGCTGGGCGCTGCGATAGCCGCCCTCGGAGTGACCGATCACCGCTACCTCGGCGGTGAGGGCCGCTACCGCGACTCCGGGCGGCTGGGCATCGACGCCAACGATCGGCCCGACGCCTTCTGGCAGGCCGACCTCGACGAGGCCGGACTGCTGATGGCCGCGATCATCCGCGAGACCCGCCCGCAGGTCGTGATCACCTACGACCCGAACGGCGGCTACGGGCATCCGGATCACATCCAGACGCACCGTGTGACCATGCGCGGCCTCGAGCTCGCCGCGGATCCGCACGCCGCGCTCGACGCGGAGCCGTGGGACGTGCCCCTCGTGTACTGGACCGCCGTGCCGCGTGATCTGATCGTCGAAGAGCTCACCGAGCTCGACACGCGCGCCGATCAGCTCGGGCTCTGGATCGACCCCGACCCCGCCGCGTACCCCGACGGCGTGCACGATGACGCCGTGATCGACGTCGAGTTCGACGTCTCGCAGCACCTCGCGGCGAAGACCGCCGCCCTCGCGTGCCATCGCACGCAGCTCACGGTGCGCGAGCCGTACTGGATTCTCGCCTCGGGCCGCGGTATGCGCATCCAGGACCGCGAATGGTTCATCAGGGTCAAGGGAGGGCACCGCAGCGGATCGCGGTACGAGACCAGCCTGCTCCCCCTCGCCGCTGAGCAGGACGGGATGCGCTGATGTCCCGTCCCACCCTCGCCCTCGCCGATCGGCGCACGCAGCGCGCGCGCGTCGTCGGAGCCCTGCACGAGCAGCGCAAGAGCCGCTCCGACCTGGTCGAGCAGTTCGGAGTGAGCTCGTCTCTGATCACGCGTCTCGTACGCGGGCTCATCGACGACGGCATCCTGCGCGAGGTCGGTGCGCAGGCTCAGGCCATCGGGCGACCGCCCGTGCGGCTCGAGGTGGTGAGGGATCACGGAGCGCTGCTCTCCGTCTCCTGCACCTCCGAGGGGCTGCGAGCCCGCTGCGTGAACCTGCACGGGGGCATCATCAGCGAGACGAGCGCCGACCCCGTCGACGGAGTGGTGAGCCCCGATTCGATCATCGAGACCATCGCCGCGCTCGTCGAGCGCACCCCGCGCGTGCTGGGCATCGGGGTGGCCGTGCCCGGCGTTGTCGATGCCGACACGGGCGACGTGAGCGCCGCGCCCGACCTCGGCTGGACGACGGAGGTGCCCCTGCGCTCTCTGCTGCGCGAGAGGTTCGGCGTCGTGGTCACGATCGACAACGACGTGAATCTCATGATGGCATCGGAACGCCGCAGCCTCGGCACCAGGGCGGGCCGCAATGCCGTCTACCTGTACCTCGGCGCCCGTGGCATCGGCGCCGGCATCGTGGCAGGCGGGCGCCTCATCGAGGGCGATCACGGCGCTGCGGGCGAGATCGGCCTGTCGCCGCTGAACGCCAACGACCGCACCGACTTCGAGGACACCACCTCGACCCGGGCGATCGCCGCGCGTCTCGAGGCCGCCGGCCACGAGGTCGCCGATCCCGCCATCGAGCGGCTGCTCGTGCTCGCCGACAACGGCGACGATGCGGCCCGGCGCATCAGGGCCGATGTCATCGCCGCGTTCTCGCACGCCATCGCCGTGATCACGGCCCTGCTCGATCCGCACGTGATCCTGCTCGGCGGACATGCGCGAGCGTTCCGCGACGTCGAGCACCGCGAGATGCTCGACCCGCTTCGCGGTGAGCTCCCGTTCCTCCCCGAGGTGCGCTCCGCGCAGCCGAAGCCGGATGCCGTTCTGGACTCCGCCCTCAACCGCTGCTGGCAGCAGCTCCTGGCGGGAGGTCTGTGAGCAGCATCCCATCCATCCGATCCCTCACCCACCAACCCGCGGCACCCGCCGCACGACTTCGACGAGGAAGAAAATGAAGGCATACACCACCCGTCGCCGCCTCCTGGGGCTCGCGACCTTCGCCACGGCCGGCGCACTGGTCCTGAGCGGCTGCGCAGGCGACGTCGAGCCCACTGCGAGCGAGAAGCCCTCGCAGAGCGACTCCGAGCTCAAGCCCAGCGAGAGCCTCACCATCTACACCGGACGCGACAAGGACGAGGTCGCATGGGTCGTCTCCGAGTTCGAGAAGGAGCACCCCGAGTACGCGGGCAAGGTGACCACGGTCATCGCCGGCGCTCAGGAGAACCTCGACCGCATGCGCGCAGAGGCCGGAAACCCGCAGGCCGGCTTCCTCTGGGGCGGCACGCAGCAGCAGTTCGAGCAGGCCGCAGACGAGGACCTGCTGGCGGCGTACGAGCCGAAGAACGGCGACGCCGTCGACGACAAGTACAAGGACCCGGACGGCCGCTGGATCGCAGAGATGCTGCTCCCCGAGGTCATCATCTACAACTCCGACCTGCTCGACGAGAAGTCGGCGCCGCAGGACTGGGCCGACCTCGCCGACCCCGAGTGGAAGGACAAGATCGTCATCCGCGACGTCATGCCGTCGGGGACCATGCGCACGATCTACGCGTCGATGGTCTACTCGGCGTTCGAGAAGGATGGCAAGCCCGATGCGGGCTACGACCTGCTGAAGAAGATCGACGCCAACACCGTCTCGTACGCGGCGACGCCTGATGACATGTACACCCAGCTCGACCAGGGCACGGGTCAGGTCACGGTCTGGAACATGCAGGACGCTCTCATCCAGCCGCTCAAGAACAACCGCCCGTGGGACTACATCATGCCGAAGTCGGGCGCGCCCGTGCTCGTCGACGGGGTCGCCGTGATCAAGAACGAGAAGCAGCAGGCCGCAGGCCAGGCGTTCATGGACTTCCTGATGGAGCCCAAGATGCAGGCCAAGCTCGCCGCCGACTATTACCAGATCCCGGCGATGGAGATCCCCGAGGCCGACCAGCCTGACTGGATGAAGGACTTCGAGCTCAACGAGATGAAGATCGACTGGGCCGTGTTCGCCGAGAACCAGGACCAGTGGATGACGTACTGGGCCGACAACATCAAGGACAAGGGCTGATCTGACACATGGTCTCGGTCACACTGCACCAGCTGCGCAAGTCGTTCGCCCGCTCGGGCACCGTCGTCGACGGCATCGACCTGACGATCGCCGACGGGGAGTTCTTCACCCTGCTCGGTCCGTCGGGGTGCGGCAAGTCGACGACGCTGCGGATGATCGCCGGGTTCGAGGAGCCCGACAGCGGCACGATCCACTTCGACGACCGCGACGTGACGTACGCGCCGGCGAACAAGCGCGACGTGGGTCTGGTCTTCCAGAACTACGCGCTGTTCCCGCACATGTCGGTCACCCGCAACGTCGGATTCGGACTCGACGTGCGCAAAGTGCAGAAGGCCGAGGCCGAGCGTCGCATCCGCGACGTCCTCGCACAGGTGGGGCTCGCCGCACAGGCGGGCGCCCGCGTCGACGAGCTCTCGGGCGGGCAGCAGCAGCGTGTCGCGCTCGCCCGAGCGCTCGTCTTCCGCCCCCAGCTGCTTCTGCTGGACGAGCCGATGTCGAACCTCGACGCGAAGCTGCGCCTCGAGATGCGCGGCGCGCTGCGCGACCTGCACGCCGAAACCGGAATCACCTCGGTCTACGTCACGCATGACCAGGCCGAGGCGCTGGCCATGTCGACGAGGATCGCCGTCATGAATACCGCGATGGTGCACCAGGTCGGCACACCCGACGAGGTGTACAGCCGGCCCCGCACGGCCTTCGTCGCCGGCTTCCTGGGGCGCAACAATCTGCTCGACGCCGTCGTCCGCCGCGTCGACGGCCGACGAGCCGCACTCGAGCTGTCCGACGGCAGCACCCTCGAGGTGCTCGTCGAGAACGCGGCGCCCGGGGTCGCGTTCGAGGTCGGCTCCGCACTCGTCGCGACCGTGCGTGCCGAGAGCGTGCGCCCTGCAGCATCCGACGAGACGCACAACGTCGTCTCGGGAACCGTCGCCGACGTCGACTTCGTCGGCTACTCCCTCTCGTGCGAGCTCGACACGCCCATCGGCCGCATCAAGGTCGACCTCACCGGCACCCACGCGCGTCCGCAGCGAGGCGATGCCCTGCGCGTCGTGCTGCCCGCCGAGTCGGCGTACTGCGTTCCGGCGGAGCAGCGATGACCACTCTCACGAATGCGCAGCGGGTGACCGGCCCCTCGAAGCGCCCGCCGTGGATCCGCCGCCGCTGGTCGACCGTCCTCACGCTCGCCCTGCTGCTGATCGTGCTGCTCGGATACGTGATCGGCCCCATGATCGCCACGGCACGACGCAGCGTCTCGCAGGACAAGGCGGCGGTGCTCGGGTTCTCCTTCAAGGCGTGGAGCGACTTCTTCGCCAACCCCACCCAGACGTCGGCGATCGGCGGATCGATCGTGCTGTCGCTGCTCTCGGTGCTCTGCGCCGGCGTGCTCGGCACACTGGTCGCCATCCTGCTCACCCGCTGGGACTTCCCCGGTCGGCGCATCTGCCAGGTGCTCGCGCTGCTGCCGATCGCGCTTCCTCCCCTCATGGGAGTGTGGTCCTTCAAGCTGCTGTTCGGCGTCGGCGGTCGCATCCCGTTCGCGATGGAGGCGTGGTTCGGCCTCGACCAGCAGGCGTTCTGGCTGCAGGGACTGGGCGGAGTGCTCATCGTGCATGCCATGACGATGTATCCCTACTTCTTCCTCACCGTCTCAGCGGCGCTCACCAACTCCGACGCCTCCCTCGAAGAGGCAGCCGCGTCGATGGGCGCCAGCAAGGCGCGCATCTGGATGAGGGTCATCCTGCCGATGCTCACCCCTGCGCTCGTCGCAGGTTCGCTCATCACCTTCATGTCTGCGATGTCGTCGTACACGGCGCCGCTGCTGTTCCAGTACACCGACGTGATGACGCAGCAGATCGTGATCGCCAAGACCAATGGCGACATGCGTCTGGCATCGATCATCTCGACGGCGCTCGCGATCATCTCGATCGTGTTCCTGGCGATCATCCGGTCGTACGAGCAGCGCAAGGTGTACCGCACCCAGTCCAAGGGCGGCGGACGAAAGCGCTCCACGGTCACCTCGACCCCGGTGAAGGTGCTGTTGCTCGTCATCGCGGTGCCGACCACCCTGTTCCTCGTGCTGCCGATCGTGATGATCGCCGTGCTCTCGTTCACCGCGAAGGGCGGATGGCTGCGCAGCGTGCTGCCCAGCGGCTACACCCTGGAGTGGTGGGCCCAGCTGTTCAGCGGCGCGGAGTTCTGGCGGCCCGTCACCAACTCGCTGCTGATGAGCGTGATCGCCGTGGGCGGAGCGATGATCCTGGGCGCCGGAGCGGCGTACGTCATGAGCCGTCTGCAGTTCCGCGGCAAGCTCGCCCTCGACATCGCCATCATGCTGCCCTGGGCGCTGCCCGGCACGGTCGTCGCGATCAACCTGATCACCGCATTCTCGAGCCCGTCGCCGTTCGCCTTCGGGCAGGTTCTCGTGGGAACGTTCGCGATCCTGCCCCTGGCGTACTTCGTCCGATTCAACCCGCTCATCTTCCGCTCGACGTTCGCATCCTTCTCGCAGCTGGATCCGAACCTCGAAGACGCCGCACGCAGCCTCGGCGCCACCTGGTGGTATGCATTCAGGCGCGTCGTGCTGCCGCTGATCTCCCGCGGAATCATGGCCGGCGCTCTGCTCGCGTTCGTCGACGGTGTCGGCGAGTTCGTCGCCAGCATCCTCATCTACACGCCGGCATGGGTGCCTCTGTCCATCGCCATCAACAACGAGAACTATCAGGGCAACATCGGCACCGGATCGGTATACGGCATGATCCAGGTCCTTCTCGTGCTCGGCGTGCTGATCGTCACGCGCCGGATGGAGGCCAGAGAAGCCACCGCCACCGCGCTCTGATCACCTCCGCCACGACCCGCATTCCGCCACACCACTGAAAGAAGAAGAAGCAATGAACCGCGACGAGATCATCCAGCGCGATGGAGAGACGTTCCCGGGCGAGAGCTACACCACTGCCGTGCTGCGCCCCGCGTACGACCAGGCGAAGCGGATGCTGCTGCCGTCGATGATCCAGATCCACCGCGCGCACCTGGTCATGCTGCACAGCGCCGGCATCCTGAACGACGAGGATGCCGCGGCCATCGCCCGCTCGATCGACGGACTCGACCTGGAGGCGCTCGCAGCGAGCGAGTACGACGGACGGTTCGAAGACCTCTTCTTCACGGTCGAGCACGAGATGATGCGCATCGGCGGCGAGGTCACAGGAAGCCTGCACACCGCCCGCAGCCGCAACGACATGGGCATGACCCTGTACCGCATGGTCATGCGGCGCCAGCTGCTGCAGGTGCTCGACGCGGCCGGCGAGCTCTACGAGACGCTGGTGCGTCTGGGGTCGGAGCACGCGTCGACTCTGTCACTCGAGCACACCCACACCCAGCCCGCTCAGCCCTCGATCCTCGGGCACCGCTTCCTCGCGATCGCCGATGTGCTCGGCCGCGACATCCGCCGTGTTCAGCAGGCCTACGAGAGCCTGGACTACTCCCCCATGGGCGGTGCGGCGCTGACCGGCACCGGCTTCGCGATCGACCGCGACCACATGGCGCGTCTGCTGGGCTTCCGAGGTCTGGTCGAGAACTCGTACGACGCCGTCGCCGCGACCGACTACATCGCGCACTCCGCCATCGCACTTCAGCTGATGGCGATCGACACGGGGCGCAGCTGCGTCGACTTCCTCACGTGGTGCACGGCCGAATTCGGCCTGTACCGGGTCGCCGCCCCCTACGTGCAGATCTCGTCGATCATGCCGCAGAAGCGCAACCCCGTCTCGATCGAGCATTCCCGATCGCTGCTCTCCGCGGCGTCGGCGAGCGCGGCGACCGTGCTGACCATGATGCACAACACGCCCTTCGGCGACATCGTCGACACCGAGGACGACCTGCAGCCCTACGCATGGCGCGCGGTCGAGACCCTCACCGACGTGCTGCACCTGCTCAGCGGGGTGCTCGGCACCATCCAGGTGAACACCGACATCATGCGCGAGCGCGCCCTCGCCTCGTTCGCGAACGCGACGGAGCTCGCCGACACGCTGGTCCGCGACGGCGGGCTCACCTTCACGCAGGCGCACACCGTCGTCTCGCGGATCGTGCGCGAGGCTGACGCCGCGGGCGTGGTCGACGTGCGCACCATCGACCCGCAGCGCGTGCACGATGTCGTCACGGAAGTCGCAGGGAGGGACGTCTCGCTCACGCCCGAGGACTTCGCACGAGCACTGGACGCCGACAACTTCGTGGCCGTCCGCACCTCCACGGGCGGTGCCGCCCCGAGCGAGGTGGCCAGGATGGCGGAGGCACGGCAGAAGACCGCTGGGGAGTTCCGGCAGTGGCGGGTCGACGTCCGCGCTCACCTCGACGGGGTGGCCGACGAGCTTGTCGCGGCCACCGCCGCTCTCAGCGCGTGACATCGGCGGAGGGTGCGCGCATGAACGTCCTCGGCATCGACTTCGGCGGCACGAAGGTCGCACTGCGAGTCGAAGGCGAAGGAGGACGAGCGGAGGAGGATCGCCTGCGGATCGGCCAGGGGGAGCCGGCAGACGCTGTACTCCACCGCACGTTCGAGGCCTCCAGGCGCCTGGTCGATCGGATCGGCGGCGTCGCCTCGGTGGGGGTGTCGACGCCGGGCATCGTGTTCGACGATCGGGTCGACCTCGCGCCCAATGTGGCGGGATGGTCGGAGCTCGATCTCGGCGCGCGCCTGCGCGTCGAGTTCGGCTCGGTGAAGGTCTCCATCGAGAACGACGTCAAGGCGGCTGCCCTCGCGGAGTGCCGCGAGGGCGCGCTGCGCGGATCGTCCGTGGGTCTGTACGTCAACCTCGGCACGGGCATTGCGATCGCGCCCGTGGTGGACGGGCAGCCGCTGCGCGGTGCGCACGGCGCAGCGGGAGAAGTCGGCTACGGGATCGTGGGGGCCGTGGGCCTCTGGGATGCTTCGACGCCGACGCTCGAGGAGTACGCGGGAGGCAGCGGTCTCGAGCGGCGCATCGCCGCGGCCGGTGATATCGCTGCCCATGACGTCGCGGAGCTGGTCGCGGACGCCCGTTCGTCGGCGACGGCGGCGGCGATGTGGCGGGACGCGGTGGACGAGATCGCACGGCACCTGATCACCGCTGCGCTGACCGTCGATCCGTCGCGGATCGCGATCGGCGGCGGGATGACGCGGGCCGGGAGCGCACTTCTGGATCCCCTCTCCACGCGCCTCGCGTCGGCGCTCCCCTACGCCCCTGAGATCGTGCTGTCGCAGTTCGACGCCGACGCCTCCCTGCGCGGCGCGGTGCTGCTGGCGCGCGGGCGGAGCTGACCGGAGCGCGCACTTATTTTCCGGCGTTGACGGCCTGTCCGCAGGCGAGTGGAATGGGTGCAGCACTTATTTCTACTCAGAAATAAAGTCTCCTCTCCCTCTCATCGACGGCCCGGAGCGCGACATCGGCGTGCGCCCGGGCGAAAGGCTGGTCCAACGATGGACGATCGTCACACCCTCTCCGACTACACGCTGACCCGCCGGGGCCTGTTCCGCGCCGGCGGCGCGCTCGGCATCGCCGCTGCCGTCACCGGCGCGCACGTCAGCGGCCTCACGCCCGCGGAGCAGGCGCTCGCGAGCGCCTCGCGCGAGTCCACGAAGCTGAATGTGCTCTTCATCGGCGCCCACCCCGATGACGAAGCCGGCAACCTCGGCGTATTCGGACAGTGGAACGAGTACGAGGGCATGAAGGCCGGAGTCATCACCGTGACCCGCGGCGAGGGCGGCGGCAACGCCGTCGGTCTCGAAGAGGGCCCGCCGCTCGGCATGCTGCGCGAGGCCGAGGAGCGCAAGGCGGTCGGCTACGCGGGCATCGAGAACATCTTCAACCTCGACGGGCTCGACTTCTACTACACCGCCAGCGCACCGCTCTCGTACCAGGTCTGGGACGGCGGCGCGGTGCTCAACCGGATCGTGCGCGTCGTGCGGGCGACGAGGCCCGACGTCATCGTCACGATGAATCCCTCCGCCGTCGAGGGCAACCACGGCAACCACCAGCAGGCGGCGATGTTCGCCGTCGAGGCCTACCTGGCGGCGGGCGACCCCGACCGGTACCCCGAGCACTTCGACGAGGGATTCGAGCCCTGGCAGCCGCGCCGCATCCTCCGCTCCGGAGCGAACGGCTCGGGAGCGACGGGCGAGGGCGGCGTCGCCGCCGGATACGTCCCGACCGTGGCATCCGATGTCGTCTTCGGATGCTGGAACGGAACCCCCAGCGCCCGTCACGGCAAGCGCTGGTCGGAGATGCTCGACCTCGCACGCTGGGCCTACGTGACCCAGGGGTGGGCCGAGTTCGCCGCCGGTCCCACCGACCCCGCGAAGATCTCCAACTCGTGGTTCACGGTCATCCACTCCCGCTCCCCCCTCGCCGACCCTCGCTCCGGCGGCACCGCCGCACTGCGGGGGGCCGCACTGCCGATCGACGGAGGCCTGCCGCTCGGCACACTGATCGATGTGCGCCCCGCGCGCTTCGAGGTCGTCGCAGGCGAGAAGAGCACGGTGCAGGTGACAGTCACCGCTCCGCCGGCGTCGCGCCTCGCCGCCGGACGGCTGAGCCTGACCGTGCCCGACGGCTGGTCGACGAGCGGCGCCGTCGACGTGCCGGCCCTGAACCGCGGGCGTTCGCACACCGCCACCTTCCAGGTCACGGCCGGATCGGGAGATGCCCCCGGAACGCAGGTGCGAGTCGACGCGACCCTCTCGGCAGGAGGGGCGAGCGGCACGACGTTCGCGCAGCTGCGCGTCGCGGGGGCCGTCGAGGCGACCATCCGTCCCCTCGACGAGATCCAGGAGTTCCGCTCGTGGACAGCCGGCCTGGGCATGAAGCACCTCGACGTCCTCGTCCCCGAGCTCTTCGCGGTCGGGCAGGGACGCACACGCAGCCTCGAGGTCGTCGTCGAGAACTTCTCGTCGCAGACCCGATCCGGCTCTGTGTCGCTGACACTGCCGCCGGGATTCACCGCATCGCCGGCGCAGAAGTCGTACTCGGGACTCGCGGCGGGAAAGACCGCGACGATCACCTTCGAGGTGGCGAACACCGACACGTCGATTCCCACCGCCAACCGCGCACCCAACAAGGGCAGCTGGCCTGTGACCGTCTCGGCGACGAGCGAGGCCGGCACGGCCGAGCGCGGCGTCACCATGAACCTGGTCCCGACCTACGCCGTGCAGCGATCGTCCACCGCTCCGGTGGTCGACGGCATCCGCCGGGACGGCGAATACCCCGGGGAGCCCATCCCCGTCGACACCATCTGGGACGGCTCGCCGATGGGCGGCACGACCCCGTCGATCAGCGGGCAGACCTGGATCACGCACGACGATGCGAACTTCTACCTGTTCCTGTCGGTCGTCGACGACGTGCGCGGCACGATTCTGCCGGGCAGCGACAACAAGCGACAGCGGCGCACGGACTCGGTGGAGATCTACATCGATCCGCGCGGTGTCGCCGGCAACACCGCGCAGACCTTCATCGCAGGCATCATGCCCTCGATGGACTCGATGACCGGCGCCCCCGGCGTCGGCCGCGATCGCGACAACTGGCAGGGTGAGGCGGCGATCACCGCACCGGGCATGCAGGTGAAGGTCCGGATGGCAGCGACCGAAGCCGAGTACACCGGCTACGACATGGAGGTGAAGATCCCGTTCGCCGTCCTCCCCGACAACCTCGACCCCGAGCATGTGGGGTTCAACGTCGTGATCAACGATTCCGACACGCAGAACAAGGCTGCGCAGCGGCGCGTCGGCTGGTCGACCTTCCCCGGGATGCGAGCCGATCCGTGGCGCTGGGGGATCATCACCCTCGAGGGCATCACCGACGCGGGGAGCCGGCCGAAGGAGCCGACGCTGCCCGACACCGCCGCCCGTTCGGTGTCTTCCCCGCAGTCGATCCTGCAGTCGGCGAGCGACAACGTCCCCCTCGGCGGGTTCGCCCCGACCAGTCACGAGCTCAAGGTGCTGAAGTCGTCGATCTCGGCCGGGGTGGTCACGGTCGCGCTGCAGACGCCTCGAGCCGGCACCGTGCGCGTCTACCTCTGGGACGGATCGCAGGTGGTCGGCAGCGCCGAGAAGCAGGTGGCGTCGGGGCGCACTGAACTGCGCTTCGGAGCACGCACGGCAGCCACGGGCAACGGCAGCAGCCTCGAGGGCACGAAGGCCTCTCCTGTGCTCGCCGTATCGTTCGAGTCGAAGGGCGGCGTCTACGCCGCCAAGGCCCCGCTGGGCGGCCGGTCGGTCTGACCGCGCCCGGCCGCGGCAACCAGGAACGCACCTCCGACGACGTTCGGAGGTGCGTTCCTGATCTTCAGCGGGTCAGGCCTTGAGCCAGGCGGTGGCCTCGCCCGGCAGGACGCCGTCGCGCAGCGGCTGGGTGGTCAGCACCACGGCATCCGCGTCGGCACCGAGGGCGAACGGCTGGGTGCCGAAGTTCGTCACCACCTGCCAGCCGTTGGGCCGGGCGAAGCGCAGCACGTCGACGCGGTCGGTCTCGAGCCACTCGAGCTTCTCGTCGGTCTGCAGACCACGACGCAGGCCCAGCGCCTCACGGTAGAGGGAGAGGGTGGATGCCGGATCCGCCGCCTCGACATCGACCGCGTACTGCGCGAACCACGAGGGCTGCGGCAGGTGCGCGCCGTTCGACCCGAATCCGAACGACGAGCCCTCGTCCGTCCAGGGCAGAGGCACGCGGCACCCGTCGCGGCCGAGACCGTCGAACTCGCCGCCGCGGAAGAAGGCCGGGTCCTGACGCTGCTCGGGCGTGATCGCGGCGACCTCGTGCAGTCCCAGCTCTTCGCCCTGGTACAGGTACGTGCTGCCGGGCAGCCCGAGCAGCAGCATGGTCGCAGCCTCCGCGCGACGGCGCCCCTGCTCGCGGTCCAGCTGCTCCTCCGGCCCGCCGGCGCGCACCCATTCGACGCCCTGCTTGACCGGTCGGCCGTGGAGCGGCGGCAGCCCGTAGCGGGTCGCGTGGCGCGTGACGTCGTGGTTCGAGAGCACCCATGTCGTCGACGAGCCGCTCAGCGTGGCCTGGGCGAGATTGTCGGCGATGATGCGGCGGAACTCCACCGCATCGAAGTCGGCCACCAGCAGGTCGAAGTTGAAGGCCTGCCCGAGACCCTCAGCCGAGGCGTACTTCGCCCGACGCTCGGGCGTCGACACCCATGCCTCGGCCACGGCGGTGCGCGGCGGGTCGTACGAGTCGAACACCGTGCGCCACTCGGCGTAGATCTCATGCACGTCGTCGCGGTCGATCAGCGGGTGCGTGCCGTCCTGCGGCAGCAGAGCGAGCTCGGCACTGCTGGGCAGCGGCTCGCTGAGGTCTTTCGTGAGCATGTGCGCGACGTCGATGCGGAAGCCGTCGACGCCCCGGTCCGACCAGAAGCGCAGGGTGGTGAGGAAGTCCTCGCGCACCTCGGGGTTGTCCCAGTTCAGGTCGGGCTGCTCGGTGGCGAAGTTGTGGAAGTACCACTGGCCGTCGTCGACCCGCTCCCAGGCGGGGCCGCCGAACACAGAGACCCAGTCGGTCGGCGGCTCGGCGCCGTCGGGACCCGTGCCCTCGCGGAAGATGTAGCGGTCACGAGCCGCCGACCCGCGCCCGGCGGCGAGCGCCTCCTGGAACCACTCGTGCCGATTCGAGGTGTGATTCGGCACGATGTCGATGATCACCTTGATGCCGCGCTCGTGCAGCGCTGCGACCATCGAGTCGAAGTCGTCGAGCGTGCCCAGGCGCGGGTCGACGTCGCGGTAGTCGTCGACGTCGTAGCCGCCGTCGGCGAGCGCCGACGGATAGAACGGGCTCAGCCAGACCGCGTCGATTCCCAGCTCGGCCAGGTAGTCGACGCGCGACAGGATGCCCGGCACGTCGCCGATCCCGTCGCCCGTCGCGTCCGCGAAGCTGCGGGGGTAGATCTGGTAGACCGCAGCCTGGCGCCACCAGGCTGCGTCGTCGGCGGAGCGGGGGTCGAGCTCGACGGGGGTGGTCATGAGTCTCCTTTTCTGGGGGATCCGGCTTCGGTCCTGTGCCGCGTCAGCCCTTGACGGCGCCCTGCGTGACGCCTTCCATCACCCAGCGCTGGGTGAACAGATAGGCGACGATAGCGGGGGCCATCGCCATGAGGTACGAGGCGAAGGCGACGTTGTAGTTGTTGCTGAACTGGTTCTGGAAGAGGTTCTGCCGAACGGGAAGCGTCTGCAGGTTGGGATCGGAGATGATCAGCGACGGCATCATGAAGTCGTTCCATGCGTAGAGGAAGGCGAAGATGCCGACGGTGGCGCTCATCGGAGCGAGCAGGGGGAAGATCAGCTTCCAGAAGGTCTGCCAGGTCGTCGCGCCGTCGATGCGTGCGCTCTCCTCGAGCTCGAGCGGGATCGACCGCAGGAACGCGGTGAAGAGCAGCACGCTGAAGCTGAGCTGGAACATCGTGGCCAGGATGACCACGCCCAACGGGTTGTCGAGCCCGACGCGGCCCGTCAGCTGGATCTGCGGCAGCGCCACCACCGGGAACGGGATGAACATCGCCGCGAGGAGGTAGAAGAACGAGTACCGGAAGAACCGCCGGTCCCAGTTGCGCACGATGGCGTACGAGGCGAAAGCCGCGAGCACGATCGTCGCAACGACGGTGCCGGCGGTGACCAGCATCGAGATGCCCGCCCCGACCGGGAACCTGGTGAGGTTCCACGCCTGCACGAAGCCCTCGACGCTGAACGGCGCCGGCAGCGAGAATGCGTTGCCGTCGACGGCCTGACCGGTGGTCTTGAACGCCATCGAGATCGTGACGTACAGCGGCAGCAGCACCGTGACCGCGCACAGGATGAGGATGACGGTGCCCGACCAGTTGACGCGCTCCATGCGGATGCGGGGCCGGCGTCCACCGGGGGCGGGGGCTGTGGTGAGTGTCTGCGTCGACATCAGAGTGCGTTCCTTCCGCGCGTCAGCGAGAGCTGGAGGAGGGAGATGAGCACCGCGACGACGAAGAAGACCGTGGCGTTGGCCATCTGGTAGGCGTAGTCGCCTCCGTTGAAGCCGGCGATGATCGTCATCGCGACGCTGCGCGTCGAGGTGCCGGGACCGCCGTTGGTGAGGCCCACGATGATGTCGTAGGCGTTCAGGAAGCCCTTGAACCCGAGGATCACATTGATCACCACGTAGCCGGCGACCAGCGGGATGGTGATGCGGGTCAGCTGCTGCATCCTGGTGGCCCCGTCGATCGACGCGGCTTCGTAGACGTCGCCTGGCACCGAGAGCAGCCCGGCGATGTAGATGAGCATGGTGCCGGGGATGGCCTGCCACGCGGTGACGATGACGATCGCCACCCAGGCGAGGTCGGGATTCGCCAGCAGGCTCGTCTCGAGCCACGGGATGCCTGCGGCGGCGCCCGCCGCCGGGATCGAGTTCGAGAACAGGAAGTTGAAGACGTAGGCGATGATGATGCCCGAGATCACCATCGGGATCACGAAGATCGTCCGGAGCCCCGTCTTGAAGCGGATGCGGGAGGTGAGGCCGACCGCGAGCAGGAACGCCACGACGTTGACGACGAGGACCGTCGCGATCGAGAACCCGAAGGTGAACAGATAGCTCTGCAGGATCGCGGGGTCGCTGAACATCGCGATGTAGTTCGTGAACCCGTTGAAGCTCCAGTCGCCGATGCCGATCGAGTCGGTGAAGCTGAAGAAGATGCCGATCACGCCGGGAAGCGTGATGGCCAGCGTGAACAGCACGAGTGTGGGGACGAGGAAGAGGTAGTAGATCGGCTCGACCCTGCGGCTGCTGCGGCGCCGGGCGCCGTCGCCCTGCGTGACGATCGTCGATGTGCTGCTCATTCTGCCGACTCCTTCGTCTGGCTGGTGGGCGCGGGGGCGCGGAAGGCGATGCGCGCCCAGTCGGCGTCCATGGTGCGCAGGATGCCCGAGGGCTCGGCTCCGAGAACCATGGCCTGCGCGTAGTTGAAGACCGGAATCGTCTTGGGCACCAGCACCGACGGCCCCTGGTAGATGCGGCCCTCGTCGTAGTACGGGATCATGCCCGCGATGCGCGGGTCGTCTGGCGGAGTCGCGTTCTCGAGCGGGGTGAATCCCAGCTGCGAGGCGTTGTACTCCTCGATGCGCTCGGGCTCGTAGAGGTACTCGAGGAAGTCCTGCGCCGCCTCCTTGTGACGTGACTCCTCGGGGATCATCGCGGCGAGGTCCATGTTGACCCGCACGGCGAGGTCGTCGGGGTCGTCGGTCATCGGCAGCGGGAAGGTGCCGAGCTCGAGGTCGGGCGCGGTCTTGGCGATCTCGGTGAACGCCCATGGCCCCTGGAGGTACATGGCCGCCTCGCCCTTGGCGAAGGCGAGGTTGCCGTCGCCGTATCCGCGGCTCGGCGCGTCTTCGTTCGTGTAGTCGGCCGCGAGGGTGAGCATCCGCTCCATCGGCTCGGCGAAGTCTTTCTGGAACGAGACCTTCGAGTCGGGGCCGACCTCGGTGCCCTCCTGAGCGAGCGCGTCGAAGAAGTCGAGCACATCGACCGAGCCGCCCGCCGAGTAGTCGTACCAGCCCTGACCGACCGTCCAATCGTCTTTGAACGTGCCGTAGAACGGGGTGATTCCGGCGTCTTTCAGCTTGTCCCCCACCTGCAGCAGCTCATCCCACGTGCGCGGCACCTCGAGGCCCTGCTCGTCGAAGATCTGCTTGTTGTAGATGACCGAGGCGGCCATCACCGAGTAGGGCAGGGCGCTCACTCGTCCTTCGCACGACCCGTACTGCTCCATGAGGGGCTGCAGGTCGTCTCGCACGTTCTTCGCCGCATCGGTGTCGCTCAGGTCGGTGAGCGCACAGCGCTGCACGAACCGCGCGATCTCGTAGTTGTAGTTCGCGAGCATGACGTCGGGCGGATTGCCTCGCACGAAGCTCGCGGAGACGACGTCGACGCCAGAGGTGTCGATCTCGACCCGCACGGAGTCCTGAGAGGCGTTGTAGTCGGCGACGACGTTCGTCATGAACTCGATCGCCTCGCGTTTGCTGAACGTGAAGCGGATGGTCTCGCGGCCGTCGGCCGAGCAGCCGACCAGGGCGGAGCCGGCAAGGGCCAGCACCGCCGCGCCGGCCGCCACCCGCGCCGCATAGGGAGATTTCGAAGACACCGTCGTCCTTTCGATCATCAGATCCGGAGATTAAATCTAGTCAGTAGATTTACTCGCTTGCCGGTACTCTCTCAGAAGCGAGGGAAGAGGTCAAGAGCTGTGAGCGACATCTCCGCAGATCTCGGCACAGGCCGGGCGAGCGTAGGAGCGGTGCTCGACTACGCATGGACGGCCGGAGAGTTCACGGCCACGGATGCCATGGCATCCACCGCCCTCACCCGCTCCACCGCGATCGACGCGCTTGCGACGCTGGTCGATGCGGAGATCCTGCGCGAGCTGCCCAATGCCAGAGCGGCGGGCGCCTACCGCGCCGGGCGGCCTGCGCGGCGCTTCGCGCTCTCTGCCGACCTGGGTGTCGTCGCCGGGATCGACGCCGGCGACACGCATCTCGCCGTGACGATCGCCGATCCGCTCGAGACCACACTCGCCGAGCTGCGCAGCGATATCGATCCCGACGAGACACCGGCGGAGCGCCGGGCGATCATCCTCGATCGGCTGCAGCAGGCGCTGGCTGCTGCCGGCCGCACCCGCGACGACCTGCTCGCGATCTGCGTCGGCGTCGCTGCGCCCGTGAACCGCCACGGCGCCTCGCCGCCTCATCCGGAGGGGTTCTGGGAACGCACCAACCCCGGGCTCACCGATGCTCTTCGCGGCTGGGCGCCGGTCGTCGAGGTCAAGAACGACGCGGCGCTCGCGGCCGTCGCCGAGGGCGCGGTCGGCGCCGCTGCGGGCTGCAGCGACTACGTCGCCCTGCTCGCGGGCGAGCGGTTCGGCGGCGGGGTCGTCATCGACGGACACCTGCTGCACGGGGCCCACGGCGGTGTCGGCGAGGGTGTCGTCTTCGAGCACATCATCGGCGTCGGCGCGGCCTTCGGTCTCGTGCCCAGCCTGCATCATCAGCTGCTTGCCGCCGTCGAATCCGGCGAGGTCGACGCAGGCAGTCCCGTCGGCCGGCTGGTGGATGCCGATCGAATCGATCCGCGCGCGGTGCTGGAGCTCGCCTCGGCCGGTGACGCCGACGCCCTGCTGGTCACCGGCCAGCTCGGTGAGGTTCTGGCGCGCGTCGTCGGGGTGCTGGGCAGCATGTACGACCCGACCCACGTGATCATCTGCGGCGGCGTGGCCGAGAGCATCGAACCCGTGCTCGCCGCCGCTCGAGCCGTGCTGCCGGAGCAGCTGCACCTGCCCGCACCCGAGCTGCTCGCCTCCACCCTGGGTGCGGAGGTCGTCTCGCTCGGCGCCGTGGCCACAGCCCGGCGCGCAGCGCGCGAGCACGCCGTGCCCCTGCTGGCGGAGCAGCGGCTCTCGCGGGGCTGAGAGGTCAGAAAAGCACCGGAACGCGTCGCTTCCGGTGCTTTCTCGACCTCTCGGCCGCCGCGGCCCGGGCGGGGCGGGGCGGCCGGGCGGCGCGGGCGGGGCGGGCGGCTACGCTGGCGTGCAGGGCTCTGGGTCGCAGAGCCCGCTACGAGGGAACGAGGACCACGATGCAGGCACTGATGATCGGCAGCTGGGCTCTGCAGATCCTCGCGTTCGCCGGGGTCCTGTACGCGATCATCCGGTTCGCGATCGTCCATGCGCTCCGCCAGGCACGACACGAGGCGCGGATCGAGCAGCACGTGCCGAAGGCGGCGACCTGGCTCAAGGGCGAGGAACGCCGCCTGCTCGACGTCTCGAACTCCTCGCACGAGAAGGTCTGACTCGCGGCGCGCGCTGCAGCATCCGCCGAGAAGTCAAAAGGGCACCGGAACGCGTCGCTTCCGGTGCTTTTCTGACCTCTCGGCAGGTCAGTGCAGCGCGGCGTCGGCAGCCGTCGTGCGCCAGGCGTGGAACGGGACGGTCAGCCCGGCGCGAGTGGGTGCGCAGACCAGCGGACCGGCTTCGGCCCGCGCCTCGGCCGGGAACGGCACCACCCGCACCAGGCGCAGCTCGCCGCCGTCGACGGATGCCCGGATCGTGAGCGCATCGCCCGATCTGCTGACCCGCACGAGCACGCGGCGATCCAGCCACTCGGGCACCGGCGCGACCGACCAGTCGGATCGGCCGGCGGTGACCACGGCCCCGAGCTGAGGCTGCCCGTCGGCGTACTCCACCCCGGCCTTGACCCAGTGCTCGTCGTCGATGCGCACGAAGATCCCGGCCTGATCGAACTGCTGCGAGAACACTGCGGTGAACTCGACCTCGACCGCGGTGTCCTGCGCGAAGGGCGCGAGCAGCGCGTGCTCGGTGGCATGCACGAAACCGTACGAGGTGAGGCGCCAGGCGTCGCTGCCCTCTTCGGCCGTGACGACGAGGTCGTCCCCGTGCTCGACGGCCGCGACAGGCGGATGCGTCCAGCGCCCCTCGTGCCAGGCGATGCAGTCGGCGTTCATGCGAATCCCTTCCGTGCGCCGCAGGCGTCAGTCGACGAGCAGCGCGGGCTCCTCGAGGATCGACGCGACGTCGGCGATGAAGCGGCTCATGCCGTCGCCGTCGATCACGCGGTGGTCGAACGAGCCCGACACGGTCGTGACCCAGCGGGGACGCACCTCGCCGTCGACGACCCACGGCTTCTGGGCGATCGTGCCCATGGCGACGATGCCGGCCTCGCCGGGGTTGATGATCGGGGTGCCCGCATCCATGCCGAAGACGCCGATGTTCGTGATCGTGATGGTGCCGCCCTGCTGATCCGCGGGGGTCGTCTTGCCCTCGCGGGCCGTGAGGGTCAGGCGGTTCAGCGACCGCGCGAGGTCCTTCATGCTGAGGTCCTGCGCGTCCTTGATGTTCGGCACCAGCAGCCCGCGCGGCGTCGCGGCGGCGATGCCGAGGTTCACGTAGTGACGCACGACGATCTCGGCTCCCGAATCGGTGTCGACCCACGCGGCGTTGACCATCGGGGTGCGGCGGGCGGCCCAGATCACGGCGCGTGCCATGATCAGCAGCGGCGAGACGCGGATGTCAGCGTAGTCGGGCGACGCCTTCAGCCGCTTGACGAGCTCCATCGTGCGGGTCGCGTCGATCTCCTTCCACACCGTGACGTGCGGGGCCGAGTACGCGCTCTGCACCATCGCCGACGAGGTGGCCTTGCGCACGCCCTTGACCGGGATCGACTCGGAGCGGCCCTCGTCGGCCTTCGGCGCGACCGGCAGCTTCTCCTCGCGCACAGCGCCCCACTCGGGAGTCTGGATGTTGCGGAAGACGCTCGCCTGCTCGGCATGCTTCACGACGTCGTCGCGCGTGACCTCGCCGTCGGCACCGGTCGGAGTGACCTCGGTCAGCTCGACGTTCAGGTCGCGGGCGAGCTTGCGGATCGGCGGCTTCGCGATCACGCCGACCGACGAGCGCACAGGGCGTTCGGCCGGCTTGCGGCGGCGCGAGGTCGCCCCTCCCCCGGTGCCGTAGCCGACGAGCACCGAGCCGCCGCCCTCGTCGGTCGCGGGCGGTGCCGCGGGATCGGTCGGGTTCACCGCGATACCGGCATCCGCCGCGTCCGCCTCGGCGACGAAGGTGATGATCGGCGAGCCGACCTCCACCGTGACCCCCTCGGCGACGAGCAGCTCGCCGACCACCCCGGCGTGCGGCGAGGGCAGCTCGACCAGCGACTTCGCGGTCTCGATCTCGCAGATGACGTCGTTGATCGCCACGGTGTCGCCCGGCGCGACCTTCCATGCGACGAGCTCGGCTTCGGTGAGGCCCTCCCCGACGTCGGGAAGGGTGAAGGTCTGAGTGGTCATTGCGAGTCCTTTCGGCCGGAGCGGCGTTCGCAACTCAGGAAGGAGGTGCCGGAACGCCCGCTCTGGTGCATGGTGCGAGCAGATCGCGCGGATTCTTCCTGAATTGCGAACATGAAGAGTCAGTAGGCGAGGGAGCGGTCGACGGCTTCGAGGATGCGGTCGGCATCCGGCAGGTACGTGCCCTCGAGCTTGGCGGGCGGGAAGGGTGTGTCGAACCCCGAGACCCGAAGAACGGGCGCCTCGAGCGCGTAGAACGCGCGCTCCATGACGGTCGCGGCGATCTCGCTGCCGACGCTGGTGTGCCCAGGGGCCTCCTGCGCATAGACCATGCGCCCGGTGGAGCGCACCGAGTCGAGGATCGGACCGTAGTCGACGGGCGAGAGCGAGCGCACGTCGACGACCTCGCAGCTCGTGCCCTCGGCCTCGGCGAGCGCGGCCGCCTGCAGCAGGGTGGTGACCATCGCGCCGTGGCCGACGAGCGTCACGTCGGTGCCGCGACGGACGATGCGCGAGGCGTGCAGCGGCAGGGCGGATGCCTCGAGCTCGACCTCGCCCTTCTGCCAGTAGCGGCTCTTCGGCTCGAGGAAGATCACGGGATCGTTCGAGCGGATCGCCTCCTGGATCATCCAGTACGCGTCGTTCGGGGTCGACGGCGAGACGACCCGCAGGCCCGGCGTGTGCGTGAAGTACGCCTCGGGGCTCTCCTGGTGGTGCTCGACGGCTCCGATGTGCCCGCCGTAGGGGATGCGGATGACGACCGGCATCGACAGCGCGCCCTCGTGGCGGTTGGTCAGCTTCGCGAGCTGCGAGGTGATCTGGTCGAACGCCGGGAAGACGAAGCCGTCGAACTGGATCTCGATGACCGGACGGAATCCGGCCATGGCGAGTCCGATCGCGGTGCCCACGATGCCGGATTCGGCGAGCGGGGTGTCGAGCACGCGGCGGTCGCCGAAGTCGCGCTGCAGGTGCTCGGTGATGCGGAACACGCCGCCGAGGCGACCGATGTCCTCGCCCATCAGCAGCACGCGGGGGTCGTCTTCCATCGCCTTGCGGAGTCCGGCGTTCAGCGCCTTCGACATGGGCATCGTCTCGATGGTCATCAGCGCGTCCCTCCGTCGAACGAGGCCTCGTAGTCGTTGAGCCACGCCTTCTGCTCGGCCATCAGCGGATGCGGATCGCTGTACACGTGGTCGAAGATCAGCGAGCGCTCGGGCGAGGTGAGGGTGATGGCTCGGCTGCGCAGGTCTTCTGCTGCGTCGGCGGCCTCGGCATCCGTCTCGTCGAAGAGGGATGCCGGAGCACCGCGTCCTTCGAGGAATGCCCGCATGCGGGCGATCGGGTCGCGCTGCGCCCACCGCTGCTCCTCGTCGGAGCCGCGGTACTTGGTCGGGTCGTCGCTGGTCGTGTGGGCGCCCATCCGGTAGGTGACCGCCTCGACCGCACGCGGGCCGAGTCCGCTGCGCGTCTCGTCGAGCAGCGTGCGCGAGACGGCGTAGCTGGCGAGCACGTCGTTGCCGTCGACGCGCACCGACGGGATGCCGTACCCAGCGCCACGGCTCACGAGAGGCACCTTCGACTGAGTCTCGACGGGAACCGAGATCGCCCAGTGGTTGTTCTGCAGGAAGAACAGCACGGGGGCGGCGTAGCTCGCGGCGAAGACCATGGCCTCGTGCACGTCTCCCTGGCTGGAGGCTCCGTCGCCGTAGTAGACGACGACGGCTTCGTCGCGCTCGGGGTCGCCGGTGCCCGTGCGGCCGTCGAAGGCGAGGCCCATCGCGTAGCCGGCGGCGTGCAGGGTCTGTGAGCCGAGCACGAGCGTGTAGATGCGGGTGTTGCCGTTCTGGGGGTCGGTGGGGTTCCAGCCGCCGTGCGAGGTGCCGCGCATGACCTTGAGGATGTCGACCGGGTCGACGCCCCGGATGCGGGTGACGGCGTGTTCGCGGTACGACGGGAACAGCGTGTCGTGGGCGCGGGCGGCGCGGGCGGATCCGACCTGCGCGGCCTCCTGTCCGCGGCTCGGCGGCCACAGGGCGAGCTGGCCCTGGCGCTGCAGGTTGGTGGCCTGGGTGTCGATCGCGCGGATGACGACCATGTCTCGGTAGAACTGCTCGAGTTCGGCGTCGGTCAGCGCGTCGATGAGGGGCAGGTAGCGCTCGGCGTCAGCCGATGGTGCGTAGCTGCCGTCGTCGGCGAGGACGCGAACGAGAGGGGCTTCGATCGGGGTCACCTGACCCACGCTACCCACGCCGGCATGCCAGGTCACGCATACCTAGGGGCCCCTACTAAGTGCCCGGAACCTGGACTTTTCGCGTCAGAGGGGCGGTCAGAGCAGGGACTTCGCGACGGCGAGCACCCGTTCGATCGACTGCTCCTCGCCCACCGAGATGCGGATGCCGTCGCCGGGGAACGGGCGCACGATCAGGTCGGCGGCGTCGAACGCGGCTGCCGCCTCGGAGGTGTGCTCCTTGGTGCGCAGCCAGACGAAGTTGCCCTGGGCGTCGGGCACCTTCCAGCCGAGTTCGCGCAGGCCCGCGGCCAGGCGGTCGCGACGCTCGACGATCACGGCGACGCGCTCGAGCAGTTCGCTCTCGGCGTCGAGGCTGGCGATCGCGGCGCGTTCGGCGGCCGAGGTCACCGACAGCGGGATCGCGGTCGTGCGGGCGGCGTCGAGCACGCGCGGGTCGCCGATCGCGTAGCCGACGCGCAGCCCGGCGAGCCCGTAGGCCTTCGAGAAGGTGCGCAGCACGACGACGTTCGGGTGCTTCTCGAACACGCGCTCGGCGAGGCCGTCGACGGCGTCGGGGGCGGTGACGAACTCGGCGTACGCCTCGTCGAGCACGATCAGCACATCCTGCGGCACCTTCTCGACGAACGCGGCGAACTCGGCGCTCGTGACGATGGGACCGGTGGGGTTGTTCGGCGTGCAGACGATGACCACGCGGGTGCGGTCGGTGATGGCATCCGCCATCGCGTCGAGGTCGTGACGGGCGCCGGATGCCAGCGGGACCTGCACCGCGGTCGCCCCGGCGACCAGCGGAAGGCTCGGGTACGCCTCGAACGAGCGCCATGCGAAGACGACCTCGTCGCCGATCGACGAGGTCGCGAGCACGAGCTGATGAAGGATCGCGACGCTGCCGGATGCGACGTGCACGGCGTCGGCGGAGACGCCGTACTTCTCGCCCAGCCGGGCGCGGAGGGCGGCGGCGGAGGCATCCGGATAGCGGTTGACCGGAGTGGTGTGCTGCAGCGCCTCGACGACCGAGGGAAGCGGGTCGAACGGGTTCTCGTTGCTCGAGAGCTTGAACGCGTCCGGCCCTGCCTGCTTGCCCTGTCGGTACGGCGGCAGGGCGGCGATCTCGGGGCGGATGCGGGGCAGGATCGGCTCAGTCACGGCATCAGTCTATGAGCCGCTCGGTCATCCCCGTCCTGGCGCCGTCCTCGAGACCGAACGGGCCGGGCACGCGGCGTCGCGGGACCGACCGTCACGTGACAGGATCAGCAGATGCGATTCCTCATCCGTGTCGTCATCAACGCCTTCGCCATCTGGGTCGTCACGCTCATCCCGCTGCTCGGGATCGGCATCCGCCCGTTCGAACCGGGCGGCGACCTGCAGATCGCCCTGACCTTCCTCGCGGTCGGAGCGGTGTTCGCACTGGTGAACTCCATCATCGGCACGGTGATCCGGATCGTCGCCTTCCCGCTGTACATCCTGACTCTCGGGCTGATCTCGTTCATCGTGAACGGGCTGCTGCTGTGGATCACGGCGTGGATCACCAGCGCGTTCAGCTGGGGTCTGACGGTCGAGTCGTTCTGGTGGGGTGTCGTCGCCGCCTTCCTCATCTCGATCATCAACGCGATCTTCGGCGCCGTGCTGCGACCGCAGG
Organism: Microbacterium sp. NPDC089321; assembly: GCF_040684935.1. Classification (NCBI taxonomy): domain Bacteria; kingdom Bacillati; phylum Actinomycetota; class Actinomycetes; order Micrococcales; family Microbacteriaceae; genus Microbacterium; species Microbacterium sp. NPDC089321. The sequence continues at coordinate 928,509 of NZ_JBFBGX010000001.1, read as the reverse complement.
AGAAGAAGAAGCGCCGCTGACGCGCACGGGGCTGCCGACTCACGGCCGGGTCGCCCGGTACTCGGTGCGCTCGACCGAGACGATGTCGGCCGCCTCGGCCTCGAGGCGCTCTCGCAGCGCCACGACGCGGGCGTCGCCCGACTCGTCGGCGAGGTCGAGGGTCTGGTCATAGGCGTCGCGGAGGTGGGACTGCACCGATGTCGCATCCCTGTGCGTGGAGTACTCGCGCGAGATGGTGACGCTCTCGGCGGATCCGGTGGCGGCGGCCGGCCCGCCTCCGCTGAGACCGGCTCCGACCGGATCGTCGGTGTGGAACGCGCGGATCAGCGTCTGATCCTCGTCGAGAACGGGCACCGTCGGGCTGCCGACGATCATCACCCGCGAGGTCTCGTAGACGCCGCTCATGGCGACCGCTCCGGCGATGGCCGCGCCCTGCGAGTATCCGACCACGTCGACGCGCGCTCCCGGCTCGGCGCCCGCCAGCGTCAGCGCCTCGAGCGTCGCCGCGTATGCCGCGCTCTGCTCACCGGCCGCGTACAGGTCCCAGTTCGATCCCATGTCCCACGGATCGTCGCCGGCGAATGTGAGGCTGCGTGTGCCGTCGATATAGGCGACGAAAGAGACCGAACCGTCGCCGTGCGTGCGCTTCTCGACCGCGACCTGCGCCTCACCGCCGGGCAGGCGCTGCACCAGCTGCGTGAGCGTCGTCGCCGATCCGCCGACGCTCGACCGCGACACCTGCGCCACCGCGACAGGCGGGGGCCCGCCCGTGAGCCGCTTTCCGGGGAGGACCGAGCCGGCCGCCTCCGTCGCGTCTCCCAGCATCCGGGTGAGCACGTGCATGGGCACGAGAGCCGACAGCCTCATCGTGCCCAGCGCGAAGGTGTCGAGCCACCGATCGAGCATGCCCTCCTGCGACCGCCTCTCCCACGCCGTCGTGATCGAGGCCGCCATCGCGTCGAGTCCGGGATACGACGCGATGAGCTCGTCGATGCGGTCCTGCAGCCGCTCGGCTGCGGCGGGATGCTCGATCGAGAGCATCTGCTGTCGCGACCGCAGGTCGGCGAGCTCGAAGGCATCCGCCATGATGCCGGTGCCCACGGCATCCGACGCGAGCGCATCTGCGTGGTCACTGAGCGCCTCGGCTGCGCCCCACAGGGCGGACAGGTCGACGTGCACAGACCCGCTCCCGCCCGACGACAGGGTCTGGTGCGCGCGCCGCACGTTCTCGCCGGCGTCAGCGAGCCGCGCGGCAGCAGCCGACATGCGGTCGGCGACGGCGCGCATCTGCTCGGGGTCGACCGAGATCGCCCCGCCGCTCGTGATCTCGAGCTCACCGCTCATGAGATCGCTGCCTGGCAGGCGCTGCGCTGGGACTCGATCGCGACGCAGTGCTCGGTGACCGCCGCCACGCGCTCGAGCAGCGAGGCGCGCAGGACCTCGACCGCCTGCGACCGCCAATGGGAGTCGGCGATCAGCCGCCACAGTTCGATCTGCACCTGCGTGAGAGTGTCGATCGCGTCGTCGAGTCGGCGCACGCCGTCTATCAGTGCGGCGACCTGTTCGGCTGACGGCGATGCGGGGTGAAGGGCGGTGAGCATGCCACCAGGATGCGGGCGACCGGACATCCGCCCTCACCCCGTTCCCACGCGATGTGCACAACTCGATGCACGACGCGATTGGGGACGGAAGTCGATGCGGGCAGAATGGTGAGATGACCGACCCGGATCCCTTCCGCGTCATCTTCGTCTGCACGGGCAACATCTGCCGCTCTCCGATGGCCGAAGTGGTGCTGCGTGCGCTCTCAGAACAGCGCGGGCTCGGCTCGCGCGTCGTCTCGAGAAGCGCCGGAACCGGCGACTGGCACGTCGGCGAGCGCGCCGACGAGCGCACCCTCGACGCGCTCAACCGGCGCGGCCTCGACGGATCGCTGCACCGCGCCAAGCAGTTCAGCGCGGCGTCGTTCGCCGAGAACGACCTGATCATCGCGCTCGACCGCACCCACGAGCGCATCCTGCGCGCTTGGGCCCGCACGGAGGACGACGAGGGCAAGGTCATCCTGCTGCGCGCCTACGACCCGACTGCGTCGAGCATGGACGTGCCCGATCCCTACTACGCAGGGCCCACGATGTTCGATTCGGTGCTCGGTATGATTGAGACCGCCACCCGCGGCCTCTTCGCACAGCTCGAACCGGCTGTGCGGGCATCCCATCGCCGTCCCGCGTGACGCGGGACCCTGAGCAGGAGGACCTGCCCTGACTTCTCTGCCCTCGCTCCCGACCCAGCCGCTCAGCCCCCTCGACGGCCGCTACCAGGCCGCCGTCTCAGGCCTCGCCGACTACCTCTCGGAGGCAGGGCTCAACCGCGCCCGCGTCGAGGTCGAGGTCGAGTGGCTGATCGCCCTCACCGACCGTTCGCTGTTCGAGACGTCGCCGCTGGCGGATGCCGACAAGCAGCGTCTGCGTGCGCTGTACCGCGACTTCGGTCAGGCCGAGATCGACTGGCTCGCCGAGAAGGAAGCCGTCACGCAGCACGATGTGAAGGCCATCGAGTACCTGGTGCGCGACCGGCTCCAGCCCCTGGGGCTGGATGCCATCGCCGAGCTCACGCACTTCGCCTGCACGAGCGAGGACATCAACTCGGCTTCGTACGCCCTCACGGTGAAGCGCGCGGTCGAAGAGGTGTGGCTGCCGGCCCTCGACGTCGTGATCGCCAAGCTGCGCGAGCTCGCGGTCGAGCACGCCGATGCGGCGATGCTGTCGCGCACGCACGGGCAGCCGGCGACGCCGTCGACCATGGGCAAGGAGCTCGCCGTCTTCGCGTGGCGTCTCGAGCGCGTGCGAGGGCAGATCGCGGCATCCGACTACCTGGCGAAGTTCTCGGGCGCGACCGGCACCTGGTCGGCGCACCTGTCGGCCGACCCCGACGCCGACTGGCCGACGATCGCCCGCGAGTACATCGAGGGCATGGGCCTCGGCTTCAACATCCTCACCACCCAGATCGAGTCGCACGACTGGCAGGTCGAGCTGTACGACCGCGTGCGTCACGCCGGCGGCATCCTGCACAACCTCGCGACCGACATCTGGACGTACATCTCGCTGGGCTACTTCGCGCAGATCCCCGTCGCCGGCGCGACCGGATCGTCGACGATGCCGCACAAGATCAACCCGATCCGGTTCGAGAACGCCGAGGCGAACCTCGAGCTCTCGGGCGCGCTGCTCAACTCGCTGTCGCAGACTCTCGTCACCTCGCGCCTGCAGCGCGACCTGACCGACTCGACGACGCAGCGCAACATCGGCGTCGCGTTCGGGCACTCGCTGCTCGCCCTCGACAACCTGCGCCGCGGCCTGAACGCGATCTCGCTGCGCCGCGATGTGCTGCTCGACGACCTCGACCAGAACTGGGAGGTGCTGGCCGAGGCGATCCAGACCGTGATCCGCGCCGAGGTCGTCGCCGGCCGCTCGACGATCAGCGACCCCTACGCGCTGCTGAAGGAGCTCACCCGCGGACACCGCGTCGGCGGTGCGGAGCTGGCGGAGTTCGTCGAGAAGCTCGAGATCGGGGATGCCGCGAAGCAGCGTCTTCTCGCGCTGACCCCCGCCACGTACACCGGCATCGCCGAGCGCCTCGCACGCTGACCCGGCGCGCGCTGCCCGAACGCGCGCTGCCCGAGATCACCACTTCACGTCGAGTGCACCATCTGCCGGCGACGGCAGGTGGTGCGCTCGGCGGTATGCGGTGACCTCGCCGCCCCGCGAGGTCGGACCCGGGGCTGGCTCAGCGGCCCGAAGTGGCGGATGCTTGAGGGCACACGCCTGAGAGGAGCAGCGTCATGAGACGGATCGTCGCACCCGCCCTGCTGGTCGGCGCGCTCCTGCTCTCCGGATGCTCGGGCCCCGGCAACCCGACGCCCGCGATGACCCCGCCGGCCGACACGGCGCAGGGCGAGCCGATCACGCTCGCGAGCGGGCTGAAGGCGCCGTGGTCGGTGGTGCGGCTCGACGGCGGCGGTGCGCTGATCTCGCAGCGCGACGGCGGCGAGGTGCTGGAGCTGACGGCATCGGGCCAGCTGCGCGAAGCGGGCGTCGTGCCCGGCGTCGTCTCCGGAGGCGAGTCGGGGCTGCACGGCCTCGCGGTGCTCGACGACGGCGACGCACGCTGGCTGTACGCGTACCACGGCGCCGAGGAGGACAACCGGGTGGTGCGGATGCCCCTGACCGGCGACCCCGGTTCCCTGGCCCTCGACGTCTCGGCTCTCGAGGTCGTGATCGAGGGGATCCCGCGCGCATCGAACCACGACGGCGGTCGAATCGCCTTCGGCCCCGACGGCATGCTGTACATCGCCACGGGCGACGCCGGCCAGCGCGACCGCGCCCGCGACCGGGACTTCCTCGGCGGGAAGATCCTGCGGGTGACCGAGACCGGCGACCCCGCGCCCGGCAATCCGTTCGGCACCGCCGTCTACAGCCTCGGCCACCGCAACGTGCAGGGCCTCGCGTGGACGGCCGACGGCACGCTGTGGGCGAGCGAGTTCGGCCAGAACACGTGGGACGAGCTGAACCGCATCGAGGCGGGTGGCGACTTCGGCTGGCCCGACCACGAGGGGTTCGCGCGGGTCGACGACGCGATCGACCCTGTCGCGGTGTGGGCGCCCGATGAGGCGAGTCCCAGCGGCATCGCCGTGATCGACGACGTCGTGCTCGTCGCCGGCCTGCGCGGAGAGCGGCTCTGGGTATACGACACGAAGACGCCGAGCGTCGAGCCGTGGGCGGTCTACACCGGCGAGTTCGGCCGGCTGCGCGACGTCATCCCTGGCCCCGACGACACTTTCTGGGTGCTGACGAACAACACCGACGGACGCGGATCACCCGGCGCCGACGATGACCGGCTGCTGCAGCTGACGCTGCCGGAGGGCTAGAAGCCAGGCCTGTCAGGATGCGGGCGCGCGGTCGCCACCGGCATCCCGCCCGTCACCGGCGTTGCGGCCGTCGGCGTTCGACGCACCCGGCTGCGACGGCGCCTGAGGCTCGTCATGGTCGAACAGCACCGGCCGGTCGATGGTCTTGGTGACATCGGCGGGATCGACCGCGAGCATGAGCATCGCGAGGCCCAGCAGCGTGACGATGAACGAGGCGCCTCCGATGACGAGACCGAGACCGAGCGGGGTCAGGCCCTCGTAGGTGCCCTTCGCGATCGAGAGGTTGACGCGCTGGGTGAAGGCGCCGGTCGAGACGAGGGTCACGATGGTCGCGAAGATGCCGGCGGCGAGGGCGATGCCCACGAGGTGCAGCGGGCGCAGGATCTCTTTGCGCGTCGGCTTGTGGTCGGTCATGCCTCTCCTCCGTGGTCGGCCAGGCGGTCGGCCCCGGCAGTCGTCTCGCCGTTCGCCTCAGCGCCCTTCGGGGCGGGCGCAAGGCCCGCGATGCCGAGGAACACCGCGACGATGGCCGCATAGCCGCCGAACAGTCCGACGCCGATGATGATGCCGGTGAGCGAGAAGGCGCGTCCCTCGACGGCGTAGTTCTGCACGAACCCGACGGGGATCACGAGCAGCAGCAGCGCCAGCAGCAGGCCGAGCGCTCCGATGGTGATCGCGTCGCGCGAGCCCTCCTGGCCGCGCGTGCGGATGCCCCAGATCAGCTCGACGAGACCGGTGAGAGCCGCCCATGCGATGACGAGCACGAAGAACAGCGCGTCGGTGCGCCAGGCGGGGATGCTCGCGGCCATGCCGAACACGAGGGTGATCGCGCCCATCAGCACCGCGGGCCAGCGCTGGCCCGCCCGGTGCACGACGATCGAGGCCACGATCAGCACGAGCGAGGTCACGATCGCGAAACCGCCGAACACCGACAGGCCGACAGCCGCGGAGTGGTCGGGCGAGAAGGTGATCATGAGCGCGGCGACGGCCGCCATGAGGGCGCGCGCCAGCTGCACCGAGCGCACGGTGAAGGGTCGCCCCGTTGACGGGCGCGCGGTGCGCGAGGCGGAAGCGGCGGGCATGACAGTCCTCAGATAGGTGACCCGTCCAGTCTACCCGCGCCGCCTCTGCGAAGCCCCGGCGGCGTCTGGGCCGCCCGTGCCTCCGACATCCGTTCCGCACGGCCTCTGCGAAGACGGAGAATCTACTGTGCCCTCTCGTGTTCGCTGGATGCGCCTGCGCTCGCAGGAGCTCGCCCTCATCGCCATCACCGCCGTCTGGGGCAGCACCTTCCTGCTCGTTCACGTGGCGATGCAGCACTCCGGCCCGTGGTTCTTCGTCGGCCTGCGGTTCGTCGTGGCCGGCGCGATCAGCATCCTGATCTTCCGTCGGTCGCTGCGGGGCATGACCTGGGCCGACATCGGTGCCGGTGCCGCGATCGGGGCGATGATCTACGGCGGCTACGGACTGCAGACCCTCGGACTGCAGACGATCGACTCGAGCACGTCGGCGTTCCTCACCGCGCTCTACGTGCCGATGGTGCCGTTCGCGCAGTGGCTGTTCTTCCGCAGGCGTCCACCCGCGCTGGCCTTTCTCGGAGCGGGGCTCGCGTTCGCGGGTCTGCTGCTCATCGCCGGCCCCGCGGCGCTCACCTTCTCTCTGGGCGTCGGCGAGACCGCGACGCTCATCAGCACGCTGCCGATCGTGGGCGAGATCATCCTGATCAGCCTCTTCGCTAACCGCATCGACCTCGGCCGCATCACCGTCGTGCAGCTGGTGACCGCCGGTCTGCTGGGCTTCGCGACGATGCCGTTCACGGGCGAGACGGTGCCCGAGTTCTCGTGGGTGTGGGTCGCGGCCGGCGTCGGGCTGGGAGCGGCGAGCTGCCTGATCCAGCTGACGATGAACTGGGCCCAGAAGTCGGTCTCGCCGACCAGGGCGACGATCATCTACGCCGGCGAGCCGGTGTGGGCCGCGGCCATCGGACGCATCGCGGGTGAGCGTCTTCCGGCCGCGGCCCTGCTGGGCGGGATGCTGGTGGTGCTGGGCATCGTCGCCAGCGAGCTGCGGATCGTCAGGCGCTCGCGAGCGCGCGCCGGTGACTGATGCGGTGCCCGACCCAGAAGCCGATCGCGATCAGACCGGCGAGGCCCAGACCCAGCATCCAGGGGAGCATCGACGGCGCCGCCTTCGCGGTCGCCGATGCGAGCTGAACCGAGCCGGCGGCCAGCTTGCCGTTGCCGTCGCTGAGCTTCGACGCGCCACCCGACAGCTCGCCACCCCCTGCGGCGAGCTTCGCGGTGCCCTCGTCGACGGCGGTCGCGCCGTCTGAGAGCGCGCCGATTCCGGTGCTGAGCTCGGATGCCCCGGTGCTGAGCTTCGACGTGCCCGCGGCGAGCTCACCGGCGCCCGTCTCGAGCGTGGTCGCGCCCGCGCTGAGCGTCTGCGCGCCCGTGCTCAGGCGTCCGGCACCCGACGACAGCTCCATGAGCCCCGCGGTGAGGTCGGCGGCCCCGGCGGCGAGCTTGGCGGTTCCGTCGCGCAGGTCGCCCGACCCGGATGCCAGGGTGCTGAGCCCACCGGAGAGGGTGGCCGCACCGGCGGAGAGCCGGGCGTTGCCTGCGTGGAGGTCGGCCGCCCCTGCTGCCAGGTCGCCTGCACCGGCCGACAGCGTCGTCGCGCCGTCCGAGAGAGCCATCGAGCCGTTGTGCACCTCGGTGGCGCCGGCTGCCAGCGTGCCCGCGCCGGCCGACAGGTCGCCGGCGCCCGCCGAGACAGCACCCGCACCCGCCGACAGCGTTCCCGCGCCCGCGGAGAGGCTGCCCGCGCCGGTGGACACGCTGTCTGCACCCGCCGACACCTTCGCGACACCTGCCGCCAGAGCCTCGGCTCCGGTGGACAGATCCGCCGCACCGACCTTCAGCCCGCCCGTTCCCGGCCAGCCGAGCTTCGCGTCGCCCTGAACGAGGGTGGTCGCGCCCCCGGCGACGGCGTGAGCGCCGGCCGATGCGGCCATCAGACCCTCGGCGAGCGACGGCGCAGCCGCAGTCGGTGCCGCCATGCCCTGAACCTGCTGCTTCAGAGCGATCGACACCTGCACGAGGTTCGCCAGCTCGGTGTTGGAGGGATCGGCCGCCGCGAGCTTCGCCAGGTCGTCTGCGAGCTTCTGCGCCGTGCTGGGAGCGGCGGTGGCGAGTCCGGTGAGCTGACTCTTGGTCGCGGGGTCGGCGAGCATGCGCACCTGATCGGTGACGCCGCCCGAGAGCTTGGCGTCGAGATCGGCAGCGCCGGCGAGCAGCTTCGACGAGATGTCGTGAGCCGCAGCCACACCGGCCGAGAGGCCGGCCGCGCCGGCCGAGATCCTCGCAGCGCCCGCACTGGCCTCGCCCGCCCCGGTCGCGAGCGCCGACGCACCGGACGAGAGCGAGGTGGCGCCGGTCGCGAGGTCGGACGCTCCTGTCGCGAGGGTCGATGCGCCGGTCGCGAGCGAGGTCGCCCCCGTCGAGAGCCTCGCGGCCCCTCCGGCCACCTGCGCCGAGCCGTCTTCCAGGGCGCCGGCTCCGCCGGCGACCTTCCGTGCTCCGTCCGCGAGGGCCGCGGCACCGCCCGAGACGAGCTTCGAGCCCGCCGCTGCGGCCTGCGCACCCACGGCGAGCTGGTCGGCGCCGCCGGATGCCTTGGCCGCCCCGTCGGCGAGCTTGCGGGCTCCGGCGCTGGCGGATCCTGCGCCTCCCGTCACCTTGAGCGAGCCGGCGTACGCCTTCGAGGCGCCGCCGTCGAGCTTCGCCGCCCCATCGGCAGCCGTCGACGCGCCGGCGCTGAGCGTGGTCGCTCCCTCGGCGAGCTTCAGTGCGCCCGCGGCCGCGCTCGTGGCGCCGTCGCTGAGCCTGCTCGCGCCGTCACGGGCATCCGTCGCCCCCTCGGCGAGAGCGGAGGTGCCATCGGCGAGCTCGCCCGCACCGTCGGCGAGCGACGTCGCACCGGTGGCGAGCTGCGTCGAGCCGTCGTGCGCGGCCGACGATCCGTCGGCGAGCTCGGCGGCGCCGGCGGCGATGCGCCCGGTCGTCGCGAAGTAGAGGAAGACCATCGCGGCCAGCATGATGCTGAGCACGACGACGAAGATGCGCATGCCGATTCCGTGCGCGTGAGGGGTACCACTCGTCATTGAGCACTCCAGGGTCGGGGGGCGTCGTCGCCCGGAGCGAGCGTAGGGACGAACCGGCACAGCGGGTGGGACTTGGGCCGCCGAAACCAAGTTCCGGAAGACATGACACTCGGTTTCTGTACGTTGTCGACAAAATGCTTGTCGCCACGGCTGGGTGAAGATGGAGGGGTCCGAATCGAGCAAGGGAGCCTCCGATGACCCGCGCCGCCACCGCAGCGACCACCGCCGTCCGCGAGATGCGCGACTTCCTCTTCGCGAACGGAGTCGATTACGACCGAGCCGTCGCCGGGTTCTCGTGGCCGCAGGTCGACTCGTTCAACTTCGCCCTCGAGTGGTTCGACGTCGTCGCCGCCGACAGGCCCGACCGGCCGGCCGTGCAGATCGTGTCGGCCGATCTGTCGGTGCGCACCTGGACGTACGGCGAGCTCTCGGCCCGGTCGGATCAGGTCGCCTGCTGGCTCAGCGACCTCGGCATCCGGCGAGGCGACCACCTGATCGTGATGCTGAACAACACGATCGAGCTGTGGGAGATCATGCTCGCGATCACCAAGATCGGCGCCGTCGCGATCCCCACCTCGACCCTGCTCTCGGCCTCCGACCTCGCGTATCGCATCGCCCACGGCCGCGCCCGCGGCGTGGTCGCGCTGGGCGGGCTGGCCGAGCGGGTGGCGGATGCCGCGGACTCGGCCGCCGCGGACCTCGTGCGCATCGCCGTCGGCCAGGCGCCCGCCGGCTGGCACGACTTCGCTGCCTCGCACCGCGCGAGCAGCGCATTCGAGCCCGATGGTCCCACCCCGGCATCCGACACCGCCCTGCTCTACTTCACCAGCGGCACCACCAGCCGGCCGAAGCTCGTGCAGCACACCCACGTCTCGTACCCGGTCGGTCACCTCTCGACCATGTGGTGGCTGGGCGTGCGGCCCGACGACGTGCACCTGAACATCTCGTCGCCCGGCTGGGCGAAGCACGCCTGGTCGAGCTTCTACTCGCCGTTCCTCGCAGAGGCGACCGTCTTCGTCTACAACTACGAGCGCTTCGATGCGAACACCCTGATGCAGGTGATGGACACGCATCGCGTGTCGACCTTCTGCGCGCCGCCGACGGTGTGGCGGATGCTGATCCAGGCCGACCTCGACCGGCTGAGCCACCCGCCGCGCGAGCTCGTGGGTGCGGGTGAGCCGCTGAACCCCGAGGTCATCAGCCGCGTGCGCGACGCCTGGGGCTCGACCATCCGCGACGGCTTCGGCCAGACCGAGATGACCGCCTGCATCGGCAACTCCCCCGGCCAGCTGGTGAAGGACGGCTCGATGGGCCGGCCGCTGCCCGGATATCCCGTGGTGCTGCTCGACCCGGTCACCGGGCGGCCGACCGATCGCGAGGGGGAGATCGCGCTCGACCTCGCCGAGCAGCCACTGGGCCTGATGGCCGGGTACTACGACGACCCCGAGAAGACGGCCGAGTCGCGCGCAGGCGGCTACCACCACACCGGCGACATCGCCGTGCGCGACCACGACGGCTACCTCACCTACATCGGCCGCGCCGACGATGTCTTCAAGGCGTCGGACTACAAGATCTCGCCGTTCGAGCTCGAGTCCGTGCTGCTCGAGCACGACCTCGTCGTCGAGGCCGCGGTCGTGCCGAGCCCCGACGAGACGCGGCTCGCCGTGCCGAAGGCGTACGTCTGCCTGCACGGTGACGCCGGCACCGGGGCTGACGCCGAGCATGACGCCGCGGCCCAGATCTTCGCATTCGCGCGCGAGCGCCTGTCATCGCACCTGTGGGTGCGCATCATCGAGTTCGTGCCCGAGCTGCCGAAGACCATCTCGGGCAAGATCCGCCGGGTCGAGCTGCGCGCGCGTGAGGCCGAGCGCGTGGCATCCGGAGATGTCGCCGGGCAGCAGTTCGACCGCGACCACCGGTAGCGATCGTCCGACCCGACTCGTGGGTCAGGAGGCGACGCGGACGGTCTCGGTGATCGCCCGTGCGGGGATGCTGCGCGCCGGGGTGCGAGGCGCGCCGGCGCGCGGCGACGCGTCTGCCGGCGGTGCCACCGGCACCTGCGCTGCGGCCTTCGCCGGCACCTGCGCCGGCACGGTGGTGCGGGTCAGGGCGACGCCGCGGAACAGCCGCCGGAGCACGGCGCCGACGACGAACGCCGCGACGAGAGCGCCCGCGGCGACGAAGAACGGGGTCCAGAGCATGGCGAACGACGCGCACAGGCTGAGCAGCGCGCCCACGATCCACACGCCGGCACCGCCGCCCGCGAGACCCGCCGCGCCCCGCGCGAGCGCGAAGGTCGTGATGAGCGCGCACACGACGGCGATCACCGCCCCGGCGATGCCGATCGGCACCAGGAACGACGCCAGCGTGTTGGTCACTGCGAGAGTGGACATTCTCGACCCCCCGGTCATCCGCACACCGCCCCCCGGCGTGCTTCTGGCATCAAGGTTACGCGGGGAGATCCGATCCGTGCGTCAGTCCACGGAACGATTCAGCATCATCCTGAGGGATGACGCGTGAACGGCGCATTACGAGGCCCGCGCTGCCCCGCGAGGTCAGCGCGGGCGCCGCGGGAGGCGCGGCAGCCGCAGGGCGCTGAGACGCGGAGCGACCACGGGGACCGGGGCCGTGAACACCGCATCCACCATGCGCGACCCCTCGGCGGGGCCGATGACGGCGATCGGCGTCGTCAGGGTCGCCTCGACCGGCTCCACAGGCATGCGAGCGAAGCCACGGTGCGCCGCGATGTACGCCGGCACGAGGATCGCGACGGCGCCGACCCAGGCGAGCGGATTGCTCATCGCGACCCCCGCGAAGTCGAGCATCGCGCCGAGAACGATCGCCGCGACCACGCGGGCGATCAGCTCGATCACCCCCGTCACCGTCGGCACGAGCACCTTGCCGACTCCCTGCAGCACACCGCGCAGCACGAACAGCACCCCGAGCACCCAGTACGTCACACCGTTGATGATCAGCATCTGGTGCGCGAGATCGACCACGTCATCCGAGCCGTCGCCGACGAACAGCCGCACGACCGCCTGACCGAAGGCGATCATGATCACGCCCAGCACGGCGGAGGTGATCACGGCCATCCACAGCGCCTGGATCGTGCCGCGCCGGATGCGGTCGGGTCGACGGGCGCCGAGGTTCTGCGCCGCGTACATCGATGCGGCAAGGCCCAGCGACGCGAGGAAGGCCACGGCGAGACTGTCGACGCGCGACGCCGCGGTGTATGCGGCCACGGCCTCGGCCCCGAGCATGTTCAGCGCCACCTGCACGACGAGTGCGCCGATCGCGATGATCGACGCCTGGAAGCCCATCGGCAGACCCAGCCGCAGGTGCTCGGCGACCTCGGCGCGGCTGATCCTCCAGTCGGCGCGGTGCACGTGCAGCACGGGCAGCCGGCGCCACAGGTAGCCCAGGCACAGCAGCACGGAGATGGCCTGCGCGATGACCGTCGCCCACGCCGCGCCGGCCACGCCCCAGCCCAGCGGGCCGACCATGAGGATCACGAGGCCGACATTGAGCCCGCAGGAGATCACGAGGAACACCAGGGGCGTCGTCGAGTCGCCGATCGAGCGGATGATCGCCGCGAGGTAGTTGAAGAACATGATCGTGCTGCCGCCGATGAAGGTCACCTGCGTGAAGACGGTGGCCTCGGCGAGCAGCTCCGGAGGGGTCTGCAGCAGCTCGAGGCACGGCTGCGCGATGAGCGGGCCGAGCACCGTGAGGATCACGCTGGTGGCGGCGGTCAGCAGGGTGCCGGTGGCGACCGAGCGGCTCACGCCACGGGCATCCCCCGCGCCGAACGCCTGCGCGGTCGGGATCGCGAACCCGCTCGCGAGACCCCACGCGAAGCCGATGATGAGGAAGATGAGGCTGCCGGTCGCGCCGACAGCGGCGAGCGAGTCGACGCCGAGCCAGCGGCCCACGACGATCGTGTCGACGAACTGGTACAGCTGCTGCACGACGTTGCCGATGAGCAGGGGCACGGAGAACAGCAGGATGACGCGCCAGGGGCGGCCCGTGATGAGGGTGGTGGCCATGATGATCCGGAGAGAGGCTGAGGGGGATGAGCCGAGAGTGCCGGCAAAAAGACGGCGGCACCGTGGATCGTCACGGCGCCGCTCCCCACATACTATCGAAACGATTCGACGAGGTCGAGGAGGAGTCGCCTATTTCTTTCGCCTCCTCGGCGCCAGGGGCTTGCCCGCAGTCGGCATCGTCGGATAGTCCGGATGCCATGACCCGACTGCGTCGAAGCGACCCGCACTCCCCCGGCATCCGGCGCGTGCGGCACGGGCGCGGGTACCGGTTCCTCGGCGCCGACGACGCCCCCATCGACGACCCGGAGCTGCTCGAGCGTCTGCGCGCCCTCGTCGTGCCACCCGCCTGGAACGACGTGTGGATGTGTCCCTACGCGAACGGGCACATCCTCGCGACGGGGATCGACGCCGCCGGACGCCGCCAGTACATCTACCACCCCGCGTGGCATGAGCGGATGGCGCGCGAGAAGTTCGACCGCATGCTGCAGCTCGCCGAGGTGCTCCCGGCAGCCAGAGGAGGCGTGACCCGCGACCTGCGCACCGACGGGTTCGGCCGGCCTCGGCTGCTGGCCGGGGCGTTCCGGATGCTCGACTCCGCCCTGCTGCGCGTCGGGTCCGAGCAGTATGCGAAAGCCCACGGCAGCATCGGCCTGGTCACCCTGCGCGGCTCGCACGCCCGCGTGCGCGGCGGCCGGTTCGTCGAGCTGCGCTTTCCCGGCAAGAGCGGGCAGCCGTGGGAATCGGAGGTCGACGACACCGACCTCGCCGTGCTCATCACCGGACTCAAGCGCCGCGGCGGACGGTCGCTGCTGCTGAGCTGGCAGGACGACGCACGGGCCGACTGGCATCCGCTCCGCGCGGCCGACATCAACGACGACGTGCGGATGCGCACCGGCGGCGACTTCACCGCCAAGGACTTCCGCACGCTGCACGGCACCATCTCAGCCGCCGTCGCGCTCGCCGAGATCGGCCTCAAGCCGTCGGCTGCGGCGCGCTCGCGCGCGGCATCGCAGGCGGTTCGGGTCGCGGCATCCGCTCTGGGCAACACCCCCACCGTCGCCCGCGCGAGTTACATCGACCCCCGCGTGTTCGACCTGTACGACGAGGGCGTCGTCGTCGACCCGTCGCGGCGCGTCGAAGGGCAGCTGATTGAGCTGCTCAGCTGATCCTGTCAACCCGGTCGGCCGAACCGGATGCCCTGGTCTAGCGTCGCCTGACACGACGAAGGAGGAGCGATGCGCGACGACACGTCAGCCGACGAGCTCGGCACGGAGGAGAACGACGGGGCCGACGGCCGCGACGAGGGTCTGCAGACGACCGAGACCAGCGGCCGATCGGGCGGCGGCGACCACCCGAGCCAGGCCGAGGGCGAGGATCCGAACGACCCGCCTCAGCGACCCGACCCCGACACCGACGGGCATCCGTCGCAGGCGGAGGGCGAGGGCACGGATTCCTCCCGGTCATAACTCAGGAGATCCGCTGCGGAACCGGGCCCGCGGGCGCCGAATCGGCGGCCTCCGGCCCGGCTCTCCTGAGTGATGAGCGGGCCTCCGCGCTCGGCCAGCCGGCGCAGGAGGAAGATGGTGGTGTGGTCGACATCCTCTCCGCACTCACCAAGATGCCCGAGCCCCAGTTCATCGAGGTCGGCGACGGCGTGGGCCTCGCGACGTACTCGTGGGGCGATCCGGACGGACCGACGGTCGTGCTCGTGCACGGATTCGCGTCGAGCACCGCCGACACCTGGGTGCACACGGCGTGGGTGCGGATGCTGGAGCGCGAGGGCTTCCGCATCATCGGCATCGACCAGCGAGGCCACGGCGCCAGCCAGAAGCCGCACGACGCGGCCGGCTACACGGTGCGCAACCTCGCGCGCGACGTCGAGGCGGTGCTCGACACGTTCCTCGTCGACGAGGCGCTGTACGTCGGATACTCGCTGGGCGCCCGCGTCGGCTGGCAGGTGGCGCTCGATCTCGCCGACCGCGTGCCGCGGGCAGTGCTCGGCGGAGTGCCGGACGGCATCCCGCTCGACCGGCTGAACACCGATCAGGTGCGCCGGTACGCCGACGACGGCACTCCGGTCACCGACCCGGTCACCCAGAACTACATCGCGCTGGCCGAGCGGGTGCCGGGCAACGACCTGTACGCGCTGCTGGCCCTTGCGGAGGGCATGCGGGACTCGCGGTCGATCGACCCCGATCCCGCCCACGCCCCGCAGCAGCCCGTGCTGTTCGCGACCGGTTCGGAAGACGCCGTGCTCGACGGCTCGCGGCGGCTCGCCGACGCCGCGGCGCAGGCGTCGTTCTTCGAGATCCCCGGGCGCCACCACTTCAACGCACCAGGTGCGAAGGCGTTCCGGATGGCGGCGCTGGAGTTCCTGAAGGGCTGACCGCGTTTCCTGCGGCTCGCGCCGCGCGTCTAACGTGTGTAGGTGACCTTCGACGGCCCGCTCTCGGCATCCGCGTACGAGCTGCTCGGCGTGGCGGCGAGCGCCGACGACGACGAGCTGCGCCGCGCGTACCGCCTGCGGCTGCGGCAGACCCACCCCGACACCGGCGGCGACGCCGCGCTGTTCATCCGCGTGCAGCGGGCGTGGGAGCTCATCGGCACGCCGGAGGCCCGTGCTCGATACGACCGCGCGAGCGGATCGTGGGCTGCGCCGTCGGCATCCGGCCGCCGCTCGGGCACGCGGCCGGGAACCCGGTCATACGGCACCGCGGGTGCGTGGCACCGGCTGCGGTACCTGCAGCTGCTGACCGATCACCTGGGCCGCGCCGTCACCGCGCGCGAGGCGGTCGACCCCGCCGTCGTGCGAGCGGCGCCCTGGCAGGCGAGGCGGATGCTGGCCGAGGCCCTCTCCGAGGAGGCCACCGCGTCGACGATCGACGACCTCGGCATCGGGTTCACCGCCTGGCACGATCTGGTGGCGGGGGCGGATGCCGCGCAGAAGCTGTCGCACGCGGTGCTGGGCCCTGCCGGGCTGTACGGCCTCGCGTCGGAGGACTTCGGCGACGCCGTGCGCTTCCGCCAGGGCGAGGTGATCGGCGCGACGGTCGGCGGCGAGACGCCGGTCGCCGATCTGCTGGCGCGGGTGCGTGCGATCTCGCGCGCCGCCCGGGTGCGGTTCGCCGGTGCGATCCTGATCCTTCCCGACGAGCAGCTCGACGAGGCCGTGACCGTGCTCGGGTCGGTGCGCGGCGTGCTCGTCGCGGTCGTTCGGCGCAGCGCGCTGCGCACTGTGCTGCGCGGCGGGATCCCGGGCGCCCGGCCGCTCGGCGCGGTCGAGGCGTTCGATGTGCGCACCCGCCTTCCGCAGGCTGCCCGTGTGCTGGTGCCATGACGATGCTGTGCCGCTGGTGACGTGTCGGATGCCCGTGCTTTGATGTGCGCATGACCACCGCGACCTCTGCAGACGGCACCCCCATCGCATTCCACACGCGAGGCGACGGGCCCACCGTCGTCATCGTGAACGGCGCGCTGTCGACGGCCGCCGACGCCGCGCCCCTGGCCGATGCCCTCGTCGATGCGGGCTTCCGCGCCGTCACGTGGGATCGGCGAGCGCGTGGCGGCAGCGGCGACCGCGACGGTTCCGGTCCGGATGACGAGGTCGCCGACCTGGCCGCGGTGATCGCCGCCGCCGGCGGGGCGGATGCTGTGCTCGGGCACTCGTCCGGTGCGGTGCTGGCGCTGTACGCCGCATCGCAGGGTGTGCCGACGGGGGCCCTGTTCCTCTCCGAGCCGCCGATCGACTTCGACGGCTCGGGGTACGGTCCCGACCTCGCCGACCGCCTGCAGGCGCTCGTCGACGGCGGACGACCGGGCGATGCGGTCGCGACCTTCCAGCTCGATGCCATCGGACTGCCGAGCGAGATGGTCGAGGCGGGCCGGGCGAACGGGATGCTGGATGCCCTCGCTCCCCTCGGGCAGTCGACCGTGTACGACGTGCGCCTCACGACGCGGGTGCGACAGCCGGGCGCCGAGCTGCTCGACGTCGACGGGCCGGTCACGGTGCTGCGCGGCGCGCAGACCTTCCCCTTCCTGGTCGGGTCGTCTGATCGGCTGGCCGCCGAGATCACGGGTGCCGAACGGGTGATCGTGCCCGAGTCGGTCATGCACCGCCCCGACCCGGCGGCGACGGCGCGGGTGGTCGCCGAGCGGCTCTGACCGCATCGGGGGTTACGGTGAGAGCGTGGATGCCACCGACCCGCTGCCCGATCACCCCGCCCCCGACGCCCCGCAGGGCAAGCTCGTGCTGCTGCGTCACGGCGAGACCGAGTGGTCGCGCACCGGCAGGCACACCGGGCTCACCGACATCCCGCTGACCGAGCACGGCGAGGATCTCGCGCGCGCCGCGGGTGAGCTGGTGAAGGACTACGACTTCGGCCTCGTTCTGAGCTCGCCGCTGCAGCGTGCCAGGCGCACGGCCGAGCTCGCAGGGCTCGACGCCGGAATCGACCCGCTGCTCGTCGAGTGGGACTACGGCGGGTACGAGGGTCGGACGACCAAGGAGATCCGCGAAGAGCTCGGCTACAACTGGACCACCTTCGCCCACGGCGTGATCCGCGGCGAGACCCCGGGCGAGACCGTCGAAGAGGTCGCAGCCCGGGCATCCCGCGTGCTCACCAGGGTGCTGCCCGCCATGGCATCCGGAGATGTGGCGCTCGTCGCGCACGGCCACTACCTGCGCATCCTCACCGCCGTGTTCCTGCGGCAGGCACCGCGGTTCGCCGCGTCGATCTCACTCGACGCCGGGTCGGTGTCGGTGCTCGGGTTCGCACGTGAGCAGCCGGCGATCCTCGCGTGGAACCACGGGCCGCAGCTGCCCATGCAGCCTGCGGAGTCGTGACGCCAGCCCCTGCCTGAGTTCTCGAGGCGCTGATACTGTTCGGGCATCGCCGACCCGAAGGATCACCATGAGCGACCTCACTCCCCCGCCTCCTCCGCCTGAGCCCGCTCGTGCTCCTTCCGGATCACCGGACCCTGCGGCGCCGCTGATGCAGCCGCCGGCCGCTGATCCTTCGGCGCCTGTCGCCCCTCCCGTCTATGCGCCGCCGCCAGCACCGCCGAGCGCGCCGCTGTACGGCGAGCCGACCTACCCGCAGCCGTCGGTGCCGGTCTACGGAGACCCCGGGTATCCCCAGATCCCGACGCCGGCGTACGGGGCGCCGCCGCAGAATCCCGGGCAGTACGCGTACGCCGCCGGCGCACCGCAGCCGATCGGTCTGCGCCCCCTGCGCGGGATCGGCGCGGCGACGCGCTGGCTGATCGCGGCGACCGCCATCGCGACCCTGATCACGATGGCCGTCGAGCTGTGGGGCATCTCGCTGCTCGACTCGTTCGCCTCGGGATCCGTCGGGCCCGGGGCCCTGCAGGCCTACGACTCCGCGTCGCTCGCGCTAGCGGGTCTCACCGGTCTCATCACGATCGCGGCGGGCGTCTGCTGGCTGATCTGGCAGCACCGAGCGGCCTCGTCGGTGCCGCCGGCCTCATTGCGGCGGTCGCCCGGCTGGCACGTCGGGTCGTGGTTCATCCCGGTGGTGGCCTGGTGGTTCCCGTTCCAGAACATGAAGGACATCGTGCGTGGATCTCGCGCCGCGGTTAGCAGCGGGATGCTCGGCGGATGGTGGGCGCTGTGGATCTCGACGGGCGTGGCCTCGCTCGTCTCGGCGAGGATGACGACGGCGGCCGACTCCGTGCCCTCGTTGACCGCGGCGATCGGGGTGTCGATCGTCGGGGACGTGCTGTGGATCGCGGCGGCGGCGTTCGCCTGGGTGATCGTCTCGCGCATCACGAAGACGATCGACCCCGGGTTGGGGTGATGACCGCTGCCTTCGAGGGCGGCGACGGCGCACTCTGCAGCATTCGCGCCACGCGGTCAACCACCCGGACGGGCGGTGTGAGCGCCGCATAGGCTCGCCGCATGGCCCTGTTCCGCCGAGATCGCCCGCAACGCGTCCTGATCGAGTCTCCGACCGTCGACCCCCGCGCGACCCGCCCGCCGTGGAGCCTCTGGGCCGACGGGTTCGGGCGGCTCGGCATCCGCTCGATCCAGATCATCGTCATCGTGGCGGTCGCTGCGGCGATCGTCTTCGTCATCCAGTACCTCACCCTGGTGACCATCCCGCTCGCGATCGCGCTGATCCTCGCGTGCGCTTTCGCGCCTGCCATGAACTGGCTGCGTCGGCGACACGTGCCGGATCTGCCGGCGACGATCATCACCCTCTTCGCCATCGTCGCCGTGCTCAGCGGCCTGAGCTGGCTCATCGTCTGGGCCGTGCGCAATCAGTGGGACGACCTGTACGCGCAGGCGCAGCAGGGCATCCAGCACCTGATCGAGTGGACCGAGACGCTGCCCTTCCAGCTCTTCACCTCCGAGCAGCTGGAGGAGTGGACGGCGACGCTGACCGACTTCGTCACCAGCGCCCAGTTCGGGTCGGGCGCGCTGGCCGGCGTGGGCGCCGTGGCGAGCTTCGTGACCGGCTTCGTGCTGCTGGTCACCATCCTCTTCTTCTTCCTCAAGGACGGCCCGCAGATGTGGGAGTTCCTGCTGCGTCCGTTCCACGGCGAGCACGAGCGGCGCGCGCGCCGCATCGGCCACAAGACCGTCGGGGTGCTGGGCTCGTACGTCCGCGGCACGGCGACGGTCGCTCTGGTCGACGCCGTCGGCATCCTGATCGGCCTGCTGTTCCTGCAGGTGCCGCTGGCCATCCCGCTCGCGGTGCTCGTCTTCCTGCTGGCGTTCATCCCGATCGTGGGTGCGACGCTCGCCGGAGTGCTCGCCGCTCTCGTCGCGCTGGTCGCGAACGGCTGGGTCAACGCCCTGCTGGTCGTCGGCGTGGTCGTGCTCGTGAATCAGCTCGAGGGCAACCTGCTGCAGCCCTTCCTGATGGGTCGGACGATGAAGCTGCACGCGTTCGTGATCCTGGTCGCCCTCGCCGTCGGCACTGCCCTCAGCGGTCTCATCGGAGCGGTGCTCGCGGTGCCTGTCACAGCTGCCGTATGGGGCATCATCCAGGTGTGGGACGGCGACGATCTGCCGGTGAGCTGGGCGCGGAGGAAGCGGCGTGAACCCGACCCGTCGAAGAGCACTGCGGTCGAGGTGGCCTGAGCGGTCCTTCGACCGCGGGGGTTTCACCTGGGGGCGGAAGCCCGCTCAGTTGAAGTCGCCGCCGCCTCCGCCGAAGTCACCCGGCGCCATGTCCATGAACCGCGAGTAGTGGCCCTGGAAGGCGACGGTGATCGTCGCGGTGGGACCGTTACGGTGCTTGGCCACGATCAGGTCGGCCTCGCCCGGGCGGATGTCCTTGTCGTAGGCGGCCTCACGATGCAGCAGGATCACCATGTCGGCGTCCTGCTCGATCGAGCCCGACTCACGCAGGTCGCTGATCGCCGGCTTCTTGTCTGAGCGCTGCTCGGCGCCGCGGTTCAGCTGCGACAGCGCGATCACGGGCACCTGCAGCTCTTTCGCGAGCAGCTTGAGGGCACGCGAGAACTCCGAGACCTCCTGCTGACGCGACTCGACGCGCTTGCCGCTCGTCATCAGCTGCAGGTAGTCGATCACGACGAGGCGCAGACCGGCGCGCTGCTTCAGCCGCCGGCACTTGGCGCGGATCTCGACGAGCGTCATGTTCGGGCTGTCGTCGATGTAGAGCGGCGCGTCGTTGATGCGACCTCGGGTGGCGGCGACGGTGGTCCAGTCGCGCGGGTCGAGGGTTCCCTTGCGCATGTTCTGCAGCGGGATCGCGCCCTCGGCGCTGAGCAGGCGCATGGCGATCTCGCTCTTGCCCATCTCGAGCGAGAAGAAGATCGACGGCTCGTTGTGGCCGATCGACGCCGCGCGGGCGAAGTCGAGCGCGAGCGTCGACTTTCCCATCGCGGGCCGGGCGGCGACGACGATCATCTGACCGCCGTGAAGGCCGTTGGTCAGCTCGTCGAGCTCGCGGAAGCCGGTCGGGATGCCGGTCATCGTGCCGTCACGGCCGTTGGCCGCCTCGATCTCTTCGACGGCGGCGTCGACGGCGACGGTGAGCGGCACGTAGTCTTCGGCGGTCTCTGAACCGGTGACCGAGTAGATCTCGGCCTGCGCGTTGTTGACGATGTCGGCGGCGTCGCCCTCGCCCGCATAGCCGAGCTGGACGATGCGCGTGCCGGCGTCGACCAGTCGACGCAGGATCGCACGCTCGGAGACGATGCCCGCGTAGTAGCCGGCGTTCGCCGCGGTCGGCACGATCGAGGTGAGCGTGTGCAGGTAGTCGGCACCGCCCGCGCGACCCAGCTCACCCGTCTTGATGAGCTCGTCGGTGACGGCGACCACGTCGGTCGGCTCACCGTGCGAGTACAGCGAGAGGATCGCCTCGAAGATGAGCTCGTGCTTCGGCACGTAGAAGTCGGCGCCCTTGAGCGTCTCGATCACATCGGCGACGGCGTCTTTCGAGAGGAGCATGCCACCCAGGGCGCTCTGCTCTGCGAGAAGGTCGTGCGGAGGGGTCCGCTCAGGGGCGCGCGTTCCGCCCAGACGCTCGTCTGAGATATCTGCGATCGACACCGTGCTCCTCCCCGGTCGGCGCGACTCGCCGCCCGTCACCGACCCCTGCGACCGGCTGGGTCATCGGCTGCAGGCACAAGCAGAGCACCCACCACCGACATCCGGTCTCCCCAAAGCTAGAAGCCGAGTTATCCCCATGCAACCAGCCCTGTGGATAACTCTGTGGAGAGGATGCGGAGAACTCTGGTGTGTCTGTGCAGAACGACTGTGGACAACCCGGTGGAGAGTTTCACTTTCCAAGGGTTTTTTATTGCTTGATCGGGTTTTCTCTGGTCCCCCACCCTGTGGATGAGATTCCGCTTAAACGTGAGATTTAAGGTTTGCTCAGCCGGTGAGCCGATGTGAAGAACCTGGGGAAAGTCAAGTGCGAATACGTCCCGGGCGCGGCGCGGTTCGCACCCTCGCACTGGCATGTGGACTTCTCGCCACCGCCGCGGTAGATTCTCCCGGTCGAGCAACGTCCGCCCGCCCAGGGACGACTCATTGGGGAGATGTTCCGTGCGATTCGCATCTGCAGATCGCCGCAGCCTGTGGCTGTGGTGTGTTCTCGGTGTCTTCGCGTGGCTGATGCTCGCGTCGATCCTCGGGGCTGCGCAGGCGTCGGCCGCCGAACGACCGGATGCTGCACCCGGTGCGTCCGCATCCGCTGCGGCGCAGCAGCGGGCGCCTCACAGCGACGAGGGCGCCCGTGCGCCCGGCGAACGCGCCGCGCGCACGGTCGACCCGCCCGCCGCTGCAGCCGCCGTGCAGAAGGCCGCCGCGCCCGCGGGGAAAGCCTCGACGTCGGCGAAGAAGGCCGCCGCACCCGTCAAGAGCGCCGCAGCCCCGATCCAGAAGGCCGCCGCGGCGCAGAAGGCCACCGCCCCGGTGCAGAAGGATGCCGCACCGGACAAGAAGGCCGCCCCGGTGCAGAAGGCAGCCGCCAAGGTCGCGAAGGCAGCGCCTGTCAAGAACGCCGCAGCCAAGGTCGACAAGGCAGCGCCCGTCAAGAACGCCGCAGCCGCGGTCGAGAAGGCGGCCGCACCCGACAAGAAGGCCGCGGCGGCTGCGAAGAAGGCCGCCAGCAGCAGCGCGCTCGGTTCCGCCGTGGCCGCCCTGCCCGGCATCCCTCGAGGCGCTGTCGAGGCTGAGAAGAACCGTCACGCGCTCCCCGCGCAGAAGATCGACCGTGCCGCCTCCCTGCAGGCAGCCGCCCCCGGCGAGCGACAGAATCACGCACAAGAAGCAGCGCTCGCCCCGCGCGGTCACGCGACGACCCACGCGGTCAGCGTCAGCACCCACCGCGCCCCGAAGGCCTACAGCGCCTCATCCACGTCGGCTGCTGCCCCGGCAGCCGCGGCGACCGTCGCTCCGGCGATCGCCGCCGAGCCGGCGCCCGTCGACGGCCAGGTGCCCGGCCTGGCATTGAGCGCAGCAGCCTCGAGCGGCTGCGCCGCCGCATCCGGAGCATCCTCGATCCTGTCGCTGGCCGGAGAGGTGACGGGTCTCGCATCCCGCGACGGCCTCATCCGTCTCGCCTCCTTCGCCGATGCGGCAGACCGTCCGCTCGCGGGGCCTGCCGCGACCACCGACTGTCGACCTGACTGATTCTCGAGCCGCATCACCCCCCCCCGCTCGACACTCACTCAGGAGCTCTCATGCGCGCAATCGCGCACCGCGCCCATTCCGGCGCCGGCCGCAGCATCCCGGCCTGACGACTCCCGTCGGCAGAGCGCCCGCCTTCGGGGGAAGGCCTGGCGCCGCCGACGGCGCGGCGTCGAGCTGCGGTGATTCCCCCCAGTCTCACCTGCACTCGGCGCCTCCCGGGCAGTCATGGACCCCCTCTCCATGGCCGCCCACCTGGCGGATCGGCTTTCCTGCCTCCGCCGCGGCGGGTGTCTCGCTCCGACTTCGCGAGGCACCCGCCGCACCTCTTCTGCCCGCCCTCGAAGGGGGGTGGACTCCGTCGGCGACGTGCGGTAACGTCTCGCGCACAAGCCGAAGCATCGGATGTACGGGGATTACAGTCATGGGCGACGAGACGACCGGGCGCCGCATTCCTGCGGTGTACCTCTGGGGTGCTCTCGTCGTGCTCGCCTGGGTCGCGCTGACTGCTCTGGTCGGCGGCGGCGACGCCAAAGCCGATGAGTCGTCCGACGCCCCGCTCTCCGGCCTCACGTCGCTCGTCGGCGACACGGTCGACGACGTCGTCGTTCCCGTCGCCAAGACCGCGACGAAGACCGTCGATCAGGTCGCCGCGCCCGTCACCAAGACCGTCCAGAAGGTCGTCTCGAAGACCACCTCGACGGTGGCCGCCGCTCCGGTGGTCGGCAAGCCCGTCGCCGAGACGGTCACCAAGACCGCCGACACCGTCACCGCGGTCACCAAGACGGTCGAGAAGGTCACGTCGTCGGCGCCGGTCAGCGCCGTCGTGACCCCGGTGACGGATGCCGTGCGCGACGTCCCTGTCGTCGGCGACGTGCTCGAAGAGCTCGGCGCCACTGACCTGGTCGACGAGACCGCGGGCGCCGTCGACGAGGTTCTCGAGGTCGTTCCGCCTGTGGTCGGCAGCACCGTCGACCCCGTCGTCGACGGGCTGCAGCCGGGCATCCCGGATGCTGAGGAACCGCAGCTCCCTGGTGTCGACCAGCCGGGCGTGGATGTGCCCGGCGTGGATGTGCCCGGTGTCGACGAACCGGGCGTCGATGAGCCGACAGTCGCGGTCGACCCGCCCGCTGCTGACTCCTCTGCGCCGTCGTCCGACGCGCGGACGCCGAGCGCCGACCGCGTGCGGTCGAATGCGGCATCCGGCCTCACCGCCCCAGCCGGCGGCGCCTCGACCGCAGATGCGACGCCAAGCGCGCCGATCGATCCGAGCGGTGGCGCGCCCGCTTCTGCTCCTGGCGCAGCGACCTCGACGACGTCCGCCGGCAACGGCGGGCCCGCTCCCGGAGCGAGCTCTGACAGTCCTTCCACCGCGCGTGGCATCGGTGCGATGTCGACGCGTACGGGCATCCCTGCGGATGCCGAGCTGCCGCCGTCTCCGGTGGGCAGCACCGACGTCTCTCCTGACTGACGAGAGGGCGGCCGATCCTCTGATCGGCAAGCCCGGCCGCACGACCGTGCGGTCTCACACTCGTACAGATCAGGAGTTCTCTCATGAACAAGCAAGTCAAGTACGCCCTGTGGGGCGTGCTGCTGGCCGGCGGCGTCTCGCTGCTCGGCGCGTCGGCCGCCAACGCGGCCGAGACCGACGGAGACGATGGTCTCCTCTCGGGCACCCAGATCATCGCTCCGGTCACGGCGCCGGTGAAGGTCGTCGGCAACGCCGTGTCGGTGCTCGGCGAGTCGTCTGCGGAGTCGGGAGCGGATGCTGCGCCTGCGGCACCCGCACCCGCTCCGGCCCCCGCGCCTGCGGCGGAGACCAGTGGGAATGACGGCGTCGCCTCGGGCACGCAGGCCGTGGTCGAGGTCGATGCACCCGTGACGGTGTCGGGCAACGCGGTGAGCGTGCTCGGCGAGTCGTCTGCGGAGTCGGCTCCGGCGCCAGCGCCGGCACCCGCCCCGGCGCCCGCCCCGGCCGCGACCACCTCGGGTTCCGACGGCCTGCTGTCGGGCACGCAGGGTCTCGTGTCGGTGAACGTGCCCATCACGGTCACCGACAACGCGGTCTCGGTGCTCGGCGAGTCGGCTGCATCCGGTGGCACCGGCAGCGCGGCGCCCACGGGGGCGACCGGCGCTGACGCCACCACGGGCGGCAGCGACAGCGCCCTCGGTGGCACCCAGGTGCTCGCACCCATCACCACACCGGTGAACGTCGGCGGCAACGCCATCTCCGTCCTCGGAGAATCCGCTGTCACCGGCGGCACCGGCGGCACCACCACACCCACAGGTGCAACCGGCACTGACGCCACGACGGGCGGCAGCGACAGCACCCTCGGAGGCACCCAGGTGCTCGCACCCATCACCGCACCGGTGAACGTCGGCGGCAACGCGATCTCCGTCCTCGGAGAATCCGCCGTCACCGGTGGCACCGGCGGCACCACCGCACCCACAGGTGCAACCGGCACTGACGCCACCACGGGCGGCAGCGACAGCGCCCTCGGTGGCACCCAGGTGCTCGCACCCATCACCGCACCGGTGAACGTCGGCGGCAACGCGATCTCCGTCCTCGGAGAATCCGCCGTCACCGGCGGCACCGGCGGCACCACCACACCCACAGGTGCAACCGGCACTGACGCCACGACCGGCGGCAGCGACAGCACCCTCGGAGGCACCCAGGTGCTCGCACCCATCACCGCACCGGTGAACGTCGGCGGCAACGCGATCTCCGTCCTCGGAGAATCCGCCGTCACCGGCGGCACCGGCCGCACCACCGGCACCACGACCCAGCCCGGCACGGGCGGGGTCGTGACCGATGGTGGAGGGTCGCTGCTCGGTGGCACGCAGATCCTGCTGCCGATCACCGCACCGATCACCATCGGCGGAAACGCCATCTCGGTGATCGGCGAGAGCACGGTCGACGTGCCTGGCACCACCCCCGGAACGGACCCCGGTACCGACCCGGGCACGGACCCGGGCACCGACCCCGGAACGGACCCGGGCACCGACCCCGGAACCGACCCCGGAACGGACCCCGGCACCGACCCCGGAACGGACCCGGGCACCGACCCCGGAACGGACCCCGGTACCGACCCCGGAACGGACCCCGGCACTGACACCGACGGCATGAACTCGCCGCGTCACTCGGCCGTGGCCTCGTCCATGGCTGGTGCGCCGGCGCTGGCGATGACCGGCGGCGGCGACATGGCTCCGGCGCTGGCTCTGCTGGCCGGGCTCATGCTGCTGATCGGAGGATCGCTGATCCGTCGCGCTCGCGCGGCCTGATGCACGGCCCTTGCGGTGGATGCGGCCGACGACGTCGCATCCGCCGCATCGGCATGCCCGCCCGCAGCCGCTCATGGGCCGTCGAGAAGTCAAGAAGGCACCGGAAACGACATCCTCCGGTGCTTTTGTGACCTCTCAGCGGCGAACGCCGACGGGGGCAGCCCGGTCGGCCGGCGAGGGCGGCGCGGCACGCCGCGGCGGAGCGACCGGACGGCCCCGCCCTAGCCGAGAGGTCGAAAAGGCACCGGATGCAGCATCCGCCCCGGCCGAAAGGTCGAAAACGCACCGGAACCCGCGTCTACCGGTGCCTTATTGACCTCTCGGCCGCGAACGCCGACTGGCGCGCAGCCCGGCACGACGGGCCGACCGGACGGCCCCGCCCCGGCCGAAAGGTCGAGAAGGCACCGGAAGCGGCGTCTACCGGTGCTTTATTGACCTCTCGGCCGCGAACGCCGACGGGCGAGCGGCGCGGCCCGGCGGGCCGACCGGACGGCCCCGCCCCGGCCGAGAGGCCAGAAAGGCACCGGAAACGAGCTCCACCGGTGCTTTATTGACCTCTCGGCAACTGGACGGGCGCGACGGCCCGACCCGACGAAGGGGATGCAGAAGGCCCCCGGCATCCGGAGACGTCGGGGGCCTGCTGGTGAAGCGGGATTACTTCGCTGCGATGACCTGAAGGGTGATCACGGCGGTGACGTCGTCGTGCAGACGAACCGTCGCCTCGTGCTCGCCCGTCGTCTTGATCGGAGCGGTGAAGTGCACCTTGCGCTTGTCGATCGAACCGAGACCCTCGGCGGCGACAGCGTCGGCCACGTCGGCGGTCTTGACCGAGCCGAAGAGACGACCCTCGGCGCCGGCCTTGACGGTCAGGCGCACCTTGGTGCCCTCGAGCTTGTTCTTGAGTGCGGTCGCCTCGTCGAGGTCGTGGATCTGGCGGGCCTTGCGGGCTGCCTGGATCGACTCGACCTGCTTCTGGCCACCACGGGTCCACGCCACTGCGAAGCCCTTGGGAACGAGGTAGTTGCGGGCGTACCCGTTCTTGACCTCGATGACGTCACCGGCGCTACCCAGCCCGGCGACCTCGTTCGTGAGAATCAGCTTTGCCATGTCGGTACCCCTCAGCGGCCAGCGCCAGCGTAGGGCAGGAGAGCCATCTCGCGAGCGTTCTTGATCGCCTTGGCGATCAGACGCTGCTCCTGCACCGAGACACCGGTGATACGACGGGCGCGGATCTTGCCGCGCTCCGAGATGAACTTGCGAAGCGTTGCGACGTCCTTGTAGTCAATGACGCCAACGCGGATGGACTTCGCGGGAGCGGTGGGCTTGCCACCCTTCCGCGGCTTGCGGCGGTCGCCGCTCGACTTTCCAGCCATGTTTCTTCCTTAAGAGATGAGATCGGATGCCGGTGGCATCCGGAATTCAGAACGGGGTGTCGTCGCCGAAGCTGCCCGGAGCACTCCAGGCGTCAGCGCTCGAGGAACCGGGGGTCGACCACGGCTCGTCCGAGACCTGCTGCTGCTGCTGCGGACGTGACTGCCCACCGCCGTTGGATGCGGCCCGCGTGACCTGTGCCGTCGCATAACGCAGCGACGGACCGATCTCGTCAACCTCCAGCTCGATGGCCGTGCGGTTGTTGCCGTCGCGGTCCTGGTAGGAGCGCTGACGCAGACGGCCCTGCGCGATGACGCGCATGCCCTTCGTCAGCGAACCTGCCACGTGCTCGGCGAACTCGCGCCACACCGACGCGCGGAGGAACAGCGCTTCGCCGTCCTTCCACTCGTTGGCCTGACGGTCGAACGTGCGCGGGGTCGAGGCGATGGTGAAGTTCGCCACCGGCAGGCCGTTCTGCGTGTAGCGCAGCTCGGGGTCTGCGGTGAGGTTTCCCACCACGGTGATGACGGTTTCGCCGGCCATGAGCCTTAGGCCTTCGCGACCTTGGGCTTGCGGGCTGCCTTCTCGGCGGCGCGCTTGGCCTCGGCGGCGACCATGGCCTGTGCCTCTTCGGCACGGAGGACCTTGGTGCGGAACACGAGCTCGCTCAGACCGAGCTGACGGTCGAGCTCCTGCGTGGCCTCGCTGGTGGCGGTGAAGTTGACGACGGCGTAGATGCCCTCGTTCTTCTTGTTGATCTCGTAGGCGAAACGTCGCTTGCCCCAGATGTCGACCTTGTCAATCGAGCCACCATCGTTGGTGATGACCTTCAGGAACTTGTCGAGGTTGGGGGCAACCTGGCGCTCGTCCAGCTCGGGGGTCAGAATGACCATGAGCTCGTACTGGTGCGTCACTTACCCACCTCCTTCGGACTAGAACGGCTCCCGGGACTTTCCCGGAAGCAGGAGGGTGTGTAGCACGTCGTCTGCCGCGGCGTCCCGAATGGATTCCGGCGGGCAGACAACCACAACAGTCTACCGGATGGGAGCGGATGCCGCCGACCGGCGTCGAACAGGGTCCGCGAGCGGGCTTGGGGCGAGCGTGTAGTCGGCTGCCAGGGCATCCGGGATCGCGGCCTGCCGGCGGCGGCGCTTCAGCACCGTCAGGGCCGTGATCACCGGCGTCACCAGCACCCCGGCGATCCGCCCCGACAGCGTGCGGTCGGCGTCACCCAGAACCAGGCGTCGGTGCCACGCGGCGTGGAGTGCGCCGCCGCGCGGCGCGGGCACCGTGCGGGCGGGCAGCGCGCCGCGGCGCCGCTGCGCGACCAGCCGGCGCACCTCGTCCCACCATCGCGAGTCCCGCGAGTCGTGGAAGTAGTTGGTCGCCGCCCACCGGGCATCCGGATGCCGGAAGCGCCGCGCCACGACGTCGTCGGCCGACCCCAGCAGCCCGCTGTGCTCGAAGACGTGATTGAGCAGATCGGGCCTGATGCCGAACTCGTCGAGCGCGATGACCGGCACGCCGGCGGCCATGGCCTCGATCGCCGCGGTCGAGCTGACCGTGACGAGCCCCTCGGCGGAGGTCAGCGCCTCGGCCATCGGGGCGAACGAGAAGACGAGGTTGTCCGGCGCGTTCTCGAGCAGGTCGGTGTAGCCGTCGCGCTCCTGGTGCGCCTCGACCTCGCCGGGCCGCGAGCGCAGCTTGACCACCACGCGACGCGTCGGATCGGCCACGGCCGCGAGGCGCAGGATCTCGGCGATGCGCCTGCGCTCGGCACGGTCGGCCGGCACGAGCGCCTGAGCGGCGAAGACGAGGTCGGTGCCGGTGCGGGCGGGGCGTGCCGACGTGGCGAAGGGCAGCGTCGCGAGCGCGACGGGAATCGTCACCCCCAGGGCGCGTGCCAGGCGTGAGTAGGCGGTGACCTCGCGGTGCGAGTGCACGACCATCAGGTCGCAGTGCCGCCGGTACTCGAGTGCACCGCGCAGGGCGGGGATCGACATGCCGGGCACACCGCTGACGACGATCGGCCGGCGGGCGAGCCGGTCGATCTCGCGGCCGAGCAGGCGCACGAACGGCGCGCGTCCGGCGAGCACGACGACGTCGGGGGCGTCCTTCGCGAGCCATCCGGCGATGTCGCCGAACGCGATGCGGGTGACCGACCCGGGATGCTGAGCGAACCGGGTGCCGGCGACCGCGGCGTCCCGCTGGGCGTCGCTCACCACCAGGGGCGTGTGCACCAGCAGCAGGTGCTGGCTGATGTCGTCGACCTGGTCGAGAAGGTGCGCCGCCCATTTGACGAACGAGTCGGCGTCGCCGATCGCGACGACCCTCAGCCGGGGCGACCGGCTGCCGGGAAAGGTCATGCGCCGACGCGGCGCAGCTTGGCCATGGGCGCGAGCTCGCCGGGGTAGACGCGCTTCACGCCGTCGCCGAGCGCCTCTTCGATGACGCGGATGTCGCGCACCAGCCGCTCGAGTCCTGCGGGCTCGAGCGATGCGGCATGGTCGGAGCCCCACATCGCGCGGTCGAGCGTGATGTGGCGTTCGACGGCCACGGCGCCCAGGGCGACCGCGGCGAGCGAGATCTGCAGCCCTCGTTCGTGGCCCGAGTAGCCGACGGGCACGCCGGCGTAGCGGTCACGCAGTGTCGCGATCATCTTCAGGTTCGCCTCGCCCGACTCCATCGGGTACGTCGAGGTGGCGTGCATGAGGATCGTGCGGTCGGTGCCGAGGGTCTCGAGCGCCTGATCGATCTGCTCGATCGTCGACATGCCCGTGGAGAGGATGACCGGCTTGCCGGTCTCTCGCAGCGCCTGCAGCAGCTCGGTGTCGGTGAGGCTGGCGGACGCCACCTTGTGCGCGACCACGCCCAGCTCTTCGAGGAACTCGATGCTCGGCACGTCCCACGGCGAGGCGAACCAGTCGAGCCCTGCCATGGTGGCGTAGTCGCCGATCTCGATGTACTGCTCGCGGTCGAACTCGACGCGGCGCCGGTAGTCGAGGTAGCTCATGGTGCCCCAGGGCGTCTCACGCGGCACGTCGCGCATGTGCTCGGGGGTCGCGATCTCGGGCGTGCGCTTCTGGAACTTCACCGCGTCGGCGCCGGCGGCACGGGCCACGTCGATGAGCTGCTTGGCGATCTCGACGTCGCCGTTGTGGTTCAGGCCGATCTCGGCGATGACGTACGTGGGTCGGCCCCCGCCGATCACGCGGTCTGCGATGCTGACGGTCATGAGGACCTCCGTTTCCGGTCGTGTCCTCTGTGTCTACGGGCGCGAGGTGAACCTGCGGGGTCGCGGTGGTGACCGTCTGCCTACGCCCGTGCGACGAACCGGGGCTCGCCGAGCGCGCGGCTCAGGCACCAGCCGGCTCCCCCGTGTCAGCGCGAGGCGAGCATCCGCTCGACGACCTCGCGCACGGCGCCGTCGCCGCCGCGCCGCGTGAGCACGATGCGCGCGGCGGCCTTCACGGCCGGGTGCGCATCGGCCACCGCGATCGGCCAGCCGACGACGCCGAAGGCCCCGAGGTCGTTCACGTCGTTGCCGACGTAGGCGATGTCGGCGAGCGCGACCCCGTTCTCTGCGGCCCAGGCGGTGAGCGCCGCCGCCTTGTCGTCTATGCCGTGCAGAACCGGCAGCTGCAGCTTCTCGGCCCTGCGCGCGACGACCGGGTTGAGCTCGGTCGAGAGGATGAGCATCGGGATGCCCGCCCGCCGCAGCAGTGAGACGCCCATGCCGTCCTCGCGGCTCACCCGCACGGACTCGCGGCCGTCGGTGTCGACGGTGGCCGTGTCGTCGGTGTGCACCCCGTCGAAGTCGGTCACGAGCACGGATGCCGGGATCGGGGCATCCGCCGGTGCGCCGAGCGCGGCGAGCGCGCCGGCGACGGCGAGCTGGTGCTCGTCGTCGATCTCGATGGCCGACGCCTCCGGCACCTCGACGATGCCGATGCGTCCGAAGAACCGATGGCCGGCCGCGCGGAAGCCGTCGGCGGTGAAGGCGTAGAAGGCTCCGGTCTCGAGGTAGTGCGGCTCACGATCCTGCCGGCGAGGGCGGTGCGAGGAGTCGTGGTTGATGGCGGCGGCGTGCTGATCGGCATCCCGTCGCCAGAGGAAGCCGTAGGTCTCGAAGGCCGAGAAGACGCTGTCGAATCGGTCGGCGGCGATGTGCGCGACGGCCTCGGCGATGCCCTCGCTCGGGATGAACGGCGAGGTGGCCTGCACGAACACCACGGTGCCGACGTCGACTCCGTCTGCGGCGAGAACGTCGAGCGAGTGCAGCAGCGCGCTCTCGGAGGTGGCGGTGTCGCCCGACAGCTCGGCGGGGCGGGCGACGACGCGGGCACCGGCGGCCTCGGCGATGCGGGTGATCTCGGCGTCGTCGGTGCTGACGACCACGAGGTCGACTCCGTCGGCTGCCGCGCAGGCTCGCACGGCCCTCTCCACAAGCGGAATGCCGCCGACGCGGCGCAGGTTCTTGCCCGGCACGCCCTTCGACCCGCCTCGTGCGGGGATGATCGCGACGGTGAGCGCGTTCTCGGTCATCGGCCGGTCGCCGCCTTCCAGACTCTGCGTGCACGGCGCTTCGCGCCGGCTGCGGTGAGCCGCAGCTCTTCCCAGCGTCCCACTCCCCCGGCCGATCCGCCCGCGCGCTGCAGCGGCGTCGGCGCCGGCGCACCCGGCAGGTCCAGTCTCCTCAGCCGCGAGGAGGGCACGAGGCGCTCACGCTCATCGGGGGTCAGGCGTTCGAGCACGGTGACCGCCTCGGCGCGAAGATGCGTGACGATCTCGGGCTGCATCGCGTAGCCGACGGCATCGACCAGCCCCTGCAGATCGGCCGGGTCGACGCCCCTCTCGAGGGCGTCGACGATGACCGCCGGCACCCGGTTGCTGTTCTCGAACGGCGCCAGTCGCGCGAGCACGGTGCCGGTTCCGACGGCGTGCATCGGGATGCCGAACACCTCCCGCACCGTCGGCAGCGCGGTAGAGAAGCCGGCGATCGCGGCCATGGCCCCGAGGCGGTGCGCGACGAACTCGGCCGGCTGGTCGCCGGCGTAGGTGGCGAAGTCGAGACCGCGAGCGGATGCCCGTCCCGCCAGCGCCTCAGACAGCGCGGGCGGTGCGGAGGGGTGCGGTTTGAACACGATGCGCCGCGCGCCGGCATCCGCCGCTCTCTCCACCATCTGCACCTGCAGCGCGCTCTCCTCCTCGGCGCTGACGAGCCCGAGCGCGGAGAGATACTGTCCGAGCACGAGCGCCGTCGGCATTCCGGGGTCGACGAGGGCGTCGAGCAGGGCATCCGGTTGCGCCTCGCCCACTTCGCGCAGCACCCGGCCGAAGTCGGCGACCGCGACCGGCACCCGAGCCGCCCCCGTCTCGGCGAAGACGAGCGGCGCGACGCCGGGCACGACATCGGGGTACACGACTCGCGAGACGCGCTCGGTGAGCTGCCGGGGCAGCTGGTCGCGGATCGGCGAGTACGTCATGAGCCCATCGCCGATCACACCCAGCCCGGCCTGTGAGAACAGCGCCATCAGGGTGCGCGCGGGGGCGACCTGCGGCGACTGCACGAACAGCTCGAGACGCGCGTCGCCGAGGCTCCACGCCCGCCGGAAGAGCCGCTCGAGCATCGGCAGATCCTGATCGTCGGGCTGCCAGGCGGTCGGATGCAGCGGATCGAGCACCGGGTTCAGCGGCTCGATGCGGTCGAACCGCGCCCGCAGCGACGCGAACCGGGGCACCGCCTCGAGATCCTGCGCGGTCTCGGGCACCTTCGCGGTGTTCATGGGAACGAGGATGCGCTCGTGCGCCTCTCCCAGCAGCCCCGCATCGATCGCCGCCGCGGCCGTCATGAGTCCATAGGCGCTGTGCAGGGCCAAGAGCTGGATCGTGCGGGTCATGCGTGAGATGCCTCTCGCAGCACCCGCGCGAGAACCCGGCGGCGCGGGCCGCCGATCCGGTCGATCGCCGCCCGCGCCTGATCGCGCGGCAGGCGCGCCAGCAGGTTCCGGATGCCCGCGCGCATCTCTCTGCGCACCGCAGGCTGCATGCGACGCGAGCGCACGAGGTGGTGCGCGCTCAGCGCCAGCACGCTGAAGACCGCCTTGGGCAGCATCCGCTCGGCCTCGCGATCGGCTTCGACGAGATCGATCACCTCGCCGAGTGCCCGGCAGAAGTGCAGCTGACGCCGGTCGAGGGTCTTCGACAGCGAGTCCGACAGTCCGCGCCGGTACAGCAGGTGCGGGGCGTCGACGACCGCGAACGACCGGGCCTGCAGATGCAGCCGCCAGATCCACGGGCGGTCCTCGGCCGTGAACAGTCCATCGCTGAAACCGGCGAGGCCGCGATCGAGCATCCGGCGATGCAGCAGCCCTGCCCACGCGAACGGATAGTCGACCATGCTGCGGTCGTCGGCGGGCAGGATCGCCTCGCGCGGATCGGCGACGACACCGCGGTGCGTGAAGGGGGCGCGCACGAGCCGTCGCTCGGGGCCCTTCACCGTGACGTGGTCGGTGCGCACGACATCGCAGCCGAGCTCGCGCATCGCCCGCTGCAGCACCGGCAGCCGGCCCGGCTGCATCCAGTCGTCGCCGTCGAGAAAGCAGAAGGCGTCGCCCTCGACGTGTGCGAGGCCCTGGTTGCGCGCCGTCGCGAGTCCCCGCGGCGTCTCGTTGCGGATCACCTCGGCATGCGCGAAGCGCTCGGCATGCCTCCGCATGATCGCGCCCGTCTCGTCGCTCGACCCGTCGTCGATCGCGACGAGCTTCAGCGAGCGGTCGTCGCCGAACTGCCGGCTGAGGGTCTCGAGCGTCGTGCCGATGAACTCGCCGGCGTCCTTCGCGGGAACGATCACGGTCATCGAGGGCGCGGGCACCGGGTCATCGTGCCGGGTGATGCTTACGCGCCCGCGTCCGGCGGGTGAACGAGGGGTGACGTCGTCAGCGCTGGACGGCGGGGATGTCGGCCCAGATCGCCCGCTCGGCAGCCGACGGGGCCGACGGGATGCGACCGGCGCCGTCTGGTTCGGGGATCGCGGCCAGCAGCGCCTGCGTGTACGGGTGCTGCGGGTCGGCCCAGAGCTGGGCGGTCGGCCCCGACTCGAGCACGCGCCCGCCGAACATCACGAACGTGCGGTCGGCGATGCGCTGCACGACGGCGAGGTCGTGCGAGATGAACAGCATCCCGGCACCCGCCTCTTTCACGAGATCGCGCATGAGGGCGGCCACGCTGGTCTGGGTCGACGCGTCGAGTGCCGAGATCGGCTCGTCGGCGACGAGCAGCTGGGGGCGGGCGGCGAGCGCACGAGCGATCGCGATGCGCTGCTTCTGGCCGCCCGAGAACTGGTGCGGGAACTTCGAGACGGATGCCGTGGGCAGGCCGACCTTCTCGAGCCATTCCTCGACCTTCGAGCCCTCGGCCCCGCGGGCGCGGG
Source organism: Microbacterium sp. NPDC089321 (assembly GCF_040684935.1). Classification (NCBI taxonomy): domain Bacteria; kingdom Bacillati; phylum Actinomycetota; class Actinomycetes; order Micrococcales; family Microbacteriaceae; genus Microbacterium; species Microbacterium sp. NPDC089321. The sequence goes on along the minus strand of NZ_JBFBGX010000001.1, from coordinate 893,169 downwards.
CGGTGGCGATGCCGTCGGCGATCTGCTCGCCGATGCGGCGGCGCGGGTTGAGCGAGGTCGACGGATCCTGGAAGACCATCTGGATGCCGGTGAGGTGCTTCGGGCGGCGGCGCACGCGCAGCGGGGTCACCTCGCCGTCGAGGAAGCGGGCGGTGCCGCCGGCGAGCTTCTCGATGCCGACCGCGGCACGGGCGAGGCTGGACTTGCCGCTGCCCGATTCGCCGACGAGGGCGACGGTCTCACCGGCGTGGACCTGCAGCGACACGTCGTTCACGGCGACCACGGGCGGGTTGCCCGGGTAGCGGACGACGATGCCCTGAGCGTCGAGGACGGTCTCATGCGTCATGGTCGTCGCCTCCTTCGATGCGCGAGCCCGGCAGGGCGGCGAGCAGCTGCCTCGTGTACTCGTGCTGCGGGTCGCGGAACAGCGTCTCGCGGTCGGCGTGCTCGACGACCCTTCCGTCCTTCATGACGGTGACGACGTCGGCGATCGCGCTCATCACGCCGAGATCGTGCGTCACCAGCAGAACGGCGATCTGACGCTCGTCGGCCAGCTCGCGCAGCAGGGTGAGGATGCCGGCCTGCACGGTCACGTCGAGCGCCGTGGTCGGCTCGTCGGCGAGCAGCACCTCTGGATCGCAGGCGAGGGCGCAGGCGATCGCGATGCGCTGCCGCTGGCCGCCCGAGAACTGGTGCGGGTAGCGGCGCAGCGCCTCTTCGGGATTCGGCACCTGCACGCGCTCGAGCAGCTCGACGGCGCGCCGGCGGGCGGCCGCCCCGCGCAGCCCGAGGTGCACGCGCATGTGGTCGGTGAGCTGGCGCCCGACGGGGATCTGCGGATGCAGCGACGCCGACGGATCCTGGAAGACCATCGCGATGCGCTTGCCGCGGATGCGGTTGAGCGCACGCCTGCCGAGGCCGAGCAGCTCGGTGTCGCCGAGCCGGATCGAACCGCCGGTGCGCGCATGACGCGGCAGCAGGCCGAGGACCGACATGGCGGTCAGGGTCTTGCCGGATCCGGATTCGCCGGCGAGGCCGTGGATGCGCCCGGCGTCGAGCCGCACCGAGAGCCCCTTGACGAGGGGGCGGCCGATGTCGACCGTGAGGTCGCGGATGTCGAGCACGCTCATGCGCCGCCTCCGCTCGATGCGACGAGTTCGGTCTGCTTCTCGTGCGTCACCTCGGCCGTCGGGTCGAGGATGTCGCGCAGCGCGTCGCCGAGGAAGTTGAAGGCGAGCACGACCGTGAGGATCGCCAGACCGGGGAACACGCCGAGCCACCACGCGTCGAAGTTCTGCATCGCCGCGGAGATCATCGAACCCCATTCGGGTGTGGGCGGCTGCGCGCCCAGGCCGAGGAACGACAGGCCGGACAGCAGCAGGATGGCCGCGCCGATGTCGAGCGTCGCGAGAACCAGCAGAGGACCCGCCACGTTGGGGAGGATGTCGACCAGCAGCGTCCGCGCGGGCGAATGACCCAGCAGGCGGCCGGCGATCACGTAGTTCTGGTTGCGCAGCGACAGCACGATGCTGCGGGTGACGCGCGAGTACTGCGGCCACGAGACGACGACGGCCGCGATCACGGCGTTGAACAAGGAGGGGCCGAGCGAGGCGGCGACGACCATCGCGAGGATGACGGTCGGGAACGCCATGAACAGGTCGGTGATGCGCATGAGAGTCTCGTCGACCCAGCCGCCGAAGTAGCCGGCGAGCGCGCCGATCACGGCGCCGATGACGAGGGCGGCGACGACGAGGGTGAGGGCGAGCGGGATCGTGACGGTCGCACCGGTCATGAGGCGCGAGAAGATGTCACGGCCGTTGCCGTCGGTGCCGAGCAGGGTGTCGATCCCCGGCGCCTGAAGGCGCGGCAGCGCCTGGGCGTTCGGCTCGAACGGCACCCACCACTGCGCGGTGAAGGCGACGATGATCCAGGCGGCGGCGATGACGGTGCCGATGATGCCGAGCGGGGTGCGCCAGGCGCGGGGCCAGCGCAGCCTGAGCCGCCCCGGCATGCGGGGTTCGCGAGGGCTCATGCGATCCTCACTCTCGGGTCGAGTACGCCGTACAGCAGGTCGACGACGAAGTTGATGACCAGGTAGATGATGCCGACGATGAGGCCGACGCCCATGATGCCCGGCAGGTCGAGGTTGGCCGCCGAGTTGTAGGCGTATGTGCCGAGGCCGGGCCAGGCGAACACCGACTCGACGAGCACCGTGCCCGAGAGCAGCGAGCCGAAGGCGACGCCGACGACGGTCAGCACCGGCAGCGCGGCTCCGCGGAGCACGTAGTCGAGGATCACCCGCATGGCCGGCAGACCCTTCGCGCGGGCCGCCCGCACGTAGTCGCTGGCGAGCACCTCGAGAACCGAGGTGCGGATGAAGCGGGTCAGCAGGCCGATGGTGACCAGCGACAGCACGATCACCGGCAGCGCCAGGTGCGCCATGGCGTCGGCCCAGCCCACGCCGTCGCCGTTCAGCAGGTAGTCGATCGTGTACAGCCCCGTCACCCGCGGCGGCGGGATGATCGACGGCGAGATGCGGCCGGAGCCAGGAGCGATGCGCAGGTTGAGGAAGAACACGTAGAAGCTCACGAGCGCCAGCCAGAAGGTCGGGACGCTGAGCCCGATCAGGGTGACCACCCGCACGATCTGGTCGGTGACCAGGCCGCGCCGGTAGGCCGCCAGGGTGCCGAGCACCAGGCTGACCGCGAGGCTGAGGATGATCGCGCACAGCGCGATCTCGATGGTGGCCGGCACCGCCGTGGCGAGATCTGCGGTGACCGGCTGCCCGGTCACGAGCGAGGTGCCGAGGTCGCCGCGCAGCAGCTTGCCCATGTAGATGAAGTACTGCACGAAGAGGGGCTGGTCGAGCCCCTGCGCCTTGATGAAGGCCTCGCGCGTCTCGGGGTTCTGCGACGCCCCCTCACCCAGTGCCGCGGAGACGGGGTCTCCGGGCACCAGGTTGGTGAGGAGGAACGTCACGACCGTGACGCCGATCAGCAGCAGCACCGAGGTGCCGGCCCTGCGCAGCAGGTACCCCGCCAGGGGCGACTTCTTGCGCTGCGCCTGTGTCTGCACAGCCACTGTCGTCATCACGGTCGGTCCGTTCAGCCGGCGGGCGTGATCTCGGCGATGTCCATCTCCCAGACGGAGTTGTAGACGGCGCCGTCGACCTTGTCAGACGTGGCGATGTTGCGGCCGGGGACGATCAGCGGCACGAAGGGGCCGCTCTGCTGCATCTCCTCGGCGAACTTCGTGAACGCGGCGGTGCGCTCATCGGGGTCGGTCGCGCTGGCGGCATCCGCGGCGATCTCGGCGATCTCGGGGTTGGCCGACTGCTCCCAGCCCGAGCGGAGGCCGACCTTCAGGCCGGGGCCGAAGGGCAGGAAGTTCGCGGAGTCCGCGTAGTCGGGACCCCAGAACCAGAGGCCGAAGCCCTCGGTGCCGTTCACGTAGGCGTCGAGCTCGGTCGCGAACGGAGCCGGGGCGAGCTCGACGGCGACGCCTGCGTCCTTCAGCTGCGCCTGGATGCGCTCGGCGAGCGGGGTGAACTCCACGCCGCCGACCGGGTAGTCGTTCGGGAACTGCAGCTTGAGGGTCTGACCGGTGTAGCCGGCCTCGTCGAAGGCGGCCTTGGCCTTGTCGAGGTCCTGCGTGACGCCCTTGTCGAGCGCGCCCTCGAAACCGGGCGGGATCACGCCGGTGGCCTGCTCGGCGCCGGCGCCGGCGAGCTCGAGCAGAGCCGGGTAGTCGAGGGCGTACCGGATGCCCTCGGCGAGCTTCACGTTGGCCAGGTCACCGGCGACGCCGGTGGACTGGTTCAGCAGCAGGAAGATGGTCTGGCCGGAGGGGACCGAGTCGACCTCGAGGCCGTCGCCCAGGCCGCTGACCTGGTCGCCGTTGAGGTCCATGGCCACCATCGAGTCGCCGCCCTTGAGGTTGGCGAGCTGGGTCGCGCTCTCGGAGACGTTGCGGATGACGACGCGGTCGTAGGCCGGCTTCTCGTCGCCGTTGTACTCGTCGTTCTTCTTCAGCACGATCTGCGAGCTGAGGTCGAGCGTGTCGAGCACGAAGGGGCCGGATCCGGCGGATGCGCCGTCGAAGTACTTCTGCGCGGAGTCGGCGCCGTCGGTGCTGCCGCCGTTCTTCATCACGACGTCGGCGTTGACGATGCCGAGCGCCGGGTTGGCGAGGATGGCGGGCAGCTGCAGCAGGGGCGTCTCGGTGGTGAAGACGATCGTCTTGGCGTCGACCTCCTTGATGGTGACGCCCGCGAGGAGGAAGTTGGGCTTGGCGTCGGCCATGCCCTGGATGCGCTGCAGCGAGAAGACGACGTCCTTCGCCTCGACCGGAGTGCCGTCGGAGAAGACGCGGCCCTCTTCGAGGGTGAACGTGAACTCGGTCGCGGTGTCGTTGGCCTCCCACGACGCCAGGCCGGGGATCGGGGTCGAGACGTCGGAGCCCTTGAAGTCGACGAGCGTCTCGTACATCGCCTTGGCGAGCATGTTGCCGGTCGGGTCGTAGGTGTGACCGGGGTCGGCGGTCTCGACCGAGAAGGCGGTGTCGATGACCAGGGAGCCACCGGACTTCGCTCCGCCGTCGCTGCTGTTGTTCGCGGAGTTCCCTCCCGAGCATCCGGTCAGGGCGATGAGCGCGACCGCTCCGAAGACGATCGCCGGCGTGCGCAGCGTCGACAGCATGGGTACCTCCATTGGCAGGGTGGATCGGGAGTCCTGGCCATCCAACGGTGGACGACCGTGATCAGATTCCCATGATGTGCGACGATCTGTCCAATGACATCGCGTCATGAAGACAAAGTCTGTCCGAACAATGAGGATTGGGATACAGAATGTCCAGCACTGATGCTGAAGACACCCGGGATTCTGGACGAAGTGCCGCCACCCTCGATCCGGTCTCGTACCGGATCCTCGATCTGCTCCGCGAGAACGGACGGATCTCGATCGCCGCGCTGGCCGAGAAGGTCGGCATCTCTCGAGCCAACGCGTACACCAGGGTCGAGGCGCTGATGGCCGACGGGGTCATCACCGGTTTCAGCGCCCGGGTCGATCCGGCGAAGGCCGGTCTGTCGATCGGAGCCATGATCTTCGTGACGGTCTATCCGCAGGCATGGGCGTCGTTCCGGGCGCAGATCGCCGAGATGCCCGACATCGAGTACTGCGCCGTGACGACCGGCGAGCACGACGCGATGCTGCTGATCCGGGCGACGGACGTCAGCGGAGTGCACGAGTTCTCGACCGGAGTGATCGCGCAGCTTCCCGAGGTGCGCACGGTGGTCAGCGTCGTCGTTCTCGACGAGGTGATCCGCCGGCCGTTCGTGCTTCCTCCCGACCTGCCCGAGCGCAGCCTCGACGTGCCCCTGGGCATGACCCAGTGGACGCCGGCGACGGCCGGGCGCGGGGCCCTGCCGCCGCGGTGACGGCGAAAGCCTGTGTCAGGCCGCCGCGGTCTCGACGCAGACGCTGAGCTGCGCAGCGCCGTGCATCTCGTAGTGCTCGACCAGGCGCAGCATCCCGTCGTCGTCGACCTCGATGTCGCTCTCGCCGTCGCCGGTCACGACCTCGCCCGTGGCGGCGAGCACGTGCACGAACGACACCCAGATGGTGTCGCCCGTACGGGTGCCGACGAAACGGCCGATCGTGACGGTGTCACCGGTGTAGTCGCCCCAGATCGCCCCGTCCTGCTCGAAGTAGTGGAAGACGCTCGGGGCGTCATGGTCGACGACGGAGGTCGTCGACGACACCATCTTGAACGTGCGGCCGTCGAGACTGGGGAGGGTGCGGGTCTGAGTCACCCATCGATCATGGCAGGTACCGTGGACGCATGAATCCGGCGCCGCCCCCGCAGCACCCGTTCGAGACGCGCCCGCTCACCGAGCCGGTCGACCCTCGTGCCGTGAAGGAGTTCTGGCGCGCGGTCAAGGCGCAGAACCCGACGTCGGGCGCGCAGGTGGCGATCATGATCGTCGTCGGAGTCATCTTCGCCCTCGTGTTCCTGCCCGCGATCGGCATGACGCTGTTCGGGCTGATCGCGGTCGCCGGATCGGGCGAATCCGGCTTCGGGGCGCTGTTCTCGCTTCCGGCGCTGATCCCCTTCGTGATCGCCGGCGTCGGCATCCCGCTGTTCGTGATCTCGCAGCGGAAGAACCGCGAGAGCACCTACCGGATCGCGCGGTTCGCCGAGGCGAACGGCATGACCTTCCGTCCGTTCGTCAGCGATCCGCCGCTGCCGGGCATGATCTTCCACCTCGGTCACTCCCGCATGGCGTCGCAGCTCGTCCGCGGCCAGCACCCGCGATTCGTCGAGTTCGGCAACTACCGGTACACGACCGGATCGGGCAAGAACAAGACGACGCACAACTGGGGATACGTCGCCGTCAAGCTCGACGTTCCGCTGCCGAACATCGTGCTCGATGCGCTGGGCAACAACTCGCTCGGCTCGAACCTGCCCTCGACGTTCTCGAAGGATCAGCGGCTCTCGCTCGAAGGCGACTTCGACCAGCACTTCACCCTGTACTGCCCGAGCGGCTACGAGGCCGACGCGCTCTACCTGTTCACGCCCGACATCATGGCGCGCTTCATCGACCACGCAGCGCAGCTCGACGTCGAGATCGTCGACGACTGGCTGTTCCTCTACATGCGCCGGCCGGCCTCGACCACCGACGTGAGCACGTGGGCGTGGCTGTTCGGCACGGTCGGCGCCCTCATGACGAAGTTCGATCAGTGGGCGCGCTGGCGCGACGACCGGCTGAGGCTCGCGCAGGAGGCGGCGCAGCATCCGGTCGCGCAGCCGGGAACGGCGACGGCCGCGCCGCTGCCCTTCGCCCCGCCCGTCGGCATGCTCACTCCCCCGGCACCGGGCGTCGCCCCGCAGGGCCGGCGCCTGCGCAAGGGCTTCTCATGGGTCACTCTCGTGATCATCGTCGTGGTGTTCGGCGTCACGCTTCTGCCGCAGCTCTTCGGCATGCTCTCGTTCTTCTTCTTCCGCTGACGCGGATCCGGATGCCTAGGCCGGGGCGAGGCCGAAGTACTCGAGCTCGGCGTCGTTCAGCATCCGGGACCGAGTGAGGAACCGCATGCCGGTCGGGCCCTCGACGCTGAACCCGGCGCCGCGGCCGGGCACCGCGTCGATCGTGAGGTGGGTGTACTTCCAGTACTCGAACTGCGACTCCGACATGAACACCTCGATCGGGTCGAGCCCCTCGATGTCGAGCCGGCCGAGGAGCACGTCGCTCGGGCCGGTGAGGAACATGCCGATCGGGTAGCACATGGGCGACGACCCGTCGCAGCATCCGCCCGACTGATGGAACATCAGCGGCCCGTGCTGCGCCGTCAGCTCACGCAGCAGCTCGGCGGCGGCATCCGACACATCCACCCGCTCGTACTTCCCGATGCTGACCATCTCGACTCCTTGTCTCGTGGACGACTGCCGGGCGGGCGTCGCACGACACCCGCCCGGCAGCTCGCAGACCGATCAGAAGAAGCCCATCGGGCCTTCGGCGTACGACACCAGCAGGTTCTTCGTCTGCTGGTAGTGATCGAGCATCATCTTGTGGTTCTCGCGGCCGACGCCCGACTGCTTGTACCCGCCGAACGCGGCGTGCGCCGGATACTGGTGGTAGGTGTTCGTCCACACGCGTCCGGCCTGGATCGCACGACCGGCTCGATACGCGGTGTCGCCGCTGCGGCTCCACACACCCGCGCCCAGCCCGTAGAGGGTGTCGTTGGCGATCGAGATGGCGTCGTCGAAGTCGCTGAAGCTCGTGACCGAGAGCACAGGGCCGAAGATCTCCTCCTGGAAGATGCGCATGCTGTTGCTGCCCTCGAACACGGTCGGCTCGACGTAGAACCCGTCGCTGAGGTCGCCGCCCAGGTCTGCCCGCCCGCCTCCGGCGAGCAGCTTCGCGCCCTCCTTCGTGCCGATGTCGATGTAGCTGAGGATCTTCTCGAGCTGATCGTTCGACGCCTGTGCGCCGATCATCGTGGCGGGGTCGAGCGGGTTGCCCTGGATGACCTTGCCCACGCGCTCGAGGCCGTCGGCGAGGAAGCCGTCGTAGATCGAGCGCTGGATGAGCGCGCGCGACGGGCAGGTGCAGACCTCGCCCTGGTTGAGCGCGAACATCGTGAAGCCCTCGAGCGCCTTGTCGTAGAACGGGTCGTCGGCGCGGGCGACGTCTTCGAAGAAGACGTTCGGCGACTTGCCTCCCAGCTCGAGCGTGACCGGGATGAGGTTCTGCGAGGCGTACTGCATGATCAGCCGGCCCGTCGTGGTCTCGCCCGTGAACGCGACCTTGCGGATGCGCTTGTGCTGCGCGAGCGGTGCACCCGCCTCGATGCCGAAGCCGTTGACGATGTTCACGACGCCGGCGGGCAGCAGGTCGCCGATGATCTCGAAGAGGAACAGGATCGACGCCGGGGTCTGCTCGGCCGGCTTGATCACGACGCAGTTGCCTGCGGCGAGCGCGGGGGCCAGCTTCCAGGTCGCCATCAGGATCGGGAAGTTCCACGGGATGATCTGGCCGACCACGCCCAGAGGCTCCTGGAAGTGGTACGCGACGGTGTTCTCGTCGAGCTGGCTGATGCCGCCCTCCTGCCCGCGCAGGACGCCGGCGAAGTAGCGGAAGTGGTCGACCGCGAGCGGGATGTCTGCGGCGAGCGTCTCGCGCACCGGCTTGCCGTTCTCCCACGTCTCGGCGACGGCGATCATCTCGAGGTTCTCTTCGATGCGGTCGGCGATCCTGTTGAGGATGACGGCGCGCTCGGCGGGCGAGGTGCGCTTCCACGACTCGAACGCCTTCCAGGCGACGTCGACAGCGCGGTCGATGTCTTCTGCGGTGCCGCGGGCGACCTCGGTGAACGGCTTGCCGTTGACGGGGCTGATGTTCTCGAAGTACTGCCCCTTGGCCGGTTCGACGAACTCGCCGCCGATGTAGTGCCCGTAGCGGGCGCGGTAGTTCGCGACGGCTCCCGGCTGACCGGGAGCGGCGTATGCGGTGGACACGTCTTCTTCGACGATGGTCATCGTTGACTCCTTCGACGGGCCGCGGCCTCGATGCTGCGCGGCTGTTGGGTTCGAAGGTAGGTCGCGCCACGTTGCGCCCCCGTGCGCAACGTTGCAGTCGGTTGCGGGGGTCTCCCCGTGCTTCGAATCGCTCGAATGGCGGGCGAACGCCGCCCAAAGCGACCAGTTGAGCGATTCGAACGGGGAGAGGGTCAGCCCAGACGCTCGATCCGGGCGACCAGACCCGCGCGTCTCGGCGAGCGCGCGGGCAGCATCTCGAGCGCGAGGCGCAGCGCCTCGGCGTCGTTCTGCCCCTCGGGGATCTCGGCGTACGCGAGCAGCACGTCGAGGCTCGCCTCGCTGACCATCACCTCGTGCAGCGCCGCGCGCACCGTCTCGCGGAACTCCTCGACCCCGGGCGACGCCGACTCGGGCAGCACCGCACCGGGATAGGCGCTGAGCGCGACGCGGTGCGCCCCGCGGTCGAGCAGCGACAGCACGTTCTGCGCGTCGGTCTCGAGCGGCGCGGTCAGCCGGTACGGCCGCGACTGCGGTGCGAGGTCGGGTGAGACGCGCTCGAGCACCTTGCGCAGCCGCACCATCTCGGGCCGAAGGGTGTCGGGCGACGCGCCCTCGCCGTACACGAGCTCGGTGAGCCGCTCTGCCGACAGCCCCTGCCGGTGAACGGCGAGCATGAGCAGGATCTCGGCGTGCCTGGCGCTGAGCTCGATGATCGTCTCGCCATCGGCCGCGTCGACCTCGAGGCGGGCGCGATCGCGTGCCAGCACCTGCAGGCGCGCGTGCCTGGTGTCACGCGGCGAGCGACGCGGCGATCGCTCCGTGCCCCGGGGCGTCTCGCTGCGCGCCCGCAGGCGGGCGACGAGCAGCTCGGACTCGACGGCTCGCGCTGTGGCATCCACCAGCATCCGGGCCTGCGGGGTGACCGCCTCGGCTCCGCCGGTCACGTCGATCACGCCGAGGATGCGGCGGGTCTCGGGGTCGAAGACAGGGGCTGCGGTGCACGACCACGGCTGCACGAGGCGGTTGTAGTGCTCGGCATGGTGGATCTGCACCGACTCTCCGAGCGCGAGCGCTGTGCCCGGAGCCGAGGTGCCGACCATCTGCTCCGACCAGTTCGCTCCCGCGACGAATCCCATCTCGCCCGACAGCACGCGCTGACGAAGATCGCCCTCGACCCAGAGCAGCCGGCCGGCGTGGTCGCCGACCGCCACCACGACGCCCGAATCCTCGGCACTGCCGGGCAGCAGCAGCGACCGGATGAGATCCATCACCCCGGCGAGCGGATGCCCGGTGCGGTACGCCTCGAGGGCGTCGTCGCCGAAGTCGAGCGGAGGCAGCCCCTCGGCACCGACGCGGCCCTGCCAGGCTCGTTCCCACGACGCCCGCACGAGCGGGCGCACCTGCTGCAGACGCCGGTCGTCGAGGTTGCCTGCCACGAGCTCTTCGTGCGCGCGCTCGATGAGTAGGCGCGAGACCTCGGGTGAGGCGTCACGCGATGACGACCAGGGGGACGGCACGCTGGCTCCGATCGGCGCTGATGGGTGTGCCCAGTGTAGATCGGATGCGGGGCGCGGCGCCCTCACGGTTCAGGCGCGGGCGGCCCACCACTCGCGGAGACGCTGCTCGGCGGCGTCCGCTCCGATCACGCCCTCGTCGAGACGCACCTCGAGCAGGAACCGGTACGCCTCGCCCACCTCGCGTCCGGGCGGGATGCCGAGGATCTGCTGGATCTGGTTGCCGTCGAGCTCGGGGCGGATGCTGTCGAGCTCTTCCTGCTCGCGCAGCTCGACGATGCGTCGCTCGATGTCGTCGTAGGCAGACGCGAGGCGGGCGGCCTTGCGCTTGTTGCGGGTGGTGACGTCGGCGCGCACGAGGATGTGCAGGCGCTCGACGAGGTCGCCGGCGTCGCGCACGTAGCGTCGGACGGCGCTGTCGGTCCAGGCTCCCTCGGCATACCCGAAGAAGCGCAGGTGCAGCTCGATCAGCTTCGCGACAGCATCGATGGTGTCGCCGTCGAAGCGCAGGGCCTGCAGGCGCTTGCGCGCCATGCGCGAGCCGACCACGTCGTGGTGGTGGAAGGTCACCCCTCCCCCCGACTCGAGCTTGCGGGTGCGCGGCTTGCCGATGTCGTGCAGCAGCGCGGCGAGACGCAGCGGAACGTCGGGGGCGGCGCCCGGATTGCGCTTCTTCTCGAGGTCGATCGCCTGACGCAGCACGGTGAGCGAGTGCTCGTAGACGTCTTTGTGGTGATGGTGCTCGTCGACCTCGAGGCGCAGGGCGCTGACCTCGGGCAGGAACTCGTCGATCAGCCCGGTCTCGACCAGCACCCGGATGCCGCGGATCGGGTCGTCAGTCTGCATGAGCCGCACGAGCTCGCCCTGCACGCGCTCCGGGCTGACGATCTTCAGGGTCTCCCTGAGCTTCTCGATGGCTGCGAAGGTGCCGTCTTCGAGGGCGAAGCCGAGCTGGGCGCTGAACCGCGCCGCTCTCAGCATCCGGAGCGGGTCGTCGCCGAAGCTGATCTCGGGATCGATCGGGGTGCGCAGCACGCCGGCGACGAGGTCTTCGACGCCGCTCGTCGGGTCGATGAGCTTCACCGCAGGCACCTGCAGGGCCATGGCGTTGACGGTGAAGTCGCGCCGCAGCAGGTCGCCGTCGATCGCGTCGCCGAACTCGACGACCGGCTTGCGGGTGACGCCGTCGTAGCTGTCGGCGCGGTACGTGGTGATCTCGACCTGCTCGCCGCGGATCCTCGCGCCGATCGTGCCGAAGGCGCGCCCGATGTCCCACTGCGTGCTCGAGATGGGCTTGACGATGCGCAGGATGTCGTCGGGCCTGGCGTTCGTCGTGAAGTCGAGGTCGTGCGTCTCGCGGCCGAGCAGCGCGTCGCGCACAGGGCCGCCGACGACGGCGAGGTCGAAGCCCGCGTCGGCGAAGGCGGTCGCCAGGGTGGCGACGACGGGATTCGCGGCGAGCGCGCCGAGTCGGGACAGACCCTCGGCCATATTGAGCATGGATTCAAGGGTACCGGCGCAGCCCGGTCATCCCTGATCGCCGCATCCGCACGGTCGATCGTCCGGGGCGCGTACGGTGAGGGGATGCAGACCGACCCAGCCATCGACGAGTTCTGGCGCGAGTGCCGCACCGCGCTGCCGCACCTGCCCGAAAGGATGCCCGAGGTGTGGGCGTTCGGCGCGACCCCCGAGCACGCCGACGGCCTTCTCGCCCTCGTGCTGGCGGGGACCAAGACGGCCACGGCCTCGTCGCTGTGGGACTACGAGCACACCGGCGACCCGCTGCCCGCCGTGGGCGAGCTGAGCATCATCCTCGACGGGCGCGGCGCACCCCGCGCGCTGCTCGAGACCACGGCCATCGCGGTCGTGCCCTTCGATCAGGTCCCGGCATCCCACGCCTTCGCCGAGGGTGAGGGCGACCGCACTCTCGAGCACTGGCGCGAGGTGCACGAGCGCTACTGGCGCCAGCACTCCGAGAACCCGCGCGGGTACGAGCCCACCATGCCGGTGGTCTGCGAGGAGTTCCGCCTGCTGCGGTCGAGCGGTGAACGAGAAGACCCCGCCGGCGAGTGCCGGCGGGGTCTTCCCGCGCGGGGCTAGGCCCGGCGGCGGCGGTTCAGGAACAGGATGCCGCCCGCCACGAGCGCGAGGAGCCCGACGATGCCGAGGCCGAGCGTCCACGTTGCGGATGAGCCGGTCGTCGCCAGCGCGTCACCGGGACGGTCGACGCTGGGGCTCTTCGGCCCGCCGTCGGACGCACCGGCGTCGGGTTCCTCGGAACCCCCGTCTCCGTCACCAGGGCCGCCGTCTCCGTCACCGGGACCACCGTCCCCGTCACCAGGACCGCCGTCCCCGTCACCAGGACCGCCATCGCCGTCACCAGGACCACCGTCCCCGTCACCAGGACCGCCATCGCCGTCCCCGTCATCAGGACCGCCATCTCCGTCTCCGGGACCAGTGCCACCGTCACCAGGGCCGCCGTCCCCATCACCAGGACCACCGTCACCGTCACCAGGGCCGCCCTCACCGGGGTCGGTCGTCGGCTTCCCATCGGTCGTGAACGAGCGCACCTCGGTGCTCTCCACTCCGCCGAACGGGCCCGTGGTGCGCACGTACCAGCCGTGCTCACCGGCATCCAGACCCTTCCAGGTGACCGTCGTCTGCTCGCCGCTCACGACGTCCTGCACGCAGTCGATCTCGTTCGTGGTCAGGATGTCGACACGGAACGCGTCGGTCGACAGCACCTTGGTCACCGGGGCGATGCCGCCGGCGGCGTAGGGGATCTCGAACTCCTGCATGCCTGCCGGGCTGTTCAGCGACGCGTCGTCGGAGTCGAAGTCGTCGAGCGACGGCGAGTACGTGCGCACGATGATCCGGCCCTGCTCGTTGTCGAAGTGCAGCAGGCGCAGGTAGCCCTGCCCGCCCTCCGGCAGACCCTGGTAGTCGAACAGCATCGAGTAGACCGTGCGGTCGGCGACGCCGTCGCCGTCGTCGTCGAACTCATCCAGACGCGTGTACGCGTCGTGGTAGTGCCCCGAGCCGACAGAGACGACGTTCGCGTTCGGAGCCACGACCTCGTCGTAGATCCGCTGCGGGAAGGGCCCGAGTCCACCCGTGGTGAGCATGTACTCGTGCAGGTTGATCATGACCTTGCGCTCGGGATACTGCCGGATGATCGAGTTCATCCAGGCGATGTCCTCGCTGTTCGACGCCTCGTCGTTGGGGTCGGGCCAGCCCATGTACATCATGAGCATGTCGATCCCGCCGGCGGTGACCAGGTCGTAGTGACCCCGGTTGTCCTTGTACGAGCCGCCGTACCAGGGGTTGCCTGCGAACCGGGCCTCGCCGAAGTTCCGGCTGTACTCGGTGTAGTCGCCGTCCCAGTGGCCGACGTCGTGGTTGCCGGCGAGAACGCCGTAGGGGATGCCGGCGTCGTCGAGCAGGCGGTACGCCGCATCCGCGTTCTTCCACTGATGCGGCTGGTCGTAGTTGTCGACGATGTCGCCGGTGTGCGTGACGTACTGCAGGTTCAGCGCGTCGCGCTGCGCCACGAGGAACCGGTTCATGTTCTGCTGGTGCTGGTACCAGACGTCCGAACCGCCGTCGCCGGCGAGGCCGCCCTCGTTGCGGTTGTAGTACTGCGTGTCAGACAGCCATCCGAGCGTGAAGTCGTACTGGTCGCGGGGCGTGGCGCCGGCGTTGAACGGCGTCACCTGCGAGTCGCGCGAGCTGGTGTCGGTGCCCGCCCAGCCCTCGGAGTGCTGCACGAGCAGGGTCAGCTCGCCGTCCTTCGCGTGACCGTCGACCGCGACCTCGGCCTCCAGGGCGAAGCTGGTCGGCGAACCGCCGGTGGTGACGTGCCGGTCGACCTCATGCCACGAGCCGTCGGTCTTCTGCACGTAGAGCAGCACCTTGGCATCCGCGTTGGCAGACCCCTCCCACGCGACGCGCATCCGGGCGTCGGAACCTGCTCGCTCGGGCACCTGCACCGTGAACAGCTGGTACGGCATGGCGGTGTCGGAGCTCGCGGCGACCTCGATGCCGTCCAGACGAGCGATGCGCGCCAGCTCATCCTCGGTCAGCGGCTTCGCGTCGCCGCGCTCGGTCGAGCGCGAGCTCGAGGTGGCACCGGCGGCAACGCGCACCTCGTCATCCATCGAGGTGTACGTGTACCCCTCGGCGAAGCAGAGTTCGAGGCGGTCGTCGACCTGCGACCCGGGCCGGGCGACGAGATCGACCTGGTCGCCGGTCAGCTCGGCGCCGTCATCGGGGCTGATCAGCTGCGTGCTCGGCTTCTCATCCGCGGTCGAGAAGGCGATCGTCGTCGTCGAGACGTTGCCGACGGCGTCCTTCGCGGTGATGACCGCGGTGTGATCGCCCGGCGCGAGCGTGAGCGATGAGGTCGCCAGCGGCAGCGTGATCTCCTTCTCGTCGAGCGTCGCCGTGACCGACTCGAAGCCGGAGCCGGCGTCGGTGACGGTCGCGTCGATCGTGAACGCACCCCGGTACTGGCGGCCGTCGACGATCGTGCTCTCGATCACGGGAGCGGTGTTGTCGACGATCACGGTGCGGGTGGCCGACATCGCGTCGGCTGCCGCGACGGCGGCCTCCGCCTCCGGCGATGCGGATGCCGTGATCACGTGCTCCCCGTCGTCGACGGTCGTGGTGTCCCATAGCGTCGATACCGAGTCGAAGGCGTCGTCGGGGATGGTGAACGTCGCGAGGAAGTAGACCAGGTTGGCGTCGGTGAAGTTGATGCGCTCGGCCGACGTGGCGGGGCAGGCGCGCTCGGTCGGCTCCTGGCCCTCGCCGGCACCGGCGCACGAGGTCGGGCGCAGCACCCGGCCGTCGGGCAGCACGAGACGCGGGTTCATGGCTGTGTAGTCGTCGTTGTTCTCGTTGGGGTCCGGCTGCGGCCAGGCCTTCGTTCCGGCGTACACGCCGAGCGTCAGCTTCTCTCCGCGGACGACCTCCTGCACGGGAACCTCGGCATCGACCGTCACGATGCGGTCGTAGTAGCCCTCGTCGAAGATCTTCAGCACCGTGTCGCCGAGCTTGAGCCCGTTGCGGAAGAACGCGTCGGTGCTGGTCGCCTCGATCGCGAATCGCGGCGCGCGCTCGAGCGACGGCGTCGTCTCACCGGCCTTCTCACCGTCGATCTCGAGCGAGAGCGACGCCGGATCTCCGTCGGTGGTCGCGACGACCGGCGTCTGCCCGCCGACGAACTGCCCCTCGGCGACGTTGAGCCGAACGGGGTCGTCGGGGGTGTCGTCGAGCGTGAGGCGCACCGGTCCGAGCGTCGTGGTCTGGCTGCCGTCGCCCGCGGTGACCGAGTACTCGAGCCAGCGCTTTCCGTAGACGTCGACCGACGGGATGCTGTACCCGTAGCGACCCGCGGTGCTGAACGTCAGGTCGCGGGTCTCGGATGCGCCCAGGTCGTCGGTGAGCGTGAGGGTCACGCGACGCACGAGCACGTCATCGGCGATGTCGAAGCCGAGCTCGATGCCCTCGCCGCTCGGCAGTTCGCTGCCTCCGGTGAGGTCGACGATCGTCGGGGCCGAGCCCGCCGCGGGATGCGGCACGTACGATCCTGCGACCTGGCTGTCGCTGACCGCACCCGGGGTAGGGGCGGCCAGACCCTGCATGGTCTGGATGCTGCCGGCGGGATCGGCGGGCACCCACAGGGCGCCGCTGACGTCGGCCGGGTTCCAGCCGTACTGGATGGCGGTCGACGCCGTGGTCTGCGCATCGTCGAAGTAGTAGGCGCGCGAGATGTCGTGGCCGCTCTTCGTGCTCAGCTGCAGGCCGCGGGATCCGCCGTTCGCCATGCCACCCGACTGGATGGTCAGGATGCTCTCGCCGAGCACCAGATCGGTGCCGAAGGCGGCGTTGAAGTCGGCGACCGTGTACCCGGCGGTGAGGACGGCCGGGTTCTGGATCCACAGCACGAGCGTCTCGCCTGCGCCGATGGTCGGCTCGCCGGGTCCGGCCGGCCACAGCGTCGACGCGTTCGTGGTCGGACCGGTGAGCGCGTTGTCGGTGGTGAGGTAGCTGAGCGCGTAGTCGCCGAAGCCGACGGGTGCATCGGAGGCGTTGTAGACCTCGATGAACTCGAACGCGTCGGAGCCCGAGACGTTCGCCGTATCGGGTGCGACCTCGGTGATCTGCAGGATCGGGCCCTTGGCGTCAGGGTCGGTCGGCTTGGGCGCGGGGATCAGCTCGCTCGTGACCTGGTCGACCGTGATCGTGCCGGGCGTGGGCGCCGCGGTCGCTCCTGTCGGGTCGAAGTCGAGCAGACGGGCGTCTGCCGATCCGATCTGGTCCGGCACCGCGAACTGGGCGTTCCACGGGGTCGAGCTGACCCCGTCGTCCGACGGCACCCAGGCGCGTGCGAGGGTCGCACCCTCGGCATCCGTCAGGCTGAAGCCGCGTGAGCCGCTGTTCGCGAATCCGCCCTGCGGTCCGAAGCGCAGCACCTGCACGGTCTCCGGCACGTCGTAGAACGCGCGGAACTGCTCTTTCGTGAGGCTGCGGCGCGCGTCGCCGTCGGCGTAGTTCATCCAGAGCACGGCGGTGCCGCCGGCGGGGATGACCGCCGGGCTGTCGCCCTCGCCGTCGAGGTGGATCAGCGGCTGCACGGTGCCGGTGTTCCACTGGCTCGTGTGGTACCTGATCTGCAGACCCTGTGCGGTGAGATCGATCGGCTCGGCGGTGGTGTTCGTGACCTCGACGAACTCGTAGGTGTCGGCTCCGGCGTTGTCGCCGTTGATCTCGGTGATCACGAGCGGCCAGTGCTCGGCGGCGTTGCCGCTCTCGCCGGTGATCGGCGCGACGTCGGATGCCTCGGGCGCGACCTCATCGGGAGCCGGGGCCGGTTCTGCCGGTGCGCGGTCGGCCGGCGCCGGCTCGGTCGGACTCGGCTCTGCGGGCTGCTCCGACGGCGCCGGCTCCGTCGGCTCCGGCTCCGCCGGCTGCGCCGTGGGTGCGGGCTGCGTGGCATCCGGAGTCGGCTCGGCCGTCTCGTCGGGGGTGGGAGCGGTGGGCGAAGGCTCCGGGGTCGCCGCCTGCTCAGTGGCAGGGGGCGCCGTGGGCGTCGGTGTCGTCTCGTCCGCGAAGGCGGCGGGCGCGGCACCGGAGACCAGCGCGGTGGCCACGACCACGGCGGCGAGCGCTCCGGCTCCGGCACGACGAAGGGATGGATGGGGCATGGAAAGAGGACCTCTTCACGAAGGGGGAGTCGGCGAATGCCGCTCCTCTTCGTAGTCCCCTCGGATGACCGCTCGGTAACCGTCTTCCGTCTTCTTCGACCGTCTCGTGAACCCTCGGTGAACCCCGGCGCGTCCCTTGCGCGCCGGGGTCGAGGCGGGTCAGGCTACGGGGTCGCCCTGCACGGGTCCTTCGGTGTTGGGCTTCCAGCCCAGCGCGGGAGCGACGTGCTCGGCGAAGGCCTGCAGCACGTGCAGGTTGTACTCCGGACCCAGCTGGTTCGGGATGGTCAGCATGAGCGTGTCGGCGGCCATGACGGCCTCGTCGGCGCGGAGCTGCTCGATCAGCTCGTCTGGTTCGGCCGCGTAGGTCTTGCCGAACGTCGAGCGGTATCCGTCGATGATGCCGACCTGGTCATTGTTCTCGCGCGAGCGCATGCCGAAGTACGCGCGGTCGCGGTCGCTGACCAGCGGGAACACGCTGCGGCTCACCGACACCCGGGGCGCTCCCGTGTGGCCGGCCTGCGTGTACGCGGCGCGGAACAGATCGATCTGCTCGCGCTGCAGCTCGTGGAACGGCTGGCCCGTGGCCTCGGTGAGCAGGGTCGAGCTCATCATGTTCAGGCCCATGCGCCCCGTGGCCTCGGCGGTCGCGCGCGACCCCGCTCCCCACCAGATGTGGTCGCGGAGCGTAGGCGACTGCGGCTCGATGGCCAGGTACTGCCCAGGGCCGACCATTCGCGGGTCGCCGGGTGCGATGCGCTCACCGTCGATCACCTTGAGGAACAGGTCGAACTTCTCACGGGCCAGCACGCTGCCGCGCTCGGTGTCCTCCTCGTCGCGGAAGCCGAAGGTCTCGTAGCCCCGCAGCGCTGTCTCGGGTGACCCGCGGCTCACACCCAGGGCGATGCGTCCGTCGGCGATCAGGTCGAGCGCCGCGGCCTCCTCGGCGAACTGGAACGGGTTCTCGTACCGCATGTCGATCACGCCCGTGCCGACCTCGATGCGCTTGGTGCGGGCGGCCATCGCCGACAGCAGCGGCATGGGCGACGCGGCCTGGCGGGCCCAGTGGTGCACCCGCACGTATGCGCCGTTGACGCCGATCTCGTCGGCGCCCTCGGCGAGCTCGATGGTCTGGCGCAGCATGTCGCCGGCGGTGCGGGTGACAGAGCCGGGCACGTCCTGGTAGTGCCCGAAGGAGAGGAAGCCGAATGCCTTCATGTCGTATGCGAACGCATGTAAGCCGGATGCTATTCCGCGGCGGGCAGAAGAACGCCGTCGAGCACCAGCTGACGGATGCGCGGCTCGAGGTCGGCCCACAGATCGGCGAGCGGCACGTCGAAGAGGTCGGCGAGCGCGGCGGCGATCTGCGCGACCGTGAGCTCGCCGTCGCACGCGCCGACGAACCCGGCCAGTGCGCTGTCGACGCCGATCGTGCGGCCGAAGCCCCCGCCCTGGCGCAGCTCGATGGCGCTCGGGTCGTCTTCTCCCGGCATGAGATGGCGGGCCTCGGTCACGTCGGGTGCGACCGTGAGCCGGGCGGGGATGCCCTCGGCGAGAGCGTCGTGTGCGGCGAGACCGGCCCCGAGTGCCCGCCCGAGGTTCGACACCGGCTGCGAGACCGTCTCGAAGCGACGCAGCACGTGGTGGTTCGCCGGCGGGCGGCGCAGCAGGATGTACCCGAATCCGACAGCGGTCACGTCACGCTCGGCGAAGTCGTCGAGCCACGCGGTGAGCAGGCGGGTGAACTCGGCATCCCGCGGGAGCGTCCCCCCGTCGCGGATCCAGAGCTCGGCGTACCCGAGCGGGGTGAGCTCTTCGCGCTGGATCACCCAGGCGTCGAGCTCGTCGCCGATCCACGATCGCACGCGGTCGAGGCCGCGAGCACCGCCGCGCGACTCCCAGTTGCCGAGCAGCTGCGCGATGCCGCCGGGGGCGAGATGCGCGGGAGCGCTGC
Source organism: Microbacterium sp. NPDC089321 (assembly GCF_040684935.1). NCBI lineage: Bacteria > Bacillati > Actinomycetota > Actinomycetes > Micrococcales > Microbacteriaceae > Microbacterium > Microbacterium sp. NPDC089321. The sequence continues at coordinate 873,457 of NZ_JBFBGX010000001.1, read as the reverse complement.
GCAGGAACTCCTCGACCAGGGCATCGCCCACGAGCCCGCCATCGCGGTACTCGTACTCGGGCACACCCGACGCGCGCGGGGTGATGACGAAGGGCGGGTTCGAGACGATGAGATCGAACGACTCCCCCGCGACGGGCTCGAAGAGGCTGCCCAGACGGAACTCGATGTTGTGCACGCCGTTCAGCAGCGCGTTCAGCTCTGCATAGGCCAGCGCGCGAGCCGAGATGTCGGTCGCCACGACACCGGCAGCGTGCCGCGAGACCAGCAGCGCCTGGATCCCGCATCCGGTGCCGAGGTCGAGCGCCCGCCCGATCGGCACGGGGATGACCAGCTCGGCGAGCGTGCGCGATGCGCCGCCGACGCCCAGCACGTGATCGGCGGGCAGCGAGGCGCCGAGGGCGATCTCGTCGAGGTCGCTCGCGATCCACCATTCGCCGACGCCGTCGGCATCCACGAACGACTGCGGCCGGATCAGCGCTTCAGGATGCACGTCGCCGCCGTCGACCCGGGCAAGGCCGAGCGCCTCGGCGCCCTCGACGCCGAGCTGCGGCAGGGCCCGCTCGACCGCGTCGCGCGGCTGCGGCATCCCGAGCACCCACAGCCGGCCCAGCGTCGGCAGGACGTCGTCTCGCCCGCCCAGTGCGCGCAGGATCGGCTCCCGCAGGCCGCGACCGACGGCGTCGTCCGCCTCTTCACCCCACAGCCGCCTCAGCGGCTGCGAGCGGAAGTCGGCTGCGTCGAGATCGGCGGCGAGCGCCCGCGCGAGAGGGGCGTCTGGGAAGGGCTGAGCGCGGTGCGGCACGGCCGTCACTCTACGCGCCTTCAGGGTTCGCGAGGTGTCGCCACCTAGAATCGGGGGCGTCGTCGGTGCCGGATTCCCGAAGCCGCCGACCCGCACACATGAACTCGACGATCCCTCGCGAAGGCCCCCGCCCGCGCGCGCGACGGCTGCTGAGCCGCCTCGCCGCGGTGGTCGTGGTCGGCTCGCTCGGGTTCGGCGTCTCGCCCGCCGCTCTCGCGGACGACGCGGATGCCGAGCAGCCGGCCGACCCGGCCGTCGAGCTGTTCCTCTCTGTCGGAGCGGGTGGCGAGATCGCCCCGGGCACGCCGATGCTCGGAACCGTCACGATCGACAACCCCACCGACAGCGACCTCACCGCGGGAAGCGTCAGCGTCGAGCTGAACACGACTCCCCTGGCCGACGGCGCCGCCCTCGACGCGTGGCTCGACGGGGGCACGGCCGGCGGCGGGTTCCGCACCGTCGTCACCGAGAGCAGCCCCGTTGTGGCCGACGGCGCAGACGACTCGGTGAGCGTGAGCGTCGACGCCGCCGACCTCGGCACCCTCGCACCAGGCGTGTACCCGCTCAAGGCGCGCCTCAACGGGGCCACCACCACCGATGCCGACGGCGAGACCGTGCCGTGGAACGTCACCGCAGAGTCGGTCGTCGTCGTCACGGCGCCGACAGACAGTCGCACCGCGGTGATCGTGCCCGTCACCGCGACGCCCGAGAGCGGCGGACTGCTCACCGCCGACGAGCTGAGCGCGCTCACCGCCGACGACGGCGCTCTCACCGATCTCGTCGAGGCGGTCTCGGGAACCAGCGCCATCCTCGCCATCGACCCCTCGATCCCTGCGGCGATCCGGGTTCTCGGCGAGTCGGCCCCGGTGAGCGCGACGCAGTGGCTCGAGAGCTTCGAGGCCCTGCCGAACGACATGTTCACCCTGCAGTTCGGCGACGCCGATGCCACGGTGCAGGCGCAGTCGGGTCGGGCGCAGCTGCTCGCCGAGCCCGACCTCGCTCCGCTCCTCGATCCCGCCGACTTCCCCGCCGTCGAGCCCGAGCCCGAAGCGACATCGGAGCCGACCCCCACACCGCTTCCGAGCGCCGAGCCCGAGCTGCCTGACAACAGCGAGCTCACGGCCGTCCGCGGCTCGCAGGCCGGCATCCTCTGGCCGCGAGCCGGCATCACCGAGAAAGACCTCGCGGCGTTCGGCGGATACCTCGGCGACCGGGTGACGACGATCCTGCCCTCCACGGCCGTGCAGGGCGCATCGGCCGTGCACAGCGCCGTGGGCGCCCGCGACCTGCTGGTCACCGATGCCTCGGCGTCGGCCCGCCTGTCTGCGGCCGTCGAGCGCTCCGATCCCGCGGCGGCCGAAGCACAGCTGGCGGGGACCGCCGGCCACCTCTTCTTCGCAGGTCGCAGCAGCGAGCTGACCGCCGTCGCGCTCGACCGCTCCGAGACCCGCTCCCCCGAGGCGCTGCGCGAGGCGCTCGTGGCCTTCGCCTCCCCCGGTGCGACGCTGAGCGCGCTGCGCACCGGAGCACCGGCATCCGTCACCCTCACCGAGACGACCGCGGGTGCACGCGTCGCCGAGCTCAACAGCATGCTCGCGGGTGAAGACCGGCTCGCCGCCTTCGCGACGATCCTCGATGAGCCTGACGTGCTGATGGCCCCCGAGCGCATCCGCGTGCTGCGCACGATCGGCGTCGGCCTCGACGACGAGCAGTTCACCGAGCGCACCGCGGCGCACGCCGACCGCGTGAACACCACGCTCACGTCGGTGACCGTCCAGAAGCCCAAGCCGGTGCAGCTGTTCACCTCGGCAGCGCCCCTGCCGGTGTGGGTGCGCAACGACCTGCCGTGGCCGGTCACCGTCAACCTGTTCAGCACCCCGTCCGACAACCGTCTCGACATCCAGCCCGTCACCCCGGTGACGGCCCTCGCCTCGAGCGCCACCCGCGTCGACGTGCCGATCGAGGCGCGGGTCGCGAGTGGCGAGGTCGATGTCCGCTTCCGCCTCGAGAGCGACGCGGGCGTGCCCATCGGCCAGCCCGAGGTCGCCGATGTCACGCTGCGCGCCGACTGGGAGGGCATCGGCCTCGGCATCCTCGGCGGAGTGATCGGGCTGCTGCTGATCGTCGGCATCGTGCGCATGGTTCGGCGACGCCGGGCGGATGCCGCAGACGACACCCCTGAGGAGAGCAAGTGACGAGTCTCGGCCGCGCCAGCGCACTGATCGGCGCGGGCACGATGATCTCGCGCGTCACCGGACTGCTGCGCACGATCGTGCTCGTGCTCGTCCTCGGCGCTGTCGGCTCTCAGGCGGCTGATGCGTTCGACGTCGCCAACAAGCTGCCCAACAGCATCTTCAACCTCATCTCGGTGGGTCTGCTCACCGCGGTGATCGTGCCGCAGATCGTCGCCGCGGCCCGGCACGACGACAGAGGCAGCGCGTTCATCTCGAAGCTGTTCACCCTCGGCACCGTCGTGCTCATCGTCGCCACCGGCGTCGCCGCGATCCTCACCCCATGGCTCGTCTCGGTGCAGCTGCCGAAGGGCGGTGAGCAGGCGGCCCTTGCCATCGCGTTCGCCTACTGGTGCCTGCCGCAGATCGTGTTCTACGGCCTGTACGCCATCGTCGGCGAGACGCTGAACGCCCGCAACATCTTCGGGCCGTTCACGTGGGCGCCCGTCGTCAACAACATCCTGTCGATCATCGGCTTCCTCGTGATCGGGGCCGTCTTCGGCACCGAGCTGGTCGACGTCGATCAGTGGACGCCGATGATGATCGCCGCACTCGGCGGCACGGCCACCCTCGGCATCCTGGTGCAGGCGGCGGTGCTGATGCTGTTCTGGCGGCGCACCGGCATCCACATCCGTCCCGACTTCCACTGGCGCGGCGTCGGGCTCGGCGACGTCGGCAAGCTCGCCAGCTGGACCCTGCTGATGGCTCTGGTGAGCCTCGCCACCGGATTCCTGCAGACCAACGTCGCCAACCTGGCCTCGGGCTCGGGCGCGGGCAGCACGGTGATGTCGAACGCCTGGCTGGTGTTCATGCTCCCCTACTCGATCATCGTGCTGTCGATCGGCACCCCCTACTTCACGCGCATCAGCGAGCACGCCGTCGCCGGGCGCGACGACGAGGTGATCGCCGATATCTCGCGCGCCGTGCGCACCCTGGGCTTCTTCATCGTCGGCGCGCTGGCTGCTGTGGTCGCTGCGGCCGTGCCCGCGTCGCGGGTGTTCACGAGGTCGGCTCCGGATGCCGAGGCCGCCGCCCTCGTGCTGCTCGCCTACCTCGTGAGCCTGGTGCCCCTGACCGTGATCTTCATGGTGCAGCGCGCGTTCTACGCCTACAGCGACACCAGGACTCCGCTGCTGTTCACCCTCGTGCAGTGCGTGGTCGTGGTCGCGACCGCGCTCGGCGCCCGGCTGATGGTCGATGCCGGGATGCTCGACATCACGCACCTCGCCGCCGCCGTCGCTCTCGGGCAGTCCATCGCGAGCACCGTGCAGACGCTGCTCGCGATCTGGCTGCTGCACCGGCGACTGGGCCCCCTCGGCGCACGCCGATGGATGGGCGCACTGGGGTGGTTCTCGATCGCCGCGGTGCCGGCGGGCTTCGCCGGATGGGGCGTGTATCTGCTGTGCGGCGGGTCCGACGGGTGGATGACCCAGTCGCAGCTTCTCGGCGCCCTCGGGGCCGCGCTCGTGGGCGGTGTGGTGGTCGCCGTGTACGCCGGCCTGCTCGCCCTCATGCGCACTCCCGAGCTCGGCGCTGCCGGCTCGCTGCTGCGCCGGTTCCTGCCCGGTCGCTGAGCCGCCGCTCGCGAGGCGCCGCACAGCGCCCGGGAATGCCGCGCGGTTACCATGGGTTTACGCAGATGACGCGGATCACCGCGCCTGCTGAACATCAGCCGCCTTAGGAGAGCACATGCGTCAGGTCATCATCATCGGCTCCGGCCCCGCCGGATTCACCGCCGCGATCTACGCGGCGCGTGCCAACCTCAAGCCGCTGCTGGTCGCGAGCACCGTCGAGGTCGGCGGCGAGCTGATGAACACGACCGATGTCGAGAACTTCCCGGGTTTCCCCGAGGGCATCCAGGGTCCTGATCTGATGGCCAAGCTGCAGGCGCAGGCCGAGAAGTTCGGCACCGAGGTGCTCTACGACGATGTCACCGAGCTCGAGCTCGACGGCCCGGTCAAGAAGGTCATCCTCGGCAGCGGCGCCGTGCACGAGGCGTCCACCATCATCTACGCGACCGGATCCGCATACCGCAAGCTGGGCATCGAGGGCGAAGAGCGCCTCTCGGGCTATGGCGTCTCGTGGTGCGCGACGTGCGACGGCTTCTTCTTCCGCGAGAAGGAGATCGCGGTCGTCGGCGGCGGCGACTCGGCCATGGAAGAGGCCACCTTCCTCACCCGCTTCGCGTCGAAGGTGTACGTCATCCACCGCAAAGACTCGCTGCGCGCCTCGAAGATCATGCAGGAGCGCGCGTTCGCGAACGAGAAGATCGAGTTCGTGTGGAACAGCACCGTCGACGAGATCCTCGGCGGCGACTCGGTCAACGGCGTCCGCCTGCGCTCGACCGTCGACGACACGACCCGTGAGCTCGCCGTCGACGGCGTGTTCGTCGCCATCGGCAACGACCCGCGCACGCACCTCGTGCACGACAAGCTGCAGCTCACCGACGCCGGCACCATCTGGGTCGACGGCCGTTCGTCGCGCACCTCGGTCCCCGGCGTCTTCGCCGCGGGCGACGTGATCGACCCGACCTACCGCCAGGCCGCCACCGCGGCCGGGTCGGGCGTCGTCGCAGCGCTCGACGCCGAGCACTTCATCGCAGACCTCGAAGACGCCTCGGTCGAAGAGCCCGCCGCCCTCGCCGCCGAGATCATCGCGAGCTGATCGGGAACACATTCCTCCCTCCTGACGTTTGATCAGGTGGACACCGAACAAGGAGACAATCCATGACTGCCAAGGCAACCACTCAGGCAACCTGGGAGCAGGACGTTCTGCAGGCCGAAGGACCCGTGCTGGTCGACTTCTGGGCCGCGTGGTGCGGTCCGTGTCGCATGGTCGCGCCCGTTCTCGATGAGATCCAGGCCGAGAACCCCGACAAGATCACGATCCTCAAGCTCAACGTCGACGAGAACCCCGACCTGGCGATGAAGTACCAGATCACCTCGATCCCGGCGATGAAGGTGTTCCAGGGCGGTGAGGTCAAGACGACCATCATCGGCGCCAAGCCGAAGTTCGCCCTCGAGCAGGATCTCGCGCCGTTCATCGGCTGATCCCCACGTACAGCGAAAGCGCGTCACCTCTTCGAGGTGGCGCGCTTTCTGCATCCGGATGCCGGGTTCGCGGCGCTGGCGGATTCGCGGCGCTCGTGGATGCGCCGGCTATGCGGCCAGCATCCGCCAGACGGTCGGGCTCAGCTCGGGATACTCGTGGGCGATGCTGCGCAGCACCACGTCGTTCCAGCGGGGATCCCGCGGGTTGCCGCCGCGGTCCTCGTAGACGTCGGTGCGCAGCAGCAGAACCACCAGCTCGTCGACCGACGGCAGCTCAGACATGAAATCCCAGGGATCCTCGCCGCTGCGCAGGCGCTCGTGCACCAGCACCGAGCGCTCGTCACCCGCTTCGGCGCGCAGCACTTCGAGGCTGGCACGACGCGGGAACGAGGGGATCACCACACAATTCTACGAGCGCTGAACCCGTCTGCGGCGCTCGACCGTGACATCCTCGGTCATCGACTCGAGCTCCTTGCCCTTCGTCTCGGCCACCTTGAAGTAGACGAAGAAGAACGACAGCAGCGCGAAGAACGCGTAGAAGCCGTATGCGAACGTGAGCCCGATCTCGGCGAACGCGGGGAACGTCGTCGAGATGAAGAAGTTCGCCGCCCACTGCGCCGCGGCGGCGACAGCGAGCGCTCCGGCGCGGATGGAGTTGGGGAACATCTCCCCCAGCAGAACCCACACCAGCGGGCCCCAGGTCGCTCCGAAGAACACCACGAACGCGTTGGCGCTGATCAGCGCGATCGTCGCCCACGGGTCGGGAAGGGCGACCGCGCCCTCGGCATCCAGCGTTCCGAACGAGAACGCGACGGCCATCAGACCCAATGTGAGAGCCATGCCGATCGAGCCGACCATGAGCATCAGGCGGCGTCCCACGCGATCGACCAGCAGGATCGCGATGATCGTGACGACGATGTTCGTCACCGAGGTGATGACGGTGATCGTCAGGGCATCCGACTCGTCGAAGCCGACCGACCGCCACAGCGTCGTCGAGTAGTAGAAGATCACGTTGATGCCGACGAACTGCTGGAAGATGCTCAGCAGGATGCCGACCCAGACGATCGGCTTCAGCCCGAAGCGGTGTCCGCGAAGGTCACTGAGCGACTCGCTGCGCTCGGTGTTGATCGTGCCGGTGATCTCGGTGATCTTGGCCTTCACGTCGATGGTTCCGGTGACGAGGGTGAGCACCTCCGCGGCCTTCTCGACGTCACCGCGCGCGACGAGGTAGCGCGGCGACTCCGGCAGGCGCATCGCCATGAGCCCGTAGACGACGGCGGGGATCGCCTCGGCGATGAACATCCAGCGCCAGGCCTCCAGCCCCCAGAGGGGCTCCGCCGCTCCCCCAGCGACGTTCGCGAGCAGGGCATCCGAGAGCAGCGCGACGAAGATGCCCATCACGATCGCGAGCTGCTGCAGCGAGCCGAGCCGCCCGCGTACGTGCGCCGGCGAGACCTCGGCGATGTACGCCGGCGCGATCACCGACGCCGCACCGACGCCGAAGCCGCCGACGACGCGCCAGATGATGAGGTCGATCACGCCGAACGCGAGACCGGATCCGACTGCCGAGACGAGGAAGAGCACGGCGGCCACGATCATCGTCGGGATGCGGCCGAAGCGGTTCGCCACAGGGCCGGCGAACCAGGCGCCGATAGCGCAGCCGATGAGCGCCGATGAGACAGCGAAGCCCTTGAGGCCCACGCCGAGGTCGAAGGCGCCCGCGAGGGCATCCACCGCCCCGTTGATCACCGCGGTGTCGAAGCCGAAGAGGAAGCCTCCCAACGCGGCTGCGATGCTCACGCCGATCACTCTTCCGCGGATCCCGCTCGCGGGTCTCCTGCTGGCTGAATCGGTCATGATTCCCCTCCTCCGGTCGGTGCTCCGGATGCTAGCGGAGCGCGGGTGCCGTCTGAAAGGGGTGGTGCCGAGCAGACGGCGGCGATACATCGCGGAAAGCAGCTGAGCACCGGGGATTCCGGTGCTCAGCTGCTGTGGCTGCGTGGGTCAGCGCGAGCCGAACTCCTCTTCGCCGAGCTCGGCGAGGATGCGATTGAGGTCCTGGATCGAGGCGAATTCGATCTTGAGCTGGCCTTTTCGTGCACCGAGCGTGATCTGCACCCGCGTGTTGAGGCGGTCACCGAGTTTGTGCGAGACCTCGTCGAGGTAGGCGCGGCGCGCACCGGCGGTGGGCTTGCTCGTCGTTCCAGGAGAGCTCGGCAGCGTCTTGGCCGCAGCCTCGGTGGCGCGCACCGAGAGGTCTTCGTTCACGACCTTGTCTGCGAGGCGCTGCATCTGCTCAGGGGTCTCGACCGACAGGATCGCGCGGGCGTGGCCTGCCGACAGCACGCCGGCCGCGACGCGCTGCTGCACAGGAACGGGCAGACGGAGCAGGCGGATCGTGTTGCTGATCTGGGGGCGAGAGCGGCCGATGCGGGCGGCCAACTCCTCCTGGGTGATCCCGAAGTCCTCGAGCAGCTGCTGGTAGGCGGATGCCTCTTCCAGGGGGTTGAGCTGCGAGCGGTGCAGGTTCTCGAGCAGTGCGTCGCGGAGGAGGTCTTCGTCGGCGGTCTCGCGGACGATCGCGGGGATCGCGTTCAGGCCGGCTTCCCGTGCCGCACGCGTGCGGCGCTCTCCCATGATGAGCTCGTACTCGCCGTCCGCGTTCTCGCGGACGATGACCGGCTGGAGCACGCCGAATTCGCGGACGCTGTGCACGAGCTCGGCGAGGTGATCCTCGTCGAAGTGCGTACGCGGCTGGCGCGGGTTGGGGACGATGCTGTTCGGATCGACCTGGATCAGACGCACACCGGGGACCTGCGACAGCTCTGCGTCGGCCTTCTCGGGCTCGTTCGTCGTGGCGGTGCTCGTGTCGGAGGTGGAGGGGCTGGCATCCGTCTTCACCTTCGTCGCGCCGGGGAAGAAGACGTCGACGGGACGCTCCGCCTGATCCGTCGTCGGAATGAGTGCGCCGATCCCCCGACCGAGTCCAGTGCGCTTGGCCATCATGCTCCCTTGTTCTGCGCGGCGGATTCCTTGCGCTGCGCGATCTCGACTGCTGCTTCCCGGTAGGCGACGGCGCCGGCCGAGGTGCCGTCATACGAGATGACGGTCTGTCCGAAGCTGGGCGCTTCGGATACCCGCACCGAGCGCGGGATCACGGCGTTGAGCACCTGCTGCGGGAAGTGGGTTCGCACCTCGTCGGCGACCTGCTGGGCGAGGCGCGTGCGCGCGTCGTACATCGTCAGCAGGATCGTCGAGAGGTGAAGTTCGGGATTGAGGTGCTTCTGGATCATCTGGATGCTGCCGAGCAGCTGGCTCAGGCCCTCGAGCGCGTAGTACTCGCACTGAATGGGGATGAGCACCTCGGATGCGGCGGTGAACGCGTTGATCGTGAGCAGCCCCAGCGACGGCGGGCAGTCGATGATGACGAAGTCCACCGGATTGTCGCTCAGGTACTCTTCGAGCGCGCGGCGAAGGCGGAACTCCCGCGCAACCTGCGAGACGAGCTCGATCTCAGCGCCGGCGAGGTGGATGGTGCTGGGTGCACAGCGCAGATTCGGGGATTCCGGGCTGTCCTGCACGATCTCACCGAAGGGAAGATCGTTGATCAGCACGTCATAGATGCTCTTGGTGTCTGCGGAATGGGCGACCCCGAGTGCCGTCGAGGCGTTCCCCTGTGGATCGAGGTCGATCACGAGCACCTTCGCGCCGAGATCGGCGAGGGCGGATGCCAGATTGACCGCGGTCGTGGTCTTGCCCACGCCGCCCTTCTGGTTCGAGACCGTGAAGACGCGAGTGTCTCCGCTGAACTGCACCTCGACCGCCTTGAGCGCTTTGCGTCGTGACGAGAGGTCTGCCAGTTCCCGAGCGAGCGGGGTATCCATCCCGAAATCGTTGTTCGGCGATGCGTTGTCGGATGGTTTCACGTGAAACATCGACTCCTTTCGGGACCGCCTACCACTCTACGTGATCCCTCCCCCACGCCCCTCCCGTCATTGAGCGAGGAGCGCAGCATCGAAAGGTCATTGAGCGAGGAGCGCAGCGACGAGTGGAAATGCATCGCATGAGATCCCGTTTCGACTCGCTCCGCTCGCTCAACGTCCGGGATCTTCCGCTTCCTGAGGTGCTGCGCGACGTCTCGTTCGCATGTTTCACGTGAAACACGCTTCTCCGGTCATTGAGCGAGGAGCGCAGCGACGAGACGAAATGCCACCATGCTCGCACACGTCGGGCGTTTCGACTCGCTACGCTCGCTCAACGTCCGGTCATTGAGCGAGGAGCGCAGCGAGTCGAAATGCATCGCATGACGTCGCGTTTCGACTCGCTACGCTCGCTCAACGTCCGAGTCGCTCCCCGTCCCTGAGGTACGGGGCAAGATCCCGTGAGCAAGTTTCACGTGAAACACCTTTCCCCGGTCATTGAGCGAGGAGCGCAGCGACGAGTCGAAATGCTCGTCCTCCCCGGTCATTGAGCGAGGAGCGCAGCGACGAGACGAAATGCCACCCTGCTCGTGCACGTCGGGCGTTTCGACTCGCTCCGCTCGCTCCGCTCGCTCAACGTCCGGACCCTTTCCTCCCTGGGGTGCGACGCAACGTCGCGTGAGACTGTTTCACGTGAAACACCCCCGGTCGTTGAGCGAGGAGCGCAGCGACGAGACGAAATGCTCGTCCTCCCCGGTCATTGAGCGAGGAGCGTAGCGACCAGTCGAAATGCCACCATGCCCGAGCACACCGGGGGTTCGCCCCGCTTCGATCGCTCAACCTCCGAGACCTCCCCTTCCCTGAGGCGCGTCTACGCCTCGTGAGGGTGTTTCGCGTGAAACACCCTTCTCGATCATTGAGCGAGGAGCGCAGCGACGAGACGAAATGCCGCCACGCTCGTGCACGTCGGGCGTTTCGACTCGCTCCGCTCGCTCAACGTCCGGAACCTACCCTTCCCTGAGGTTCGGGGCGTCGTCTCGCGCATGTTTCACGTGAAACACGCTTCCCCGGTCATTGAGCGAGGAACGCAGCGACGAGACGAAATGCATCGCCTTAGCCCCGCTTCGACTCGCTCCGCGCGCTCGACGTCCGACACCTACCCCTTCCCTGAGGTTCGGGGCGTCGTCTCGCGCATGTTTCACGTGAACCACGCTTCCCCGGTCATTGAGCGAGGAACGCAGCGACGAGACGAAATGCATCGCCTTAGCCCCGTTTCGACTCGCTCCGCGCGCTCGACGTCCGACACCTACCCCTTCCCTGAGGTTCGGGGCGTCGTCTCGCGCATGTTTCACGTGAAACACCGTTCCCCGGTCATTGAGCGAGGAACGCAGCGACGAGACGAAATGTCACCATGCCCGTGCACGTCGGGCGTTTCGGCTCGCTCCGCTCGCTCAACGTCCGGGACCTTCTCCTTCCCTGGAGTACCGGGCGAGCTCTCGTGAGCATGTTTCACGTGAAACACCTCTCCCCGGTCATTGAGCGAGGAGCGCAGCGACGAGTCGAAATGCCACCACGCCCGAACACACCGGGGCGTCTCGACTCGCTCCGCTCGCTCAATGCCCTGACCTTCCATCTTCCCAAGGTGCGGCGAAACGCCTCGTGCGCGCGTTTTATGTGAACCACGACCGCCGGTCATTGAGCGAGGAGCGCGGGGACGAGACGACTCCCGATCTTCGAGCACGTTTCACGTGAAACATGCGTCTGTTACGAGGCTCCGGGCCCCATGCACACAGGCAACTCAGCGCTACCGCTCGCCGCGGAGCGCTCTTTCCCGCGCACTCCACCCCTTGATCGCGTCCCAGCCGCCTTCGATGAAAGTGAGGCGCTTGGCGTGACTCCAGCCTTGAATCTGCTTCTCAAGCGCGAAAGCCTCGTCAATACGAGCGAACTCGGCCGACCAGACCAGCTCGAGTGGACACCTATTCGTCGTGTAGTCACTACCCAACCCCTGACGATGCGCTTCGATCCGGTCCGCGAGGTACTTCGTGCTTCCCGCGTAGAACGTGCCATCTGAGCATCGCAGGATGTAGGTGTATCCGGTCATCACGCGAATGTAGCTCGCCGAGAGAGTCAGCATCGGCGGCATATTGCAGATCTGGACAAGACGATCGAGCGAGCTCGATGTGCAGAAGGAGTCACAGCATTGAGTTCGGCCCGTGTCGTTCAGGCATCCGCTCACGAACCGCGGTCGGGAGGGGCAACCGGGGCGTTTCACGTGAAACGTCGCGCGACGTGATCATTGACCGAGAAGGGCGGCGCCGAAAGAACTCGGGCTGAAGCGGCGTTTCGACTCGCTCCGCTCGCTCAACGACCGGTTGTTGAGGTCCGGTCGCGCTCATCGAGCCGGGTGCCGCGTTTCGACTCGCTTCGCTCGCTCAACGACCGAGTCATTCAGGGAGTGCACTCTGACGCTGCGTGTCGACTCGCTTCGCTCGGTCAACGACCGGGTTCAGGCGCGAACGCGAGCGCGGACGACACGGGTCGTCTCGGAGAGAAGATCCTCCCCCAGCACCTGAACCGTGACATCGGTCACCTTGTGCTTCTTGAGCACCTTCTGCGCAGAGTCGATCTCGGCCGGCACGTTGTGCCCCTTGAGCAGGATGAGCTCCCCGCCGTCTTTCACCAGCGGCGCGGTGATCGGCACCAGCGTGCGCATCGCGCTGACCGCGCGTGCGGTCACGACGTCGAACTCGAGCCCGACGTCTTCAGCGCGGGCGCGCATGACCTTGACGTTGTCGAGGCCCAGGGCATCAACCTGCTCGTTCAGCCAGGTGACGCGGCGGTCCATCGGCTCGATGAGGGTCCACTGCACGTCAGGCCGGCTGATCGCGAGGACGAGTCCGGGAAGACCTGCGCCCGAACCGACATCAGCGACAGAGCCGTAGAAGAGCGGTGCAGCAATTGCCGAGTTGAGAATGTGCCGCGTCCAGATGCGCGGCAGCTCGAGCGGACCGATCAGTCCGCGCAGCTCACCCTCCGCGACGAGCGCAGCGGTGAACCGACGGGCCAGGTCGATGCGGTCACCGAACAACTCCGCTGCAACAGAGGGCTCGGGTTCGACAGCAGGATTCGTCATCTCAGCATCCTCCAGTCGCAACTGCCGCGAAGCTCGGTTCGTTTCACGTGAAACATCGCGCTCAGCCGCGCGAGATCACCGTGTGCCGATCGGCACCCTCACCGTAGGACTCCGACGTCAGCCCGCGCTCCGACACGATGTCGTGCACGAGCTTGCGCTCGTAGCTCGACATCGAGGGCAGGGATGCCTGCGTCGCACCCTCGTCGAGCTTCGCGACGGCAGCATCCACCAACTGCTCCAGCTGACGGCGGCGCGTGTCGCGGGATCCGCCGATGTCGAGGATCATGCGAGAGAACGTGCCGGTCTGATTCTGCACGGCCAGACGCGTCAGCTCCTGCAGGGCCTGCACGGTGTCGGGGGCAGACAGCAGGGCGAGTCCGTTGCCCTCTGCTTCGACAGAGACATAGGCGCGACCCTGGCGCACGTCGAGGTTCAGGTCGCCGTCGATGTCGGCGATGTCGAGCAGCTCTTCGATGAAGTCAGCGGCGACGTCGCCCTCGTGCTCCAGCTCTTCGACCGACGGCGCGGCCTTCACGTCATCGGTCATCAGTTGGCGCCCTTCTTCTTCGCACGCTTCTTGCTCATCGGCTGCTCACGCTTGGGAGCCTCGGCCTTCGCCTTCTCGACCTCTTCGAGCTTGCGCTGCTCTTCGGCCTCGTAGACGGCGATCGGAACGACCTTGCCCTGAGCGTTGACGGCCTTGCCCTTGCGAGCCAGGCGCTCTTCACGCGCCTTCGCCGCCTCGGAGCCGGGGGTCGGCATCTCGCGGATCACGAGGAACTGCTGCGCCATGGTCCACAGGTTCGACACGAACCAGTACATGACAACGCCGAGCGGGAAGAAGACGCCCGAGAAGATGAAGCCCAGCGGCAGCACGTAGAGCATGATCTTCTGCATCTGGTACGCCTGGCCGGTCTTGGCCTCGGGCGACAGGTTCTTCGAGATGATCTGCAGCTGAGTGAAGAACTGCGACACGATCATCAGCACGACGAGGACCGCGAGCAGTGCGATCGCCGGAGTGTTGCCCGCCTCCCAGGCGGCGCCGAGGTTCTCGTGCAGCGACACAGCGCCGAACACCTTGGCGTCATAGAACTGCTCGGTGAGCTCGGCGTTGAGCAGACCCACACCGCCCGTGCTGGCGTTATGGTGCTTGGTCACGTCGTTCAGCACGCTGAACAGGGCGAAGAAGATCGGCATCTGCACCAGCAGCGGCAGGCAGCTCGACATCGGCGTCGTGCCGTGCTTCTTGTACAGCGCCATCGTCTCGCGGCTCATGGCCTCACGAGACAGCTGATCCTTCTTGCCGCGGTACTTCTCCTGAACTTTTCGCAGCTCAGGAGCGATTTCCATCATCTTGCGCTGGCTCTTGATCTGCTTGACGAACAGCGGGAAGACCGCCGCGCGCACCACGATCACCAGACCGACGATCGACAGCACCCAGGTCATGCCCTCAGCCGGCGCCATGCCCATGGTCGTGAACAGCCAGTGCCATGCGACGAGAATGAGCTCAACAGCCCACTTCAGCGGCCACAGGATGATTCCCAGGAAGTCCACTGTTCAGTCCTTTCGAGCAGGTACGACGAACCCGCGGGGGGTCAGTTCGTATCGGAAATGAGCGTGGGGCTTGACGTCGTCGACGCCGCCCGCGCTCCACGGATTGCAACGCAGAATGCGCCAGACGGAGAGCACTGCTCCCCACACGGCGCCGTTCTGCTGAACCGCCCCTACAGCGTACGCGGAACAGGACGGGTAATACCTGCACACGTCCCCGTAGAGCGGTGAGATCAGAGCCCGGTAGAGGGTGAGAAATCCCAGGGCGAGGTTGCGCGGCAGCAGCGTGATCCCCCGCAGCAGATCGGATGCCCGGAACCGCGCCGTTCCGAAGGCATATGACGGCAGCGCGCTCATGCGCGGGCCGTTCCGGACAGCACGCGGCGCAGACAGCGCTCGACGTCTGTCCGAAGGGCGGCGAAGTCCGCGGTCGCGGACGCAGGAAGGGCACGGATGACGACATCCGTGCCCTCGGGAACCATGTCGATGAACTCCGCGCACACGGCCTTGAGGCGTCGGCGAACGGTGTTGCGAACCACGGCGGTTCCTACCTGCTTGCTGATGATGAAGCCGAACCGGGGAGCCCGCTGATCCGCGCCACGAAGCACCGAGGTGATCAGACGCGGACCGCCGCATCGGATGCCACGACGGACCACCTGCCGGTAGTCGACGCCGCGGGTCAGCCGATTCGGCCGGGCGAGCACAGGGCTTTACGCCGAGAGCTCGGTGCGGCCCTTCGCGCGGCGTGCCGACAGGATGGCGCGGCCGGCGCGGGTGCGCATGCGGGCGCGGAAGCCGTGCTTCTTGGCGCGACGACGGTTGTTGGGCTGGAAAGTGCGCTTGCTCATGGAATCACTCCGGGAATGGTGTCACCGGGTCTAAGCATCCGGAGACAGGGGGTACTGCCTAAATGGCATAAGTCAACCGATTAAGGGTACGACCTGCCGCCGCGCAGGGCAAATCCGCCCGGGGATTCCGTGGATCTCCGCACCGGGTGCCGCGCTGCAGCCGTGGAGTTGCGCACACCCATTATCCACAACTGTGGAGATCTCGCTGACCCACGACACACCCGCGTGTTTCCGGGGACGGGTTGCTGTTAACAGCGGCGATGACTACCGTGGCATCCGACGTTATCCACAGGGGGAGATCACGCTTCACGCGCCCTTTCCACAACTTCGCCCGGAGCACCATGACCTCTGCCGCCCATCCCGATGTGCCCATCTGGTCGTCTCTGCTCGAGCGACTGGCGGAGGATGAGCGCGTCAGTCCGCAGCTGCGGGGCTTCCTCAGCCTGGTCGTGCCGGCGGGTGTCATGGGCGGCGTGCTCTACCTGGATGTGCCGAACGACCTCACCGCGGCGCAGATCAACAAGCGTCTGCGCGTGCCGATGATGGAGGCTCTCTCCGACATCGGCGACGAGGTCACCTCGTACCGCACGGTCGTGAACCACGAGCTGATCGACCAGCCGACTGCGCCCATCTCGGTGCCCGACTTCGCCGCCGCGGAGCCGGCGCGCGTCGAGTCGCCCATGGAGCAGCAGCAGCCCACTCCCCTGCGCCATGAATCGCGACTGAACCCGAAGTACACCTTCGACAACTTCGTGATCGGTCAGTCGAACCGCTTCGCGCATGCCGCGGCCGTCGCCGTGGCCGAGGCGCCGGCGAAGGCGTACAACCCGCTGTTCATCTACGGCGACTCGGGTCTGGGCAAGACCCATCTCCTGCATGCGATCGGCGACTACGCCCAGTCGCTGTACGCCGGAGTGAAGGTCCGGTACGTCTCGAGCGAGGAGTTCACGAACGACTTCATCAACTCGATCGCGAACAACCGCGGAGCAGCGTTCCAGAGCCGCTATCGCGAGGTCGACATCCTGCTCATCGACGACATCCAGTTCCTGCAGGGTCGTGCCGAGACGCAGGAGGCGTTCTTCCACACGTTCAACCAGCTGCACGATCACAACAAGCAGGTCGTGATCACCAGTGACGTGGCGCCCAAGCTGCTGACCGGCTTCGAAGACCGCATGCGCAGCCGCTTCGAGTGGGGCCTGATCACCGACGTGCAGGCGCCCGACCTCGAGACGCGCATCGCGATCCT
The DNA here is from genome assembly GCF_040684935.1 of Microbacterium sp. NPDC089321. Taxonomy (NCBI): domain Bacteria; kingdom Bacillati; phylum Actinomycetota; class Actinomycetes; order Micrococcales; family Microbacteriaceae; genus Microbacterium; species Microbacterium sp. NPDC089321. Next base: position 856,673 of record NZ_JBFBGX010000001.1, on the reverse strand, counting down.
CCGCAAGAAGGCGCAGAGCGAGTCGCTGCACATCCCGGATGAGGTGCTCGAGTACATCGCGACCGTGGTGTCGTCGAACATCCGCGAGCTCGAGGGCGCGCTGATCCGGGTCTCGGCGTTCGCCAGCCTGAACCGCTCGATGCTCGACATCTCGCTGGCGCAGACGGTGCTGCGCGACATCGTCGACACGACGGAAGACAACATCATCTCGCCGACCGACATCATCACGGCGACCGCTGCCTACTTCAAGCTCACGGTCGATGACCTGTACGGATCGAGCCGCTCGCAGCAGATCGCCACCGCCCGTCAGATCGCGATGTACCTGTGCCGTGAGCGCACGAGCCTGTCGCTGCCGAAGATCGGCCAGCTGTTCGGCAATCGCGATCACACGACGGTCATGTACGCGGTCAAGAAGATCAGCGAGCTCATGAAAGAGCGTCGTTCGCTCTACAACCAGGTCACCGAGATCACCACCCAGATCAGCCGTCGCTGACCGCCCGGCACGCCTGCTCTGGCGCGGAATCGGACCGGTTCTCCGCAGGGCTTGTGGATAACTTGTGGAAACTTCGGCTTCCGGATGCCTCCGCACGGGGTCCCCTGTGGATAAGCACCACCACGGAGAAAAGAGCCCACACCCCCGAAACCCGCGGATTCCTCAGGGATTCCACATGTCACACGTGTGTAGTTACCTACTCCCTGCTGATATCCACCGACTTATCCACAGAATCCACAGTTGTTAACACCGTTAAGAGATCTCCATCAGGTCAGGGGTCATTCGATGACCAGACGGATGTGGACGAACCCCGAATCACAAGACCTTCGAGGTGGTGGACGGCTCGTCACCTGCGACTAGCATGGGATCGCCTGCAGTGCGCCCACTGCAGTGAGCAGGTACAACGAGGGAGCGCCCGTGAGGTTCCAGGTCAACCGCGATGTGTTCAGCGAGGCTGTGTCCTTCGTCGTCAAGCTGCTTCCGCAGCGCAATCCGCAGCCGATCCTCGCGGGAGTGCTCATCGAGGCATCCGGTGAGGGCCTGACCCTCTCCGCGTTCGACTACGAGGCCTCCGCTCGCACGACCATCGAGGCGACCGTCGACGACCCGGGAACGATCCTCGTGCACGGCCGACTGCTCTCCGACATCGCGAGCCGGCTGCCCAACGCGCCGATCGAGATCGCGGTCGAAGAAGACGGCGGCGTCGCCGTGACCTGCGGCTCCGCGCGCTTCACCCTCGCGGCCATGCCCGTCGAGGAGTACCCGTCGATCCCCGAGGTCACCGGATCCACCGGCGTCGTGCCGGCCGAGGACTTCGCGACCGCGATCGCCCAGGTCGCCTTCGCGGCATCGCGCGACGACGTGACCCCTGTGCTCACCGGTGTTCAGCTCGAGGTCGCCGATCACAATCTGAGCCTCGTCGCGACCGACCGCTATCGCGTCTCGCTGCGCGACGTGCCGTGGGACGGCCAGGTCGCCGAGCAGTCGGCGCTGGTCCCGGCCCGCACTCTGACCGAGGTCGGCAAGACCTTCGCCCACGCGGGCAACATCGAGGTAGCGTTCTCGGGCGCGGGCGACCGCGAGATCATCGCCTTCACCGCGGGCAACAAGACCGTGACATCTCTGCTGATCAAGGGCAATTTCCCGCCCGTGCGCCGGCTCTTCCCCGAGCAGACAGACCACTACGCGGTGGTCAACACGGGCGAGCTCATCGAGGCGGTGCGTCGTGTCGCCCTGGTGCTCGACCGGTCTGCTCCGCTGCGCTTCACCTTCGGCGCCGACGGTGTGACGATGGATGCCTCCGGCAGCGAGCAGGCACGAGCATCCGAGTCGGTCGACGCCCACCTCAACGGCGGCGACGAGGTCACGCTCGGTCTCAACCCGCAGTACCTGCTCGAGGCTCTCGGCGCAGTCAAGAGCGAGTTCACCCGCGTGACGTTCACGTCGAGCGACAACGCCAATAAGCTCAGCCCCGTGCTCATCACGAGCCAGACGTCGGTCGACCAGGCGGGCCTCGACTCGTTCAAGTACCTGCTGCAGCCGAACCTGCTGCTGCGCTGATCGCGAGCATCCGGCTCCCCGGGGCCGATGTCGGGGGCCGAAGGTAGGCTGAAGCGGTGATTGTGGAGCACCTGAACCTGGTCGATTTCCGCAATTACGCGACCGCCGATCTCACTCTCCATCGCGGCCCGAACGTGCTCGTCGGCAGCAACGGTCAAGGCAAGACGAACCTCGCCGAGGCGATCGTCTTCCTCGCCACCCTCGGATCGCATCGGGTCTCGTCCGATGCTCCGATGGTGAAAGACGCCCAGGAGTTCGCGGTCATCCGGGCGCGGCTGGCGCACGGAGAGCGCAAGGTGCTCGTCGAGGTGCAGCTGAACCGCCAGGGATCGAACAAGGCGAGGATCAACGGCTCACCGTCGAAGACCAACGAGCTGCCGCGCTATGCGCATGTCGTCCTGTTCGCCCCTGAAGACCTCCAGATCGTGCGCGGCGACCCGTCTTCGCGCAGAAGATTCGCAGATCAGATGCTGATTCAGCGCACTCCTCGCATGGCGGGTGTCATCGCCGACTACGAGCGGGTGCTCCGGCAGCGCACCGCTCTGCTGAAGTCGGCGCGCGCCCGCGGCGTTCGCGGCGAGGGCCTGTCGACACTGGATGTGTGGGACGACAAGCTCATCGCCCTCGGCTCCGAGATCATCCACGCGCGACTGCGTCTCGCGGCCGATCTGCAGGGTCCGGTCGCCGAGGCTTACGCCGCCATCGCGGGAGCCGATCACCGTCCGCAGCTCGAGTGGGCGCTCTCGGCGCGCGGTGCCGATCCCGAGGAAGACGACGATGAGCCCGACGCCGAGTCGGATGCCAGGGGCGAGATCGCCGATCAGTTCCGAGCCGCGCTGCAGGCCAAGCGGTCGAAGGAGATCGAACGAGGTCTCACCCTCGTCGGTCCCCATCGCGACGATCTGATCCTGCGGGTCAGAGACCTTCCCGTGAAGGGCTACGCCTCGCACGGCGAGTCGTGGTCGGTGGCGCTCGCGCTGCGCCTCGCGTCCGCCGAGCTGCTGCGCGCCGAGTCGCCCGCGGGCGATCCCGTGCTGATCCTCGACGACGTGTTCGCCGAGCTCGACGCCGATCGCCGGCAGCGCCTCGCGGCGCTGACCGCCGGCTACGAGCAGGTCATCGTCACCGCCGCCGTCGAGGCCGACATCCCCGAGCCGCTGCACCGCCACGTGGTGCGGATCAGCGCCGGCACGATCAGCGACGACCGCGAGTCGGAGGGTGATCCGGATGCCTGATCCGCAGCCTCCCGAGACCGTCGCCACGTACCTGCGACTGCGCGGACTCAAGCCGAGCGCGAAGAACTGGAAGCGCAAGAAGCGCATCGAGGTGGACGACGACAACGCGCCGTTCACCAAGGGGCGAGACCCCGGCACCCTCGGCGACGTGCTCGCCAAGCTCACCAAGGACTCGGGCTGGGAGAAGACCCTGGCAGCGGAAGACCTCGTGCGTCAGTGGGCCGAGCTCGCCGGCGCCGATACGGCGAAGCACTCCGAGCCGGTGTCGCTGGAGCGCGGCGTGCTGACGGTGAAGTGCGACTCGACGGCGTGGGCGAAGAACCTGCAGTTCATGCGCGCCGTCATCATGACCGAGATCGGCAACCGCTATCCGGATGCCGGGGTGCAGAACCTCCGCTTCATCGGACCGGATGTGCCGTCGTGGAAGTGGGGTCCGCGCGTCGTGCCCGGACGGGGCCCGCGGGACACCTACGGGTAGGGCATCACGACCGCACCCTCAAGCGCTCAGAATCGACCACACGGCGTTTGAGGCGCATGTCGACCCTCGAAACCCGATAGAATGAGTGGGTACTTTCGATGTGGAGAACCATTCCTGATGACGCCTGAAGAACCTTCGACCAGCTCTGAGCAGGATCCGACGAACAGCTCAGCGACCGAGAACAGCTCCTCGAAGGTCTCCGGTGACTACGGCGCCGATCAGATCCAGATCCTCGAGGGTCTCGAGGCGGTGCGCAAGCGCCCCGGCATGTACATCGGTTCGACCGGACCGCGCGGTCTGCACCATCTCGTGTACGAGATCGTCGACAACTCGGTCGATGAGGCCCTCGCCGGCCACGCCGACAACATCGAGGTCACCATCCTCGAAGACGGCGCCGTCCGCGTGGTCGACAACGGCCGCGGCATCCCGGTCGACCCGCACTCCTCCGACCCGAACAAGTCGACGGTCGAGGTGGTGCTGACGATCCTGCACGCCGGCGGCAAGTTCGGCGGCGGCGCCTACGCCGTCTCGGGCGGTCTGCACGGCGTCGGCTCGTCCGTGGTCAACGCGCTCTCGACCCGGTTCGAGGTCGAGGTCAAGCAGAAGGGCTTCGTCTGGCGGCACAGCTTCGCCGAAGGCGGCACCCCGCAGCAGAAGCTCGAGAAGGGCGAGGCGACCGACGAGACCGGAACCGCCATCACGTTCTGGCCCGACCCCGAGATCTTCACCGAGACGATCGAGTTCGACTACGACACGCTGCGCACGCGCTTCCAGCAGATGGCGTTCCTGAACAAGGGCCTGCGCATCGCCCTGCGCGACGAGCGTCCGGCATCCGCCATCGAGGACGAGGTCGACGGCACCGTCGTCTCCCGCCAGCCGGCCGAGGTCTTCCTCTACGAGCGCGGTCTCGTCGACTACGTCGAGTACCTCAACAAGGTGCGCAAGGCCGAGGTCGTCAACGACGAGATCATCGCGTTCGAGTCCGAAGACACCGAGCGCAAGATCTCGCTCGAGCTCGCGATGCAGTGGACCACCTCGTACACCGAGAACGTGTTCACCTACGCCAACACGATCAACACCCATGAGGGCGGAACGCACGAAGAGGGCTTCCGCGCCGCTCTCACCAGCCTGGTCAACCGCTACGCCCGCGCGAACAACCTCCTCAAGGAGAAGGACGAGAACCTCTCCGGCGACGACGTGCGCGAGGGACTCACCGCGGTCATCTCGATCAAGCTCGGCGAGCCGCAGTTCGAGGGGCAGACCAAGACCAAGCTCGGCAACACCGAGGCGAAGGCGTTCACGCAGAAGATCGTGAACGACCAGCTCGGCGACTGGTTCGACCGCAACCCGCAGCAGGCGAAGAACGTGATCCGCAAGGCGATCGACGCCGCGACCGCGCGTCTCGCCGCCCGGAAGGCGCGAGAGACCGCCCGCCGCAAGAGCGTCTTCGAGTCGGCCGCGATGCCCGACAAGCTCAAGGACTGCACCAGCAAGGACCCGTCGATCAGCGAGATCTTCCTCGTCGAGGGTGACTCGGCAGGCGGCTCGGCCGTGCAGGGTCGCGACCCGCACACCCAGGCGATCCTCGCGCTGCGCGGCAAGATCCTCAACGTCGAGCGCGCGCGTCTCGACAAGGCGCTGGGCAACAAGGAAGTCCAGGCGATGATCCAGGCCTTCGGCACGGGCATCGGCGAGGACTTCGACATCGAGAAGGCCCGCTATCACAAGATCGTCCTGATGGCGGATGCCGATGTCGACGGCCAGCACATCACGACGCTGCTGCTCACGCTGCTGTTCCGCTACATGCGCGGACTCATCGAGGCCGGCTTCGTGTACCTGGCGATGCCCCCGCTGTACCGCCTGAAGTGGTCGAACTCGCCGCACGAGTACGTGTACTCCGACGCCGAGCGCGACGCGCTGCTCAAGCACGGCGCCGAGAACGGCAAGCGTCTGCCGAAGGATGCCGGCGTGCAGCGCTACAAGGGTCTGGGCGAGATGAACGCGAAGGAGCTGTGGGAGACCACGATGGATCACACCACGCGCACCCTTCGCCAGATCACCATCGACGACGCCGCAGCGGCGGACGAGATCTTCAGCGTGCTGATGGGTGAGGACGTCGAGTCGCGACGCACGTTCATCCAGCGCAACGCCAAGGACGTCCGCTTCCTCGACATCTGACTCCACCCACACATACACACACACGCTGCTGCTCGTGGTGGCAGCAGCACACAGAAACTCAGGACGGAGGACTCTTCTCGGAGTGAGCATCGCGAGGGACCCGCGCAGCGGGAGGGCCCCGCTCTGCGTACGACGAGAAGAGTCCGTAGTCCGGCACTAATCCGGCAGCATCACGCGGGACAGAGAAGACGACATGACTGACGAAGAACGCCCCGACATCAACGAGGGCCACGAGCACGGCCGCATCAACCAGGTCGACCTGCAGTCCGAGATGCAGCGGTCGTACCTCGACTACGCCATGGCCGTCATCGTCGGGCGTGCGCTGCCCGACGTGCGCGACGGGCTCAAGCCCGTGCACCGCCGCGTGCTCTACGGCATGTACGACGGCGGCTTCCGCCCCGACAAGTCGTTCTCGAAATGCGCCCGCGTCGTCGGCGAGGTCATGGGTCAGTACCACCCCCACGGCGACACCGCGATCTACGACACCCTCGTGCGTCTCGTGCAGCCGTGGTCGCTGCGCTACCCGCTCGCACTCGGTCAGGGAAACTTCGGCTCCCCCGGCAACATGGGCGCCGCCGCCCCTCGGTACACCGAGACGAAGATGGCCCCGCTCGCGCTCGAGATGGTGCGCGACATCGAAGAGGACACGGTCGACTTCTCGCCGAACTACGACGGGCAGACGCAGGAGCCCGACGTTCTGCCGGCGCGGTTCCCGAACCTGCTCGTCAACGGCTCGATCGGCATCGCGGTCGGCATGGCGACCAACATCCCGCCTCACAACCTGCGCGAGGTCTCGGCCGCCGCTCTGTGGGCGCTCGACAACCCGCAGCTTCCGCGTGAGGAGCTGCTCGAGGGTCTCATCCAGCGCGTTCCCGGCCCCGACTTCCCGACCGGAGCGCAGATCCTCGGCACCAAGGGCATCCACGAGGCGTACCGCACCGGCCGCGGCTCGATCACGATGCGCGCGATCGTCGAGGTCGAGGAGATCCAGGGCCGCACCTGCCTCGTGATCACCGAGCTGCCGTACCAGGTCAACCCCGACAACCTCGCGGTGAAGATCGGCGACCTGGCGCGCGACGGCAAGATCACCGGCATCGCCGACATCCGCGACGAGTCGTCCGACCGCACCGGTCAGCGCCTCGTCGTCGTGCTCAAGCGCGACGCGGTCGCCAAGGTCGTGCTGAACAACCTGTACAAGCACACCCAGCTGCAGGAGAACTTCGGCGCGAACATGCTGGCGATCGTCGACGGCGTGCCGCGCACGCTCGGCCTCGACGGCTTCATCACGCACTGGCTCGACCACCAGCTCGACGTCATCGTGCGCCGCACCGGCTTCCGGCTGCGCAAGGCGCAGGCGCGCATGCACATCCTGCAGGGATACCTGAAGGCACTGGATGCCCTCGACGAGGTCATCGCACTGATCCGCCGCTCGCCTACGGTCGACGAGGCGCGCGAGGGCCTGAAGACGCTGCTCGACATCGACGACGACCAGGCCCAGGCGATCCTCGACATGCAGCTGCGCCGCCTCGCGGCCCTCGAGCGGCAGAAGATCATCGACGAGGCCACCGAGCTCGAGCTGAAGATCGCCGACTACAAGGAGATCATCGCCACCGAGTCGCGCCAGCGCGACATCGTGCGCCACGAGCTCACCGAGATCGTCGACCGCTTCGGCGACGAGCGCCGCACGCACATCCTGCACGGATACGACGGCGACATGTCGATGGAAGACCTCATCCCCGTCGAGGAGATGGTCGTCACCGTCACCCGCGAGGGCTACATCAAGCGCACGCGCAGCGACAACTACCGCTCGCAGCACCGTGGCGGCAAGGGAGTGAAGGGTGCGCAGCTGCGCGCCGACGATCTCGTCGAGCACTTCTTCGTCACCACCACGCACCACTGGCTGCTCTTCTTCACCGACAAGGGTCGCGTCTACCGCACCAAGACCTACGAGGTGCCGGAGGCGGGCCGCGATGCCAAGGGTCAGCACGTCGCGAACCTGCTCGCGCTGCAGCCCGACGAGAAGATCGCCCAGGTGCTCGCCATCAGCGACTACCAGGCGAAGGACTACCTGGTGCTGGCCACCCGCAGCGGCCTGGTGAAGAAGACCCGCCTCGGCGACTACGACACCAACCGTCAGGGCGGCGTCATCGCGATCCGCCTGCGTGAGACCGACGAGCTGGTGAGCGCGAAGCTCGTCAACTCCGATGAAGACATCCTGCTCATCAGCGCCAAGGGCATGTCGGTGCGCTTCCACGCGACCGACGACGCGCTGCGGCCGATGGGCCGCGCCACCGAGGGCGTGCGGGGCATGAAGTTCAAGGACGACGACGACTGCCTGCTCTCGGCATCCATCGTCTCCGACGCATCGTTCGTGTTCACCGTCACCGACGGCGGCTACGCGAAGCGCACCACCGTCGACGAGTACAAGGTGCAGAAGCGCGGCGGAACGGGCATCAAGGTCGCCAAGCTGAGCGACGAGAGAGGCGTTCTCGCGGGTGGTCTCATCGTCTCGGAGGACGACGAGGTCTTGGTGGTTCTGTCCAGCGGCAAGGTGGTACGCTCTGCCGTGGCCGAGGTGCCGGCGAAGGGCCGAGACACGATGGGAGTCGTGTTCGCCCGCATGTCCGGAGATGACCGCATCCTCGCCGTCGCACGCAACAGCGAGCGCGGCATCGACGAAGAGGACGACGCGGAGACCGAGACCCCGGCATCCGAGACCCCCACCCCCGCGCAGACCCCCGCGGCGGATTCCCCCGAAGCCTGAGAACGAGAGAGCACTGACACATGAGCACAGTGGCTGACAAGCTGGCGAAGAAGTCCACGCGCAAGACCGGCGGCAAGCAGGTGCGCCTGCGCCTGGTCTACGTCGACTTCTGGTCGGCTGTGAAGCTGTCGTTCCTCGGAGCGGTGGCACTGGCGATCGTGACCATGGTGTCGTTCTTCCTCGTGTTCATGGTTCTGCAGGCGACGAACGTCATCGGCCAGACCGGTGACTTCCTCGACACGCTCACCGACGGAGCCGTCGACCTCGAGAGCCTCATCGGCCTTCCGCAGGTCATGGCGTTCGGTGCGGTCGTCTCGATCCTGAACCTCATCGTGTTCACGGTGCTCGGCGCCGTCATCGCGGGCATCTACAACCTGGCGGTGAAGGTGACCGGCGGACTGCTCGTCGGGTTCATGTCGAACTGATCTCGTCAGCGAGAAGCCCCTTCCGTCTCACGGGAGGGGCTTCTCTTCTGCTCCTGGCGGAGTCGACCGATCAGACGACTCCCGTCGTGCCCAGCAGAGTGCCGATCAGCCAGGTGACGAGCAGGGCCGCCGCACCGCCGACCACGAGCCGAGCTGATGCGCGGAGCGCAGGTGCGCCCCCGACTCTCGCCGAGATGGCGCCCGTCGCCGCGAGAGCCACCAGTACCGCCGCGAACGTCACGGGCACACGCCAATCCGGCGGCGGAAGCAGGATGGCCAGCAGCGGCAGCAGCGCACCGATGGTGAACGACACGGCCGACGAGATGGCGGCATGCCACGGGTTCACGAGGTCGTGCTGGTCGATGCCGAGTTCGACTTCGAGGTGCGCTGCGAGCGCGTCGTGCTCGGTGAGCTCGCGGGCGACCTGCTGGGCGGTCTGCTCGCTCAGGCCCCGTGCACGATAGAGCTGGGTGAGCTCGGCGAGCTCGTCTTCGGGCATCGTCCGCAGCTCGTGCCGCTCTTTGTCTATCAGCGCGCGCTCACTGTCTCGCTGGCTGCTCACTGACACGTACTCGCCGAGCGCCATCGAGATCGCGCCGCCGACCAGGCCGGCGAGGCCCGCGACGAGCAGTGCCGCGTTGTCGGTCGTCGCTCCGGCGACACCGACGACGAGCGAGGCGACCGACACGATCCCGTCGTTCGCGCCGAGCACGCCCGCGCGCAGCCAGTTCAATCGCTGGCCGAGACCGGCTCCATGAGGTTCGCCTGCGTGAGCGGCTTCAGGGGCTGTCATGCAGCCAGTGAACCATGTTGAGGCACAGGACGGGGAGGTCCCCAGTAGGGAAAACCCGAATGCGGCTGTCGGGCTGGCTCCGTGTCGTGATGCTCTGCTGAACCGTAGCTTTGAGTCATGACCACGAATCCGACCCCGCCGGCGCCGGTTCCGACCCCGCCGGCCCCGCCCGCGCCGGTTCCGCCCGCGCCGGTTCCACCCGCGCCGGTTCCGCCCGCGCCTGCACCGCTTCGCACGAAGACGGATGCCGAGCAGCCGCCGCTGCGCATCGCCCTGACCGTTCTCGAGCTCGCGGCCCTCGGTGCCGTCGGATCGGGCGCCCTCGCCGTGCTGAGCACGGTTCTCGGCGTGGGCGTCGCTCTGCTCTTCGTCTTCGGCATCGGGCTGCTGTTCCTCGTCGGCGTCGTCTACGCGCTCTTCGGCGTCGCATGGTTCGAGGTGCGCCGCATCGGCGCCCTCTACTGCGCTGATGTTCCCGACCTGCAGTGGCGGGAGCGCACGCGCCCCGGATTCGGCGGGTGGCTGCGCAACCTCGGCAGGCAGTCGATCGACGGCCGCATGTGGCGCGTCATGCTGAACTTCGTGCTGGCGTGCATCGCCGGAACCCTGGTGCTGCGGCTGTTCTGGGGCGTCGTCTGGTCTGCGATCTTCTCGTTCGCTCCGCTGTCGTCCGACGACAGCATCGAGGGCCCGTTCGGCAGCTACCTCGCCGTCGAGTGGGCGCCGCTGGTCGGCATCCTGGGCGTGATCGCCGGCATCGCGGCGATCATCGGACTCGCGCTGCTGCACCGCGTGCTCAGCCGCGCCCTCGTCATCCCCAGCCGCGAGGCGGAGCTCACCGCCCAGGTGCGCACCTCGACGGCGCAGCGTGCCGGCGCCGTGCGCGCCGCCGAGCTCGAGCGCACCCGCATCGAGCGAGACCTGCACGACGGCGTCCAGCCGAGGCTCGTCTCGGTCGGCATGACGCTCGGACTCGCCAAGCAGAAGATCGACGCCGACCCGACTGCGGCCAAGGCGCTCATCGACGAGGCGCACACCTCGACCAAGGCGGCGATCACGGAGCTGCGACAGCTCGCCCGCGGCATCCACACCTCCGTGCTCGACGACCGTGGCCTCGATGCGGCGCTCTCGGCGCTCGCGGGACGCTCGCACATCCCCGTGCAGCTCGACGTGCGCATCGACCCGTCGATGACCGGCGCCGGCGCATCGTGCCGCGACGCCGAGGCCGCCGTCTACTTCGCGATCGCGGAGTCGCTCACGAACGCGGCGAAGCACTCCCGCGCCAGCGAATGCCGCGTCGTGGTGCGCAGCCGCGACGGCGGGCTGTGGGCCCGGGTCGAAGACAACGGAATGGGCGGCGCACAGGTGCAGCCCGGCGGTGGCCTCGACGGCATCACCAACCGCGTGCTCGCCGCCGGCGGCACCTTCCGCCTCGACAGCCCCGCAGGCGGGCCGACCAGCCTGGAGGTGACGGTGCCATGCGCATCCTGATCTGCGAGGACTCGGTGCTGCTGCGCGAGGGTCTCGTCCGTCTGCTGCACGACGCCGGCCATGAGGTCGTCGCCGCGCTGCCCGACACGACGGGCCTGATGGATGCCGTCACCGTATCCGCCCCCGACCTGGCGATCCTCGACGTGAGGCTGCCGCCGACGTTCACCGACGAGGGCATCCGCGCGGCACTCGCGATACGTGCCAGCCGGCCCACGCTGCCGATCCTCGTGCTCTCGCAGTACGTCGAGGAGCGCTACGCCAGCGATCTGATCGCCGCTCAGGGCGGACCGCTCGGCTACCTGCTGAAGGATCGCGTGGCCGACGTCACCGAGTTCGTCGAGTCGGTCGAGCGGATCGCCTCCGGCGCCACCGTGCTCGACCCCGAGGTGGTCGCCCAGCTGCTCACCCGCCGCAATCGCGACGAGCGGATGCTGCGTCTCACCGAGCGAGAGAGGACTGTGCTGGCTCTGATCGCCGAGGGCAAGTCGAACAACGCGATCGCCGGGATGCTGTTCCTCAGCGAGGCCAGCGTCGAGAAGCACATCACCGCGATCTTCCAGAAGCTCGGGCTCGAGCCCGAAGACGGCAACAGGCGAGTGCTGGCCGCACTCGCCCACATCGAGAACTCCGGTTCGGCAGACGCCGGCCGCAACGAACAGGGAGGGCTGCGATGAGCGGCACGAAGAAGAGCATCGGCGCGATCACCGTGGTGATCGCCGCGTTCGGCGGAGTGGTGATGCTGGGATCTGCGGCCTCCGCCGCGGTCACCGGGCTGCAGCAGATCGGCCCCCAGTCGGGTCAGCTGAAGGCGGATGCCCGAGGCGTGACCGCCGTCGACCTCGAGGTGGGCGGAGCCGACATGCGGGTCATGTTCGATGACGTCGACGAGGCCGAGCTGCGCATCGACGGCGCCTCGACGAGCGGATGGACGCTGCGTGCCGACGGCGGGCAGCTCGAGGTGCGGGGCCCCGACCGCGGGTTCGACTGGTGGAGCCCGGACTGGCTGCGCGGTGACGAGCGGGCGACGCTCGTGCTTCCGCTCGAGCTGGAGGGCCTGGATGCCCGCCTCACCCTGCATGCCGGTTCGCTCGACGTCGTCGGCGAGTTCGACGAGCTCGGCGTCGACGTGAACGCCGGAGCGCTGTCGCTGAACGGCGATGCGCGCGACCTCGATCTCGACGTGAACGCGGGGCGGGCCGACATCGAGCTGGCGGGCGTCGAGCAGTCGCAGTTCTCGATCAGCGCCGGGCGAGTCGTGTCGACCCTCACCACGGTTCCCGACAGCGTCGCGTTCACGGTCTCGGCCGGTTCGCTCGACCTCACGCTGCCCGATCGCGAGTACGACCTCCGGCGCGACGTGAGTGCCGGATCACTCGACAGCAGCCTGGATCAGAGCAGCAGCAGCTCGCACCGGATCACCGGCAACGTCTCGGCAGGATCGGCGACCCTGCGCCCGGGCGGCGCCGGGGAGTGATCCGAAACGCCCGGCCCGCAGCGCGGGCCGCGCTCGATTCGCTTTTCCCCTCGATCATCCGGTAAAGTCTTGGAGGTTGACGGGGCTATAGCTCAGGCGGTTAGAGCGCTTCACTGATAATGAAGAGGTCCCAGGTTCAAGTCCTGGTAGCCCCACTCCGACAACGAAGAAGGCCCCGCTCCGGCGGGGCCTTCTTCGCGTCTCAGGAGCGGGCTACAGCTCGGGTCCGCGCACGATGCGCACGGGCCCGCGGGCATCCCGCAGCTGCACCGGCTCACCCTTCTGGGTGACGATCACCTGACCCTGATCGGCGAGGTGAGCCGTGACGCGTCGCACATCGTCCATGATCGCCCGCCATGACTCCCCGCCCACCGTGCGGGCGACGTCGCTCGGACAGATCGACGACTCCCCTCGCTTGCGCACCAGGGCCCGCACCGCGGAGGCGATCCGCTCATCGAACCCCGTACCCGAACGCTCCTCCCACCACGGCGCACCGCGCTCACCCAGGGCGGTCTTCGCGTCGCCGACCCGCCGTCTGGCATCGCCCTCCCCCGCCTTCACCGCACGGCGCGCCGACATCAGCTCGTCGACCAGCTCATGCCGGAACGTCTCGGGAATGGCCGGGTCGGTGGCACGCCACCGTCGTCCGTCGACGATGATGTGGTGACCGTCGCCCGTCTTCTCCGGTTCTGCCTTCTCCGCACCCATGTCATCAGCATCCGATCCTCGGTCGCGGCTCGAAAGGGACTTGACCACGGCCGGCGGGGCCGGCCGGCGCGTCGCGACACGCGCGGGTACGAGGTGCCCGGCGCCCGATTGCAGTCCGCAACCTGACGGCATGTATCATTGAAGCCGCGGTGTTCGCGCCGCTCGGGGGCCTTAGCTCAGTTGGTAGAGCGCCTGCTTTGCAAGCAGGATGTCAGGAGTTCGAATCTCCTAGGCTCCACAGATGAAAGCCCCGACTCGGTCGGGGCTTTTCTGTTCCCCTTCGCACGGCGAAAGGTCTGTCGCTCGCACAGGTGCGGATGCCAGGGTGGAGACATGACTCTGCCGCACGCTGACATCGATCCCGACGGACTGCTCGAGTACTCGGTCGTGTTCACCGACCGATCGCTGAACCACATGTCGAAGAGGTTCATCGGCATCATGCAGCAGACCATCGACATCCTCTGCGAGGCGTACAACGCCGACAGCGCCGCACTCGTCAACGGCGGCGGCAGCTTCGCGATGGAATCCGTCGCCCGCCATCTCGCCACAGGCAAGCGCACGCTGATCGTGCGCAACGGGCTGTTCTCGTACCGCTGGTCGCAGATCCTCGAGATGGGCGACGTCGCGTCCGACGTGACCGTCTGCCTCGCCCGTCCCGACAGCGACGACGTGCAGGCGGCGTGGAGCCCTGCACCCATCGACGAGGTCGTCGCCGCGATCCGTGCGAAGCGCCCCGAGGTCGTGTTCGCGCCGCACGTCGAGACCGCGGCGGGCATCATCCTCACCGACGACTACGTCCGCGCGCTCGCCGACGCCGTGCACGAGGTCGGCGGCGTGCTCGTGCTCGACTGCATCGCCTCCGGTGCGATGTGGGTCGACATGGGTGCCCTCGGCGTCGACGTGCTGCTCTCGGCCCCGCAGAAGGGCTGGAGCGGATCGCCCGGTGTCGGCTACGTGATGCTCAGCGGAAAGGGACGGGATGCCGTGGCATCCGGCACTGCGACGAGCTTCGCGCTCGACCTGAACCGCTGGCTCACGATCTCGGACGGCTACCGCGACGGCTCGGCCGGCTACCACTCGACGATGCCCACCGACACCATCGCCCGCAACCTGCAGCAGATGATCGAGACCCGCGAGCGCGGGTTCGATGCGCTGCGCACAGCACAGATCGAGCTCGGCACCCGTGTGCGCGCCCTGCTCGCCGAGCACGGGCTCCCCTCTGTCGCGGCATCCGGTTTCGCCTCGCCCACGGTCGTCGTCGTGCACACCACCGATCCCGATCTGCGCAGCGGCGCGGCCCTCAAAGCCCACGGCCTGCAGGTCGCCGCCGGCGTGCCCCTGCACTGCGACGAGCCCGACGACTTCTCGAGCTTCCGCGTCGGACTGTTCGGCCTCGACAAGCTGGGAGACGTGGATGCTGCCGTCGGGCGCCTCGAGAAGGCGCTCGCCGAGCTGAAGGGCTGATCCCCGCGTCAGGATGCCGCGAGCCGCACCCGCTCGGCGAGGAAGGCGATCTCGTCGTCGCCGAGAGCGGTCACCGCATACGCGGTGGGCCAGACGGCGCCGTCGTCGAGGTTGGCGGCCTGGTCGAACTCGAACGTCGAGTAGCGCACCTTGAACTTCGAGCGGGGCTTGTAGAAGCACACGACCTTGCCCGCTTCGTTCGCGTACGCCGGCATGCCGTAGTAGGTCTTGGGCACGAGGTGCGGGGCGACCTCCGCCACCATGGCGTGCAGGCGCTCGCCGAGCTCGCGGTCGTCATCGGGCATGTCAGCGAGCTTCGCCCGCACCTCGGCCTCGCCCTCGGCCCGCGCCTGCGCGGGGTCCTTCTTCGCCCGTGAGCGCGCCGCTCTGCCCTCGTTCGCGCGCGCCTTCATCGCTTCGCGTTCGGCATCGGTGAAGTTGGCCGTCTCGGTCTTCGACATGGTGTCCTCCTCGTGGTGTGCCTCAACGATAGATCCGGCGTGCAACCGGGTGCTTCTCGATTCCTGACCACTGGTCGCAGTGGCCCGAATGCCCCCTCGACGGATATTCTGGTGGGTGCGTCATACCTGATTACCCGTGTGCACAGGAGGCTCTGTGGCGGATATTGTGCGGATGGACTCCGACGATGTCTCGGATGTCGAGGAGATCTGGAAGACGTTCGTGCCCTCGGCGTCGCTGCTGCGCATCGACCCTGACGACTTCGCGTTCCGCTGGCGGTCGGCCACCCTGTGCGACATGTCGATCGTGCGGTACTCGCTGACCGCAGAGGTGCACTCGCGCGTGCAGCCCGAGGATCAGCTGTTCGCGTGCCGGCTGGTCACCGCCGACGGCGTGCTGCGCAGCCGGCGATCGGTCATCGAACCCGGCATGCCCTGGGCCACCGACAGTACGCAGGTCGAGGCCGAGTGGAACGGCACCGCTGAGGTCTCAGCGCTCATCTTCGACCGCGGGCGGGCTCAGGAGCTGGCGCGCCGGATCACCGGTGACGATCTGCTCTCGCTGCGACTGACCTCGGTGCACCCCCGCTCCGATGCCGCCGCGCGCCAATGGGCGCGGGCATTCGACTACCTGCTCAACTCGGCGATGTCGGTCGACGGCGATGAGCTGATCGAGGCGGGTCTCGCCCGGCACGCGCTGACCGTCGTGCTCAGCTGCTTCCCGTCGACCTTCGGATCGGCGATCGTCCGTGACGGCGCAGGCGAGGGCGGAGCCACCGTGAGCAGGGCGCTGGCCTACATCGACGACAACGCGCATCTGCCGATCACGGTCGACGACGTGGCCGAGGCGGTGCACATCTCGACCCGAGGTCTTCAGTACGCCTTCCGGCGGAGCATCGACACCACCCCCACCGAGTACCTGCGTCGCGTGCGCCTCGACGGCGCGCACCGCGATCTGCGCAACGCCGCCAACGACGAGTCGGTGGCCCAGATCGCCCGGCGCTGGGGATTCGGCAACTCCTCGCGCTTCAACAACCTGTACCGGCAGACCTACGGTCGCAGCGCGAAGGAGACGCTCGAAGGCGGCTGAGCCTCAGCTTCCATCCCGGGAGCGAACACGCCTTGCGCCCCTCGTCCATTCGCCGCAACAAAGATGCGGCGGGCACTGCTCCCTCGTACGGTGAAGACAAATGGGATTCATCTACTACGGCAATTCCCCCGACCCGATCGAGGTCGACGATCGCACGCTCGCGCACCTGAAAGTCGTGATCGCCCTCAAGCTGCGTCGGAACGAGAGCTTCACCCTGTCGTGGCGGCATCCCGATGACTCGGGCCGATCGACCCTCTGGCTGCACCCCTCCATCCCCCTGCGCTTCATCTTCGACGAGCCGATCGCTCCCGAGCTGAGTCAGCAGTGGCTGAACGAGCTGTCGAACTCCGCCAACACGAGCGGCGGGATCCTGCTGACGGGCGAGCACATCGAGCCGCTCGAATCGGCCTGACGCTCGCCGCCGCGCGAGTGCCGCGGCTACTGTGAACCCATGGACCTGCGCGTCGCCGCCTACGGCATCGTCACCGACGACGACGGACGACTGCTGCTGGCCCGGTGGGTCGAGGGGCGACGAGTGGCCTGGACACTGCCGGGGGGCGGGCTCGAACAGGGCGAGGATCCTGAGCTCGCTGTGCGCCGGGAGCTTCGAGAGGAGACCGGGTTCCAGATCGAGACGACGGCGCTGCTGGGCATCCACTCCCGGGTGATCCCCGCGTCGCGGCGGGTGCGACGCGACGAGAACAGCACGCCGCTGCACACTCTGCGGATCGTCTACCGCGCCGAGATCACCGGCGGAGAGCTGCGTTTCGAGAAGAACGGCTCGACCGACATGGCGGCGTGGTTCACGCTCGACGAGGTGGCCGCGCTGCAGCGGGTGAAGCTCGTCGACATCGGCCTGCGGATGGCCGGGCTGCTGTCGCGCTGAGGAATCCGGATGCCGGGAACCGCGCGCTCGTCAGTCGCGGGGCTCCTCGGGCTGCGAGATGTCGGCGACCGTGGCGCCGTACGCGCGGATGAGGTCATCGGCGTGGGTGAACAGGCTGAAGCCGTGCGCGCCTGCACCCATGGCGATGCGCCGCCCCACGATCGTCTCGTCGGCGTAGACCGGCCAGTCGGTCGTGCTGCCGACGGGCACGATGGTTCCTCGTTCGTAGCCCGTCGCGGCGAGGGCGAGCTCGGGCTCAGGGAGGCGCAGCTTGTTCACGCCGACGACGGCGCGCAGCTTCGGCCACGAGATCGACCTGCCGCCGGGCACGAGGGCGAAGAGGTAGGTGTCGTCGGACCGCTTCACGACGAGCGTCTTCACGATGTCGGACGGCTGGAGGCCGAGCAGGGCCGCCGCCTCGGGGAGACTGCGTGCCTGCGGCCGCTCGCGGATCTCGATCTCGAGTCCTCGGGCGGCCGCAGCGGCGCGAACCCGCTGATGCGGGTCGGCCTCGGTCATGCGTTGGGGGGAGACAGCGGGTCGTCTGCGACCCAGAGCTCGTCGTCGGCGCGCAGCGCCTGCCACGCGGCAGCGACCACGCCGATCGCCGCGGCGGCGCCGAGGACGATCGCGACGATCGAGCCGATGCCCATGCTCTTCTTGGGGGGTGCGACGTGACGCGGTCCGAAGCCGAGGTCGTGACGCTTCTTGTTCGCGACATCCCACGCCGTCAGCGCGGTGCCGACGACTCCGCCGACGATCGGCACGACGCGCTCGTCGACCACGTGCTTGCCGAACTTCACGCCGCGGTCGACAGTCGGGGCCACGTGGCGCTCGTACGAGTCGTGCACGGTGGGCAGTACCTGCTCGCGGTTGAAGTTGCCGAGCTGCCGGCCGGCCTCACGGGCGATGTCGGCAGCGTTCCCGACGAGCACCTGCTGCGACTCCCAGAGTCGTCCGGCGTCCTGCTGAAGCTGACGCAGTTCCTTCTTGCGCTTGCGGCTGAGATTCACGTTGCTCTCCCGTCGGTCGGTTCACTGTCCGTTCCGCCACTCATCCAACCACAACAGACTGAATACGAGCAGAGTCTGGCGGCGCGACGGTGGAAAGGAGACAATACGCCGCGTCCGCACAGGACCCCTCTGCGAGAATGGTGACATGCCTCACGCATCTCACGTCGCAACCCTGCACACCAACCACGGTGACATCGTCATCAACCTGTTCGGCGACCACGCCCCGAACACGGTCGCCAACTTCGTCGGCCTCGCCGACGGCTCGAAGGAGTGGACGCACCCCGCCACCGGCAAGCCGGGCGAGGGTCCCCTGTACAAGGACGTCATCTTCCACCGCATCATCCCGAACTTCATGATCCAGGGCGGAGACCCGCTCGGTCAGGGCATCGGCGGCCCCGGGTACAACTTCAACGACGAGATCCACCCCGAGCTGAACTTCAACGACCCCTACGTGCTCGCCATGGCGAACGCGGGTCTGCGTCGCAACGCCATCACCGGCCAGGCCGAGGGCACCAACGGCTCGCAGTTCTTCATCACCACCGACCCGACTCCGTGGCTGATGGGCAAGCACACCATCTTCGGCGTGGTCGCCGATGACGCTTCGAAGGCCGTCGTCGACGAGATCGCCGCGGTGCGCACCGGTGCCCAGGACCGTCCCATCGAGGACGTCGTGCTGCACTCGGTCGACGTCGTCCCCGCCTGATCGCGACAGCTCGAGCCGATCCGGATGACCTCTCCTGATTTCACGCGCAACCGCGAGAACTTCTGCTACCGGCATCCGGATCGGCAGAGCTTCGTGCTCTGCCAGCGCTGCACGCGCACCATCTGCGCCGACTGCCAGACGCAGGCGCCCGTCGGCGTCATCTGCCCCGAGTGCATGAAGGCCGACCGCAAGGCTCAGACGCCGGCGCAGCGCCGCGCGAACCGCGTCTGGCGTGCGTCCTCCGGGTCGTCGCAGCCGATCGCCACCTACGCGATCATCGGCATCACGGCCGTGGTGGGCGTGCTGCAGGTGCTGCTCGGCCCGATCGTCGATCGCACCCTGCTGTTCGCGACGCCCTACCTCTTCCCCGACATGTTCGCGGGCGGGTTCACCTTCCAGCCGTGGCGGCTGCTCACTGCCATGCTCGTGCACTCGGGCATCATGCACTTCGCGCTGAACATGCTCGCCCTCTGGATGATCGGCCGCAGCCTCGAACCGCTTCTGGGCCGCTGGCGCTTCGTCGCCCTCTATCTGATCGGCGGACTCGGCGGCTCGGTGGCCATGGCGGTGCTCGACCCGGGCGCGGCCACGGTCGGCGCATCCGGCGGGGTGTTCGCCCTTATGGGCGCTCTGCTCGTGATCGGCCGGCACATCGGGGCCAACATCCGTGGCATCCTCGTGATCCTCGCGATCAACCTCGCGATCGGCTTCATCCAGACGCTCAACATCGCTTGGCAGGCGCACATCGGCGGTGCTGCGGTGGGCGCGCTGATCGAGCTGATCTTCGCCCGCACCCGCAAGCACTCGCAGCGCGTGGTGCAGATCCTGCTTCTCGTGGCCCTCGTGGTCGCGCTCCTGGCGCTGGCCTTCCTGGTCTCTCCCATGGTCATCCGCGGCACTCTCTGACCCGCGGACGCGAGTTGTGCACAACTCGTGCACAGGTCATGCACAGGGATCTGCACAGCATTTCCCCAAAGTTATCCACAGGCCTCTCCACATGTGGGGAGAATTACACGAGTGTTATTCACAGGTGGAGGGGGTTGTTAACAACCTCCTGGGGAAAGACGAACGCCCTCCCACCGAAGTGGAAGGGCGCGTATCCCGCGGTGCGTGTCAGCGCCAGCGAGTGGTCATGAGGAAGCCGATCAGCGCGATGCCCAGACCGATGCCGAGGTTCCACGAGTCGAGGCCGGGGATCGGCAGGCGCGATCCGGAGATGTAGTACACGAGGATCCACGCGAGACCCAGCAGCATGAAGCCCACCATGACGGGCTTGAACCACACGGCGTTCGGGGCGGATTCGCCCTCGGGACGCTCGACGGTGGGCTCTTC
Source organism: Microbacterium sp. NPDC089321 (assembly GCF_040684935.1). NCBI lineage: Bacteria > Bacillati > Actinomycetota > Actinomycetes > Micrococcales > Microbacteriaceae > Microbacterium > Microbacterium sp. NPDC089321. The sequence continues at coordinate 836,128 of NZ_JBFBGX010000001.1, read as the reverse complement.
GGGATTGCGGTCACGTGCCATGCGCATCATTCTAGCCGGGCGAATAGACTTCCCCACATGCATGCGGTCGCGACTCCCCCGGCGTCGCGACCGCGGCCCGACGGGCCCCGCCGCGCGCGCGCGACCATCGGCAGCGTGCTCGGCGAGCTGCTGCTCACGGCGGGCGTGCTCGTGCTGCTGTTCGTCGCCTGGCAGATGTGGATAGGCGACCTCATCATCGGCGCAGAGAACAACGCCAAGGGCGCCTCGCTGTCGCAGCAGTGGGCCGAGCAACCAGCGCCGCAGCCGCCGCCGGCCGTGCAGCAGGGCGACGAGACCGTGTACGAGCCGCCGCTGCTGCCGCGCCCCGCGGATGCCGAGATCTTCGCGAACATGCGCATCCCCCGATTCGGCGACGACTACAACGTGCACATCGCGGGCGGCACCACCCGAGAGCGCACCCTCGACCGCATCGGCATCGGCATGTACACCCAGTCGAAGATGCCCGGTCAGGTCGGCAACTTCTCGCTCGCCGGTCACCGCACCACCTGGGGCAAGCCGTTCAACCGCATCGACAAGCTGCGCCTGAACGACGCGATCGTCGTCGAGACCGAGCTCGGCTGGTACACCTATCGCTTCCGCAATCTGCAGTACGTGAAGCCGTCGGCCGGCGATGTGCTGCTCGACGTGCCCCAGATGCCCGACGCGCCCGCTCGCGATCGCTTCATCACGCTCACCGCGTGCTCGCCGCTCTACTCGCTCGCCGAGCGGATCGTCGCCTACGGCGTCTTCGAGAGCTTCCAGCCCCGCGCCGAAGGACCGCCGGACTCGCTGGCGCCGGTCGACGAGGCGTCACCCTCAGCCGAAGGAGCCCGCTGATGTACGCCGCTCTCTGGCGCCTGCTGCCCGGACCCTGGTGGGTGCGACTGCTGATCGTGCTCGCCCTGGTGAGCGCTGTGCTGTACGCGCTGTTCTTCTACGTCTTCCCGTGGATCAGCCCGCTGATCACCCCCGGAGAGGTGGATCTGCAGTGAGCGTGCGCGTTCTGGTGGTCGACAACCACGACAGCTTCGTGCACACGCTGATCGGCTACCTGCGCGAACTCGGCGCCGAGGTGGTGATGGTCGAGGCGGACGCCGCAGGAGATGCTCCGGATGCTGCCGTGCGCCGTCACTGGCTCGCGCTGCTGCACGAGTTCGACGCCGTGATGATCTCGCCGGGACCCGGTGCGCCGGCCGACGCGGGCGCATCGATCGCCGTCGTGCACCTGGCGGCCGAGACCGGCAGGCCCCTTCTCGGCGTGTGCCTCGGTCACCAGGCGATCGGCGAGGCCTTCGGCGGCGTGGTCAGCGGAGCGCCCGAGCTGATGCACGGCATGGTCTCGCAGGTGACGCACGACTCGTCGACGCTGTTCGAGGGCATCCCGTCGCCGTTCGCCGCCGGGCGCTACCACTCGCTCGCGCTCGACGACGCCGCCCTGCCCGCGGGCCTGCGGGTGACCGCGCGTGCCGAGCACGGCACGATCATGGCGGTCGAGCACGAGAGCCTGCCGATCGCCGGAGTGCAGTTCCACCCCGAGAGCGTGCTCACCGAGAGCGGCCACCGGATGCTCGCCAACTGGCTCGCGTCAGTGCCGAGACGTCACTCGGCAGGCTTCACGCAATAGCGCAGCTCGACGGTCGAGTGGATCGCCACCTCGCCGGGCGACAGCGACATCGAGGCCACGACGTCGGGGATCTGCCCCTCGGCGCACGGACCGAGCTCGACTGGCTTGGCCTCGAGCCCGAGCTTCTCGAGCTGACCGGTGGCTGCCTGCATCGAGAAGCCGGTCATGTCTTCGAGGGTGACCAGGCCGTTCGCGACCACGAGATCGACCACCGTGCCCGGAGCCACCTGGGTGCCGGCCGGCTCGCTGGCGCTGAGCACCGTTCCGGCCTGGGCGTCCTTGTCGTTCTGCGGCCTGACCGTGCCGAGCTTGAGGTTCGCGTCGGCGAGCACCTGCTTGGCGGCGTCCTGCGAGAGGCCCTCGACCACGGGCATCTCGATGGTGTCGGCGCCGGTCGAGACGTACACGATCACCGAGGTGCCCTCGGTGAGCTTCGCGCCCGTCGTCGGCGAGGAGCGGATCACATGGTCCTCTTCGAACTCCATGCTCGCCTCTTCGCGCATGTCGGGGACGAGTCCCTTCGCCTCCAGCACCTCCTCGGCCTCGTCGGAGGTGAGGTTCACGAGGTTCGGCACCGCGACCGAGGTCGTCGGCACATCGTTCGGCCGCATCGTGAGCGTGATGACCCAGATGAGCACCGAGATCAGCAGCACCGCGAGCAGCGCCACCCCGGCCCAGATCCAGGCCACGGGCGGGCCCGACTGGGTGCGGGTCATGGTGGTGTCGGTGCTCAGCTGCCGCAGCGACCGAGCGGTCTCCTGCGCCTGCCGCGGGTTGGGGCCGTACAGCTCGCTCGTGAGCGCACCGATGTCCTTCTTGCTGGGGGTCTGGCCCTGCGAGACGCCCTTCAGTGCGAGGCGGAACGAACCGGCGTCGGGGAAGCGCTGATAGGGGTCCTTCGCCATGGCACGCAGCACGATGGCATCCAGCGACCGGGGCAGCTGATCGTCGACCTCGGTCAACGGCATCGGCGTCTCGCTGACGTGCTGATACGCGACCGCAACGGGGGAGTCGCCGCGGAACGGCTGGCGACCCGAGAGCATCTCGTACAGCACGACACCCGCCGAGTACAGGTCGGTGCGGGCGTCGACCGCCTCGCCCTTGGCCTGCTCGGGTGAGAAGTAGGCGGCGGTGCCGATGATCTGCGTGGTCTCGGCGACCGTCGACGACGAGTCCGACACCGCGCGGGCGATGCCGAAGTCCATGACCTTCACGGCGCCCTTGTCGGTGATCATCACGTTGCCCGGCTTGATGTCGCGATGCACGACGCCGGCGCGATGCGAGTACTCGAGGGCCTCGAGAATGCCGTCCGCATAGCGGATCGCGTCGGCGACGGGCAGCGGGCCCTTCGCGATGATGTCTTTCAGCAGGGTGCCCTGCACGAGCTCCATCACGATGTACGGCTCCGAGTGCTCCGACCCCTCGGGGCCCGTCGAGCCGGGCCGGCCCGCGCCCGTCGAGGGGTCGCCGGCGTCGAAGACGCGCACGATCGACGGATGGGCCATGCGCGATGCCGCCTGCGCCTCGAGACGGAAGCGCGTGCGGAACGCGGTGTCGCGAGCGAGCTCGGGATCGAGGATCTTGATGGCGACCTCGCGCCCCAGCGTCAGGTCGTAGCCTCGGTGGACCTTGGCCATGCCGCCCTGCCCGATGACCTCATCGACGCGGTAGCGCCCGGCGATGATGCGCGGTTCCGGCGACACAGACGACCCCCCTCGGATCTCTTCGACAACGCCTTCCAGATTACTCGGTGGGGGCTGAGCCCTCGGTGCCCGTGCCATCGCCCTCGGGCACGGCGGGCGTCTCGAGGGCCTGGATCTGCTCCTCCATCTGCGGCGACCGCGGCGAACCGAGGTCGTTGCCGCAGAAGGCGACGTAGCTGGCCGTGACCGTGGCGCCGGGGGCGCCGGTGATCGTGATCGGGGCGCTCAGCGTGCCGCGCTCGAAGGAGCGCTCGGTGCTGCCGTCATCGAACGTGGCGTTCGTGATCTTCACGTCGTACGAGCTCAGCGCGGGGACCCCGGACGGGCACTCGAAGTTCGTCCAGTTCAGGGTGACCGTCGCACCGGTGGTCGGCGTGCCGCTGATCGTCGGCGCCGACTTCGGCTGCGCGATGCTCACCGGGGCCTTGTAGGTCGTCAGCGTGATGGTCGTGCCCTCTTCGACGTTGCCCGACGGGCTGACGCTCTGCACCCAGCCCTCGCGGTCGGCGGACGAGGCCTCGGTGTTGCCCTGCTCGCACACGCCCGTGAGGTTGTTGTCTTCGAGGATCTTCTGAGCGTCGGCGCACGGGCGCTCGGTCAGCTGCAGCGCGTCGACGTCGACCATGACCACCTCGGGCTCGGTCGGCTGCGCGCTGGTCTTCTCGGGCTTGGGCGTCTGCGGGGTCGAGCTCGACGCTGCGGGCTTCGGCTCGTCCTGGTTGAGCATGGCGATCAGCGTGCCGCCGAGAACGAGCACGAGCAGCGCGATGAGCGCGATCAGAGGCCACGTCCACGGGCTGCGCTTGCGCTTCGGCTGCTCTTCGGGCTCGGTCGTCGTCGCCGCGGCGACGGCAGCACCCGCGGGCAGCTGCGCAGTGGTCGGCAGGATGCGAGTGGCATCCTCACCGCCCATCCCGGTCAGGATGCGCGTCGCGTCATCAGCATCCGCCACACCCGCGCCGGCGATCGCCGGAACAGCGATCGCGGCCGAGTTCAGGTCTCCGCGACGCAGCGCCTGCGCCGCCCGTGAGACGGTCGCGGCCGACGACGGCCGATCGGCCGGCTTCTTCGCGATCATGGCCATGACCAGGTTGCGCACGGGCACGGGCACCGAGTCGGGCAGCGGCGGCGGCTGCTCGTTGATCTGCGCCATCGCGATCGCGACCTGCGACTCGCCGGTGAACGGGCGCTTGCCCGCCAGGCACTCGTACGCGACGATGCCGAGCGAGTACACGTCGGTCGCGGGCGACGCCGCGTGACCCGACGCCTGCTCCGGCGACAGGTACTGCACGGTGCCCATGACCTGGCCGGTCGCGGTGAGCGGCACCTGGTCGGCGATGCGCGCGATGCCGAAGTCGGTGATCTTCACGCGGCCGTCTGGCGTGATGAGCAGGTTGCCCGGCTTGATGTCGCGGTGCACGAGTCCGGCGGCGTGCGCGGCCTGCAGCGCCGACGCGGTCTGCGCGACGATGTCGAGCGTCTTGTCGGCGCTCAGCGCGCCGTCGCGCTCGAGGATCGTCGACAGCGCCTCGCCGGGCACGAGCTCCATGACGAGGAAGGCCGAGCCGTTCTCCTCGCCGTAGTCGAACACGCTGGCGATGCCCTCGTGGTTGACGAGTGCGGCGTGACGGGCCTCGGCGCGGAAGCGCTCGAGGAACCCGGGGTCGCCCATGTACTCGTCCTTGAGGATCTTGATGGCGACGGTGCGGCCGATGACGTGATCGGTCGCCTCCCACACCTCGCCCATGCCGCCGATCGCAATCCGCGACAACAGCTCGTAGCGTCCTCCGAACGACACACCCTGCGTCGGCCTCATCTGCCCAGCACCGCCTCTATGACCTTCTTGGCAATCGGAGCGGCGATCGTGTTGCCGCTGCCCGATGTGCCTCTTCCACCGCCGTCTTCGACGACGACTGCCACCGCGATCTGCGGATCCTCCGCAGGCGCGAAACCTGTGAACCACAGCGAGTAGGGCTTTCCGCCGTTCTCGGCCGTGCCTGTCTTTCCGGCGACATCGACGCCGTCTATTCTTGCACCCGTCGCCGCTCCGGACGCTACGCCCTCGACCAGCACCTTGGTCAGCGCCTGAGCGGCCTCGGGGTCGAGAGCCTGCTGGAACACCTCGTCGTCGAACTGCGTGTGCACGGCGAAGTCGTCGCCGATCACGCGGTCGACCATCCGCGGCTTCATCACGGTTCCCTCGTTGGCGACGCCGGCCGCGACCATCGCGATGGTGAGCGGCGTGGAGGTGACCTTGCCCTGTCCGAAACCGGACAGCGCGGTCTCGTCGTCGCTGAGGCCCGCGTCATCGTCGCCCTTCGGGTACACCGAGGGGGTGACGGCGAGCGGGATCTCGAGGTCGGTGTTGAAGCCGAACTTCTCAGCCATCTCGCGGATGCTCTTGTCGCCGAGCTGCACCGCGAGCTCGGCCATGGGGATGTTGCAGCTGAGCTTGAGCGCCTGGGCGAGCGTCGCCGTCTCGCCGTCGCCGCACGTGCCGCCCCAGGCGTTCGACACCTGCTGACTCGTTCCCGGCAGCGTGTAGCGGGCGGGGTTGGGGAAGGTGGAATCGAGGGTGAACTTGCCGGATGCCAGCGCCGCGGCCGCCACGACGACCTTGAACGTCGACCCCGGCGGGTTGAGGTTGCCGCCGATGGCGCGGTTGTACAGCGGCTTGCTCGGGTCGGCCGCGAGCCGGTCGTGCTCGGCGTTGACCGCCGCGGGGTCGTGGGCGGCGAGCGTGTTCGTGTCGAAACCGGGCGTCGACACCATCGCCAGCACGCGGCCTGTCGCCGGTTCGATCGCGACGACGGCGCCCTGCAGGCCCTGCAGCGCGTCGTACGCCGCGCGCTGCGCCTTCGGGTCCATCGTGAGCTCGACGCTGAGGCCCTGCTGGGGCTGGCCGGAGAGGATCCGCTCGACCTCGCCAAAGAACGCGTTCGATCCCGTGCCGGAGAGGTCGGAGTTGAGGGCCTTCTCGATGCCCGTGCGGGAGTCGAGCGCCGGGTTGTAGTAGCCGGTGATCGGCGCCCACAGTCCGGGGTCGGTGTAGACACGCTGGTACTGGTACCGGTCGGAGGCCGGCTCCGACGTCGCGATCGCCGTGTTGTCGACGATGATCGATCCGCGCTGGATCTGGTAGCTGTCGAGGCGCGTCCGCGTGTTGGCCGGGTTCTGGGCCAGATTGTCGGCGTCGACCACCTGGATCCAGCTGGTCGCGGCGAAGAGCGAGATGAACATCGCGAGGATCACGAAGCTCAGTCGGCGCAGTTCCTTGGTCATGGTCTGATCACCATCCTCATCCGATGACCACCCTCGGCTGACGGCGAACCGCGTCGCTGATGCGCAGCAGCAGCGCCACGATGAGCCAGTTGGCGACCAGCGACGATCCGCCGGCTGCCAGGAAGGGGGTCGTGAGTCCGGTGAGCGGGATCACGCGCGTGACGCCGCCGACCATGATGAACACCTGCAGCGCGATGGTGAACGACAGTCCGGTGGCCAGCAGCTTGCCGAAGTCGTCCTGCCCCGCCATGCCGATGCGCAGACCTCGGCTGACGAACACCATGTACAGGCAGAGGATGGCGAAGAGCCCGACGATGCCGAGCTCTTCGCCCAGGCTCGGGATGATGTAGTCGCTGTGCGCCAGAGGGGTGATCTGCGGGCGTCCCTGACCCCATCCGGTGCCGATCAGGCCGCCGTGCGCGAGGCCGAAGATGCCCTCGACGAGCTGATAGCTGCCGCCGTCGCGCGAGATGATGTCGGGGTTGAACGCGTCGATCCAGTTCGTGAAGCGGCGCTGCACGTAGGCGAGGATGCGGGTCGCGAGGAAGGCGCCCGTGGCGACGCCGGCGAGTCCGATGAGCACCCAGCTGGTCTTTCCCGTCGCGACGTAGAGCATCGCGATGAACATGCCGAAGATCAGCACGCCGGTGCCGAGGTCGCGCTGCGTCACGATGATCAGCAGCGAGATCAGCCAGACCACGAGCACCGGGCCGAGCTCGCGCATGCGGGGCCAGGTGATGCCGAGGAACTTCTTGCCGACCGAGCTGAGGCTCTCGCGGGTGCGCACCAGGTAGCCGGCGAAGAAGATCGCCAGGCAGATCTTCGCCAGCTCACCGGGCTGGAACGAGAAGATGCCGCCGAGCGACACCCAGACGTCGGCGTTCGCGCCGCGGGCGCGCAACCCGGGGATGAAGGGCAGGATCAGCAGCACGATGCCCGTGAGGCCGAAGATGTAGGTGAACCGGTAGAGCACGCGGTAGTTGCGCAGGGCGATGACGATCGCGATCGCGCCTGCCAGCGAGATGGCCGTCCAGGCCAGCTGCTTGTTCGAGTACGCGGCCCACCCGCTGTTCTCCTGGGCGATGTCGATGCGGTAGATCATCGCGATGCCGAGCCCCGAGAGCACGGTCGCGATCGGCAGCACGAAGGGGTCGGAGTCGGATGCCACGACTCTCAGCACCACGTGCAGCGCGAAGACCAGCACCGCGAGCCCGCCGCCGATCACGAGGATCATCGGGTCGATGCGGCCGAGCGCGCCCAGCTGCACGAGGGTCAGCGATGCGCCCGAGATGAGCAGCGCGAACAGCAGCAGCCAGAACTCCCGGTTGCGCTGCTTCTGCGGCATCCGGATCTTCTTCAGCGCCTTGATCACGCTGGTGTCGGCAGAGACGGCGGTCATGGCGTCGGCACCTCCGTCGTCGCGGATGCGGTGGGTGTGGGCAGCGGCAGCAGGGGCTCGATGGGCAGCACCGTCTTCGCGAGGCGATCGGTGATCGCCTCGGCGTCGGCGAGCGAGCGGGCGTTGATCGTGCGCTCGACGGATGAGCGCTGATACGACTGCAGGTCGGCGAGCAGGATGCCCGTGTCCTTCACCTCTGTCGAGAGCGAGAACGGCCCGATGCTCTGCTGCACGCCACGGTAGATGACGACGCTGTCGTCGTCGGCGCCCACGAAGTACCGCGTCTGCGTCCAGTTGTAGGCGAAGAGGCCGGCTCCGACGAGGGCGAGCACCGCGACGAACAGGGCGAAGAGCCAGGCGAACCGGCGGCGCCGTGCCCGACGGCGGTCTTCTTCGATGATCTCCTCGAAGAAGTCGTCGGAGTCGGGCTCGAAGTGGCTCGGTTCGTTGGCTGCCTGCAGCACGGGGTGCAGCCAGCCGGTGAGAGACGGTCGCGGCGCGGGCACGGGCAGGTCGGCCGGGTTCGACGCGGCGCCGACGATGGTCGGCGTGCCGGAGGAGAGCGGATGCGCGCCGCCGACGTCGACGAGCACGATCGTGACGTTGTCGGGCGCGCCGCCGTCGAGGGCCTGTTTGAGCAGGTTGTCGGCCGTGCGGCCGGGCGCGAGACCCAGACGCATCGCCTTCGCGATGTGCTCGTCGTCGACCACGCCCGAGAGACCGTCGGAGCACAGCAGCCAGCGATCGCCCGGCTGCGTCGGCATGACGAACATGTCGAGGTCGGGGGCGATGTCCATGTCGCTCAGCACGCGCATGAGCACAGAGCGACGCGGGTGGTACCTGGCCTCTTCGACCGTGATGCGGCCCGAGTCGACGAGACGCTGCACGAACGTGTGGTCGGTCGTGATCTGCGTGAGCACGTCGTCGCGGTAGAGATAGATGCGCGAGTCGCCGATGTGGCCGATGACCGCATGGTCGTCGACCATGACGATGGCGCACAGGGTGGTGCCGAGGCCGGCGAGCTCGGGGCGCTCTTTCGAGGCGCGCACCAGGTCGGATGCCGCGGTGGTGGCCGCAGCCTGCAGCTCGGCCTGCGCGTCGTCGGTCGACGAGTAGATGTGGTCGAGCGCCTCCATGCGCGAGACGGCCATCGTCGAGGCGACGTCTCCGCCCGCGTGCCCGCCCATGCCGTCGGCGACGACGAAGAGGTTGGCGCCGGAGTAGCCGGAGTCCTGGTTGTTGGAGCGGACCTTCCCGGTGTGGGAGATCGCGGCGCTCGAGCCCTCGAAGACCATCTCGGTGCGGGGCCTCAGGAACGCAGCTCGAAGGTCGTGGCGCCCACCTTGATGGGGGTGCCGATCTCGACCTGCGTGGGCTTGTCGCCCAGGCGCCGGCCTGCCAGGTACGTGCCGTTGGTGGAGTCGAGGTCCTGAATGGTCCAGGTGTCGCCGCGCTTCGACAGGCGCGCGTGGTGGCTCGAGGTGTAGTCGTCGCGGATCACGAGGCCGGACTCGCTCGAGCGGCCGATCGAGAGCGAGTCGGCCGTGCCGAGGGGAACCTCGAGGCCCGTCTTCGGCCCGGAGGTGATGATGAGGTGCGTGGGGATGCGGCTGCTCGATCCGCTTTTCGCCGGCTGCGGAGCGGGGGATGCCGTCGGCACGGCAGCGGCCTCGCTCGCGGGCATCTTGCGCACGCGGACGCCGAACAGGTCTGCGCGCAGGGAGTAGACGACGCCGAACACGAAGAACCACAGCAGCACCAGGAAGCCGATGCGCAGCAGCAGGAGGACCAGTTCGCTCATCGGGTGGCTCCTTGTGGCTCGAGGGCTGCGACCATGGCCGGTTCCTGAGCGAGCGAAGCGAGGCGAAGGACGCTCATCGGGTGGCTCTCCTGTGGTCGGGGCTCACGGGCACGACGCGGAAGGTCAGCTCGGTGCGGCCGATCGTGAATGACGTGTCGGGGGCGAGGGCGATCTCTCGGATCTTCTGCCCGTCGACCTTGGTGCCGTTCGTCGAGCCGAGGTCGCGCAGCATCCCGCGCTCGCCGTCCCAGAGGATCTCGGCATGACGACGGCTGGAGCCGGCGTCGGAGATGGTGATGTCGGCGTCGCTGCCGCGTCCGATCACGGTGCGTGCGCTCGTGAGCGGGTGACGGCGGCCGTCGATCTCGACGACCCCCTGCCAGTCGACGCTGCTCTCGACCGACGACGAGGTGACCCGCACGACGCCGGTCGCGACGCGCTCGTCGGCCTCGATCGAGATGTGCAGCGGTCCCGCGAAGCTGTAGCCCTGCGTGCGGGCGTGGGCGGTCATCAGGGCGAAGAGCTCATCGTTCAATGCGCGGCCGAGCGCACGCATCCGCTCATTGTCGTCGGGGCTGAGCCGCACGAGGTAGTCGCTGGGCGTGATGATGCGGTCGCGACTGACCACAGCCGCGTTGGTGTCGGCCTCGCGCCGAAGCGCCGAGGCGATCTCGACGGGCTGGATGCCGCTGCGGAAGGTCTTGGCGAACGCGCTGTTCACAGCGCGCTCGAGACCTTTCTCAAAGCTGTCAAGTAGTCCCACGAGGTTCCTCTGGCATGCCGACCGGTAGGCCCATCGTAGTCAGGCGCGCTGGATAACCGCTTGTTGAGGTCCCGCCGGTTCGAAGCACCCCCTGCATCGTGATAGCCTTTCCGGGTTGAGTTCTTCGGAACGAGACGATGCGCGAGTGGCGGAATAGGTAGACGCGCTGGCTTCAGGTGCCAGTGCTCGCAAGGGCGTGGGGGTTCAAGTCCCCCCTCGCGCACAGATGGTCCCGGATCACAGATCCGGGACCTTTTTGTTTCCTCGGCGGCGTCAGATGGCCTTGGCGGGAACGGCCAGGTACTCGTCGAGCACGAGCTCGCCGCTCGCGTTGAGCGCGGTCATGATCGCCGAGATGCGCTCCGGCTCGATCGGCGGCAGCACAGCCACGTCGAAGCCGAACTGCAGCGGGATCGCCGGATGCACCCAGATGGTGGTGCGCGCGTCGACCGCGTCGTCGGTGCGCAGCCAGGTCATGAGGAAGCTCTCGTTGCGGCGGAGCTTCGTCCCGATGATGATCTTCAGGTGCGCCAGCGTCGCATCATCGATCGCGATCGGCTCCGCAGTGCCGTCGTACCTCAGTCGTCCCATACTGGATGATAAGCCGCCAGGGCCCCCGCCGGGAGACCAGCGTCACCAGTCGCGGTACAGATCGCCCAGCGCCTGCGCTCCGCCGGACTCGTACGCCCGCAGCTGACGCTCCGATCCGGTGCCCTCACTGCGGATGCGACCGAGATGCTCGTCGACGAATGCGGCGTCTCCGAGCTGGTCCAGAGCGTCCCGGATGCCCTCGAGCATCCTCTCCGTCGCAGTCCAGGCGTCTTCGATCTCCCCGTCCGGGGTGAACAGCCGTGCATCCATGCCGTGGCGGGCGGCCAGCCAGAGCGCCGCATCGAGTTCGGCAGCAGGCGGGGCGGCATCCGGAAGGTCGACCGAGACGACGATCGCCCGCATGAGCGAGGTGAGCAGCAGCGCGTCGTCGACCCTCAGCTGCGCATCGGCCACCCGCACCTCGACGGTGTCGAACCTCTCAGACAGACGCACCGCCCACGACGTCGATCCGCGAGAGGGCAGCAGTCCGACCGTCACCAGCTGCTCGACCGTGCGGTGATACTCGTCGGCGTCGCAGAACGCCGGCGGAGCCCACGAGACGGGCAGCCGGCGGATCAGCACGCTGCGCCAGCTGGCCAGCCCCGAGGCCACCCCGTAGGTGAAGGGGGAGTTGGCGCTCAGTGCGAGCAGCACGGGCAGCCAGGCGCGCACGCGCCGCAGCGCCCGCACGCGCTCCTCATCGCCGAAGACCTCGACGTGCACGTGCAGGCCGTTCACGGCGTGCTGCCTGGTGAGCTGCCCGAGCAGCGACTGCACGTCGTCGTAGTGCTTCGACGCAGAGATGAGGGGCGCGCCCCACTGCGCGAGCGGGGCGCCCGTCGCCGCGACGATCGCGTTCTCGGGAGCGAGGCTCGCCAGCATCCGGCGCATGCCGCCGAGCTGCTCCCCCGCCTCGGCGAGCGTGCGGACCGGGTCGGTGGCGCACTCGAACTGGCAGGTGAGGTACTCCGATGTGATCATGCCCCCACCGGGAGCCGGCCCCTTCACCCTCTCGACGATGCCGCTGCCGGACAGCGGCACCAGCGCCGACGCGTCGAGCAGCAGGAACTCCTCTTCGATACCGAACCGCGTGGCATCCACCGGCGCCTCCTCTCGTCTCCAGGCCGCGTCGGGCCGCTGATACGACAAGCGCCGCCGACCCGTGGGTCGACGGCGCGCTGTCGGGCACGATGGCCGCGAAGATTACTTGTCGAAGGCGTCCTTGACGTCGTCGCCGATCTTCTTGGCGTCGGCCTTCACCTGGTCGCGCTTGCCTTCGGCTTCGAGGCGCTCGTTGTCGGTGGCATCTCCGATGCCCTCCTTGGCCTTGCCGACAGCCTTCTCGGTGTTGTGCTTGGCGTCGTCCATGATTCCCATGTCGTTTCCCTCCGTTAGGGGCGGCAGCACCGCCCTGTCTGACGTGGAGATGCCAGCGTGTCATCCGTGCGCCGGTTCGTGCCAAGGGATTGACAGGCGCCCCGGCTCGCGTTAGCCGCCGATTCCCCGGGATGGACGAGCGGTCCCGGATGCTATTGCCGAGCCATCCAGTCCTTCCAGGCCTGCTCGCTGAAGCGCGGGTCGTCGACGATCTGCACGAGGTTCTCATCGACGGCCCGTGCGCCGGCAAGCGCCAGCTGCCACGGATCGCCGCCGTTCTCGGCCAGGAACAGGTAGTACGACCCGGCCGCGACATACGAGAGCCAGGCGTCTTCCTCAGAGAAGGTCTCGTCGTCGAGGGCGGCCGCGCCCTGCTCGGCGACGAGGTCCTGGACCTCCCCGTACCCCAGCCAATCGCGCTCGGTGAGCCCTGTGCGCAGTTCGATGTAGGTGGCGAAGCCCTCGTACACGGCGATGGGCGGCTCATCCGACGACGTGAGCGGGGCGGCCGCGTAGTGCAGCCCGTGCGCGAACTCATGGGTGAACGTCGCCAGCCGGGTGTCGGCGCTGAGCGGGCCCATCACGACCTGCACGCCCGACGACGATCCGCCGACGGCGATGTCGGGCTCGAACAGATCCGACCTGACGGCGGGCCGCTCGGTGGCCTGCGCGTAGGCGGCGACCTCGAGATCGTCGGCGTTCTCCTCTCCCCCGTACCAGCGGTTCATCCGGTCGGCCGACGCCGTTATCGCCGACACGAAGCCCGTCATCGGCACCGCGCCGCCCAGGTCGGCGACGGCGTCGATCGCCTTGACCGCCGCCTTCTCGGCCGTGTCGGCCGAGGCGTCGACGAGAGCCTTCTCGTCCTGCATCCCGTACAGCACGACATGGTCGCGCCTGACGACGTGGATCGGACCCTCGTCCCACGGCATCGGCGTCCACGGCTCGAACGACGATATGCGCAGCTTCTCGCCCGAGCCGGTCGTGGTGATGTCGTAGCCGAAGCCCTGGGTGAGCCGGTAGCCGGCGTCGGCATCGCCGCTGCCGCGCAGCGGCCTCGCTGAGAACGCGAGCTCGGCGCCGACGAACGCGCCCTCTCCCCCGCTGCTGCCGAGCGCGGGCACGATGTACGCGGTCGTCCAGCCGATCGTGGTCGTGTTGTCCCACCACAGCGCGAGATCGTCTCGCGCGTCGTCGGTCGCATACGAGAGGAAGCGCTCGCGGTCGTTCTCGCGCAGCGCCTCGTTCATCGACACCCAGGCGTGCGGCAGGCGAACCGAGTCGGGTACGTGGTCGGGCAGCCACGGCGACTGCGGATCGGGCTCGGCGAAATCGGCTGCGGGTCCGGATGCCGGTGCCTCGGGCCACCGGGTGGCGGCCCACCCCGCGCTCGCCGCCACCACGATCGCCGTGGCGACGGCGATCGTCAGCCGCGCGCGACGACGGGCGCGCGCCGGGTCGGGGGCGGGTACCGCGAGCCCTTCGGTTGCCGTCGCAGGTTCGGGCGTCGGCGGTGGTTCGGACGCGTGCACGGGTTCGGGCGAGTGCTGATCGGTCATCGCTCACCCCGATCCTCGATGCGCACCAGGCGCGTCGCCGTCTCGTCGTCATCGGTGGCCACCGCCGCGAAGGTCACGACGTAGCGGTCGGCGACCAGATACTGCGCGAACGGAGGGCGCATGCCCCGCATCGCGTCTCCCTCGACCCTCGTGAGCTCCGCCGGCATGGACGAGGGGTCTGCGGCGTCGACGGCAGGGAACTGGGCGACCAGGGCATCCGGATCCACGCCGTCGGCCAGCACCTCGGCCCCGTCGTCGGGGCCGAAGAAGCAGCTCGACGTCAGGGTCGCGTCGATGCGGGCCGCGTCGGCGAGCTGGGCGAGAGCGCTCGCCGGCGTCTCGCACGCGAAGTCGTCGGCGGAGCCGCGCGGGTCGGAGGCCAGGGACGACGCGGCGCGCGCGGTGCGGTCGCCGGCGGCCGGAAGGGTGATCCCCGTGACCCGCCACGGCCCCACAGCCGTGGGTGTTTTCTCGTCGTCGGCCCGCTGCGGCACCGTCGAGCCGTAATAGAAGGGCCTGGTGAGCCATACCCGCTGCGCGATCGAGGCCGTGCCGCGCTCGCCGCCGATCCGGTGGCGATAGCGGACGGTCACGATTGCGCTCGCCGTGTCGCTGCGCTCCAGAGTGGCGCCGTCGAACGTCAGGTCGCCTGCGGTGTACGAGGCGGTCAGGTGCAGGGCATCCGCCGTCTGCTCATCGCCGATGACCGGCGCACCGACCGGCACCGCCTCCGCCAGCATCGGGCTCGCAGCGTCGCGCCAATCGGAATCGCCCTGCGTCGCGGCGTCGAGGAAGGTGTGCAGCGTCGCCTCGGCCTCGCGCCTCGCGCCGTCGCGCAGATAGCCCGGCAGCAGAGCGGCCGCGGTGACCGCGAGGCCGGCCACGACGAGGCAGACGACCAGCAGCGCCGTCGTTCCCCGCGCGCGGACGCGTGGGCGCGGGTGATCGGTGGGCATCGCACTCCTCGGCCGAACGGGTGAAGTCAGCGTACTTCGCCCGCGTGACTGAAGAGGACACACGCCGACATGATGCGGCTCGGAGAGGGTGTCGGCCTCGCTGTGCTGACGAACCTCTCCGAGCCTGCTATCCCCATGAGGTCCTTCAGGACGTATCCTGAAGGAGCGTGCGGTGGGATCTGATCGCTTCTCCGAAATCCCCCTTCGGTGACGGCTACTCCCCAGTTTCCGACGATCTCCGCATGCAGCTGGCCTCTTGCCTGT
Source organism: Microbacterium sp. NPDC089321 (assembly GCF_040684935.1). Taxonomy (NCBI): domain Bacteria; kingdom Bacillati; phylum Actinomycetota; class Actinomycetes; order Micrococcales; family Microbacteriaceae; genus Microbacterium; species Microbacterium sp. NPDC089321. Next base: position 820,788 of record NZ_JBFBGX010000001.1, on the reverse strand, counting down.
ACCTCCCCAGAGGGTAAGGCGAGGGTGCCGGTATCATCATGACACTGTTTTGAGGATTTGTCCCCCATATGGGGGACAAATTTTTAAAAAAGTGTGTATGCTGATCCTGACGCACCCTCCGGTCGTCTTCGGCCCTCACCGCTCCCCCCGCGGTGGGGGCCTTCCACATTTCATGCAACATTTGCATCACCTTCCGTCATGACCTGTTGACGGATGGGTCGCCTGGGATAGCGTTAGCGCAGTCGGGGCGTCCTGCGTCGGCATAGCAATCAGCAGAACGGCAGTAAATGAGCACCCAGGGCACGGTCAAGTGGTTCAACTCGGAGAAGGGCTTCGGCTTCATCTCCCCCGATGACGGAGGCGCCGACGTGTTCGCGCACTACTCCGCGATCCAGTCCAACGGTTACCGCTCGCTCGAGGAGAACCAGCGCGTCGAGTTCGATGTGGCGCAGGGTCCCAAGGGCCTGCAGGCCGAGAACATCCGCCCTCTCTGAGGCGGGTTCCGAACTCCCCGGTGCTGAACGGCACCGGGGAGTTCTGCGTTTCAGGTGGATTCAGCCCAGCAGCAGAGCGTGCAGCTCGGCCGCATCGGCCGCGCGGGCCTTCGCGCCCTCGGCCTCGGCGGGCCGGCCGAAACCCCACTCCGAGAAGATCACCGGGATGCCGTGCTCGGCTGCGCCGTCGACGTCGTGATGCCGGTCGCCGATGAGCACCGGGTTCGAGACATCGACGCCCGCCGTCTTCAGGCGATCGAGAGCCTGGCCGACGACGAAGGCCTTGCCGTCATGGTTGCCGATCGTGCCGACGCGAGCACCCGAGACCGCGGTGAACAGCGGCGTGAGCTCGTAATGGTCGAGGATCGCCCGCACCTGGTTCTCGGGCTTGGTGCTGGCGGTCGCCTGCGGGATGCCGGCGGCGTGCACGGCGCGAAGCACGTCGGCCACGCCGGGGTAGAGGTCGACCGATGCCGCATATCCGTCTGCGGCGGCCAGTGCGCGATACCGCTGCACGGCCTCTTCGGCCTGCACGGCATCCATCCCCGCACGCAGCTGGAACGACTCGAGCATGGGCGGCCCGATCCAGAGCGACAGGGCGTCGGCATCCGGCTCGGGCAGGCCGTACGAGGCGAACACCTGCTGCAGCCGGGGGAGGATACCGGCGGACGCGTCGGCAATGGTGCCGTCGACGTCCCAGAGGATGCAGGTGTAGGTCGAGTCGGGCATGCATCCAGCCTATGGGCGGGCTGCCGGTGCTCGTAACTCAGGAGACATGCCATGGACCGGCTGCTGGGCCGGGGCGCGGGCGTGCTGCTCGGCTGTTCTTCCTGAGTTGTGAACCGCGCGGCGGCTCAGCTGCGAGGGGACTCGGCGGCCTCATCGGGGGAGTTCGGCGTCCAGCCGAGCCAGCCGTCATCGGTGCGAGCGACTGTCCACGACCCGCAGGCGAAGACGGTGTCGATCTTGTACACGTCCGGTGCACCCGAGACCACGTAGTTCGGCGCCGATCGGCGCGACGTCTCGGCGCACACGGCCGGATCGAGCTCCTGCGCGCTGCGCAGCAGAAGCACGGTGTCGGATGCCGTGGTCGAGGCGGTGCCCTCGATCTTCTCGGCGTCCGCGGGGATCCAGTTCTGCTCGCCGTCCCAGCCCTCTTCGAGGGCGGCGCGATCCGCGAAGGAGAGGGACTTCTGGTGATGCGCCACGGCGTCGAAGGCCGAGCATCCGGTGGCGAGCAGAGCGACGGGCAGCAGGAGGGCACCGGCAGCAGCGGCGCGCAGAGCGGGACGGTTGGTCATGCTTCCAGCCTCGCGGCGCCCGCGACCCGGGTCATCGGCCCGCAGAGTGACCTGCGTACACCGCGGGGATGATCCCGGCTCGGCCGGTGCGGGTCAGAACAGGCGGGGGATGCCCGATTCGATGCCCTTCATGCCCTCGTAGTCGAGCACGACGCAGCGGATGCCCCGATCTTCTGCGAGCACGCGGGCCTGCGGCTTGATCTCCTGCGCCGCGAACACTCCCGTGACGGGAGCGAGATGCGGGTCGCGCCCGAGCAGCTCGAGGTAGCGGGTGAGCTGCTCGACGCCGTCGATGTCTCCCCGGCGCTTCACCTCGACCGCGATCGCGGCGCCACGGGCATCCCTGACCATCAGGTCGACGGGACCGATCGCCGTCGGATACTCGCGGCGCACGAGGGTCGCGCCCTCGCTGATGAGATCGACCTGCTCGGCGAGCAGGCGCTGCAGGTCGGCCTCGACGCCGTCTTTCTGCAGTCCTGGGTCGACGCCCAGCTCGTGGTTCGAGTCGTGGATGATCTCGTAGATCTGCACGCGCAGGGCGTCGCCGGTCTTCTTGTGGGTGACGCGCCAGACCTCGATCACGCCGGCACTGGCCTCTTCCTCGCCCGGGATCTCAGGGGCGAGCGAGCACGGCGGGCTCATCCAGTTCAGCGGCTTGTAGCTGCCGCCGTCGGAGTGCACGAGCAGACTGCCGTCGCCCTTGTGCACCAGCAGGCGCGTGGCGAGGGGCAGATGGGCGTTGAGCCGACCGGTGTAGTCGACCGAGCAGCGGGCGATGACGAGACGCACCCGAAGAGCCTACTTCGTCGTGGCCGGCTCGACGGTCTTCAGCGGCTTCGCGGCCGACGAGAACAGGCCCGACATGATCACCAGCGCGACGAGGATGAAGAGGGTGTTCAGCAGGCCGAAGTGCTCGCTGATCAGCCCCAGAACCGGGGGACCACCGAGGAATGCGACATAGCCGATGGTGGCCGCGGCGCTCACGCGCGCGGCGGCCTTCGCGGGGTCGTCGGCGGCGGCCGACATGCCGAGCGGGAAGCCGAGCGACGCGCCGATGCCCCAGAGCGCGGCCCCCAGCAGCACCAGCGGAAGGCTCGGAGCGAGGATGAAGAGCAGGATGCCGGATGCCGCGGTCACCGCCAGCACGCGCAGCACGGCGACCCGGCCGAAGCGGTCGACGAGCGGTCCGCCGAACAGCCGCACGACCGTCATGCCGACGGAGAAGACGGTGAGCGCGAGGGCGCCCATGCCGACCTCCTGCTCGTGACCCTCGACGACTCCGAGCGCGATCCAGTCGTTGGCGCCGCCCTCGGCGAAAGACATGCCGAGCATGACGACGCCCAGCGCGTAGGTCCGTGGTTCGCGCCACGCCTCGAGCGCGATGTGCATGCGCTGACGGAAGGGCGGATTCTCTTCTGGCGCCGGGTCGAGCGCGGCCTCGCGCACGGGCACCTGGAAGAAGCAGGCGACGGCGGCGGTGATGATCACCGCGCCGACGATGCCGGCGTGAGTCGCGACGTTCATCGACAGCAGGGCCGCGCCCGCGCCGACTCCCGCGCCGATGACGGTGCCGAAGCTGAAGAAGGCATGGAACACCGGCAGGATCGTCTTGCCCATCTGCTGCTCGATGGCCGTGGCCTCGACGTTCATCATCACGTCGACCGAGCCGTTGCCGAGGCCGAAGAGCACGAGCCCGGCGATGACGACGGGCACCGATCCGAAGACGTCGGTTCCGAGGCCGATCAGGATCACTCCGGAGCCGAACAGCGTCATGCCGATCAGCATCCCGAGTCGAGCGCCGGTTCGTGCCATGACGATCGGTCCGGTCGAGATGCCGATGATCGACGAGATGCCCATGCCCAGCAGCAGCAGGCCGATCTGCGCCTTGTCGATCTGCAGTGCGGCGGCGATGCTCGGCACCCGAGACGCCCAGGTCGCGATCGACAGCCCGCTGGCGAGGAAGACCGCGAAGATCGCGATGCGCCAGCGGACGAACTGCGAGCGGGTGAGGGCTGTGTCCATCCGCCCATCGTAATCGAAACGATTCGATTCGCGAGAATCCGGCCGTGTCTGCGGGGGTTATCCTCGGATCATGAGCACCGGAACGCGGCGAGCGACCATCGCCGATGTCGCCCGAGAAGCCGGAGTGTCGACCTCTACGGCCTCGGTCGTGTTCAGCGGCAAGGTGAACGTCGCGGATGCGACCCGCGAGAAGGTGCTCGCCGCGGCAGCGGCCCTGGGGTACGCCGGGCCCGACCCCCGCGCCGCATCGCTTCGCACCGGACGCAGCGGGATCGTCGGCGTCGTGCTGGGGGGAGAGCTGCGCCACGCGTTCCTCGACCCGGTGACGACCGTGATGATGGACGGCCTGACCGATGCGCTGGCCTCGATCAGCGCCGGCATCCTGCTGCTGCGCGACGACCCTCGCGACGACGAGCCGCCGCCCATCGCCGACGCTCCCGTCGACGCCGTCGTGCTGATCGGCTGCTCGACGCGCACGCGGGACGCGCTCGACGTCGTTCGGCAGCGCGGCCTGCCCGTCGTGGTGATCGAGGGCGATGCCGGAGACGACGTGCCTCAGGTCTCGCTCGACAACCGAGAGGCGAGTGCACGCATCGCGCAGCATGTATTCCAGTTGGGGCATAGGCGGGTGGCGACGATCACGCTGCCGCTGGATCCGTCCCGCGAACGCGCGCCGATCACTCCGCGACGGGTGATCGAGGCGACCGTTCCGGTGACGCTCGACAGACTGAGCGGGTTCCGTGAGGCGTACCCCGACGCCCCGGGAGTCTCGGCCGGCGGAAGCCTGGTCGATGAGGGCTACATCGCCGCGCGCATGCTGCTCGCCGATGACGAGGGCGTGCTTCTCGATGAGCGGCCGACGGCGATCGTCGCGCAGAGCGACCTGCTCGCGGTCGGCGCCATCCGCGCCGCCGAGGAGCTGGGCCTGCGAGTGCCGGACGACCTCAGCGTGGTCGGATTCGACGGCATCGCCGCCGATGGTCTCGGCTCTCTCGTGCTCACGACCATGTCGCAGCCCGCGCTCGCGAAGGGCCGCGCTGCCGGCGAGCAGATCGCCCGGATGCTCGAGGGCGAGCGGGGCGAGTCGGTGCACTTCACGTGCGAGTTCCGCGAGGGCGGCACGGCCGCGCCTCCCGCAGCCTGACCGTCACCGCGCCCGCCGCAGGGCTCAGAGCATCTCGAGCGGAACCGGGTGCTGCGGTGCGGGGAAGAGCCGGTCGATCTCGGCCCGCACGTCGGCGGGCAGGGTGACGCCGAGCACGGCGGCGTTCTCTCGAGCGTGAGCCGCCGATCCGGCCTTCGGAATCGCAAGGACGTCGCCGTCACGGACGACCCACGCCAGAACCAGCTGGGCGGGGGAGAGGCCGACGGATGCGGCGAGCTCTGCAAGCCGGGGGTCGTCGAGCATGCGTGCCTGCTCGAGCGGGGAGTATGCCATCACCGGCATGCTCTGCGCCCGCAGCAGAGGGAAGAGGTCGACCTCGGGTCCGCGCCGCAGCGGGTTGTAGAGCACTTGATCGGTGGCGCAGCCGGGCGGCAGCTCGGACAGGTCGTCAGGATCGAGGTTGCTCACACCCCACGCCACGATGTCGCCGTCGTCGATCAGGCGCTCGAAGGCGGTCACCGTCTCTTCCAGCGGCACCGCGCCCCGCCAGTGCAGCAGATACAGGTCGAGACGGTCGGTGCCGAGACGCCCAAGGCTGGCGTGGACGGCCCGGCGCACCCCGTCGGCCGACGCGTTGTACGGCAGCACCTTGCTGACCAGGAACACGTCGTCGCGTCGTCCGCGGATCGCCTCGCCCACGAGATCCTCCGAGCGCCCGTCGCCGTACATCTCAGCGGTGTCGATGACGCGGAGGCCGGCATCCAGCCCTGCCCGGATCGCGGCGATCTCGTCGCCTCGGCGAGACGGCTCGTCGCCGACGAACCACGTGCCGATGCCGATCTCGGGCACGGTCGGACCATGGGGGAAACGGATGCTCATGGGCTCACATTACGAGCCGGCGACGCCGCGGGTGCAGATCCACCCGTAGAATAGAGTCACATCGCCCGCCTGTGCCGGAAGGCCTCGACGAGCTTGAGGAGCCGCTTATGCTGTTGCTCCTCGCCGTGTTCCTGGCAGGGTCTCTCGTTCTCCCCCTCCTGGTGCGCTGGCTCGGAGCACAGGCATTCGTGCTCGGTGCGCTCGTGCCCGCTGCGGCGTTCGTGCACGCGCTCACCCAGACGCCGCGGGTGCTGGATGCCGCAGATGCGCCCTTCGAGAACTACGCATGGATCCCGCAGCTCGGGCTCAACCTCTCGATGCGCATGGACGTGCTCGGCTGGGTGCTGACGCTCATCGTCACGGGTGTCGGCGCGCTCGTGCTGCTGTACTGCCGCTGGTACTTCCACGACGACGGGCGCGAGGTCGCGCAGTTCGCCGGTGTGCTGCTGGGCTTCGCTGGCGCGATGTACGGGCTTGTGCTCACCGACGACCTCGTCATGCTGGTCATGTTCTGGGAGCTCACCAGCATCCTGTCGTACCTGCTCATCGGCCACTACCGCCGCCGTGCAGCCAGTCGTCGTGCCGCCCTTCAGGCGCTGCTGGTGACGACCCTCGGTGGACTGGTGATGTTCGTCGGCGTGGTCTTGCTCGTCGTCGACGCCGGCACCTCCAGCATCCGGGAGCTGCTGGCCCTCGCCCCGACCGGACCCCTGGTCGACGCCGCGATCGTCATGCTGCTCATCGGCGCCATCTCGAAGTCGGCGCTCTTCCCCTTCCACTTCTGGCTGCCCGGCGCGATGGCCGCGCCGACGCCGGTCAGCGCCTACCTGCACGCCGCTGCGATGGTGAAGGCCGGCATCTACCTCATCGCGCGCTTCGCGCCGATCTTCGCGCTGTCGGCGCCCTGGCGCCCCATCGTCATCACGCTGGGCGTCTTCACCCTGCTGCTCGGCGGCATCCAGGCGCTGCGCGAGACCGACCTCAAGCGCATCCTCGCCTTCGGCACCGTCAGCCAGCTCGGCTTCTTCGCTGTCGTGGTCGGGTACGGAACGCCGGCAGCGGCGCTGGCCGGCCTCGCCCTCGTGATCGGGCACGCCCTGTTCAAGTCGGCCCTGTTCCTCATCGTGGGCGTGATCGACCGTCAGCTCTCCACGCGCGACATCGACGAGCTCTCAGGCGTCGGGCGTCAGGCCCCCGTGATGGCGACCGCGGCGTTCATCTCGGTCGCCTCGATGATGGGCGTCGCACCGACGATCGGCTACGTCGCCAAGGAGTCGACACTCACCGCGCTGCTCGAAGACGCCCAGCACGGTTCGGTCTGGGGATGGGTAGCGCTGGCCGGCGTGACACTGGGCGCGATCCTCACCGCGGCCTACGGATGCCGGTTCCTCTGGGGTGCGTTCTGGCGCAAGAAGGATGCCGCGGGTGCCCCCATGCCCGAGACGGCATGGCCCGATCCGCCCGTCGGCTTCCTCTCGGCCCCGATCGTCCTGGCCGGGCTGACCCTCGCCGCCGGCATCGGCGCACCGGCTGTCGACGTCGCCCTGCAGGGGTACGCGACCACCCTCGGCGACGAGGAGCCGGGTCACCTCGCCCTGTGGCACGGACTCGAACCAGCCCTTCTGCTGTCGATCGGCGCGATCATCGCGGGTATCGGGGTGTTCGTGCTCAGCATCCGCACCCGCTGGGACCGCCGGGCCCGCATGCTGCGGTTCACCGCGGCCGACGCGTACTACCTCGTCATGCGCGGCGTCGACCGCCTCTCGGTGCTGACCACCAGCCTCACCCAGCGCGGTTCGCTGCCGCTGTACGTCGGCACGATCTTCGTCGTGCTGCTCGCCGCCGAGGCCACCGCGCTCGTCGCCGCTATGCCCGACCGGGTGGCGCTCTCGGCCTGGCACACGCCCGTGCAGATCGTCGTGGCGCCGGTGATGGCCGTCGCCGGCATCATCGCGGTGCGTGCACGCAAACGATACACGGGTGTCGTGCTCGTCTCGGTCACGGGCCTCGGAATGGTCGTGCTGTTCGCGACGAGCGGTGCTCCCGACCTCGCCCTCACGCAGATCCTCGTCGAGACGGTCACGATGGTGACCTTCGCCCTCGTGCTGCGCCGTCTGCCGTCGCGCATGGGAGAGCACAACGCCTCGGTCGGCCGCATCCCTCGCGCCGTGCTCGCCGTCGGAGTCGGCGTCGTCATGGCGTTCGTCGCGATCGTCGCCACCCAGGCGCGCATGTTCGACCCGATCTCACTCGACTTCCCGCAGCTCGCCTACGATCTCGGCCACGGCAAGAACGTCGTCAACGTCGCCCTCGTCGACCTGCGCGGATGGGACACGATGGGCGAGCTGAGTGTGCTCGTGCTGGCGGCCACCGGTGTGGCATCCCTGGTCTTCGTCACGCATCGCGCCGACCTGCTCTCGGCCACCCGCGACCTGCCCGAGACCAAGCGCCGCTCCACGGCGCGGCGGCCGATGGTCGAGACCGACGAGGGCTTGCGCTTCCAGACCGCCGAGAACAGCGATGCCCCCCGTGCCTGGCTGGTGGGCGGACAGCAGGTGAAGGCCGAGAACCGCTCGATCCTGCTCGAGGTCATCGTGCGCGTGCTCTTCCACACGATCATCCTCGTGTCGATCTACCTGCTGTTCGCGGGCCACAACGGACCGGGCGGCGGCTTCGCCGGCGGTCTCGTCGCCGGCATGGCTCTCGTGATGCGCTACATCGCCGGCGGGCGCTGGGAGCTCGGAGCCGCGGCCCCGACCGACGCCGGCCGCCTGCTGGGCGCCGGTCTCACCCTGGCCGTCGGCGCTGCCCTGCTGCCCCTCTTCTTCGGGATGGCTCCACTGCAGAGCACCGTGTGGGAGGCCGATGTGCCGCTGCTCGGCCACCTCGAGTTCGTGAGCTCGACCGTCTTCGACATCGGCGTCTACCTCGTCGTGATCGGTCTTGTGCTCGACGTGCTGCGCAGCCTCGGCGCCGAGGTCGACCGGCAGACCCTCGAGATGCGCAGCAGGGGGGTGGTGATCTGATGGACGTCTCGCTCACCCTCATCGTGATCATGGCCGTGCTGTTCGCCTCAGGCGTCTACGCCATGATGGAGCGCAGCCTCACCCGGGTGCTCATCGGCTTCCTGCTGCTCGGCAATGCGACCAACCTGCTGCTGCTCATCGTGATGGGCGTGCCGGGTGCGGCCCCGTTCTACGGCGAGAAGGGCGCGGTCAGCGACCCGCTGCCCCAGGCGCTCACGCTCACGGCGATCGTGATCACCTTCGCCGTCTCGGCCTTCCTGCTCGCCCTCATCTATCGCTCGTGGCAGCTCGGCCAGGCCGACACCGTCGAGGACGACCTCGGCGACATCGCGGTGCGCGAGCGCACCGACGCCGAGGAAGACCTCATCGACGACGAGTCCTCGCTCGAAGACGAGGAGGCGACCACCGACTTCGTCGGCGTCAGCACCGCCCCGATCACCGTGCTCAACATGCGCGATCATCCGTCGATCGTCGACGACGCGCCGGTGGATGTTCCGGATGCCCGTGACGCGGCTCCCCGGCATCCGGATGCCCGTGCCGCAGAGCCTGACGGCGCATCCGGCGAAGACGAGTCCGACGAGAAGGGGGAGCAGCCATGAACGCACTCGTTCCCCTGATCGTGATGCTGCCGCTGCTGGGGGCCGCGGTCACCCTGATCTTCGGCCGCAACCCGCGCCTGCAGGTCGTGGTCACGACGGGCACCCTCGTCGCCGTGTCGGTCATCGCGGCCGTGCTGCTCGCGGCGGTGGATGCCGCGAACGAGCCCTTCGCGGTGTCGGTGGGCGGCTGGCCTGTTCCCTTCGGGATCATCCTCTACGTCGACCGCCTCGCGGCGCTGCTCGTGCTCATCTCGAGCATCGTGCTGCTCGCGGTGCTGCTGTTCTCGATCGGTCAGGGCGCCGCCGACGGCGCCGAAGAGACTCCGATCTCGATCTTCAACCCGACGTACCTCATCCTCGCGGCCGGCATCTTCGACGCGTTCATCGCGGGCGACCTGTTCAACCTCTATGTCGGGTTCGAGATCCTGCTGGTCGCGTCGTACGTGCTCATCACCCTCGGCAGCACCGAGTCGCGCATCCGCACAGGCGCGGTGTACATCGTCGTGTCGCTGGTCTCGTCGATCCTGTTCCTCGCGGCGATCGCGATGATCTACGGCGCGGTCGGCACGGTGAACATGGCCCAGGTCGCCGAGCGCGTGGCGCAGCTGCCCCAAGAGACGCAGCTCGTGCTGCACCTCATGCTGCTGATCGCGTTCGGCATCAAGGCAGCCATCTTCCCCGTGTCGTTCTGGCTGCCCGACTCGTACCCGACCGCCCCCGCGCCCGTCACGGCGGTGTTCGCGGGCCTGCTGACCAAGGTCGGCGTGTATGCGCTGATCCGCACCGAGACGCAGCTGTTCGCGAGCAACGACATCAACACGCTGCTGCAGATCGTGGCGCTGGCGACCATGGTGATCGGGGTGCTCGGTGCGGTGGCGCAGGCCGAGCTGAAGAGGATCCTGTCGTTCACCCTGGTCAGTCACGTGGGCTACATGATCTTCGGTCTGGCGATCGCGACCGAGGATGCCATCGGCGCCACTGTGTACTACATCGTGCACCACATCGTCGTGCAGACCACCCTGTTCCTCGCCGTCGGACTCATCGAGCGCAAGGCGGGCAGCACGTCGATCCTGCGGGTGAGCGGACTGATGAAGGCCGCACCGGTGCTGGCCGTGCTGTACTTCGTGCCCGCCATCAACCTCGGCGGGCTGCCGCCCTTCTCGGGGTTCATCGGCAAGGTGGCGCTGTTCGAGGCCGCCGCGGGCGTGGGCACGCCCATGATGATCGTGCTGATCTTCGGCGGCATCCTGACCTCGTTGCTCACGCTGTACGCGCTGATGCGCGCCTGGAACCTCGCCTTCTGGCGTGAAGACGACGGCGCCGCCGAGAACGACGGCCGCATCGAGTACCTCGGCAACGCGCCCGCCGCGGACGAGCAGGGTGAGACGCGTGAGATCCCCGCGATCATGACGTATGCCACAGCGGGCATGGTCGCGGTGACGGTCGCGCTGACCGTCTTCGCGGGCCCGCTCTACGCGCTCTGCGACCGCATCGGCGCCGGGCTGCTGACACCGGTGACCCTCGAGCAGATCGACGAGGGGGCCGGCTGATGCGCGAGACCCGGCGTCGCATCGTCCGCGACATCCTGCTGCAGCTGCCGTTCATGATCTGGCTGGTTCTGCTGTGGCTGCTGCTGTGGCACCAGTTCACTCCGCTCGCGGTGGTCACGGGCATCCTGGTGGCGATCTTCGTCACCCGCGTCTTCCGCCTGCCGACGGTCGAGCTCGTCGGGCGTGTGAACCTCTGGCATTCGCTGGTCTTCATCGTGCGCTTCCTCGCCGCGGTGGTGATGGGTGCCGTCAGCGTGACGATCCAGGTGTTCGACCTCCGCCGCCAGCCGGGTGCCGCGATCGTCGAGGTGCCGCTGCGCTACGCCGACGACATCGTCACCACTCACGTCGCGGTCACGGCATCCCTCATCCCGGGCTCGCTGGTGGTCGAGAGCGACCGCGACCGGCGCATCCTGTACCTGCACGTCATCGGCGTGCACAACCGCGACGAGGTCGACGCGTTCCGTGCCGAGGTGCTGTGCTGGGAGCGACGCATCGTGCGCGCGGTCGGCACGCCCGAGCAGTACGCGGCGCTGAAGCGCGACCTCGCCTCCGAGCGGTCGACGTCGAACCCGTCGACGTCGAACTCGTCGAAGGGGGGCGTGCGATGAATCCGCTGCTCGTCGCGATCCTGGTCGTCTTCGGCATCGCCGCGATCCTCTGCGTGATCCGCATCGTGCGAGGGCCGTCGATCCTCGACCGCACCGTCGCGTCCGACGTGCTGCTCACCGAGGTGATGTGCGTGCTGGGGGCCGACATGGCGATCAACGGGCACACCAGGAACATCCCCGTGATGCTGATCATCGCGGCGGTCGGCGTCTTCGCGTCGATCTCGGTCGCCCGCTACGTCGCACGAAGGGACAACACGACACCATGAGCGTGACATCCTTCCTCGAGATCGCCGTTCCCGCGCCCGTCGCCGAGACCATCGCGCTCGTGCTCGTGCTGCTCGGCGCGATCCTGTGCCTGTCGGCGGCCGTCGGACTGCTGCACTTCCGCGACGTGCCCAGCCGGCTGCACGCGGGAACCAAGCCGCAGGTGCTCGGCCTCGTGCTGATCTGCCTGGCGGTCGCCGTCGCGCAGCGCACCATCGGCGGCATGCTGCTCGGACTCGTGATCGTCATCCCCGTGATCCTGCTGCAGTTCGCGACCGCGCCGCTGTCGGCGCACATGGTCGGGCGCCAGGCGTACCGCAACGGCACGATCCAGGCCCACAGCCTCGTGGTCGACGAGTACGCCGATTCGAAGCAGACCCCGCCGGCCGCCGGCTGACGGTCTGGGTCGGGGCGGTCTGTGTCGGGGCGGTCTGGGTCGGTCCGCCGCTCGTCGGCCGTCAGAGGTCTCGGACGAAGTCCCTGATCGTGGCGGCAGCGCCGCTGGAGTCGCTGATCAGTGTGCCGTGGCCGTGGTCGGGGATCTCGGCGAAACGGGCGTCGGGAACCATGTCGAGGATCTCGCGGCACCACTTCATCGGCGCCAGCGGGTCGCGCTGCCCTCGTACCACCAGAACAGGAACCCTCACGCGCGGGTAGGCGTTCTCAGGCCGGTGCACGATCGTCGCCTTCATCTTGCGCACCAGGTTCGGTCCGCCGCGCAGGTACTCGCGCGCCCCTCGCCACAGCACGACGGGCCGCTCGTGCAGCAGATCCCAGAGCAGGTAGCCGGCCTGGGCCCGGATGCTGCGCGACGCGCTGTTCACCGTCGGGCCGGCGAGCACGAGCGCTGAGACGACATCCGGATGCCGCACCGCCAGCTCCGCGGCGATCTGACTGCCCATGGAGTGCCCGAGGATCACGGCGTCGTCGATGCCGCGACTGCGCAGGAACGCCGCGACGAGGTCGGCGAGCCGCTCCATCGTGGGCGTCTTCGGAGGCTCGGGCGCTTCGCCGAACCCTGGCAGATCGAGCCCGATGATCCGGCCGTCGAGGTGGGTCGTGAGGTCGAGGTAGACGCTGCGGCCCATCCCGATCCCGTGCAGCAGCACGATCGGGCGAGGCCCGGCGCCGAAGTCCTCGTAGACGAGCGTGGCCCCGGCGTGCGGGAATTCGCCTATGTCGGCGGGCGTGCCCTCGGGTGCGAGCAGTCGTTCCGGCATCCCTCTACGCTACCTGGCCGGATGCGCCGCGCAGTTCTCAGGAGAACCAGCCGCAACAGGGCCCGAATCCGAGGTATGTGCGGATCCGGCGGCCAGCTCTCCTGAGTCATGCGCGCCGCAGAGTTGTGCACAGCTCCTGGCGTTGTGCCGACAATCCACATCTGCTGTGATTGCGCACGCCGACGACAGGGCGGTGCGAGCAGGGTGCTGGCATGGCCGATCACTCCACCATCCACGACCGGGTCCGCGAGGTGTACGCCGCCGTGGTCCTCCAACGGGATGACCTTCTGCACGACGGCTGGCGACCACGACAGATCGCGCGGGCGGTGCTCGATGGAAGACTGCTCCGTCTGCGTCGCGACCGCTACGCCCGGGCCGACCTCGACCCGCAGATCGCCAAGGCGGTGCGAGCCGGGGGACGTCTGTGCTGCGTGTCGCTGCTCCGGATCATCGGCGTGTTCGTGCTCGACGAAGACGCCTTTCACGTGCATGTCGCACCCAATGCGGGGCGCCTACCGAAGCGGATAGAGGGCCTTCGCCTGCACTGGGGCGCTCTTACGTCGAGTGCGGGTCGTCTGCACGCGGTGTCGATTCCGGATGCCGTGCTGCAGGCCGTGCGCTGCCAGGGCGAACGTGCGGCGCTCGCGACCCTCGACAGCGTGGTGCATCACCGCTTGATGACCGTGCGCGAGCTCGAGCGGCTGTTCGACCAGCTTCCTGCGCGGTTCGCCGTGCTCGTGAAGCTCGTGGACGGGTCGGCCGAGTCGGGCCCGGAGACGTTCCTGCGGCTGATCCTGCGGGCGCTCGGCCTCGACTTCGAGACACAGGTCGAGATCCCCGGTGTCGGCCGGGTCGACTTCGTCGTGGAGGGGTGGCTCATCATCGAGTGCGATAGCAGGGCGCATCACGGGGGCTGGGAGCAGCAGAAGCGCGATCGCGAGCGCGACATGGTCGCGGCCATGTCGGGGTACGTCACTGTTCGCCCCGTCGCGGCCGACATCTTCAGCTCACCCGACCGGGTACGCTAGCAGATCGCCGCGGTCGTCGCCGCTCTGCGGCCCTCACGCGTTCGCAACTCAGGAAGCATGCGGTCGATCGGGGCCGGGACCCGCGCGTACACCGCCCGTTCCGGTGGTTCTCCTGAGTTGTGAACGCGCGCGCCGGGCGGAACGTCGCGGGCGGGCGTTCGCAACTCAGGACAGAAGCGCCGCAGACCCGGCTTCCGTCGCCGAAGCGGGCCCAAGCCGGCAGACTCTCCTGAGCACTGTCCGCCTCACTCCCCGCCGGACTACCCGGCGGGGGCGAGCACCAGCCGGTCGACCGTGGCCTTCGCGACGGCCTTCTTCGAGAACGCCCACGGCTTCTGCGCGCCCTTCGCCCAGTCGTCGGTCTGGTCGGTGTAGTGGGCGTTGAACGCGTGCCCGCTCGCCCCTGTGAGGTGGTTCCAGGTCGAGGCATCGAAGTCGTCGAGGTCGATCACCATGCGCATCGACGGCACCGTGACGGTCGCATACGACTCGCCGAGGCGCCATCCGGTCGCGTTGACCACCGATGCGCCGCCGCCCACGGGGTAGGGCCCGCGGTTGAACAGCATCTCGATCGGCGCGATGCCCGAGGTGCCGAGCGTGCCGTGGGTCAGGGTGAGCGCGTGCAGGTCGCCCCAGCGCCAGGCGGTGACGTCCTCGCCCTGCAGCTCGGCCAGCTCGTCGTAGGCCTGCTCGGCCGACAGGGCCAGCATCGACCTCATGTCATCGACGCCGAGCTTCTCGTTCGTCCACAGGGGGTCGTTCTCGTCTTCGAGCATCGCGCCGACGACGGTGAAGAGACGGCCCTGGTCGCTCACGGGCATCGGAACCTCGCGGTCGACGAACACGTTGTGCGCGAGGTTCGACCAGAGCACGTTCGCGTACGCGGCGGCTGCGGAGCCCGGCGAGTTCTGCGCATCCCAGGTGCGCAGCAGATCGACGGCCGCCCGGGGGCCCTTGCGGTCGACGGGCACGTCGGACATCGCCGCGGCCAGCTGCTTGCCGATCCACATCTCGTCGTCCATCTGGATCTCGCGCATGTCCTGCGCGGTCAGCGGCGCGGCAGCGGCGCGGCGCTCGATGAGGTGGGCGATGCGCGCGGCGCGGTAGCCGTAGTCCCAGTCCTTCGAGAGGAAGTACTTGTAGTCGTCGCTCACGATCGCGTTGTTCGCGGTGACGATGTAGCCCTCGGGCGGGTTGTACGACACGGGCAGCTCGTCGAAGGGGATGTAGCCCTTCCAGTCGTAGGTGCTGTCCCAGCCTGGCTGGGGCAGGGTGCCGTCGCCTGCTCCGCGGATCGGCAGGCGACCGGGCGCCTGGTAGCCGATGTTGCCTTCGAGGTCGGCGTAGATCAGGTTCTGCGCCGGCACATCGAAGAGGGATGCTGCGCGGCGGAAGCCGTCGAAGTCCTCCGCGAGGTTCATGGCGAACAGGGCGCTCGAGGTCGTGCCGGCATCGAGCGCCGTCCACCGCAGGCTCAGGGCGGTGTCTCCCGCGGGGATCTCGGGGGCTCCCTCGAGCACGAGCGGCTGGTCGCCTGCGCTGACGACCGGGTCGTCGGCGATGGCGGTGAAGTCGTCGGTGAGACCGGAGATGATCGGACCGTGCGCCGTGCGGCGGATCGTCAGCGGCACGTCCTTGCCGCCGGCGACCTTGATGACGTCCTCCTCGATCTCGAGCGGCTGCTTCTTGCCGTCGCGCCAGTACGAGTCGCCGTCGATCTTCTCGACGTAGAGATCGGCCACGTCGGTGGTCAGGTTCGTGAAGCCCCAGGCCATCTTCGCGTTGTGCCCGATCACGACACCGGGCATTCCCGAGAAGGTGAAGCCGCCGACATCGAACGGGCAGGCCTCGGTCACCTCGCGGCATGTCAGCTGCATCTGGTACCAGACCGAGGGCAGTGCTGCTCCGAGGTGGGGGTCGTTGGCGAGCAGGGGCTTCCCGCTCTCGGTGAGGTCACCCGAGACGACCCACGAGTTCGATCCGATGCCCTCGCCGGCGCCCCCGAGAAGCAGGCTCGCGGCTTCGATGACGCTGTCGGCCTCCTGCCATTCGACGGTGCGCAGCGCATCGGTCACCTCGGCGTCGCCCCCGGTGAAGGATGCGGGCGTCGTGTCGGTCGTGACGGGCTCGACCGCCGTGATCTTCGGCACGATCACGGGATTCTCGTCGAACGGGTAGTCGGGGTAGATCTTCTTCACGAGCGCGCCGGTCTGCTCGCTCGTCTCTCCGGCGGCGGCGAGGCGCCCGGCGAGCAAGGCTCGATCGGTCTCATCTTCGATGTTGGTGCGGAGGTCCCAGGCCATCGCCTTCAGCCAGGCCACCGAGTCGGCCGGCTGCCATGGTTCCGGCTCGTAGCCGGGATTCTGCATGCCGAGAACGGCATACTCGAGCGAGAGCTCGGCCCCCGACCGCGACGACAGATAGGCGTTCACCCCGTCGGCGTACGCCTGGTAGTAGCCGAGGGTGGTCTCGTCGAGCGCCTCGACCTCCTTCTCGGCGGTCTTGCGCCAGCCGAGGGTGCGCAGGAACTTGTCGGTGTCGACCTGCGAGGCGCCGAACATCTCCGAGACCCGGCCCGAGGTGACGTGGCGGCGGAAGTCCATCTCGAAGAACCGGTCCTGGGCGTGCACGAAGCCCTGTGCGAAGAGCAGGTCCGACGCCGTGGAGGCGGTGATGGTCGGGATGCCGCGATCGTCGCGCTGCACGGTCACCGACTTCTCGAGGCCCTTCAGCGTCACCTCGCCCGAGGTCTGCGGGAAGGAGCGCTGGATGGTCCACGTCACGAAGAACGCGGCGGCGACGGCGACGACGACGAGGGCGGCCACGACGAGGAATGCGATCCTGCCGATCCGGGCTGAGAGGCTGCGAGCGGGTACGGCGGTCGGAATATCGGTCGTCATCGGCGGAAAGTCCTCAAGGGTAGGTGGGACTGCGTGTCACGGAGTCCGGGTGCGCGTCTCGGGAAGGCGCGTGCCCTGGCATCCTACCCACTCGCCGAGCGACTTCACATGAGCTTCGTTGACTTCAGTGCGGCCAGCATCTTCTGGTTGCTGTGTATGAACGGCCGGCGCAGCACCAGTCCGAGCAGGAGTGCAGGGATCGCGAACGATGCCAGCCAGCCGAGCGACACCCAGTAGTCGTTCTGATAGATGCCGGCGATGGCCGACCTCATCGCCGCCACAGCGTGGGTCGCGGGCAGGAACGGGCTGATGTTCTGGAACCACTGCGGCAGCACCTGAAGGGGGTAGGCGCCGCCCGACCCCGAGATCTGGATCACCAGCAGCAGCACCGCGAGCGCCTTGCCGGCGTTGCCGAAGGTGACCACGAGCGTGTAGATGATCAGGGTGAACACCAGGCCCGCGACCCATCCGGCGAGGATGAGCAGGAACGGATGCTGCGGCTGCACCTGCGTGAAGAAGACGCTGCCGAGGCAGACGAGAGAGCTCTGCAGGAACGAGACGAGCGCGAAGATGCCGAACCGTCCCAGATACGTCTCGGTGGGGGAGAGGTCGGGAAGGCCGGTGGAGCCGTCGCGCGGGGGATCGACGCGGATCGCGACCGAGGTGAGCAGCGCGCCGACCCAGAGCGCGAGCACGGTGTAGAGCGGCGTCATGGCGGCGCCGAAGCTGACGACCGAGTACACCGGCACGCGGGTCAGCTCGACCGGCTCGGCGAGATGCATCGCGAGGGCTCGCGGGTCGGCGCCGATCACTTTCGTCAGCTCGCTGAGGTCGCCGGTGTCGATCGCGGTCGACAGCGCTGCGCTCAGCTGGCTGAAGCGGGCTGCGGTGTCGGTGAGCGAATCGGAGATGCCGGTCGTCAGCCTCTGGGCATCCGCCAGTGCCGAACCGGTCGACGACGAGCCGGTGAGCGATCCGGCGGCCGACGACAGGTCGCCCGCGATCGAGTCGACGCCGGCGCTGATGCTCGACAGGGTCGAGGCGAGCGAGTCGAGCTTGGGCTGCAGGCTGTCGGTGTACGAGCGCCGGGCGTCGTCGACGGCGGCCTTCGCCTGGGCGGTGAGCTTCTTGATCTCATCGCGGGTCGCCTGACTCGACGCGTTCGAGTCGGTCACCTGCGACGCTGCCTCGTCCAGGCGGTCCTGCAGCGCCTGCTGGCGCGCGATGGCGGCGTCGATGCGCGAGAGCGTGGCGTCGAACGCGTCGACGAGGTTCTCGGGCAGCACGGGGCGCACGTCGTTCACGAGTCCGTCGCGCAGGTTCTGCTGCTGGTCGATCTGCACCTGCACCCGGTCGGCGAGGGCGCTGATCGTGCCGGCGGCGCTCGCCGACTGCGAGCCCATCGCGGCATACACGTCGTCGATGCTGTCGGAGACGCTCTGGTAGCTCGCGGAGGTCTGCGTCAGGGCGTCGCCGAGCGCGGCCGTCGACGACGACAGCACCTTCTTCAGCGACGCCGCGGCGTCCTTTCCGCCGCCGAACGCTCCTCGGGCGTCGCGCAGTGCGTCGCCTGATCCGGCGATGAGCCCCGAGGCGCTGTCGACCAGCGGCCGGCTCGACGCGATCAGCGAGGTGAACATGTCGGCGGTCGATGCACCCGCGCGCAGCTGCGCGCCGACCGAGTCGACGCGGGCCTGCAGCTTCGAGAGCGCGGCCTGGGTGTCGGCATCGTCGAGGTAGTCCGAGAGCGAGGTGATGATGTTCATCCCCGCTTCGCCGAGCGTCTTGGTGAAGACCTCGTTGATGCTCGTCGACACCTCGCTCGCGCCCTGGCCGGTGATCTTCGGCGCAAGCGCGTTCTTCTTCTCGTTGAGGTAGTAGTCGATGCGGGTGCGGTCGGCTCCGCTCGTGTAGAAGGTCATCATGTCGGCGCTGAAGGTGGGCGGCAGCACGATCGCGGCGTAGTACTCGCCCGAGCGTGTGCCGTCGACGGCGTCGTCTTCAGAGGTGATGACCCAGTTGAGGTCGTCGTTGGCGCGCAGCGCCGATACGACCTGCTCACCGACGTTGAGGCGGATGGGCACGAGGTCGCTCTGATAGCCGTCGTCCGTGTTCGCGACGGCGACAGTGAGGTTGCGGGTGTTGTCGAACGGGTTCCAGCTGGCGATGACGTTGAACCAGGTGAACAGCGAGGGGATGACGACGAGCCCGAACAGCACGATGACGGCCATGACGCTGCTGGTCGCGCGGCGGATGTCGTGCCGCATGACGGCGAGGATGCTGCTCACTTGTCGCCCTCCTTCTCGTGCGTCGTGGCGGTGTCGGTATCGGTATCGGTCCCTGGGGCTGGATCGGGTGCAGGGCCGGGTTCCGGATGCCCGGATTCGGCGTCGATGCCGTCGGCGGCGGTCTCGACGGGGGCATCCGCGTCCGGCGCCTGCGGGCCGTCGGCGGCGAACAGCTCGTCGAAGACCGCGGTGTCGTCATCGGGCTCGGCCTTCGTCCCGGCGACGTGGGTCGCATCCGCAGACCTGCCGTCCACGGCATCCGGATGATCCAGCACTGCGGTGCGGGCCGTGACCGGACCCGACGGGTCGGCCGCCGAGACGCCGGCCGCGGCGGCGGAGGCGGAGGTCGCGGCGCCGACCGGCGCGGCCTCACCGCGGTCGGCGAGCAGCTCGCCCCTCCCGGAGTTCTCGACAGACAGCGCGCGGCGCAGCTCGGCATCCGGCATCTCGCCGACCTCGGCGGCCTGCTCGATGCTCTGCTTGATGTACTCCAGCGTGACGACGAAGCCGATGAGCAGCAGGCACCACAGCGCAGCCAGGCCCAGCACGACCGCCTTCGCGTCGGGGATCAGCCACCCGCACAGCGCCAGCACCACGAGACCCGCGGCGCCGACGAGCAGAGTGAGCCGAAGGCGCGTCGTGTAGCGCTCGCCGAAGCGCTGGGCACGCTGAGCGACATCGGCGCGGAACCCGTCTCCGTCGGTGAGCGCGCGGATGATCTCGGGGGTGCGCCTGCGACCGGTGATCTGCACCTCCTCGCTGACCATGAGCTGCGTGTCGGCGAGACGGCGGTTGAACAGCAGGGCGAAGTTGCCGAGCCGGCCGCGCAGGAAGAGCCCGAGCAGCCAGGCGAGGGCGACGAAGATCGCCAGCGTGCCCATGAAGCGCCACCAGTGCAGGCCGTAGAAGCCGCTGATGGTCTCGCGCATCGCATCGATGCCGTACGTGAACGGCAGGAACGGATACAGCCCGCGGAAGAAGTCGGGCATCATCTCGATCGGGTACAGCCCAGAGGCGCCGGGGATCTGGAAGATCACCAGCAGGATGCACAGGCCCTTGCCCACGATGCCGAAGCACACCGACAGGGCGTAGATGATGCTGAGATAGGCGAGGCCGATGAGTATGCCGGTGCCGACATACGCGAACGCATTCGCCGTCTGCACGCCGATCACGAGGTTGCCGATGGTCACGAGCGCCGCCTGGAACACCACGATCGTCGCGAACAGCATCCAGCGGCCGACGTACGCCTGGCGCACGGTGATGCCCTCGACGCCTTCCGTGTCGACCTCGACGCGCATGATCACCATGAGCACGAACGCGCCGATCCACAGTGAGAGGTTGGTGAAGAGGGCAGCCATCGCCGAGCCGTAGGCGGCCGTCGAGAACATCGCGTTCGTGCTCACCTCGACGGGCGACGCCATGAACCGGGCGATCTCATCCGGCTCGAGGCCCGTGATGGTGCTGAGCTTGTTCCAGATCTCGGCCGAGCCGAGGGCGAGCACGTCGGTGCGCACCGTGCCGAGTCCGGTCTCTGCCGAGGCGAGGTTGCCGTCGAGCGCGGTGAGCGCGTCGGAGGTGCCGGCGAGCTGAGTCTTGAGGCCGGCGAGCAGGCTCTGTGCCTGGGCGACCTGGGTGCGCTGCGCGCCGAGGGCCGACGAGAAGGCATCGGCGCTCGACGAGAGCTGCGACATCGCCCGGTTCAGCTGCGGCACGCTCTGGGTGAGCGCATCGCGGATGGCCGTCGCCGAGGTGGCCGCCTGACCGACGGCGCCGTTCACGCTGTCTGCCGCCTTCGTGACCGAGGTGATGGTGCTCGACACGTCTTTGTTCAGCTGCTCGAGCTGGCTGAGCACCTGCCGGTCGGCCGCATTGCGCTCTTTGAGTGCGTCGATCGCGGCGCTCAGCCGCTCTGCTGCCGGCGAGCCCGGCTCGGTGCCGTCGAGCACGGCCTGCAGCTCGTCGAGAGCCGTGGCGTTGCTGTCGATCACGGCGGTCAGGTCGTCGACCGTCGTGCCGACGGCGACGTTCGCCTGCTGCAGACCCGCAGCGAGAGTGGCGATCGACCCGTTCATCTTCGCGGCCGCGTCGGCGATCAGAGTCGAGCCCGAGACATAGGCCGAGGTGACGCTGTCGGTGACCGCCAGCAGCTCCTGCTGCGCCTCGGCGGCGATCGCCTTCGCCTGACCGACGGCGGTCTGCACCTCGCCGAGAGTGCGATCGACCCTGCCGAGGGTTCCGGATGCCCGGTCTATGCCGCGCGCGGCATCATCGAGACCGCTCTGCAGCGTGGCGAGCCGATCACGCGCCGACGACACCTTGCCGGTCGCATCGTCGAGAGCGCTGACCGTCGAGTCGCGGGCGTCGCTGAGGCGGTCTTCTGCACTGAGGCCGGCGTCTTTGAGCTGCTCGCTGATGGCCTCGGCGACCGTCGAGACGAACGTGCTGTTGATCTGGCTGTCGAGCGTCGAGGCCCCGACGTCGGTGATCTTCGGCGCGATCGCGTTCGCCTTCTCATTGACGAAGTACTTCAGCTCGGGGCGCGTGAACTCGCCTGTGGTGACGCTGAGGAAATCGTGGCTGAAGTCGGGCGGGATGATGATCGCCGCGTAGCTGCGTCCGCTCCGCACGGCATCCATCGCGTCGTCTTCATCGACGAACTCCCAGCCGAGCTTGTCGTTCTTCTTCAGCTGGTCGACGAGCTCGCCGCCGACGTCGATGTGACCCGTGAGATCTGACGACGCCCCGGCGTCCTGGTTGACGATCGCGACGCTGACCTGCTGGGTGTTCGAGTACGGATCCCAGAAGGCGACGATGTTGAACCACGCGTACAGCGAGGGCGTGACGATGACGCCGATGATGATGATCCACGCCTTGCTGACGCGGGCCAGCCGGCCGAGGTCACGACGGTAGACGTTCCAGGCGTTGGGGCGGCCGGTGGTCTGGGTGTCGCTCACGCGGGGATCTCCGTGATGTCGGGGTGGGCGGCCAGCAGCTCGTCGGTCTCGCGCCACGAGAGTCCGGCGATGCTGAGCACGGTGCGCACGGCGAGATCGGCGGCGCCGCTGCTCGACGCGTCGGTTCTGGAGACGACGGTGCGTGCGACCTCTTCGATCAGGCGGGCGAGGGTGGGAGCGGCGACGTCGGTGCGGAAGCCGCCGTCTTCCTGACCTCGCTGCACGAGGCTCGCAACGGCACGGCGCAGGGGCGCGAGGGCTGCGGCTGTGTGCTCGACATGCGCCTCGTCGAGTGCGAGCGCGGCGGCGAACTGCACGTGCGCGGCCTCCTGCCACAGCCGCGCGGCGAGCCGGGCGAGAGCGATGCGCGAGTCGGCGTCGGTGATCGACTCGGCGATCGCGTTGAAGCGCTGGGCCCCTGTGACGATGATCTCGCGGATCAGAGCGTCGCGGTCGTCGAAGTGACCGTACAGCGTGCGGCGGCTGAGACCCGCGCTGCGCGCGATGACGTCGACACTCGCATGCGGATCGTGCGCGAGCGTGCTGCGCGCGGCGTCGAGGATGCCGGCGCGGTTGGCGCGCGCGTCGGAGCGGGCAGGACGGGTGGGCATGCCTCAAGGATAACTATGTTGCACATGCGTGTGCAACATAGTTCGGTGAACTCTCAGGTCGCTCGGCCGGGGCGTTCACAATTCAGGAACTTTGCCCCGCATGGGGCCCGATCCTGCCGTTCTCGGGGCGGCACAGCGGGCTGCTCCTGAGTTGTGAACGCTGAAGCGGGCTGACGGCACACAGAAAGAGGGCGGATGCCGAAGCACCCGCCCTCCTCGAGACGTGGGTATCAGTCGGTGCCGGAGTCGAACGCCGCGCCCTCGGACGCGAGGTCGACGGCCTCGGCGAGCTGCTCGTCTGCCGTCTCGGATGCCGAGATCTCGGCCGCACCACCCGCGGTGACCTTGCCGACGAGCTCGCCCGTGGCGCCGCCGACGAGGCCGAGGCCCGCGTACTGCTCGAGGCGCGAGCGCGAATCGGCGATGTCGAGGTTGCGCATCGTGAGCTGGCCGATGCGGTCGACCGGGCCGAAGGCCGCATCTCCCACGCGCTCCATCGAGAGCTTCTCGGGGCCGTAGGAGAGGTTGGGCGACACGGTGTCGAGGATCGTCCAGTCGTCGCCGCGACGCAGACGCAGGGTGACGGTGCCCGAGATCGTCATGCCCACCCAGCGCTGGATCGACTCGCGCAGCATGAGCGACTGCGGCTCGAGCCAGCGGCCCTCGTACATCAGCCGGCCGAGGCGACGGCCCTGCTCGTGGTACGTCGCGAGGGTGTCTTCGTTCAGGATGCCGTTGACCAGGCGCTCGTACGCGATGAACAGCAGCGCCATGCCCGGGGCCTCGTAGATGCCGCGCGACTTCGCTTCGATGATGCGGTTCTCGATCTGGTCGCTCATGCCCAGCCCGTGGCGACCGCCGATGGTGTTCGCCTCCATGACCAGGGCCACGGGGTCGCTGTACTCGGTGCCGTTGATCGCGACCGGGCGGCCGCCCTCGAAGGTGATCGTGACGTCTTCGGTCTCGATCTCGACCGACGGGTCCCAGAACTTCACGCCCATGATCGGGTCGACGGTCTCGAGCGAGACGTTCAGGTGCTCGAGCGTCTTGGCCTCGTGCGTGGCGCCCCAGATGTTGGCGTCTGTCGAGTAGGCCTTCTCAGCCGAATCGCGGTACGGGAATCCGCGCTCGACCAGCCACTCGCTCATCTCCTGGCGTCCGCCGAGCTCGGTGACGAAGTCGGCGTCGAGCCACGGCTTGTAGATGCGCAGGCGCGGGTTGGCGAGCAGGCCGTAGCGGTAGAACCGCTCGATGTCGTTGCCCTTGTAGGTCGAGCCGTCACCCCAGATGTCGACGCCGTCGTCGCGCATCGCGCGCACGAGCAGCGTGCCGGTCACGGCACGGCCGAGGGGAGTGGTGTTGAAGTACGTCTTGCCGCCGGAGCGGATGTGGAAGGCGCCGCACGACAGGGCCACGAAGCCCTCTTCGACGAGTGCGGTCTTGGCATCCACCAGTCGCGACGCCTCGGCGCCGTACTCGAGTGCGCGGCCGGGGATCGAGGCGATGTCGCTCTCGTCGTACTGGCCGAGGTCGCCGGTGTAGGTGAAGGGCACGGCGCCCTTCTCGCGCATCCACGCGACGGCGACGGAGGTGTCGAGACCACCGGAGAAAGCGATGCCGACCTTTTCGCCGACGGGGAGGGACTGGAGCACCTTGGACATGCCGCCAAGTCTATCGGCGCTCGGCGTGTCGCCCCGGCTCGCGTTTCGCCGCTCGAATCGCCTGAATGGCGGGAATCCGGGCCGCCGGACCGCCATTCACGCGATTCGAACGCGGGGAGGAGGCGGCGTAGCCTGGGCCGCATGGCTGAAGCGGTGCTGTGGGGTGCGGTGGCGGCGTCGCCGCTGCTGGTCGGGGCGCTGCTGGCGCTCGTGCGCAGGTGGCCCGCTCGGCTGCTCGGCATCATCCTCGGCTTCGGCGCGGGTGCACTGATGGCATCGATCGCGTTCGAGCTGTGGGAGCAGGGCGTCGAGCTCGCCGGTCACGGGCCTCTCATCGCGGGCGTCGCCGCGGGCGCGCTCTGCTACTACATCGCCGCGCGCATCCTCGATGCGCGTCAGGCGAAGAGGAAGCAGGATGCCGGTGGGGGATCGCTCGCGGTAGGGGCGCTGCTCGACGGCATCCCGGAGCAGCTCGTGCTCGGCATCGGACTCGCCTCGGGCGAGGGCGTGGGAGTCGCTCTGGTCGTCGCGATCATCGTGTCGAACCTGCCCGAGTCGATCGGGTCGGCCTCCGACCTGCTCGAAGGGGGCATGCGCAAGGGACGCGTCGTGCTGCTGTGGGCGGGGGTCGCGGTGCTCTGCGCCCTCGCGACGGTGGCGGGGTTCGCCCTGGCATCCGTGGTCGGCGACGGCTTCCGCGCCGTGGCGAATGGCTTCGCGGCAGGAGCACTGCTGGTGATGCTCGTCGACTCGATGATTCCCGAGGCTCAGCAGAAGGCGAAGGAGTCGACGGGACTCGCGACGGTCATCGGCTTCGCGTTCGCCGCCTGGCTCGCGCTCGCCGCCTGAGGCGGGTCGCCCTCCCCGTTTCGAATCGCCTGAATGGCGCCTTGCCGGCCCGGAAAGCCGCCAGTTGAGCGATTCGAAGGCAGGAGGAGGGGCCCTCAGCCGAGGCGGGCCGCCATCCAGGCCGCCTGGCGCTGCCAGTGGATGCCCAGACCGCCCTCGTGCTGGTTGAACGGGTACTCCACGACCTCCGCGCCGCCGCGGTGGTGGTTGGCCGCGGCGTAGACGGTCGACGGCGGGCAGACCGGGTCCATGAGGGCGACCGAGTAGAACGCGGGCGCCTCGGCGCGGGCTGCGAAGTTCGCCCCGTCGAAGTACGACAGGGTCGTGAAGGTCTGCTCGACGGCATCCCGGTGCACCGAGAGGTACCGCACGATCTCCTGATACGGATCGGAGTCGGTCAGTCCGACAGCCCGCTCGAAATGGCACAGGAAGGGCACGTCGGGCATCACGCCGACCAGCCCGGGGGTGAGGCCGGCCGCGGCGATCGCGAGTCCGCCGCCCTGGCTGGTGCCGGTCACGGCGATGCGATCGGAGTCGACCTCGGGAAACGAGCGCACGGCATCGATCAGCAGCGCCGCGTCGGTGAAGACGCGCCGGTAGTAGTACTGCTCGGGGTCGTGGATGCCGCGGGTCATGAACCCGGCGACCGACGGGCCGGTGCCGTGCGGGTCGGGTGTCGCCCCGCCGGTGCCCCAGCCGCTGCCCTGCGCGCGGGTGTCCATGAACGCCCAGGCGTAGCCGGATGCCGCCCACGCGAGCCTCTCGTGCGGCAGGCCGCGCCCGCCGTTGTAGCCGTTGTACTCGACGATCGTGGGCAGCGGCCCGGTGGCTCCGGCCGGCACGACGAACCACGCGCGCACCCGGTCGCCGCCGAATCCGCTGAAGGAGAGGTCGTAGACGTCGACCAGGCTCAGCGGCGTCTCGATGCGCGTGCGCTCGGCGGGCTGCGCGACGGCGCGCGACTCGGCGAGCGTGCGCTGCCAGAACTCGTCGAAGTCGGCCGGTTCGGCGATCGTGGGGCGGTAGTCGTGCAGCTCGGCGGGGGAGAGGTCGAAGCGGGGCATGAGGTTCCAGTTCTGTGGGTCAGCGGGTGCGCTCGGCGAAGCGCTCGTGCAGCGGATGCCCTGAGCCGAGCCCCGCGAGGGCCACAGCTCCGTCGAGCCCTGATCCTGCGGGCGGCACGAAACGGGCATCCGGTCGCTCTGCCCGCACGGCGCTCTCGAAGGCCGAGCGGATGACGTCCGACCCGAACACCCCGCCGATGGCGCCGACGGCGGCGTCGGCAGGCGCGTCGGTGACCCGCAGCGCGGCGAGGATCGCGGTCGCGAGCTCTGCCGCGGCGCCGTGGCAGATGCGGATCGCGACGGCGTCTCCGGATGCCGCGTGCGCGGCCGTCGGCGCGGCGAAGGATGCCACGGTGCGCACGCGATCCTCGGATGACTGCAATGCGACGTACGCGGTCTCGAGATCGGCCCAGCGGCCCTGCACGTCGGCGGTCAGGGCGGTGGCGGGGCCGCGGCCGTCGTGCGCGCGCATCACGGCATCCAGCGCCGCACGGCCGATCCAGTAGCCGCTTCCGGCGTCGCCCATGATGTAGCCCCAGCCGTCGACGCGGGTCGAGTGCTCGGGGCCGACGCCGAGCGTCACGACGCCGGTGCCGGCGGCGACGACGGCACCCTGCTGATCGCCGAGCACTCCGAGGAACGACGTCACCGAGTCGTGCGTCACCACGATGCGGTGCACGTCGGCGAGGTCGGGGTGCTGCATCAGGGCATCCGCCTCATCGTCGGCAGACGTGAGACCGGAGACGCCGAACGTGACCGTGTGCGGCGCCTGCCCCGTCACCCGGGTGACCTCGGCGACGACTGCCGCGAGCTGCGGCAGCAGCGGGCGATCGGTGAGCACTCCGGGGAACAGCCACTCCTGGGCCGATCCGTCGGCCTCGACGAGGCGGGTCTTGATGCCCGTCTGGCCGGCATCGATGGCGATAAGCGTGTGCTCGGGCAAGTCGGGAGTCCCCTCGATATCGCGGGCCGCCGCGCGCGGCCAGATGCCAGCGTAGGACACCAGCGCCCGCCCGGGTGGCGAAGATGTCAAGCCCCCTTCGCCGCCCGCACGATCACGATGTACTGGTGAGCCACTCCGCCCCCGCGGCACCCGCCTCCAGCGAAGGAGAACATCGTGACCTCCCTGTGGCTCGACGACCAGCGTGAGCGCATCACGTCAGACACCTTCGATTCCGGCGCGCATTACGACGTGGTCATCGCCGGAGCCGGCATCACCGGCCTCACGACCGCTGTGCTGCTGGCCCGCGCCGGGCTCTCGGTCGCGGTGCTCGAGGCCAGGTTCGTCGGTGCCGTGTCGACGGGGCACACGACCGCGAAGCTGAGCCTGCTGCAGGGCAGCGTGCTCTCGGGCATCCTGTCGCGCGGATCGAGCCACGTTCTCAAGGCCTACGTCGAGGGCAATCGCGAGGGCCAGGCATGGCTGCTGCGGTACCTCGAAGAGCACGGCGTCGCGGTTCAGCACCGCGACGCCTTCACCTACGCCTCTACGCCGGACGGCGTGAAGAAGCTGGATGCCGAGTACGAGGCGTGCCGCAAGGCCGGCCTCGAGGTCGAGCGACTGCACGCCCTCGACCTGCCGTTCGAGACGCACGGAGGCCTTCGCCTGCGCGACCAGGCGCAGTTCGACCCGATGGACGTGCTGCGTGCGCTCGCCGCGGATCTGCGCGAGCGCGGCGGCGTGATCATCGAGGGTGCCAGGGTGAAAGACGTCGAGACGGGCGAGCCGAGCAAGGTCACGACCTCGCTCGGCGAGGTGTGGGCGGGCACGGTGGTGCTGGCCACGGGCATCCCCATCCTCGATCGCGGTCTGTACTTCGCCAAGGTGAAGCCGATGCGCTCGTACGCACAGGCGTACCGGGTGCCGGGCGAGCTGCCGCAGGGCATGTACCTCTCGATCGACTCGCCAGGGCGGTCGCTGCGCACGGCACCGGTGGGCGGAGAGAACCGCCTGCTGGTGGGCGGCAACGGCCACGTCGTCGGACGGGAAGACGACACGCAGCGGCTCGTTGACGACCTCGAGCAGTGGACTCAGCAGCACTTCCCCGGCGCGGTGCGCACCCACGCCTGGTCGGCGCAGGACTACCAGTCGATGAACCTGGTTCCCTTCGTCGGCTGGATGCCGCGCACCGGCAAGCACGTCGCGCTCGCCACCGGCTACAACAAGTGGGGCATGACCAACGGGGTCGCCGCGGCGCTGAGCATGACCGCCGACATCCTCGACGGCAACATCTCGTGGGCGCAGACCCTGCACCACCGGATCACCCTGCCGAAGGACGTCGCGAACAGCGTCGTCGCGAATGTGCAGGTGGCGGGTGAGCTGGCATCCGGATGGGCGGGAAGCCTTCACCCGCTGCCCGACGAGCCGCCCGCCGAGGGCGAGGGCGTCGTCGGCGCGGAGGACAAGGAGCCGGCCGCCGTCTCGACCGTCGACGGCGTGACGTGCAGGATGTCGGCCGTCTGCACGCACCTGGGTGGCATCGTCTCGTGGAACAGTGCCGAGCGTTCGTGGGACTGCCCGCTGCACGGCTCTCGCTTCGCCGCCGACGGCACGCTTCTCGAAGGCCCGGCGGTCGAAGACCTCAAGCCGATCGACGAGCCGGAGCTGCCCGGTGACGAGCACGTTCCGGTGGAGGACCTGCCGTAGGAGCCGGGTCAGGCAGTCAGAAGTCTGGCGCGCGACAGCCGCACCTCATGACCCCCAGCGGATGTCCGCAGAGGCGCATATGGATTGACGCCTCACGTACTTCACACTAATTTGACGGCCAGTTGTCAGCCGCGCCACGGTGGGTGGGACCTGGGGGGAGTCGTTATGGGCATGCATCAACGTCGACGACGGAAGCTGGGGATGGCGGCCGCGGTTCTCGCGATCGGCATGGGCGTCCTGAGTGCCGCCCCGGCACATGCTGTGGGGTCGTTCAAGGTGAAGGTGACGCCGTACCAGTGCACGCAGACCGACTACTCGGGGTACACCGCCGGTGTTCTGGGTGAAACCAGAAACGGTCCATCGACGTGCCTTGGGTCGAACAAGCTCACGGTGAAGATCAAGCTGGTCCGAGGAACCTCGTCCACCATCACGAAGACGTCCACCTACGGCGTCGTCTCGACGTCCCTGGGCGGCTCTGGTTCTCTCCTCGGCACGCACAACCTGTGCTGGCCGTATGTGCTCGCGACGACCTGCATGACCAAGTACACATGAGCCGCAGACCGATCGCGCTCGCTGCCCTGCTTCTCGTGGTCGTTCCGCTGTCGAGCGCGTGCGCTGGTGGCAACGGGGCGGACGCTGAAGAGGCGGGCGCCACGTCTGCGCAGGTGAAGGCGGTGGCTGAGGAAGCCGGATCCAACGGGTATTCCGAGCTCGAGGCCATGCTGGAGGACGGGAAAGTAACGAAGGGCGAGTACTGGCAAGGCATCCAGAATCTGAAGGGGTGCGTTGAGGGCCGCGGGCTGGGGTTCAGTGAACCTCAGCTCAGTCCTGTCACCGGGATCACCTACGAATTCACCATCAACGGCAACGGTCGAAGCGAAGAGCAGGTTTCTGCTGAGCTGACCGAATGCGAAGACCGATACTTCGGGTCCGGATTCTTGGAGCAGGCATACCGCGAGACTCACGCTCAGGTCATGGACCCGGCTTTGCGGTCGGCTGTCGTCGCTTGCATGGCGAAGGCTGGGGAAGCCGGCAATGCAGATGCTGCGAACCTCGCGGAGATCGCCCCTCTGGATGACGGTGATCGCACGCGGCGTGATGTCGCTGTCAAATGCGCAATGGAAGAGGGCCTCCGTCTCTTTCCGGAGTTGCAGACGATCTCCATCGCGGGCTGAGAGCGTCAGTAGCGAAGGATGCGTCCTATGAAGCAGGACCGACGCGGATCACGAAGTAGGCGTCTTGGACTGGCGCTGGGGCTCGCGCTGTGGGTCCTCACACCCCTCGCGCTGGCCGCCCACCTGTACATGAGATCGAACGATGTGCAGATTGTGGATCGGGAGTAAGTATGGACAGTGCCGGAGCCCTCTCAACAGGAGATCAAGGCAAGAGTCGGATTGGCACTCACCTGGGCGACTCCACCCGTAGCAGTGGCACCGGCGTGGGATGGCATCGTCCAGGGTGTGCGGGCATCGGCCGGAACGCGATTGGTCTCGGGCGACGTCTTCGTCAAGGTCCAGGGCGTCGATCGGATCCTCGCGACGACACCCGAGCCGTTCATCAGATCGCTGAGCCTTGGCATGCGGGGAGCCGATGTGGAGTCCCTCAATCAGCTTCTGAGAACCCGGAATCTGAGTCATGGCACGGGGGATGTCTTCTCACGCTCGACGCAGAACGGCGTGCGGGGGCTCGCGGAGTCGCTGGGGGCAGGCAGCGATGTCAGGATCTTCGACCCCAGCTGGGTGATCTTTCTTCCGCGCGACCAGACGGTCAAGGAGCTGTCTATCAACGTGGGGGCGCCTGCGCCCGGTGCAGGGACTCCGCTGCTCGTGCCGGCCGAGGAGCTCGCGTCGGCCAAGATCATCGACGCTGGAATCGCAGAGTCGTTAGCGCAGGGAGACGACCTCCCTCTGCCACCCGCAGACTCTCTTCCGGAAGGCACTGACGTCCTCGTGTCAGGCGAACCCCTGCGCCTGAATGATGAGCGCAATGCTGTGGATGCCGGATCCTTGGCGGCTTTGAACAGCGTTCTAGCCCCTGGCGGGAAGGCGGCGGTCATCGAGAGCAGATCCTCGCACGGGGCCACAGGATGGTCTGTGCCATCGGTCGCTCTGTACATCGACCGGGCTGGGCTCTCGTGCATCCTGGTGAAGCGCGACGGAGAGATCGTCGGGCTGGGTGCGGCCGTTGCATCAGTTCAGGGGTCACGCAGCGTCGTTCAGGCACCGTTGCGCAGCACAGACAAGATCGGAATGGACCCCACGATAGATCCGATGCCATGTTCGTGAGGCTCTCGGCAGTGGGGAAGTCCTTCGGTGACCGTGAGATCCTTCAGTCCGCATCACACGAGTTTCGCGGTCCGGGAAGCACGGCGATCATGGGACCGTCAGGTGCGGGTAAGAGCACTCTGCTGAGTCTCATCGCCGGTCTCGACGTCCCCGACAGCGGAAGCATCGAGCACAGCACGGAGAACGACGTCGCCTGGATCGTGCAGTCGTCGCCGCTTCTCACGCGTCGCACGGTATGGGAGAACGTCGCGCTCGGCGCGGAGTGCCGCGGGGTGGAAGTGCACCGCGAAAGCCCTACGGTGCGTGATGTGCTTGAGCGCCTGGCTATCGGGCCGCTGGCAGACGAACCAGTGGGAAGGCTGTCGGGCGGAGAGAGGCAGCGCGTCGCCGTAGCAAGAGGAATCGTCTCCGGAGCAGAGATTCTCCTCGCGGATGAACCGACAGCATCGCTCGATGCGCGCTCACGCAGCCTCGTGTGCGATGCGTTGCAAGCGGTCGTCGACGCGGGTCGGCTCATTCTGGTCGCCACTCATGACGAGTATGTCGCGCGGCGATGCGATGAGATCCTGAGCGTGGAGGGCGGGCGGATTCGTGTCCGTGCGTGAGACTCGGCATCGGCTGAGCATCCGTCGTTCTCTGCGAGAGACGACTGCGAATCTGCGCGCTCGTCGGCTACTTTCAGGTTTCGTCATGCTCGGGGCAGCGGCGTCGGGCGCTCTCGCGCTCGGTCTCACCAGCGCTGAGGTCACCCGGATTCTCGACCTCCGGGATGATCTCGTTTCGGCGGGCTCCACGAGCCTGATGGTGTCTGCTTCCCGTCCAGGAGGAGTCGATGCCGTGCGCTGCGAGCAGCTCAACACGGTGGAAGGCGTCCGAGCGGCGGGCGCCCGAGGATCCCTGCTGAGCTCTGAGGCGGATGGAGCGAAGGTACGAGCGGTCACGCGGGGCTATGCTCAAGCAGTTCTTCCGGGCATGGATCCTGCCTCCGAAGTGATCGCGGGCGCAACGGCGGCGGAGTCGCGGCATCTGATCTCGGGCTCGGGCATCACCTCTCCGGAGCAATCCATCGCACTCGAGGTGGACGCCGTCGCGTCACCATCATTGCGTGATCCCCGGGTCAACGCAGAGGTCCTCGTCATCCATCCGCCGACCTTCTCTGCGAACAGCTGTCTCGTCGTCGCGGAGCCGGACCGACATGCGGGCGTGGATGCTCTGCTGACAACGTGGTTCGGTGCTGACGATGTGCTCATCGCCCCGCTGATTGCGCGAGGGGATGTCACAGACTCCCCGCAATCGCTCCTCGAGTCGCGCCCAGGGCGCATGATCTCGGTCGTCGCAGGAGCAGGGTCCCTGATGATGCTTCTTGCCGCGTGGATGGTGCGCAGATCCGACTTCGCCCTCTATCGACTCTTGGGTGCAGAGGTCGGGGCGCTGACCGCCGGGCTCTGCCTCGAGGCGACTGTGCTCGTGGTTGCGCCTCAGCTGGCGACGTCAGCGTTCACCTTCTGCGCTTTTCCTCAGATGCACAGCGGTGCAGGGTTGGAGTCGGCGCTCCTCGCCGTCGGGCAACTGCTTGCATCGGATCTGGTGGCGGTGCCGCTCGGGATCGCCTTGCTCTTCATCAAGAACCCCTTCTCCCTGGTTCGCGAAGGGACGTAGGGTGCCAGCCGCGCTCGCTCCACGACCGGGCTGCGCGTCAGAACCCCGGATACTCCTGCAGTCGCTTCTCGAACTCGGCACGGTCGGCCTCGGGCAGCACGCGACGGGCGAAGACGACGAGCTGGATGCCTTCGAGCGGCTCGCCGGTCTGCTTCGCGATCGCCTCGCGCTGAGTGCGGAAGTCGCCGGTCGGATCGTTCGACAGATCGTACGCGTACGCGTAGAAGTACAGCGGGTCGGGGAAGGTGTCGCTGTAGTACTCCCAGGTGTGCTGCCGTGCGGGTTCGGTCGAGCCGTACAGCTTCGCCACCATGTCGGGTGAGATGCCGGTGTCGATCTCGTTCAGGGGGTACAGGTCGCTCATGCCTCGCTCGACCAGCACTTCGCCGATCGTGCGCATGATCTCCCGCTTGCGAGTGTCGTCTTGCACGGGCTGCTCGGTCGTCCACACCGTCGACGTGTACCTGCGCAGCATCGACTCGCCGCCGTAGCCGTTGCGTTCGGGGCTGACGTCGTCTTTGCCGTTCTGCACCCACGTGTAGCCGAAGCGATCCGAGACCCGTTCGCGGATCGCGGCCATCAGGGCATCGCCCTCGGCCTGCACCTCTTCCAGCGACGGGCCGCTCAGGGCATCCTGCGGCGAATGGTCCTTGACGCCGGGGTACGCCTCTTCATGCCGCTGCCGCTCGGACTTGGTGCCGTCGTACGCCTGATTCGCCGCCGACTGCAGGGCACCCATCGCGCCCACCGTCGCCACGTTGAAGACGAGCGAGACGGCGAGGGCGATCGCGCCCAGCATCCGGCCCCTCACGGTCAGCATGGCCGCCACGATCACCCCGACGATCGCCAGCTGCAGCACGAGCAGCGTCACTCCGTAGAGGGCGTCGGTGCCTCCGGCGAGCATGAGCAGCAGCAGGATCACCACGAAGATGGCTGTCGCCGAGATGGCGACGAGTCCGAGCGCGTTGACCCCCGCCTTGCGGCCGGCGGTCGCGGGGTCGGTGTAGCTGATTCCGGATGCCTGGGGCAGGCCGGCCGCGGCATCCAGCCCTCCCCGTGCACGGGCGGCACCCGCGTACCCTCCGGGCGGGGGAAGGGGCGGCGCCCCCTCGGCCCCGCCGACGTATTTGCTGCGCTGACGATCTACCACGGCTTGTCCGTTCCGCCGCCGCCTTCGCCGTCGCCGCCCTGGCCGCCGCCGAGCTGATCCTCGCGCTCCTGCGCGCCCTGGTTGAGACGGTCTTCGATGTCGTCGAGCTTGTCCTGCGGGGTCTCGGACTGCTCGCCCTCACCCTGCTCGGGCTGGTCCGGCTGCTCGGGAGGGGGCTGCTGGCTCTGCCGCTGCTTCTCCTGCTGACGCTGCTGGTTCTCGTCGAGCGTTTCGCTCATGTCGCGATCGGGCTGCGGCGACTGCCGCTGCGCCTCGTCACTGCTGCACTCCTCGGGCGTCTCGACGGTGATCTCGAGCGCCTCGCCGTACAGCTCGGCTGCCTTCGCAGCGTCACCGTCGGCCTGCGCGGCGTCGCCCTGCCGCTCGACGACGAGCGAGAGGTTGATCAGCACGGGGCAGACCTCGAGGCCCTGCGCGAGCGGAAGCGCCCGCTCGAGCTCAGAACGCGCGGCGTCGAGCTTCTCGGCCCCGGCGAGAGCGGTGCCGATGTTGTACGGCGCCCTGACCGGCTCGAACCAGTTGAGCACGTCCTGTCCGCGTGCGGCCGACTCCGACTCGGCGTACGCCCCCGAGACGAACGAGCTGATCGATGTATGCGCGAACGCGTACATGCTGAGCAGCTTGATCACGAGCAGCAGCGCGGCGAGCGTGAGGGGCAGCGTCGCGATCGCGACCCCGCGCCGGATGCTGCGGCGCCGGCGATTCACGGCGAGCAGAGCCGCAGCGGCGTCGGCGTACGTGGGGGAGGTCACGTCGGTCATGAGGTCGCCCCCTTCTCGCGTCGCGCGGAGGTCGAGAGCCCGCGCAGCCTCACGATCGACATCGTCGCGATGGCCACCTCGACGGCCAGCAGGGCGATCAGAGCGAGAGCGGCGATCCAGTACAGCTCGATGACGTTGCCGACCTCTCCCGAGGCCGCGTAATCGGTGGTGCTCGTCGGCGCCTGCGGCAGCTCGATCTCGGCATCCGCAGCCCGCAGCTGATACTCGACGCCGAGCTGCTCCGACACCTGGCGCAGAGCGTCTTCATCGATCACCGACATCGCCGGCGCGCCCTGGTACTCGATGTACTCGCCGGCCGCGGCACCGGCACCGGTCGTCTTCTTCATCGGGCCGCCGTCGGTCGTGCCGTAGCCGAGCACGGCACCGCCGTCGACGTACTTCGCACTCGACGCGAACGACTCCGGCTCGCGTGAGGCGGTCTGCTCGCCGTCGCCGAGGTAGAACACCATGCGCGCCCGCTCGGGTGATGCCTTGGCCGCCGCCGAGAGGGTGTCGGCCAGCATCCGGTTCGCGATGCCGATCGACGATCCGCGCGACTGGTCGGTGACCTCGGGGCGCATCACGTCGAGCGACGACATGAGCGCCGTGGCATCGGTCGTCAGCGGCAGGCGCAGCTGCGCCGCCGCGTCGAAGCTGATCAGCGCGAAACGAGCGCCGGGGTACTCGTCGACGATCGCCTGCACGTCGGCGCGCACGCCGTCGATGCGCGGCCGGTCGCCGGCCCAGTCCTCGGCGACGATGCTCGCGGTCGTGTCGACGACGATCACGACATCGGTGTCGGTCGCGAGCGTCTGAGAGGTGCCTCCGGGAATTCCAGGGCGCAGCAGCATCGCGAAGACGACGACGATCATGCCGAGGCGAAGCGCCCAGAGACCGCGCGATGAACCCTTCACGAGAGCGCGGATCACGAAGAACGCCGGCACTGCGCAGAGCAGCGCGAGCAGGATCGGATGCAGAACGGGCTGGAAGATCATGCGCGCCCCCTTCCGGCATCCGGGACGCTTCGGGTGTCGCGCACCCGTCCGGCGTCTCGCACGAAGACCAGCACGACGATGAACCCGAGCACGGTGACGAGCATCAGAGCGATCCACAGGTTAGGGCTGTCGACGAGCACCACCTGCGCCTGCCCCTTGAGAGCAGTCGCCTCCTGCTTCTGGATCTCGGAGATGATGTCGCCGACGGTCGTCGTATCGCGCAGCGCGTACGACTGCCCGCCGGTGATCGCGGCCGCATCCGAGAGCTGAGCGCTGACCTGCGCATCCTTGCCCTGCACGGGGTTGAGCGCGAAGACGCGCACGCTCTTCGACTTCGCGTACTGGGCGGCCTCTTCGATCGTGAGGATCGAGGCGCCGGCGAGCTCGTTGTCGGTCGCGAGGATCACCGACCGGCTGCGCTCGTCGTCCTGATGGTCGAAGCGCATGGTGCACGCGGCGAGGCCGTCGCCGATCAGCGAGGCACCAGGTCCGTTGAGCGTGCCGACCCAGTGCTCCGGCGTCTCGTCGCCGTAGTCGAAGCTGCCGCGCACGTTCTGCAGCTGCTCGCGCACGAAGGTGTAGTCGTCGGTGAGTGGGAAGACCTGCACGGGCGAGCTGTTGAAGATCGTGAGCCCGATCCGCTCGCCCTCGAAGCCCTTCAGCAGCTCTTCGAAGACGCTCAGCACCTCGACGTCGACCTCCGACATCGATCCGGACACGTCGAGGCAGAGCATGATGTCGCGGCTGGTGTTGACGGGCTGCACGGTCTTCGGCGCCATCGGGCGCGCGGCCACCACGCCGCCGAGCAGCACTGCGACGGCGCCGAGGGCGACGATGGCCGACAGCAGCGTCATCCGTCGCCGCACCGCAGTGCGGAACGACGGCAGCGCCCGCAGCCGCTCGGCCCGTGAGACGAGGGCTGCCGGGCGGTCGTCTCGCCGGTCGCGGGAGCGGATGCCGAGCAGCACCCCGACCACGATCGCCGCGACGAGCGCGCCGAGGGCGACCAGCAGCATCCACCACATGCTCAGTGCCATGTCGTGACCACCTTTCGGGCGGCCTCGGCACCGTAGATCGGATCGATCGCGGGGCCGCGCTGGAAGATGCTCGGGTAGTAGTGCCGGCGGATCGCGTCGATGAGTGCCGGGTCGACACCGCGGGCGACGAGATCGTCGAGGGAGAGCACCGGCGCCTCGAGCCCGGAGTACTCGTTGACGAACGCGCGCACCACGCGGCTGAGGTCGAGGTTGGCCTGTCGAGGAGGAATATTCCCAGAACGGTATGCATCTTCGATGCGCTGCACATCGGCGAGATACTCGCCACGCAGCTGTTCGAGCACCGCCGCGGTCGGCGGGGTGAAGGTCGTCTCACCCGCGAGATGGATGCTGCGTTTCGGCCGCGTGAGGAAGATCAGCAGCCAGGCCGCGGCGGCGAGCAGCAGCAGGATGCCAATGGCCAGCACCAGCCATCCCCAGCCGTACTGCGCGGGCGGATAGAGCTCGTCAGGAGCGGGCATGCGACCTCCTGTTGAGCATCGCGAGCAGCGCCGGAACCGCCGACGCCTGACCGCCGAACTCGGCGTGCGTGATCTCGAGCCGGCGCAGCGCGGCGTCGCGCCGGGCGGTGTGCGCCGCTTCGTCGGCGGCGAGCTCGGCCATCACGTCGACGTCGCCGTGCACGAAGTCGGGGATCAGCCAGTCGCTGTCGACGTCGCGGCGGTGCGTTCCACCCGAGCCGCGGCGGATCACGGGGTCGGCGTCGCGGACGGTCAGCCACAGCACGTCGTGCTGCACCTTGAGCCGTCGCAGCAGCCCCTCGGTCTCGCCGGTCATCGGAGCCTCGTCGGTGATGAGCACCACGATCATGCGGCGCGAGATGTTGCGCGCGGCGTAGCGCAGCAGGGCATCACGGTTGCCCATCGCGGTGGCCTCGTCGATCGCCGAGCTGATCGTGCGCAGCGCGTGCTCGAGCGCGCCCTCGCTGCTGCCGGTCGCCAGCCGGCGCACGCGGGCCGTGTCGCCGTAGACGACAGAGAAGTCGTCGCCGTGCCGCACGGTGAGGAAGCCGAGGGCGCCGGTCAGCAGCACCACGAGATCGCGCTTGCTCTGCTCGTCTTCGGCAAGGGCCTTCATGCCGCGACCGGAATCGACGAGGAAGAGCACCGTGTGCTTGCGTGTCGCCTTGGTCCGCTTGATGAGCGGTTCGCCCTGCCGGGCGGTCGCCCGCCAGTCGATGTCGCGCACCTGATCGCCGAACTCGTAGGGGCGCAGATCCTCGAAGTCGAGGCTGCGCCCGCGCAGCAGCGATGCGTACGCGCCGTCCAGCGCGTGCATCGACTTCTGCGACGAGCGGATGAAGAGCTTGCTCTTCACCTGGGTGATCAGGCTGGCCATGGCGCAGGTTACGGCGTGGGGACCGACGCGAAGATCTCGTCGATGATGTCTTCGCTGCGCACGCCCTCGGCATCGGCCTCGAACGTCAGCAGCACACGGTGACGCAGCACGAGGTGGCGGAGCGACCGCACGTCTTCCGGCAGCACGTGCGTGCGCCCGTTGAGCAGAGCAAGTGCCCGCGACGCCTGCAGGAAGGCGATGCTCGCGCGCGGGCTCGCTCCGTACTTGATGAACCGGGCGCGCTCCTCGCCGATGTACGGCGCAGGGTTGCGGGTCACATAGGCCAGCTGAACGATGTAGTTGCGGATCGCCGGGTCGATGTACACACGCGACGCGATGTCCTGCAGGTCGTGCACGTCATCGAGGCTGATCGCGCCGGGCACGTGCCGGTCGGGGTCGAGCGCGCCGGAGTCGATGCGATTGAGGATCTCGAACTCCTCGGCGGGGCTCGGATACTCGACGATCGCCTTCAGAAGGAAGCGGTCCATCTGCGCCTCGGGCAGCTCGTAGGTGCCCTCCTGCTCGATCGGGTTCTGCGTCGCGATGACGAGGAACGGCCGGGGAAGCGGATGCACCTCGCCGCCGATCGTCGTCTGGCGCTCCTGCATCGCCTCGAGCATCGCCGACTGGGTCTTCGCGCTCGAGCGGTTGATCTCGTCGAGCAGCACGAAGTTCGCATGCACAGGCCCGAGCACGGTGCGGAAGCTGCCCGTCGCGGCGTCGTAGATCTGGCTGCCGGTGATGTCGCTCGGCAGCAGATCGGGAGTGCACTGGATGCGCTTGAAGCTCGCCTTCACCGTGTCGGCGAGCGTGCTCGCGGCCGTCGTCTTCGCGAGCCCGGGCACCGATTCGAGCAGGATGTGCCCGCCCGCGATCAGCGCGACCAGCAGGCTCATCCGCAGGCGATCCTGCCCGACCATCTTCGTCGC
This sequence comes from Microbacterium sp. NPDC089321, assembly GCF_040684935.1. Taxonomy (NCBI): domain Bacteria; kingdom Bacillati; phylum Actinomycetota; class Actinomycetes; order Micrococcales; family Microbacteriaceae; genus Microbacterium; species Microbacterium sp. NPDC089321. The sequence goes on along the minus strand of NZ_JBFBGX010000001.1, from coordinate 781,522 downwards.
GTACGAGTCGGAGATGACGGTGAGGATGCGCTGTGCGCGGGCGAGGTCGTCGTTCGAAAGCGGCGCTGCTCCGGCGGGCGCAGCGGGCAGGGGCGGCGGGGGCGGCGCCGATGAGGTCGACTCGGAAATCGGGAACTCAGACATCTCTCACTCCTCGTGCGCCTCAGGGATGCGTCGACGACCGAAGACCCCCGGTCAAGGGTAACCGCCCAGCTCATCCGCGAGAGGATGGAGGGATGCCCCGCCTCATCCCTGCTCTCGCCCTCACCGCCCTTCTGACTCTCGGACTCGTCGGCTGCGCGGCACCGGCCGCCGACGAGACGGCGCCGGACGCTTCGCTTTCGACATCCGCTCCCGCCACTCCGGATGCCGCAGACGAGCCCTCCGCGGCGGACGCCGCCGATGAGCTGTGCGAGACGGCATCCGGATCGGAGGGTGACGTGTGCATGCTCGAGAACGCGACGGCCGCCGGCGATCTGTCGTTCTCGTCGTTCCGGATCGTCAAGATCATCGGCGGCGACTTCGACGGAGCGATCGAGGTGACCGGAGCCGAGCAGCTGACCATCGTCGAGGCGAACGTCGGCGGCGACCTCACGGTCGATGCGCACGGCGGCGCTGTCGTCAAGCTCTCCACGATCGGCGGCACCCTGAACATCGTGGGCGTCCGCAGCGCGACGCTGGTGAAGAACTCCGTGGGCGGCGACCTGCTCTGCGCCGACGGCGTGCAGGCGAACGGCGACGGCAACTCGGTCGCCGGTGACGTGACGGGCACCTGCTCCCGGGTGGCCTAGCGTCTCGCAGGCCTGCTCCGCCGGGGTCGCGCGACCGAGAGGTCGAAAAGGCACCGCTACGGCGCGCTTCCGGTGCTTTTGTGACCTCTCGGGCGGGCGGGCGGGCGGGCGGGCCGGCGTCAGCGGGAGGCGCGGGCCTCGGCCCGGCGGCGAGACCACCAGATCGCGCCGGCGCCGACCGCGATGATCGCCACGGCGATGCCGACGATGTAGCCGGCGACCCCGAGATAGCCCCCGGGAGTGAGGTGTGGGTCGAGGAACGGGTACGGATACCAGTACGGGTCGCCCGTGCCCGGCGAGGTCACGAGGTTCGCGCGCACCAGGGTGTAGATCGCCCAGGCGATGGGGAACGCCGCGATGACCCCGAGGGCGGGCCAGCTCAGCATCCGGCGCTTCGGCGCGAGCAGCACATCAGCCAGCAGGAACAGCGGGATGACGACGTGCAGCACCTCGTTCGACCACGGCACCGTCGAACCCTGCGGCAGCTCGATGCCCCGCAGCAGCACGTTGTACACGATGCCGGTCGTGATCATGTAGGTCGCGACGCAGGCGAGCACGACGGCGAGCCAGCGGGGCTCGCGAGTGACCTCTCGGCCCGAGGTCCACGCCCAGACGGCGGCGACGAGCAGCGTGATCGCGGCCGCGAGATTCGAGAGCACCGTGAAGAAGCTGAAGAAGTTCACCGCGACGGTGGGCAGGTGCGACCCCCATTCCGTCGTCGACTGCGCGGCGTTGGTCAGGGTGCGAGTCAGCTGGGCGATGATCGCGGCGAATCCGAGGAGGGATGCTGTGAGCCGAGCCCACGGCCACCAGGTCGTCATGCACGAACTCTAGCGACCGGCAGTCGCGAGCGGTCAGGTGCGCCGGCGCCAGCGGGTGCGCGTCACGAGAACTCCCAGCAGGCACAGCGCACCGCCGAGCAGCATCAGCGGGGTAGGCACCTCGCCGAGGATCATCCACGACAGCAGGATCGCGATCGCCGGCACGACGTAGGTCGTCGCCGAGGTCTGGCCGGCAGAGCTGCGCTGCAGCACATACGCCCACGTGGTGAAGGCGATGGCGGTGGGGAAGATGCCGAGGTAGACCACCCACAGCGTCGCGTCGACCGGTGCGGTGTGCAGCGCCACGACGAGGCGCCCCGTCCACGGCAGCAGTGCGACCGTTCCGGCGGCGGCGCCGAGCCAGGTGAGCGTGGTCGAGTCGGCGCCCGAGGTCAGCAGGTGCTTCTGCAGCAGCGTGCACCCCGCGTACATGACGGCCGCGAGCAGCGCCAGCAGCAGCCCGGTGACGTCGACCCCGGCATCCGTCCGCGAGTTCATCCCGATCAGCACGACGCCGAGGAAGGCGATCGGCGCACCGATGATCAGCGGCCGGGGGAAGCCCTCGCGAAGGAACAGGCCGCTGAACACGACCACCATGAGAGGCGCGAGGTTGACGACCATCGCCGCTGTTCCGGCATCGAGCGTGAGCTCGGCGGCGTTGAGCGCGAGGTTGTAGACGCAGAACCAGCCGACCCCCCAGACCGCCACCAGCCACCAGTGCCGCCGCTCGGGAAGCCGGATGCCGTGGCGCAGCGCGATGAGAGTGAGCACCGCCGTTCCGACCGCCATTCTCAGCAGTGCCAGCGCACCCGGCTCGTAGTGCGGACCGGCGCCGCGGATGCCGATGAACGCGGATGCCCAGAGCACGACCGTCACGAGCGCGGCGAGCAGCACGAGCGGTCCGCTCGACCGCGGCGCCTCGGAGGGCGCGACGCGGGTGACGGGGTCGGTGGATGCGGGCATCTTCTGATCGTCGCAGGTGCCGCCGACATCGGGCGAGCAGGCTCAGCGACAGCATCCGTCGCATTCCTGCCACCCGGCCGCGGCCGGCGCGGAGGCGCGTCACGCGAAGACCCCTCAGAATGCCCTGAAAGGGCTCTCCGATAGGATGGTGTCGCCCGATCAGGGCCAGCTCATCTGCCGGTGCAAACCCGGCGAACGCGTGCAGCACCAGGGGGTACACGCATGCCAGGAATCGTGATCGTCGGCGTCCAGTGGGGCGACGAGGGCAAGGGCAAGGCCACCGACCTTCTCGGTGAGCGCACCGACTGGGTGGTCAAATTCAACGGCGGCAACAACGCCGGCCACACCGTCGTCATCGGCGACGAGAAGTACGCCCTGCACCTGCTGCCGTCCGGCATCCTGAGCCCCGGCGTCAACGCCGTGATCGGCAACGGCGTCGTCGTCGACCTGGCCGTGCTCTTCCAGGAGCTCGACGCGCTCGACGCCCGCGGCGTCGACACGTCGCGTCTGAAGATCAGCGCCAACGCGCACATCATCACCGCGTACCACCGCACGCTCGACAAGGTCACCGAGCGCTTCCTCGGCAACCGCCGCATCGGCACCACCGGCCGCGGCATCGGCCCGGCCTACGCCGACAAGATCAACCGCGTCGGCATCCGGGTGCAGGACCTGTTCGACGAGAACATCCTGCGCCAGAAGGTCGAAGGTGCCCTCGACCAGAAGAACCACCTGCTGGTGAAGGTCTTCAACCGTCGCTCGATCACCGTCGACGAGATCGTCGACGACCTGCTCGGGTACACCGAGCGGCTGCGCCCGATGGTCGCCGACACCGGTCACCTGGTCGACGAGGCGCTCAACCGCGGCGAGGTCGTCGTGTTCGAGGCCGGTCAGGCGACCATGCTCGACGTCGACCACGGCACCTACCCCTTCGTGACCTCGTCGACCGCGACGGCCGCGGGCGCGGCATCCGGATCCGGCGTCGGACCCAACCGCCTCGACCGCATCGTCGGCATCGTGAAGGCCTACACGACCCGCGTCGGATCGGGCCCCTTCCCGACCGAGCTCGACGACGAGGTCGGCGAGTGGCTGCGCAAGACCGGCGGCGAGTACGGCACCACCACCGGGCGCGAGCGTCGCACGGGCTGGTACGACGCCCCCATCACCCGCTACGCGACCCGCGTCAACGGCATCACCGACATCGTGCTCACCAAGCTCGACGTGCTGACGGGCCTCGAGCAGATCCCGGTGTGCGTGGCGTACGACGTCGACGGCACCCGCTTCGACGAGGTGCCCGTCAACCAGACCGACTTCCACCACGCCAAGCCGATCTACGAATCGTTCCCCGGCTGGAGCGAAGACATCTCGAAGGCGCGCACGTTCGACGAGCTGCCGCAGAACGCGCGCGACTACGTGCTGACGCTGGAGAAGATGAGCAACACCCGCATCTCGGTGATCGGCGTGGGTCCGGCCCGCGACCAGGTCATCGTGCGCCACGACCTGATCGACTGAGCGGGCTCGGCTCGCGGAATGCACCACTTGCCCTCGAGCGCACCACCTGCCGACGTCGGGAAGTGGTGCGTCCGACGCGAAGTGGTGAGCTCGGCGAGCGGAGAGGACCATGCATGACGCGCTTCTGGGTCGGCGGCTACGGCGCCGACATGGACGGGGATGCCGAGGGCATCGGCCTCCTGTCGGTCGATGACGGCCGCGGACCGTCGACGCTCAGGTACCGCGGGGTCGCCGCAGGCGTGGCATCCGCCTCGTGGCTCGCGGCGCACCCCACGCTCGACGTCGTCTACGCCGCGCTCGAGGGCGAGGGCACCGTGCAGGCGTTCGCGCGCTCGGGCGAAGGGGAGCTGCGCCCACTCGGCCGGCCCCTGCGTGCCGGCGACGGGGTCTGTCACCTCGCGGTCTCGCCCGGCGGACGGATGCTCGTCGCCAGCTGCTACGGAGACGGACAGGTCGTGCGCTTCGGCATCGCCGACGTCGGCGCGCTGGTGCCCGCCGGCGTCGACAAGGCGGCGGCTCTGCGCGCCGCGCTCTTCGGAGAGACGGATGCAGCGGACGGTGCGGATGCCGATCCGCAGCGTGCCCGTGACCCGCACCCCACGCCTGCCGGCGAAGAACCGCGGCAGTCGCACGCGCACGCCGCGGTGTTCCTGCCCGGCGGGCGCATCGCGACCACCGACCTCGGGTTCGACCTGGTGCGCATCTGGCGCGCGTCGGGGCAGGCGCTCGCACTCGACCACGAGGTCGTGCTGCCACGGGGAACCGGCCCGAGGCACATGGTGCTGCACCCCAGCGGCCACCTGCACGTGGTGACCGAGTACTCGTGCGAGGTGTTCACCCTGGCATCCGCCCGAGACGGCAGCTGGGGCCTCGTCTCGGCGACCTCCGCCTCGCCGATCGCGCAGGTCGGCGTCGACTTCCCGGCCGAGCTCGCGGTCTCGCGCGACGGCGACACGCTGTACACCGCGCTGCGCGGCAGCAACACGCTCGCAGCTCTGCGCGTGCGCGGCGGAGGCGAGGTGCTCGAGCCGCTCGCGCTCGCCGATGCGGGCGTCGACTGGCCGCGCCATCACCTCGTCTATGACGGCACCCTGCTGGTGTCGGGGCAGCGCTCGGGCACGGTCAGCGTGGTCGATCTCGATGAGCGCACCGGCGCTCCGCGCGATGTGCGCCATGTCACCCAGGCGCCCACGCCGACCGTGGTCATCCCGGCGCGCTGAGCCGGGCACGCTGCCTGGCCGGCGCGGCCCGCTTGAGTCGCGGTGGGCTGTCCGTCACAACTCCGGAGACTTGCGGCCCGAGGGCCCGATTCCGGCCCGAAACGGCGCCGACCGGTGCGTTTCTCCGGAGTTGTGAATGCGGGAACGGCGGTCAAGCGCCCGGGGCCGGGCCGGCCGAGGTGAGGCCGGCCCGGCTGCGGTGCGCGCGGCCTGCCGGTCACAACTCAGGAGAACTGGGGCCCGAAGGGCTGATTCCGCCCGAAACCGGCCCCGTCGGCCCCACATCTCCTGAGATGTGAACCCGCGAACCGCGTGTCAAGCCCCGGCGAAGATCCGCTCGGTCGGCGAGACTGGCGGAATGAGCGACGAATACGACCTCATCGTCCTGGGCGCGGGCCCCGTCGGCGAGAACGTGGCAGATCGAGCGGTGCAGGGCGGGCTGACCGTCGTGATCGTCGAGAGCGAGCTCGTCGGCGGCGAATGCTCGTACTGGGCGTGCACCCCGTCGAAGGCGCTGCTGCGGCCGATGCAGGCGCTGCGCGCCGCGCAGCACGTGCGCGGCGTCGACGGCGGCTCCATCACGCCCGCCGAGGTGCTGGCACGGCGCGATGGCTTCGTCTCGAACTGGTCGGACGACGGCCAGGTGACGTGGCTGCGAGACGCGGGCATCGACCTCGTGCGGGGCCACGGGCGGCTCACCGCAGAACGCGAGGTCACCGTGACGACGGCCGACGGCGAGCGGGTGCTGCGCGCCAGGCACGCGGTGGCGGTCGCGACGGGGTCGGATGCCGTGATCCCGGGCATCCCTGGTCTGGCCGAGGCGCAGCCGTGGACGAGCCGCGAGGCGACAGGGGCGGATCACGTGCCCGAATCGGTCGCGGTCATCGGCGGCGGGGTGGTCGGCGTGGAGATGGCGACGGTGTACGCGGGACTCGGTTCGACGGTCACGCTGATCGCCAGGCACGGACTGCTCGAGCGCATGGAGCCGTTCGCCGGAGAGCGGGTCGTCGAGGGGCTGCGCGGCCTGGGCGTCGACGTGCGGCTGAACAGCAGCACCTCCGCCGTGCGGCGCGAAGGCGACCGGGTCACCCTGACCCTCGACGGCGGCGACGAGATCACGGCGGCCGAGGTGCTGGTGGCGACGGGGCGCCGTCCGCGCAGCGCCGACATCGGGCTCGAGGTCGTGGGGCTCGAGCCTGGCCGGTCGATCGAGGTCGACGACACGATGCGCGTGCCGGGCAGCGACTGGCTGTACGCGGTCGGCGACGTCAACGGCCGCGCGCTGCTCACGCATCAGGGCAAGTACCAGGCGCGTGCCGCCGGCGACGTGATCGCGGCCCGCTCGCGCGGCGAGGTCGTCGCCGACGACGCATGGGGCCGTCACGTCGCGACGGCCGATCACGCCGCGGTGCCGCAGGTCGTGTTCAGCGAGCCCGAGGTCGCCTCGGTCGGGCTGACGGCGGATGCCGCGCGCGAGTCCGGCCGTGAGGTCGAGGTGGTCGACTACGACCTCGGCTGGGTCTCGGGCGCCGGCCTGCACGCCGACGGCTACCAGGGGCAGGCGCGGATGGTGGTCGATACCGAGCGCGAGGTGATCGTCGGCGCGACCTTCGTCGGTGCCGACGTCGCCGAGATGCTGCAGGCGGCGACGATCGCCGTGGCCGGCGAGGTGCCGATCAGCCGGCTCTGGCACGCCGTGCCGGCGTATCCGACGATGAGCGAGATCTGGCTGCGGCTGCTCGAGGAGTACGGCAGGCAGTCCGCGTGATCCCCAGCCGGGCTGTGCGTCGCGCGGCCAATCCGCTGCGCGGGCGGCTCCGAACGGGAGTCGTGGACCGGGAATCTCTGTGCGATCCGGCCGGAATGTCCGACCCGTCGCCTACGCTCGAATGGATGCCAGGAGGTACGTGCATGAGAGCTGTCCCCGTAGGAGTCGCGAGCTGATGATCGAGTTCCGATCGGTCACCAAGACGTTCCCCGATGGCACGCGCGCCGTCGACGACTTCAGTCTTGTCATCCCGGCGCACAAGACCACCGTGTTCGTCGGGTCGTCCGGATGCGGCAAGACGACGCTGCTGCGCATGATCAACCGCATGGTCGAGCCGACCTCGGGCGAGGTCGAGATCGACGGCGAGAGCGTGCTCGGCGGCGATCCGGTCGCGCTGCGCCGGCGCATCGGCTACGTCATGCAGAACTCCGGCCTCATGCCGCACTTCACCGTGCTCGACAACGTCGCCACGGTGCTGCGGCTCACGGGCGTCTCGCGGCGCGACGCCCACGCGCGTGCGCGCGAGATGCTCGACACGGTCGGACTCGACCGGTCGCTCGCCGATCGCTATCCGAGCCAGCTCTCGGGCGGTCAGCAGCAGCGCGTCGGAGTCGCGCGAGGACTCGCCGCCGATCCGAACATCCTGCTGATGGACGAGCCGTTCGGCGCGGTCGACCCCATCGTGCGGGCCGATCTGCAGCAGGAGCTGATCCGCCTGCAGGTCGAGCTCGACAAGACCGTCGTCTTCGTCACCCACGACATCGACGAGGCCTTCCTGCTCGGCGATCAGGTCGTGATCCTCGATCGCGGGGCGCGGATCGTGCAGGTGGGCAGCCCCAGCGAGATCATCGAGAACCCGGCGGATGCCTTCGTCGAGGCGTTCATCGGCGCTGAGCGAGGCCGCCGTGCGCTGACGGTCAAGCAGACGCCGAACGGCGCGGTCGTCGTCGACTCCGAGGGGCGCACGCAGGGGCGCCTGGTGGAGGACCCGGAATGAACTGGGTGGTGGACAACCTGGGGCTCATCGTCGAGCTCACGGTGATCCACTTGCGCCAGAGCCTGATCCCCATCCTGCTCGGCCTGCTGCTGTCGGTGCCGCTCGGCTGGGTCGCATGGCGCTACCGTCTGGTGCGTGGTCCGGTCATCGTGCTCACCGGACTGCTGTACACGATCCCCTCGCTCGCCCTGCTGATCCTCATGCCCGCGGCGCTCGGGTACTCGGTGATCAGCGAGAAGAACCTCATCGCCGCACTGACCATCTACGCCGTGGCGATCCTCGTGCGCGCGGTCGCCGACGGCCTCGACTCGGTCGATGCCGACGTGCTGCAGGCGTCGACGGCGATGGGCTACGCCGCGCCCCGGCGCTTCTTCGCGGTCGAGCTTCCGCTCGCGGGCCCCGTGATCCTCGCCGGGCTGCGGGTGACGGCCGTGTCGACCATCTCGCTCGCGACCGTCGGCATCCTCATCGGCGTCACGAACCTCGGCTACCTGTTCACCAACGGGCAGCAGCGAAGGCTCATCCCCGAGGTGCTCGCCGGTGTCGTCGCCGTGGTCGTCATCGCCCTGGCCGTCGATCTCGTCCTCGTGCTCGCCGGGCGCATGCTCATGCCGTGGACGCGCGCGGCGACCATCCGTGCCCGCGGCACCCGCCTGAAGGCGGTGGGCGCATGAACCTCTTCGCCGACGCGTTCGCCTGGCTGTTCTCGCCCGACCGGCTCGAGGGCACATACGCGCTGCCGATCCTGCTCGGCCAGCACCTGCTGTACACGATCGTCTCGGTGGCCGTCGCCGCTGCGATCGCCCTGCCCGCCGGATGGCTCATCGGGCACACGGGCCGTGGCCGCGAGATCGCCGTCGCCATCTCGGGTGCCGCGCGTGCGATCCCGTCGTTCGGGCTGCTGGTGCTGCTGGTGCTCGTGCTCGGCATCCTGCAGACGCCTCTCGCCGCCGTCATCACCTTCGTGCTGCTCGCCATCCCGTCTCTGCTCGCCGGCGCGTACACCGGACTCGAGGCGATCGACCGCCGCGTGATCGATGCCGCGCGTGCCATGGGCATGACCGAGTGGCAGATCTTCACCAAGGTCGAGCTGCGCCTCGGCCTCCCGCTGCTGATCGGAGGCCTGCGCTCTGCGCTGCTGCAGGTGATCGCCACCGTCACCATCGCCGCGTACGTCAACCTCGGCGGACTCGGATGGCCCATCATCCAGGGCATCCCCCTCAGCCGATTCGACCAGGTGCTCGGCGGGGCGATCCTCGTCGCCGCTCTCGCCCTCATCGTCGACCTCCTCATGGCGCTCGCGCAGCGAGCCGCCGTGCCCAGGGGCCTGCGCGCCCCGGTATCCCGAACCCCTTCCTCCACGTCGCGCGCTCACCGCGTGGCATCCGCACCAGCCTGATCCCACCGAAAGGCACGTCATGTCCACCCACAGCAAGACCCGCACCGCTCTCACCGCCGGTGTCGCCGTCATCGCCGCTCTCGCGCTCGCCGGGTGCGGATCGAACGCCAACCCGCTCGACAAGCCGACCGGCGACACGGGCGGCGACAAGGGCGGCGACACGATCGTCGTCGGCTCGCAGGCGTACTACTCGAACGAGATCATCGCCGAGATCTACGCCCAGGGGCTCGAAGACGCCGGCTTCACGGTCGAGCGCAAGTTCAACATCGGTCAGCGCGACGCGTACATGCCCGAGGTCGAGTCGGGCAACATCGACGTCTTCCCCGAGTACACCGGAAACCTGCTCGAGTTCCTCGACAAGGAGGCGACGGCCACCAGCCCCGACGACGTCTTCGACGCCCTCAAGGACGCACTGCCCGACGAGCTCACGGCGCTGCAGTTCGCCGACGCCAGCGATCAGGACACCTACACGGTGCTGAAGTCGTTCGCCGACGAGAACGAGCTCACCACGATCGCCGACCTGTCGAAGCTCAAGGAGCCGGCCACGATCGGCGCCGCGCCCGAGTTCGAGCAGCGGCCCTACGGCCCGGCGGGCGCGAAGGAGGCCTACGGCATCGACCTGAAGTTCTCGGCGACCGGTCAGGGCACGCTCGACGCACTGCTCGCCGGCACGGTGCAGGTGGCCGACATTTACACCGCCGACCCGGCCTTCAAGACCCAGGACATCGTCGCCCTCGAAGACCCCGAGAACATGATCCTCGCGTCGAACGTCGTGCCGATCGTCTCGAGCGACATCGCCGACAAGGTGGGCGATGTGCTCGACGGCATCAGCGCCGAGCTGAGCGCCGAAGACCTCGTCGACATGAACGTGCAGAGCACGGTCGACGAGAAGTCGGCGCCGGAGATCGCCAAGGCGTGGCTGAAGGACAAGGGCCTGATCTGATCCTCGACTGAGACCGCAAGAGGCCGGGTGGGTTCGCCCACCCGGCCTCTTGCGTGCTCTCAGACCCGCTCGTCCTGCCGGGGGATGAAGATCTGGTTCAGGACGATGAGGATGGATGCCGTGGCCGGCACCGCGACGAGGGCTCCGAGCAGGCCCAGCAGGGTGCCGCCGACCAGCGCGCCGATCACGACGAGCAGACCCGGCACCGAGACCGTGCGGTTCATGACCTTCGGGGTCAGCACGTACGCCTCGATCTGGATGTAGATCAGATACACGACGCCGAAGATCAGCGCGTTGACGGGGTTGGCGAGCACTGCGACGACCGTGCCGATGGCGAGGAACAGCAGCGGGCCGACCAGGGGGATGAGCGTCACGAGGAACGCGACGACCGCCATCAGCGGCGGGAAGGGAAGCCCCAGGATCAGGTACAGCGCCAGGGCCATCATCGAGTTCGCGAACGCCAGGATCACCATGCCCTGCACGTACCCGCCCACCGATTCGGTGATCTGATCGACGATGTCGCGAGCCTGCTGGCGCTTGCGCGCCGGAGCCAGGCGCAGCGTCGCGGTGATGATGCCGGGCAGGCCGACGACGAAGTACAGCGTCAGCACGAAGACGATCACGAAGGCCGAGACGCCTTCCGCGATCGACGTGCCGACCTTCAGGGCGCCGCCACCCAGAGCCGTCAGCGTCTTGCCATCGGTGAGCAGCTTCTCGCCGTCGGAGAGCAGCTTGCCGATCTGGTCGCCGAACTGCTTCTCGAGCAGCAGGTACAGGTCGGTGTGCATGAACTGGTCGACGACCTCTGGCACCGACTTCACGAACGACGCGACCTGTTCGACGACGATCGGCACGATCATGACGAGCACGAGGCCCACGGCCACGACCAGCGCGACGATCACGGTCGCGACGCTGAGGCCGCGTGAGAGGCCGCGCCGCTCGAGCAGGCGCACGGCCGGATTCAGGCCGAGAGCGGCGAACAGGGCGAACGCGACGTACACGAGCACCGTCGAGAGGTTGGTGAGCGCGATCGCCAGCAGGAACGCCGACAGCCCGCCGAGCGTCAGCAGGAAGCCGAGGCGGAACGGCCGGTCCATGCGGGTCCAGGTCGAACGGCGAGGGGTGGGCGCATCGGCAGGGGAAGGATGCGCAGCGGCTTCCGCCGCCTCCGCCGCCTTGATGGCGCCGGTCGTCGCCCCGGTCTCGGCCGCCGCCGCCGCGTCGGCCGAGGTCGCCGCGGCGTCGGCCTCGGCGGCCGCCCCGACCTCGGCGGCCTGAGCGGCGTCGGCCGCCCGAGCTGCCCGGGAGGAGGCGCGCGACTCGGGGCTGTCGCCGCGGTTCGTGGGCGACGACGGATCTTCGATGCTCATGGCGAATACTCTAGGGCGGCCGCCCATCGCGCCCTGTCATACCCACGCGGGGTTGACTATCGTGAGAAGTGCGACCGAGTATCTGGAGGATCTCATGTCCGACGAACACGCACACGACGCATCCGAACCCGCTGAGGGCTCGTACACCGACGCCGATCACGCTGACGGAGCGGCGGTCGCGCATCACGCCGACGCGCATCCCGGTCAGGTCGACGGCGAGTACACCGACGGCGTCTACTCGGCCGATGGCCGCGAGGTGCACCACCCCCATCACGGTGAGGGGCAGTACACCGACGCCGACCTGACCGACAGCGGTCGCCCGGATGCCGCGGCGGAGCGCCGCGCCGGTGGCCTGGTCGAAGAGGACGAAGGCGAGTACACCGACGGCACGTATCCCGGTGATGACACTCACACCGGTCGCACCGACGCCGGACACAGCTGACACTGTGGGAACGGACGACGCGCAGGCGGCGCGCGCAGAACTGCTGCGCCTGCGAGCCAGCATCGACAACATCGACGCCGCACTGATCTTCATGCTCGCCGAGCGGTTCCGCTGCACGCAGCAGGTCGGCAGGCTCAAGGCCGAGCACGAGATGCCCGCCTCGGATCCCGGCCGCGAAGAGCAGCAGACCGCTCGACTGCGCGCGCTCGCGGAAGAGGCGCACCTCGACCCGGAGTTCGCCGAGAAGTGGTTCAACTTCGTGGTGGCCGAGGTCATCCGTCACCACACCGAGGCGGCCGAGAACCGCTGACGGGCGACGCAACTCCGGAGATCCGGGCCGTACGGACCTGAAGCCGGCTGTCGCGCGCGATTCCGGCGGGATTTTCCGGAGTTGTGACGCACGCGAAGGGGCGGTCGGCCGCGATGCGCAGCCGACCGCCCCTCCTGTTCGACGCGATCAGCCGTCGGTGGCGTCCACCACCGTCAGGGTCGGCAGTGTGACGATCTCGTCACCGACCGCAGCAGTGATCGTGACCTCCCCGGCGCTCTGTGACGACACCGCCGGTGCCATGACGATTCCCGCCCCGTTGGTCCTGGCGACTACCGTGGTGCGGCCGCCGAGGAACTCACCGCCGGTGACCGTGAAGGTCACCTCCGCCCCTCGCACCGAGTGGCCGTAGCCATCGCGTACCTGAGCTCCGAACCCGGCGGTGCGCTCACCGACCAGAACCGTCTTGGCGGACCCGCGCGGTGTGATCACCCGGATGTCGGCCGGATCGGTTGCCGGCACGGTCACCGACCCCGTGGGGCCGGTGACCCCGCGGGTGTCGACTGCGCGGTACGAGACGACGACGGCGTCGTGGCCCTCGAGCGTGATCGGGGCGGTGTACGTCTGCCATGCGCCGTCACCGATCGCGTACTCGATGCGAGCGATGTCGGAGCTGTCGGCCTCGGCCGTCAGCGTGACGGTGCGACCCTCGACCGCTGCCGATGCCGCCGGCGCGGCGACCTCGCGAACACTCCACTGCGAGAAGCCGGCGAGGACGCGGTCGGAGGCCCCGGTATTGACGGCGGAGGAGAAGATTCCGGCATCCACGGCATCCGCGCCGATGCCGGCCGGGACGGCCGTGCCGATCGTCGTCCAGGTCTTACCGTCGTCGCTGCAGGAGCCGACGAAGCTGCTGCCCGTGCGGACCATCCTCAGCCACGCCGATCCGGCGAACGCGCTGTTGTTCCGATGGGTGTCGAGCGATCCGCCGGATCCGCTGTTCCAGGTCAGGGCGCAGCCGTTGCCCGGTGTCAGCGCGAGCACGGCCATCGGCGAATTCGCGGTGGCCACGCCGCTGCTCAGGATCAGTCCGGTCCGCGCCCAGGGACGTGAGCCCTCGGTCTCCTGCAGATCGACGTGCACCGTGACCACGTCGCCGTCGGCGACGACGTCCTCGCGGTAGGCCGAGCTGAAGTAGCGGTTGGTTCGCGAGAAGTCGCGACCTGTGGTGCGCAGGCCGATCTGCGCGCCGGCGAAGGCGAACTCCGCACCCGGCTCCGTCGAATGCAGCTTCCACTCCGCTGACGAGGCTGCGCCGACGAGGATCGATGCCTGACTGGTCGACTCCGTCACCTCGTCGTCGACCGCGACTCTCGCATCGACACTGACCTCCGCGATCGCGCCGCTGAAGCCTTCCGGTGCGATCGACGCGGCCCATGTCATGGTGCGCTTCTCACCCGGCGAGAGGCCATTCAGGCGAACGGTCGGGTTCTCCACAGTCAGCCCCTCAGGCACCTTCAGCGTGAGTTCCGCGGAGTCGACGACACCCAGCGGCGAGGTGTTCTGCACGGTCGCCGTGATCGTGGTCGACATCCCCGGGCGGACGGCGGGCGCGTCCAGGGTGATCGACGTCGCGCCCTCACCGAGGAAGTCGACGACCTCCTCCGCCTCAGCGATCACGTCGCCGGACCCGGTGCTCGGGTAGCTGTGATCGGCCTTGGCCCACTTCTCGTCGAAGGCGAACCAGTCGACCGAGGGTGCGGCCGTGCCCGTCGTCAGCGCGGTGCGCAGGTTGCTGAAGTACAGCTTCCAGCGCGAGGCGTAGAAGTCGCCCATCAGTCCCTGCCACTCCCGGTTGGCGTAGTCGTGCAGCCCGAAGCTCCCCTCGGTGCCCCATGCGGCGAGCAGGTTCTGCAGATCGTAGGTGCCGATCGCCCCGTTCTGCGCCTTGGCTCGCTCGACGTACGCGCCCAGGAGGAAGTCGTCCTCGGTGGCCAGCACTTCGTCAAGCTGCTGGATGAGGTCCATCCAGGTGGCGGTGAGCTCGTCGAACTTCGCAACGTCGCGAGCGTCGTGTGCGGCCTTGATCTGCGGCAGCAGGTCGCGCGCCACGTTCACGGCGACCTGACGCGTCACATCGGTCACGTCGTACTCGTACGCGTCGCGCTGCACCACAGACGCGTCGGCTTCGAGCAGCTGCGGCAGCGCGGCGGCGAAGGCCGCCATGTCGTAGCGCACGACGCCGCGGGCGCAGCATGCGCGCGCCTTTGTAGTGGTGAGGCTGGGCTGCGCCGAGAACAGGCCGTCGTGCGACTCGCTGTGCGTGCCGATGGGCTCCATCGAGTACGCCGTCTCGGCGATGGTCTCCCACGCCTCAGCGGCCGCATCGGTGCCATATCGCCCCTTCGCGTAGTCGCGGAACCACTGCGTGTGATCGGGCGCGCTGTCCATCCAGGGCAGCTCCGACATCAGCTCGTATGCGGCGGGGTTGTTGTAGAAGCCCTCGGGCAGGATGGCGACGCCGTTCATCGACGAACCCGACTTGGCGCGGGCCGCGAAGTAACGGTCGAGCCAGACGGTGCTGATGGCTCCGATCGAGGTGTTGCCGCCGAAATTGTAGATCGAGCCGAATGCCCACGGGATGCCCGGCCAGCGCGATTCGCGGTCGAGGGTCGTCACCGTGTCGGAGAGACCGTCGACGATCAGCAGGCGGGACTTGTCCTTCACCCCGGAGAGCAGGGTCGTCGTCGGGTTGCTCTGCCAGCCGAGCAGTGACCACAGGGCCGTGGGGTGCGCCGCCCGCAGCGCCGCCTCGATGCCGGTGGCGGCGTCAGGGACCGACACGTCACCGGCTCGCCCGCCTTCGTGCAGCGGATCCATCTTGTACACGCCGGCCGCGCCGATCAGCTCGCTCGAGATGCGGTAGAAGTCGGCCGCGACCTCGGCGAACAGCGGGGTCGTCGGGTCGAGCCAGCCGGGGCGCTGGTAGTTGCTCCAGGTGCCCTGGGGCACGACGTTGGCGCCGGGGTTGCGCTCGGCGAAGTCGGTGGGAACGGTGCCGAAGTACCCGGGGAGCACGGGCAGGATGCCGAGCTCGTCAGCGCGATCGACGATCTTCGACGCCAGTTCGGCCCGCGCGGCCAGAAGCTCGGAGGTCATCGGCTCCTGACCCTCGTTGCTGATGTTCTGCAGCACCCACCACGGCTGGTGCGCGGGCTGCGGGATCCAGGCGCGTGCCTCGGCGTCGGTGTAGCCGTACTCGGTGAGCAGCTGGGCGAACACCGAGTCGGTCCCCACGCTGAGGAAGACCTGGTTGATGCCGTGCAGCGCGAGGTTGTCGAGGAGCCGCTCCCAGCCCTCCCAGTCGAGGTAGGGATCGGTGTATCCCTCGTTCGTGTCGTTGAGCGCGAAGCGATACGCCTCGTGTCCGGTCTTGGTGATCGGGGCATCGGGAGCGGGGAGCACGTCGGGTAGGGTCGGCGCGGCGGCGCCGAGGTTCACGGCGGCGTTGGCCACGTACTTGAGATACCAGCCGGCGCCCGCGGTGAGTGCTGAGGGAGTGCTCGCGACGATGGAGATGTTCCCGGGGGTCCCGTCGATCGTGAACTTCTCGTCGTGCGTCTCGGAGCGCACCATGTCGAAGCTGACCTGATCGGCGACGTCGCCCGCGGTGCGCGCGAACACCGCGGCTGCGGCTGCCTCGTATTGCTCGTCGGTCAGCGGATAGTCGGGGTCCGGGATGGTGACAGGAGGCTCCGGCTCGACCGGAGGCTCGCCCTCGGACTCGGCGACGGTGAGAGTCGCGCCGGCGATGCTGCCTGCGTAGAAGAACTCTCCTCCCGCGTTTCCGCCGTTTCCGAAGCGCAGCGGCGTGCCGTCGGCGACGGGGCTGTAGGTGCCGCCGAGTGTGCCGGTGCCCGAGCCGGTGGCAGCGCCCTTCACAGCGATGCTGATCTTCGCCCCGGTGCGCTCGAGGACGATGTCGTAGGACTTGCCTGCTTCGGCCACGACGTTCGACGACGCGATCGCGTACTTCGTCGTCCCCGTGGTCTGCGCCATCCAGAACTCGAACCTGCGAGTGGGGGTGATGTAGAGGGCCCAGCCGTTGTCGGCGTTGCGCGAGCCCATCACCGTCCGGTGGATGCTGCCGACGGTCGAGGGCACGATGCCGCTGACGGCGATCCGCCAGGTGCCGTCGGTCCCCGCGGCGGTCGGCTGCAGCGCGGCGGTGTGCTGCACGGTGATCTCGCTGGCGTTGGAGCCGTTGAACACGGCTCCCGCGCCTTCCGCCTGGAAGGTGACTGCATCGGTGGCGGTGCCGTCGTGGCCGTGCCACGAGACGTCGGATGCCGTGCCGGTCGTGAAGTCCCAGCGGGCGACGTCGGTGGTCTCATCGGCCATCGACGCGCTCGGCGCCATCAGGGATCCGATGAGCGCGAGGGTGGTGACCATGACGACGGCGAGACTCGAGCGTGGTCGGGAAGGTGACTGCTGTCTGATGCGCATGCGCGTACTCCGTTCGATCGCATCCTTGCGAGGTGCCCTCGGCGGTGAGAGCGGGGAGATCGGGATTAGTTTAAAGAGTGAACTAAGGCGATGGTGACGACCATAAGTGGCCGTCGGCGGTGTGTCAACAGGTAGCTGGGAGCCGCGGATCGGGGATATTGACAGAGCCCGATGGCGACGCCTACCTTGAGGGATCGGTTTAGTTCATCTCGAGAACTAAACCGCGTCGCCGCGCTCGGCGAGCGTGGACGGCAAGTAGAGACGGTGGAACCCGAATGACCCTTGAGGAGACGCGGTCGGATGCGCTCCGGCTGCAGCGGCAACTGCCAGGCAGCAGCCACGGCCGTGTGCTGCAGCTGCTCGTCGCCGAGCCGGATCAGTCGCGCGCTGACCTGGCGCGCGCCGCCGGTTTCACGAAGGCGACCGTGTCGGCTCTCGTGATGGACATGATCGAAGACGGCCTCGTCGTCGAGACGCGTCGTCGAGCCGTCGACCGTCCGGGGCGACCCGCGGTCGAGCTCAACTTCGATTGGAGCGCGTGGCGGATCCTCGCGATGGACCTGTCTCCGGCGGAGGGCTTCACAGGCGCGGTGCTCGACCTGGCAGGCGGTGTTCATCACCGCGTTGCCGGGTTCGGCGGGCCGGTCAAGGGAGACGATGCGGTGCAGGCCGCGATCGACCTTGCGCACGAGCTGAGCGACACGGTCGATGTCGGGATCCTCGGCGTCGGCGTGAGCGCCCCCGGCACCGTCGATGCAGACGGTGTGATCCTCGAATCCCATAATCTGCGCTGGTCGCAGGTGCCGTTGCGAGACATCATGCTCCGCGAGCTGCAGCTCCCGGTGTGCGTCGAGAACGACGCCAACCTCGTCGCCCTCGCCGAGTACGCCCTCTCGCCGGAGCCGACCGATCTGATGGCGGTGAAGCTCGGGTACGGCGTCGGCGGCGGCATCGTCGCGAACGGGCAGCTCATCCACGGCTCCCGATTCACTGCCGGGGAGATCGGTCATATCGCCAGCGGTGATGACGCTGATGCTCCGTGCGTCTGCGGCCGCGTCGGATGCCTCGAGGCGACGCTGTCGCTTCCGCGGCTGCACCTGCGGCTCTCCGGAGCGCGTGATGCCGAGGAGCGAGCCGGGATTCTGGACGCCGCGGGTCGGATGCTGGGCAACGCCCTCGCTCCGGTTGTCGGCGCGCTGGGCATCGAAGCCCTCATCCTCACCGGGGTGAACGACGCGATCGCCGGACCGCTCCTGGCCGCGGCGCGCGAGGCCATGCGGCCCCGTCTGACCGATGACGCGTGGTCGTCGCTCGACATGCGGGTCGATGCGATGGGGGGCGACATCGTGTTGCGCGGGGCGCTGAGCCTGGTCACTGCGGGTGTGCTGGGCTTGCGAGTGCCCAATGATCGCATTTGATTGGTGTTGCGACAAAAAATCCATAAACTGTCACTAACCCGCTTGGCAGAAGGAGCACAGAAGTATGGTCGTAGACAGCAACCGCGGCGCGCACATGCGCGCGGAGCTCACCTCGCAGCCTGAGACCTGGGCGCGCGCCGCCGCGATGCGCGACGAGCAGGCTCTGCTTCCGGCATCCGGTGCCCGCATCGCCGTGGTCGGCTGCGGCACCTCGTGGTTCATGGCCCAGTCGTACGCCGCGCTGCGCGAGGCCGCCGGTCACGGCGAGACCGACGCGTTCACGGCATCCGAGTTCCCGTTCGGGCGCAGCTACGACGCGATCGTCGCGCTCACCCGCTCTGGAACGACCACCGAGGTGCTCGAGCTGACCGAGCGCGTCACGGGCGCGACTCCCGTCGTCGCCGTGGTCGGCGACACGACCTCGCCCCTGGTCGACCTGGCCGACACCGTGATCGGGCTGCCCTTCGCCGACGAGCAGTCGGTCGTGCAGACCCGCTTCGCCACCACCGCGCTCGCGCTCTTCCGCGCCTCGCTGGGTGAGAACCTCGACGGCGCGATCGCCGATGCGCAGGCCGTGCTCGACGGCAGCGACGATGCGGCGCTCGCCGAGGCCGACCAGTACAGCTTCCTCGGCATGGGCTGGGCCATGGGGCTCGCACACGAGGCCGCCCTCAAGATGCGCGAGTCGTCGCAGTCGTGGACCGAGTCGTACAGCTCGATGGAGTACCGCCACGGCCCGATCGCGATCGCCGCCCCCGGCCGCATCACCTGGCAGCTGGGTGCCGCGCCCGACGGCCTGCAGGCGCAGGTCGAGGCGACCGGCGCACGCTTCGTGCAGCACGCGATCGACCCGATGGCCGACCTCGTCCGGCTGCACCGCGTGGCCCTCGACCGTGCCGTCGCGAAGGGCCTCGACCCCGATCAGCCGCGCAACCTCACCCGCTCGGTGATCCTCGACGACTGACCCCTGCCCGAACCGACCACGGAGCACGCGCATGTCAGATGAGAGCGGCATCCCCGAGGTGATCAGCGACGAATCGGGCGAGCGACTCGCCCGCGCCGTGACGATCGGCGCCGGCGTGCCCGTGCTCGCCTTCGACGTCGGCGGAACCGACATCAAGTCGGCGCTGTTCGACGCCGACGGCACGGCGCTCGGACTGCGCCGCACGCCCACTCCGGCCGGCGGCGACGACAGCCCCGCGCGCCTGATCGACAGGCTCGCCGAGCTGTCGGATGAGCTGCGTGCACAGCATCCGGACGTCGTGCCGGAGGCCATCGGCCTCGTCGTGCCTGGCATCGTCGACCCCGAGCGCGGGATCGGCGTGTTCAGCAGCAACCTCGGCTGGCGCGACGCGCCGATGCGCGAGCTGATGTCCGCCCGATTCGGCATGCCCGTGGCCTTCGACCACGATGTGCGGATGGCCAGCTGGGCCGAGCACGTGCTGGGCGGCGCTCGCGACTACGCGAACGCGGTCGTGCTGATCATCGGCACCGGCATCGCGGGAGCCCTGCTCGTCGACGGACGCCCGTACACCGCCGGCGGCTACGCGGGCGAGATCGGTCACTCGCCGATCGGGGAATGGCCCTGCCCGTGCGGGGCACGCGGATGCCTCGAAGCCGTCGCCTCGGCCGGGGCGATCTCGCGCCGCTACACGGATGCCACCGGCGAGGTCGTCGACGGGGCGCGCGAGGTCATCGCCCGTGCCGCCGCCGGCGACGAGACGGCGGCGCGCATCTGGAACGACGCACTCGACGCGCTCACCATGTCGATCGCGCAGCTGACCGCGGTGATCGCGCCGCAGGCGGTGGTGATCGGCGGCGGGCTGTCGCGCGCCGGCGGCGCGCTCTTCGACGAGCTGCGCACCCGCCTCGCCGATCGCCTGAGCTTCCACCGCATCCCCGAACTCGTTCCCGCCGAGCTGTCGGGCAACGCGGGGATCCTCGGATCGGCGCTGCGCGCCAGGCAGGCGGCGAGCGCATGATCGTCACCGTCACGCCGAACCCGGCGCTCGACCTCACCTGGCACGTCGCGTCGCTCGCCGTCGGCGGCACGCACCGGGCGGATGCCGGGCAGGTGCGCGCCGGAGGCAAGGGCCTCAACGTCGCTCGTGTCGCGCACGCGCAGGGTGCGCCGGTGGTCGCGGTGACGACCACGGGCGGCGCGACCGGCGCGGAGTTCGCGTCTGAGCTCGCGTCGTCGGGCGTGCCTCACGTGCTGGTTCCGGTCGCCGGGGCGACGCGCCGCAGCGTCGCGCTGGTCGATGAGTCTCTCGGTGACACGACGGTGGTCAACGAGCGCGGCATCGCGCCGTCGGACCCGGAGTGGCAGGCGCTTCGGGATGCCGTCGCCGCTGCGCTCGCCGGACCGCATCCCGCCGGCCCCGCGCGGGTGCTGGTGATCTCGGGGAGCCTGCCTCCCGGCATCCCGGACGACGCGCTGCCCGGCCTGATCCGTCTGGGCCGCGACGCCGGCGTGACGGTGATCGCCGACACCTCGGGCCCGGCGCTGCTCGCGGCGGCGGATGCCGGGGCATCCGTTCTCAAGCCCAACGAGCACGAGCTGCGCGACGCGACCGGTCTCGACGACCCGATCGACGGCGCGCGCGAGCTGATCCGCCGCGGCGCCCGACTCGTGCTGCTCTCGCTCGGAGCCGACGGGATGCTGGCCGTCTCGGCCACGGCATCCGGCGGTCTCTCGGTGCTGCATGCCCGCCTCGGCGAGCCGCTGGCCGGAAACCCGACGGGGGCGGGGGATGCCGGTGTCGCGGCGTGCGCCGTGCTGATGGACGCCGGCGTTCACGACCCCGCGCAGATCCTGCGCCGCGCCACGGCCTGGTCGGCCGCAGCGGTGCTCATGCCGCTCGCCGGTTCGATCCATCCGTCCTGGACCGACCTCGAGGCCGCCCTCACGCTCACCGACCGCAACAACCCGAAGGAGATCCGATGACCCTCGCATCCGCACGCGAACTGATGCGCTCGGCCGCATCGGCCGGCACCGGCATCGGCGCGTTCAACGTGATCCACCTCGAGACGGCAGAGGCGCTCGTCTCGGCATCCGAGCGCGCCGGCCTGCCGGTCATCCTGCAGATCTCGCAGAACTGCGCCGACTACCACGGCGGCCTCGAGCCGATCGGCTGGGCCACGCTCGCCATCGCCCGTCGCGCCAAGACACCCGTCGCCGTGCACCTCGATCACGCCGAGCGCCCCGAGCTCGTCGACGAGGCCATCGAGCTCGGCTTCGGGTCTGTCATGTTCGACGGCGGCAAGCTCGAGTACGAGCAGAACGTCGAGATCACCGCAGACGTGGCATCGCGCGCCCGCGCCGCCGGCGTCTACATCGAGGCAGAGCTGGGCGAGGTCGGCGGCAAGGACGGCGCTCACGCCCCTGGGGTGCGCACCGACCCCGACGAGGCCCGCGCGTTCGTCGAGGCCACCGGCGTCGACTCGCTCGCAGTCGCTGTGGGGTCGTCGCACGCCATGCTCGACCGCTCGGCATCGCTCGACATCGACCTCATCGCCCGCCTCAAGAACGCCCTGCACGGCATCGGGCGCACCGGGGGTGACATCCCGCTCGTGCTGCACGGCTCGTCGGGCGTCTCAGACGACGTGATCGTGCAGGCCGTGCGCGCCGGCATGACGAAGATCAACGTCTCCACCCACCTGAACGGCTTCTTCACCCGGGCGATTCGCGAGACGCTGGCCGCCGACGAGAAGCTGGTCGACTCGCGCAAGTACCTGACGCCGGCGCGTGAGGCGGTCGCCGCGGAGGCGGCCCGCATGCTGCGCCTGTTCGCCCTCGTGGCGGACTGAGTGTCAGACTGAGCCCGACATGAAGCGCGCCGCCCGACTCACCGCCATCCTCGATCTGCTCGCCGCCCAGGGCGAGGTGAGCGTCGACGAGCTCGTCGAGCGCTTCGGAGCGTCGGCGGCCACCACCCGCCGCGACCTCGACAGCCTCGCCGAGCGCCGGCTGCTGACGCGAACGCACGGCGGAGCCGTCGCCCAGTCGGTCGCCTACGAGCTGCCCATCCGGTACCGCAGCCACCACGGCACGGGGGCGAAGGAGCAGATCGCGGCGGTCGCCGCTGCGCTCGTCGAGCCCGGGCAGGTCGTGGGGCTCTCGGGCGGCACCACCACCAACGCCATCGCCACCGCGCTCGCCGCTCGCGACGACCTCGCAGACCGCGGCCTCACGGTCGTCACCAACGCGGTCAACATCGCCGCGCAGCTGGCGATGCGCCCCGAGTTCAAGGTCGTCGTCACCGGCGGCGTGATCCACCGCCGGAGCTTCGAGCTCGTCGGCCCCTTCGTCGAGCAGCTGCTCGGCGGCATCCGGCTCGACATCGCCTTCATCGGCGTCAACGGCCTGTCTGGTGAGGCCGGCGGCAGCACGCACGACGAGGCCGAGGCCGCCGTCAACCGCATGATGGCCGAGCGCGCCGCGCGCGCTGTGATCGTCGCGGATGCTTCGAAGATCGGGCGCACGGCCTTCGCGCACGTCGGCGGCGCCGATCTCTTCCCGCTCGTGATCACCGACCCCGCCGCCACCGGCGACCAGCGCGCGTCGCTCGAGGGGGCAGGCTTCGAGGTGCGTACAGGCTGACCCGGTTGGTCGCGCCTCGCCTGTCAGGGCCGGCGCCCGGTTCGCGCGTTCACAACTCAGGAGAACCTGGCCGGATCCTGCCCTGCAGCGGCCGATGACGGGCAGATCCGGGTGTGCTTCCTGAATTGTGAACGGGCCGAGGCGCGTCGTCCGGCGCCTCAGGCAGCCCAGGTGGAACGGGCAGCGCGTGCAGGTCGCGCCGAAGCACCCGCACGCTGCCGACCGCGCCCTGCAGCACTCGGTGAGTCGACACGGGCCCGCCTTCACGGTGAGAAGATCGACGCCCTCCGGCGGTCGTCGCGCGGTAATCCTGCCTGACCAGCCCAGAGAAGAAGTCCAGCGGGCGCCATTCCGCTAATGATGCACGTCTGTGAGCCGCCTGGCAAGGGCCGTCCTGAAAGCTCGGCGCGACAGTAGCGTTCGGGCATGCACGCGTGCCAGTGGTCTCCCGTCGCGCTCTGTCGTGCGCGCGCCGGTGCAGCGGATGCCCTCGTCGTGGCGCGTCGGTGCGAACACGGCGGGAGCGGCAGATGAGCATCACGACGACGCCGGAGGCCCTCGCTCCGGCAGAGCAGCAGGCCCAGAAGAAGCGGCGCTGGTTCCGTCGCGGTCCGAAACCGGCGCGCGACCGCTACAACAAACGCGAGGCGATCGCCGGGTACCTCTTCATCACGCCGTGGATCATCGGGTTCCTGGTGTTCACCGCAGGCGCGATGATCTACAGCCTGTATATCTCGTTCAGCAACTACAACCTCGCCACGAACACCGCCCGACCGGTCGGCATCGACAACTACGCCGAGCTGTTCGACGACCCGCGCGTGATGGTGTCGCTCGGCAACACCCTGTTCTACGTCGTGATGGCCGTGCCGCTCGAGATCATCTTCGCGCTCGTGCTCGCGATGCTGCTCAACCGGGTGGGCCGCGGCGCCGGTGTCTTCCGCACCCTGTACTACCTGCCCAAGATGACCCCCGCGGTCGCGACGGCCGCCGTCTTCTTCCTGCTGCTGAACGGCAACACCGGCGTGATCAACGAGTTCCTGCGCCTCTTCGGCGTCGAGGGGCCGCAGTGGCTCGTCGACCCGGCGTGGGTCAAGCCCAGCATCGTGATCATGACACTGTGGACGGTCGCCGGAACCATGGTGATCTTCCTCGCGGCGCTGAAGAACGTGCCGACCGAGCTGTACGAGGTGGCATCGCTCGACGGCGCCGGCAGCGTGCGCAAGTTCTTCTCGATCACCCTGCCGATGATCTCGGGCGCCATGTTCTTCAACGTCATCGTGCTGTCGATCGCGGCGTTCCAGATCTTCGACCAGGCGTACCTGCTGTTCTGGCGGGATCAGAGCAACTCGTCACCAGAGGCGTCGCTGTTCTACGCGATCTACCTGTTCCAGCAGGCCTTCCGGCAGTTCAACTTCGGGTTCGCCGCGGCCATGGCCTGGCTGCTGTTCGTGATCATCATGGTCATCACCGTCATCCAGGTGAAGTTCGGCAACCGCTTCGTCTACTACGAGGGAGACCGCTGATGGCGACGTCGCTGCAGAATCTGCCCCGCCGAAGCGACGGCGAGCGGCCAGACCCGTCGACGGTCGTCAACACCGTGCCGAAGCGCTCGAAGTGGCGCCGCAGCATGAGCCAGCCGCGCAGCTTCGCCGCCCGGATCGTGCTGACGATCATCCTCGTCGGGTTCGGGCTGCTCTTCCTGTACCCGTTCGCGTGGCTGCTCGCGGCGAGCTTCAAGCCGCGCGGCGAGGTCTTCGACAACTCGCTCATCCCCAAGACGTTCGTCCCCGAGAACTACATCGAGGTGTGGAACCAGCTGCCGCTGATGAGCTGGCTCTGGAACAGCGTCGCGATCGCCCTGCTCGCGGCCACCGCGGTGGCCGTGTCGAGCTCGATCGTCGCCTTCGGCTTCGCGTACTTCAAGTTCCCCGGACGGGGGCTGCTGTTCGGCCTGGTGCTCGCGACCATGATGCTGCCCGGTGCCGTGACCATGATCCCGATCTACCTGATCTGGAAGGAGACCGGGCTGCTGGGCACCTGGGTGCCGCTGTGGGGCATGAACCTGTTCGGCTCGGCCTTCTACATCTTCCTGCAGCGCCAGTTCTATCTCGGACTGCCGCGCGAGCTGTTCGAGGCTGCGCGCCTCGACGGCGCGAGCTACTGGGGCCTGTTCTGGCGCATCGCGATGCCGCTGTCGGTGCCGTCGTTCGTGATCGTGTTCCTGTTCGAGTTCCAGGCCAGCTGGAACAACCTGTACTCCGCGCTCATCTACCTGAACGCCGGATCGGTCGACGAGTTCACCGCGCCGCTCGGCATCGCGTACGCCATGACCAAGTACAGCCCGACGGCCGGCGGCCACGGCGACTACCAGTACGTCATGGTCGCCTCGCTCATCGTCACGGTGCCGATGCTCATCCTGTT
Source organism: Microbacterium sp. NPDC089321 (assembly GCF_040684935.1). Lineage (NCBI taxonomy): Bacteria > Bacillati > Actinomycetota > Actinomycetes > Micrococcales > Microbacteriaceae > Microbacterium > Microbacterium sp. NPDC089321. The sequence continues at coordinate 756,083 of NZ_JBFBGX010000001.1, read as the reverse complement.
CGCGTTCGGGCAGCGGTACTTCATCGAAGGCGTCGCCACGCAGGGCCGGAAGGGCTGAACAGGGCCGGCGGATCACAGCATCCGGATGGGGAATCCGGGACGGGGAGAGAACCGCGGCGGAGCACAGCGACCGCCGCCAGACCGAGAGGGAAGAAGATGCACAAGCGCATTCTGGGAATCGCGGCGATCGTCGCGGCATCCGCTGTCGTGCTCACCGGCTGCGGAGGGGGTGGGGATGCCTCTGACATGGCCGACGAGGTCGACTGGGGCGCCAAGGCCACCGGCGACCTGAAGGCCTGGGGATTCGAGAACGCCGACGACGTCGGACAGTCGCGCATCGACTACGCCGCAGAGCAGCTGAAGGACGTCAAGGTCGACCTCGACGCGACGGCCTTCGACGCGCAGAAGTTCACCACCCGCCTCGCCGGCGGCAACGTGCCCGACGTCGTGCAGATGGACCGGCGGTACGTCACCACCTACGCGGCGCAGGGACTCATCATGCCCCTCGACGAATGCCTCGACGAGCAGGACGTGAAGCCGCGCGAGCACTGGTACCCGTTCGTCGTCGACGACGTCACCTACGACGACGAGATCTGGGCGGTGCCGCAGTTCTACCAGCCGCCGGCGATCATGCTGAACAAGAAGGTGCTCGACGAGGCGGGCGTGAAGGCCGAGGACTTCGACACCTCCAAGCCCGACGTGCTGCTCGAGGCGATCGGCAAGATCTATCAGGAAGAGGGCGGGGTGCCCAAGCGCCTCGGCTTCGACCCGCAGGCCACCGGCCAGAGCGGACTGTGGATCCTCGGGATGGGCGGGCAGCTCAACGACGAGAAGGGCGCACCGACCCTCGACGACGAGAGCAACATCGCCGGCATCGAGATGCTGAAGAAGATCACGGATGCCCAGGGCGGCTTCGCCGCGGTGAAGAGCTTCACCGACTCCTTCGACACGTTCGGCGACAACAACCAGTTCGTGGCCGAGCAGGTCGGCGGCCAGGTGAACGCGCAGTGGTACCCGAACGTGCTCTCGCCGTACATGGACAAGCTGCAGCTCGAGGCGGTGCCGTTCCGCGGAGCGGACGGTGAGCCGTTCTCGGTGGCATCCGGAACCGCGTTCGTCGTGCCGGCCGGGGCGAAGAACCCCGCCGCCGCGTGCGCATGGATGGTGAACCTCACGTCGGACGACGCGTGGGCGGCAGCGGGCGAGGCGCGTGGCGAGACCCGCAAGAAGGACGGCGGAGTGAACACCGGCCTCTTCACCGGCTCTCCCGCGGCCGACAAGGCGATCCGCGACAAGTGGGTGGTCGAGAGCGGCAACGCCGGATTCGACCAGGTGATCTCGACGTACTACGACGTGGTCGACTACGGCCAGTCGTTCGGGTCGTCGCCCGCTGGTCAGGAGATCCAGAACGAGCTCAACAACGCCATCACGGCGGCGCTGCTCGGCGACAAGTCGCCGGAGGACGCCCTGAAGGATGCCCAGAAGGCGGCGATGCGGGCGTACGAGAACATCGAGAAGTGACGTCGCGGTCCGCGACCTGAGGTCGCGGCGGACGCACCGGGATCCGGATGCCTGTGCTTCAGGCATCCGGATCCTGCGTCGTTCCAGGGGTGTCTGCGGCAGCGCGGGCCGAAGGACGAAGATTCAGCGGTCGCACGGGGCTTTCAGCAGCCCGTACCGAGGATCTCGGGCATCGACGGCTCTGCTCATGCAGAATCTGCGTGATTGCATCCGGGACGGCTCGGAATCTGCATAATCACAAGTGTGGGCGCTTTCTCGCGCCCACGAACAGCTGTCTCAGGAGGACGCAATGTCGCGGACGATCGTCGTCGGTGCCGGAATGGTCGGGCTCGCCACCGCCTGGCACCTGCAGGAGCGCGGGGTCGAGGTCACGGTCATCGATCGGGTCGGCGTGGGCGCCGGCTCATCGTGGGGCAACGCCGGGTGGCTGACGCCCGGCAAGACCATCCCGCTCGCCGACACGGGGCTGTGGACCTACGGGCCGAAGGCTCTGCTCGACCCGGATGCGGCTCTGCACGTGCCCTTCCGGGTGGATCCAGGTCTCTGGATGTTCCTCGGCCAGTTCGCGGCGCACGGCACGAACCGTGCGTGGGACAGGACGATGGCCGACCTCACGCCGATCGACAAGATCGCGCTGGAGTGCTTCGACGAGCTCCTCGACGGCGGCGTGAAGTCGTGGACCCGCGAGGGCCCGTTCGTGATCGGCTTCAAGCAGGAGGCCGATTCGAAGGGCTTCCTGCACGAGATCGAAGGCGTCGTGCGCCACGGTCAGGACGTGCCCTTCGAGCGGCTCGAGAACCCGCGCGAGCTCGCGCCGGTGCTGTCGGATGCCGTGACGCACGCCTACCGCCTCGACGGCCAGCGCTTCTTCGAGCCGGCGCCGTTCCTCGAGGCGCTCGGCGCCGCTGTGGTCGAGCGCGGTGCCGAGCTCATCACCGGCTACGAGGCCACCGATGTCTCATCGACCCGTCGCCCCGTGGTGACCATGTCGAACGGTCAGCGGCTCGAGGCTGACTCGGTCGTCATCGCCACCGGCGCCTGGATGCCCGCACTGGCGCGCAAGCTCGGTGTGCGCACGCGCGTGCAGGCCGGGCGCGGGTACTCGTTCACCGTCTCGACCGAGGTTCCGCAGGAGCATCCGGTGTACTTCCCGTCTCAGCGCATCGCGTGCACCCCGTACCAGGGCCGCTTCCGCATCGCCGGCACCATGGAGTTCCGCCGGCCGGACGAGCCGTTCCAGCCGAGACGCGTGCAGGCGATCATCGCGCAGGCGCGCGAGATGTTCACCGGGCTCGACCTCGACGACCGCCAGGACGAGTGGGTCGGCTCGCGCCCCGTCACGCCCGACGGACTGCCGCTGGTCGGCGCGACCCAGGCACCGAACGTGTACGTCGCCGGCGGCCACGGCATGTGGGGCATCGTGCTCGGGCCCGCGACGGGCAAGCTGCTCGCCGAGCAGATCACGACGGGCCGCATCGCCGAGGAGATCCGCCCCTTCAACCCGCTGCGCTAGCCCCGTCGGGTGCGGGGGCCGAGAGGTCGAAAAGGCACCGGTACGGGGGCTTGCGGTGCTTTTGTGACCTCTCGACCCGCGGCTCGACGGCGGCGCGGCGAGCGACTAGCCGAGCACGATCCGGTTCGAGTGGCCGTGCCCGTCGAGGTCGAACTCCAGCGTGAGCGGCGAGGTCGAGACGACGCGCGCCCCGGAGTCCGCCTCGATCACCGAGGTTCCGGCCGACGAGGGCAGCGTCACCCGTGCGACGGTCTGCGTGCGGCTCGGGTCCGAGAGCGCCACCGTCGTGCGACCGTCGGCCGTGCGCACGGCCAGCGAGCACGGCCCGGTCACCGAGAACCCGCCTGCCGAACCCGCCGCGAAGAAGTTCGCGAGGGTCAGCCCTGCACCTGCGACCGCGATCATCTGAGCGGTCGCGTTGTTCGCGACCACCGACACCGTCGGCGTCTCGGACTCGTCGAACGTCGCCGAGTGGTGCACGTTCGGCAGCACGACGTACGCGTATCCGCCACCAGAGGGGTCGGTGCCGTGGTGGTGCGTGATCGTGACGTAGTCGCGGGTCTTGACCTCGTCGGATCCCCCGGTGTCGGAGCCCGAGTTGATCGTCATCCAGTCGCCGCTGCGCCGCACGACCTGCACATCGATGTCGCCGCTGACGCCCTCGCCCTTCAGGAAGACGTATCCGCCGTGGCCGTCGATGTGCACGTTGCGGCGCACCTTCACCGCGGCGGCATCCGCGGCCAGCGACCGGTAGCGGTTGTCGGGCCGCAGCATCGGCACAGATCCTGCGGGGAACGACCGGTTCTCGATCGTGGTGAAGACGTCGAATCCGGATGCCGAGGTCACCCCGGCCCCGAGGCAGACCATCTTGTCGTCGAGGAAGAACCACGACTTGCGAGCGCTGAGCGTCTTGTTGTGGTTGAGGTGATCCATGCCCTGGATGCCCCAGCGGTCATCGAGCGCGAGTCCGCCGGCGAAGCGCTGGAATGCGCGGGGGATGCCGGTGCCGTCGGCTGCTCCGTTCTTGCGCGGCTCGGCGGTGACGGTCGTCCCCGGCAGGCGGTACGGGTCGACCGTCGGCCAGAAGTCAGCGCTGAACTGGGCCTGGTCTGCCGTGCTGTAGACGTAGGTGAGGCCGTCGCCCTGGTACCAGCCGAGGTTGTTCTCGCGGTTGCCCCATTCGTAGCGCCCGATGCGGTTCGACGAGATGTTGACGACGGCGCTGAAGTTCGGGCGGTGGTGCACCAGGCGGTCCTGGTCGCCGAAGGCCTTGGTGTACACCGGTGCCGGCGCCGCCTGCACGGCGTCGTCGCCCAGGATCGAGGTGACCGGCAGCGACTTCGCGACGGTCTGCGAGGGCAGGCCGTACTGCTTCTCGCTGCTGCGCTGCAGCCAGCCCTTCACGAGCGACAGGTAGCGCCCGCGGTAGGGATCGCCCGCACTCTGCGCGAGCAGCAGGATCGCCGTCATCGCGCCGGCTCCGTCGATGTAGTCCGGCGCCTTCTGGCGCGACACGGCGCGTCCGCGCACGGCATCCATCATCCGGCCGTTCCAGATGAACGGCGCGAAGGCGCCCTCGACGGCATCCAGGATCACCGACTTGTTCGGGTCGACGACGTCCCACTCGCTGCCGCCGAGCAGGCCGAGGATCTCGGCCAGGCCGCCCAGCGTCACGACGCCGTAGGTTCCGACGTAGGGCAGGTAGCTGTGCTGCACGAACGAGCCGTCGCGGTAGAAGCCGTCGCCGCTCGTGACGTAGCCGAACACGCTGTTGCGTCCGCCGCGCACGGTGTCGCTGAGGGCGTCGCGCGCGAGCGCGATCTCGTCGGGGCGGTTGTCGAGGATGCCGCGCAGCGCGCACGACAGCGACTTGTCGGTGCGGTTCGCGCCGGTCTCGGCGAAGCTCGTGCCGCGCCCGCGCCAGTTGGGGTTCGGGGTGAAGTAGCGGGCGGCCGCCATCAGCGCGGTGCGCACCTCGGCGGGGACGACGGCGTGCAGCAGGATGAGCGTGTCGGCGGCCTTGCGGGGAACGCCGATCTCCCAGAACCACCAGTTGCCGACGGCCGCGCGGCCGGCGATGTAGACGTCGGTGCTGAGGTAGGTGAGGGCAGCGACGAGGTCGGATGCCAGAGCCGGATCCTGATGCTGGCGGGTGCCGGCCGTGGAGTAGGCGAGGGCCAGGCTGAACAGGCGGTCGAAGGTGACGCCCATGTTGCCCGACAGCGTGGTTCCGGTGACCCCGGCGACGGGCAGGTCGGCCCAGACGCCCGGTGCGCCGATCGGGCGGACCATGGCGTTCCAGCTCGCGTCGGCGGCGTCGCTCATGCCGCTGAGCACGCTCGCGAGCTCTGGCACGGATGCGGCGCTGCCGTCGCCCGCGAGCATGACGCGGCGCTTCTCGATGAGAGCGGCGAGGGGATCTGAGGTCGCCCCGAACGCGCCGGTCGCGGAGCCTGCGGTCATCGTGACGAGGGCTCCGGCACCGAGCAACGCGAGGAAGGAACGGCGGTCTACTTCGAGGGGGGACATCATCGGCCTCCTGAGGGGTGGGAAGTGCTCCCAAGGTAAACGCTTGCCCGCACTATGTAAAGAGGGTGAACGAATTAACGTCAGCCTTCGGGGGTCACGCCGCTGCGGTTCAGAAGCCGGTCATCAGGTCATCGAGAAGTCGTAGCGTGCGGGCACGGGGCGATCGGGGAACGCCTGTCGCCACAGCTCCGACATGCTCAGCTCGCCCTCGCGGATGTCGGGCACGTCGATCTCGTCTTCCAGCATCCGTCCCGCCTCGGCCCTGTCTCCGGATGCCAGCGCCGCGCGCACCGCGAGCACCCGGAACCGGCCTCGTTCGCGCAGCTCGTCGGGCAGCGAGACGACGAGACGCGATGCCTCATCGGCCCGCCCCGCGGCCAGCAGCGCGTCACCGAGTTCGAGCGCGAGAGGGGCGAGGCCCTCAGCCAGCGCGAGGGCGTCGGAGAGGTGGGCGACACCGGCATCCGGATCCCCGCTCGCCATCTCGACCAGACCCAGCCCGCGCAGCGCCCATGCCGAGCGATGCGACCGCAGCGATGCCTCGTAGTGGGCCGTCGCTCCCGCCAGGTCGCCGCGAGCGTGCGCCATCACCGCGCGGTGATAGTGCGTCAGCCAGCTCGCCGGCGCCTCGGCGAGCAGCCGCTCCCACAGTGCCCCGGCGACGTAGCTCGCGGGCGGGACGGTCACGTCGGCATCCGCGTCGGCATCCGGTGCCTCACCGTGCAGCAGAGCTCGCCAGTACCCGGCGTCCTCGCCCGCTGACGGATCGAAGCGCACCCCCGGCAGGCTCTCGAACGCCGCGTCGTACCGCTCGGCGAGCATCGCCTCGAGCGCGCCCCACGGCGACCCGACGTTCAGCAGCTCGCCGGGTTCGAAGTCGGCAACGGCCTCCAGGCGCGAGGCATCCGCGGCATCCGCCGCCCGCCCGATCTCGGCGCCGACCGCCTCGACGGCCGACGGCCAGTCGGCAGACGAGACGCCGTCGACCTGCACCGGCAGGAACGTCTCGGTCCACTCCCACGTCGCACCTGCGGGCATCCGCAGATGCTCGTACTGCGTCGTCGCGAGGCCGCCCTGGACCTCGAAGTACGAGCCGGTCTCGCCGCCCAGCCAGTGCTGCCAGTGCCTGCCGCCCGTCGTGTCGCCCCACACGAACAGCTTGCGGCCGGCCAGACGCGGCGACGAGACGTGACCGAGCCCCGAGCCGTCGGGCTCGAGCGCCGCGATCCACGGCGTCTGCGAGCCGTCGAGCGCGTAGAACCAGTCGGCAGCCGCCTGCGCCTCGGCCGGGCGACTCACGTCGGGCGACGCGACGTCGACCTGCGCGAGCGTGCCGTCGTACTGCGTCTGATACGCGTGCGTCGCCGGAGCGAAGACGCGCGAGCCCTCGGTCTGCGCGACTGCGATGTTGGTCCACCAGTACATGCCCGTCTCGGCGGCGTGAGGATTGCGCACCGTCACGCGCACGTGCAGCGCCGCCACGGTCGAGTCGAGCGTCGCGTCGATCTGCACGATCAGTCCTCGTACGCGCTCGTACTCCCACATGCGCAGCACCGGCTCGCCGTCGGGCGCGGTGATCGATGCGGCGTACAGCGGCGCGCAGGTCAGCGGCCAGTGCCCTCGCATGCCGATGTTCCACTCGACTCCGCCCGAGAACCACGCGTTGCGCAGCCCGAGGTTGGCCGGCTGGAAGATCTCGTTGCGGTAGACGAGGTCCCGGCCGCTCGCCTTGTCGAGCAGACGAACGAGCCGGCCGCCGAGGTCGAGCGCGAACTCGGCCCTCATCAGGTCGTTCTCGAGCACGGCGAGACGCATCGGTGCGGCCGTCCGCTCGCGGGTGTACTGATCCTGCAGCAGATAGGGATGGATGCTGGCGACCTGGCCGTACCGGATGTTCTCGGCGATGGCATCCGGAAGCCCGACGGTCGACGCCTCGTACGGCGCCTGCGGCATCGCCGCGACGGCCGGCAGCGGGTTCGGGGCGCCGACCGGCGCCGAAGGGAGGGTGACCGAGGTGAGCGTCAGCGTGGCAGTCATGATGTCGCTCACGCTAGGGCATGCGGGGTCGGTCGTGCACGGTCTCGCGGCCCGACCGACCCCGCGTGCTCACCGCGGCGCTGCGTCAGAGCGTGTGCGTGTCGATGACGAAGCGGTAGCGGACGTCGGCCGAGAGCACACGCTCCCACGCCTCGTTGATGCCCTCGGCCGCGACCGTCTCGGTCTCGGGCATGATGCCGTGCTCGGCGCAGAACGCGAGCATCTCCTCGATCTCCGAGATGCTGCCCGTGGTCGACCCGGCCAGCGATCGGCGACGCGGGATCAGCGAGAACGCCGGCACGCGGAACGGCTCGGTCGGCGCGCCGACGTTCACCAGGGTTCCGTCTACGTCGAGAAGCCGCAGATAGGCGGCGATGTCGAGCTCGGCCGAGACCGTGTTGAGGATCAGATCGAAGCTGTCGCGCAGTTCGCGCATCGCCGCCGAGTCGGTCGTGTCGACGTACCGTGCCGCACCGAAGCCGAGCGCGTCATCGCGCTTCTTGGTTCCGCGCGAGAGCACGGTGACCTCGGCGCCCAGAGCCACCGCGATCTTCACGCCCATGTGCCCGAGGCCGCCCATGCCGACGACCGCGACACGTGTGCCGGGGCCCGCCTTCCAGTGCTGCAGCGGCGAGTAGAGCGTGATGCCCGCGCACAGCAGCGGCGCAGTGCGCTCGGGGTCGAGCCCCTCGGGGATCGCGACGACGTAGTTCTCATCGGTGACGACAGCCTGCGAGTAGCCGCCCTGGGTGATGGTGCCATCGGCCGGATCGACCGAGGCGTACGTCTGGGTGTTGCCGTTCAGGCAGTACTGGTCGTTGCCCTGCTCGCACTGCGCGCACGTGCGGCACGAGTTCGACTGGCATCCGACGCCGACGAGGTCTCCGACCCTGTGGCGCGTGACGGATGCGCCCACCTCGGCGACGCGCCCGACGATCTCGTGGCCGACCACCTGCGGGTACTGGATCGGACCCCAGTCGCCGCGGATGGTGTGGATGTCGGAGTGGCAGATGCCGGCGTAGTCGATGTCGATGCGCACGTCGTGCGGGCCGACGTCGCGACGCTCGATGGTCAGTGGCTCCAGGGGTGCGGTGGCGCTGGTGGCGCCGTACGCCTTCACGGTGGTGGTCATTCGCTCTCCTCGTTCATGTCGCCGAGACCGGCGCTTCTCGCCGAGACCTGCAGTAGCAACTGTAGGTCTCGGCGAGAGGTGCGGGCCTCGTCGCGGGAGACGAGATGCCGGGCGGGTCAGCCGCGCAGGTCGCGGCGCGACAGGGCGAGGGCGGATGCCAGTGCCAGCACGATCGCGATGCCCCACACCAGCAGCAGGCCGCCCGCGTCGACGCCGTCCTTCAACGGCGGCTGGTGGTAGACCCACGCATACGGCGAGAGGGCGTTCAGCCACTCGAGGTCGGCGGACTGCTTCGCCACCGCCTGGAACGCGTAGCCGAGCACGGCGACCGCCGCCGCGACGCCGGTGGCCCAGGCCCTGCGGCCGGTCAGGGCGCCCGCGAGGAGTCCTGCCGTCGCGCTGAGGAAAGCGAGTCCGGTGAGGGCCAGCGAGGTTCCGACGATGTGCGGAGGATGGATGCCCAGCTCCGCAGGGCCGTTCAACGCGAGCACGATCGCTCCCGAGAAGGCGCCGAGCCACAGCATCCGCACGAGCACCGCGAGCGCCGATTCGATCGCGTACTGCGCGCGGCCGATGCCGTGGGCCAGGTCGAGCTCGAGGCGGCCCGACTCCTCGGCCCCCGCGATCGCGGCCGAGCCCCACAGCACCGCGGCGATGGTCAGCAGCAGAAAGCCCATCAGGCCGAAGAACGTGCTCTGCGCGTAGCCGGCCCCGGTCGCGATCTGGTCGTAGCCGATCGTGTCGACGAGCTGTTTCGGCAGCGCCTCGATGACGCTGTCGAGCTGCCCGTTCGCCCCGAAGCTCGGGTACAGCGGCAGATACAGGAACAGCACGGCGGCGATGCCGAGGCTCCAGCCGACCAGGCTGCGCCACGACTCGCGGATGCTGCGCCGGAACACCGGCAGCACGGCGCTCATCGCGCACCTCCCTCGGTGCGAGCGGCCGGGCCGTAGAGGCGCAGCACGCTCTCCTCCAGGTCGGGCTCCTCGATCGTCAGGTCGCGCACCGTCTCCTGCGCGAGCGCCTTCACGAACGGGTCGATACCGCCCTCGACGGTGGCGGTCAGGTGCAGCGCCTCACCGTGCGCGGCCACCTCGAGCTCTGTCACGCCCGGGATGCCCGTGAAGCGGCGGTGCAGGGCATCCGGATCCTGCGCATCGAGCGCGACCCGCACCCGCCGCACCGACCCGAGGCGCAGCGACGCGACGTCGCCCTGGGCGACGATGCGCCCGGCGGCCAGAACGGCCACCTCGTCGGCGGTCTGCTGGATCTCGCTGAGCACGTGCGAGCTGAGCAGCACCGTCTGCCCCGCCTCGCGCGCCTCTCGCACCATGGTGAGGAACTCGCGCTGCACGAGCGGGTCGAGTCCGCTGGTCGGCTCGTCGAGGATCAGCAGCTCGGGGCGGTGCATGAACGCCTGGATCAGCCCGATCTTCTGCTTGTTGCCCTTCGACAGGCTGCGCACGGGGCGCGAGAGGTCGACGCCGAGGCGCTCGGCCAGCTCGGCCGTGTACGCCCTGGAGACCGGGCCGGAGGTCTCGGAGTAGAACGACAGCATCCGGTGCCCCGTCACCCGTCCTTCCAGACGCAGCTCGCCAGGGACGAAGCCGATGCGCCGGCGCAGGCGGGCGCCGCCGTGCCGCGGGTCCTCCCCGAGCACGCGCACCTGGCCCGAGGTGGGCCGGATGATGTCGACGAGGGTGCGGAGCGTGGTGGTCTTTCCGGCGCCGTTCGGCCCGATCAGGCCGTAGATCGTGCCCGGACGCACGTGCAGGTCGAGGTCGTGCACGGCGGTGCGATGGCCGTAGCGCTTGTGCAGCCCGGTGATGTCGATGGCGGAACTCATGATGCCCCTCCTTCGGTGGGGTGGTCGGTTCGCGGCGCGGCCTCCGGCGCCGTCTCGGATGCCACGGCCTGGCGCGCCCCGTCGAGGAATGCGGTGCTCGAGTAGATGCCGTGGGTGAGCAGCTCGAGGGTGGGGAGGGTGGTGCGCAGCATGCCTGCGGGGCTGAGCTGGTCGTGCCCGAGCACGCGTCCGACCTGTGCGCGCATCATCAGGGGCGCGAGGCCCATCATCGCGACCAGCAGGGTGGTCATCTCGGGATCGCTCATCTCGACGAGCAGCCCCGCCGCGCGCTGCTCGTCGAGCACGTCGCGGGTGACGCGGATGATCTCGTCGAACAGCCGGTCGGCGGCGGGTGTGCTGTCGCCGAGCATGCGGCCGAGGTAGTCGACGTAGGGCCCGTAGCGTTCGACGTCGTTCAGCGCCGCGCGGATGCGGTCGGCTGTCGGCGCCTCGATAAGCTCGTGCTTGTCGTCGATGAACGCCGCCACGACGTAGTCGTCGCATGCTGTGCGCAGCGCGTTCTTGTCGCCGAAGTGGTGCACGATCAGGGCGGCGCTGACGCCCGCGTCCTTCGCGATCGCGCGCATGCTTACGGCGTCGAATCCGTCGCGGGCGAAGGCGCGGATAGCGGCCTCGCGGATGCGGGCTCGGGCCGTGAGGTCATCAGAGGCTGAACGCATGTACAGCAGACTAAACAGATGTTCAGTCGCGGTCAAGCGGTGGCGGTGCGGGCCGAAGCTCAGGGCGCGAGGGGGCCCCTCGCCGCGACGGATAGTGTGAGCAGATGGCCTTCGATTTCAGCGCTCTGCGGCGGTTTCCCGATGTCGAAGCGCCGAACCTGCAGGCCTGGGATGCCACCGACGAGCTGCTCGTGCAGCGGGCGCTCGACATGGGCATCGCCGGCGACGCGATCGCCGTCATCGGCGACGAGTACGGTGCGATCTCGCTCGCGCTGACGGATGCCGGACTGCAGGGCATCCGCGTGCATCAGGACCTCGTCACCGGCCGGCGCGCGCTCGCCGCCAACGCCCGCGCGCTCGGTCTCGCCCTGCCCGCGGCCCACGAGCTCGACAGCTCGCTGCTCACGGGTGCGCGCCTCGTGCTTCTGCAGCTTCCGAAGGGCCTCGCCGAGCTCGAAGAGGTCGCCGATGTCGTCGCCCGCTGGGCGGCACCTGACGTCACGCTCGTCGCCGGCGGGCGGGTGAAGCACATGGCCCTCACGCAGAACGAGGTGCTCGCGCGGTACTTCGCCCACGTGCAGCCGCAGCGCGCGGAGCGCAAGTCGCGGCTGATCGTGGCATCCGGTGCCCTGCCCGTGCCCGACCGGCCGCCGTTCCCCGTCACCCGGCAGCACGACGGACTGACCCTGAGCGCCTATGGCGGGGCCTTCGCGGGCGCCCGTCTCGACATCGGCACGCGGGTTCTGATCGATGTCATGTCGACTCTCGCGCCGCCGGCACCGGCCGAACTCCGGAGATCCGAGCCGTTTCAGCCGACGGATGCCCCGATCGGCGGCATTCCCGCAGAATTCTCCGGAGTTGTGACGCCGCCCCCGCTGAGAGTCGTCGACCTCGGCTGCGGAACGGGCGCGCTCGCGGTGGCTTTCGCGCAGCGGCATCCGGATGCCGTGATCACCGCCACCGATCGATCGGCGTCTGCGGCGCGCTCGGCGCAGGCGACCGTCGTCGCGAACGGACTGGCGGGGCGCATCACGGTCACCCTCGACGACGCCGGGTCGGAGCTGCCGGACGGCTCGGCCGACCTCGTGCTGCTGAACCCGCCGTTCCACCTCGGTGCGACCGTGCACGAGGGGGCGGGCCAGCGGCTGATCCAGGCCGCGGCGCGGCTGCTGCGACCCGGCGGCGAGGTGTGGACGGTGTTCAACTCGCACCTCGATCATCGGGGTGTGCTGACCCGCGACGTCGGGCCGACCGAGCAGGTCGCTCGCACTCCGAAGTTCACCGTCACGCGCAGCGTCAGGCGGGGCTGACCGGCCGCGTTCGAATCGCTCGATCTGCAGGTTCTCGTACCTGAGAACCGCAAGTTGAGCGATTCGAACTGAGGGGAAGAACCCCCGGTGGGGCGGCGAATCCACGACCCAGATTTGCCACCGGATCAGCCATTCGTTAGCGTGGACAGGTGGCCGAGAGGTCACCATGACCAGTCCGCGGTCGCGTCCTTCTTTCGACTTGAGCTGTACACGAAGAGGCGTGAGCGTACGGTCGATGTTCTATCGCGGGGATCCGAAATCCCCGTCTGTGCCGCCAGTGCAGCAGTGTCGAAACGGCCTTGAGAACGTCACCCGGGCGTAACCGAAGCGGCCCGCCGAGACCCGAAGAAATCGGTGGGCAACGGGGGAAACGTGTCCGAAACCGCTCTTGAAGCGCGCAATATCTATAAGGTCTTCGGTCGGAATCCGCAGCAGGCCGTGAAGCGTCTGAAGGCCGGTGAGACCCGCACCGAGGTGCAGGATGTCGGCACCGCCGCCGTGATCGACGCGAGCTTCACCGTGAACCGCGGTGAGATCTTCGTCATCATGGGCCTGTCGGGTTCCGGCAAGTCGACCATCATCCGCATGCTCAACGGCCTGCACGACGCGACGGCGGGCAGCATCACGATCGGCGGTGACGCGATCACCGGCATCCCGGCCTCGCGTCTGCGCGACATCCGTCGTGACCGCGTCTCGATGGTGTTCCAGCACTTCGCGCTGCTGCCGCACCGCACGGTCGCCGCGAACGTCGCCTACCCGCTCGAGCTGAAGGGCGTGAGCAAGACGGAGCGCCTGCGCAAGGCCGACGAGATCCTCGCCCTGGTGGGCCTCGAAGGCTGGGGCGACAAGCTGCCCAGCGAGCTGTCGGGCGGAATGCAGCAGCGCGTCGGCATCGCCCGCGCGCTCGCCGCCGACACCGACATCCTGCTGATGGACGAGGCGTTCAGTGCTCTCGACCCGCTGATCCGCCGCGAGATGCAGGAGCAGCTGGTCGAGCTGCAGGCGAAGCTGCAGAAGACCATCGTGTTCATCACGCACGACCTCAACGAGGCGATGTTCCTCGGCGACCGCATCGCGGTGATGCGCGACGGCCGCATCGTGCAGATCGGCACGCCGGAAGACATCCTGACCGACCCGGCGAACGACTACGTCGAGCAGTTCGTGCAGGACGTCGACCGCGCCCGCGTGCTCACCGCGTCGAACGTCATGGAGCGTCCGCGCCCGGTCGTGGCCGAGTCGGCTGGTCCCCGCACGGCGCTGCGCCAGATGCGGGATGCCTACATGTCGGCGACCTATGTGGTCGGCCGCGACCGCAAGCTGGTCGGCATCGTCACCGACCGCGACGCCGTGAAGCTCGTGCGCAGGGGCGAGTCGTCTCTGGCATCCATCCTCAAGCCGGCGCCGCAGGTCGTCGACGAGAACGAGGTGCTGATGAACCTGTTCATCCCGTCGGTCGAGTCGCCGCTTCCGCTCGCGGTGACGGATGCCGAGGGCCGCCTCACCGGTGTGATCCCGCGCGTGACGCTGCTCGCCGCGCTCGGACCGGGGCCGGGCGCGACCGGCGAGCTGACCCTGCCGCTCAACCCGATGCCGCAGGCCGTGATCGACGAGGTGCTCGCCGAGGCGAGCTCGTTCACCGAGGCGGCCGCCGATGACGCGGCCGGTGCCGCCGACGCCGAGGAGGTGCGCTGATGGATTTCCGCATTCCTATCGGAAGCTGGGTCGCCGCCTTCGTCGACTGGGTCAAGGACAATCTCGACGGTCTGCTCGACGGCATCGCCTTCGTCTTCGGCTGGCTGGTCAACGGGCTCACGATGGGCCTGCTGTCGGTGCACTTCGTCGCGATCATCGCGATCGCGGCGCTCATCGCGTGGCTGGTGCGCTCGTGGCAGCTCGCGATCGGCACGGCCGTGTCGCTGCTGCTGATCGTCGGCATGGACCTGTGGGTTCCCGCGATGCAGACCATGTCGCTCGTGCTCGTCGCGACCGTCGTCGCCGTGCTGATCGCGGTGCCGCTGGGCATCTGGTCGGCGCGCAACAGCACCGTGCGCGCGCTGCTGAAGCCCGTGCTCGACTTCATGCAGACGATGCCCGCGTTCGTCTACCTGATCCCCGCGATCGTGTTCTTCGGCATCGGCGTTGTGCCGGGCATGGTCGCGACGATCATCTTCGCGCTGCCTCCTGGGGTGCGGCTCACCGAGCTGGGCATCCGCGGCGTCGACAGCGAGACCGTCGAGGCCGGCCAGGCGTTCGGCGCGAAGCCGGGGCAGATCCTGCGCGGCATCCAGCTGCCGCTCGCGATGCCGACCATCATGGCCGGCATCAACCAGGTCATCATGCTCGCCCTGTCGATGGCGGTCATCGCCGGCATGGCAGGCGCCGACGGCCTCGGCAAGATGGTGGTCGAGGCGATCTCGACGATCAACATCGCCAAGGGCGTCGAGGCCGGACTCGGCGTGGTGCTGATCGCGGTCTTCCTCGACCGCGTCACCGCAGCCCTCGGCACGCCGGCCGAGAACCACGCCTCACTGCTCGGCATCATGGCGCGTCGTCGCGACGCGCAGCGCCGCGCCGCGGCATCCGCCTCGGCTCCGGATGCTGCACTGCAGCCCGCGTGACCCGCACCCTGCACGACCCGCAATCACACATACGCAACAGGAAGAGAACATCGTGAAGAAGAAGATCACAGCACTCCTGGCCATCGGGGCCATCGGCTCGCTCGCACTCACCGGCTGCGCCCCCGGCGGCAACGGCGGAACGGGCGGAACCGGCGGCGACGCCGGCAGCGGCTCCACGGGCGACAAGGGCACCATCACGCTCGGCTTCCTGCCGTCGTGGACCGACGGTCTCAGCACCGCGTACCTGCTCGAGAACAAGCTCGAAGAGCTCGGCTACGAGGTCGAGATGAAGACCCTCACCGACGCAGGCCCGCTCTACACCGGCCTCGCGCAGGGCGACGTCGACATCTACCCGTCGGCCTGGCCCGAGCTCACCCACAAGAAGTACATGGATGAGTACGGCGACGACATCGAAGACCTCGGCACCTATTACGACAACGCGAAGCTGACCATCGCGGTGCCCGAGTACTCCGAGCTGACGTCGATCGACGACCTCAAGGGCAAGGGCGCGGACTACGACGGCAAGATCATCGGCATCGAGCCGGGCGCCGGCCTGACCGAGCAGACCACCAAGATGCTCGACGAGACCGGCCTGAACAGCGAGTACGAGCTCGTCACCTCGTCGACCGCCGCCATGCTCACCGAGTTGAAGAAGGCGACGGATGCCAAGGAGGACGTCGTCGTGACGCTGTGGCGTCCGTTCTGGGCCAACGACGCCTTCCCCGTGAAGGATCTCGAAGACCCGAAGGGCCTGATGGGCGAGGCAGAGGGTCTGCACTTCCTCGGCACGAAGGGCTTCGCCGACGAGTTCCCCGAGGCCGCAGAGCTCATCGAGAGCATCAAGCTCGACGACGAGCAGTACGGCGCGCTCGAGGACCTGGTCGTCAACGAGTACGGCGAGGGCAAGGAGCGCGAGGCCGTCGAGGCGTGGCTGAAGGAGCACCCCGACGTGATCAAGTGATCTGATCGCCTGGCTGAGGCCCCTGCTTCCGGATGCCCGGGCAGGGGCCTCGGCGCATCCGCGGTCAGTGGATCTCGGCGGTGACCAGCGGGTCGGGGGCCTGACGCGAGGTCACGCCGTCCTTCTCGACCGGGAAGCCCTTGCGCACCCAGTACTCGTAGCCGCCGAACAGCTCGCGGGTGTCGAGCCCGGCGGCGAGCAGCTCGCGGGCGGTGGCGGCGGCCCCGTTGCAGCCGGGCCCCCATCCGTAGACGATGAGCGTGCGGTCGCGCGGCAGCTCGGCGATCCGGGCATCCATCGTCGCCTTCGGCAGGTGCAGGGCGCCGGCGATGTGGCCGTGGTCCCACGATTCCTGCCGGCGGGTGTCTACCAGCACCGCCTCGCCGGCGTCGACGGCCGCGGCTGCCGCCAAGATGTCGATCTCGAACGCCAGGCGCGCGTCGACGTGCGCCAGGCGGGCGGCGATGGACGCAGAGCCGGCGCTCTCAGCCACGGCTGCGGGTCTCGTCGAGGTACGAGTAGGCCGTGACGCGCGAGATGTTCAGCCGCTTCGCGATCGTCTGGATCGACTTGCGCATCTGGGTGACCCCGCGCTGGTCGAGCTTCTCGAGCACGGCGATCTTGTCGTCTCGCGTCATCTGCGCGACGGGGCGGCCGATCTCGCCGATCGCCTCGGCGATCATCTGATCCATGACCGAGCCCATGTCGGTGCCGAAGTGCTCCTGGGGTGCGTCGGGAGCGGTGTTCGCCACCGGCAGCAGCGCCTCGAGCATGTTGCGCGCCTGCTGCAGCGGGCTGAGGTCGACGTTGATGCAGAACGAGGCGATGATGTCGCCGGCCGCGTTGTGGAAGTACACCGACGAGCAGCGCAGCTCGCGCCCGTCGCTGGTGACCGCGCGGTAGCCGAACGCGTCGTGGTTCTTCTGGCGGTCCTTCATGACGTCGATGCCCAGCGAGGTCGACGGCCCGCCCACGGCGCGACCCGTGACGTGGCCGTTCTCGATCGCCATGATGGTGTGCCCGAGGTCGACGTCGGCACCGTCGAGGTTGTGCAGCACGACCTCGACCGAGGGGCCGGCGGCGGTCGCGAGGGCCCGCATCACGGGGCGGTACAGCCGCAGCACCTCTTCGGCGCTCTCGTACGTCTGGCGCGCGGCGTCTTCTGCCAGAGCCGTCGCTGCTTCACTCATCGCCGTCTGTGTCGTCATCGTCCACCTACAAACTGTTCAGCTTTACAAAAAATATTCAATCTAGACATTCTGTCTCTACTTCGGTTATCTTAGCGTCCAGAGCACTTCCCGTCGAGGGTGACGAACCCGGGCGGATCTCCAACCCCCCACTGAGCAAGGAGGCTCCCATGGCCACAGTCGCATCGAGCGGCTTGACGCCGAGACAGCGAAAGACCGTCGCCGGTGGCGCGATCGGCACGCTGATCGAGTACTACGACTACTACCTGTACGGTCTGGCCTCGGCCGCCGTCTTCCCGGCCGTCTTCTTCTCGACCGAAGACCCCGTGATCGCGCAGCTGTCGTCGTTCGCGACGTTCGCCGTCGGGTTCTTCCTGCGCCCGGTCGGAGGCATCGTCTGGGGCGTCATCGGCGACCGCGTCGGCCGCAAGGTCGTGCTGATGAGCACGGTGGTCGGCATGGGGCTCGCCACGACGGGCATCGGCCTCATCCCCTCCGATCAGGCCATCGGCGTCGCCGCCCCGCTGCTGCTGCTCTTCTTCCGTCTCTGCCAGGGCTTCTTCGTCGGCGGCGAGATGGGCGGTGCCGCGACGATGGTCGTCGAGGCCGCCCCGATCGGCAAGAAGGGCCTGTACGGCGCCTTCCTGATCAGCGGTGCCGGTGTCGCCAACGTGGTCTCGGGCGGTCTGATGGCAGGCCTCGGTCTGACGCCGGGCTCGTGGTTCATCGAGTGGGGATGGCGCATCCCGTTCGTGTTCTCGATGGTGCTCGCGATCGCCGCGGTGATCCTACGTCGCCACCTCGAGGAGTCCGAGGAGTTCACCACGACGACCACGCTGCTCGTCTCGGCGACCGGCAAGAAGCACAACCCCCTCGTCGAGGCTTTCCGCCACCCGAAGAACACGATCCTCGGCATCCTGATCGGCCTCCCCCAGTCGATCGCCGGCTATGTGATCCTCACCTACGGCCTCAGCTTCATGGTCTCGAACAAGAACCTGCCGGCCTGGATGGGCTTCGCAGGAACGATGATCGTCGGCCTGCTGCAGATCGTCGTCGCCCCGCTGTGGGGCCACATCTCCGACCGGATCGGCCGCCGTACCGTCTACATCATCGGATGCCTCGGCTTCGCCGCCATGGTCTACCCGGCCTTCGCCCTGTTCACCACCGGGAACATGTGGCTGATCTGGCTCGGTCAGATCATCGGCTTCGTGGTCTTCGGCGTCGCGATGCAGGCGACCCTGGCGACCATGCTCGCCGAGATGTTCGACCCCGAGGCGCGCACCACGGGCGTCAACATCGGGTACCAGATCTCGAACACCCTCGGCGGCGGCCTCGCGCCGATCATCTGCGTCGCCCTCGTGGCGGCAGCGGGCGGAGCGTTCTGGCCCGTCGTGGTCTACGCCGCGGTGATCGCGATCGTCGGCGTGATCGCCACGATGATGGCCTCCATCCGCCCCGACGTCGAGGGCGCCGGCCGTCTGCACGAGCTCGTCGTGACGCCCCGGGTGTCGG
The DNA here is from genome assembly GCF_040684935.1 of Microbacterium sp. NPDC089321. Classification (NCBI taxonomy): domain Bacteria; kingdom Bacillati; phylum Actinomycetota; class Actinomycetes; order Micrococcales; family Microbacteriaceae; genus Microbacterium; species Microbacterium sp. NPDC089321. Next base: position 737,237 of record NZ_JBFBGX010000001.1, on the reverse strand, counting down.
CCGACGTCTGACCTGCTGGTGCGTCGAGAGCACATGAGAACGCCGAGTGCACCGCCTGTTCACGCGAACAGGCGGTGCACTCGGCGACGTGTGGTGCTCTCGGCGCCGCGTCCGTCTGACGCGGCGCCTCGCGGGCGTCAGGCGAGCAGCTGGGCGAGCGCGGGCAGCTGGCTCTCGTCTTCGAGTGCCGAGCCGACGGCCACCACGCGCACGCCGGCGTCGAGGTACGACCGGGCGTTGCCCGAGTCCATGCCACCCGTGGCGACGAAGCGCGCCTGCGGGAACGGCCCGCGCATGGCGGGGAACCATCCGGTGCCCAGCAGCGACGCGGGGAACGCCTTCAGCCAGGTCAGCCCCTCGCCGAGCGCGTGCTGCACCTCGGTCGCGGTCGAGACGCCGGGCAGCGGGGGAAGCCCGGCGTCGTGCGAGGCCCGCACCACGTCGATGTCGAACCCGGGGCTGACGGTGAACGCCGCGCCCGCGTCAGCGGCCTGTCGCACGTGCTCGAGCGAGACGACGGTGCCCGCACCCACGGTCAGCCCTCGTTCGCGCGCGGCCTCGGCGAGCACGCGCAGCGCCTCGACATCGGTCGGCGTCTGCACGGGCACCTCGACGGCGGTGATGCCGAGATCCCAGGCGCGGGTCGCGGTGGCGAGCGTGCGCTCGACCCCCATTCCACGCAGGATCGCCATCAGGGGCACGTCGCGGAAGATGTCTTCGAAGACGGAGTTATCGGTCATGTTCGATCGCCTTTCAGGCTCGGTCGGGGGTGTCGTCACGGGGAGGGTCGGGCAGCAGGTCGCCGGTGGACTGCAGCACGAGGTGCGCGCGCCGGTGGCCGGCCTGAAGGCGGTCGTCGGCCTCGGCGCCGTTCAGGTGCGCCGCGAGGTAGCCGGCCGCGAAGGCGTCGCCGGCTCCGACCGCCTCGACGACCTCGGTCTTGATCGCGGCGACGAAGGTGCGCACGTCGGTGTCGCCTCGTCGCTCGTACTCGGTGGCTCCCACGTCGCCGTCCTTGACGATGAGCAGCGCGGGCTCGGGCAGCAGCGCACGCACCGCGTCGGCGTCTGGGGTGCCCCACAGTCCGTCGGCCTCGTCGAGGCCCACGAAGACCAGATCGGCCCGGCGGGCGAGGTCGAGCAGAGCGGGCGCGGCGGCACCCGGCTGCCACAGCGCCGCGCGGTGGTTGACGTCGAAGCTCAGGATGCCGTCGCCGGCGGCCACGCGGTCGATGACCGAGTCGATGAGCGCGGCGCAGCTGCGCGAGAGCGCCGGCGTGATGCCCGAGATGTGCACGAGCTCGGCGCCCTCGAGCGGAACGTCGGCGATCGACTCCGGGGTCATCGCCGAGGCCGCGGAGCCGCGGCGGTAGTACAGCACGCCCTTGCCGGGGTCTTTGAAGTAAACGCCGGTGGGGGCCTGCGCATCGGTCGTCACCCAGCCGACGTCGACGCCGTGCGAGGCGACTTCGTCGCGCACGCGCACGCCCAGCGCATCGTCGCCGACGGCGCTGACCCACGCGGTCGGGATGCCCAGCTGCGCCGCGTGGATCGCGACGTTCGACTCCGCGCCGCCGATGAGCAGTCGCACCTCCTGCGTGGTGGCGAGGGGCTCGGGGCGAGCGGGCGCGATGAGGGCCATCGTCTCGCCTATCGCGATCAGGCGTGGTGCGGAGGTGTCGGGCATGGTTACCATGATGAGGCGGCGTGTGCACACACTGCAATGCACGTTGCAACATACGCACAGCGAGGAGAAGACGCATATGAGCGATGAGCTGCTGACGGCGCGCGACAAGGGCATCCCGGATCGGGCGATCGGCATGACGGCATCCGCCTTCCTCGCCACCGAACCCCGGCTCGACGAGTTCTGGACCCCGCTGATCGTGCTCGACGACGCCGCGATGCGCGCCAACGTCGCCACGATGGCCGACTGGTGCGCCGCGAACGGACTCGAGATCATGCCGCACGGCAAGACCACCATGGCGCCCGAGCTGTGGCAGCGTCAGCTCGACGCCGGCGCACTCGGCATCACCCTCGCGACCATGGGCCAGGTGCGCACCGGCCGCGACCTCGGACTCGACTCGATCATGCTCGCGAACGCGGCCGTCGACGCCCGCTCGCTCGCGTGGCTCGCCGGCGAGCTCGCCGACCCCGGCTTCCGCTTCGTGTGCTGGGCCGACTCGATCGACACCGTCGACGCGATGGAGCGGGGCCTGCGAGCGGTGGGCGTACCCAGGCCCGTCGACGTGTGCGTCGAGCTCGGCGCCGCGGGCGGACGCACCGGCGCCCGCTCGATCGCCGAGGCCGTGCAGATCGCCGAACGCCTCGCCGCGTCCGACGTGCTGCGGCTGGCCGGCGTCTCGGGATACGAGGGCAGCCTCGCGCACGACCGCTCCGCCGCCGGACTCGACGCAGTCCGCGCCTACCTCGAGGCGCAGCTCGAGCTGCACCGAGCGATCGCCCCGCTGTACGACGACGGCGAGCTCTATGTGACCGCAGGCGGCAGCGCCTACTTCGAGATCGTCGCCGACGTGTGGTCGGGCGCCGAGCGCGACGGCCGCACCCGCTTCACCCTGCGCTCGGGCGCGTACATCGTGCACGACGACGGCTTCTACCGCAGCATCTCGCCGTTCGACGAGGGCGGCACCGGAGCCGGCCCGCACTTCGTCAACGCGATGCACGGCATCGCCAGGGTCGTCTCCCGGCCCGAGGCCGGTCTGGCGCTGGTGGATGCCGGAAAGCGCGACCTGCCGTATGACGAGGGGCTGCCGATCCCGCGCGCCGCGGCCCCCGAGCTGGCCGGCCCCTGGCATCCGATCGACGCGACCGTGTCGGCGATGAACGACCAGCACAGCTACGTTCGGCCGGCCGAGCCGCTCGCGGTGGGCGAGGTCGTGCGCTTCGGTCTGTCGCACCCGTGCACCGCCTTCGACAAGTGGCGCGTCATGCCCGTGGTCGACTCGATCGAGTCGGGCGTGGTCATCGACCTGATCCGCACCTGGTTCTGAGGGGGAGCAGCATGTCCGGTCGCACAGTTCTGCGGGGTGGCTCCGTCGTGGCATCCGGCGGCGTCGTCGCAGCTGATGTCGCCATCGACGGCGACCTCATCGTCGCCGTCGGCGAGGTCGGCAGCCGGCCCGGCGACCGCGTGATCGACGCGACCGGCCGCCTCGTTCTGCCGGGGTTCATCGACGCGCACTCGCACGCCGACGGCATGCTGCGCGACCCCGACGTCACCAGGGCGCTGCTGCGGCAGGGCGTCACGACGATCATCGGCGGGCAGGACGGCGTCTCGTACGCACCCGGCGACGGGGCCTATGCGAGCGGGTACTTCGCGGCGATCAACGGGCCCCACCCGACCTACGCGGGCGGCGGCATCGCCGAGCTGCTGGATGCCGTCGACGGCGCCTCGGCGCTGAACGCGGGCTACCTGGTGCCCGCAGGTACCGTGCGCTTCGAGGTGTGCGGGCGCAGCAGCGCCGTCGCGACCGACGCAGAACGGCAGCGCATGGTGGCCCTCGTCGAGCAGGGCATGGCCGAGGGCGCGCTGGGCCTGTCGACCGGGCTCGACTACGTGCCCGGCATCTTCCAGGACGCCGAGGAGATCGCCGCGCTCTGCACCCCGGTCGCGCGCGCCGGCGGCGTGTACGTCAGCCACATGCGCGGCGGATACGAGGCGAACACCGCGGCCGGCATCTCGGAGATGGTCGACATCTCGCGGCGCGCGGCGGCGGATGCCGGTGCCGCCCTGCCCGTGCACGTCTCGCACCTGCACGCCGACGCCGACATCGTGCTCGAGCAGCTCGACGCCTTCGCGGCAGCAGGGGTCGAGGCCACCTTCGACGCGTACCCGTACATCCGTGGCTGCACGCTGCTGGGCATGCCGCTGCTGCCGCCCGAGATCTCGGCGCTGCCGGTCGACGACGTCGTCGCCCTGCTCGGCGATCCGCTCGGGCGCGAGGCCCTGCGCGACACGTGCGTGCAGCGCGCCTCGAACAGCCCGAGTCTCGGCCCCGACTGGCCCGACATGATCACGCTCGCCCACATCGCGGCACCCGACTTCGCCTGGGCGCACGGCCTCACCCTGCGCGAGGCCGCCGCGCGCGCGGGTGCCGACCCGATGCACCTCGCGCTCGATCTGCTCGCGGCCTCGCGCATGGAGAGCAGTGCCGTCATGGCCGTGCGGAGCCCGCGCCCCGCCACCGAGCTCGCCCGCATCTTCGCGCACCCGGGTCACATCGGCGGCTCCGACGGCATCTGGGTCGGCGCGCACCCGCATCCGCGGGCGGCCGGCTCGTTCGCGCGGTACCTGCGCGAGTTCGTGCGCGAGCTGGGCGCGTGGACGTGGGCGGATGCCGTGCATCACCTCTCCGCACAGCCGGCGCGTCGCTTCGGCCTGGGTCGCAGAGGAGTGATCGAGGAGGGCGCGATCGCCGACCTGCTGCTCGTCGACCCCGAGACCGTCGCCGACGGCGCCACCTACGAGCAGCCCCGCACCCTCGCCACCGGTATCGACGACGTCTTCGTCGCCGGAGTGCAGGTGCTCGCCGACGGAGAGCTGACCGGGGCCCTTCCCGGTCGCGGCCTGCGTCACGAGCCAAATCGCGACGTGAGTGGAGGGGGTGCCTGATGTCGCAGAGCGTCACCCGGGCCGCCGGCATCCTCAGTGCGCTCGCCGCAGAGACCGCGACCGTGAACGAGCTGGCCGAGAAGTTCGGCATCCACCGCTCGACCATGTTCCGCGAGCTGCAGAGCCTCGAGCAGGTCGGGTTCGTGCGCCGGCAGGGCGACGGGCGCTACGCGGTCGGCATGCAGCTCGCCGTGCTGGGCGGAGCGGCCCTCGAGCAGCTCGACCTGCGCGGTGCCGCGTTCGCGCACGTGCGCCGGCTGCACCGGATCGTCGGCAACACCCTGCACGTCGGCGCGCTGATCGGCGATGAGATCGTCTACGTCGACAAGGTCGAAGACGCCGCAGGCGTGCGCATGTACTCCCGCGTCGGCGCCTCGGTGCTGCCCTATTGCAGCGGTATCGGCAAGGCGATCCTGGCCGAGCTGCCCGCCGACCGCCGCGATGCCGTGCTGGCCGGCAGCGACTGGCATCCGCACACCGCGCACACGCTGACCACCCGCGCCGCCCTCGACGCCGATCTCGCTCTCACCGCCCGCCGCGGATGGGCGTTCGACGACGCCGAGTTCGAGGACTTCGTCGGCTGCGTCGCCGTGCCGATCGTCACGTCGGCCGGCGTCGTGGGCGCCCTGTCGCTCACGGCGCTGCGCGTCGCCCAGAACCGCGCGCAGCTCGAGCAGCGCGTGCCCATGCTGCGCGAGACCGCAGCCGAGATCTCCCACCAGCTGGGATGAACAGAACCGAGAAAGAAGGAGAAGAGAAGATGCCCAAGATCGGTTTCTACGCCGAAGGCGCCCCCACCCCCGCAGGCCCGTACAGCCACGGGGTCGTCGCGAACGGCTTCCTGTACACCGCCGGCTTCGGCCCGCAGGACGCGGCGAACGACCACGCGATCGCCGACAACGTGGGCGATCAGACCCGCCAGGTGCTGCGCAACATCCAGATGGTGCTCGCCGAGCACGGCCTGACCATGGACGACGTGGTCAAGTCGACCGTGCACCTGCAGGACCTCGCCGACTTCGCCGAGTTCAACACCGCGTACGAGGAGTTCTTCACGGCTCCGTTCCCCGTGCGCACCACGGTGGGCTCGCAGCTCGCGAACATCCTCGTCGAGATCGACGTGGTCGCCGCTCTGCCGCAGGGCTGACCCCCCCGGCGTTCGAATCGCTCATCTGGCAGCTCTGCGCGCAGGAATGCGGCCAGATGAGCGATTCGAACGCTGTCAATACCCCTCCGGCGCGTGCACGCACCGTCGTAGCCTGTCGGCATGGACGGATTCGCCGCCGTCGAGTTCGGATTCGCCCGCGAGGTCCTGCAGAGGGGCATCGCGGCGCTCTACCTGGTCGCGTTCCTGTCGACGCTGAACCAGTTCCGTCCGCTGCTGGGCGAACGAGGGCTGCTGCCCGCGCCCGAGCTGCTCAACTGGGTCGCCGGATCGACGAGCAGGCGACGGATGCTGCGCCCCACCCTCTTCGCGAGGATCCGCTACACGGATCGCCGACTCGTCGCCCTCTGCGGGGCGGGCATGGTCATCGCGGGGCTGCTGGTGATCGGCATCCCGCAGCTGGCGCCGCCCTGGGTGCCGATGATCTGCTTCCTGCTGCTGTGGGGCGGCTACATGTCGATCACGAGCATCGGGCAGACGTTCTACTCGTTCGGCTGGGAGATGCTGCTGCTCGAGGCGGGGTTTCTCGCGGCGTTCCTCGGCTCGGCCGATCAGCCCCCGCCCACCGTCGTCATCGTGCTGTTCTGGTGGCTGGTGTTCCGGCTCGAGTTCGGTGCGGGCATGATCAAGATCCGCGGCGGGCGTGAATGGCGCGACCTCACCGCGCTCATGTACCACCACGAGACGCAGCCGATGCCGGGGCCGCTCAGCCGGCAGGCGCATCTGCTGCCGAAGTGGTTCCATCGCGGCGAGGTGATCGGCAGCCACTTCGCGCAGCTGGTCGTGCCGTTCTTCCTGTTCGCGCCGCTCGGTGCGCTCTGGCTGCCCGACGGGCCGTGGCTGCTGATCGGTGCGATCGCTGCCGCGATCATCATCCTCACCCAGCTGTGGCTGGTCGTCACCGGCAACTTCGCATGGCTGAACTGGGCGACGATCGTCATCGCGTTCTCGGCGATCGGGTTCCCCGCGGGCGCCGAGGGCACGCGCGAGCCCGGCATCCCGCTCTACTGGATCGTCGTCACCTCGGCCATCGGCATCCTGTATCTCGTGCTCAGCTGGCCCGCTCTGCGCAACCTCTTCGCGAGCCGGCAGCTGATGAACGCCAGCTTCAACCGCTGGCAGCTCGCGAACGCGTACGGCGCGTTCGGCACCGTGACGAAGCAGCGCATCGAGTACGTCGTCGAGGGCACGACCGACGCCGATCCGGATGCCGCGGACTGGCGCGAGTACGAGTTCAAGGGCAAGCCCACAGATGTGCGGCGGATCCCGCGGCAGTTCGCGCCGTACCACCTGCGCCTCGACTGGCTCATGTGGTTCCTGCCGCTGGGACGTTCGCTCGACGACTGGTTCACGATGCTCCTCGTGCGTCTTCTCGAGGCAGACGCCCCGACGCTCCGGATGCTGCACCGCGACCCCTTCGAGGGCGAGCGGCCCGCGTGGGTGCGCGTCATTTCGTACCGCTATCGATTCGCGACCCGCGCCGAGCACCGCGAGTCGGGCGCCGTCTGGGTGCGTGACCGCCGGCATGTGCTCGTGCGCCCGCTGGGCCTCTCCGGTTCCTGATCGCGCCGCCGGCCCGCGTGGTGGTGCGCCTGTTCGGATGTTCCCGCCCCTGCTGAGCCTCCTCGCCCCTGCTGAGCGACGTGACTGAGCAGGGGCGGCGGCGATGAGCAGGGGCGGCGAGCGGTCAGAACGTGACGGGGCGCCTTCCCGCGAGGGATGCATACGCGGCATCCACCAGGGCGACCGCGGCGAGCCCGTCTTCGGCGGTGACCCTCGCCTCGCCGCCGGTGCGGATCGCGTCGACGAAGTCGGCGAGCTGAGCACGGTACGGCTCGGCCCCGAGGGGATCGACGTCGGTGTCGTAGCGGAGAGTGCCTTCGGCGCCGGCGACCTCGACGGTCGAGCGGAACGGCGTGCCCGGCTCGAGCCAGTCGGCGCGCAGGTGGCTGATCGCGCCGTTCGCGTGGGTGAGCGTCACGTGCGCCGACACCGGCGGCGCCACCCGGCCCCCGACCGCGGGCGGATCCTGCGTGGCCGACACCTCGACGACCGAGCCAGCCAGCCACAGCGCCTGGTCGATGTCGTGGATCATCAGGTCGCGGATGACTCCGCCGCCGGCGTCTTCGGCATAGAACCAGGCGGAGTCGGGGGCGGCGACCGTGCGCCGGAAGGTCAGCTCGGTGAGCGTGCCGACCGTGTCGATGCTCTCTTTCAGCGTGCGGTAGCCCTCGAAGTACCGCACGACGTGCGCGGGGAAGAGCCTGACCCCCGCCTCGTCGGCGGCGTCGATGAGCGCCCGCGCGTCGGCGGTGCTGACCGCGAGCGGCTTCTCGCATACGACGTGCCGCCCGCGTGCGAAGGCCGCCCGGGCGATGTCGAGGTGCGTCGAGGTGGGGCTGATGATGTCGACGACGTCGACCGCGTCGATCAGCTCGTCGAGTTCGCCGATGATCCGGATGCCGAAGCGGTCGGCCAGCACATCGGCATCCGTCCTGCGCAGGATCGCGACCTCGGCGCCCAGCGCCAGCCAGCCCTCGATGTGCGGCGGCGCGATGCCTCCCGCTCCGACGATCCCGACGCGCAGCGTCTGCGAGTTCTCCATGTGCCCGAGCCTACGACTCCCTCCCACCGCCGAGACCCCCACCTACCGCCGAGACCACCACTCAGCACCGTCCGCAGCGGGGGATCTCGGCGACAAGCGGTGATGTCGGCGAAGAGACGCCCGGCGTCAGCCCGCGAAGGGCAGGGTGGGCAGACCGCGCACGCCGAGGTCGACGGCGAAGAGCGAGCCGGCCTCGGTGCCGTGGTCGGGGTCGAGGCCCTGCGCCGACGTGGTGATGAAGAGGGTGCCGAGGCCCGTGCCGCCGAACGTGCAGGCGCTCACCTGGGCGACGGGCAGCTCGATCCGCTCGATCAGCGCCCCCGAGTCGTCGTACGCCTGCACGGCCGACCCGCCCCACAGCGCCACCCAGACGTTGCCGTCGTGGTCGATGCAGAGCCCGTCGGGCGCGCCCAGCTCAGAGGGGATCGTGACGAGCGGGCGCCGGTCGACGAGCTCGCCGTCAGACACGTCGAACACGTCGACCCGGCCCGTGGCGGTGTCGGCGTAGTAGGCCTGCGAGCCCTCGGACGTGAAGCCGATGCCGTTCGAGACGGTCACCTCTGGCAGCACGGTGCTGATCGACAGGTCGGCGTCGATCCGTCGCAGCGACCCGCGGCCGGCAGCGGAGTCGTATGCCATCGAGCCCGCGAGCAGCCGGCCGTCGGGGTCGCAGCATCCGTCGTTCATCCGCACGCCGGGGTCGTCGCCCAGCCGTGCCACGGCGCGGGTCTCGCCGTCTGCTTCGTCGGCGAGGTAGAGCGTGCGGGCGCCGGCGGCGACGAACCCGCCCGTGCGGCGCGGGCGCACGAAGGCGACGAACTCGTCGTCGACGTGCTGTCTGACGACACCGTCGTCGCGCAGCGTGAGCAGGTCGCCGGCAGCGGCATCCACCCACCGCAGCCCGCCCCACGCCGCCGCCCAGACCGGGCCCTCGGCGTGACCGGCGATCGGGCCGGTGACGTTGTGCACTCTCACTGCTCTTCCCGGGGAAGGCGCATCGGCTCTGGTTCGGGGGTGATTCCGGGTGCCGGTGCCGGTGCCGATCCGATCTGACCGGCCACCTTCTTCTCGAGCACCTCGACGGCCTCGTCGGAGATGAGGATGAGCCCGTCGAGCTCTTCGCGCACGCGCTTGTAGGCGAGGTTGCGCTCGGCCTGGGTGGCGGCGTCGTCGAGAGCGACGGTGAGCAGGTGACGCGCGCGGTCGAGACGCTTGCGCTCGACCTCGCTGAAGTTCGCGTCGCGCAGCCGACGGGCATCGCGCTCGGCGACGTCGAACGCGACCGAGTAGTTGCCGACCGCGTCGAGGTACTCGGCGATCTCGGCTTCGGTCAGCTGCGCATCCGCCGAGGCGGGGCGCAGCGTGTCTGCGGTCTTCTTGGCGCGCAGAAAGGCGGCGGTCAGCGGCTGGCGCCCATCGCTCATGGCGGGGAAGGCGATGAGCTTGGCCACATCGAGCTCGTACTCGAGCCAGCGGGCGGTGATCTCGTCGTGCTCGGCGAACAGCTTCTCAAGCAGCTGCCGGGTCGAGGCGCGCTCGTCGGCCGCGACCTGTCGCGCGGTCTGTCTTGCGGGCAGAGGGGCGCCGCCGCGGGCGGCGAGCTGAGCGGCCTTGATCTCGCCCTTCAGGCGCAGCGTCTCGAGACGGCGCTCGTGGCGGCGCTTCGATGCGCGCTCCCACGACTTGCCGATGCCGCCGGCAACGCCCATGAGCGGGAAGACCAGCCACCAGTAGTTGCCCGCGAAGACCCAGAAGCCGTGCATGAACTGTTCCATGATGCCCTCAGCCTACTTCTGCGCCTCGTCCGCCACAGTGCGGATCCAGGCCGTTCACAGATACCCCCGGGGGTATCGGTTTAGGCTGAGCGGGTACCGAAGACGAGGAGAACATCATGTGCCGAGCAGTGACCTGCAACCAGTGCGGGAAGACGACATGGAGCGGCTGCGGTCAGCACGTCGACAGCGTGATGGCCGGCGTGCCGTCGAGCGACCGGTGCCGCGGACACGAGAGCACGCCCGGCTTCTTCGCCCGGCTGTTCGGCAGGGGCTGACCCGTGCGCGTCATCATCATCGGGGGCGTGGCCGGAGGCATGTCGGCGGCGACCAGGCTGCGGCGTCTCGATGAGCACGCCGAGATCATCGTCGTCGAGCAGGGCGACCACGTCAGCTTCGCGAACTGCGGACTGCCGTACTACGTGGGCGGCGTGATCACCGAGCGGGACTCGCTGCTGCTGCAGACGCCCGCCTCGCTGAGGGCGCGGTTCGCCCTCGACGTGCGCACGGGCGCGCAGGCGGTGGCGATCGATCGGGATGCCCGGATCGTCAGCATCCGCGACGTGACGACCGGCGCGATCGTCGACGAGCCGTACGATCACGTCGTGCTCGCGACGGGCGCGGCGCCCCGCGACGCGTTCGAGCAGACCGCAGGGGCGCCCGTCGTCTCGACCCTGCGCACGATCGACGACGTCGACCGCATCACCCTCGCGCTCGCCGACCTGCCGTCCGCCGGTCGCGCGGTCGTCGTGGGCGGCGGGTTCATCGGCCTCGAGGCAGTCGAGAATCTCGTGCGCCGAGGTCTCGAGGTCACCCTCGTGCAGCACGGCATGCACCCGCTCAGCCCCCTCGACGTCGAGATGGCCGCGCTCGTCGTCGACGAGCTGCGCGAGCACGGCGTCGATCTGCGGCTGCGCACCTCGGTCGAGTCGATGGATGCCGATGGCGTGCACCTCGATGACGGCAGCACCGTGGGCGCCGACATCGTCATCGATGCGCGGGGCGTTCGTCCTGCGGCATCCGTCGCCGTCGCGGCAAGCCTCGCCACCGGCCCGACCGGCGGCATCGTCGTCGACGCCTTGCAGCGCACGAGCGACGCGCGCATCTTCGCCGTGGGCGACGGGGTCGAGAAGATCGACGCCGTGTCTGCCGAGCCCACGCTGGTCACCATGGCCGGCCTCGCGAACCGTCACGGCCGCACGGCCGCCGACGCGATCGCCGCCGACGCCGGCCTGCTCGACCGCCATCCGGCCGGTGCGGTGCCCGCACTCGGCACGGCGATCGTCGGGGTCTTCGATCTCGCCGTCGCGATGACGGGATGGAGCGAGAAGCGGCTTCGGGATGCCGGTCGCGCCCACCGCGTGATCCATGCCCACCCCGCAGATCACGCGGGCTACTACCCGGGTGCCGAGCGGCTGACGATGAAGCTGCTCGTCGACCCTGAGACCGACCTCATCCTCGGCGCGCAGGTGATCGGGCGCCGCGGGGTCGACAAGCGCATCGACGTGATCGCCACCGCGATGCAGGCGGAGCTCACCGCGTCGCAGCTGAGCCGGCTCGAGCTCGCCTATGCGCCGCAGTTCGGGTCGGCGAAAGACCCGGTGAACATGCTCGGCTACATCGCCGACAACGCGGCGACCGGGCTGACCGACGGCATCCAGTGGCACGAGCTCGCTGCTGCAGTGGCCGACGGCGCGACCGTCGTCGACGTGCGCAGCGCGGGCGAGCACGAGGCGGGGGCCATCCCCGGCAGCGTGAACATCTCGGTCGACGAGCTGCGCGACAGCCTCGACCGCCTGCCGGCGGGCGAGCTGATCGTGCACTGCCAGGTCGGGCAACGAGGGCACACCGCCGTGCGTCTGCTGCGCCAGCACGGACGCGAGGCCAGAAACCTCGACGGTGGTTACCTCACCTGGGCTGCAGGCATCCGGATGCTGGCCGCCGACCGCTCACTCGAGAAGGAGTCCGCATGAGCGCCGCACCCGACGACGAGATCCGCAAGGTCGTGAACCGGCTCAAGCGCGCCCGCGGTCAGCTGAGCGCGGTGATCGACGCGATGGAGACGGATGCCGACTGCCGCGACGTGGTCATCCAGCTCGCTGCGGTAGGCAAGGCGATCGATCGCGCGGGCTTCGCCGTGATCAGCACGGCGCTGAAGCACTGCGTGGCCGACGACGCCGACGAGGGTGCGCCGAGCATGGACGAGCTCGAGAAGCTGTTCCTCACGCTCGCGTGAGCCCGGCCCCTGGCGTGAACGCGAAACCCGCTCGGGAGGAGTTCGCACGTTCGGACGGACCGCTCTGCTGAGCGAGTCCTCCCGACAGTGCGTTCCCCTCCCGAGCAGGCGGCCTGGGGAGCGAGCGGCCTGGGGAGCGGGCGGCCTGGGGAGCGGGCGGCCTGGGGAGAGGCAGGTCACGCGAGCAGCGTGAACCCCGACTCGTAGCGCGTCTTTCCGAGCGCCGCCATGAGGATCTGCAGGAAGCCCATGGCCTCGAGCTCGCGCGCGCGGGTCAGCGGTCCGGCATCCACCGCCCGCATCCCGGCCCCCTCGATCAGCTGCGCGACAGCGATCTTCGCCTCGGCGTAGTCGCCGGCGTACAGCACGGTCGTGGTGGTCGTGCCGTTCGTGCCGGTGGTGAGCGTCTCGCCGAGGTTGACGTTGAACGCCTTCACCACGGCCGACCCCTCGGGCAGCATCTTCGCGAGCTCGGCCGCCGTCGACGAGTCGGCCGGCGACGTCAGGCGGTCATAGGTCGAGAAGTCGATCGGGTTGCTGATGTCGATCACGACCTTGCGGCTGAGCTGGTCGCGGTAGTGGTGCAGGATGCCCGGGTACGCGCCGTACGGAACAGCCAGCACGACGAGCTCGCCGGTGAGCTCGTCGCCCATCACCCCGTAATCGAACCCATCGCGTGCCGCCGACGGGCTCGTCGTGCTGCGCTTGATGATCTGAACCGCGGCTCCTGCGCGCGTGGCGACCTCGGCGATCGCCGCGCCCATCTTGCCGCTGCCGATGATGCTGATCGAGGTCATGCGACCTGGTCCTTCCTGAATCGGGTGAGCGCCTCTTCGGCGACCTTCTGCGCGTCGTAGTCGAACACCGCGCTGCGGCGGAAGTCGCGGCCGACGCGGATGTCGGCATCGCGCTTCTCGAGGTTCTCGAACTCGTACTGCGCGTCGAACATCGCGCCCGCGCGGCGCGACCCGTGCTGCAGGATCGCGGTGCGCTGCATGCGCACCGACGTGTAGCGGCGGAACGCCTCGGGGATGTCGGCGACCGTCTGCGCCGCGGCGAGGAACGTGGCCAGCGCCATGCTGTCTTCGATGGCCTGGTTCACGCCCTGGCCCTGGTGCGGCAGCATGGTGTGCGCGGCGTCTCCGAGCAGGGCGATGGGGCCGCGCGACCAGTTGGTGAGCGGCTCGTGGTCGAACAGCCCCCACCAGAACGTCTTCTCGATCGCGCCGATGAACCGCTGCAGTCGCGGATCCCACCCGTCGCCGGCGAACTCGGCGGCGAGCTCGGCGACCTCGGCGGAGCCCGACCACGGTCCGTTCAGCGGGCGGTCGCTGGGTACGCCGGCGACGAAGTTGAACAGCCTGCGCTGCTGCAGCGGGTAGCACATGAAGTGCCGGCTGTCGCCCATCCAGACCTGGCTGATCATCGGCCAGTCCTCGGGAAGGCGGGTCGCCTCGACCACGCCGCGGTAGACGATGTAGCCCGAGTAGACCGGCTCGGGGTGCTGCCCGATGGCCCGGCGCACGACCGAGTGGATGCCGTCGGCGCCGATGACCGCGTCGAACATCTCGCTCACGCCGTTCTCGAACTCGACGCGCACGGCATCCGGTCCCTCCGCCGACGGCACCGTCTCGGCCGCCGTCAGACGGTGGCCGAGACGGATGCTGCCGGGGTCGACCTCGCGCGCGAGGATGTCGATGAGGTCGGGGCGGTACATGCCGATGTTTCGGTACTGCTTCGCGGAGTCCTCCCATGCGGCATCCGTCACCATCTCGCCCATCGCGTCGAGGTAGACGCCGTGCCCGTCGGGCACGGCACCCGCGTCGCGAACGCTCTCGTAGACGCCGAGGCGGTCGAGCACGCGGGCGGCGTTGGGAGCGACCGTGACTCCCGCGCCGACCTCGCCGAGGCGGCTCGCCTGCTCGAACACCGTGACCTGCACGCCGGCGATGCGCGTGAGGGCGATCGCGGCCGTGAGGCCGCCCATCCCTCCGCCGATGATCGCGATCCTGGTGTTCTGGGGTGCCATGCTGGTCTCTCCTCGTGCTGTGTCGGTCTGGGGGCGGGCGCCGTCAGCGCGCTCCGGTCAGCTGTGCGGTGCTCTGCGGCTCGAAGACCGTCGCGCCGGCCGCCTGCTCGGCCTCGTTGCCTGGTCCGAGGTCGATGCCGCTGCGGTCGCGCAGGCACAGCGTCGCGCCGGCGCCGAGCAGGCTGGCGAAGAGCAGGTACGACGAGACGGCGATCGTGGTGCCGGTGGCGTCGAGCAGCAGCTGCGCGATCATCGGGGCGAACGCACCGCCCAGCACCGCGCCGAGGGCGTAGGTGATCGAGACGCCCGAGAAGCGGATGGATGCCGGGAAGATCTCGGCGTACCAGGCCGCCAGCGGGCCGTAGGTGAGGCCGAGGCCGGTCGAGATCAGCAGCAGTGCGGTGTAGAGACCCAGCAGGCCGCCCGCGTCGACGAGCCAGAAGACGGGGAACACCACGGCGGCCTGCAGCGCGAAGCCGATGAGGAAGGTGTTGCGGCGGCCGATCACGTCGGACAGCCAGCCGGCGAGCAGCGTCGAGAAGAACCAGACGGCGGCGGCGAAGACGGCGGCGACGAGCACGTCGGTGCGGGCGAGGTCCTGCACGCTGATCGCGTAGTTGTTGAGGAATCCGCCGGTGGTCATGTAGCCGAGGGTGCCGTTGCCGACGAAGACGAAGGCGGCGAGCAGCACCAGCTGCCAGTGACGGCGGAACAGCGTGATGATCGGCAGGCTCGCCTGCTTTCCCCGCTCGGCGATCTCGGCGAAGACGGGGCTCTCGTCGACCGAGCGGCGGATCACGAAGCCGACGACGATGAGCACGATGCTGAGCAGGAAGGGCACGCGCCAGCCCCACTCGAGGTAGGCGGCGCCGGGTGAGACGACACCGGTCATCAGCGCGGTCATGCCCGAGGCGAGCATGAATCCGAGGGGGACGCCCAGCTGCGGCCACGAGCCTGCGCGACCGCGGCGGTTCGCCGGCGCGTGCTCGACGGCCATCAGCACGGCGCCGCCCCACTCGCCGCCGGCCGAGAGGCCCTGCAGAATGCGCAGGAGGAGCAGCATGATCGGGGCGGCGATGCCGACCTGCGCGTAGGTGGGCAGCACGCCGATCAGCGTGGTGGCACCGCCCATGAGCACGAGGGTCGCGACGAGCATCGCGCGGCGCCCGATGATGTCGCCGTAGTGGCCGGCGAGGAAGGCGCCGAGCGGCCGGAAGAGGAACGAGATGCCGACCGTGGCGAACGAGAACAGCAGCCCGAGCCCCTTGCCTGCGGGTTCGAAGAACAGCTGGGCGAAGACGAGCGCGGCGCTGGTCGCGTAGATGAAGAAGTCGTACCACTCGATCGTGGTGCCGACGATGGTGGCGAAGGCGATCCGGCGCTGGGATGCCGGCGTGCCCGTGGCGTGAGAGGAGGAGGTCATCGAAATTCCTGACGTCGTTGTCTGCCCTCGATGACGAGGGTCGGGGGAAGGGTGTTCCCCATGTTCGCGCGGGTTGCAGTGCGTGTAAATCACAGTTATTCGAGGAAGTAGTTCGGCTAGCCTGAAGATATGGTCGACGTCAGCCTGCGGCAGCTCGAGCTCTTCGCGGCCCTTCCCAACTTCCCGACTCTGAGCGCTGCGGCAGCCGACCTGCACATCTCCGAGTCGGCGCTGTCTCAGGCGATCACCGGCCTCGAGAGGGCCGTCGGCGAGCAGCTCTGCGTGCGGCGCAAGGCCCGGGGGCTGACGCTCACCCCGGCCGGGGTGCAGTTCGCGAGGCGCGCCAGGCAGATCGTGGCCGACACGCACGAGCTCGTGCTGGCGGCAGGCGACGACGACGAGCTGCGGGGGCCGGTGAAGCTCGGATGCTACGACAGCTTCGCGACGAGCGTCGTGCCCGAACTGCTCGAGGGGTTCCCCAAGAGGCATCCTGGGGTGCACATCGAGATCATGGTCGGCACCAACGAGGAGCTGCTGTCGGCGCTCGAGGCGGGGCGGCTCGACGTCGCGCTGGTCTACAACGTCTCGCTGCCGCTCGGCTACAGCCGCCGGAAGATCTATGCGACCGAGCTCGAGGCGCACCTGCATCCCGATCACCCGCTGGCCGCGGCCGAGACGGTCGACCTCGCCGATCTCGCCGACGAGCCGTTCATCCAGTACGACGCGACACCAGGCATCCGCAATGTCACAGACGCCTTCACGGCCCGCGGGCTGTCACCGCGGATCGAGGCGCGCGTGGCGCAGATCGGCCTCGTCGAGGCCCTCGTCGGCCGCGGGCTCGGCTACGGGCTGCTCATGTCGCGGCCGAACACGCTGCCGGTGAGCGTCGAGGGCCTGCCCGTCGTGATCCGGCCGTTCGACCCGCCGGTCACCGTCTCGCACGTGGTGGGGATCTGGCCGGAGGACATGCAGCTCACGCCTCGCGCCTCAGCCCTGCTCGACTACGCCATCGAGAGGCTCGGCGGGTACGGCCGGGCCGACGTGACCGCGGGCTGACGCGGGCGCTCGATACGCTGCGGGGGCCGACACACCAGATGCCGGACGTTCTCGCGGCATCGGCCCGGCAGGTGGAGTGTCGGCCCCCGATTCGTGACGGCGGCGCGGCGGCCGGACGCGGCCTACGCCTTCTCGGCGCAGGGCACGCACAGCCGCGCGAACGGGCGCACCTCCAGGCGGCCCTCCGGGATCGGCTTCCCGCAGCTCGTGCAGATGCCGTAGTCACCGGCATCCCATCTCGCCAGCGCATCGTCGTACTGCCGCACCTCGTCGGCCGCCGCCTCCGACAGAGCCGACAGGCGCGACCACTCCGACGACAGCGTGACACCCTCGGGGTCGTGCTCGTCGTCGTCGTTCGACCCCTGCCGGTCGTGCACGAGATCGGCCAGGGCGGATGCCGCGTGCTCGGCGCGCGCGACAGCATCCGCCCTCTGCTCGGCGAGCGACTCACGACTGATCATCCCGACACCCTAATGCGCCACGGCCGAGGCGGCACGGGGGTTGCCAGGCCGTCCGGCGGTGCGTGACGATGGAGACGCCGAATTGACGGGAGACATGATGCAGCTGGGAATGATCGGACTCGGACGAATGGGCGCGAACATCGTGCGCCGTCTGATGCGCGACGGGCACGAATGCGTCGGCTACGACGTCAACCAGGAGGCGGTCGAGGCGCTCGCCGCCGACGGGGCGGTCGGGGCGACCGACCTGCAGGACTTCGTCTCGAAGCTGCAGACTCCCCGCGTGATCTGGCTGATGGTGCCCGCCGGCCTCACCGGCAGGATCGTCGACCAGGTCGCTGATCTCCTCGACGAGGGCGACATCATCATCGACGGCGGCAACTCGAACTACCGCGACGACGTTCGTCGCGCGGTCGCGATGCGCGAGCGCGGCATCGAGTACGTCGACGCCGGCACCAGCGGCGGCGTGTTCGGCCTCGAGCGCGGCTACTGCCTCATGGTCGGCGGATCGGATGCCGCCGTGCAGCACATCGAGCCGCTGCTGAAGACCATCGCCCCCGGCGTTGGCGAGATCGAGCGCACACCCGGTCGCACCGGCGACCTGGCTCCGGAGGAGCAGGGCTACCTGCACTGCGGTCCGGCCGGTGCCGGCCACTTCGTGAAGATGGTGCACAACGGCATCGAGTACGGCATCATGGCCGCGATCGCCGAGGGCCTGAACCTGCTCGAGAACGCCGACGCCGGCGTGCGCGAGGCCGAGCACTCGGCAGAGGTCGCGCCTCTCGAAGAGCCGGAGTTCTACCAGTTCCCGATCGACACCTCGAAGGTCACCGAGCTGTGGCGCCGCGGGTCGGTGATCTCGTCGTGGCTGCTCGATCTGACCGCGACGGCGCTGAACGAGAACCCGACGCTCGACGGTCTTGCAGGCCGCGTCTCGGACTCGGGCGAGGGCCGCTGGACGGTCAAGGCCGCGGTCGATGTGGGCGTGCCGGTGCCCGTGCTCGCCGCGTCGCTGTTCGAGCGCTTCGCCTCGCGCGATGAGGACAAGTTCGCCAACCAGGTGCTCTCGGCTATGCGGCTGCAGTTCGGCGGGCACAAGGAGCTTCCTGCCGGTGACGTGCTCGAGGCCGGTGGCCGCAAGTCGGAGTCGAGCGACCGCGGGCAGTCCGACACCGCGTGACTGCTCTTACTCGCAGGGGAGGATCGTCGGTCCTCACCTGCGAGTGAGGTCTTCGGCGAGCATGACGATGATGCCGCTGGGGCCGCGCAGGTAAGTCATGCGGTAGAGGTCACGGTAGTTCGCGACGCCGCGCAGCGGATGGCATCCGTGCTGCGCGGCGATCGCGAGCGCCTGATCCAGGTCGTCGACCTGGAACGCGAGGCGGTGCATGCCGATCTCGTTCGGCAGCGTCGGGTCGGTCTCGATCGCATCCGGATGCACGTATTCGAACAGCTCGATCCGGCCGTCGCCGCCAGGGGTCTGCAGCATGGCGATCCTGGCGTGATTGCCGTCGAGCCCGACGGTCGTGTCGGCCCACTCGCCGCTGACCTCGTCGCGCCCCACGACTGTGAGCCCGAGCGCGGTGAAGAACGAGATGGCCTCATCGAGGTCGCGCACGGCGATGCCGACGTTCTCGAAGCGGATGCTCATGTCTCGGGATGCTACTCCCCGGCGTCGCGCTCGTCAGTGTCGTTCGCGTGCTCGCGCACGGCGGCGTCGTCGACCTGCGCGGGCGGGGTGTCCTGCAGGTAGGCGCGGTCGTCGTTGGGGTCGCCGGTGCCGTCGTCCATGCCGTTCTCGAGCAGCTCGTCGTCGGTGGGCTCGTGTGCGGGTGTGCTGTCGCTCATGCTGACTCCTTCGGTCGGTGGAGTCCACGATCGTCGCGCGTCGGGGGGTGAGTCGAGAGGGTTGACAGGTCAGCGTCCCGCGACCGAAGGATGCCGCAGGCCGACCTGCTCGAGGCGACCACGTCTACGCAGGCGCCGTCCGCTGGCGTGAGCACCCGACGCCTGACCGCGCCTCTCACGCGGTAGTTGCGCGGGCACGAGGAACCTGTCGAAGGTGACCTGTTTGAGGTCGGCAGTCGCAGGTTGGAGTCGCACGATAGCCAGCACTTAGCGGGCGAACACTGCCCCGCCCTCCTGCTCTGGCGAGATCCCGTCACAAGTCAAGCTCGGTGCGAAGCAGCATCCAGAGAACCAATCGCACGTCCGGTTCGTTGAGGTCCACCTTCAGCCGCTCCTCGAATCGCCGGAGTCGATAACGGACCGTATTCGTGTGCACGCCGAGACGTGCTGCTGCCGCGCTCGGATTGCCCCAATCGTCGAGCAGGACGGCGAGCACCCGTCGCTGCTCCTGGGCGCGCGATGTCTTGGCGAAGAGCTGCCGGACTGCTTCTGGCAGAGCCGCCCGCGGAACCTGTTCGGGCAGCACTTCTGAGAGCGTCAACGGTGCCCAGAGATCGGCGAGTGTCGCAAGGCCCGTACGACCGAGTCGAGCCATTCTTCTCACCATTCGGTCGGCGTCGTTCGCCGACTGCTCGATCCCGGAAGTGTCCGACCAGTGCCTCCCGACCGCGACCGCAATGGTCGCGCCCATGCCGGAGAAGCTATCAGAGAGCGACTCGGCGAGCGTTGCCGAGCCTTCGGACGAGCATTCCGCAGCGGGGGAGTCGCAACCCAGATGCAGCATAAACGCGACCCCGTCTGCAGTGGTCGAGAGCGTGGCTGCGCGACGGGACCTCGCTGTGACATCCGCGAGGACACGGATGGCATCAGCATCCATTGCCTGCCGGCTTCGCGGTAGGCTGACATCTTTCAGCGCGATCGCGTGACCCGGGCGCGTGAAGTCCGGGGCGCCGTAGCCGAGCGCGGTACGGGGGTCCGCAGGCTCTTTACCGGAGAGCAGGCCGGCGACCGCTTCATCGCGGCGTACTCTTTCGTCTTCCCGCCTACGCATCAGCGCAGACAGCAGAGGGCTCATCTCTGCCGCTGCAGCGCGCAGCACTTCGGCGTCGCGTTCGCCAAAGACCGGGGCGTCACGTGCGAGCCAGATGCTGCCGAGTAGACGGCCGCGATGCCGAATTGCGGCGATCAATCGCTGCCCCAGGCCAGCCGCGTCGACGCTCTCCGTCTGTATTATCGGGGTGCCAGCGATCAGGCGCGCGAGCACGCCCTGGCCATTGAAGATTTGTTGGTACGGGCCGGGCAGTTGCCGCTGGAGAACTGCCTCGCGGCGAGCGGGATCGACGCCGGGGGTCATTCGGGAGTACGCGAGCAGTTGAAAGGTGTCATCTTCGACGATGATGTGCCCGCCGACGTCTGCCGCAGCCCTGTCGGCGATCGCAACGATGCTCATCCTGCCCATCTCGTCTGCGGAGCGGCGTTCTTCCGCGTCTTCTCCGATCTGCGCGAGACGAGCGCGCACCCATTCCGGGTCGGTCCCCGGCTGCAGCACGAGCACAGAGATGTCACGGGCGGGTGGCCAGATGATCGCCATCGAGGTGTTCGTGAGGATCAGTAGGTCGCACCCGTGCGCGCGTGCTGCTACGACCACATCGTCGAGCGCTGCGCGATCGGAGAGATTGCGGGATTCGATGCGCACGATGCCCACGTCGGTAGGCACGGCTTCATCGCCCGTCCCGAGAATGACGTCGACGTAGCGACGCAGAGCGTCACTGATGCGCCCGATCGATACGCGAAGGTCGAGGCGAACATCTGACATGTCGTCTCCTTGTTGCATGCCACAAGTTGGCGATGACTATTCGTTGAATGTAACAGGAATCCGTCGGCTTGGCTCTCATAAGGTGATCCGTATCGCAGAGCAGCGAGTAAGGATGAGGAGACGCGAATGTCGAAGCGGACGTTCGGCCTGGCAGTGGCTCAGGTCGGTGGAATCCAACCCGGGGAGACGCGCCCCGAGGTCGTCGCAAGACTGATTTCGATGATGCGTGTGGCCCACCAGCGTGGCGCCGAGTTCGTGGTGTTTCCCGAGCTGACGCTTACGACCTTCTTCCCGCGATACTGGACCGAGTCTTTGGAAGCGTCCGACCACTACTTCGAACGCGCGATGCCCAGCGACGAAACGGCTCCGCTCTTCGATGCCGCTCGTGAGCTGGGCGTCGGATTCTACCTCGGTTACGCCGAACTCACGTCGGAAGGGCGACGCTTCAATACGTCGATCCTCGTGGATGGTCAAGGCCGCATCACCGGTAAGTACCGAAAGATTCACTTGCCGGGTCACGCTGATAACCGGTCGAACTTGACGCATCAGCACCTCGAGAAGCGGTACTTCGAAGTCGGTGACCTGGGCTTCGGTGTCTTCGAATCTCAGGGCATCAAGATCGGGATGGCACTCTGCAACGACCGACGCTGGCCTGAGGTTTACCGCGCGCTCAGCCTACAGGGCGCCGACCTGGTCGTGCTCGGGTACAACACGCCACTGGACGTGCCGGGTTGGTCGGAGGAGCCGCACGCGAAGATGTCGACTCATCTGCTGTCATTGCAGGCGGGTGCGTACCAGAACTCGGTGTGGGTGGCTGCTGCGGGCAAGAGCGGCAGGGAAGACGGCGTGTACATGATCGGCGGTTCCGCGATCGCTGCGCCTTCAGGAGAGATCGTGGCGAAGACCATCGGCGACGAGGATGAGGTCGTCGTGACGCATATCGACCTAGGAATGGCAGACATGTACCGAGAGAGCGTCTTCGATTTCGCGGCGCACCGGCGACCGGAGAACTATTCGATCATTGTCGACCGGGTCGGCCGGGGCGAACCTGTGCCCGTGCCCGGCTTCACGGGTGAGGCTTGAGGAGATCATAATGAACCGCACGCTGCTTCGAGCAGGAACCCTAGTCGACGGCGGGGGCCGCACGCGAGCGGACCTGCTGATGTCCGATGGGAAGATCGCCGCTGTCGGTGACTTCAGCCAGATGTCAACCGAGAACGTCGAGGTCATCGACTGTACAGGTCTCATGGTGCTGCCCGGTGGGGTCGACGTGCACACACACCTGGATGCGCCTCTCATGGGCACCACGACGGCCGATGACTTTGCCACGGGCACGGTCGCTGCCGCAGTGGGCGGCACCACGACCATCGTCGACTTCGCAATGCAGATCCCCGGTAGCACTCTCACTGACTCGCTCCAGCTGCACAGAGAGAAGGCGAAGGGAAAGGCAGCCATCGACTACGGGATGCACATGTGCATCACCGACCTGTACGACGGCGCGATCGACGAACTCACCGAAGTCAGGGCCGAGGGTGTTAGCAGCCTGAAAGTGTTCATGGCCTACCGCGGCACTCTGATGCTCCACGACGGACAGCTCTACGATGTGCTGCGCGGCGCCAGCCGGGTCGGCAGCCAGGTATGCGTGCATGCGGAGAATGGCGACGTCATCGATCGGATTGCCGCGGACCTCGTCGCGCAGGGCAAGACCGGCCCCGGGTATCATGAGATCGCCCGGCCGCCCGCGACCGAGATCGAAGCGGTCGAACGCGCCATCCGTATCTCGAGAATGGCTGATGCACCGCTGTACTTCGTACATCTGTCAACGGAGGGGGCGGTGGATGCGGTGGGCGAGGCTCGCATGGCAGGGTGGCCGGTCTCGGCGGAAACCTGCACACACTATCTCACGCTGGATCGCGACATCTACGATCAGCCGGGTTTCGAGCCCGCGAAGGCAGTGCTGACACCGCCGCTGCGCACTTTCGAACATCGCGAGGCGCTGTGGCGTGGACTGAACTCCGGCGTGCTCAGCGTCGTCAGCTCCGATCACTGCCCGTTCTGCTTCGAGGACAAGAAGCGACTCTCGGGCGATGACTTCCGTGCGATTCCCAATGGCGGGCCAGGTGTCGAGCACCGCATGTCGGTCGTGTACGGAAAGGGAGTCGCCACTGGCAAGCTCACGATCGAGCGGTTCGTCGAGCTGACCTCGACGATTCCCGCGAAGCAGTTCGGCCTCTTCCCGCGCAAGGGCCACCTTGGCATCGGTGCCGACGCGGACGTGGTGCTGCTCGATCCCGACGGCACCACCCTGATCACGGCGGACACGCAGCACCAGAACATGGACTACACGCTCTACGAAGGCTGGTCGCTCCCCGGAAGAATCACGAAGGTGTTCGCGCGCGGGCGGCTGGTCGCCGACAACGGGCGGTTCGTGGGGACTGCCGGCCGCGGCGAGTACCTGCATCGCAGCGGTCTATGAGCCGGCCACGCATCTGACGGCTCCCGAGCCGTTCGCTTTCCCTACCGATACTGAAGGAGACAATGATGTCCCGCACCACCACAGATTCGACGTCGACGCTCTACAACGTCGACCTCGCACCGGAGTCGGCCTCGGGCACGTGGAAGACCTGGAACCTGTTCGCCTGGTGGATGTCCGGCTGGCACAGCCTCGCCGGATACTCCGTGGCCATCGGCCTCTTCGCCACAGGTCTCGTCGGCTGGCAGGTGATGATCGCGTTCCTCATCGGTGTGACCATCATCTATTTCGCCAACAATCTCAGTGGCGTGGCAGGACAACGTGAACGAGTCCCCTTTCCGGTGTTCGCCCGCGCGAGCTTCGGCGTACGCGGCGCAAACATCCCGGCCGTCCTTCGCGGCGTGGTTGGCGTGTTCTGGTACGGAGTACAGACATACCTCGCCTCTCAGGCCGTGATGATTTTGTTGGTCAAGGTGTTCCCGGCGACCCTTTCGCTGACAGAGACGTCCTTTCTCGGGTTGTCCGCCCTCGGATGGATCTGCTTCCTCGCGCTGTCGCTCGCGCAGGCGCTCGCTCTTGCGAACGGCATGGAGACCGTGCGCAAGTTGTCGGACTTCGCGGGACCGGTGATCTGGATCGCCATGATCGCGCTCGCCGTATGGATGCTGGCAAGAGCGGAATGGTCGATCGACTTCAATTTCCGCACGGTCGAGACCGGCGGCGGCTTCGTCGGGTTGGTGGCTGCCGCGTTCATCCTCGTGGCGTATTTCGGCGGCCCCACCCTCAACTTCGCCGACTTCTCACGCAACGCGCCGACAGCTGCGATGGTACGTCGTGGCAACATGCTGGGCCTGCTCATCAACGCGACAGCTTTCGGGATTGTCTCGATCGTCATCGCTCTCGCTGCCGTCAAGGTGCACGGCTCGGCTGTGAGCGATCCGCTGGAGCTCCTCTACGACCTCGACAACGTCGCCGCCCTTCTCATCGCGCTGGTCGCGATAGCCATCGCCACCGCGGGAATCAACGTCATCTACAATTTCGTGGCGCCGGTGTACGACATCCTTCAGGTCTGGCCACGTCGGTTCACGTTCCGCTCGGCCGGCGTCGTCATCGCCGTTGTCTCGATTCTGATCACGCCATGGAATCTGTTCGCCAACCCGATCATCGTCAACCAGATGGTCGGTGGTGTCGGCGCTCTTATGGGCCCGCTATACGGGATCCTCATGGTCGACTACTACCTGCTACGCGGCAAGTCCTTGAACACGCAGGCGCTTTTCGACGATTCGTCGACCGGGGCTTACTGGTATTTGAAGGGATACAACCCTCGGGCGGTAGTCGCGCTTGTGGTCGCCGGAGTCGTGACAATCTGCATGACGCTTCTTCCGCCGCTGGCTGCAACAACCGCCTTCACCTGGCCGGTCGGGGTGCTGCTTGCGGGAGGGGTGTACTTCGTCATCGGCCGCACAAAGAGCGCCGAGGCGGATCGGACGGCGTCACGAGAGGTGACGATCGAGGCGTGACAATGGAGTGATTCCCCTACGTCTCTAGCGACGGGCCCGGGGCATCTGAGAGATCACTCCACTGACGCCAGCCAGTCGCTCGGCGAGTTGCGCGGCGTCCTCGAAATAGAGGGCGCCGCCTTCGTCGCGCACGAGCGCGAGGGGATAGCGGAACCCGGCTTCGTGAGACCTTCGTGGATCCCACAGTCCATCCGACGAAACCCGAAGGGGTCAGCCGAACAGCAGGGTGAGCGCAGTCACCCCGCCGCCGCCGATGATCAGTGCGCCGATCGTGATCCACGCGACGATCCGGATGCGGCGGCTGCGGCGCTCGCCGAGATCGCCGTAGTCCTCGTCGGTCGGCACGTTCGTCACGCGACCGGCTCGGTGACGGTCGGGCCGAACACCGCGGGCAGCGTGCCCCGCGAGGTCTCGCGCAGCTCGTCCACCGAGATGGTGAAGACGTCCTGCACCTCGAGGGCGGGCTCGGTGTCGGTGACGCCGATGCGCAGCACCGGGTAGTCGCGACCCTCGCACAGTCCGC
The DNA here is from genome assembly GCF_040684935.1 of Microbacterium sp. NPDC089321. Taxonomy (NCBI): domain Bacteria; kingdom Bacillati; phylum Actinomycetota; class Actinomycetes; order Micrococcales; family Microbacteriaceae; genus Microbacterium; species Microbacterium sp. NPDC089321. Next base: position 711,627 of record NZ_JBFBGX010000001.1, on the reverse strand, counting down.
GGAACTTCACGTCCTCTTCGCGCGGCACGGTCACGATCACGCGGCCGGTCGACTCCGAGAAGAGCGCGGTCGCCGCATCCACTCCATCCCGCTCCATGAGCTCGGTCAGCCAGACGCGAGCGCCGACGCCGAAGCGCATGACGGCCTCGGCGAGGGCCTGGCCGAGGCCGCCCTCAGAGATGTCGTGCGCCGACGAGATCAGCCACTCCTCGCGGGCGGCACCGAGCAGGCCGGCGAGTCGACGCTCGGCGGCGAGGTCGACCTTCGGCGGCAGGCCTCCGAGGTGGTCGTGCACGACGTCGGCCCAGGCCGAGCCGGACAGCTCGGTCGAGGTGACGCCGAGCAGGTAGATGTTGTCGCCGGCGTCCTGCCAGCCGGACGGGATGCGACGCGAGACGTCGTCGATGATGCCGAGCACGCCGACCAGCGGGGTCGGGTGGATCGGCACGTCACCGGTCTGGTTGTAGAACGAGACGTTGCCGCCGGTCACGGGGGTGCCCAGCTCGTAGCATCCGTCGGCCAGACCGTCGACGGTCTGCCCGAACTGCCACATGACCTCGGGGTTCTCGGGGGAGCCGAAGTTGAGGCAGTCGGTGATCGCGGTGGGGGTGGCGCCCGTCACGGCGACGTTGCGGTACGCCTCGGCGAGGGCCAGCTGCGCACCCGCGTACGGGTCGAGCTGGCAGTAGCGGCCGTTGGCGTCGGTCGAGACGGCGAAGCCGAGGCCCGACTCCTCGTCGACGCGCACCATGCCGGCGTCGTCGGGGAAGGCGAGGGCCGTGTTGCCGCCGACGTAGTAGTCGTACTGGTTGGTGATCCAGCTGGTGTCGGCGAGGTTCGGCGAGCCGAGCAGCTGCAGGAACTGCGTGCGCAGCGCATCGGCGTCGTTCGCACGGGGAAGGTCTTCTGCGGCATCCGCCTGCAGTGCATCGATCCACGCCGGGTACGCGACGGGGCGGTCGTAGACCGGACCGTCGACGGCGACGGTCGACGGGTCGACGTCGACGATGCGCTCGCCCTGCCAGTCGATGACGAGGCGTCCGTCGCCGGTGACCTCGCCGAGCACGCTGGTCTCGACCTCCCACTTGCCGACGATCTCGAGGAAGGCGTCGAGCTTCTCGGGCGAGACGATCGCCATCATGCGCTCCTGCGACTCGCTCATCAGGATCTCTTCTGCCGTGAGCGACGGGTCGCGCAGCAGCACGTTGTCGAGCGAGACGTGCATGCCGCTGTTGCCGTTCGCGGCGAGCTCGCTGGTCGCGCACGAGATGCCGGCGGCACCGAGGTCCTGGATGGCCTCGACGAGCTCGAGCTTGTACAGCTCGAGGCAGCACTCGATGAGCACCTTCTCGGCGAACGGGTCGCCGACCTGCACGGCGGGACGCTTGGTCGGGCCGGTGGAGTCGAAGGAGTCGGATGCCAGGATGCTGGCGCCTCCGATGCCGTCGCCGCCCGTGCGGGCGCCGAACAGCACGACCTTGTTGCCGACGCCGGTGGCGTTGGCGAGCTTGAGGTCTTCGTGGCGCAGCACGCCGACCGCGAGGGCGTTGACCAGCGGGTTGGCCTGGTAGACCGCGTCGAAGACCGTCTCGCCGCCGATGTTCGGAAGGCCGAGGCAGTTGCCGTAGAAGCTGATGCCGCTGGTGACGCCGTGCACGACGCGCGGGGTGTCGGGGTGGTCGATGGCGCCGAAGCGCAGAGCATCCATCACCGCGACCGGGCGCGCGCCCATCGAGATGATGTCGCGGACGATGCCGCCGACGCCGGTCGCGGCGCCCTGGAACGGCTCGATGAAGCTGGGGTGGTTGTGCGACTCGGCCTTGAAGGTGACGGCCCAGCCCTCGCCCACGTCGACGACGCCGGCGTTCTGGCCCATGCCGACCATGAGCCGTTCCTTCATCTCGTCCGAGACCTTCTGGCCGAAGCGGCGCAGGTAGTTCTTCGACGACTTGTACGAGCAGTGCTCAGACCACATCACCGAGTACATGGCGAGCTCGCCGGAGGTGGGCCGGCGGCCCAGGATCTCCTTGATGCGGGCGTACTCGTCGTCTTTGAGTCCGAGGGCGCCGTACGGCTGCTCCTTCTCAGGAGTCGCGATGGCGTTCTCGACCGAGTCGGGAACGTGGGTGGTGGGGGTGTTCGGGGTGGTCACGCGCACTCCAAGAGAAAGGGGCCGGCGGGCAACGCCAGTCTACCGGCGAGACGCGGGGTCTTCGTGCTCGGCGGCGGCGGCCGATGCGCGCTGCGCGGCTGAGCGGGTCGCGTGGCGGCCGCACGGTCATAACTCCGGAGAACTGCGCCCGAAACCGCCCGAAACCCCCGCAAGCCGGCCGGACAGGGCTGGATCTCCTGAGTTATGACCGGCAGCACCCGGCCACGACGAGAGTCCTACAGCTCCACGGTCGCGTTGTCGCCGCCGTCGTAGCGCTCGCCGGTGATCTTCGACTTCACGAAGCTGAAGGCCGTGGCGATCTTGCCGCCGGGGCTGTCCCAGTACTCGGCCGATTCGGCGTCGAACTTCAGCACGCCGACCGCCGGGTCGTCCGGCCCGTCGGGGAACCACGCCTCGACCATCGGGTTCCACAGCTCGCGGATCTTCTGCCGGTCTTCGATGAGCCGAGCGGTGCCCGACAGCGACACCCACGACGAGTCGCCGCTGAACGAGACGTTGACCGGGGCATCCGGCACGAGGTCGGCGATGGGGCCGGCCACCTTCGACACGAGGAACCACAGGTCGCCGTCGAATTCGGCCTCCTGCACGGTGAGCGGGTGCGCGACCAGCTTGCCGTTGTCGGGATCCTGCGTGACGAACATCGCGAACCGGAAGTCCTTGATCAGCTCTGCGACCTTCTTGTACTCATCGGTATGAGTCATGGCATCGCACCCTTCGCGTCGAATCTGCATCGAAGCGTCCACCATGCCGCGGATGCGGGCATCGGCACAGGGGGTTGAGAGCCGAGCCCGACTCGCCTAGACGCGGTTGTACGCGGCGCCGTCGAACTGGGCGTCGGCGATCGCGACGGCGGCCGACGCCGTCGTCACGACGCCCGGCTGCAGCGAGTCGAACGGGATGCCGCGGCCGCGAAGCCCGCCCTCGCAGATCTCGATCGAGGCGAAGCCGGGCACCTCGAGCGGATCGGCGTCGCGGGTCGCCCCGCGCACGGCCGGTCCGTTGACGATGATCCGGATGCTGTACTCCGGCCGTGCGTCATGCAGGGTGTGCGCGATGCCGATCGCGCGTGAGATGTCGTCCGGGCGGTCGGAGACGTGCAGGAGGACGGTGCGCTGATCGGTCATGGCTCGGAGCCTAGACGACCGCACGCGCGCCCCGCCGGGTCATTCCGGCTCGGGCGCCTCGCTGGGGATGAAGTACCGCACGGGAGACAGCCCGGTGCGCACGATGGCGTCTCCGCCGGCATCGAGGAACTGGTCGAACGTGGCGACGCTGAGTGTGCCCGATCTGTCGGCGATGATGACGTTGTCGACGACGGGGAGCAGCGACGCGACCCCCTTCGGCCAGGCCGCGAACGTGGTGGTGACGCCGGTCTCGAGCACGCGGGTCTTCGGGATGAGGAAGCGCACGTCGGGACGCTGCAGCGCCTCGCCCTGCCGTTCGTACGCGCGCACGCTGAAGAAGCGCAGCACGCGCGCGATGCGCATCTCGAGCGCGGGATACCGCTGGATCCAGTCGAAGCGCTCCCACCCCGCCGGGGTCAGGGCCACAGGATGGGCGCTGACCAGCGCACCGCCCTGGTCGTAGAGCCGCTCGGCGAGGTCGAGCACCCGCGCCACCGCGGCCTCGTCGTCGGCGCCCACGATCGCGACCTGGTCGCGGGCGAGAGCGAACAGCACGGGTGCGCCCGCCAGGGCATCCGCCGGGATGCGGTCGGGCGAGACCAGCACGGATGCCGAGACCACCTCGTCTTCGATGAGGATCAGCCCGTCGTCGCCGGCGGGGACGGGTCCGGCGGATGCCACGGCATCCGCCACCACGTCGGCGAACGAGCGGGTCCAGGTCTCGACCTGCCCCTGTGTGACCGCCGATCCGGCCGGATCGTCGAGGCCGACGAACAGCTCGCCGCCGATGTACTCGACGCGCGGGTGGGCATCGCCGGGTGCGGTGACGGCGAGCACGCCCAGTTCACTGGCTGCGTAGATGCGCGCCACAGCATTCATTCCGGTCTCTCCCCACGCATTCGTCACGACGCCTCGTCCTGCCCTGCAACACTATCGGCCGGGTTCGACGCCCCCGGCGCGAGCGGTGCCGTCGACCGACTCGGGCTGCCGCGTCGCGGCGGCGAAATCGACGAGGTCGGACCAGCTCCATGCCAGGTCCAGGCGCGGCATCTTCTTCGGCTTCGTAGGACGCCGCTCCGACACCCAGCCGATGGGCACGACCTGCAACGACATCCGCTGCGTCGGCGCGCCATCGTGAGCGCGGTGATAGACGAGCACGATCGCGTGATCGCCGACCGCCCACCACGCGCCCGTCGCCGCGCCTGTTCGGGCCAGCTCAGCCGCGTACAGTGCGGGGCCCCCGCTGCCGGCGAAATCGACGCTCAGCGGCTCGCCGTACGCATACCGGCACGCGCTGATGATGCTCTGCCCGAGCTCACTGGCACGGGTGCGCAGCGCCTCCCGGTCGCTCTCTGCGAGGTCGTCGCCCTCGGGCATCCAGAACAGCGGAACGATCCACGCATGACCGCGCGCCAGGACGGGCACTGCGGCGGTGAGCCAGTGATCGCGGTGGGCGGCCGGTTGTGCTGTCAGGCGTGCGGCCGCCTCGACGATGCCGGCCCCGGAAGCCACCATCTGCTCGCCGTCGAAGCTGATCACCGCACCGGTGCGCAGCGACTCCATCGAAAGCGCGCTCATGAGAGAGTCAGCCCTTGGCCTGTGCCAGGCCAGTGACCGAAGTTGTAGTCACCATCGCCCTTGAATACGTCCCCGACGCCCGTCGCTGTCTCAGGGATGTCGATGATCGCCTCGGGGATGCCCGTCGGCAGATAGCCGCCGGGAATCCAGTTCTCGTTGGTGCCCGCCTCGTTGCCTGAGGGGATGCGCAGGTTGGTGAGCTCCTCGGGAGCGAAATTGCGCACCTCGACGTCGACGAGGGGGTTGTTCATGTCACCACCGACGTGGAACCACTTCCGGTCGATACCAAGGCGGTCGGCGATGGCGTGCGCGTCGCCGCCGGTCTCATCGAGGATCTTCTGCAGCTCGGAGGTCGGGAACACGAAAGTGGTGTGATCGGCCTGACCGGGGCCGTAGGTGTGCAGCGAATCTGAGAAGTAGATCTTGCTCGCGCCGTCAGAGAACCTGTCGAGGTGCTGCTGCACGTAGTCGTCGTCGAGATACTCCGAGGGGTCAGGCCGATTGCCCTTGCCCCATTTCTCGACCTCGCTCGGGTCCCACTTGCCGTCGCCCTTCCACCCGTTCTGCAGCCCGTCGGGCACGACGTCCTTGTCGTCGAGGTCGGTGATCTCGACGCCGTTGCGCTTGGAGTTCGCGCCGTGCTTGCGGAACATCTCGGCGAGCTGCCTGACGTGGATGGGGGTGTCGTCGAGTGCCCTCAGCAGAGGCTCGACGGCGTTCTTCAGCGGGTGTCCCATGGTCAGCCTCCCGTGATGTTCAGGCTCGACAGGTCGGCCATGAGCTGCGCGGTCAGTGTCTCGACATCGGACGCGTGCTGCTCCATCTCGCCCTCGGCCTGCTCGAGGGCCTGCAGGTCGGCGTAGAACTCGTCGGGGTCGCCGGCGACGGCTTCGACGATGGGCGACTCGAGGGCGGCGGCGATGACCTGAGGCAGCTGCTCGGCGAGCGGTTCGATCGCCATGGGCAGCAGCTGGTTCATCAGCTGCTCGACGGCGATGTCGACCGCCGCGTTGAGCAGCTTCTTCTTGATCAGCAGCATCGGACCCGCGCCCAGAGCCGTGACGGGGTTGGTGAGCATGCCGACGAGGGTGATCATCGTGGTGGTCACGTCGGCGATCACCTTGATCTTGAGGCCGAAGACCACGTCGGCGGCGATGTCGATGCCGCCGGGCACCGGGTGCAGCAGGTCGAGCAGCTTCTCGAGGTTCTGCGAGCGGTTGGTGTTCCAGGCGCTCACGTAGGCGGGGCCGGCCTGCCCCCGCATGGCCGCGACCATGTCGCCGTTGACCTTGCGATCCATCTGCTGGATCTTGCTCTCGAGGTCGCCCCGGAAGTTCGAGATCATCACTCCCGCACGACGAAGCTCGTCTTCATCGATGTCGGGCCAGTCGAAGCCCAGTTTCTCCATCACCCAGATCAGTTCATCCGGCAGCATCATCCCCACGGCACAACCTCCACGCTCCAGGCTATTGGGTCGGGCGACATCCTCTCGATGGGGAGAACAACCCATGCCGTCGAGGCGGCCCGATCGCCGCTCACTGGGGCCCGAGCACGCGGCGAGAGGTCGAAAAGGCACCTCCCGGGCATGCGGCAGGTGCCTTTCTGACTTCTCGGCGCGCTTACTGCACCGACCACCCGCCGTCGGAGGCGAGGATGGCGCCGTTGATGTTGACGGCGTCGTCGCTGAGCAGGAAGGTGATCGACGCGGCGAGGTGCTCTGCCGTTGCGACGGTGGGGATCGCCTGCTGGAAGGGCGCGAGGCGACCCGAGCCGTACTCCGACATGTTCGGCGGCATCGGGATGCCGGTGGCGACGCCGCCCGGTGCGACCGAATTGACCCGGATGCCCTTGGGGCCGTACATGAACGCGGCCGACTTCGTGACGCCGATGATGCCGTGCTTGCTGGCGGTGTAGGCGTTGCCGGAGGCGTTGCCGCGCAGCCCCGCCTCGCTCGAGACGTTGAGGATCGCGCCGCGCCCCGCGGCCTCCATGATCGGCAGCACCGCTCGCATGAGCCTGAACGGCGCCGTGAGGTTGATGGCGATCACGCGGTCCCAGACAGCGTCGGTGGTCTCGCCCGCGGGCGAGAAGTCGTCGTTGATGCCGGCGACGTTGGCGAGGGCGTCGATGCGGTCGCCGGCGGCGGCGACGACGGCGTCGATGGATGCCTGCTGGGTCAGGTCTCCGGCGACGATGATGACGTCGTGGCCGGCGAGCTCGGTCGTCAGGGCGTCGAGCTTGTCGGCCGAGATGTCGGCGGCGACGACGCGGCCGCCCTCGCGGGCGATGCGGGATGCCGTGGCGCGACCGATTCCGGATGCTGCGCCCGTGACGATCACGGTCTTGCCTGCGAAGCGGCCGGGGGTGATGGTCTCTGTCCAGCCGGCGCTCTCGCCGTCGGCGGGGATCTCGCCGCCGTTCGCTGCGCGCACGAGGTCGTCGACGACGGACTGCGGCATGGCGCCCTGGCTCATGACGACGAGCTGCTGCAGCGGCAGGCCGAGCACGGGGGTGAGCTGCGACGGATCGGCGCCCGACTGGGCGAGCAGGTCCTTGATGAGGTCGCCGCCGATCGGATCGTTCAGCCAGTCGCCAATGGTGGAGTGTGCGGTCAGGGCCATGGTCTCTCCTTGCTCGTGCGTGCTGTCGAGTTTCGCAACGCTGCGTCTACTAATGGTATCCCTTCGGTACGCTTCTCGGGTGGCCAGACCCCGAAGTGAACATGCCCGCCAGGCGGTGCTGGCGTCTATGCGCGCTGCTCTGTCGGGTTCGGGGTATGCCGCGGTGACGATCGAGGGGCTCGCTCTCGAGGCGGGCGTCGCCAAGCAGACGATCTACCGGTGGTGGCCGTCGAAGGCGGCGATCCTCGGCGAGGCGCTGCTCGACGGATCGCTGCCCGCCGTCGAGCTTCCCGTGACCGACGACCTGCGTGCCGACCTGCGCTCGGTGCTCTCATCGCACGGAGACGAGGCCGTCGCGCTGGCGCGTGCCCTCATCGCCGTCACCGCGACCGACCCCGAGCTGGGCCAGAAGCTGAACGCGCGCCTGGCGGCCCCGTTGCGGGAGTGGACTGCGGCACGGTTGGCCGCGGCTGTGCAGGCGGGCGAGGTGCGAGTCGACGTCGACGCCGCCGTCGTGGCGGATCAGCTGATCGCCCTCGGGTCGTACGCGGCTCTCGTCGGCGGACCGATGGAGGACCAGCGAGTGGATGCCGTGGTCGACGTCATCGTCCGAGGGATCGGACGCGGCGACTCGACGCTCTGAGCATTCAGACCGAGCGGCTGAGCACGACCTCGGCGGGCGTCTGCAGCATCCGCCACCCCTCGTCGCGCGCGGCAGGAGTCGAGAGCACGTCCGCGTCGGACAGGATGCAGAGGTCGACGCCGGTCATCGCCGCGATGTCGGCCACCGGCACCTGGAACGTGCGGAACGCGCCGAGCGGCGGCGCGGCGAGCAGCCCGTCGCGGGTGTCGACGAGCTCACGCTGGTCGAGCACGAAGCCGGCCGTGGCCAGACCGTTCGGGCCGACCCAGGCGGCGACCTTCCAGAACCGCAGCGGGATCCGGATGCCGCGGTACGGAGGATCATCGTCACCGAGCACCGGCGCAGTGAAGACCGAGATCCGCTGATCGGTCGTCTCGGCGTACCCGAGCACATGGTCTTCCAGCCCGAGCCACAGCTCCTTCGACTGGTTGAACCCGGCCGCCTGCGGCGCGGCATTCGGGTAGAAGAAGGTGGCCGTCATCGCATCCGCCGCGTTCTCGCCCCAGCCGGGATCGCGCCGCCGCACGAGGTGCCCCCGGTCGAGGTCGTTGCGGGCGTACACCTCAGGACCGGTCTGGTCGCTCTGCGGAACCCGCGGATCCAGCCGCCAGTCACCCGACCGCGGCAGGTCGCGCAGCAGCGCGCCATCGATGTTCACGGCCGTCACGGCGGCGAGCCGACGGCGCACGTCGAGCAGCACCGAGAAGTGCGGGTAGGTCAGTTCGTGCGCGTCGAGGGCGGATGCCGGAAGCGGCACCTGCACCGTGAGGAAGTCGGGATCGTATCCGTCGGCCATGGCCTCATGATCGCGCATGGGTCAGACACGGCGCCCGCGGACGTGGTCGTGGTCTCGCCGACCGGTACGCGGCGGCGGAGCTGCATCCGGGTCTCGGTGCAGAGAGCCGCACCGGCGCGGAACGAGACGTGTCTGACGGGTCTCAGGGGCCAGAAGCGCCGGGAGGCAGTTCGGTCATAGAGCCGACGCGAGCGCTGGTCCGCTCCCGGCGGCTCCGAATGCGGTAGTCGAGCGCCACCGGTGAGACGGGGCGGTCGACGGCGAAGGCGCCGGTGCGCACGATGTCGGCTCCCAGTTCGGTCAGCGCTTCGGCGATGCGGTCGACCCGCTCGGGCGAGGACTGCTCTGGTCGTGCCGTGTGGGCTCGCCGCAGCATCGTACCGATCGTGTTGACGTCGGCGATCAGCGTGCGGGCGTTGCCCTGCACGTCGACGCCGGGGGTGACGACGGTCGCGTCGGGATGCGAGTAGAACACGCACGTGTCGATGAAGGGCAGCTCGCCGACCCGCGGGTTCAGATACGCGTGCAGGCGCGATGCTCCGACGCGCACCTGGCGGGCAGGCGAAGAGGTTCCCGCCTCGACCCGCAGGCCGATCGACGCATCGTCGCGCTGGCGCAGATGAACGGAGAACGGCGGGGTCAGCTGCTTCTCGTCGAACATCGCCGCGAAGGGAGCGGCGAGCTGCGAGGGCCGGGTGCCGTCGAAGACGAGCCCGTTCCAGTACTTGCTGTCGATGACGAGCACGGTGTTGTCGGTGACGACGACGTGGTCGATCTGGGCGCAGAACGACCGGTCGGGCGAGGCGATGGCGAACACGACATTGGTGGCGACGATCGCGTTCAGCGAGGCTGCCTCGCATGCCTTCACGAGCGTCTCGCGCGAGTTGAGCTCCCACCGCATGCCGCGCGCCGCGAGGTGCAGTGCGCGGTCGCGCAGCGCATCGCTCGCGGCCTGGCCTGCGTGCAGCGCCATGACCTGCTGCTGGTGATCGGCGGCGACCGCGGCGAGGTGCTGTTCGTGCCGTTGTGAATCTTCAGCCCGCTGCGCCTGCCATTTGCGGCGCTGCCGCCGGTACAGCACCAGCGCCACCAGCAGCAGCAGAACGAGGGCCAGCGCCACCGCGTACGTCGTCGTCGTGTCCACGCCCCGAGTAAAGCAGCATTCGCCGACGTTTCCGAGCCTCGAGTAGACACGCGTAGATCCGTGTCCTTCCTCGGACCGGTGGATGGTTGACTGCCCTCATGCATTCCGACACTGAAGTCGATACCGCTGCGGCACGAAGACCGGCCTGGATCTCTCTGGTCGTCGGCATCGTGGCATCCGTCGTTCTGCTCTTCCCGTCGTGGGTGGGAGGCGGCCGGCTGCCGCTGCAGAACCTGTGGCACGAGCAGACGATGCCGGAAGACATGCCGTTCTCGCTGCTGCCGCTGAGTCAGTACTACGCGCTGAGCATCTTCGTCATGCTGCTGCTCGGCGGTGTGGTCGCCGGGCTTGTGGTGCGGATGCTGAGGGCGCGCGCCTGGCCGGCGGCGCTCGGCGTGCTGCTCGTGCACCTGATCGTGACGGCGCAGAGCTTCGCGGTGCTGGCGAACGGCCTCGGTATCGCCGACGGCTCGGCCCGACCGCGCGAGATGCTCTATTTCGGAGGGATGCTCGGCGGCGTGCTGGTCGGGCTGCTGCTGGCGCAGGTCGGATGCTGGATGGCATCGCGCCCCGCGGTGCCGCTGCCCGCGCTCGCCGTCGCGCTCGCTGCGGTGCCGGTGCGCAGCTGGATCAGCTTCATGATCGCGTCGTTCAACCCGATCACCGGCTATCCGCAGGAGGTCGGGATGGTGCTGCGCTGGGTGCCCGCGGTGATTGTCGCGGCGGCGCTGATCTGGTGCGGTGTGCGTCCGCTCTCGCGGCTGGTGGTGTGGGTGGTCGGCCTGCTCGCGCTGTGGGTGCTGCCCGCGGTGTTCACGGCTCTCAGCTACGCGCTCGGGATGCGGGTGCTCGACGGTGACGTGGGGGAGATGGCGCAGGCTGCGGCACAGGTGTTCCCGATGGCGCTCGGGGTGGAGGTGTGGCCGGTGGGGGTGGCGGTGGTGCTTGCGGTGGTTGGGACAGTGGTGCGGATGCTCGCGGAACGGCCTCGAGGCGCGGGTGCCCCGAACGGCGAATCGTAGGCTGAAGCGGTGCCGCAGACATCATTCCGCTTCGCGATGCCGAACGCAGTTCGGATCACCGGGCGATCTTCGTCGATTACGAACTCGTTTGTGAACGGCATAGTCCCGATCATCCGGCCAAGCGACACCGAGATCGACGAGGCACTTGAAGTCCTGGGCATGTCGGCCGAAGTGGTCTGCGCATACTGCGGCGACCGAGCCACGGAGTGGGACCACCTCCGGCCGCTTGTGCAGAACCAGCGCCCGACCGGCTACATACACGAGATCCATAATCTCGTGCCCGCTTGCGGGAAGTGCAATCAGAGTAAGGGCAACAAACCTTGGCGTGACTGGATGTTTGGCCCGGCACGGCTATCGCCGAAAGCAAGAGGGGTTCCCGACATCGAAGCTCGCGCGGAAGCGCTCGAACGCTACGAGTCATGGACACGACCGACGCAGGTGGACTTCGCCGGAATCGTCGGAGAGGAACTGTGGGAGCAGCACTGGGCCAATCATCGTGCCCTGCTGCGTCAGATGCGCGCTGCGGAAGAGGTCGTTGAGCAAATCAGAGCCCGGATCTCGGCCAGGATTGAAGAGGCCGTTGAGCCACGCCTGACAGCCGACCCCGACGAATCCACTCAACTCGAGTAGCGCCGAAGCTGCGCTCGCAACTCCTCGTCACACACGTACACATACGTCCCCAACATGCCCCGCGTCAGCAGCACCCCGTAGATGTTCCGGATGAACACGAGCAGGTCGTCATCGCCGAACGCGTCTTTGAGGTGCCCGGTGTTCTCCTTGCCCTTCTTGTCGCGGTATGCCTCGCGATCAGCGACGATCGCCCCATCTGCACCAACACGCAGATCGGGCCCGATGATCACGCCGGCGTAGTTCAGGTCGTATCCCTGCACGGTGTGGATCGAGCCGACCTCCTCCAGTGATCCGGGAGCGTTGATCCAGTCTTTGTCGGTGCTGTTCCAGCGCATCCGCTCGCCGTCGATCTCGATGTCGAACGCCGAGGGATCGCGGCGCGACACCCAGTCCCAGGCATACCCTGCGACGAGGCGTGACAGCCCGACCTCGCGGTCGCGACCTCGTATCGCGCGACGCATCTCGCCGAGGTCGTCGAAGAAGCGCAGGTCGTAATCCCCGAGGTCCGGTCTTTTCGCATGCTCGTCGCGAAGAATCGCACGGATGTACTCGACATAATCCGCACCGGCGCGCACCCGCATCTGCGTGGTCAGCCGGAAGTGGCGGTGCGAGTCCTTGGCATACCGAAGCTCCTGTTCGAGAGTCGCCGGCGCGAGGTCGTGCGGCCGAACACTCTGCGCCCCATCGACGAGCAGCAACTGGTGGCGGCTGCGCTCCTTGATCCAGTCGAGCTGGGTGCGCGTCGGGTCGTCCCAGCCGTACAGCTCCTCGTTGATCTCGCGGAACTTTTTGTTCTGCGCGCCCGACGCCTGATTCGCGCGCTGATTCAGACGGTGCGTCTCGTCGACCAGGATCAGGTCGAACATGGCATCCGATTGGCCGACCTGGAAAGGCGTGAGGACCATCGCCGGGTCGAGTTTCGGCGTCTTCTTGAACACCTGCCGCACCGACTGCCGCAGCGACTGCTGGGGGATCACGAGGGCCATCTTCAGTTCGCGCAGCAGCTCGCGGTTCTCGGTGGTGAAGAACTCGGCGAACATCGAGTCGGGTTCGATGTCGTCGTGATTCTGGTAGTCGCGGATGTCGGCGAGCAGCTTCATCAGGAAGATCGCGATGATCGTCTTGCCCGTGCCAGGGTCGCCCTGCACGACGAGTGTCGAGCGGGCATCGGGATGCTGCAGATCGGCCAGCAGACCCTCGACGATGTCTTCGATCGCGATGGCCTGGTCGTCGGTGAGAGCTTTGAACGGCGAGAGCTTGAAGAGGTCGCTGTTCTCGATCTGAGGGATGTTGCGGCTGAACAGGCCCTCAGCGCGCAGCGCCTCGAAGACGTCGCGGAACGACTCGCGGTAGATGTCGCGGTCGTAGTAGCGCGCGTCGCTGAGGCCGTCGTTGCCGTTCAGGATGCTGTACTGACCGTCACCGTGGAACCAGCGGATCAGGTGCGATTCGAGGTCGAGGCAGACGGATTTGTTGAAGCGCTCGCCGATGACGACGCGGATCGACTCGAGACCTTCGTGTTTCTTCGAGCCAGCGAGGTGCTGCCGCATTCGGGAAGCCGCATTCACCGTCTCGCCGACATACAGCTTCTTGCTCCGGCTCGAACTGTCGAGCACGTACACGACCGGCCAGTCGGTGTGCTGCGCATCGCTGCGTCCCCACGCGTCGACGTGCTGTCGCTCGAACGGGAGTCGCTCGATGCTGAACTCGGTCATGGGTGCAGATCCGTGTACTTCGTGATGCGGCCCTTGGACAGATCGACTGGGTACTTCGCGCGCGTCTTCTCAAGCTTGCTCAGCACGATCTCGTCGATGTCGACCCCGAGCCGCGTCGCCATCTGGAAGCAGTAGGTGAGCACATCGGCGAGCTCCTCTTGTACCCGCGTCTGGTCGGGCGTCTGCCCCCACTGGAACAGTTCGAGCAGCTCTGCCGACTCGATCGAGATGGACTTCGCGAGGTTCTCAGGCGTGTGGAACTGATCCCACTCGCGCTCGACAGCGAAGTCGCGGAGGGCCTGCAGCGTTGCGGCGGACGGCATGGGGAGAACGTAGCAGGGGCAGCCTACCCGCGCGCGTCGAGTATGAGACGTACTTGGGCCAGCGCATCTGCAACGGGCACGTGCTCCCAGATGCGCACCACCTTCCAACCGGCGCTTTCGAGGAGGCTGTCGTTCCTGCGATCACGTTCGACGTTCTTCAGCAGTTTCGGTGACCAGTAGCCTTCGTTGACCTTCGGGTGGCTGCCGTGAAGCGGGCAGCAGTGCCAGAAGCACCCGTCAACAAAAATCGCCACGCGTCGGCGGGTGAAGACAACATCCGGTCGTACGCGTCCGCCGTCGAGGTCGAGTCGGAGATCACAGCGGTACCGGTACCCAGCCCGGTGCAGCGCAGAGCGGAGAATCAGCTCCGGCTTGGTGTCACGCCGCCGATTCGCTTGCATATTCCGACGGCGGCCGTCCGAGGGCGCCGTCTGAGCTTGCGCCGCTCGATCTCGGGTAGCGGGCGGAATCATGTGTCGATGGTAGAGCGGTCGCTCGTCGGTTGGCTGAGTGTCCGGCGCTCCATCGGACCAGTGTCTGTAGCCCGGCTTACGATGGCGGGGTGAGTGATGTGGACTTTGGCGTCGTTGAGGTGTGCGCGGGCGCCGGTGGGCAGTCTCTTGGCCTGCATAAGGCGGGCTTCACCCATCGACTAGCGGTCGAAATTGATGAGACGGCGGCCGACACCCTACGCAACAACCTCGACGTCCCGGTCGTTATTGGCGATGTTGCCGATCCGGACTTGTGGGACCCTCTCGACTACGAGGGCGTTGATCTGTTCGCCGGCGGAGTACCGTGCCCGCCGTTCTCCGCCGCGGGGAAACAGCTCGGCACATCTGATGAGCGGGATCTCTTCGCGTGGGCCATCGAGCAGGTCTCTGTGCTTCGTCCTCGCGCAGTGATGCTCGAAAACGTCCGAGGCCTTTCCGCGCCGCGCTTTGCGGCATACCGGCAGCGCGTGCTTGATCGCCTTCTCGAGCTTGGCTACGTAGGCGAGTGGCAGTTGCTTCACGCGGCTGACTTCGGCGTTCCGCAGTTGCGACCGCGCTTCGTGCTCGTCGCAATGCCCGCAGACGATATGCGCTACTTCCATTGGCCGGAACCTAATGCGGGCCCACGAGTGACCGTCGGTGACGCCTTGCATGATCTCATGGCGGCGGATGGCTGGAAGTACGCAGATGCTTGGCGCGACGCCGCAAACGATGTGGGGCCGACTCTTGTCGGAGGTAGCAAGAAGCATGGTGGAGCAGACCTAGGGCCGACCCGGGCGAAGGCCGGTTGGGCGAAACTCCATGTTGACGGCCGCGGGATCGCGGACATGGCTCCAAACCGGAAGTCGCTGTCTTTCCGTACGACGCCCCCGCGTCTGACGATCGAGATGGCAGCCCGAGTTCAGGGCTGGAAGGCTGAGGACAATTACCGATTCTCCGGACGGAAGACGTCACAATATCGGCAGATCGGCAACGCCTTCCCGCCTCCCGTTGCTGAGGCAGTGGGACGGAGCATCCGCGCCGCCATCACGCGGGAGAGTTTCCCCAGGACGGTTGAGCCAGGGGTTCTGGAGGTGCACGACCCCGTCTACCGCGCGCTTGCTACCAGCGAGCGACCACTGAGTCTCGCTGAGCTAATTGACGCGTACAACGAGGGGAGCGAGGCCGCTGTCCAGCAAAGGCTCGCTGCCATCGGCCGTGACTTCGAGTTGCGTCGAATCGACGATAACGGCGTGGAGCGCTATCTCCTCGGGCAGTTCAAGGGGTTCACAGGGCAGGCAGATCACTGGCGACACGAGATCGTGACCCGCTTCCGGAACCGCGTGAGCTGAAGTGCCTTCATTGCTCGACGCGTGGCGACCCGACCCGCTGGATGGCGAGACCGACGTAGAAGTGGTTCGCGTTTTCAACGCATTCAGAACCGCGGATCCGAACGGAACGCGACTGGGCAAGCTTATGCGCCGTACTCTCGATCAGCTCTACGACGGCCAGCGCACGGGGCGGTATTCCTGGGAGCAACTACACAAAACGGAGCGCACACACTATGGCACGCTCTTCGAGATCAACATGCGTCGCGAATTTGACGATGTAATCGACGAGCCCGAAGAACGCCAGAAACTCGACTATCGAGTGGCGGGGATCGATGTTGACTGCAAGTTCTCTCAGCGGATGAACGGTTGGATGATCCCCCCGGAAGCAATCGGGCACGTTCTTGTCGTGGGCTATGTGAGCGATCGCGACAGTGAGTTTGCGTTTGGCGTCGTTCGAGCGGCTCCGGGTCACTGCAATGTAGGAAACAACCGCGACGCGAAGGTGACTTTGAATCGCGCTGGGCGTGATGCCGTTCGCTGGATCGAGCGGCCCGGAGACCTACCGCCCAACGTACTGCTCCAGTGCGATGAGCAGACGCTCCGCGACATCTTTCAGCCTCGTTCAGGGCAAAGGCGAGTCAACGAGCTGCTGCGTCGCGTGACTGGACAGCGGATCGGGAGGAACACGATCGCGACGGTCGCCCAGCAGGACGACTTCATGAAGCGAGTGCGAGCCAACGGCGGTGCACGCACGGCGCTGCGAGACCAGGGGTACGTCATCCTCGGTGGGGACTATGCAAGGCACCGTGAGGTAGCTGCCAGTCTTGGCGGGCCGATTCCGCAGCCAGGGGAAGTTGTCAGCCTGCGCGTTGTGCCGGCGGAGGCGGGCGCTACCTTCGCAGTCAGCATAGACGGCGTGTACTGGCGTACCGCGCGCGACTCGGAAGTGTGCGTGGATCCAGCACCCGAGGTGGGTTTTAAGTAACTGCACACCGGGCTCATGGCCGCTCATCCGCATAACCCATGCGGATGAGTGGCCATGAGCGAACGATTGGGTGTCGCAAGAGTGCGCCAAAGTCGGGCCACGCGTCCTCGCCGAGATTGAGACAGACATCAGGCGCAAGGTCGTCCCCGGACACCGCATCTGGCAAGGAAAGCAAGGCGATCCGCGTGATCGACGAGTCTGCTCTGCGTACCCTCCAGTCAGTCCAGGTGGATCGCCCATTCAGGCCGCACACGGACAGGTAAAGGTCGCGCGGGAGTTGGCAGCCCCCCATTCGCTTAGCCTCTGATACCAGTCGGTGGCGCCGAGATGAACGCAGGCTATCGCTACGAGGACACCCGTCCAGAGGTTCTCAGCAGTCACGCCTGTGACGCCCGCCAGCTGCAGCACTTTGGCCAGAGCGCGGAAATAGTCGTGGTCACCCACAAGCCTCACATGATCCGTCCCGAGGTGCGTAGCTTCAGCGATGATGTCCGCCTCGACGTCAGCCTGCGTGCGCGTGTTCCCAGACCGCATAACGACCAGCCTTGCAAGATCAGCGGGGCCGGGTTGCGCATTCGGAAGTTGACCGAACGGAAACTTGCTCAACTTCAATCCGTACTGGTGGCGATCGTTCGCGACACGAAGCGGCGCGACGGAAGCGGCTAGCACATACGCATCCTCGCGCGCCTTGGAGGTATCGAGCCACGCCCCGCTTCGCAGCGATGAACGGGCGTAGGCTTCCATAACCCACTCGATGAGGTCACCAGCGATGATGAGGACATCCATTATCGCGTCGTGGTTCTTTGACTCGATCACGTTGGCGGGATATCTAAGAGTTGGGCTCGTGAATGGATCATAGTCAATATCGATCATGAACCGTACGCCGCGCAGGTTGCGTCGCTCAGCTATTCTTGCGGCATCAAGCACAACAGGTTTGCCGCCCACTCCCGCGATAAGCAAGACATCCTCGTCGTTGACGTGTCGTTTCACAAGGAGGTGATCATCGTCGCCCTCAACGACGAGAATTAGCGTGCGAACGTTTTGGCGGGCCAAGGCGACTGTGTTGTAGAAGGTGTTCGCGTTGAGCGCTGACCTCATACGAAAGGTTCCTCTGCTGGCCCGAGCGGGTAAGCCTGATCCCACGCGTCGTTGATGATCTGAGGAGAATGGGTTGCGACGAGGAAGCGGAAGTCCGCGAGCGCTGCTATCTTCTGCACGTCTGGGATGAATGCTAGTTGCCACACGACGTGCAGGGATATCTCGGGTTCATCGATCAGAACGAGTGCGCCTTCTCGGACGTTGAAGAGCAGGTCGAACATCAGGATGATCTCGTGTTGTTCTCCAGACGAAAGCGAGTTGAGGTCGATGAGGCGGTCGTCGTCCAGATGCTTGACGGACAAACCATCCTTCGCCGTGACTTCCAGCCTTTTTCGGAGCAAGCGGGAGTTGATGACCTCCTCCAAAAGCTCAATCTTCTCGAGCAGGGTCCGGAACGGCGCAAGCTTCGCCTCAGCATCGTCCAGGTACAGGTCGAGCAGGCGCAGCTCGAAAGGATCGAGATCCTTGTCGGGCAACGACAGCGCATCGGCAAGGTCTACCGAGGCGACTCGTCCGAGACGGCTACGGAACTTGTTCTGAGACTCGTAACGTTCGCGTACTGACTCGGCGTCCACCGCTTCACTCGAAGCCGCAAGCACCCTGTTGGGAAAGTCCCGATCTCGCTGCTGCGTGATTGTCGAGTGCTCCGTCTGAGCTTCGTTCACAAGGCTCCGCATCTTGGCAGCGTGCTCAGCGATCTTGGAAGTGTGTTCCGGCCTGCGCCCGTGCCGGTTAGGGAAGCCTCGAGACTCCATAGCTTGCTCGATTCGAAGACGCTGTGTTTCGATGAGGTAACTAGAGTTATGCGCGGCGAATGTTCGGAATGCCGTTGGTATCTTCAAACTTCCTCGCCGACCATTGGCCGGATGACGGCGCTGCAATTCATCGAGGGTGACGAGCTCGCCATCTCGCTGGTCCTCCCATAACTCGCCATCACCGTAGGGGCGCCATGGTGTGTTCTCGATGAACCATTCTTCAAAGGAGTCACCGTTGTAGTCCCATTTCTCCGCGTGCTTTCCGTTAAGCGAAAGTTGAAAGCGCAGTCGACGTCGGCGGGAGCGCTTGTCGCTCAATACGGGGAGGTCCTTGCCTTCGACGCGGAGCACGGTGCCGTCGGAATACGTGAGAGTAGCCGATTCGAAAGGCATACGAGAGAGTCTCGTCGCGTCCAAGCGCGACATATAGTGAATAATCTCTAGAAACTTCGTCTTCCCGACGCCGTTTGGTCCGTATACGATCAGAAAATCTTGCGCAGCCGGGAAGGTCACCTGGTGGTAGTACTCGCCGAGGACATTTGTCGCTTCGGCATGGATGAGGTTCAGGTTCGTATCGAGCACGGGTCCACTATGTCAGGATTTGCGATTCGGCGGACGACAAGCGGCGCGGTTTTACAGATCTCACCCCAAGTTCTCGCCGGATCGCCCACGGGATCGCATGCTTCCGGCGTCGGCGCGTCGAAGCTATCCCCGTTGGGAGCGGAAGCGCACGGGACGAGGGCGTCAGTGAAGATCGCCTCGGATCTGAGAGTCGGCACGCAGAGTGTGACCATTGCCGCGCCAAGCTCGAGTTGAGGTCTGTGCCGAAAGGCCGCGGCGACTATGTAGTTTCGGAATCTTGAGAGCGTGATCGTCTCGGTGAACACGCGGTCGCGACCCGCGTGCGAGGCGCATGGGCGAAATCGTTGGTCGCTCGTCTCACCTAGAACCCACCGCTCAACCGCCCGTGGAACGCCCCGCTCGTGGCATCCATCCCGACGATCTCGACCGTCTTCCCGTACGCCGCGTACTTCGTCTCGATCGCATCCAGCGCGGCGACGGTCGACGCGTCCCATACGTGCGACTTCGACAGGTCGATCACGACCCGAGCGGGGTCCACCGAGTAAGAGAACAGCGTCGTGAGGTCGTTGCTCGACGCGAAGAACAGCCCGCCTTCCACGACGTACCGGGCGACACCGTCCGACTCAGACCGCGTCACGTCGACCACGTGCGCGACCCGGCGCACGAACAGCACCGACGCGACCAGCACTCCTCCGACGACGCCGACGGCGAGGTTGTGGGTGAGCAGCACGAGCACCACGGTCGAGACCATTACGAACGTCTCGCTCTTCGGCATCCGCTTGAGGGTCGACGGGCGCACGCTGTGCCAGTCGAACGCTCCGATCGCGACCATGATCATCACCGCGACCAGCGCCGCCATCGGGATCGTCGCGACGAAGTCGCCGAACACGACGACGAGAAGAAACAGGAAGACGCCGGCGCAGAACGTCGAGATGCGGGTGCGCGCCCCTGACTCCTTCACGTTGATCATCGTCTGGCCGATGACCGCGCATCCGCCCATGCCGCCGAACGCACCAGACAGGATGTTCGCAACACCCTGCGCCCAGGCCTCGCGGGTCTTGCGCGAGTGCGTGTCGGTGATCTCATCGACCAGCTTGGCGGTGAGCAGCGATTCGAGCAGACCCACTACCGCCACGGCGAGCGCGAACGGCGCGATGATCGTGAACGTCTCCCACGTCAGCGGCACGTCGGGCACGAACAGCGACGGCAGGCTGCGCGGCAGCTCACCCTGATCGCCCACGGTCGGCACGCCGATCGTGAACGCCAGCACGACACCGGTCACGATCACGACCGACACGAGCGGCGCAGGCACGACCCGCGTCAGCCGCGGCATCACGATCATGACGGCGATTCCCAGCGCGACCAGCGGGTAGACCATCCACGGCACGCCGATCAGCTGAGGGAACTGCGAGCTGAACACGAAGATCGCCAGCGCGTTCACGAACCCGACCATCACGCTGCGGGGGATGAAGCGCATCAGCTTCGCGACCCCCAGCACTCCGAGGATCACCTGGAACACCCCGGCGAGGATCACCGTCGCGATGAAGTAGTCGATGCCGTACGTCGGCGCGACGGGCGCGATCACCAGCGCCACCGCACCGGTCGCCGCGGTGACCATCGCCGGCCGACCGCCGAGGAAGGCGATCGACACCGCCATGATGAAAGACGAGAACAGCCCCACCTTCGGGTCGACTCCGGCGATCACCGAGAACGCGATCGCCTCGGGGATCAGCGCGAGCCCGACCACGAGTCCGGCGAGCACCTCGCGGGTCAGCATCCGGGGGTTCTTCAGCGCCGTCAGCACAGAGGGGTTGGCCCGATAGCGGGCACGGTCGTCGCCGGTCATGACAGACATGGATGCTCCAAGGGCAAGGTTCCTCAGAAAAGAGGCAGACGTTCCAGGGTAGAGCGGTGAAGCGGATGCCGCACCCCGCGGCGACGTTCAGGCCAGGCTCATTACAGATCCCGACGAACTAGGCTTGTCCCAAGGTCGAAGCTGACCCAGAACGACCGCCGAAGGGGACGATCAGTCATGGCGCACAACGTCGAATCCGCTGAACTCCGGGACATCATCGAGACGCTCGACGCCGAGGTGAGGCCGGCCGTCGAGAGCCTGATCGGCCGGCTCGATGCGGTGGATCTCGCTGAGCGCGAGCCACGCGATGTGGTCGGCGCCGCCGTCTCGATGCACGCCCTCGCGGCGCGGAGGCAGCGGGGCGAGACCCACGTCTCGGTCTTCACTCCGACGCTGAGCGAGCACGGCTGGACCTCGCGCCGCACGATCGTCGACATCTGCACCGACGACGCGCCCTTCCTCGTCGACTCGATCACCGCCGCGATCGCAGGTCAAGGCCTCGCGGTGCACCTTCTTCTCCACCCGCTGGTCTCGGTGCGTCGCGGCGACGACGGAGAGCTTCTCGAGACGGATGCCCACGGCGGCGAGCTCGAATCGTGGATGCACCTCGAGGTCGATCGCGTTCCCACCGACGAGGGCCGCGACGCGCTGAGGCAGAAGCTCGAGGGCGTGCTCGGCGACGTGCACGCCGCGGTCAACGACTGGACCGCCATGCGCCGCGCCTGCCTCGACCTCGTCACCGACCTGCGCACCGAGCCGCCCGCCACGGCCGACCCCGCCCACATCGGCCCCGCGATCGACTTCTTCAGCTGGCTCGCCGACGACAACTTCACCTTCCTCGGCTACCGCGAATACCTGCTCGAGACCCAGAACTGCGAAGACGTGCTGGTGCCCGTGGCAGGGTCGGGCCTGGGCATCCTGCGCAAACCCACCACGGCTGTCGCCCACCTGCGCCCCGAGGCGCAGCGCACCGCCCGCGAGCCGCGCCTGCTCACGATCACCAAGGCCAACTCGCGCGCCACCGTGCACCGCGACGTCTACCTCGACTACGTCGGCGCGCGCATGTTCGACGACGCCGGCAACGTGATCGGCGAGCGCCGCTTCCTCGGCCTGTTCACCTCCGGCGCCTACGCCGCCTCGGTCACGACCCTGCCGATCGCCGCCGACAAGGTGCGCGCCGTGCTCAAGGCATCCGGATTCTCGCCGATGTCGCACTCGGGCAAAGACCTGCTGCAGATCCTCGAGCAGTACCCTCGCGACGAGCTGTTCCAGGACTCGGTCGAGCACCTGCTGAAGATCGTCACCGAGGTCACCCGCCTGAACGAGCGCCGCCGCGCCCGCACCTTCCTGCGGCGCGACGAGTTCGGCCGCTTCGTCTCTGCCCTCGTCTACCTGCCGAAAGACCGGTACAACACCCCCGTTCGCCTGCGGATCGAGGCCGTGCTGCGCGAGGTGTTCGGCGCCGAGCACGTCGATCACGCCACGCGCGTCGTCGACTCCCCGCTCGCCCAGCTGCACTTCATCGTGCGCGTGCCCCGCGGCACATCGCTGCCCGACGTCGACGAAGACGAGGTGCAGGCGAAGCTCGCCGACGCGGTGCGAGGGTGGGACGAAGGGCTGGTGGATGCCCTGCACCACGCCCACGGCGATGACGAAGCCGCACGCCTGCTGGCCGACTACGGCCAGTCATTCCCCGCCGTCTACAAAGAGACGGTCACGCCCGAAGAGGCTGTCGACGACGTCGAGCTGCTCGAGAAGCTGCGCGACCAGGAGTTCGCGGTGCGCCTCAACGTGCCCGAGAAGGACATCCCCGGCAAGCGCGTGCTCACCCTCGTCTCGCACCGCGAGTACCCGCTGACCCGCGTGCTGCCTGTGCTCACCGACCTCGGCGTCGACGTCGTCGACGAGCGCCCGTACAGCGTCACGATGCCCGACGGCACCACCTGCCACGTCAGCGACTTCGGCCTCACCGCCGAGGGCATCGACCGCTGGACCGACCCCGCCTGGGGTGCCGTGTTCGAAGACGCCTTCACCGCCGCATGGACGGGCGCCGCCGAGAGCGACCGGCTCAACACCCTCGTGCTGCAGGGAGACCTCGACTGGCGCCGCATCGTCATCCTGCGCGCCATCGCCATGTACCTGCGCCAGAGCGGGTCGGCGTTCTCGGTCGAGTACATCGAGAACGCGCTCGTCGCGAACCCGGCGATCGCCACCACCCTCGTGCGCCTGTTCGAGCTGCGCTTCGACCCCGCTGTCGAGGGCGACCGCGACGCGCAGGCCGAGGCGGTCGAGGCTGAGCTGCTCGAGGCGCTCGATCAGGTCGCGAGCCTCGACGATGACCGCATCCTGCGCTCGATCGCCGGCGTCATCACCGCGACGTGGCGCACGAACTTCTATCAGACGGCATCCGACGGCTCTCCCAAGCCGTGGGTGTCGATGAAGCTCGACTGCGCGCGCGTTCCGGGCCTTCCCAAGCCCCTGCCGATGGCCGAGATCTGGGTGTACTCGCCCGAGGTCGAGGGCGTGCACCTGCGCTTCGGCAAGGTCGCCCGCGGCGGCCTGCGCTGGAGCGACCGCCGCGAGGACTTCCGCACCGAGGTGCTGGGTCTGGTCAAGGCGCAGATGGTGAAGAACGCCGTGATCGTGCCGACCGGATCGAAGGGCGGGTTCTACGCCAAGCGCCTGCCGTCGCCGTCCGACCGCGGCGCGTGGCTCGAGGCCGGCAAGGCGGCGTACCGCACCTTCATCCGCGGCCTGCTCGACATCACCGACAACCGCGTCGGCGCCGACATCGTGCCTCCGGCCGACGTCGTTCGGCACGACGGCGACGACCCCTACCTCGTCGTCGCCGCAGACAAGGGCACCGCCTCGTTCTCCGACATCGCCAACGGCATCTCGGAGGAGTACGGGTTCTGGCTGGCGGATGCCTTCGCCTCGGGCGGCTCGGCAGGTTACGACCACAAGGGCATGGGCATCACCGCCCGCGGCGCGTGGGAGTCGGTCAAGCGGCACTTCCGCGAGATGGGCGTCGACACCCAGACCGAGGACTTCACGGTCGTCGGCATCGGCGACATGTCTGGCGACGTGTTCGGCAACGGGATGCTGCGGTCGCGGCACATCCGTCTCGTCGCGGCGTTCGATCACCGCCACGTCTTCATCGACCCGAATCCGGATGCCGAGGCGACCTTCGTCGAGCGCGAGCGCCTCTTCGCCCTGCCAGGGTCGTCGTGGGACGACTTCGACCGCAGCATCATGTCACCAGGCGGCGGGGTGTTCCCGCTGTCGATGAAGTCGATCCCGATCACTCCCGAGATCGCCGAGGCGTTCGGCCTCGACCCCTCGGTGCAGAAGCTCACCCCTCTCGAGCTGAAGAAGGCGATGCTGCTCGCGCCCGTCGACCTGCTCTGGAACGGCGCCATCGGCACCTACATCAAGGCGAGCGATGAGACGGATGCCGAGGTCGGCGACCGCGGCAACGACGCGGTGCGCGTGAACGGCCGCGACCTGCGCCTGAAGGTCGTCGGCGAGGGGGGCAACCTCGGCGTGACCCAGCGCGGACGCATCGAGGCGGCGCAGTCGGGCATCCGGATCAACACCGACGCGATCGACAACTCCGCCGGCGTCGGCACCAGCGACCGCGAGGTCAACATCAAGATCCTGCTCGGCATCCTCGAGCGCGACGGCCGGCTCGACCGTGAGGCGCGCAACGAGCTGCTGCAGTCGATGACCGACGAGGTCGCGGTGCAGGTGCTGCGCGACAACTACGAGCAGAACGTGCTGCTCGGCAACTCGCGGGCCAACGCCGTGGTCATGCTGCCCGTGCACGAGCGGCTGATGGAGTGGCTCGAAGAGCGCGATGAGCTCGACCGCGAACTCGAGTTCCTGCCCAGCCGTGCCGAGGTGGCCGACCGCATCGCCGAGCAGCAGGGCCTCACCCGCCCCGAGTTCTCGGTGCTGGTCGCCTACGCGAAGCTGGCGCTGAAGACCGACCTCGCGGCAACAGGCCTGGCCGGCGACCCGTGGTTCGAGCGCACCCTTGCCGAGTACTTCCCTGAGCCGATCCGCCGCGCCTACGCCGACGATCTGGATGCCCACCCGCTGCGCACCGAGATCATCGTCAACTCGGTCGTGAACTCGATGGTCAACCGCGGCGGCATCACGTTCGCCTATCGGGCGGCCGACGAGACCGGGGCGTCGAGCGAAGACATCGCGCGCGCCTACGTCGCGGTGCGCGAGATCTTCGACCTTCGCGGCTTCGTCGTCGCCGTCGAGGCGACCGACAACGTCGTCTCGACCGAGGTGCAGACCAGCCTGTATCTGACGTTCCGCCGGCTGCTCGACCGCGCCACCCGCTGGTTCGTGCAGCACCGGCCCGACGGTGTCGACATCGGCGCCGAGATCGAGCTGTTCACCGAGCCCGTCACGCACCTGTCGGCCAACATCGACCGGTGGATGCAGGGCGTCGACCTCGAGCGCTTCGAGTCGCGCACCCGCGAGCTGCAGGAGGCCGGCGTCTCGCTCGAGCTCGCCCGCCGCGGTGCCGGCCTGCTCGACGTGCTCTCGCTGCTCGACATCGCCGAGTGCGCCCGCACCCACGGCTGGACTCTCGAAGGAGTCGCCGGGCTCTACTTCGCCCTCTCCGCCCGCCTGTCGTTCGAGCAGACGCTGACGAAGATCACCGCGCTGCCGCAGACCGACCGGTGGGGATCGATGGCGCGGGCGAGCATGCGCGACGACCTCTACGCCGTGATGATCGAGCTGACCGCGACGGTCGCCGCGTCGACCGATGACGGCACGGCCGAGGAGCGGATCGACGCCTGGCTCAAACAGGGCGGAGCCTCGACCCGGCGCACCGTCGACGAGGCGATCGCCGCGGCGACCGCACAGGACGGCGAGGGCCTCGCGACCCTCTCGGTCGCGGTGCGGAGGCTGCGCTCACTCGTGCGCTGAAGCATGGTTCGCGCGTCAGGTGAGACGTGCACCATCCTCTCGTCGAATGGCACGCGCGCTCAGCCCGTATACGGTCATGAGTGTTCGGTCCATCGTCGAAAGCGATCGAAAGCCGCTTGCCGTGGCCACGTCCTCAAGCGGCATGGTGTGGTGATCGCGGATGAGCAGGAGCGCACGCTGCGCGCGCGACCGGCGGATCTCTCGCGCTGGACTCAGCCCGTGTCGCTCGTACAGGCGCCCTAGCGTCCGACGCGAGACGCTGCTTCGGGCGGCGAGTTCATCGACGTCGAAATCGGGGTCCCTCGAACACTGTTCCACGACTTGCTGTGCAGACCACACCGCCGTGCCGGAACGCTTGTCGGCGACGGACGCTCTGGTCAGCGCTCGCGCGACAGCTTGCGTGAGATCTCTCAGCACGTCCGTCTGCTCATCGGACACGGGGGAACGGGAGACGAGCCCGTAGAGGCACGCATAGCCGGCGCGGAAGACGCCTGCATCCGGATCGATATCGCCGATGTTCGACGGCGTGAGGGCGTAGGGAGCGATCTCCCGGCGGTCGAAGGTGAAGAGGATGCCTTCGCAATCTGCACTGCTTCGGATGATCACCGATCCCCGGCCGGGGGACACGATGCAGATCCCGCGTCCTGGAGAGACCCGCTGACCCGCCGCGCCTTCGACGACGACCGAGCCGTGGTTGACGAAGACGAGCATGTATCGCGTCTGAGCTGATGCCCGTTGTCTCAGCCATTCGACACTGAGCGCCTGCGAACGCACGTGAGCAACGAAGAAGGCGTCGAAACGGATCGCGTTCATCTCGAGGAGACGCGGGTCGCCGCCACGCACGCGCAGGCCCGCGCCGGCGAGGAAGGCGCTGATCCACTCCGCGCGAAGCGCCGAACCCGAGTGGCGATAGCGCCGGTGCTCGGCAAGCCCCTGCCACCCTTCAGGGCCTGGAGGGGAATCGAGCTCGCTGAACGTCTTCATGACGCAACTCGGCGCTCACTGCCGGCGGGCCACGGTGAGGCGTTCCGGCCAAGGGCGACGGTGGGGAATCCGTGTCGTTCGTGCATCATGTCGGCGCTCCCTTGTTCAGCGAGGTGCCGGTCGCGAGGTGCGGCCTCGGTGACCCAAAAGTAGGACGTCAGAGGGGATGGCGAGCCGGATTGGCGCAAATCGTGCGATCAGGGCGGCGGGTCGCGGGGATCGCGTGCATCACGCCCGCAGGAGATGAGACGAACGCACGTCGCGCGATACGCGGTTGGGGTGCGCTATGACGGCACGCACCCCAACCGATCGAGAAGGCAGTTCGCCGGGACGAGGGGCAGCTCCTATCGGTCAGCAGACGTTGCTGAAGGTCATGTCCGAGAAGAACAGCTGCTGAGTGACGCTTCCGAGAGTGGGGCGCGGATATGCATTGCGGTAGTGGATGGTGAAGGAAGTCAGGGGACCACCGAAGGTGAAGGTCACTCCCTGGGTCGCGATGTTCGGGCCGGCCACGGTGCCAGGCGACTGACTGCGGAACGGCGCAGAGCTCGTGCCGTCGCCCTGCATTCCGAATGGCTGACTGGCCGTGTATGTGAAGGAGTAGGCTGCCCCGGACACCTGGACCGCGTCCCAGTAATTCACCGCGGACGTGTTGCCGTCGAAGTCCCCGAGAGTGAATTGAAGGCCGGTGATGGGCTGGCTGAACGTGAACGTCACGTCCATCCCGCTGTTGTAGCTGGCGAGCATGTTCAGCTGCGGATAGAAGGGGCTGAGATTGTTCGGATCGATGGCAGCCGTGCCGACAGGCACGGCGACGGCAGACACGGTGATCGTGCTGCCGTCGGATGCGACAGCCTCGCCGCTGCCCGATGTTCCACCGCCACTCCAGGCTCCTGACGTCCAGTTCAGCCTGTAGCTTCTGCTGCTGCACGGACCTGACGCGGTCGCCAGCGGAGCGGTCACCGCGGCGGAGATGATGGGCAGCGACCAGGCCACGCCCTTGACCACCGTGCGACGGGTCGGCTGTCCCTCCCCGGTCGGGCGATCGTCGCCGCTCAGCGAGGCGTGGCCGGTCTGTGCAATCTTCTTCTTCATGGTTCTGTCTCCCCCAGATGAGTTCTCCGCAGCCGGTACACTTGTCGGCTGCGCGAGCGAGAGAAAACTATCGGTCTTTGCAGTCAGCTACCGGCTGGGATACCGCACATGGCGGCGAAGACGGCCAGAACCCTTCAGAAGTTGACCCAGAATGCGAAATGGAATGAGAGGGCCGGGTGCTGCCTCCTCCGAGATTTTGCTGCGGATGCCCGGCGGGCGGATACTCATCCCGTAATGAGCTCCTCTGCCGAAGCACGTGCAACCGCCCCCACGACCATCGCCGTCATCGGCGCCGGTCGTCTTGGCGGCATGCTCGCGCGGGCGCTCGCCGCGGCCGGATTCACGGTGCACGGCCCGCTTCGGCGCGGTGACGCGATTCCGGCATCCGATGTCGCCCTGCTGGCCGCGCCGGATGCGGCGATCGCCACCGCAGCATCCGCCGCCCGATCCCACGCCCGCCTCGTCGGCCATCTCTCGGGCGCGACGGGCCTCGATGACGTCGACCTCAGCATCCACCCGCTGCAGACCTTCACCGGGGCGGAGGCGCCCGACGTGTTCCACGGCATCGGCGCCGCGGTCGCCGGACGCACTCCCGAGGCTCTCGCCCTCGCACAGCAGATCGCCCGAGCCCTCGGCGCCCGCCCGTTCGAGGTCGACGACGCACACCGTGCGGGGTACCACGCCGCGGCATCCATCGCCTCGAACCTGCTGCTCACGGTGCTCGACGCCGCCGAGCGGGTCGCCGCGGCACAGGGCATCCCCGGTGCCCGCCGCCTGCTCGAGCCGCTCGTCGCCCGCTCGGTGCAGAACTGGGTCGAGCAGGGCGCAGCCGCCGCGCTCACCGGACCGATCGCCCGCGGCGACGACGACACCGTCCGCCGCCAGCGCGACGCGATCGCCACCGCGACTCCCGAGCTTCTTCCCCTGTTCGATCAGCTGTGCGACAGCGCCCGAGACCTCGCCGGAAAGTGACCCGATGAAGATCCTCCGCACCATCACCGAGATGCGCGCCGCCGTGCGCGAGGCGCGCGCCGAGGGCCGCACGGTCGGACTCGTGCCGACCATGGGAGCCTTCCACGAGGGACACCTCTCGCTCATGCGCGCGGCCCGTGCGCAGAACGACCTCGTCGTCGTCTCGCTGTTCGTGAACCCCACGCAGTTCGGCCCGAACGAAGACCTCGCGGCCTACCCGCGCGACGAGGCCCGCGACGCAGCGCTCGCCGAGGCCGAGGGCGTCGACATCCTCTTCGCCCCCACGGCAGACGAGGTCTACCCCGACGGCTTCGCCACGAGCATCCACGTCTCGGGCATCACCGAGGTTCTCGACGGCGCCGCCCGCGGAGCCTTCCACTTCGACGGCGTCGCGACCGTCGTCACCAAGCTGTTCGGCATCGTCCGCCCCGACGACGCCTACTTCGGGCAGAAGGACGCCCAGCAGATCATGGTCGTGCGCCGCGTCGTGCGCGACCTCGACCTCGATGTGCGCATCGTCGCCTGCCCCATCGTGCGCGAACCCGACGGGCTCGCGATGAGCTCGCGCAACGTGTACCTCGACGAGCGCGCGCGCCGACGCGCGGTAGCGCTGAGCAGGGGACTCGACCAGGCATCCGCCCTGGCCGCCGACGGCTTCCGCGACGCCCTCACCCTCACCGGCGCCGTGCGCCGGATGCTCGCGCACGCCGACATCGAACCCGAATACGTCGAGCTGCGCTCGCTCGACGACCTCAGCCCCGTCAGCGAACTCGACGGCGAAGCGCTGCTGGCCGTCGCCGCACGGGTCGGCGGCGCCCGCCTGATCGACAACCACATCGTCCGATTCGAGGGCGAATCGCCCGCAGGGGAGCAGTCATGACCGAACGCCCGCTGACCATCGGCGACCTCGCCGCGAAGAAGCAGGCCGGCGACGCGATCGTCATGGTCACCGCCTACGACCATCCGGGTGCGCAGATCGTCGAAGAGGCGGGTGTCGACATGGTGCTCGTCGGCGACTCCGCCGCGATGACCGTGCTCGGCTACCCGTCGACCGTGCCCGTGACGGTCGACGAGATGCTCATGCTCACCCGGGCTGTGCGGCGAGGACTCATCCGGCCGCTGCTCGTCGGCGATCTGCCGTTCGGCTCGTACGAGGCATCCGACGCGCTCGCCGTCGAGACCGCGCAGCGCTTCGTGAAAGAGGCCGGCTGCGACCTGGTGAAGATCGAACGCGGCGGCACCACGGTCGACCGGGCGCGTGCGATCGTCGCCGCGGGCATCCCCGTCATCGGGCACATCGGCCTCACCCCGCAGACCGCCACCGCCCTCGGCGGCTACCGCGCGCAGGGGCGAAGCGCCGAAGCGGCACTCGCTCTGATCGACGACGCGCTCGCCCTGCAGGATGCCGGATGCTCGCTGCTCGTCATCGAGGCCGTGCCCGCAGAGGTGACCGAACTGCTCATGCCGCTGATGCGCATTCCCGTCATCGGCATCGGCGCAGGGGCGGATGCCGACGGCCAGGTGCTCGTGCTGCACGACCTGCTCGGCATCTACGACGGCCCCGCCGCGAGATTCGTCAAGCGCTACGCGGACCTGCGCTCGGTCGCCGTCGCCGGCGTGGGCGAGTACGCCCGCGAGGTGCGGTCGGGCGCGTATCCCGCCGCCGAGCACGGCTACCGGATGCCCGAGGGCGAGGCCGCGCGGCTGCAGGAGCTTCTCGCGAAGGGGCGCTGAGCCTCAGGCCGACCCGCTCCATGGTGCAGGCACGATCACCCAGGCGACGCTCGCCGCAGAGCCGCCGGTGACCTCCCACGTGTGGGGCTGGCGGCCGGGGAAGGTGAGCGCGTCGCCGGCGCCGAGCACCACGGATCGGTCGGCGAAGCGCATCGTCACCTCTCCTGAGATGACGTGCAGCACCTCGACGTCGCAGTTGATCGTGTAGAGCTCGGCTCCGCCGTGCGCGTGCGGCTCGAGCTCGGAGCGCAGCAGCTGCACGCGCTCCTCGCTGCGCGGCGACAGCAGACGCTCGTCGACGTGCACGCCGCCGAGATTGATGCGGGGTGCCTCGGCGAACGTGGTGTGGTGGATCTCGGGCTCGGTGAACAGGGCTCCGACGGGCAGGGAGAGCACCTGACACAGCTGGACGAGGGTCGACACGCTCGGCGAGGTCTCATCGCGCTCGACTCGGCTCAGGAAGCCCTTCGACAGGCCGGTCGTGGTGGCCAGCTGGCTGAGTGACATGCCCTGACTGGTGCGCGCTGCGCGCAGCTTCGCTCCGATCGGCGCCGTGACGGCATCGGCGTGAGGGTGGATGGCGCGCATGGGTCTCCCGATCGGGGTCGCTCTTGACGCGAGGGCCAGGCGAGGATACATTCACTGAAAGGTTGCCTACAGAGTATCAAAGGTTGTCAATTATGCAACACCCCAGCGATTCCCCCTCCGCAGAAGCCGCATCGACCACGAGCCGTCCGGCCACGCCTCGCGGACCTGTCGACGCCAGCATCGTGCCGCGCTTCGCCGGGATCGCCACCTTCGCACGCCTGCCGCGCCTCGACGAGGTCGGCCATGCCGAGGTCGCGATCGTGGGAGTGCCCTTCGACAGCGGAGTCAGCTACCGGCCAGGAGCCCGCTTCGGCCCCTCGCACGTGCGCGAGGCATCGCGCCTGCTGCGCCCCTACAACCCCGCGCAGGACGTGTCGCCGTTCGCCTCGCAGCAGGTCGCCGATGCGGGCGACATCGCCGCGAACCCGTTCGACATCACCGCAGCCGTCGATGAGATCGAGGCGGGAGCGCGGGCGCTGCGCGCGCACGCCGACCGGCTCGTGACGATCGGCGGTGACCACACCATCGCGCTGCCGCTGCTGCGCGAGGTGGCCGCGGTGCACGGCCCGGTCGCCGTGCTGCACTTCGACGCGCACCTCGACACCTGGGACACGTACTTCGGTGCGCCCACCACGCACGGCACGCCGTTCCGCCGCGCCTCGGAAGAGGGGCTCATCGACATGACGGCCAGCATGCACGTCGGCACCCGCGGCCCGCTCTACGACAAGAGCGACCTCGAAGACGACGAGCGCCTCGGGTTCGCGATCATCACCAGCGAGTATCTCGAGACGCACGGCGTCGCCGCTGCGATCGAGCGCATGCACGCCCGCATCGGCGACAAGCCGCTCTACATCTCCATCGACATCGACGTGCTCGACCCAGCCCATGCACCGGGCACCGGCACTCCCGAGGCGGGCGGCATGACCAGCCGCGAGCTGCTGCGGATGCTGCGGGCGCTCGCCGGCTTCCGGATCGTCGGCGCCGATGTGGTCGAGGTCGCCCCTGCCTACGACCACGCCCAGGTCACCGCCGTCGCCGCGAGCCACGTCGTCTACGAGCTGCTGAGCGCCATGGCTCCGCGCCCGACGGCGACACCGAACCCTGAAGGAGACCGGGCATGACAACCCCCGAACCGAGTGCTGTGGCGCAAGCCGCCGCCGCCATCGTCGACGCGTTCGCCGCGACCGACACCGAACGCTACTTCGCCGGCTTCTCGCCAGACGCCACTTTCGTCTTCCACACCGAGCCCCAGCGCCTCGACGACCGCGCCGCATACGAGCGGATCTGGCAGGAGTGGCTCTCTGCCGGGTGGCGTGTGGTGTCGTGTTCGTCGTCGGACAGCCTCATCCAGGTGTTCGACGGCGGAGCCGTGTTCAGCCACACCGTCGACACCACCGTGCACACCGGCGACGGCGAGGAGTCGTACCGCGAGCGCGAGACGATCGTCTTCGCGCTCGACGGCGACCGGCTCGTCGCCGTGCACGAGCATCTCTCCCCCTTCACCGAGGCGTCCTAGCCCCCACCCCGCGCGAGAGCGCACGATCGCGAAGCGAAGGAGCTTTCCGATGTCCCTCTACTCCCGTCTCGAACAGCGACTGCAGACGCAGTCCGATGACGCGGGCCCGATCCGCGGCACCTACACGACCGGCCGCCTGCTGATGATCTGGCTGGCTGCGAACCTCGTCGTCACCACCCTGCTGACCGGAACCCTCTTCGTGCCCGACGTGCCGTTCGGACTCGTGATGCTGCTCATCATCGGCGGCACGGTGGCCGGTGCAGCCGTGCTCGTCGCGGTCGGTACCATCGGGCGCCGCACCGGACTGCCCACGATGGCGCTCACCCGTGGCCCGTTCGGCATCCGCGGCAGCCTGCTGCCCGTCGCCGCGAACGTCATCATCCTCATGGGCTGGAGCTGGGTGCAGGCGATGCTCGCCGGCATCGCGCTCGACTACGTCGTGATGACGTTCACCGGCTTCTCGAACCCGGTGGTCTTCGCCGTGCTCTGCCAGACGATCGTCGTGATCCTCGCCATCTTCGGCCACGCCGGCGTCGCCCGCGTCGAGCCCTGGTTCGCCGTGGTCATCCTCGGCATCGCGGCCTACATCTTCGTGACCGCCTTCACGACCTTCACCCCGGCCGAGTTCACGTCGATCGCCGCGCCGGGCGAGCCCTTCTACACACCGGGCCTCGTCTTCGACGTCGTGCTCGCGACCGCCATCTCGTGGACGGTGCTGTCGGCCGACATCAACCGTCTGGGCCTCAGCACCCGGGCCAGCGTGATCGGCGCCGGAGTCGGCTACACGCTGTCGACGATCATCTCGATGTCGCTCGGAGCCACCGCGATGGCATACGTCATCCTGAACGGCGGAGAGGCGGTGCCGTTCGACCCGGTGACCATCATCGAGCCCTTCGGGTGGATCTTCGGCATCGCCATCTTCCTCTCGGTGATGGCCACCAACACGATGGTCGTGTACGGCATGGTGACCACCGTGGTGAACGCGGTGCCCGGAATCCGCATGCGCTTCCTGCCCACCGCTCTCGTGCTCGGCGTGATCTCGATCATCGGAGCGACCTTCTTCGGCCTGCTCGACCAGTTCACGACCTTCCTCGTGACGATCGGCGCTCTGTTCGCCCCGATCTTCGCGATCATGATCGTCGACTACTACGTCATCAAGCGCGCGTCGTACGACCGCGACATCCTCGCCGCGCGCGGCGGCCGCTACTGGTACCTGGGCGGGGTCAACTGGCTCGCCGTCGGGTCGTGGATCGTCGGGGCCGTGCTCGCCTACGTGTGGGCGTACGTGCTTCCGCTGCCGTTCGGCTCGACAGCGCCGGCGTTCGCGATCACATTCGTGCTCTACCTGGCGGTCTCATGGCCGACGAGGACGACGCGGCGCCAGCATCCCGTCGGCAATCTCGCCGACGCCGACTCGACCGCCGACGACTCGGCCGCCGTGGCGAGGGCGTGAGCGCATGCTGCGCGATCTGAGCCATCCCGTGACAGACGGGATGATGGTCTATCCCGGCGATCCGGATGTGTCCATCGCCGCGGCCCTGACCGTCGCGAACGACGGAGTGCTGGTCGAGCGCATCGAGATGGGCTCGCACACCGGCACGCACATGGACGCACCCGCGCACACGGCGCACGGCGGGCGCACCATGTCGGATGTGCGGCTCGACGAGCTGGTGGGCGACGCGCTGGTGCTGCACGTGCCCGACCTGCGCGACGGCCAGCGCTACGGATGGGACGCGCTCACGGCGACGGGGGACATCCCCGCCGCCGTGCCCGCCATCGTCATCATCGACACCGGGTGGGCGCAGTGGTTCGGCGATGAGAGGGCCACCCGGCATCCGCATCTCGACCCGGCTGCGGCTGCCGAGCTGTGGCGACGGGGGATGCGCCTGCTCGCCGTCGACACGTTGAGCCCGGATGCCACGGGTGACCCGTCGAGTGACTTCCCGGTGCACGAGATCGTGCTCGGCGGCGACGGCCTGATCGTCGAGAACCTGTGCGGGCTCGCCGATCTTCCCCGTGACCTTCAGGTCGGCTTCTTCCCCGTGAAGCTGCAAGGCGACGGCGCGCCCGTTCGCGCCGTCGCCTTCCTTGATGAGGACAGCGGGCTGCTCACCGCCTGACGGTGCGGCAGCCCGAGCTGACCCGTCGGCTCAGGGGATGTGCGGGTGCTTCTCGTCGCGCACCGCCTGCTCCTCGGCGGCCAGGCGGTCGTGCTGCTGCTCTTCGAACGTCGGCTTACGGTCGTCGGGAGCGTCTTCGTCGGAGTCCGGGGTCTGCGCGTCGGTGCTGAGGTCGGGGTCGGTGCCTTCGGCCTTGGTCGGGTCGGTCGGGAAGGGCGTGGGGTCAGACATGGTGGCTCCGATCGTCGGTGGACGTTCAGACTCGCATCCGGATTCCGGCGGGGGATGCCCGTTGACAAACCCGGTCCCGGGCATCCGTCCCGCCCGCTCGAAGGCAGGAGAGCACCCGAGAACAGGACGGATGCCGGGAAATCGTCCTGTTCTCGTGCATTCTCCTGTGCTGGGTGCTCAGTGAGCCGGCTCGTCCGGCTCCCAGCGCAGCAGGTCGCCCGGCTGGCACTCGAGGGCCTCGCACAGGGCATCCAGCGTCGTGAATCGCACCGCCTTCGCTCGGCCGTTCTTGAGTACCGCGAGGTTCGTCGGCGTGATGCCGATGCGCTCGGCGAGCTCGCCGACGCCCATCTTCCGCCGCGCGAGCATGACGTCGATGTCGACGATGACGGGCATTCAGATCACCTCGCCCAGCTCGTCGCGCAGCGTGCGGGCCTCGTCTTCGCGCTCGATCGCCTGCCGCAGCAGCGCCTTCATCACGACGACGAGCAGCGCGAAGCCGGCCAGCACGAGCCCGGCACCCGCGATCAGGGCGACCGCGCCCGGCGCCATCTCGCCCGGAGCGAGCAGCCCCGCGAGCACGAATGCGAGCACGGCCGCTGCCACGATCGTGCCGATGATGACGTTCACGAAGCGGAACGACGAGACCTGGAAGATCGATCCGTGCCGCACGCGGGTGAGCAGCATCCACACGCAGACGGCGAAGACCTGCATGCTCAGCACGCCGAGTGCGGCGATGCTCACGAG
Organism: Microbacterium sp. NPDC089321; assembly: GCF_040684935.1. Taxonomy (NCBI): domain Bacteria; kingdom Bacillati; phylum Actinomycetota; class Actinomycetes; order Micrococcales; family Microbacteriaceae; genus Microbacterium; species Microbacterium sp. NPDC089321. Next base: position 675,845 of record NZ_JBFBGX010000001.1, on the reverse strand, counting down.
AGCGATGCGACCCCAGAGCACCTCGCCCTCGAGGTCGCGCCAGACCGCGGGCAGGATCATGACCTGCACGACCACCGAGCCCGCCAGCGCGAGCGCGATGACGCCCTTCAGAAGGACGATGGTTCCCGTTCTCATGGTGCGCCTCTCATTGAACAACGATAAGAATCTATCGTTAATCGTTCGATAGCGCCAGGGGTGGTGAGAGCGGTTCGCGTGGTCGGCCCCCGAGGACAGGCCGGTTCGCGAGTGCAGGACGGATGCCGGCGAACCGGCCTGTTCTCAAGAACCGGCCTGTTCTTGCGAACTCGGTCACCTGGGCGCGCGGGCTCCACCCGGGTGAAACCGCTCACCGGGGCGCGCGGGCTCAGCCCAGGACTGAGTCGCCCTGCCCGGCCTCGGCCTCGGCCGTGATGCGAGCCGCCATGCCGGCGAAGATGAACCCGTGGAAGGGCAGCACGGCCAGCCAGTACAGCCGGCCCGTCAGGCCCCGGGGGAAGAAGACGGCGCGCTGCTCGTAGCGGGTGCCCGTGGCATCCGGAATCGCGCGCAGCTCGAGCCAGGCCGACCCGGGAACGATCATCTCGGCCCGCAGCCGCAGCAGCCCGCCGCGCGAACCCTCACCCGACTCGAGCACCAGCGGCTCTTCGACCGCTTCGACGCGCCAGAAGTCCACGGCATCGCCGGGGCGCACCTTCGAGCGGCTGCGCCGGCCGCGGCGCAGTCCGACCCCGCCGATCACGCGATCCATCACGCCGCGCACGGCCCACAGGAAACGAGACGAGTACCAGCCGTTCTCGCCGCCGATGCCTGTGATCACGCGCCACACGTCCCACACCGTCGCGTGCGTGTGCACCGATCGCTCGTCGGTGAACGCGGTGCGTCCGGCCCAGTCGGGGTCGCTCGGCAGCGGCGCACTCGGAGCGCCCGAGACCTCGGCATCCTGCCAGCTGGTCTCGACGCCGTCGGCATCCACCCGCCCGAGCGCGAGCGCGACCGCCCGCCGATACGGCGTCAGGCCGCCCTCGGGCGGCGGGATGAGGTCATCGATCGCATGATTCTTCATCACGCACTCGTTCTGCAGCGACTCGACCAGCGGCCGGGCGATCGAGCGCGGAACCGGCGTCACGAGGTTCACCCAGTGCGACGCGAGCCGCGGTGTCAGCACCGGCAGTGCGGCGATCGCCCGCTGCGGAAGACCCGCTTCGACCGCGTAGCCGTTCATCATCTGTCCGTAGCGCAGCACGTCGGGCCCGCCGACATCGACCGCGGTGTTGACCGACTCGTCGACTCGCGCAGAGCCCAGCAGGTAGTGCAGCACGTCGCGGATCGCGATCGGCTGGATGCGATTGCGCACCCACTTCGGCGCCGGCATGTACGGCAGCACGTCGGTCAGGTGCCGGATCATCTCGAACGACGCCGACCCCGACCCGATGACGACGCCCGCCTGCAGCACGAGCGTCGGCACGCCCGATTCGAGGAAGATCTCGCCCACGCGCACCCGCGACCGCAGGTGCGGCGACAGGTCGGCATCATCCGGATGCAGCCCGCCGAGGTACACGATCCGGCTCACGCCGGCCGCGGCCGCAGCATCCGCCACGGCCTCTGCTGCCGCGGTGTCCTGCTCTTCGAAGTCCTTGCCGCCGGTCATCGAGTGCACCAGGTAGTACACGACGTCGACATCGCGCATGGCCTCGGCCACGGCATCCCGGTTCTGCGCCTCGCCCTCGACGATGTCGACCTCGCGGCCCCAGCCGAACGACTCCGCGCGGGCGGCATCGCGCGCGAGCACCCGCACCCGGTATCCGGCGTTCAGCAGCCGCGGAGTGAGCCGGCCGCCGATGTATCCGGTCGCGCCGAACACCAGCGCGCGAGGCGCCGTGCCGTCGTGGCGGGGGATGGCGCGCAGCGCCGGTTCGCGCCCGGTCGGGGCGGTCAGCTCGCTCATGCGTCGAGAGTACGGGCGGATGCCCTGACGCGCCGAACGGGTTGACGCGCGGGCCGGCGTCTGTCAGCCGGCGCCGGCGCGGCATCCCGAGAACAGGACGGATGCCGGGAACAGGACGGATGCCGGGAAACCAGCCTGTTCTCGCGAACCGGCCTGTTCTCGGGCGGAAGGGAGCCGAGCGGAAGCCCGGCGGGACGACGAAGGGGGCGGGTGCCGCAGCATCCGCCCCCTCGAAACCGCACTCAGGCCGAAGCCTGCTCGGCCTTCTTCTCGCGGCGCAGGCCGTGCAGCAGCGGCTCGGTGTAACCGCTGGGCTGGGCGGCGCCCTCGACGATCAGGCGACGGGCCGCGGTGAATGCGATGCCCGGCTTCTCGCCCTCGCCGAACGCGAGCTTCTCGTAGTTCGGGTCACCGGCGTTCTGCTGGTCGACAACCGGCGCGTAGCGGCGCAGGCTGTCATCGATCTGCTCTTCGGTGATCACGCCGTGCTGCAGCCAGTTGGCGAGCAGCTGGCTCGAGATGCGCAGGGTGGCGCGGTCTTCCATCAGGCCCACGTCGTGGATGTCGGGCACCTTCGAGACGCCGATGCCCTGGTCGATCCAGCGCACGACATAGCCGAGGATCGACTGCACGTTATTGTCGATCTCCTGCGCGACGATCTCGGGCGTCAGGTCTCCCTCGCCGGCGAGCGGCGGAACCAGCAGCGCGTCGAGGGCCTCGTCGCCGGTCGGGGTGAGGGTCGCGCGCACGGCCATCGGGTCGACCTGGTGGTAGTGCAGGGCGTGCAGGGTTCCGGCGGTCGGCGAGGGCACCCACGCGGTCGACGCACCCGACTGCGGGTGCGCGATCTTCTTCTCGAGCATGTCGTGCATGAGGTCGGGCTCGGCCCACATGCCCTTGCCGATCTGCGCGTGACCGTCGAGACCGCACTCCAGGCCGATCGAGACGTTGCGGTCTTCGTACGCCTTCATGAAGGGCTGCTGCTTGATGAGCGCCTTCGGCAGGAAGGGACCGGCGTGCATCGAGGTGTGGATCTCGTCGCCCGTGCGGTCGAGGAATCCGGTGTTGATGAAGACGACGCGGTCGGATGCCGCGGCGATGGCCGCCTTGAGGTTCGCCGAGGTGCGGCGCTCCTCGTCCATGATGCCGACCTTCATCGTGCGGGCAGGCAGGCCGATCAGCTGCTCGGCGCGGCTGAACAGCTCGGCGGCGAACGCGACCTCTTCGGGGCCGTGCATCTTCGGCTTCACGATGTACATCGATCCGGTGCGCGAGTTGCCGCCCCGGTTCGGGCCCTCGAGCTCGGGCAGCGAGCCGAGCGAGGTCATGATGGCGTCGAGGATGCCCTCGAACACCTCTTCGCCGTTGCGGTCGAGAACCGCGGGGGTGCGCATCAGGTGGCCGACGTTGCGGATGAACAGCACCGCGCGACCGGGCAGGGTGACCTCGCCGCCGTCGGCCGTCGTGTACGTGCGGTCCTCGGCGAGCGTGCGGGTGAAGGTGCGCCCGTTCTTGGTCACCGACTCGCTGATCGAGCCGTCCATGAACCCGCGCCAGTTGCGGTAGCCGAGCGCCTTGTCGTCGCCGTCGACGGCGGCGACCGAGTCCTCGAGGTCGAGGATCGTGGTGATCGCCGACTCGAGGATGATGTCCTGCACGCCCGCGGCATCCGTCGCGCCGATGCGGCCGGAGCGGTCGATGACGATCTCGGCGTGCAGGCCGTGGTGCACGAGCAGCACGGCGGTGGGGGCATCCGCCTCGCCGGTGTAGCCGACGAACCCGGCGGGGTTGGCCAGGCGGTGGTCGCCGGTCTCGGTGCGCACGATCAGGCCGTCGGCGTCGACGGCGTAGCCGGTGGCGTCGCGGTGCGAGCCCTCGGTGAGGGGAGCGATCTGGTCGAGCAGCTCGCGTCCGCGCTCGACGACGGCGGCGGCGCGCGTGAAGTTGAACTCCTTGCCCGGCGCGAGCTCGCCGGTCTGGTCGATCGCGTCGGTGCCGTAGAGCGCGTCGTACAGCGAACCCCAGCGGGCGTTGGCGGCGTTGATCGCGAAGCGGGCGTTGAGCAGCGGCACGACCAGCTGAGGGCCGGCCATCGTGGCGATCTCGGGGTCGACGTTCTCGGTGGTGACGGCGACGTTCTCGGGAGCCTCGACCAGGTAGCCGATGTCGGTCAGCAGCGCGCGGTAGGCGTTCTTCTCGGGCACGCCTGGGTTCTGGCGGTGGAACTCGTCGATCTTCTGCTGCAGCTCATCGCGCTTCGCAAGCAGCTCTGCATTGCGGGGCCCGAGTTCGTGGATGATCGCACTGGCGCCGGCCCAGAACTCGTCGATGTCACGCCCGCTCTCGGCGAGCGCCGCCTCGGCGAACTCGACGATGGGGGCGGCGACCGAGAGATCGGCGCGACTGAGGTGCGAGGTCATAGTTCCATTCCTTCTGTTCGAGCGCCGATCCGGCGCAGGGTCTCCATGGCGATCTCCGCGTCTTGAGCGGGTGTGCCGCCGGCGACACCGAGTCCGCCGGCATGCTGATCGCCGAAGTAGATGGGGAAGCCGCCGTCGATCGTCGTGAGCAGGCCGCCCGTGCCGAGCGGCAGCGCGACGGCCACCGCTTCGGGGATGAGTGCGGTGCGGCGGCGGGTGGATGCCGCGGTCGCGGCCTTGCGACGACTGGTCTCGACGCTGTGGGGCGTTGCGCCGTCGGCCATGCCGAAGGCGATCACGGTCATCGAGGGGTCTGCCACCGAGACCACGGGGCGCACGCCGCGCTCGGCGCCGATCTGCATGGCGAGGTCGACTGCCTGGGCCGCCGTGGCGTAGGTGACGGCGACGATCTGACGTGTGCTCGACATGTCTCTCCCCTCTAAAAGTCCAGTTCCAGATTAGGCAGGCGTGCACCTTTTGGAGCGGCGATTTCATATGATGGAACTCATGGAGGGAACAGCCGCAAACTCAGGTTCAGTCGCCGCAGCGACCGGTTCGACACCGGCCGGGACGGTGCAGTCCGTGACGCGTGCCTTCTCACTGCTGGAGGCGCTCGCGGCATCCGGAGGAGAGGCGTCACTGGCATCCATCGCCGGGCGCACCGGCCTCGCCGTGCCGACCGCGCACCGCCTGCTCGGCACGCTCAACCACCTCGGCTACGTGCGACAGCTCGAAGACCGGCGCTACGCCCTCGGCGCGAGCCTGATCTCGCTCGGCCGGCACGCGGTGCCGCCCCTCGCCGACGCCGCCCTCCCCCTGCTGCGCCGGCTCGAAGACCAGTTCCACGAGACGGCGAACTTCGCCGTGCTCGACGGCGATCTCGTGCTGTACGCCGGACAGGTCGCGTCGCGTCAGCGCATGCGCATGTTCACCGAGATCGGGCGCCGCGTTCTGCCGCACTCGACCGGCGTGGGCAAGGCGATGCTGTCGACCATGCCCGAGCGGCAGGTGCGCGCGCTGATCACCCGCACCGGCCTGCCGCGGTTCACTCCGCAGACCATCACCGACGAAGAGGCGTTCATCGCCGATCTGCGCCGTGCGCGCGGGCGCGGCTTCGCCGCCGACGACAGCGAGCAGGAGGTCGGCGTGCGCTGCATCGCCGTCTCGGTGAAGGGCATCGGACAGCCGGCCGCCGTGTCGGTCTCGGGGCCTGCTGCGCGCATCACCGATGCGACCGTCGTCGAGGTCGTGCGGGCGCTGCGCGAGGCGGCCGAAGAGCTCGCCGTGCTCGCTGCCGAGCGCGGCGTGGGCGATCCGGGCCTCTGAGAACCAGCCCTGAACCGGGCGAGACCCCTTGTCTAGCGACCTATAGCGACATATCGTTGAGCATCGTTCAGCAACAGGAGGTCATCATGAACGGATCGTTCCCCTCCAGTGGGTTCACCTTCGGCTCGAGCAACGGCGCGGGCAATCCGCTCGCCGGCGTGTGGGAGGCGGTCGAGCAGCTGCGCAACGGCTTCGAGCAGCGCACCGGCGGCTCGCGCATGGCGCGCGGCGACGTGCGCGCGGCGGTCATCTCGCTGCTCGCCGAGCGTCCGATGCACGGCTATCAGATCATCAGCGAGATCAGTGAGCGCTCGGGCGGCGCATGGAAGCCCAGCGCCGGCTCGGTCTACCCGACCCTGCAGCTGCTCGCCGACGAGGGCATGATCACCGCCACCGAGCAGGGCGGCCGCAAGACGTACTCGCTGACCGAAGCGGGCATCGCCGAGTCCGAGGATCTCGCGGCGAAGCCCGCGCCGTGGGAGGGCGCCGGTCAGCGCAGCAGCACCGGATCGGGGCACCTCGGCGGCCTGCCGAAGGCCGGGATGGAGCTCGCCAGCGCCGCCGCGCAGCTCGGCCGCACCGGAACTCCCGAGCAGGTGAAGGAGGGCGTCGAGATCCTCGAAGACGCCCGGCGTAGGCTGTACGCGATCCTCGCCGAGGGGTGATCCCGCACTCAGGGGGTTCTGTGCACCAGGCTCGCTATCGCCGCATCCTGCGCTTCGCCGCGCGCGCCTTCGTGCAGATCTGGTGGTTCGAGCTGGTGCTGCCGCGCGTCGGCCTCGGCCGGGTCGCGGATCGCACCAGGGATGCCCGGATGCTGCGCCTCGCGCGCCGCTTCCGCGGCCTCGCCGTCGAGCTCGGCGGCCTCATGATCAAGGTCGGGCAGTTCATGTCGTCGCGTCTCGACGTGCTCCCGCCCGAGATCACCGCCGAGCTCGCGGGGCTGCAGGATGAGGTGCCCGCGGAGCGGTTCGACGACATCCGAGCGGCCGCAGAGGCCGAATTGGGGATGCCGCTCTCGCACGCGTTCGCCTCTTTCGATCCCGTGCCTGTGGCTGCGGCATCCCTCGGTCAGGCGCACCGCGCCACCCTGTCGCCTGGCGACGCCGCCGACACCGGACTCGACCGGGTGATCGTGAAGGTGCAGCGGCCGGGGATCGACGGGATCGTGGCCGTCGACCTCGCCGCCCTGCGGCGGGTGTCGCGGTGGGCGCAGCGCGTGCGCGCCGTCTCGTCGCGGGTCGACGCTCCCGCGCTGGTCGAGGAGTTCGCCGAGACGTGTCACGAAGAGATCGACTACCTGCACGAGGCCGCGAGCGCCGAGCGCTTCGCCTCGGACTTCGCCGACGACCCCCGGGTCTCTGCCCCCGCCGTGGTCTGGGAGCGCTCGACGCGCCGGGTGCTCACACTCGAAGACGTCAGTGCGATCAAGATCAGCGACACCGTGGCGCTGCGCGCCGCCGGCATCGACCCCGCCGAGGTGGCGCAGGTGTTCGCACAGGTCATGCTCGACCAGGTGTTCACGCACTCGTTCGTGCACGCCGACCCGCATCCGGGCAACATCTTCGTGACCCCCTCCGCAGATGGCGGGTGGCGGCTGACCTTCATCGACTTCGGGATGATGGCCGAGGTGCCCGACACGATCCGCGCGGGTCTGCGCACTCTGGTGATCGCCGTCGCGTCGCGCGACAGCCACGGCCTGATCGTGGCGGCGCAGCAGATCGGCGTGCTGCTGCCGTCGGCGCAGACGGCAGAGCTCGAACGCGCGCTGACCATGCTGTTCGCGCGGTTCGGGGGCATGGGGTTCAACGAGCTGCGCGACGTCGATCCGCGGGAGTTCCAGGACTTCGCGCGGGAGTTCGGCGACACGGTGCGGGCGCTGCCCGTGCAGTTCCCCGAGCGGATGCTGCTGCTCATGCGCGCGGTGTCTCTCACCTCGGGCATGTGCAGCGCCCTCGACCCGGCGTTCAACATCTGGGAGCCTGTCGAGCCATACGCGACCAAGCTGCTGCGCGACGAGAGCGGCGGGATGCTGCGCGACCTCGGCGCGCAGAGCATGACGAACATGTCGACGCTCTGGCGCCTGCCGGCCCGCGTCGATGCGGCCCTCAACCGCCTCGATTCGGGGTCGCTGACCTTCGACATCTCGAGCCTCGAGCTGCGGCTCGACCGCATCATCCGCGTCGCGTACCGGGCGGTGTCGGCCGTGCTCTTCGGCGGGCTGCTGATCGGCGGCGTGCTGCTGCTCGAGCCTGCACCGGGGTGGGGCGTCGGCCTGATGTGCGCCTCGGTCGTGCCGCTGCTGCACGCCGTGTTCGGGCGGCGCTGAGGCCCGACGCACGTCAGGCCGGAAGCACCTCCCGCAGCAGATCGTCGAGGGTGACGACGCCGACCAGGCGCTCGCCGTCGACCACGGTCGCGAGCTGCGCTCTCTTCCGGCGCATCCGCGTCAGCGCGTCGTACGCCGAGGTCGAGGGGGCGAGCGCCAGCGGGTCGCGCGCGATGGCGTCGGCGGGAGTGTCTGCGGGCACGCCGAGCGTGTCGCGAACATGTGCGACGCGAGACGCGGGCCCCTCGCCCACGAGGATCCGCAGATGGCCCGATGCCGCAGCGGCGGACTGCACGTCGGCGACCGTCGCGGTCGCCGCGACCGCAGACGGCGCGCGGTCGGTTCGCACGACAGGCCCGACGGTGAGTGCGCTGAGGTCGATGACCTTCGCGATCGGCTCCGAGTACAGCTCCTCGAGAGTCCCGGATGCACGGGAGTGGGCCACGAGCTCGCGGATCGTGTCGGCGTCCTGGCCACCGGCGGCCGCCTTCTCGACGGGCTCGACGCCCGACGCCTTCACGAGCCGATTCGCGATGTGGTTGATCCACAGGAGGAACGGCCGCAGCGGCCAGGTCAGCGCGCGGGCGGCGATGCCGGTCGCCTTGGCCGCGGTCTCGGGATGCGCGATGGCCCATGACTTGGGTGCCATCTCGCCGATGACGAGATGCAGGAACGTGACCACGATGAGCGCGAGCATGAACGCCACGACGTCGGCGAGCACGGCCGACAGGCCCCATTGCTCGAGCACCGGCGCGAGGGCGTAGTCGATCGCGGGTTTCGTGATGGCGCCGAGCGCGAAGGTGCACGCGGTGATGCCGAGCTGCGCGAAGGCGAGCATGACCGTCAGCTCGTTGACGCCGCGAAGCGCTGCGCGTGCTGAGGCGCTGTGCTCGGCATCCGCCTCCAGCCGGTGTCGACGGGCCGCGAGCAGAGCGAACTCCACGATCACGAAGAACGCGCTGGCGATGATCAGCGCCGCTGTGATGAGGGTCACCATCCACCAGCTCACGAGGCCACCCCCTCATCCGGAAGGTCGTCCGTGGTGGCGCGGCGTCCGCTCTCTCCGACGGTCTCCGCATCCGCGTCGAACTCGTGCAGGCGCACCGCGAGCCGGGACGGCACCAGGCGGGCCACCTCCGTCACCTCGACGTCGAGCCAGCGCTCGATCCGGATGCCCTGGATCGTCTCGCCCGCCCTCTCGGGGATGTCGATGCGCAGCACCGTGCCCTCGATCGGCAGGTCGCCGTGCTCACGGATCACCAGTCCTGCGATCGTCTCGTCATCGTCGCGCGTGAGGTCGTGCCCGATCAGGCGCTCCAGCTCATCGAGGTGGACATCACCCGGCAGCGACCAGCTGCGGTCGCCGTCGCGGACGACACCGGGCGTGAGGGGATCGTGCTCGTCGGAGATCTCGCCGATCACCTCTTCGGTGAGGTCCTCGAGGGTCAGGATCCCGTCGAAGTTGCCGTACTCGTCGACGACGCAGGCGAGCTCGTTCCTCGTCTGCCTCATGCGATGGACCGCCGCCGGAAGAAGCATGGTGGCCGGAAGCACCGCCGCATCCCTCATCAGGGATGAGACCGGGGCGTCGTCGTCGTGCCCGCTCCGCAGGACGTCGATGAGCTGCACCACGCCGATCGGGGCGTCCTCGTCGTCGATCACGGGGTAGCGCGTGTGCCCGGTCGCCATGAGGGCGCGAACGGCGCCCACGGTGGTGTCGGGCGGAATCGAGTCGATCTGCGACCGGGGGACCATGGCGTGCTCGACGTCGCGCTGCGGGAAGTCGAGGATGCGGTCGATGATCATCGACAGGTCGTCTGGCAGGTCGCCGCTCGTGCGCGACTCCTCGATGATCGCCTCGAGGTCGCGGGCGGTGGCGCTCTCGTCGACGTCTTCGAGCGGCTCGATGCGCACCAGGCGCAGCAGGGCGTTCGCGGCGACGTCGAAGACGGTGATGAGCCACCCGAACAGCAGCAGATAGATGCGCGTGGGCACGGCGAGTGCGCGCGCCAGCGGTTCGGGGCTCGCGATCGCCAGGTTCTTGGGATACAGCTCGCCGAAGATCATGGTGACGACCGTCGCGAGCAGCAGAGCGCCGATCGTGCCGATCATGATCGACGCCGCGGGGTCGATGCCCGCGCCGCCGAGCAGCGTGCCGATCGACTCGCCGATGAGCGGCTCGGCGACGTATCCGATGAGCAGACCGGTGACGGTGATCCCGAGCTGAGCGCCGGAGAGCATGAACGAGGTCCGCCTGGTGATCGCCAGGACCCGCTTGGCCTGTGCGTCGCCCTTCTCGGCCTTCGCCGCCATGCGAGAGCGGTCGACCGACATGTACGCGAACTCCTGTGCGACGAAGAAGCCGCAGGCGGCGATGATCGCCAGAGTCAGAAGAACTCCGACCAGCAGTGTCAGTGCTGCGGCGAGCATCCGGAATCACCCCCTCTCTCAGCGAGGGGGTCGGGAGATCGACCCTCCTGGTCGGCGGAGGCGCGCGGAATGCTCACGGGTGTTCTTTCTGTAGGGCACGGGTGGGCGAGACGAGCGTATCCAGGCAGGCTATCTCCGGCCTGAGAATCGAGGCGGTGCGTTCGCCGCGCGCATCACGCCATCGGCGCTGATCGCCATCCGCGCTCGTGGAGCCGCTCGAATCCGTCGAGAAGGATGTCGAGTGCGAAGAGGAACTCTGCGTCCTCGTCGCAGGCTGCGCCGGCATGAGAGGCGGTCGCCGCCATGCGGACGATGGCCGGATACGCCTCGGCGTAGGCGGAGAGAGCCGCGTCGCGTGCCTCCGGGTCGGCAGGCAAGGTGGGGGTGGGCATGACGTCGCGCGTGAACCCCCACATGCGCGTGCTGAGTGCATGCATGGCGTGATGAACGAGGTCGGGGGAGAAGCCGCCGCGGAACATCGCCTCCATCAGCGCGTTCATGTGCGACAGCACGGCCGGTCCTGCCATCGTCCTCGTCTCGACCGCCGTGCGCCACCACGTGTGGCGTGTCGTCACCGCGCGCGCGGCGAGGATGCGCGCCCGCACCTCACGCTTCCAATCGGTGTCCCCGTCCGCGACGCGAAACGCCGAGACGATCCGCTCGACCATCGTGTCGATCAGGTCTTCGCGGCTCGACACGTGCTTGTAGAGCGCCATCGGCGTGACGCCGACCGTCTCCGCCAGGCGCCGCATCGACAGACCCTCGAGGCCGACCCGGTCTGCCAGCGTGATGGCGGCGTCGAGGACTCTGTCGCGGTCGAGGGGGGCCTTGCGGCTTGACATATCTACAGCGTATACCTAGCGTGAGGGACAGCGGTATACGCCGTATACCTGAAGGGGCTCTCATGACTCGCCAGAACCGGACCTACTCACGAAGCGCAGGCATCGCATACCTCCTGACGCACGTCACCTCTGTGACCGCGGTCGCCGCGTACGCGGCTTCCGCCTTGCCGCTGGGCGTGGCGCTCGAGTTCACGCTCGCGCTCGGCTGCCTGCTCACCGGGCTGCTGCTCTTGCCTCTTCTGCGCTGCGCCGGCGAGGTGCGGGCGCTCACCTTCGCGTTCCTGCGAGGGCTGGAAGCCGCCGTGATCGCGGCCGGGACCCTGCCGATGCTCGCGCTCGCCTGGACTGGTGGCTCGAGGGACGTCCTCGAGGCCCTGCACAGCGCCGCGTTCCTCGTCGGACAGGGCCTGGTGATCAGCGTCAACACCGTCGTGCTGGCATGGCTGCTTCTGGACTCGGGTCTGGTGCCCAAGGCGCTGGCAGTGCTCGGGCTCTTCGGGGGCGTCGTGGTGCTGGGCAGCAACACGGCGCAGCTGTTCGGGCTGATCCCCCTCAACGGTCCGGTCGCAGGCGTGTGCGCCCTGCCCATCTTCGCGTTCGAGATCTGGTTCGCGTTCTACCTGATCATCGCTGGGCTTCGGCCCCGCGCCGACGTGAACGCAGGAGCGGGCGAGCACGCCGTCCCGGCTGCGTGAGGTGCGGCTCGCCGCGTCACTGTCGCACGGGATAGCCGGCGGGCGGCGAACTCGCTCAGGAGACGAGCGCGACCGTATCGGATTCCTGCTGCCGACTCTGGGCGCCGGTCGCCGAGCCCTTCTCGGCGTACATCGCTCTGTCTGCACGATCGAGAGCGCCCTCGATCGTGTCGCCGGGGTGCACCTGCGTGACGCCCCACGACCACGAGTGGCTCGCGTACTCACGCAGCCGGGCCATCACGACCCGCGCCTCGTCCTCATCGGTCTCGGGCATCAGCATGGCGAACTCGTCACCGCCGAGACGGCCGACGATGTCGGTCTGGCGCGACAGCGACATCCACTGCGCGGTGAGCGACCGCAGCACGTAGTCGCCGGCGGCGTGACCTCCGCCGTCGTTGATCGACTTGAACTTGTCGAGGTCGAGCACGGCGATGGCGAGCGGCCGCTGATGGCGGGTCGCGCGGCGCATCTCGAGCTCGGCCTTGGCGATGAACCCTCGACGGTTCAGCGCACCGGTCAGAGGGTCGGAGTGCGATTCCAGCCGGATGCGGTGCCGCACGAAGAGCCCCGCTTCGAGGCACAGCCAGGTGAACAGAGCCGCGCCGATGATGTTCGCGGGGCCGAGCACGCTGCCCGCCCCCGGCGCGAACGGGCCGAAAGCCATCGCGGCGCCGAGGGCGACGAGGATGGCGAACTCGCCCGCGCGAGCGACCCTCGCGCCGTAGAACCAGGAGAAGAACATGGCGATGAGCGGCAGCTCCTGCAGCACCGCGATGGCGTTCTGCCGCTCGTCGGAGAAACCGAGGTAGTACACCGAGACGAGGGCGTGCGCGACGACGAGCGCCATGCCGACCCAGCGTGGCAGTTCGATGCCGACGAGCGCGACGAGCGCGAAGACCCCCAGGCCGACCAGCGCCGTCCCGCCCGAGAGCACCTGCTCCCACAGGGTGATGTCGGTCTCGAAGAGCTCGATGATGCCGAGCACGCCGAACAGCAGGAAGATGCTCGCGGTGACGACAGAGTATGTCGACGTGCGCTCGCGGACGTGCTTCAGCCAGCCGGCACGCAGCCAGCGCAGCTCTTCCGCATCCTCGACATGGATCGCTTGAGTGACCATGGTTCCCTCCCGTTCGTCCCGCCGTCGGTCCCGGGCGCGTTCGACGCTCCGGGTTCCGATGAAGGTGGCTGTGCTTGACTGCGCCGCCGGGGCGGCGCTTCATTTCCGTTCACAACGACCGCCCCCAGGGACGCGGTTTCCCCAAGCCGCATCCCCGAGGCGGTGACATCACTGGGGGGAGTGATGTCCTGTCCTCAGCTCGTCGCGGTCCCCCATGTCCCGTCGAGCTGAGTTCCCCAGGTACCTAAGCAATATATCAGGATTCCGTCCGATTTGTCCCCCTTTTGGGGGACAAGATTTTGAGCCCCGAGTTTCGGGCCTTGCGCACGCGGATCCGCGGTCGACAAGAAGCTCTTGACACCGGCATCCGCCTCGCATAACGTACAACCAAATGGTTGTACAAACAGAACTCAGCGAAGCGGAGATCGATCGTGTGTTCCATGCACTCGCGATCTCGACCCGGCGCGACATCCTGCGCCGGACGATCGAGCGCGAGCAATCCGTCTCCACCCTCGCGAGCGACTACGAGATGTCGTTCGCGGCGGTGCAGAAGCATGTCGCCGTCCTCGAAGAGGCCGGCCTCATCGTCAAGCGCGCCGAGGGACGCGAGCGGCTCGTCCGCGCGAACCCCGAGATGATCGCCCGTGCGCGGGCGCTTCTCGCCCGATACGAAGAGCTCTGGCGGGCACGCATCGCCCGGCTCGACGACCTGCTGGCCGAATCAGCATCCGACACCTCCAACGAAGGAATGTGAAATGCCTGTCACCGACATCATCACCGACCACGAGAACCTGACGATGACCGTCGTCGCCGATCTCGCCGCTCCGATCGAGCGCGTCTGGGGCGTCTACAGCGACCCCGAGCAGCTCGGCCGGTTCTGGGGCCCTCCCGGCTGGCCGGCGACCTTCACCTCGTGGAACCACGAGGTCGGCGGCCGCGCCACCTACACGATGCACGGCCCGCGCGGCGAGACCTCCTCGGGCTACTGGGAGTTCCTCGCCATCGAGAAGCCGCACCGCTTCGAGGTGCTCGACGGCTTCAGCGACGAGCAGGGCAACCCCAACGAGGACTTCCCCGCGATGCGCATGGAGTTCACCTTCGAGTCGACCGCGACCGGCACCCGGATGCTGAACACCAGCCACTTCGTCTCGCTCGAGGCGCTCGAGCAGATCGTCGCCATGGGCGCGGTCGAGGGCACCCGCATGGCGATGGCGCAGCTCGACGCCGTGCTGCAGGACCTGCGCGACTACGCCCAGGGCAAGGGCACCGAGGTCGAGATGCTCGACGACACCCATGTGCGCATCACGCGCCTGGTCGAGGGCTCGCGCGACCTGGTCTGGCGCGCGTACACCGAGCCCGAGCTGATCAAGCGGTGGATGCTCGGACCCGACGGCTGGGAGATGACGGAGTGCGAGGTCGGCCTGAACGCGGGCGACCGCTACCGCAACTCCTGGGCTCCGGTGGGCGATACCGAGGGTGAGCCGTTCGGCTTCGAGGGCGAGATGCTGCTGGTCGATGCGCCGCGTCGGGCCGTGCAGCTCGAGCGGATGCAGGGCACCGATGGCCCCGACATCCTCAACGACGTCAGCTTCTACGAAGAGGACGGCGCGACGCTCATCACCGTGCTGATGGAGTTCCCCGACAAGGAGACCCGCGACATGATCCTCGCCACCGGCATGGCCGACGGCATGGAGGCCTCGTACCAGCGGCTCGAGTCGGCGGTGCTCACGGTCTGATCGCGTCCGCCTGGTTCACAACTCCGGAGAAACCGGCCGATCCGTGTGCGGATCGGCCGGTTTCTGCCGTTCTGCCGCCGGATCTCCGGAGTTGTGACCGCGGGATGGCTGGGTTCAGCCGCGGCGGGTGCTCCAGAGCGCCAGCAGCACGAGCACGGGCTGGAAGAACAGCCGGCCGAAGCGCTTCATGTCGGTGTCGAGCCCGAACCCGTCGCGGCGGTGGGTCCACTGCGACACGTTGCCGGGGAAGATCGCGATGAAGAACAGAGCGGTCAGCACGCCGACGAGACGCCGCTGCCGCCATGCGAACAGCAGCGCCGTGCCGAGGCCGACCTCGACCGCTCCCGAGGCGACCACGGTCGTGTCGGGGTCGAGCGGAACCCAGTCGGGAACCTGCGCCTGGAACTCACGGCGTGCGACCGTGAGGTGGCTGACGCCCGCGAAGGCGAGGAAGCCGCCGAGGGCGATGCGGGTGAGCGTGCGAGCGGTGCTGGTCATGCCCCGATGGTACGGGCCTCTCGATGGCCGCGGGTCGACCACAGGGCCAGCATGATCAGCACGGGCTGCAGGAACAGTCGCCCGAACCGCTTCATCTCGGTGTCGAGGCCCGGGGCGCTGCGGTGGTGCGTCCACTGCGACACGTTGCCGGGGAACACGGCCGCGAGAAAGAGCGCGACGAGCCGGCCGACTCCGCGCCGACGCCGACGGGCGACGAGCATCGCGGCGCCGAGCGCGATCTCGACCACACCGGATGCCACCACGGTCGTGTCGGGGTCGCCGGGCACCCAGTCGGGCACGGCGACCTGGAAGCCGCGCCGGGCGAACGTGAGATGCGCGACACCGGTGAACACCAGAGCCCCGCCGAGAACGGCACGCGTGATGGACCGAGGGAGGGTAGTCATTCGGCGAGTGTACGCAGGCGGGCGTTCACAATTCAGGACCGAGCCGGCCGGTCTTGCGCAGCGGAGCCGATTCTCGCGCGTGCGCGCGACTTCTCCTGAGTTGTGACCGGGCGCCGGCGCAGCCCGTCAGGAATCGAGAAGCGCTCGCCGGGTGGCGCTGGATATCGTGACGGTGACCGAACGGACGAAGGGCATCACCATGTCAGACAGCAGCGGGTCGGGATTCTCGGCACAGGAGCGGGCGGCCATGAGGGCCCGCAACGCCGAGCTCAAGGCAGAGGCGAAGCGGGCGAAGACGGCCGAGAAGGCGGCGGCGGAGGCTGCTGATGTCGTCGCGAAGATCGGGACCATGCCCGACGGCGATCGCGAGATGGCCGAGCGCCTTCACGCGCTGGTCGCCGAGGTCGCCACCGATCTGTCGCCCAAGCTGTACTACGGCCAGCCCGGCTACGCCCGCGGCGGCAAGGTCGTCGTCTTCTTCCGCAGCGGGCAGCAGGACAAGCTGCGCTACTCGACGTTCGGGCTAAGCCCCGAGGCTGCGCTCGACGTCTCCGACGGCCTCTGGCCCACCTCGTACGCGCTGATCGACCCGACTGAGGCGGCCTGGACGCAGATCGAGGACATCGTGCGGCGCGCCGCCGCAGACTGAACCGGGATGGCCGACCCCGGGGCTACCAGGCCAGCTTGACCTGGTTCGCGTAGGCCACGTACCCGCTCGCGTTCGGGTGGAACCCGGCCGAGACGTTGAGCCAGCTCCAGTCGTTGATCCACGGGCTCGAGCTGCCGATGCCGTGCCCGGCGAAGGCGGTCTCGACGTCGACGAACCTCGCTCCGGCAGCCACCGCACCGTCGCGGATCGCAGCGTTCAGCGCCGTCGTGCCGGCGTTGACGTCCTGTGCATGAGCCCGCGTCACGGTCGGCTCGAACAGCCGCGGATACCCGGTGACGATGACCACCGCCTGCGGTGCGCGCGCCTTGATCGCGGCGACGGTCGCCGTGATGCGGGCGGCCAGCTCGCCGCTGGCGACCAGTGCGTTGCCGGCGTCGATCGCCGCCTGGCAGTCGGTCTGGCTGACGAGCACGAAGCAGTCCTCGACGACCGCGCCGAATCCGACGTCGTTGCCACCGGCGGTCAGGGTGACCCGGGTGGTGGTCGTCGCGATCTGCCCGACCTGCGACCCGATGACCTCGGAGGTCGACGCGCCCGAGCATGCCGGCCGGGCCGTCAGCGTGATCTTGCGATCCGCGTCGATGAGAGCGGGATACCCCTTCGAGCTCACGTAGCAGGTGGTGTTCAGATAGCTGCCGGCACCCTGCCCCGCGGCGTAGGAGTCGCCCAGTGCGGCATACGAGGTGGAGGCGCTCGGCTTGCCGCCGCCCCCACCTCCCTTGCCGTTTCCGGCGGCGGATGCGGGCGACGCGACGCCCATGGCCAGGATGACCGCCGCGAGCATCGCGGACAGGAGCAGGAGCACCCGACGAGCGGGTGAGAGGGCGGGGTCGGTCGCGTGGCGCAGCGCGCGGTCGTTTCGGGTGAAGATGGCGCTCATGGCCAGACGCTAGACCCGACGCGGCCGGCCCACAATACGGGAGAACACCGAGATTCCTCGCGGAAACGGCCCGTCGATCAGATCAGTCGGCGCAGCGCGTCTTCGAGCGAGATGCCCTGCGCGTCGGCGCGGTCGCGCAGTCGGGCGTGCTCGGCCGCGCTGAGTGAGACGGTGAGCTCGATCGCGGTGGATGCCGTCGAGCCGTCGAGCCCGTCGAGAAGATCGGCGGGCTCTGCCCAGAGCAGGGCGGCGTCGTGCCGGCGCTCCGCCGCCGAATCCTCCGCCGCCGTAGGCGCGGACGCCGAGGACGGCGCGGACGCCGCGGACGCGGTGACGGCCATGGCGCCCGCGAGAGTGGCGCCGGCATCCGCCGCCGAGACGAAACCGGGTCCGCGACGAGGCTCCTGCTTCTGCTGGTACGCCTTCGCAGCCGCATTCGCCCGCTCGTCGGCAGCTTCGTTGAGCGGATGCCCGGCATGCCCCTTCACCCACGTGAACTCGACATCGCGTCCGCGGATCGCCTCGTCGATGCCCTCGAGCAGCTCGCGGTTGAGCACCGGGCCGCCGTCGGACTTGCGCCAGCCGCGACGCTTCCAGCCGGGCATCCACTTGGTCACGGAGTCGATCACGTACCGCGAGTCGCACTCGATCACGAGCTTCTCATCGACACCTGCGGTGGCGCGCAGCAGCTCGAGCACCGCCTGCAGCTCTCCCTGGTTGTTCGTGCCGTGCGGCGAGCCGCCGGCCGCCCAGCGGTCGTCGTCGATGTACCAGGCCCAGCCGTTCGGACCCGGATTGCCGAGGGCGGAGCCGTCGGCTGCGGCGGTGATCGTCATGCTTCAACCGTAGGGCGTCGGTACGACACCGCCCGCAGTCGGTACGCTCGACGAGTGACCGGACTGGCCCTGAAGACCGTGATCATCGTGATCGTCATCGCGCTGGTCGTGATCGTCATCGCGCGCATGTTCCACCGGCCGGCCCCTGGCAAGAGCCCATCGCAGAGCGGCCCGGCTCAGCGCATCCCGCTGCTCGCCTGGCTGGGAGCCGCTGTGCTGCTCGCCGCCGGCTTCTTCCTCGCCCTGGTCTCGTTCACCTCGCGCTACACCGAAGACCTGCTGCCCATGCGCATCGCCGCCGTCGCGGCTCTGCTCGCCGGTGGCGCGGTGCTGTTCATCGCATCGCGGCGGGCTCGCAAGCGCTGACCGGCCCGACGGCTATTCGCCCGAGTCCTCGACGTCGGCCGCCTCGGGTGTCGGTGCTGTCACCGGGAAGACGATCGTCGAGTACTGCGCGCTGATCCCGACGTCCATCAGGTCGAGCGACGGCGCCTCGTCGAGTCGCTCGGTCGGGTTCGTCTCGTCGAGCGGCTCACCCGGCAGCGCGGCCCATGCGCTGGGCTCCTGCGGCTTCTGCGTGAAAAGTCCCATGATCTCGTTCCTCGAATCCCGTCGATTCAGAAGTCGGCGATGACCAGCTTCTTCATCCCCAGCATCCGCTGATACGCCCCCGGCTTCGCCAGCAGCTCGGCCATGTTCTCGGGAACGACCTGCCAGCTCACGCCGTAGCGGTCGACCAGCCAGCCGCACTGCTCGGCCTCGGGAACCGCCGACAGCGCATCCCAGAAGTGATCGACCTCGGCCTGGCCCGTGCAGCGGATCTCGAGCGAGACGCCGGGGGTGAAGCCGAACTCGTGCGTCACGTTCGAGTCCATGAACGAGAACCACTGGTCGCCCACGCGGAACTCGCCGAACATGACGCTGCCCGCCGCCGCGGTTCCCGATGCCTCGGGATACCTCATCACCGTGCCGAAGGCGGCGTCGTCGAAGAGCGAGGTGTAGAACTCCGTCGCCTCGCCCGCCTTGTCCTGGGCGTCGCCCGAGAAGAGCAGCTGCGTGATCACGAACGGACGCGGTTCGCCGGCCGGATCGGTGAGCATCAATTGCCAGCTCACGCCGTACCTGTCCTGCACCCAGCCGTAGTAGGGGCTGAACGGGTACTCGCCGAGCGGCATGAGCACCTCGCCACCGTCGGTCAGCGCCGACCAGCCGGCGTCGAGCGCGGCGCGAGCGGCGTCCGCATCGCCGTCGAACAGCAGCGGATCGAAGTTGAGCATGAACGAGATCGCCGGTGTAGGCCGATAGGTGTCATCGGAGTTGATCATCGTGATGCGGAACCCCGCGACGTCGAGGTCGACGACGACCGGCTCGCCCTCGAGGCCCTTCTGGAAGTCGGGCAGCTCGTCGGGGTACCGCATGGCGACGTGCGCGCTCGTGAACGGCAGCGCGGCACTGTAGAACCCGCCTGCCTCGCCGGCGTTGCGGTTGAACCAGAGGTTGGGGACGATCTTCTGCGTCATGCTCTCTCCTGCTGTCGCTCAGGCGCCGGAATCGGCGTCGGCGTCGGACCGTGCGTCGGCGTCGCGCACCGCGTCGACGAGCTCTCGCCAGGCGCCCTCCAGGCGCGTGTCGGGAACGACCTGCTCGAGCTGCTCATCGCGCACACGCACGTGGATGCTCCACACATAGCGGTCTGCACCCCGGGCATCCGGATCCAGCCGCTCGTCCCAGGGGCACCGCTCGACCAGCTCGAGCCAGGTGGGCGCCTGCTCGGGCGCAGGTTCCGCCCGCCAGCGGCGGCGGAGTCCGGCGATGCCGCCGGTGCGCACGACGGCGATGACGATGCGATCCTGCGCATCGCCCGATCCCGCGTTCTCAGCGGGGCTCTCGATCTCGTGCACCATCGATGACTCCGACCGCGATCCACGCGTCGCGGACCGCTGACTCAACGGTAGCCCCGATCCCGGCCGCAGCGGAGATGGTCTTCTGAGCGAACTCCGTGAAATCGGTCGTCGACGAGAGATCGCCGGTCAGAGCGCGATACCAGGCGAGCCCCGCGCCCTGCCATGCAGGGCCGCCGATCGTCTTCGCCGCCAGCGCGAATGCGCGATTCGGGATGCCCGAGTTGATGTGCACGCCGCCGTTGTCTTCCACCGTCTGCACGTAGTCGCGCATGTGGGCGGGCTGCGGATCCTTGCCCAGCTCGTCGTCGTCGTACGCGGTTCCCGGCTCGATCATCGAGCGCAGGGCGCGCCCCTGCACAGCCTCGGTGAAGATGCCCTCGCCCACCAGCCACGACGCGTCTTCTGCCGACTGGCCGAGCAGATGCTGCTCGGTGAGCGCGCCGAGCACGTCGGCGATCGACTCGTTGAGGGCACCGGACTGATCGCGGTAGACCAGGCCCGCCGTGCTCTGGATCACCCCGTGGCCGAGTTCGTGCCCGATCACCGACACCGAGCGGGTGAAGCCGACGAAGACCTCTCCGTCGCCGTCGCCGAACACCATGCGAGAGCCGTCCCAGAAGGCGTTGTCGTAATATTCGCCGTAGTGCACCGTGGCGTTCAGCGGCGCCCCCGCACCGTCGAGCGAATCGCGCTCGAACGCCTCGAGCAGCATGCGGAACGTGGCACCGAGCCCGTCGAAGGCCTCGTTGACGGTCGCGTCGGCGACCGGCTCATCGTCTTCGGTGCGCACGACCAGGCCGGGCAGGGTCTCGGTGTTCTGCGCGTCGAAGATCGTGCGGGTGGGGGCCGAGGTGACCTCGGCGACCAGCGCCCCGCTCTCATCGATAGACAGCTCGAGCGCGGAATGGAACGCCGGACGGCCGGCGATCAGCGTCTGCCGCGCGGCCTCAGCGGCCTTCGGATAGCGCTCGGATCTCGCCAGGCGCGCGAGCAGATAGCCGGGCACGATGCCCTGGTGGATGGACGTGTACGCAGCTTCTCCGGTGCTCATGTGCCGACCCTACGCCGGGGCGCCGACAACGCCCAGGGGGTCACAGGTGGGCCGCGTAGAATCGGCCCAATGACCGATGCCCCCTCGCTGCCCGCCTCCGGCATCGACCCCGAAGATCTCGCGACCACCCTGCGCGTGCTCGCCTCGCTCGATGAGGTCGATCAGCAGCATCCGGACTATCTCGCCGTCCGCCGTGCCACCGCCAACATGTTCAAGGCGGTCAAGCGCGCGCGTCGCAAGGAGATCCGCGATGCCATCGCCGAGGCCGACAAGGCCGTCGTCGCACGGACGGCCACCGGCGCTCCTGACCGCATCGACGACGAGACCCGCGGGCTCGACCTCGCATCCAGCGTCGTCGACGCGCCCATCGCCGGCGAGCTGCTCAAGCCGCGCAACTGCTACATCTGCAAGCAGCCCTACACTCTCGTCGACGCCTTCTACCATCAGCTGTGCCCCGAGTGCGCGCGGTTCAGCCACGGCAAGCGCAACGCGCGCACCGACCTGACCGGCAAGCGCGCCCTGCTCACCGGCGGCCGCGCGAAGATCGGCATGCACATCGCGCTGCGCCTGCTGCGCGACGGTGCGCATCTGACCATCACGACCCGCTTCCCGCGCGACGCCGTCCGCCGGTTCTCGTCGCTGCCCGACGCCTCTGACTGGCTGCACAGGCTGCGCGTCGTCGGCATCGACCTGCGCGACCCCGCGCAGGTGATCGGCCTCGCCGACTCTGTCGCGGCCCAGGGGCCGCTCGACATCCTCATCAACAACGCGGCGCAGACCGTGCGGCGCTCGCCCGGTGCGTACTCGCTGCTGGCGGATGCCGAGCTGCAGCCCCTTCCCGACGGCCCGCTGCCCGAGATGGAGACCTTCGGGCACACGGCCGACCCGCACCCGCAGGCGCTGCAGGCCTCGGTCGACGCGCACCCGCTGCTGTCGGTCGCGGCGCTCGGCGGAACCGTCGCCGAGCAGGGCGGCCAGGCGCTCACGGCAGAGGACCTCGCTCGTCTCGCCATGGCGCCCGGGTCGTCGTCGCTCGTCAAGCACGCCGACGGCACGGCGATCGACGCGGGCGGTCTCGTGCCCGACGTGAACCGCGTGAACAGCTGGGTGCAGTCGGTCGATCAGGTCGACCCGCTCGAGATGCTCGAGGTGCAGCTGTGCAACACCACGGCCCCCTTCCTGCTGATCAGCCGGCTGCGGGCGTCGATGGCGGCGTCGACCGCCCGTCGCAAGTACATCGTCAACGTGTCGGCGATGGAGGGTCAGTTCTCACGTCGGTACAAGGGCCCAGGTCACCCGCACACCAACATGGCCAAGGCCGCCCTCAACATGCTCACCCGCACCAGCGCCGGCGAGATGCTCGAGACCGACGGCATCCTCATGACGGCGGTCGACACGGGCTGGATCACTGACGAGCGCCCGCACTTCACGAAGGTGCGCCTGGCTGAAGAGGGCTTCCACGCCCCGCTCGACCTCGTCGACGGAGCCGCCCGCGTGTACGACCCGATCGTGCAGGGCGAGGCCGGCGTCGACCTGCAGGGCGTGTTCCTGAAGGACTACCAGCCCAGCCCCTGGTGAGCTGAGGCGCGGCTGCGGCGGCGCCCCGACGCGTCAGGCTGGAGGCCGCGGCAGCCACACGGTCACGTTCAGCCCGCCGGCGTCGCGAGGCGTCAGCACGAGCGTGCCGCCGTGCGCCTGCGCGATGCGCTGGGCGATCGCGAGACCCAGCCCCACGCCCACGTGATCCGGGTCGCGCTCCCGCTCGGCGCCGCGCTGGAACGGCTCGGCGAGCGTCGGCACGAGCTCGGGGGCGAGCACCTCGCCGGTGTTCTCGACCACGAGCGCGACTCCCTGCGGCCGCACGTGCGTGCGCACTCCGACGACGCCGCCGGATGCCAGGTTGTGCACGATCGCGTTGTGCACGAGGTTCATGATCAGCTGCTGCAGCAGCGCGGCCGATCCGAGGGCGTGCGCGGCCTGCCCGCCGACCTCCAGCGAGACCCCGCGGCGATCGGCGAGCGGCGCCAGCGTCTCGACCGCCTCCTCCGCCAGCAGCGACAGGTCGACCGGTTCGCTGGTGAACGCGCGCCGGTCGGCCCGGCTGAGCAGGAGCAGCGCCTCGGTGAGCTCGATCGCTCTCGCGTTCACCTCGGTGAGGCGGTCGATCAGGGCATCCGGATCCCGATGCGGATCGGCGCGGGCGACCTCGAGCAGCGCCTGCGAGATCGCGAGCGGCGTGCGCAGCTCGTGCGAGGCGTTCGCCGCGAACCGCTTCTGCTCGGCCATGTTGGCCTCGAGTCTCTCGAGCATCCCGTCGAACACGTCCGCCAGATCGCGGAACTCGTCACCGCGACCCTCCATCGCGATGCGGTGCGACAGCGACCCGTCGGCGGCGAGGCGCGCGGCTCTGCCGATGCGGTCGAGCGGTGCGAGCATCCGCCCCGCGAGCAGCCAGCCGCCACCCACCCCGATAAGCAGCAGCACGACCAGCGCGACGACGACCGCGGGGGTGAAGGCGCGCACCAGATCCGAGCGGTTCGGAACGAACCGGTCGGCGATGATCGCGCCGTCCGGCACGTACCGCAGCAGCCACGCCGCCACCACCGTCAGCAGCACCGCGCCGGACACCACGACGATCGCGGCGTAGCTCAGCGTCAGCTTCCACCGGGCGCTCAGGCCCCTCGGCCTAGGCATCCGCGTCGATCCGGTAGCCGACGCCAGGCACGGTCAGGATCAGCCACGGCTCGCCGAGCCGCTTGCGCAGCGACGAGACCGTGATGCGCACCGCGTTCGTGAACGGGTCGGCGTTCTCGTCCCACGCCCGTTCGAGCAGCTCCTCGGCGCTGACCACGCCGCCGCCCGCATCGACGAGCACCTCGAGCACCGCGAACTGCTTGCGGGTGAGCGCGACGTAGCGGTCGTCGCGGAACACCTCGCGCCGGAACGGATCGAGCCGCAGCCCCGCCAGCTCGCGCACCGGCGGTCGCGCGTGCTGCCGCCGCCTGTCGAGCGCGCGCAGGCGCAGCACCAGCTCACGCAGCTCGAACGGCTTGGTGAGATAGTCGTCGGCTCCGATCTCGAAGCCCGACGCCTTGTCGTCAAGCCGGTCGGCCGCGGTGAGCATGATGATCGGGATGCCGCTTCCCGACGCCACGATCGAGCGGGCGACGTCATCGCCGGACGGGCCGGGGATGTCGCGATCGAGGACGGCGATGTCGTAGGCGTTGATGCCGAGCAGCTCGAGCGCGGTGTCTCCGTCGCCGGCGATGTCGGAGGCGATCGCCTCGAGCCGCAGGGCGTCTCGGACGGCTTCGGCGAGGTAGGGCTCGTCCTCGACGATCAGCACGCGCATGAGAAGGATCCTACGCACGCGGGCATATCGGGAACGTATCGAGAACCGCATACGCGGTGGCAACGCGCGCACGAGTCGACTGGATGCCATGACCACAGCTCAGTCATCCGGATCCGGCCGCAGCGCGGCACTCATCGCGACCCTCGTCGTCGGCGCCGCGGCGCTGGTGTTCGTCCTGCTGCAGGCGCCGAACGCCATCTCGGCGAGCACGTTCACGGCCCCGGCCGGGCCCGTCTCGACGGTGCAGGAGTGGGGCGAGGCCGCGGCGGACGGCCGGATCACCGCCGCCGACGGCCAGATCGAGGCGGGGTCGGCGCTGAGTCTCTACGACGGATCGCCGGCGGTGGCGGGCCTCGACGGGGCGCTGCTCGACGCGGTGCGCACCGCCGCCGCCGCAGGCGTGGACGACGGGGTCGACCTGCGGGTGAACAGCGGCTGGCGATCGCCCGAGCTGCAGCAGCTTCTGCTCGACGAGGCGGTGGGCACGTACGGCTCGGCGCAGGAGGCGGCTCGGTGGGTGGCGACGCCCGAGACCTCGGAGCACGTGTCGGGCGATGCCGTCGACATCGGTCCGTGGCAGAGCGCCGAGTGGCTGGGGCGCAACGGCGCGGCGTTCGGGCTGTGCAAGGTGTACGAGAACGAGCCCTGGCACTTCGAGCTGCGGCCGGAGGCTCCCGTCGACGGGTGCCCGAAGATGTACCGCGACCCGACCGAGCGCGTGAGGTGACGGGTCAGGACGACTGGGCGAGAACGCGCTGCAACGGGGCGTAGTGCTCGATGACCGCGCGCCGGTAGGCCTCGACGTCGCCGGCGCGCACCGCCTCGAGCATGTCGCCGTGCGCCTGGGCGGTCTGCTGGATGTCGGCCGGGGGAGCGATCTGCAGCTGCGGCAGCACCGCCGTGTGCACGTCCCAGAATGCGCCGACGAGCTGCCCGACCAGGTGGTTGTCGGTGCATGCGAACAGCTGCGTGTGGAAGGCGCGGTCGGCTTCGAGGAAGTTCTCACCCCGTGACGCCTTGTCGACCATCTCGTCGACGAGCTCGGACAGCGCGGGGTGCTCGGCCTGAGCCGCACCCGCCCCGACGACACGCTCGGCCATCGAGAGGTCGAGGGCGAGGCGCACCTCGACGACCTCCCGCAGCGCCTGCAGCGACCCCTCGGGCGACAGCACCCCGCGGAACACGAGCGCCTCCACCATCGGGTCGAGCGACATCTCGCCGACGAACGTGCCGTGCCCGTGGCGCACATCGACGATGTCGAGCGTCGACAGGGTGCGGATCGCCTCGCGGACGGAGGAGCGTGACACGTCGAGGGTCTCGCACAGCTCGGCCTCGGTCGGCAGCGGGTCGCCTGGTCGCAGGCTGCGGGCGAGTATGAGCTGCTTGATCTGATCTGCCGTGGTGGAGCGGCGCATCCGAGACGCGCGCGATCGGGTCGGGTTCACTCGCTCTCCTCTCACATTCCGTTGATCATCTCACTGTTGTGATCACGGGCCATCTGTGTTTATAGTACATCAGACATCTGATGTCCCCGACGATGTCGTCCCCTCCCGAACTGGAGCATCACATGAACCGACACCTCCCTCGCAGGCGCGGGACTCGATTCGCAGCGGCGCTGGCCGGCTCGATCGCGGTCGCCGTCGCCCTCTCCGGCTGCGGCGCCGCAGCGACGGGCCAGAAGGATGCCGGGGCCGAGCCCGGCAACGTCGACCCCGACGCGATCATCGAAGCCGGCATCTCGTACTCCCTGAACGGCAGCTTCGACCCGATGGTCGCCTCGGGTGCCGTCACGGTCTCGGCCAACTGGCACATCTTCGAGGGGCTCGTCGACCTCGACCCGGCCACGCAGAAGCCCGCGCCTGCGCTCGCCGCGGACATGCCGAAAAAGGTCGACGAGACCACCTACGAGATCGACATCCGCGAGGGAGCGACCTTCCAGAACGGCGACCCGGTCACGTCAGACGACGTCGTGTTCAGCTACGAGCGCGTGCTCGACCCGGCGAACAACTCGCTCTTCCTGTCGTTCATCGACTTCATCGACACGGTCACCGCGGTCGACGAGGACACCGTCCGCATCACCACCGACTACCCGTTCTCGCTGATCGACGATCGCCTCGGCGTCGTCAAGATCGTGCCGAAGAGCGTCGTCGAGGCCGACCCCGAGGCGTTCGGCTCGAAGCCGGTCGGCTCGGGTCCGTACAAGCTCGTCTCGGCCGTGCCCGAGGACAAGATGGTCTTCGAGCGCTTCGAGGACTACAACGGCCCGCACCCGGCACTCGCCGCGGGCATGAACTGGAACCTGCTGGCCGACCCGTCCGCTCGCGTGACGGCCATGTCGACCGGCACGATCCAGGCCATGGAGGACGTCCCCTACATCGACGTCGACGGCCTCGCCTCGGCAGCCGAGGTCGAGAGCGTGCAGTCGTTCGGTCTGCTGTTCATGATGTTCAACACCAAGGCGAAGCCGTTCGACGACCCGCGTGTGCGCCAGGCGCTGCACTACGCGCTCGACATGGACAAGATCATCGAGACCGGCATGCTCGGCAACGCGACCCCCGCCACCTCGTTCCTCCCCGAGAACTACCCGAACTACAACGAGGCCTCCACGGTCTACACGTATGACCCCGAGAAGGCGAAGGAGCTGCTGGCCGAGGCCGGAGCATCCGACCTGTCGATCACGCTGCTGACCACCGACACCGGCTGGGTCAAGGAGGTCGCTCCGCTGATCAAGGAGTCGCTCGACGCCGTCGGCGTGAAGACCCAGCTCGAGATCGGCCAGTCGGCCGCCATGTACGAGAAGGTCGACTCGGGCGACTACACCGTCGCCGTCGCCCCCGGCGACCCGTCGGTGTTCGGCGTCGACCCCGACCTGCTGATGAACTGGTGGTACGGCGACAACGTGTGGTCGAACACCCGCACCGCCTGGGCGGACTCACCCGAGTACGCCGAGCTCACCGAGCTGCTCGATCAGGCCGTGCAGCAGGAAGGCGACGAGCAGCAGAAGTCCTGGAACAAGGCCTTCGACCTGCTCTCCGAGCAGGCCGTGCTCTACCCGCTGTTCCACCGCAAGCTGCCCACGGCGTGGAGCAGCCAGCAGCTGGTCGGGTTCGAGCCCGTTCCGACCACGGGCCTGTCGTTCCTCGACGTCGGCGTCGCGGCGAAGTAGCCCGCACACAGCCGGGCGGCGCGTGACCCCCCGCGCCGCCCGGCACCCTCCCCCTCGAACAAGAAGGTTCACCGTGTCCAACACGCTCAGCCTCATCGGCCGCAGGCTTCTGCAGCTGCCGGTGATGATCCTGGGCATCACGTTCCTCGTGTTCTTCGTGATGTCCTTCTCGCCCATCGACCAGGCCCGCGTCGCGCTCGGCGAGACGGCGTCTCCGGAGGCGCTCGAGGCCTACCGCGAGTCCCACGGCCTGAACCTGCCGCTCTTCGCGCGCTACCTCGGCTTCCTCGCCGGGCTCTTCCGCGGCGACCTCGGCACCTACTCCGCCCGCAGCCTTCCCGTCGTCGACGAAGTGGCCCGCGCGTTCCCCGTCACGATCTCGCTCACCTTCTTCGGCCTGATCATCGCCGTCATGATCGCCTTCGCCATCGGCGTCCTCGCCGCGGTCCACCGCGACCGCTGGCCCGACCAGGTCATCCGCTTCTTCGGCGTCGCCGCGCTCTCGACCCCGTCGTTCTGGCTCGCGATCCTGCTCATCCAGGTGTTCACCCTGGCGCTCGGCGCGCTGCCCGCCTCTGGCCCTCTTCCCGACTTCTGGGCGGACCCGGCCGGCTGGCTGGCCAGGATGACCCTGCCCGCCATCGCCCTCGCCGTCCCCGTCATCGGCCAGCTCTCGCGCGTCGTGCGCACCTCGATGGTCGAAGAGCTCGACAAGGACTACGTGCGCACGGCGCTCGGCGCAGGCATCCCCCGCGTCGTCGTGGTCGGTCGCAACGTGCTGCGCAACGCGCTGATCACCCCCGTCACCGTGCTCGGCCTGCGCATCGGATACCTGCTCGGCGGTGCCGTCGTGATCGAGATCATCTTCGCGATCCCCGGCATGGGAACCCTGATCCTCAACGGCGTGACCAACAACGAGCCCAACCTCGTGCAGGGCGTGACGCTCGCCGTCGCGCTCGCCTTCGTGGTGATCAACATCATCGTCGACCTCCTGTACGTGCTCATCAATCCCCGAATCCGGGCGGTGTGACCCATGCGACGCAAACTCACTGAACGACTCTCCGCTCCCGGCCTGCGCTTCGGAGGCCTCTCGATCGGATCGATGATCTGTCTCGGCATCCTCGCCGTCATCGCGCTCGCCGCGGTGCTCGCGCCGGTCGTCGCCGCCTTCGACCCGCTCGCCTCCGGCGCCCCCGTGCAGGCACCCAGCGGCGAGCACTGGTTCGGCACCGACCGACAGGGCCGCGACATCTTCTCCCGCCTGGTCTACGGCGCCCGCTACTCGCTGGTGATCGGCATCGGAGCCACTCTGGTGGCCCTCGCGGTCGCCTGCGTGCTCGGCACCATCGCCGCGACGGCGCCGAAGTGGGTCTCCGAGACGCTCATGCGCGTCATGGACGTCATCATGTCGTTCCCCGGCATCGCGCTCGCCGCCGTGTTCGTCGCCGTCTTCGGCAAGTCGCTGCCCGTGCTCGTGCTGACGATCGCCTTCCTCTACGTGCCGCAGCTGACCCGCATCGTGCGGGCCAACGTGCTCGACCAGTACGGCGAGGACTACGTCTCGTCGGTGCGCGTGATGGGCGCCCGCACGCCCCGGATCATCGTCAAGCACGTCGCCCGCAACGCGATCGCCCCCGTGCTCGTGTTCGCCACCGTGCTCGTCGCCGACGCGATCGTCTTCGAGGCGTCGCTGTCGTTCCTGCAGGCCGGTGTGCCCGACCCCGAGCCCAGCTGGGGCAACGTGATCGCCGCCGGCCGCAACCTGCTGATGTCGGGCGCCTGGTGGGCGACGTTCTTCCCCGGCATCCTGATCATGATCACGGTGCTGTGCCTGAACATCCTCTCCGAGGGCATGACCGACGCGATGGTCTCGCCGAAGGCGCGCAAGATCACCGCCGATGCCGCGAACACCGAGGAGTCCACCAGCGACCTCGAGAGCGCGGCGCTCGACAGCACGCACGTCATCCCCACGGTGGACACCTCGGTGAACCTCTCGGTGCCGAGCGGCGTGCCCGACGCACTCGGGCCGCAGACCCCGGCGGTGCCGCTGGCCGACCGTCTCGCCGAGCTGCGCAGGCGCGAGCTCGCCCGAGACGACCGCCTGGTGTACCAGGGCGACGCGGCTCCGCTGCTCGAGGTGCAGGACCTGTGCATCTCGTTCCCCCGGCACGGCGACGTCGACGTCGTCGACCACGTCAGCTTCACGGTGCGTCCCGGCGAGACCATGTCGCTGGTCGGAGAGTCGGGCTGCGGCAAGTCGATCACGTCGCTCGCGATCATGGGCCTGCTCGACCCGAAGGCGAGCGTGCGCGGACGCATCCTCTTCGACGGCAGGGATCTGCTGACGATGGCGCCGGCCGAGCGCAACGCCCTGCGCGGACACGACATCGCGATGATCTACCAGGACGCCCTGAGCTCGCTCAACCCGGCCATGCTGATCCGCTCGCAGATGAAGCAGCTCACCCGCCGTGGCGGAACCCGCACGGCGGAAGAGCTGCTCGAGCTGGTCGGCCTCGACCCGCAGCGCACGCTCTCGTCGTACCCGCACGAGCTCTCGGGCGGCCAGCGCCAGCGCGTGCTCATCGCGATGGCCCTCACCCGCAACCCGCGCCTGGTGATCGCCGACGAGCCGACCACGGCCCTCGACGTGACCGTGCAGGCGCAGGTGGTCGAGCTGCTCATGCGCCTGCAGAAGGAGCTCGGCTTCGCGATGGTCTTCGTCTCGCACGACCTCGCGCTCGTCGCCCAGCTCACGCACCGCATCACGGTCATGTACGCGGGCCAGGTGGTCGAGCAGGGCACCACGCGCGAGGTGCTCTCGCAGCCGGTGCACGAGTACACCCAGGGTCTGCTCGGCGCCGTGCTGTCGATCGAGGCCGGCTCCGACCGCCTGCACCAGGTCTCGGGCGTCGTCCCGTCGCCGCGGGACTTCCCCGCGGGCGACCGTTTCGCCCCGCGCTCGTCGGACCCTGCCCGCTATGCGGGTGTGACCCCGGTGCGCAGGCGGATCGCGGGCACCGAGCACTTCTACTCCGCGCATCCCGAGGATGCGCCCGTCGAGCCGATCGGAGCAGGGCGATGAGCGAACCCGTCATCGAGCTGAAGGACGTGCACGTCCGCTACCGCACCCGCGCCTCGACGCTGTTCCGTCCGAAGCACGTGGACGCCCTCGCCGGGGTCTCGCTCACCGTCAAGCGCGGTCAGACCCTCGGCATCGTCGGCGAGTCCGGATCGGGTAAGTCGACCTCGGCCAAGGTGCTCATCGGGCTCGAGACGCCCACCAGCGGTCAGGTGATCTTCGCGGGCGAGCCCGTGCGCTCGTTCACCCCCGCGGTGCGCAGACGCCTCGGCCGCATCCTCTCGGTGGTCTTCCAGGACCCGGCGACCGCGCTGAACGCCCGCATGACGGTGCGCGACGCGCTGCTCGACCCGCTGCAGGTGCACGGGCTCGGCGATCCGGCCTCGCGCCGCCGCAAGGTGCGCGACCTGATCGGCCTGGTCGGGCTGCCGGCATCCGCCCTCGACGCCCTGCCCAGCCAGCTCTCCGGCGGTCAGCGCCAGCGCGTGGCGATCGCCCGCGCCCTGGTGCTCGACCCGCAGGTCATCGTCGCCGACGAGCCCACCTCGGCCCTCGACGTGTCGGTGCGCGCGCAGATCCTCAACCTGCTCACCGACCTCAAAGACCAGCTGGGCCTGGGCATGGTGTTCATCTCGCACGACATCCAGACCGTGCGCTACCTGTCTGACGAGATCGTCGTGATGAACAAGGGCCGCATCGTCGAGTACGGCGACGCCGCGCAGGTCTTCGACAACCCCTCCGACGAGTACACCCGCACGTTGCTGGGCGCCGCTCCCTCCCTCCTCGAAACCACTCGCTGATCGCGACCCTCCACCCTGACCGGAGACCTCATGACCACTGCATCCCTCACCTTCGCCGGTGTCGTCCCCCCTGTCGCCACCCCGCTGCTGCCCGACCACTCGGTCGACCACACCTCGCTCGCCCGCCTCGTCGAGTACCTCGTCGACGCCGGCGTCGCCGGCCTGTTCGCCCTCGGATCCACAGGTGAGACCGCGTACTTCACCGACGACGAGCGCGTGGCGATCCTCACGACGATCGCCGACGCGAACGCCGGCCGCGTGCCGATCATCGCGGGAGCCATCGAGCTCACCGCGCCGCGCATCATCGAGACCGCTCGCCGGCTGACCGACGCCGGCGCCGACGCGATCGTCACCACGGCGCCGCTGTACACGCTGAACGACCAGGCCGAGATCGCGGATCACTTCCGGGCGATCGCCGCCGCCATCGACGTGCCCCTGTGGGCGTACGACGTGCCGGTGCGCGTGCACAAGAAGCTCAGCCTGGAGCTGCTCATCCAGCTCGGCACCGAGGGCGTCATCCAAGGCGTGAAGGACTCGTCGGGCGATGACGTCGGCTTCCGCCGCCTGATCGCCGCGAACGACGCCGCCGGCCGGCCGCTGCAGCTGCTCACCGGTCACGAGATGGTCGTCGACGCGATGCTGCTGGCCGGCGCCGACGGCGTGGTTCCCGGTGTCGCGAACGTCGAGGCCGAGGGGTACGTGCGACTCTTCGAGGCCGCCGCCCGTGGCGACTGGGATGCCGCCCGCAGCGAGCAGGAGCGGATCAACCGCATGTTCGACATCGTCTTCCAGCCCGCAGGGCTCTCGGGCGACGCGACCGGCGTCGGCGCGTTCAAGGCGGCGATGAAGGCTCGTGGCCTGATCGATCACGCGACCATGGCCGGCACGGTCACGCCGCTCGACGACGCTGTCGTCGATAAGGTGAGCGGTGTGCTCGCCGCGGTGGGGCTGCTGCCCGTCGCGACGGTCTGATGACCGCCGTCGCGCCGTCGGCCGGGTTCGTGCTCGCCATCGACATCGGCGGCACGAAGACGGCCGCGGCGCTCGCCGGCCGCGACGACGTGCCGCAGCACACCCTCGTCGCCCCCAGCCGCGCAGGTGAGGGCCCGGATGCCGTCGTCGAGACCGTCCGGCTTCTCGCCGAGCGGCTGCTGGCCGCCGCCGACGAGCGGTACGGGGCGATGATCACGCTCGCGGGCGTCGGCATCGGCACCGCAGGAGTGGTGGATGCCGGCACCGGAACCATCGTGTCGTCGACCGACACCTTCGCCGACTGGCCTGGCACCCGCCTGGCCGATCGCGTGCGCGCGGCTCTGGCCGAGCGGCTCGCCGACGGCGCCCCGATCGCCGTGCAGAACGACGTCGACGCGCATGCGTCGGGCGAGTTCCTGCACGGCGCAGCCGCCGGCGCGTCCAGCGCACTGGTCGTCGCGGTCGGCACGGGCGTGGGGGCCGGGGTGATCGTCGACGGGCGTCCTGTGCGCGGCGCCCACCACGTGGGCGGCGAGCTCGCGCACCTGCCGATCCGCGGCGCCGAGCACCTGCGCTGCCCGTGCGGACGCACCGGTCACCTCGAGGCGATCGGGGCGGGCCTCGGCCTGCACCGGCACTATCTCTCGCTCGGCGGCGACCCCGCCGTGACCGACGCCCGCGGCGTCGCCGCCGCAGCAGCCGGGGGAGACGGTCGGGCTGTGCAGGCGATCGCCGATTCCGCCGCGGCGGTGGGCCGTGCGCTCGCCGGTGCGGCCGCGCTCATCGATCCCGAGCGCATCGTCATCACCGGCGGCGTGCCGCAGATCGGCGACGCCTGGTGGCAGGCGATGCTGGCCGCGTACCGCGACGACGCCATCGACGCGCTGCAGAACACACCCATCCTGCCGGGCGCGCTCGGCGACGACGCCCCGCTGCGCGGGGCCGCGGCATCCGCCTGGAGGAACCGATGAGATTCACCGACGTCACCGAGCGGCTCGAGGGACGCCTCATCGTGTCGTGCCAGGCCTATCCAGGCGAGGCGATGCGAGACCCGCGCACCATGGCGCAGGTCGCCCAGGCGGCGCTGGTCGGCGGCGCCGCAGGCATCCGGGTGCAGGGCATCGCCGACATCAGGGCAGTCGCCGAGCTGCCCGTGCCGATCGTCGGCCTCTGGAAGGACGGCGACGACGAGGTGTTCATCACCCCGACGCTCGCGCACGCCAGGGCCGTGGCCGACGCCGGGGCGGACATCGTGGCGATCGACGGCACCCGTCGCCCCAGACCGGACGGTCTCACCCTCGCCGAGACGATCGCGGGCCTGCGCGCCCATCTCGCCGAGACGCGGCGGGATGCCCTGATCATGGCCGACTGCGGATCGCTCGGCGACGCGATCGCCGCCGAAGCCGCTGGAGCCGACTACCTGGGCACCACGCTGTCGGGCTACACCGGGGAGCGCCCCCAGACCGACGGCCCGGATCTGGAGCTCATCGCGCAGATCGCCGGCCACTGCTCACGGCCGGTCATCGCCGAGGGCCGTCTGCACACCCCTGAGCAGGCAGCGGCCGCCATCGCCGCCGGTGCGTTCTCGGTGTGCGTCGGCACGGCGATCACGCATCCGTCGACCATCACCTCGTGGTTCGCCGCCGCCGTGGCCGACGCGGCGAAGCCCGACGCCGCGACGACCGACGCCGCACAGGGCGCCGAGCGATGAGCAGACGCGTCGTCGTCAGCGCCTACCCGCTGTCGCCCGCCTTCGCGAACTGGGACCCCTCCGTCGAAGACGCCGTGCTGCGCGGACTGGCCCAGCTCGACGGCGTCGACGCCCTGGAGGTGCCGTGGATCGACGGCATCCACCCGCACGACACCGACTGGTTCCTCGCCAACGTGCCCGAGATCGCCCTCGCCATCACGCCCCTGCCGTTCGTCATGCGCCGTATCGCGACTCCCGGCTACGGCATCGCGTCGCCCGACGAGGCCGGCCGCGCCGCAGCCCTCGCCGATCTGCGGCGCGTCGCCGCCGACGTCGCGACGATCGCCGAGCGCAGCGCCGCTCGCACCGCGGTCGTCGAGCTGCACACCTCACCGCGAGCGGTGGCCGATGCCGACGCGCTCGCGCGCTCGCTCGAAGAGATCTCGGCTCTCGACTGGTCGGGGGCGCGACTGGTGATCGAGCACTGCGACGCGCACGTGCCGGGGCAGACCCCCGAGAAGGGATTCCTCTCGCTCGACGGCGAGATCCGGGCGATCCGCTCCTCGGGCGCCGACGTCGGCCTGTGGCTCAACTGGGGCCGTTCGGCGATCGAGCTGCGAGGCGCCGACGCGGTCGCCGACCAGATCGCCGTCGCCGCGGGCAGCGGCCTGCTCGACGGACTCGTGCTCTCGGGAGCATCCGATCGCGAGAGCCCCTACAGCGGCCCCTGGATCGACGCCCACCACCCCTTCGCATCGATCGACCCGCGTGCCGCGTCGCTGCTCACAGACGAGCGCGTGCACGCCGCCGTGCTCGCGGCGGGCGCGACGCCGTGGCTCGGGCTCAAGGTGAGCAGGCACCCCGACGCCGTCGCCGCCGACGAGGTGCTGCGGTCGGCCGAGCGCCACATCGAGGCGCTCGCCGCGGCGGTGTCGACCTCATCCGGCACGCAGAGGTCGCGCTGACCCTGCCTCCCGTCGATCGGGCTACAGGCGGGTGACGCCGGTCACGGTGACGACGGCCTCGCCCGCCTCGTCGGATGCCGCGAGGTCGATGACCGCGGAGATGCCCCAGTCGTGATCGCCTGCGGGGTCGGCGATGATCTGACGGACCTTCCACTCGCTCGCGCCCTGATCGATGAGCAGCAGTTGCGGGCTGCGTGC
Source organism: Microbacterium sp. NPDC089321 (assembly GCF_040684935.1). Taxonomy (NCBI): domain Bacteria; kingdom Bacillati; phylum Actinomycetota; class Actinomycetes; order Micrococcales; family Microbacteriaceae; genus Microbacterium; species Microbacterium sp. NPDC089321. The sequence continues at coordinate 640,540 of NZ_JBFBGX010000001.1, read as the reverse complement.
GTCGGCGCCGGTGAGGATCTCGTCGTGCTCGGCGAAGTACGCGTCGAGGGCGGCATCCCAGCCGCCGGCGCCGAAGTCGGGGTCGAGGGATGCCAGCGACTCGACGTCTTCGCGAGCGGCGAGCTGCACGCGGCGGAACATCTCGTTTCGCACCAGCACGCGGAAAGCGCGGGTGTTGGAGCTGAGGCGCTTGGGCGCGGGCGGGACGACCGGCTCGTCCGGACGGTCGAACCGGCCGTTGTCGACACCGGCGATGAGCTCGGACCACTCATCGAGCAGGCTCGAGTCGACCTGACGCACGAGCTCGCCGAGCCATTCGATCAGATCGTGCAGGTCCTCGGTCTTGAGGTGCTCGGGGATGGTCTGCGAGGCCGCGCGATAGGCATCCGACAGGTAGCGCAGCACCACCCCCTCAGAGCGCGCGACCTTGTAGTAGGCGACGTACTCCCCGAACGACATGGCTCGCTCGTACATATCGCGCACGACCGACTTCGGGCGCAGCTCGAAGTCGCGGATCCACGGCTGTGACGAGCTGAAGGTCTCGAACGCCGCGCCGAGAAGCTCGTCGAGCGGCTTCGGATAGGTGATCTGCTCGAGCAGCTCCATGCGCTCGTCGTACTCGATGCCCTCGGCCTTCATCGCGCCGACCGCCTCGCCGCGCGCCTGGAACTCCTGCTGACTCAGGATCGCGCGCGGGTCATCGAGGGTCGACTCGACGATCGAGATCATGTCGAGCGCGAAGCTCGGCGCCTCGGGGTCGAGAAGCTCGAAGGCCGCGAGGGCGAAGGGGGAGAGCGGCTGGTTGAGGGCGAAGTTCGGCTGCAGGTCGACCGTCAGGCGCACGGTCCCGTCGACGCGCTCCACGACGCCCGACTGCAGCAGCGTGCGGTAGATGCCGAGCGCGCGCAGCGCCAGCAGTCGCTGGTTCGCCCTCGGCTCGTGGTTGTCATATACCAGCGCGCGCATATTGCCGAACACGTCGCCGCCCCTGGCGATCACGTTCAGCATCATCGCGCTCGTGATCTGCATGTGCGACGTGAGGGTCTCGGGCTGCGAGGCGATCAGCTTCTGGAACGACGGCTCTCCCCACGACACGAAGCCGTCCGGAGCCTTCTTGCGGATGATCTTGCGCTTTTTCTTCGGATCGTCGCCGGCCTTCTTCACCGCCGCGATGTTCTCGCTCTCGTGCTCGGGCGCCTGCGCGACGACGGTTCCCGCCGTGTCGTACCCGGCGCGGCCGGCGCGACCCGCGACCTGATGGAACTCACGGGCGTTCAGCTGCCGCATCCGCTTGCCGTCGAACTTCGTCAGCGCCGTCAGCAGCACCGTGCGGATCGGCACGTTGATGCCCACGCCGAGGGTGTCGGTGCCGCACATCACCCGCAGCATGCCGCGCTGCGCGAGCTGCTCGACCAGGCGGCGGTACTTCGGCAGCATGCCGGCATGGTGCACGCCGATGCCGAGCCGCAGCAGCCGTGACAGCGTCTTGCCGAACGCGGTCGTGAACCGGAAGTCGCCGATCAGCTCGGCGATCTCATCACGCTGCTCGCGGCTGGCGACCTTGGCGCTCGCCAGCGCCTGCGCCCGCTCCATCGCGGCGGCCTGCGAGAAGTGCACGATGTAGACGGGAGCCTGGCCGGTCGAGAGGAGCTCGTCGATCGTCTCGTGGATCGGTGTCGTCTCGTAGTAGAAGTGCAGTGGCACCGGACGCTCGACGCCCGTGACGACCGCGGTCTCGCGGCCCGTGCGGCGAGTGAGGTCGGCGGCGAGGTCGGTGACGTCGCCCAGGGTCGCTGACATGAGCACGAACTGCGTCTGGGGCAGCTCGAGCAGCGGCACCTGCCATGCCCAGCCGCGGTCGGGGTCGCCGTAGAAGTGGAACTCGTCCATCACGACCTGCCCGACGTCGGCGTCGGATCCCTCGCGCAGGGCGAGATTCGCGAGGATCTCGGCCGTGCAGCACACGATCGGAGCATCGGCGTTCACCGACGAGTCGCCCGTGACCATGCCGACGCTCTCGGCTCCGAACACCTCGACCAAAGCGAAGAACTTCTCGCTGACCAGGGCCTTGATGGGGGCGGTGTAGTACGTGCGCCGACCGCCGGCGAGAGCGGCGAAGTGGGCTGCGGTCGCGACCAGCGACTTCCCGGTGCCGGTGGGCGTCGAGAGGATGAGGTTCTTCCCCGAGACGATCTCGATCACCGCCTCGTCCTGAGCGGGGTAGAGGCTGATGCCGGTCGACTCCGCCCATTCCACGAAGGCGAGGTAGACGGCATCCGGATCGGCGCCGCGGAGGAGGGAGGGATCGAGAGGCATGATGCTTCGATCCTTTCACCTCTGCGGTGCTGAGGACTCCGTAAGGACGGCGGCCAGCCATGTTCCGGAGATCCGCGCGAGTTGCGTCCGTTTCGGGGCGCTCTGCGCCGGATCGGCAGCGGATCTCCGGAGTTGTGAGGCCGTGCCGCGCCCGTCAGCTCTCGTCGCGCAGCTCGCCGTGGATCCGGCGCAGGTCTTCCATCAGCGAGCCCACGAGGATCCAGTGGTCGGATGCCGGCGGCCGCACCACCAGGGGAGTCGTGAGCGCCGGGACGGCCGAGGTCAGGGCATCCGGCTCGGCGCCGTCTGACGACTGCACCGCCAGCCGCACGTCGTGACCGGCGCGGTGCAGCTGCTCGGCGATCGCCCGCACGGTGGGATCGGTCGCGAGCGCGTCGTCGTAGTGGTCGATGTATGCCCGCGTCATGCCGATCACCTGGGTCACCACGGGCGACAGCCGGTCGAAGACCTGCCGCAGCTCGTCGACGTCTTCGCGGTGCCGGCCCCGGCGCGGGTTGAGCGACAGCGACTCCTCGGCGGTGGTGAGGGATGCCTCGGCCGCGTCCTTCATGGGCCGGAGCAGACGCGCCTCGAGCATCAGCTCCTGCAGCTGCGCCGCCGAGCGGGTGGTGGGAAGCGCTGAGGCCAGGCGGTCGAGTGACGCGGCGAGCTCGCGGCCCAGCATCCCGATGTCGCGCCTGGCCGGGGCCGACAGCACCGGCGGGACGACCGCGACGTTCACGACGAATCCGATCGCCGCGCCGATCAGCGTCTCGAGGATGCGGTCGAGCGCGTAGTCGGGGTTCGACGAGCCGAGGGCGAGCACCAGCACGGCCGAGATCGCCACCTGGTTGCCGGTGCCGGTCGAGGCCCGCAGCGACCAGGCGATGAGCATCGCCACCACGACGGCCGCCAGCACGACCCAGCTCTGCGCGCCCAGCAGCAGGCTGAGCAGCACGGCGATCACCACGCCGAGGATCACGCCGGCGCTGCGCTCGAGCGCCTTCGACAGCGACTGGTTGACGCTCGGCTGCACGACCAGCAGCGCGGCGATCGCGGCGAACACCGGCAGCGGTCCGGGGATCAGCCACCCGGCGATCAGCCAGGCCGCGATCGTGGCCGCGGCCGACTTGAGCACCTGCAGCAGGGGTGCCCGGCGGGCGGAGCGGATCGCGGCGGGGAAGCGCATGGGTCAACGGTAGCCGGGGCGCGCAGCTTGCAGGAGTTCGCGTGAATCGCAGGACCGATCCCGTATCCGGCTCCTGCGTTTCGTGCGATCTCCTGCGTTCCGGGAGAAGCAGGAGACCCCGGATGCCCGGATCAGGCGGTCGCCGCGCGCAGGGCGATCTCGATCATGTCGCCGAAGCTCTGCTCGCGCTCGGTCGCGGAGGTCGCCTCGTGGGTGATCAGGTGGTCGGAGACCGTGCAGATGCTCAGCGCGCGCCGCTGGTGGTAGGCCGCGAGCGTGTAAAGACCTGCGGTCTCCATCTCGACCGCCAGTGCGCCGTGCGCGACGAACGGCTCGGTCAGCTCGGGACGGGTCGAGTAGAACTGGTCGCTCGAGAAGAGCAGGCCGACGTGCACGGCGGCCTCCATGGTCATGCCCTCCGCGGCCTCGACAGCCGCCCGCAGCAGCGAGAAGTCGGCCACGGGCGCGTAGTCGAGCCCGTGGAAGCGCACCCGGTTGATGCCCGAGTCTGTGCACGCGCCGTTCGCGATGATGACGTCGCGCATGCCGACCCGCTCGGTGAGCCCGCCGCACGAGCCGACGCGCACGACGGTCTGCACGTCGTACTCGGCGAACAGCTCGGTGGCGTAGATCGCCATCGAGGGCTGGCCCATGCCCGAGCCCTGCACCGACACGCGCTCGCCGTTCCAGGTGCCGGTGAATCCGAGCATCCCGCGCACGTCGCTGTAGAGCCGGGCCCCGTCGAGGAAGTTCTCGGCGATCCACTTCGCTCGCAGCGGGTCGCCGGGGAACAGGACGATCGGTGCGATGTCGCCGGGCGCGGCGGCGATGTGGGTGCTCATGTCGTCCAGCGTATGTCGGCTGCGGATGGTTCGATGAGTGCATGAAGGCCGGAGGGGCGCTGCGCGAGCAGGAGCGGATGCTGTGGGCCACGGCCCTGTGCTTCGCTGCCGGCGCCGTGGTGGGCACCGCGGTGCTGTGGGGTGCTGCGCGCCCGTTCAGCGGCGACGGGTCGGTGATCATCCCGATCGCGCTCGTGGCGGCGCTGATCGCCGCCGTCGCGTTCATCGTCAGCACCCGGATGCACAGGGCGGGCGAGACCGCGCCCATGCCCCCGTGGCAGACGTGGGTGTCGCACATCAGCGCCGCGGCGGTGACGGTCGCGATCGCGGGGGTCGCGGCGCTCGGCGTGCTGCTGGCGGGTGAGGTGCTCGCCACGGGCCTCGAGGGTCTGACCCTTCCGGCGCCGGCCGGCGGGGTGTTCACCGGCGTCGCCTCGGCTCTCGGCGGGAGGCTCGCGTTCCGCATGGGCGTGCGGCTGAGAACGCAGGACCTCGCGGGGCTGCTGTCGTCGTTCCTCGTGATCGGCACGCTGTTCGCGATGCTCACCGCAGCCGACCCCGCGTGGTGGGAGCGCAGCTTCTCAGACCTCGGGATCGGAGCCGGCGGCTGGGCGTTCAACGGCACGGCGGTGATCGCGGGGCTGCTCGTCGCGACGACGGGCTCGTACCTCGGCCGGGACCTGCACCGGATGCTGGGCGACGGCGCCCTCGCGCGGATCGCCCCGATCGTGCTGACCTGGGCCGGCGCGGGCCTCGCGCTCGCCGCGGTCGGCCTGCTGCCGCTCGACCGGGTGCGCGTCGCGCATGCGATCGCCGCGTTCTCGACGCTGGGGCTGCTGCTCGCCGCGGCCGTGCTCACGACGCTGCTGCTGCGGCAGGTGGGCATGCTGCGGGTGCTCACGATCGTGCTGGTCGGCCTGGTCGTGCTCTGCGGGGTGGTCGCGTTCGGCTTCCGGATGCTGTCGGTCGCAGCCCTCGAGGGCATCGTCGTCGGACTCGTGCTGCTGTGGCTGACGACCCTCGTGCAGCTGCTGTGCGTGCTCGCGCCCGACGCGTCGCGCCCGTCGGCGCGCCGGTCGCCGCTGCGCGGCTGACAGCCGGTTCGGCTCACGCGAGAATGGATGCGTGCAGTCGGATCTCGTGGCGATCCTCCGTGACATCGGAGACGGCGCCGGTGTCGACCCCGAGCGCATCCGCTCCGCCGCGGGCGACGACGCCGCCACTGCCGATGCGCTCGTCGAGCTCGCACGCCGCATGGACGCTCTCCGCCAGCGCAGCGCCGAGCTGCGGGTGATGATGTCGTCGACCCGGGAGCTGCTCGAGCAGCCCGACGCCGACCTGATGCTGCAGCGCATCGTCGATCGGGCTCACGAGCTGATCGACGGCGACGTCGCGTACCTCTCGGTGTACGACCCCGAGCACGACCAGCTGCGGGTGCGAGCCGCGAGCGGCACGATCTCGTCGCGGTTCCTCGACATGGTCGTTCCGGCGGGGATCGGCCTGGCGAGCAGGGCCGTGCGCACCCGGCATCCGCAGTGGGTGGAGGACTACGCGTCGTTCACCTCGGTGCCCCACGATCCGATCATCGACGCCATCGTGCACGAGGAGCAGCTGCGCTCGATGCTCGGCGCTCCCCTCGTGGTGAAGGGCGAGGTGCTCGGCGTGCTGTTCACCGCCAGTCGCGATGCGCGGGGGTTCCGCCCCGACGAGATCTCGCTGCTCTCGGCGTTCGCGGGGCACGCCGCGCTCGTGCTGCACCTCGCGCGCCTTCTCGCGCAGGCGGCGGATGCGACGGCGGAGGCCGCGTTCCGGCAGCGGCAGGCGGAGTGGGCGGCGGGGCTGCATGCCGAGCTCACCCAGCTCGCGGTGACCGGGCACGATGCCGATGCCATCGCCGCCGTGCTCTCCGGCGCGCTGGGCAGACGGGTGACGTTCGTCGAGGGGCAGGACGCAGCGGATGCTGCGGGAGCGGCGTTCCCCGATACCGGCACTCCGGATGCCGAGCGCGGCCGCAGCATCGTGATCGAGAGCGGACCCGTCGAGCTCGTCGCGCCGGTCATCGACGCGACCGAGAGGCCCGGCGCACTGCTCGTCGAGCGGGGCGCGACCGCTCTCACCGAGGTCGAGAGGCGCACGGTCGAGCGCTCGGCTCTCACTGCGGCTCTCGTGCTGCTGCGCAGGGACGCGCTGAGAGACGCCGAGGAGCAGGTGCGCGGCGAGCTGGCCCTCGAGCTGCTGGCCGACGCGGCCAGGCGGGAGCCGGCGCTGCTGCGCGCGGCGGCACGGGGACTTTCGACCGAGAGCCCGTGGACCACCCTCGCGGTCGGCTGCGCCCCCGAGCTGCGTCCTCGTCTGCTGTCACGGCTGCGGATGCAGCGCGACTGGCTCGTCGCGGCCGACGGCGACGGCCTCGCCGTGCTCGCGCCGGCCCCGGCGCGGGAGACGCTGCAGAGGCTGCGCGAGGCGGCGTCGGGAGAGCTGGGTCTCATCGTCGTCGCGGGCGGGTCGACGCTGGCCGACGCGGCTGATGCCGCCTCCGGCGCGTGGCAGGCGTCTCGGCTCGCGCGCGGCCTCGGCGTCGTCGAGGGCGAGATGGATGCCGCGGTGCTGGCTCCCTATGCGCTGCTGTTCGGTGACGACGGCGCGAGGCTCGCGCGGTTCGCCGAGAGCATGCTCGAGCCCGTCGTCCGCTGGGATGCCGGCAAGGGCACCGCGCTGTTCGACACCCTCGTGGCGCTGTGCGATGCGCACTGGTCGTCGGCCTCGGCGGCTCGTGCACTGCATGTGCATGTGAACACGCTCAAGCAGCGCACGGCCCGGCTGCACGCTCTTCTCGGATCGGCTCTCGCCCCCGGCGAGGCGAGGTTCCGGCTCGAGATGGCCGTGCGCATCGAGAAAGCGCGCCGAGAACTCGACCAGACATAGTCGATGCGAGAACAGTGTGCGGATCGGACCTGTGCGGTTCGCTCGGCACCTGGTTGGCTGTCGATCTGGCGGAGGCTGACCCGATGGCCGCCGCCAGACCCGGCAGCGGCGCCCACCGGCGGCTGCGCCGGCCACAACGGAAGGACGACGACGTGGCCACGACATCCCGCCTCAGCGGACTGCGCAATCTCAGCATCGCCGAACGGCGCTCGGCTGTCGCCGACGCTCTCGGAGCACACGCGGACGCGCTGGCCGCGCTCGACCCGGCCTCCGGTGCCGGCCTGACGATGGATCAGGCCGACCGCATGGTCGAGAACGTGATCGGCCAGATCGGCATCCCGGTCGGGGTCGCCACCAACCTCATCGTCAACGGACGCGAGGTGCTCGTGCCGATGGCCACCGAGGAGCCGTCCGTCGTCGCCGCGGCGTCGAACATCGCCCGCATGGCGCGCGAGCTCGGCGGCATCCGCACCACGTCGTCCGAGCCGATCATGCAGGCCCAGGTGCAGCTGCTCGAGGTCGCCGACCCGCACGGCGCCCGCGCCCGCATCCTCGAGCGCAAGGCAGAGGTGCTCGCGCTCGCCGACGCCCAGGACCCGAAGCTCGTCGAGATCGGCGGAGGGGCGCGCGACCTCATCGTGCGCACCGTGCACGGCCTGCTCGACGACCACCTCGTCGTGCACCTCGTGGTCGATGTGGGCGACGCGATGGGCGCGAACGCGGTCAACACCATGGCGGAGGCCGTGGCGCCCCTGCTCGCCGAGATCGCCGGCGGCCGCCCGCTGCTGCGCATCCTCACCAACCTCGCCGACCTGCGACTGACCCGCGCTCGTCTCGTCATCCGTCCCGAAGAGCTCGGGGGCGCCGAGATCGTCGCCAACATGATCGCCGGAGCCGCACTGGCGTACGACGACCCGTACCGCGCTGCCACGCACAACAAGGGCATCATGAACGGCATCTCCGCCGTCGTGCTCGCCACCGGCAACGACACCCGCGCCGTCGAGGCGGGGGCGCACTCCTACGCGGCCCGCGACGGACAGTACCGGGCGCTCTCGCGCTTCGAGCAGGACGCCGACGGCAACCTCGTCGCCACGCTCGAGCTCCCCATGGCCGTCGGCCTCGTCGGCGGGGCGACGAAGTCGCACCCCACCGCGCGTGCCGCCGTGGCCATGACCGAGGTCAGCACTGCCGCCGAACTCGGCGAGATCGTGTGCGCCGTCGGCCTCGCGCAGAACGTCGCGGCCGTGCGCGCGCTCGCCGCCGAGGGCATCCAGCGGGGCCACATGGGCCTGCACGCCCGCAACGTCGCGGTCGCGGCGGGAGCGAGCGCCGACGAGATCGACGCGGTCGCGGCCGCGCTCGTGCAGCGGGGCGCCGTTCGCGCCGACGTGGCCGAGACGGTGCTCGCCGAACTGCGAGCATCACGATGACCAGCACGCGCGAGCTCGGGCTGCCCACCGCGGTGCCGACCGCCTCGATCGCCGCCGACAGCGTCGAGATCTGGGAGGTCGGTCCTCGTGACGGCCTGCAGGCCGAGCAGACGCTGCTCGACGTCGACACCAAGGTCGAGCTGATCCGGCGCCTCGCGAAGGCAGGGGCCCGCGTCATCGAGACCGGCAGCTTCGTGCGCGCCGACCGGGTGCCGCAGATGGCGGACTCGGCAGAGGTGCTCGCGCGGGTCGGCGACCTCGCGGCATCCGGCATCCGCACCCCCGTGCTCGTTCCCAACGTGCGCGGCTACGAACTCGCCCGTGCGGCCGGCGCCGACGACGTCGCGGTGTTCCTCAGCGTGACCGAGTCGTTCTCGCAGCAGAACCTGGGCGCCTCGCGCGAGCGCATGGAGCAGGCGGTCACCGAGGTCGTCGCCCGCGCGCAGGCCGACGGCGTGCGCGTGCGCGGGTACCTGTCGATGGTCTTCGGCGACCCGTGGGAGGGCGCGGTCGACACGGCCGACGTCGTGCGACTGGCGACCGCGATGCGCGAGTGGGGCATCGAGCAGCTCTCGCTGGGCGACACGATCGGCGTCGCCACTCCCGGTCAGGTCCGAGGCGTCGTGCGCGCGCTGACCGCAGAGGGCATCCCCATCGAGGCCATCGCCCTGCACATGCACGACACGTACGGCATGGCCGTCGCCAACGTCTACGCGGGGCTGGAAGAGGGCGTGCGCGTCTTCGACGCCGCCGCCGGCGGAGTCGGCGGATGCCCGTTCGCCCGCTCGGCGACAGGCAACCTGGCCACCGACGATCTCGTCTGGATGCTCGAAGGCCTCGGCATCCGCACCGGCATCGATCTCGATGCACTCACCGACACGAGCATCTGGCTCACCAGCGCGCTGGGAAAGACCCCGGCATCCCGAGTCGCAACGGCGCTGACCCGATAGAGAGGAACCTTCCGTGCAAGAGCAGAAGCTGCTGGAGGTGTGGGGCGATACGGTCGACGGCCGTCATCTGCTCGGCGCCATCGGCCTGGGCGTCGGCATCGCCGTGCCCGTGTACCTGATCGCCGAATGGGGCTTCGGCCAGCTGACCGGAGGCGACGCGCTCGGCCGCTCGTACGCCCTGGTCACCGGCCTCGCCGCCTGCGTGATCGCCGCCGTCGTCGCGGCCAACATCTTCACGCCGAAGCGCATCGTCACGATCGGCGAGGCGCCCAGCGGTTCGCGCGAAGAGGCGATGGATGCCATCGAGGCCGAGCTCGGCCCGCTCGGCGACCCCGACGAGCTGCCCGCCGCGGCGCTCGCCGAGGTCAAGGAGCTGGGTCTCTACGACGACCTCGTGGCCCAGCACCGCAAGAACGAGCGCATCGCGGCGCAAGGCGGTGAGCGCTGATGGAGGCATTCCTCGAACCCACGATGTGGGCGCTCGGCATGGCGCTGATCGGCACCGTCGTCTTCGCCCTCATCGGCCTCGTCTCGGGCACCGATGAGACGGCGACGATCGCACCGCTGACGCTGCTCGTCATCCTGCTCGGCGTTCCGCCCGCAGGCGTGTTCGCGTTCTTCATGGCGGCCATCGCGGCCAAGCACATCACGCATGCGATCCCGACGACGCTGCTCGGCATCCCCGGCGACACCATGGCGGCGCCGCTGCTGCGCGACGCGCAGATGCTGCGAGAGCTGGGCGTGCCGCACATCGCGCTGCGCAAGGCCATCTCGGGCGGCGCCGTCGCCGCCCTGATCGCCGTGCCGATGGCGGTGTTCTTCGCCTGGCTGCTCACGCCGTTCTCCGCCGCCATCAGCGCCGTCGCCCCCTGGCTGTTCCTCGCCGCCGCACTGCTCATCGCGGTGCTGTCGAAGGGCCGCTGGGCCGCGCTGTTCGCGCTGGTGCCGTTCGTGCTCATCGTCGTCGGACTGCAGAACTTCGCCGTGGGTGCGCTGGGCAAGGGCCTGTCGATCAGCTTCTTCCTCGGCATCGCGATCGGGCCGCTCATCGCCGACCTGTTCCTCGCGGCGAGCCCGGCGGGCAGGGCGACGCTGGTGCGAGATGCGCCGCGGTCGTTCGAGCTCGCCGCCGATGTGCGCACCTGGAAGGGACGCATGCCCAACCCGGTCGGCGTTCTGGATCGCACCCAGCTCGCGGGCACCGCCGGCGCGGCGGTGGTCTCGAGCGCGACGTTCGTGTTCTCGCCCGTGGCGATGACCGTGCTCATGGGCGAGCTGTTCGGCGGCCGCATCAAGAACGGCTACCGCCGGCTCACGACGATGATGGCGGTCAAGAACGGCACCACCGAGTCGACCTACATCGCCGAGACGCTGATCCCGCTCATCGCGATCGGCCTGCCGCTGTCGCCGATGGCAGCGGGCCCCGCGAACCCGCTGTTCAACGCCCCACCGGTCTACACGATCGACGCCGAGGCGGGCACGAGCAACAACCTGCACGACCTGCTCGACCCGTGGCAGTTCCTCGTGTTCGGCCTGGCGGCTGTGGTCATCGCGCTGCTCATCACGTACCCGTTCGCGATGACGCAGGCGCACCGCGCGGCGTCGTGGATCATGAAGAAGGTGTCGCACGAGGCCATCATCGGCGCCTTCGCCGGCCTGATCGCCGTCATCTGCCTGTACGAAGGCGGCATCGTGGCGCTGCTCGTCGCGATCACGATCGGTCTCGTCGGTGGACTGCTGAACAAGCTGTTCCACATGCACACGGGCGTGCAGTTCATGGGCTACTACGTGGCAGCCCTGACCGTGCCCGCGCTCACCGCGCTCTTCGCCTGAGCGAACGCCACCGGGCCCCGCGTCGTCTCCGACGGCGCGGGGCCCGGTGCATGCACGGGCCGCGCCATCGGCCGCGGTCAGCCCTGGCGGCGCACCATCTCGGCGATCCACGCCGGGGCGAACGGCGAGGTGCAGTTCGGCGGCACCGGGTAGTCGGCGAGCACGTGCAGCCGCTCGCCGATCTCGACCGCGCGGTCGCGCAGCGCCGGATGGTGGATGCCGATGTGCGCCAGCGTCTCGTTCATCGCCCACTGCTCGCGTGACGGCGCATCGCGCAGCTCGCGCTCGATGCGGTCGAGCAGGGCATCCAGATCCAGGCCCTCGGGCTTCTTCTGCACCCGCATCGAGGTCAGCGACCATCCGGCGGCGCGGGCATCGGCATCCGCATCCGCCATCCAGCGCGATCGCAGCTCTTCAGCGAGGGGCGACTTCTTCGCGATGTAGTTCACCAGCCAGTCGTGCGCCTTCGCGCTTCTCGTCGAGCGCAGCATCGCGTCGATCTCGTCGGCCGGCAGCTCGCGGGGCTTCGCGACGAGCAGCGCGACCAGCTGAGCGGCCACCTCGTCCGTCGCCCAGAGCGAGCGGGCCAGATCCGTCGACATCCCCGCGCTCTTGGCCACGGCGCGCAGCTTCGACAGGTTCACGCCATGAGGGTCTCCGTGCCGTTCGTTCACGGCCCTGGCCTTCGGGTCCTCCAGTGCCTCCAGCGCGGAGCGGATCTCGTCGACGGTCGAGTTCGGCATCCCCAGATCGTACTGGGCCGCCCGCGAGCCCGAATGGAGTCTGGGAAAACCCTGTGACATCCTCGGAAGGCACCGATGCGGCGAGATCCGCCGCGGAAAGGACGAGTGATGACCGATCAGATCTTCACCTACGTCGCACTCGGGCTGTACTTCGCGGGCATGCTGCTCATCGGCTACCTCGCGTTCCGCCGCACCGACGACCACGAGGACTACATGCTCGGCGGGCGGAACCTGCCGCCGTGGGTCGCAGCCATCAGCGCAGGAGCGGCAGACATGTCGGGCTGGCTCGTGATGGGTCTGCCAGGAGCCATCTACCTGAGCGGACTCATCGAGGCCTGGATCGCGATCGGTCTGACCATCGGCGCCTACCTCAACTGGCTGCTCGTCGCGCCGCGGCTGCGCGCCTACACCGAGGTGTCGCGCAACTCGATCACCATCCCCAGCTTCTTCGAGAACCGCCTTCGCGACACCAGCCGCATGCTGCGGATCGTCTCGGGTCTGATCATCCTGATCTTCTTCACCCTCTACATCTCGTCGGGAATGGTCGCCGCCGGCGTCTTCTTCGAGAGCGCGTTCAACGGCGACTATCTCGTCGGCATGCTTCTCGTCGGCGGCATCACGCTGCTGTACACGCTCTTCGGCGGGTTCCTCGGCGCATCGCTCACCGACGTCGTGCAGGGGCTCATGATGGTCGTCGCACTGATCGTCGTGCCGGTCGCCGCGGTGATCGCCATCGGCGGCTTCGGCGAGACCGGCACCCTGATCGCCGAGAACGCCGGCGAGGGGCACCTCTCGCTGCTGGGCGGCGGCGCGGTCACCGGCGGCACGTTCCTCGCGATCGTCTCGGCGCTGGCGTGGGGTCTCGGCTACTTCGGTCAGCCGCACATCATCGTGCGCTTCATGGCCCTGCGCTCGCCGCAGGAGGCGAAGAGCGCCCGCCGCATCGGCATCTCGTGGATGGTGCTGTCGATGTTCGGAGCCGTGATCTCGGGCCTCGTCGGCATCGCGTACATGGCCAAGCAGGGCATCGAGCTCGACAACCCCGAGACCGTGGTGCTGCTGATGTCGCAGACGCTGATGCATCCGTTCGTCGCCGGTCTGATCCTCGCGGCCGTGCTCGCCGCGATCATGAGCACGGTCTCGAGCCAGCTCGTCGTGTGCTCGTCGGCGCTGGTCGAAGACCTGTACAAGGTCGCGCAGCGCACCCCGCCGTCGCAGAAGCGCCTCGTGCTGATGGGCCGTATGGCGGTGCTCGTCGTCGCGATCATCGCGATCGTGCTGGCGATCACGCCGAACGACTCGATCCTCGGACTCGTCTCGTTCGCGTGGGCCGGTTTCGGCGCCGCGTTCGGGCCGATCATCATCCTCAGCCTGTTCTGGCGCAAGCTCACCAACTGGGGCGCGCTGGCCGGCATGTTCGTGGGTGCCGCCACCGTGTTCATCTGGAAGGCCCTCGACACCGGGCTCTACGAGCTGCTGCCCGCGTTCGTGCTGGCAGGCATCGCGGCGATCGTCGTGAGCCTGCTCACCTACCGTCACAACGAGGAGATCCAGCAGGAGTTCACCGAGACCGGGACGATGCTGACGCTGCCGCGTCCGCACGCCGTCGGCGACACTCCCTGACGCGCGGCGTCGCTGACACGAAGAGGGCACCGGTCGATGACCGGGGCCCTCTTCGTCTGCATGCACGACGCTACTGGATGCTGTTTGCGTTCTCACCCGGATCAACGTGCCACCGCGGAATGTTCCGAAATGCAGTTGTTTTCGCAAACATCATCTGGAATCATCGTGACCGTCGCCAGCCGATTCAAAGGAGAACGAGCGAATGAGAAACCAACGACGGTGGACGGGGGTGGGCCTCACCTGCGCAGTCGTGGCGGCCGGCCTCTCGGCCTTCACCGCAGCCCCCGCCATGGGCGCCGATTCCGACATCGTGCTGCGCACCGGCGCGCTCGAGGTGCGGGCGTCGAGCGCCTTCCCCCAGGTCGTGCAGTACGTCGATCGCGCCAGCGGTGCGGTCATGCGCGGCAACGACACCGCCCTCACGAGCATCGAGATCAACGGTGCCGCGCAGCCCGTGACCGTCGCGCACACGCAGATCGACAAGAGCACCGTCGAGTACGTCATCACGCCCACCGCGCTCGAGGGCGTCACGCTCACCGCCCGCCTCAGCGTCGCCAAGAACGTCGTCACGCTGAAGTTCACCGAGATCGACGACCCGGACGAGAAGATCACGACCCTGCGCATCCCGGGTCAGAACCTCGTCACCGTCTCATCGGCAGACGCAGGATCCGCGGTCGCCGCGGCCAACCTGTCGGTCGACCGCGCCGTGTCGGGCGACACCTTCATCCCCGTCACCGCAGCCACCCCGCTCGACGCCAAGCCGGTCTCGTCGAACACGATCATCGCGAACACCGGCCAGCTCGCCGCGGCATTCACCACCAACGCGCTCTACGACTCGTCGAGCGGCCCCGCGAACAAGGACGGCGGCAACTTCTGGCGTCAGGCCGTCAACGACGGCGAGAACGTCGAGGTCGGCATCTCGAGCGGCCAGTGGCTGTACCGCCCGGCGGCGTCGCCGAAGACCGACCGCACGCAGACCGAGGATCTGCCCTGGGTGAAGGTCGCCATCACCCCGGATGCCAATGCCGACGGCTACGTCGACTGGCAGGACGGCGCGATCGCGCTGCGTGACCTGCGGGTGGGCCCCTACAAGGGCGAGCAGACGCCCGACAACGTCATCACGCACATCCCGTTCAACTTCGCCTCGCAGGCCACCCACCCCTTCCTCCGCACGCTCGACGACGTCAAGCGCATCTCGCTCAACACCGACGGCCTCGGGCAGGTCGCCATGCTCAAGGGCTACACGAGCGAGGGCCACGACTCGGCGAACACCGACTACGGCGACAACTTCAACGACCGCGCCGGCGGGCTCGACGAGCTCAACGCGGCCCTCGAGGCGGGCGAGAAGTGGAACGCCTCGTTCGGCGTGCACATCAACGCCACCGAGATCTACCCCGAGGCCAACTCGTTCAGCGACGAGATCATGGACCCGAAGGCGCCGGGTTGGAACTGGCTCGACCAGTCGTACTACATGGACCAGCGCTACGACATCCTCTCCGGCCAGCTCGATGAGCGCATCGGAGAGCTCGCCGACGCGACCCACGACAACCTCGACTTCGTCTACGTCGACGTCTACTACCAGTACGGCTGGCTGGCGAAGTCGATCCAGGACTCCCTCATCGATCACGGCTTCCGGGTCGGCTCGGAGTGGGCCGACAAGCTCCCGGCCAACAACACCTGGTCGCACTGGGCGAACGACGAGAAGTACGGCGGTTCGACCAACAAGGGCATCAACTCCCAGATCCTGAGGTTCGTGAACAACACCGAGGCGGACGTCTGGAACCCCGACGCGCGTCTCGGCACCAGCCACATCATCGAGTTCGAGGGCTGGACCGGACAGAACGACTTCAACGGCTTCCTGAAGAACGTGTGGACGGCCAACGTGCCGGCCAAGTTCCTGCAGCATCACGAGATCACCCGCTGGACCGACGAGGCGATCGACCTCGAGGGCGATGTACGGGTCACGGGCACGACAGCCGCGAACCGCTCGATCACCGTGGGCGGCGACGAGGTGCTGCGCGGCGGCACCTACCTGCTGCCGTGGTCGTCGAAGGACGGCGGCAAGATCGACAAGCTGTACCACTACAACCCGGCGGGCGGCTCGACCACCTGGAACCTCACCGATCAGTTCGCAGGCAGCGCGTCGCTGCAGCTGTTCTCGCTCGGAGACGGCGGTCGCACGAAGGTCGCCGACGTCCCCGTCGTGAACGGCGCCGTCACGATCGACGCGAAGGCCGGACAGCCGTACGTGCTGGTCGCGGGCAAGAAGGCGGATGCCGGAAGCCGACTGCCCGGCAAGACCCGCTTCGGTCAGGGAACCCCGGTCGTCGACCCCGGCTTCAACGAGACGACGCTCGGCGCCTGGAGCCCGAAGGGCGCCGTGACGATCGAGCGGGACTCGCTCGGACGCCGGTCGGCCCTGTTCGGCGCCGGCCAGGCATCCGTTCAGCAGCGCCTCGGCGAGCTCGCTGCGGGCGAGTACACCGCGAGCGCGTGGGTCGGCGTCGACAAGGGCAAGACCCGCCCGACCACCCTGAGCGTCTCGGTGCCCGGTGGCAAGAGCGCGAGCGTCGGCATCGACTCGTCGAACGCGGTGAACTACATGGCGTCCGACGAGTGGAACGGCAGCACCCTGCAGCGCCTCAAGGTGCACTTCTCGGTGGCGGCCGACGGCATCCGCCCGACCCTCTCGATCGCGACCGGCGACGGCGACGCCGCGGTGCGCATCGACGACGTGCGCATCATCGAGTCCGCGGCTCCGAAGCTCGGCGGCGATGTGATCGCCCGCGAGGACTTCGAAGACGTGGATGCCGGCTGGGGGCCCTTCTACAAGGGCAACGCGGGCGGCACCACCGACCCGCGCACCCACATCGCCAAGCGCAACGGCTTCACCCAGAAGGGCTGGAACGGTCGCAAGATCGACAACATCCTGAACGGCGACTGGTCGCTGATGGCGCACGACGAGAACTCCGGTCTCGTCTACCGCACCACCGAGTACTCGGTGCCGTTCGAGGCCGGGCACCGCTACCGCGTGTCGTTCGACCACCAGTCGACCAAGGCCGGCGAGTACGCCTGGGTGACGGGCTACGACTCGACGACCGGGCCGCGGGTGACGCAGCGCACGGGCCTCGGCGAGGTGCACGAGACGACCCGATTCGAGCAGATCATCGATGCGAGCCCGTGCGGCGACACGTTCGTCGGACTCGAGCGCACCGGTGACGGGGCGTCCGACCTCATCGTCGACGACTTCCTCGTCGAGGATCTCGGGGCGTCCGAGGCGATCCCCGCCTGCGCGCAGATCGCCGGTGAACTCGACGTCGACGTGATCGAGCAGGGCAAGGCCGTGCCGTTCACCACGACGTTCACCTCCGATGAGAGCGCGCCGATCTCGGACGTGACCGTCTCGCTCGACCTGCCCGACGGCTGGACCGCCGAGGCGGTCACGCCGGCGACGGCTGAGAGCATCGCAGCCAAGGGCAAGCTCGTCACCGAGTGGCGCATCACGGCACCCGGCGACGCCGACGGCTCGTACGACATCGGCGTGACGGCGACCTACACCACGACGGTCGACCCGATCGGCCCGCGCACCGTCAGCGGCACGACCACGGTCAAGACGCTGCCGGCGCCGCCGACCACCACGGTGTTCGCGAGCGATCACGACTGGGTCAGCGCCACCAACGGCTGGGGCCCCGTCGAGCGCGACATGTCGAACGGCGAGCAGGGGCTCGGCGACGGCAAGCCGCTGACTCTGAACGGAGTGACGTACGCGAAGGGCCTCGGTGCTCACGCGCCGAGCAGCATCAGGTACTTCCTCGGCGGCTACTGCACGGCGTTCACCGCGAAGGTCGGCATCGACGACGCGCAGCCCACCCGCGGTTCGGTCGTGTTCTCGGTGAAGGTCGACGGCCGCACGGTGGTCACCTCGCCGGCGATGAAGGCGACCTCCGCGACGTTCGACCTGTCGGCCGACATCACCGGCGGGCAGTACGTCGAGCTGGTGGCGGGCGACGCGGGCGACGGCAACGGCAACGACCACGCCGACTGGGCCGACGCCACCTTCGAGTGCGGCGACGCGTCGAACCCCGGCGGGGGAACCGGCGGCGGCACGGGCACGGCCCCCAAGGGAACCGTGTACGTCAGCGACCTGCCCTTCGTCAGCGAGGCGAACGGCTGGGGTCCGGTCGAGCGCGACATGTCGAACGGCGAGGACGCCTCGGGCGACGGCTCGCCGCTCACCATCGGCGGGGTGACGTTCGCGAAGGGCCTCGGCACGCACGCCGACTCGTCGGTGAAGGTCTACCTCGGCGGCCAGTGCAGCACGTTCACCGCCAGCGTCGGGCTCGACGACTCGAAGGACGAGAAGGGCGAGGGAGACGTGATCTTCCGCGTGCTGGGTGACGGCGACGTGCTGAAGGACACCGGCTCGATCACCTGGGCCGACCCCGCGAAGGCGATCTCGGTCGACGTCACCGGCGTCGAGGTGCTCGAGCTGGCGGTCGACACCAACGGCCCGAACTACCGCGACCACGCGGACTGGGCCGACGCGAAGCTGGTCTGCGCGTCGTAGGCGCCTGAGGGGGCGGATGCCCGGCATCCGCCCCCTCGCCCCCTCGTCCCCTCGTCCCCGTCCCCTCGTCCCCCGGTGAGAAACCACTCTCTGCGTGGGAAACCACGTGAGGCGTGGTTTCTCACGCGAGATGTGGTTTCTCAGCGGCGGGCGGGGCGGGCGCGGGGCGGCGGCGGGGGAGGGGGTCAGCCGCGCGGTGGAGCCGTGGATGCCCGGACCACCAGCTCGGGGTGCAGGTCGGAGACCTCGTCGGCGTCGGTGCCCTCGATGTGCGCGATGAGCCGCAGGGCCGCTGCCCGTCCCATCTCCTCGAAGGGCTGCCGCACGGTGGTGAGTGCGGGGGAGGCGTACGCGGCGAGGGCGATGTCGTCGACGCTGACGACCGACACGTCCTCGGGAACGCGGCGACCGGCCTCGTGCAGGGCGCGGATCAGCCCGAAGGCCATCTCGTCGCTCGCGACGAACACCGCGGTGGCGTCGGGGATCGCGGCGATCGTGCGGCCGGCGCGATAGCCCGACTCGGGCGTCCATTCACCGGGGATCACGGGCGGGGGCACGATGTCGCGCTCTCGCAGCGCCTGCTCCCACGCCTCGCGGCGGTGCCGCCCCTCGATCCAGTACTCGTCGCCGCCGACATGCCAGACCGTGCGGTGGCCGAGGTCGAGCAGGTGCTCGACCGCGAGGCGTCCGATCGCGTGCTGGTCGACGAGCAGCGGAGCGTCTGGTTGCAGCGAGGCGACCTCGCTGCGCGTCGACGGGGTGCGCTCGGTGCGCGCGCGCATCGCGGGGCTGTCGAGCTCGACGGGCACGCCGAGCACGATGCCCTCTGCGCCCTGGCGCTCGAGGCGATCGAACGCCTCGATGAATGCCGAGCTCGACGAGTGGTCTGCCACCGATGCGGTGGTCACGGTGTAGCCGTTCGCCGCCGCCGCCTTCTCGACGCCGGCTCCGAGCGCTGCAGAGGAGTAGCGATCGGTCGAGACGACGATCATGCCGAGGATGCGGGTGCGCCCGGATGCCAGCGACGCGGCCGCCGCATGGATGCGGTAGCCGAGGGTCTCGATCGCCGCGTGCACCCGCTGGGCCGTGTCCGGGCGCACGTTCGGGTGGCCCGAGAGCACGCGTGAGACGGTCTGCGCGCTGACCCCGGCGACCCGCGCGACATCGATCTGATTCGGGGCGCGATCGGGGCCCTGACGACGCGGTGACATGCGGCAATGGTAACGGTATCCCCGCGGAATCCCGGCAATCTCAGCCCGGGCATGTGCGGTAATGTGATCGCAAACATCCCTGGTTGTCGGCAGTGATCGGAACACGCATGTCCTCAGCATCCCCCTCTCTCACCTGGCGCGACGGCGAGATCCTCCGCGACGGCGAGCCGCATCGCATCCTGTCGGGAGCGGTGCACTACTTCCGCATCCACCCCGACCAGTGGGAAGACCGGCTGCGGCGCCTCGCGGCGATGGGCGCGAACACCGTCGACACCTACATCCCGTGGAACTTCCACGAGCGCGTCGAGGGCGACATCGACTTCACCGGATGGCGCGACGTCGCGCGCTTCATCCGCCTCGCGGGCGAGGTGGGGCTCGACGTGTACGTGCGCCCCAGCCCGTACATCTGCGCCGAGTGGTCGAACGGCGGCATCCCGTTCTGGCTCTCCGCCCGCACCTCGGCCCTGCGCACCGGCGATCCCGTGTTCACCGACGCCGTGGATCGCTGGTTCGACGCGCTGATCCCGCAGCTGGTGCCGCTGCAGGCGGCGCACGGCGGCCCCATCCGTCTCATCCAGGTCGAGAACGAGTACGGCTCGTTCGGGTCGGACGCCGCCTATCTCGCGCATCAGCGGGATGCTCTGCTCTCGCGCGGCATGGTCGAGCTGCTCACCACCGCCGACGGCACCATGGCCGACATGGTGCTGAACGGCAGCATCCCGGGCGTGATGGGCACCTTCACGTTCGGAACCGGCGTGCAGGAGGCCGTCGCGCTGCGCCGCGACGACCACCACCTGATGTGCAGCGAGCTCTGGGGCGGCTGGTTCGACCACTGGGGCGAGAAGCACCACGTGCGATCGGCCGACAGCATGATCTCGACCGTGCGCGAGCTGCTCGACGCCGGCGGATCCGTCAGCATCTACATGGCGCACGGCGGCACGAACTTCGGGCTCTGGGCCGGCGCCAACCATGACGGCACGCACATCCAGCCGACCATCACCTCGTACGACTCCGACGCCCCGATCGGCGAAGACGGCTCCGTGAACGACAAGTTCGCCGCCCTCCGCGATGCGTTCGCTCCGTTCCATCCGGCAGAGCTGCCGCCGGTTCCTGATTCCCCTGAGCACCAGCCCGCGGCATCCGCCCCTCTCGTGCCGACCGCCTCGCTGCTCGACGTCGTGCGCGCGCAGCCGGTCGCCGCGACCGCGGCGCAGCCGCTCACCTTCGAGCGGCTCGGCGCCGAGGACGGCCTCGTCGCCTACGAGGCGGAGCTGTCGTTCCCGCCTGCGTCGACGCTGTCGATCCTGGGGCTGCGCGACCGCGCGGTGCTGTACGTCGACGACGAGCGCGTGGGGGTCATGGAGCACGATGGCGAGCACACCGTCTCGCTGCCCGCCGAGGGCGGCGTCGGCCGGCTGACGATCGTGGTCGAGAGCCTGGGTCGCATCAACTACGGCCCGCTGACCGGCGAGCACAAGGGCATCCTGCGAGGCGTCGTGCTCAACGGCCGCCGCTACGTGCACGGCTGGCAGCACCGCGTGCTGCCGCTCGACGCCCCGCTGACCGCGGCCGGCGCGGCCGGGCAGGATGGGCTCGCCGTGGCATCCCTCGCCGTCTCGCGCCCGGCCGACGCCTGGCTCGCGCTGCCGGGTTCTGCGAAGAGCCTGGTCTGGCTCAACGGCTTCCTGCTCGGACGCCTGTGGGAGAGAGGACCGCAGGTCACGCTCTACGCGCCCGGTCCGCTGTGGCGCGAGGGAGAGAACGAGATCGTCGTGCTCGACACCGACCGTCTCGGCGCGACGGTCGAGATCCGCGAGGCAGCCGAGTACGGCCAGATCGAGGAGTTCATCGGGTCGTGATCTGAGGTGCCCGACCGCCGCATATAGGGATTTGTCCCGATGCAGCTCCACCCCCTCAGCGAGGAGTGTAGGGCTGCACGGAAAGAGGAGATCCCATGTACGAGCACCCCTATCTCACCTACCAGGCCAGCGCCGTCGAGACCGAGCGTCTCGCGCAGGCGGCGGAGCGCCGCCGCATCATCGCCGAGAACCCCTCGCGCGTCGTCGCCCGCGACGGCTTCGTGACGCGGATGCTGCGCCGGGCGCTGTCCGCGCGGATGCGCCGCGCCGAGGCCTCGTGCCCCGCGGGCGCCCGCTGCGTCGCCGCTGAAGCGTGACGCCCATCGCCGCAGCCCCTCCTGTCGGCGGCCGGTGGCACGATGAGAGCATGTCCCTCATCGTGCCGACCGCCGACATGGTGGGCCGTGACGCCGAACTGGCCGCGCTGGGCGCTGCCCTTCAGCGGGCCGTGGGCGGCGAGGCGGCAGCCGTGCTCGTCGCGGGCGAGGCCGGCATCGGCAAATCGCGCCTGCTGCGCGAGTTCCGCGAGCAGACGGCCGATGCCGCGCTCGTGCTGACCGGGTGGTGCCTCGACTACGGATCGACCCCGGCGCCCTACGCCCCGCTGCCCGCCATCCTCCGGGGGGCGCTCGCCGCGCTCGGCGACTCCGCGGCCGAGGCCGCCGGTCCCGCGCGCGCCGCACTCCGCATCCTCCTGCCCGAGCTGGGCGACGTCGCACTCGATCGCGCCGCCGGACCGGAGGTGCTGCGCGAGGCGCTGGCAAACGTGCTCGAGGCGGCTGCGACCAGGCATCCGCTCGTCGTCGTCGTCGAAGACCTGCACTGGGCCGACGACGCGACGCTGTCGACTCTGTCGTTCCTGCTGCGCGCCCTTGCCGGCAGCCGCATCCTGTTCGTGCTCACCTGCCGGGTCGACGAGGTCCGCCGCGGCGGCGCCGTGCGCACCTTCCTGGTCGAGGCCGATCGCGCCCGGCTGCTCGAGCGCATCACGCTCGCCCGGCTCGATGCGGTGCACGTGCGGGCGATGCTCGAAGGGCTGAAGGGCCCCGCCGACGACGCCGCGTTCGCCAGGCTGATGGAGAGATCCGAGGGCGTGCCGTTCTTCGTCGAAGAGCTCTCGTGCAGCGCGGCGGGTCCGCTGCCCGAGTCGCTGCGCGACGTGCTGCTCGTGCGCTTCGACGCGCTCGGCGACGACGCGCGCCGCGTCGTGCGCACCGTCTCGGCCGCCGACGACACCGTCGACCACGAGCTTCTCAGCACTCTCGTCGGGCTCGGCGACGAGAGCCTCGACGCCGCCATCCGCGAGGCCGTCAGCGCCGCGGTGCTCTCTGTGGGCGACGAGGGCTACGGCTTCCGGCATGCGCTGCTCCGCGAGGCCGTGCACGACGATCTGCTGCCGGGTGAGCGCGCTCGCCTGCACCGTGCGTACGCCGAGGCCCTCGACGCGCGGGGCGAACGCTGCAACGAGGCGGCGCTCGCGTTCCACTGGCATCAGGCGCACGATGCGCGGCGCGCGCTGGTGGCCGCCATCGCCGCGATGGATCGCGCCAAGCGCAGCTACGCCTTCTCGACCGCCGCGCAGTACGGCGAGCTGGCGTCGGAGCTGTGGGAGCAGGTGCCAGACGCCGCCGACGCGACCGGCATGACCCGGCTCACGCTGCTGTCGCGGCTCGCATCGATCCTGCGCAACGCCGGGTTCGACGAGCGGGCGCTCACCGTCGTCGACCTCGCGATGGCTGAGGTCGACGACGACACGCCGACCGAGGTGCGCGTGCGGCTGCTGCGCGATCGCGCGCTCTACCTGCAGAACCTCGCCCGGCCGGGCGCCGTCGCCCTGCTGCGTGAGGCGCTGGCGCTGATGGACGGCGTCGACGACGCCCCGCTGCGGGCGACGCTGCTGAACGTGCTGGCCGGCCGGCTGATGGTCGAGGGGGCGCTGAGCGAGGCGATCGACGCCGCCGATGAGGCGCTGCGTCTCGGAAGAGAGGCCGGGCTCGATGCCGTGGTCTCGGTCGCCGCGAACGTCCTCGGCGCGTCTCACCTGCACCTCAGCGGCGCGGAGGAGTCGATGCGGTTCTACGCGATCTCGCGCGAGCACGCGCGCGAGCACAACGCGGTGCTGCGCTATTCGGTGAACTACTCCGACTCGCTGGCGACGCTCGGCCGGTTCCACGACGCGGTCGACGCGTCCGAGGCCGGCATCGAGCAGGCACGGCAGGTGGGCGTGCAGCGCACGACCGGGTCGATCCTGACTCAGAACCTCGTCGAGCCGCTGCTCGAGCTCGGCCGCATCGAGCGCGTCGAAGAGCTGCTCGCGAAGGACTCGGTGGTGCGCACCTATCGCATCTTCCGCGTGTACACGACGGCATCGCGCATACGGGCGCTGGTCTGGCGCGGCCGCATCGACGAGGCGGCGTCGCTGCTCGAGGAGTGGCGGCCGGTCATGCAGACCGCCGCGACCACCGAGCGCCAGGTCTGGTACGCGCTCGTCGACATCGAGATGACGCTCGCGATCGGGTCGGGGCGGATGCCCGACGCCGCCACCACGCTGCTGCGCATGATCGACGATGACGGGCCGCATCTCGCGCACGAGGCCCGCCGGCTGCTCGATGGAGGGCTGATCGTCGCCGGGCTGCGCGTCGCCGGTGCGCGAGAGCGGGCGGCCGAGGTCTGCGCACGTGTGCAGGAGGCGTGGCAGCCGCATCGTGCTCTCCGGCCCGAGTGGTCGGCGATGCTCGACGCGCTGCTCGACGGCTCGTCGGATGCGCTGCGCTCGGCCCTCGCGTCCGCAGACCTCCCCGATGGGCCTGCGGTCTTCGCGGCCGCACTGCGCCTGGAGCTCGCGAGGGCGCTGGTCGCCGAGCGTGGGGATCGGGCGGAGGCGGCTGCGTCTCTCGCCGATGCCGCCGCGATCGCCGATCGCATCGGCCACGCACGCCTGCAGGGCGAGACCGCCGCATTCGCCGAGGCGAGCAGGCTGGGCGCGGCACCGGCGCGCGGCGACGGCACCGAGCTCACCGACCGCGAGCGCCAGGTGCTCGATCTGCTGGCCGAGGGGCTGAGCAACCGGCAGATCGCCGACCGGCTGTTCATCAGCATCAAGACGGTGAGCGTGCATGTGTCGGCGGTGCTGCGCAAGCTCGGCGTCTCGTCGCGCACCGAGGCCGCTGCACAGCATCGCGTCGGCCCTGCCGATATATTGCATGGGTAGAGTAGGGGCACGCTGGGGAGCGGAAGGGATGCTGTGAACCGCTTTTTTCAGCGGACGGTCGGACTCGTCGTCATCGTCGTGGTGCTCGCCGCGGCTGCGCTGCTCTGGTGGGGCATCGCGGTCACCGATCCGCCTCAGCTCTGGCATCCGGTAGAGGTCTCGCTCGCCGGAATCTGGCGGCTGTTCTACAGCGCCGACCTGCCCAACGTCGGCGTCATGGCTGTCGCGCTGGCGCTCGCTCTGCTGTTCGTCGCGTTCGTCGTGATCAGCGAGCGCGTGGTCGCATCCCGGTACCGGCGAGCGGGCGCAGAGGTCACCGAGCTGCCGCTCGCCCCGAGGGTCGTCATGGCGCGCACGCGGGGCGTCTTCGCGGGCGAGGTCACCGTCACCGTGCTCATCCCCGCACACAACGAAGAGGCGTCGCTGCCCCACACGCTCACCTCGCTGCAGCAGCAGACCAGACCCCCGCAGCGCGTGATCGTCGTCGCCGACAACTGCACCGACGGCACGGTCGAGGTCGCCAGGCAGCACGGGGCCGATGTGTTCGAGACCGTGGGCAACACGCACAAGAAGGGCGGTGCTCTCAACCAGGCGCTCGCCGACCTGCTGCCCACCCTGGGTGACAACGACACCGTCATGGTGATGGACGCCGACAGTCAGATCGGCGACGGCTTCCTCGCCGCGGCCGCTCGCCGCTTCGCCGATGACCGCGCGCTCATGGCCGTCGGCGGGCTCTTCGAGGGCGAAGAGGGCCACGGGCTGATCGGCCAGTTCCAGCGCAACGAGTACATCCGCTATCAGCGAGAGATCCGCCGCCGTCGCGGCCGGGTGTTCGTGCTCACCGGCACGGCGTCGGTGTTCCGCGCGGTGGCACTGCGCGAGGTCGCCGCGGCCCGCGGAGAGCATCTGCCCGGCATCCCCGGCGAGGTGTACGACACTCTCGCCCTCACCGAGGACAACGAGCTGACGATCGCGATCAAGTCGCTGGGCGGTCTCACGATCTCCCCGTCGGAGTGCAGCGTGATCACCGAGCTGATGCCCAGCTGGCGGATGCTGTGGGCGCAGCGTCTGCGCTGGCAGCGCGGTGCCCTCGAGAATCTGGGCGCCTACGGCGTCACCCCGCAGACCATGCGCTACTGGGCGCAGCAGATCGGCATCGGCTACGGCGTGCTCGCCCTGTTCGCCTACTTCGGCCTGCTGCTGATCATGATCCTCGCGATGGACACCTGGGTGTGGTTCCCGTTCTGGATCATCATCGGACTGCTGTTCGCCGTCGAACGGGTGGTGACCGCGTGGAAGGGCGGCTGGCG
Source organism: Microbacterium sp. NPDC089321 (assembly GCF_040684935.1). Lineage (NCBI taxonomy): Bacteria > Bacillati > Actinomycetota > Actinomycetes > Micrococcales > Microbacteriaceae > Microbacterium > Microbacterium sp. NPDC089321. The sequence goes on along the minus strand of NZ_JBFBGX010000001.1, from coordinate 614,531 downwards.
GGCTCGGATCGTCGCGGCGCTCGTCTTCCCCGAGCTCGTCTACGACTGCTTCCTCAACCTCGCCTTCCTGCGCGGGGTGTTCGAGATCGCCTTCGGGCGCAGCGCGACGTGGAAGCACGTCGACCACACGACCAAGACGGGGGCGCGTTCGTGATCCGCACCGGCATCCTGCTGCCTGAATCGATCCTCTACGGCGACTGGTTCGGCGTGCTCGCCACCTTCGTGGCGATCAACACGCTCATCTACGTCGTGCTCGGCCTCATCAAGGTGCTGCCCCAGTGGCAGCGTCGCGGCCACACGGGTGCGAGCCGGCGGTCAGAGACCCGAAGCATCTACCCCGACGCGCCGCTGTAGATCGTCGAGCATCTCGGCGACCCGGTCGACGGCGGTCGGTCTGCCCAGGTGGTACCCCTGCGCCAGGTCGGCGCCGAGCTCGCGCACGGCGTCGAGCTGAGCGGCATCCTCCACGCCCTCCACAAGCGTGCGGGCTTCCACATCGCGGGCCGCCTGGAGGATGCGGGCGAGCTGATCCCTGCCGTCGGCCTCGGTCAGAGACCGCCAGAACAGCGCACGGTCGATCTTCACGATGTCGGGGTGAAGATCGCGGATGCGCTTCTCGTCGGCGAAGCCGGCTCCGGCGTCATCGATGAGCAGGAACCCGCCGAGCTGGTCGACCTGGTCGCGCACGGCCAGGCATTCGCTGGGCTCAGCGCCCTCGAACAGCTCCAGGCCCCACGAGCGGTCGACGCGGCGCAGCACCTCGGCGAGCTCGGGGAACGACATGGTGCGGCCCGAGGCGTTGAGGGTCACGAAGCCTTCGGCCGGGAGAGAGGCCGCGGCATCGACCGCCGCCTCGATCAGCTGCAGCTCGAGGTGCTCGCGGCGCCCTTCCTCCTCGGCCACGCGCAGGTGCTCGAGCGGCGAGACGCCGTCGTCGAATCGCGCGAGAGCCTCGAAGCCGACCACGTGCATCCGCTGCACATCGATGATCGGCTGGAAGTGGGCTTGCGCATTGGCAGTGGAAGACATCAGACTCCGGTCTAAGCGGTATACCAGTGTATTGGTCAGGGTAGCCTGACGACGAGGGGGACTTGGCGCTGGCGGCGAAAGGGGATGGACAGTCGTGGTCGATCAGGGAATTCGCGCGGAAGCCGAAGAGCTCCGCTGGCTCAACGCGTCGTGGCTTCGGCGCGCGAGGTCACGCACCTCCGTCTATTCCATCATCACGGCGATCCTCTGCGTGTTCTTCGGGGTGCTGCTGCTGGTAGAGCTCTTCGAGGACGATATCTCGCTCTTCGAGATCCTGCTCAACGCAGGCCTCCTGCTGATCGCGCTGCTCGGGGCGGCTGCGGTGCTGATCCTCGGCATGCGCGTTCCCCGCTGGGCCGGTTTCGTGCTCGTGCTCGTGCACGCCGCCGTGTCGGTGTACTACATCGGATTCTCGAACGAGCGGCAGAACGCGGTGGCGAACATCCAGGAGCTGCCGGTGATGGCGATCTACCTGGCCTGGTTCTACGGGGGTCGCATCGGGCGGGTCACCGAGCTCGGCATCCTGATCACGGTCGGAGCCGCGATGGTGCTGGGCCCGTTCGGCGGCGAGTCGGTGCCCGGAGACCCGCTGGCCGGCCTGTTCGGCGCTGCGAACGTGTTCGGGCTGCTGGTGATGAGCTGGATCTGCCTCGAGATGGGATTCTTCGTTCGCAATCGCATGCGGGTCGAGTCCACCACCGATCCGCTCACCGGTGCGCTCAACCGGCGGGGCCTCACGCACCACCTGAATGAGGAGATGCGTCGTTCGGCACGCTCCCGGCGCCCGCTGTCGGTCGCTCTGCTCGACCTCGACGGCTTCAAGGCGGTCAATGACATCGAGGGTCATCATGCGGGCGATGCCGTGCTGATGACACTGGTCTCGCAGTGGAGGGCCATGTCGCGGGCGGGAGATCTGGTGGCGCGCATCGGCGGCGACGAGTTCGTGATGCTGCTTCCCGACACTCCGCAGGCGGGTGCCGCCGACATGATGCGGCGGATGCGGGGGCTGGCGGCGCATCCGTGGTCGTGGGGTGTCGTCGAGGTGCGACGCGACGAGACGCTCGAGTCCGTTCTGCGGCGGGCGGATGCGGAGATGTACCGGGACAAGCGGGGACGCTGAGCGCGGATCTTCCGCAAGACGGGAATACCCCTGGGGGGTATCTGGTAGTACTCTGGTGAGAGTACCCCGAGGGGGTACCCGAACGAGAGGAGAAACCATGAGCACCACCGAGTTCCAGGTGACGGGGATGACCTGCGGCCACTGCGAGATGTCCGTGCGCGAAGAGGTCGAGAAGGTCGCCGGCGTCGAGGGCATCGACGTCAGCGCGCAGACCGGGCGCCTCGTCGTCACCTCGGCTGCCCCGATCGACGCCGACGCCGTCATCTCGGCCGTCGACGAGGCCGGGTACCGGGCGGTGTCGGCCTGATCGGCTGACCGCCCCGCGGCATCCCTCTCATTCCCGACCTCAGAAGGAGCACACCGTGAGCACCGACACGGCGCCGGCCGGCGCCGAGCAGAACCGCATCGATCTCGAGATCGGTGGCATGACGTGCGCATCCTGCGCGATGCGCATCGAGAAGAAGCTCAACAGGCTCGACGGCGTGACCGCCACGGTCAACTACGCGACCGAGAAGGCGCAGGTCGTCGTCGACGGCCCTGTCGACACCGCGGCGCTCATCGCCGAGGTCGAGAACGCGGGGTACTCGGCCGCCCTTCCCGCCCCACCCGTCGAGGCGGGCGTCCCGCAGCCGGATGCCGAGACCGCGGCCGACCACGAGCTGCGAACGCTGCGGCAGCGGCTGATCGGCTCGGTCGTGCTCTCGGTCCCCGTGATCCTGATGGCCATGATCCCGGCGCTGCAGTTCACGTACTGGCAGTGGGCATCGCTGGCGCTCGCCGCCCCCGTGATCGTCTGGGCGGCCTGGCCGTTCCACCGTGCGGCATGGGTCAATCTGCGCCACGGCGCCGCCACCATGGACACGCTGATCAGCCTCGGCACCTCGGCCGCGTTCCTGTGGTCGCTGTACGCGCTGTTCCTCGGCACGGCGGGGCACCCCGGCATGACGCACGGATTCTCGTTCGCGATCACCCGCAGCGACGGCGCAGGCAACATCTACCTCGAGGTCGCCGCCGGCGTGACGATGTTCGTGCTCGCCGGGCGCTACTTCGAGAAGCGCGCGAAGCGCCAGGCCGGCGCGGCGCTGCGCGCCCTGATGCAGCTCGGTGCGAAAGACGTCGCTGTGCTGCGCGACGGTGCCGAGACCCGCATCCCGATCGGCGAGCTGCGGGTCGGCGACGAGTTCGTGCTGCGCCCCGGCGAGAAGATCGCCACCGACGGCGTGGTCGTGTCGGGAACCTCGGCCGTCGACCAGTCGATGATCACCGGAGAATCGGTGCCCGTCGAGGTCGGGCCGGGGGATGCCGTGACCGGAGCGACGGTGAACGCCGGCGGCCGGCTGATCGTCCGCGCCACGCGCGTCGGCGCCGACACGCAGCTCGCGCAGATGGCGCGCATGGTCGAAGACGCGCAGACCGGCAAGGCCGAGGTGCAGCGGCTCGCCGACCGCATCTCGGGCGTCTTCGTGCCGATCGTCATCGGCATCGCCCTCGTGACGCTCGCGACCTGGCTGGTGCTCGGCTTCCCGGCATCCGTCGCCTTCACCGCGGCTGTCGCCGTGCTGATCATCGCCTGCCCGTGCGCCCTCGGACTGGCCACGCCCACGGCACTGCTGGTGGGAACGGGGCGCGGTGCGCAGCGGGGCATCCTGATCAAGGGACCTGAGGTGCTCGAATCGACCCGCCGCGTCGACACCGTCGTGCTCGACAAGACGGGAACCGTGACCGAGGGGCGCATGTCGGTCGTCGCGGTCGTGCCCGAGGCGGGTGTCGACGCCGATGAGCTGCTGCTGCTCGCGGGAGCCATCGAGCACGCGAGCGAGCATCCGATCGCCCGGGCCATCGCATCCGCCGCGTCGGAAGCCTCAGACGGTTCGTCCGCGGGGCGGGGTGTCGCGGCGCGACGCGCCGACGGCGGTGCGGATGATCCGAGACATCCGGCAGGGCGCACCGAGCTGCAGCTGGCGGGCGGGACGGATGCCGTGTCGCGCCCGCCACGGCAGAGCGCGCTGCCCGTCGTCGAGGGGTTCCAGAACCACGACGGACGCGGCGTCACCGGCATCGTCGAGGGGCACGCAATGGTGGTCGGGCGGCTCTCGCTGCTCGAGGACTGGGCCATCCACCCCTCGGCCGCGCTGCTGGCCGCGAAGGCGGATGCCGAGAACGCGGGGCAGACGGCGATCCTCGTCGCCTGGGACGGCGCCGCCACGGGCCTGATCGTGGTCTCCGACGAGGTCAAGGCCACGAGCGCAGAGGCCGTCGCGTCGCTCAGGGCCCTCGGCCTGCGGCCCGTGCTGCTCACGGGAGACAACGAGGCCGCCGCCCGGCACATCGCCGCGGAGGTCGGCATCGACGAGGTCATCGCCGAGGTGCTGCCCGCCGACAAGGTCGCCGTGGTCTCACGGCTGCAGGCCGAAGGGCGGGTCGTGGCGATGGTCGGCGACGGCGTCAACGACTCGCCGGCGCTGGCTCAGGCCGACCTCGGCATGGCCATGGGCACGGGAACGGACGCCGCGATCGAGGCATCCGACATCACCCTCGTGCGCGGCGACCTGCGCGCGGCGGCCGACGCCATCCGCCTCTCACGGCGCACCCTCGGCACCATCAAGGGCAACCTGTTCTGGGCCTTCGCGTACAACGTGGCGGCCATCCCGCTCGCGGCCCTCGGGCTGCTGAACCCCATGCTGGCGGGTGCCGCGATGGCGTTCTCGAGCGTGTTCGTGGTGGGCAACAGCCTGCGCCTGCGCACCTTCCGCTGAGCTGCTCGTCGGAACGGTCAGGTCATCCGGATCGTCGCCGGCGTGTCCATGCACGACACGCCGCAGGGTGGCCGTCTCGTCTGAGACTTCCGACACAGCACAGCAGGGCGGATGCAGAAACGGGGCGGGTCGCGACGTGCGACCCGCCCCGTCTCGTGCGTCAGAGCGCGTCGAGCATCGAGCGCATCTCGGCGATCTCGGCCGTCTGGTCGTCGATCACCCGCTGAGCGAGGTCGCGGGCGCGGGCATCCTTTCCGTCCGCCAGCTCCTGCTCTGCCATCTCGATCGCGCCCTCGTGGTGCACGATCATCTGCTCGAGGAACAGCCGCGACGCGGTGGGGCCGTCGGCGTCTTCCAGCGCGGCCATGTCGTCGGGCGACATCATGCCGTCGCCGTGGTGCATGCCGCCCATCGCCGGATCCTCGCCCCACGCGGTCAGCCACTGCGTCATGGTGTCGATCTCGGGCTGCTGAGCTGCCTTTATGCGTTCGGCCAGCTCTGCGACCTCGGGGTCGGCACCCTGCGTGCCGAGCAGCACGTCTGACATCTCGATCGCCTGCTGGTGGTGGGCGATCATGTTCATCGCGAAGTCGATGTCGGCCTGGGCCGCGGCGTCGGCGCTGTGCGGGGCGCTCGACGATCCGTGGTCCATGCCCTGCATGTCGGAGCCGGGATTCGAGCATCCGGTCAGGGTGAGGGCGGTCGCGAGGGCGAGGGTGCCGATGGTGAGTGTGCGGATTCGCATCAGGATTCTCCTTGTTGATCAGTCGTTGAGGGTCGATGAGCGCCGTCGGCCTGTGCTTCGGCGCAGGGCCGCTCAGGTCCGGCTGATGCAGAGAACGATGTGCGAGGGCGGGCAGGGCGGTGCGGCGCGCGACGGGGATGCCCTGCCTCCCGGCATCCGCTGGAGGCGCGGCCGCAGGCCGAGGGATGCCGAGGGCGGAAAGATCAGCGTGAGCGGCCAGCAGGGCGAGCACGCAGGCGGTGAGCATGGCCGGATGCGGGGGCGATTCGTCGGCATCAGCCGCGGAGGCGCCGGTGGAGGCAGGGGGAGAACCATGCGGGGCGGCGTCGGAATGGGCGGCGCTCACCGGCATGCCGTGGCCCATCGCGTCGCCGCTGAGAGTGTGCATGCCGAGGATTCCGAGCACGATCCCGAGCACGACGGCGAGCATCCAGGAGTGACTGCGGTGCGGCATCCGGTTCCTCCGTCCTCGCTCGGGCCATGTCGCGGGAATACCCCCTAGGGGTATGGTAGTTGATGTCTGCAGAAGCCGGCCAGTCCGGCCCGATGCTGAGGAGACCTGATGGACCGGCACTCGAACCACAACGCCATGCACGCCGGTGGCGCGCACGGAATGCAGGAGATCGCCCGAAACGCAGGGGCCGCTGGTGCAGAAGCCCCTGCGATCCGTGAGAACTCCTCCGATCCGGGTGAGCACGCGCACGACGCGCATGACGCCCACGAAGGCCACGGAGCCCACGGCGATCACGTCGGCCAGTTCCGCCGGCTGTTCTGGATCAACCTGCTCATCGCGGTTCCCGTGGTCGCGACCAGCGGCATGTTCGCCATGATCCTCGGCTACCAGGTGCCTGACTGGGCGCGCTGGGTCGCCCCGCTGCTCGGCACCGTCATGTACGTCTGGGGCGGGCGCCCGTTCCTCACCGGCGCAGTCGCAGAGCTGAGGGCACGCAGGCCCGGAATGATGCTGCTGATCGGGCTCGCCATCACGGTCGCGTTCCTCGCGTCGTGGGGTGCGAGCCTGGGCATCCTGCACCACGAGCTCGAGTTCTGGTGGGAGCTCGCGCTGCTCATCGTGATCATGCTGCTCGGTCACTGGCTCGAGATGCGATCGCTCGCTCAGACCACCTCCGCGCTCGACTCCCTCGCCGCGCTGCTGCCCGACGAGGCCGAGCGCGTCGACGGCGATGCGATCACAAAGATCAGCCCGGCCGATCTGCACGAGGGCGACGTCGTCATCGTGCGGCCGGGGGGCAGCATCCCGGCCGACGGGATCGTCGTCGACGGTCGCGCCGATCTCGACGAGTCGATGCTCACCGGCGAATCCCGCACGGTCAGCCGCGGCCCCGGCGACCCGGTCACGGCAGGCACCGTCGCGACCGACTCGGGCCTGCGCGTCGAGGTCACCGCGACCGGCGACGACACCGCGCTCGCGGGCATCCGCAGGCTGGTCGCCGACGCGCAGGCGTCGAGCTCGCGCGCGCAGCGGCTCGCCGACCGCGCGGCCGCATGGCTGTTCTGGTTCGCCCTCGGCGCCGCAGTGATCACCGCGCTGGTCTGGACGATGTTCGGGATGCCCGATGAGGCCGTCGTCCGCACCATCACGGTGCTCGTGATCGCCTGCCCGCACGCGCTGGGTCTTGCGATCCCGCTCGTCGTCTCGATCGCCACCGAGCGTGCGGCACGAGCCGGAGTGCTCGTGAAGGACCGCCTGGCCCTCGAGAGCATGCGCGACGTCGACGCCGTGCTCTTCGACAAGACCGGCACCCTCACCAAGGGCGAGCCGACCGTCACCGCTGTCGCACCCGTAGAGGGGTGGAGCGACGACGACCTTCTGGCGCTCGCCGCATCGGCCGAGGCCGACAGCGAGCACCCGCTCGCCAAGGCGATCGTGCGAGCGGCCTCGCACCTGCCGATCGCGAAGGCGACGGGGTTCGCCTCGTCTCCGGCGGTCGGCGTCACGGCCACCGTCGACGGCCACGAGATCCGCGTCGGCGGACCGCGGCTGCTCGACGAGGTGGGTGCGACGGAGATCCCGGATGCCGCAGGCTGGCGCTCGGAGGGAGCCATCATCCTGCATGTGGTGCGCGACGGCCAGGTGATCGGCGGGCTGGCGCTCGCCGACGAGATCCGCGCGGAATCGCGCACGGCTGTCGCCGCGCTGCAGGGCAGGGGCATCGAGGTCGTGATGATCACGGGCGACGCCGAGGCCGTGGCGCATGCGGTGGCCGCCGAGCTCGGCATCGGCCGCGTCTTCGCCGGAGTGCGCCCGGAAGACAAGTCGGCCAAGGTCGCCGAGCTGCAGAGCGAGGGCAAGAAGGTCGCGATGGTCGGCGACGGAGTGAACGACGCCCCCGCGCTCGCGCAGGCCGATGTGGGCATCGCGATCGGCGCCGGCACCGACGTCGCGATCGCCTCGGCAGGGGTGATCCTGGCATCCGACGATCCTCGCTCGGTCGTCTCGGTGATCGAGCTGTCGCAGGCGAGCTACCGCAAGATGACGCAGAACCTGTGGTGGGCCGCCGGCTACAACCTGATGTCGGTTCCGCTCGCGGCCGGCGTGCTCGCGCCGTTCGGATTCGTGCTGCCGATGTCGGTCGGCGCGGTGCTGATGAGCCTCTCGACGATCGTCGTCGCGCTCAACGCCCAGTCGCTGCGCCGGCTCGACCTGCGCCCCGAGCGCGTGGCCTGACCCTGCGTGCGGCGCCGACTGCACCACGTCGCGCCGAGTGCACCACGTATTCGCGCGGCTACGTGGTGCACTCGGCGAGATCCGGTGCGCTCGCGACGGACGCGCACCGGCACCGGCACCCGGCGTCAGGAGTCGCGGTCGCCCATGTGGCCGGGAAGCGTGCTCGAGAGCACGCGCTCGACGAACGCCGCGTACTCCTCCATGTAGTGCCGCAGGAATGTCGCGGTGCCCTCGTCTTTCACCTCGCCGTCGGGTCCGTACACCTCGGGCTTGAACGTGATGTACGCCTCGGGGGCGTTCAGCTGCGGGGCGTTGAGAAAGCTCAGCACACCGCGCATCGACGACTGCATGACGGCCGTGCCGATCGCGCCGGTCGACGCGCCGATGATGCCGGTGGGCTTGCGGGCGAACGAGTTGTGACCCCAGGGGCGCGAGCCCCAGTCGATCGCGTTCTTCAGCGCACCGGGGATCGAGCGGTTGTACTCGGGCGATACGATCAGCAGTCCGTCTGACCCCTCGATCGCCTGCTTGAACTCGGTGACGGCGGCCACCGGCGAGTTCTCGTCGTCGCGGTTGTACAGCGGCAGGTCGCGGATGGGGATCTCGGTGAGCTCGAGGCTGTCAGGTGCCAGGTGCACGAGGGCGCCCGCCAGCACGCGGTTGATCGAGTCGCCGGCGAGACTGCCGATGATGTAGCCGATGCGGTAAACCATGTCGTTCTCCGATCTCGTGGGACAGGGTGCCTCAGGTCTACCCGGTCGAGCGCGAAGCGACAACGGGGATTGCGCTATCGGATGCCCGTGCTGCCGCGGCGCTCAGCGACGACCGGGCCACTCCTCGGCCAGCAGACCGTAGTTCATCCCGTCCATCCACTCGCCGGATCGATGCAGCGCGGTCTTGCGGCTGAACTCCTCGCGACGCATGCCCAAGCGCTCCATGAGGCGCCAGGACGGCTCGTTCGCGGCGAAGCATCCGGCGTGCACACGGCGCAGGCCGAGCGATCCGAAGCACACGTCGATCACGGCGCTGACCGCTTCGGTGGCGAGGCCCTGCCCGGCTGCCGACGGCGCGAGCACCCATCCCAGCTCGGCCTCGGTGCCCGCGGCCTGCTCGGCGGCCTCGGCCTGCGCCCAGCCGTCGCCGGTCTTCACCATCAGGTCTCCGATGATCACCGATGGCGCATCCTCGGCATCCCGCCGCACGACGACCAGGGTCACCGCGAGCCGAACCGGATCGGAGTACGTGTCGCGGAAGGCCTCGATCGTTGCCGGCGCTCTCCCCAGCCACCGGTTCACCTCGGGCAGCCGACGGAACTCCCACACGTCGTCGAGATCGTCGACGGTGCAGGGGCGGATCTCGAGCCGCTCGGTGCGAATCGGCCAGGCCACGTCTTCGAGGGAGGGCATCCTGTCAGCGTAGCGGCGACCGCCGGCCAGGGCTGCCCCCTCGTAGGGGCTCTCCACGAGGTCAAGTCGGCCCGCTGAAGGGGGCCATGCCGCGCCCCGCAATAGACTCGCTGACCATGGGGGAACAGGTGCTGCTCGGTGCGCTCGCGATCGGCATCGGAGTGCTCGCGGGGATCGCGCTCTTCGTGCCGTTCGTATGGATCAGCTACCGGCGTCAGGGCCGGCTGAGCGTGCCGCGGACGCTGATGTGGTTCGCCGCTCTGGTGTACTTCTGCGCGTACCGCTTCTTCGATGTCGGCGACCTGATCACGAACACGAGCGGGGCGCTGCTCGGCGCCGTGTTCGGGCTCGTCGTGCCGCGGGGGCGGCGCGGCCTGTCGAAGGCGGGGGATGCCCTGCAGTCGCGGCCCGTCACGCGCGGACGCCGCGCGTTGGCCATGCTGTGCGACGGCCTCGGATTCTTCTTCGCGTCGGCGACGGTGTCGATCGCCGTGCAGCTCTTCATCGGCGTGGTGCTGCACGACCGGGCGACCATGCGGGAGGGCTCGGTCGCAGAACTCGCCGGCACGGGGGGAGCCGCGGTGGTGTGGCTCGCCGTCACTCTGATCACCGGCCAGTCGGTCGGCGACGCTGCGGTGCAGCTGCGCTACACCGCATCGCGGATGCCGTCTCTCGCCGCTCGCGCGCTGCGCTGGCTGGGCGGCGTCGCCGGGCTCTCGGCGCTGGGGCTGCTCGGCGGCGTCTTCGACACCCTCTCGGGTCTGCTGCTCTTTGTCGCCTGCGTGCTGTTCTTCTTCACCCGTCTCGGGCGGGGGCTTCCCGGCATCCTCTCGGGTCAGCAGCTCGTCGACGCGCGCGCGCCGCAGCCGGTTCAGGATGCCTCGGCGCGGCCCTCTCGCCAGTAGCCCATGAACGCGACCGAGCGGCGGTCGATGCCGAGGTCGCGCACGAGGTGACGGCGCAGCGCCGTGATGGTGCCGGCCTCGCCAGCCAGCCAGGCGTACTCGCCGCCGTCGACGGCCTCGGGAACCTCCCAGAGCACCTCGTCGGCGTCCGGCTCGCTGAGCGTCTCCTTCGCCGTGTCGGCGCCGCGAGCGCCGCGTCGCACGCCCCACTCGTGCACGGCCGCGCTGAGCCGCACGCCGTGCGCGCCGCTGCCGCGTGCGAGCCACCGCACGTTCACGCCTTCGGGTGCCGTCAGCTCGAGCGCATCGGCCTCGGTCGGCACCTCGATGCAGACCTCGCCGACGGCGTGGGCGGGCAGCGCCTCGACGATCGAGCAGATCGCCGGGGTCGCGGTCTCGTCGCCGGCGATGAGCACAGAGGTCGCCGCCCCCGGTCGCCATTCGATGCCGCCGCCCTGCTGGTCGGAGCGGGAGTCGGGCCCGACCACGGCGAGCGCATCGCCGACGCGGGCGCCCGTCGCCCAGGCGGATGCAGGGCCCTCTGTGCCGTGCAGCACGAAGTCGATGTCGATCTCACGCGCCTCGGGGCGCGGTGAGCGGATCGTGTAGGTGCGGATCGGATTGCGCTTGTCGTCGGGCAGCTCGCGCCAGCGGCGGTACCACTCGGTCATGCTCTGCGTCTCGTCGAACTGACCGACGTCGGTGACCGAGCCGTCGGCGAACGGGATGATCAGCTTGATGCGCTGGTCGAGGCCGTCGGTGCCGAAGTGCGCGAGGTCGTCGCCCTGCAGCGTGATGCGCGTGAAATGCGGCGAGAGGGCGGTGATGCGCGCGACGGTCGTGCGAAATGTCCGGTACGGGTGGTGGCTCACGATTCCAGCATAGGTTAGGCTCTCCTAACGTGACCAATCCGATCGAGGAAACCGGCCTTCCGACGGTCTCGCCTGCGGCGCACGCCGACGGCAGAAGCACCGGCGGCAGAAGCGCCGACGAGCTGCACGGCGATGCGCTGGCGCTGAGCTACGGGCGCACCCGTGTGGTGCACGAGGTCTCGCTGCACCTGCGCCCCGGCGTGGTCACCGCGCTGATCGGGCCCAACGGCAGCGGCAAGTCGACGGCGCTGCGCGCCCTGGCTCGTCTGCACAAGGTCGACGCGGGTGCCGTGCGCGTCAGCGGCGCCCACGGCGAGCGCGATGCGTCATCGCTCTCTGCGAAGGAGTTCGCGCGCACCGTCGCCATGCTCTCGCAGTCGCGCCCGCACCCGTCCGGTCTCGAAGTGCGCGACGTCGTCGCCTACGGCCGGCACCCGCACCGCGGACGCTTCGCCGGCATGTCCGATGCCGATCGTGCGGCCATCGCGCACGCGCTCGAGCTGACCGGACTCGACGGCATGGCGCACCGGCCGGTCGACGAGCTCTCGGGCGGAGAGCTGCAGCGCGTGTGGCTCGCCACCGCGCTCGCCCAGGACACGGGCATCCTGCTGCTCGACGAGCCCACCAACCACCTCGACCTGCGCTACCAGGTCGAGACCCTCGACCTCGTCTGCGACCTCGCCGACCGAGGCACCGCCGTCGGCGTGGTGCTGCACGACCTCGGCCACGCGGCCTCGGTGGCCGACGAGGTCGTGCTGATGCACCGCGGCCGTGTGCATGCGGCCGGAAGCCCGGCATCGGTCCTCACCTCCGACAACCTCACCGCGGTCTACGGCCTGCCGATCGACGCCCACGTCGATGCGCGCACGGGCCGCGTGCTGGTCACCCCGCGCGGTCGCCACCACGACCGCGCACGCCGCGCGCTCACGGCGCTGTCCGCCTGAACCCCCCTCTCGCACCCTCACCCCGGAGTCCCCTGATGAACAAGCCCCTCGCCGCCCTCGCGACCCTCGGCGCCCTCACGCTCGCCCTCACCGCCTGCGGCACCACGCAGACCGCTGAGAAGCCCGCCGCCGACAAGAGCACCACCTCCGCGAGCGGCGCCGGGTGCGCCGACGACAGCACCAGCACCTCGACCGGCCCGGTCGAGCTGACCGACGCCTTCGGCCGCACGGTGAAGCTCGACAAGCCGGCAGCCAAGGTCGCGGTGCTCGAATGGCAGCAGATCGAAGACGTGCTCTCGCTCTGCCTCACCCCCGTGGCCGTCGCCGACGCCGAGGGCTACAGCACCTGGGACACCGCCGAGAAGCTGCCCGAGGGCGTGAAGGACGTCGGCACCCGCCAGGAGCCCAACCTCGACGCCCTGTTCGCCGCCGAGCCCGACCTCGTGATCGTCGAGGCGTACACGCGCGACGATGCCATCATCGGCCAGCTCGAGAAGTACGGCGTGCCCGTGCTCGCCACCCTCGGCGCGAACGCCGAGGACCCCATCGCGCAGATGCTCTCGACCTTCGACCTCATCGCCGAGGCGACCGGCCGCACCGAGCGCGCCGACGTCGTGAAGGACGAGTTCGACGCCCACCTCGCCGACGCCAAGAAGCAGGTCTCCGACGCCTCGCTCGAGGGGGCGCCGTTCGTGTTCTTCGACGGCTGGGTCGACGGCGGCAACGTGTCGCTGCGTCCCTTCGGCCAGGGCTCGCTCATCGGCGAGATCGGCGAGGAGCTGGGCCTGAAGAACGCGTGGACCGGCGAGGTCGATGCGGCCTACGGCCTGGGCCAGACCGACATCGAGGGCATGACCACGATCGGCGACGCGATGCTGCTGCACACCGGCACCGCCGACCCCGACTCCGAGAGCTTCGTCGACGCCGCCGAGAAGAACCCGGCCTGGGCATCCATCCCCGCGGTGAAGAACGGCGACGTGCACGCGTTCCCGGCCGGCATCTGGACCTTCGGCGGACCGCGCTCGGCCGAGCAGATCATCGACGCATACGTCGACGTCATCACCAAGTGACCGTGGGGGCGCCCCGCGCCGGCAGCCGGAACGAAGGACGAATGCAGGAAGCAAGGACGGATGCGCCCCGCGGATCCTTGAGTGCAGATGTCCTGGATCCGGATGCCGCCCGCGGCCGCCTCTCGGCCACGGCGGCGCTGCTCGCCCTCGTGGCGGTGCTGGTGGCATCCGCCCTCTGGCACCTGACGCAGGGCACCAGCGGGCAGATCCTCGCCGACCCCGAGATCCTGTTCGGGTCACGCCTGCCGCGGCTCGCGGCGGGCGTGACCGTCGGGCTCGCGCTGGGCGTCGCGGGCCTGCTCATGCAGTCGCTCTCCCGCAACCCGCTCGCCTCGCCCGACACCCTCGGCGTGACGGGCGGCGCGTACTTCGCGGTCACCGCGGTCACGGCGTTCGGGCTCAGCATCCCGTTCTGGGCGTCGGGACTCGTCGCCTTCGCCGGCGGTCTGGCGGCGGCGACCCTCGTGCTGGGCCTCGCCGGCGGAGCCGCCCCATCCACCACGCGGCTCGTGCTCGCAGGATCGGCGCTGGCGCTCGCCTTGCAGGCCGGCACATCGACCCTGCTCGTGCTGTTCGACGAAGAGACCAAGGGGCTGTTCGCGTGGGGCAGCGGCAGCCTCTCGCAGCTCGGTCTCGAGTCGTTCCTGCGCGCGGCGCCCGTGGTCGTGGTGGGCATCGCTCTCGCGCTCGCCCTCACCAGGCGGCTCGACGTGCTCGCGCTGGGAGACGACACCGCGTCGTCGCTGGGCGTTCCGATCCGCTCGACGCGCGTCATCGGCATCCTGCTCGCGGTGGTGCTGACCGCCGCCGCCGTCACCCTCGCAGGGCCCATCGGCTTCGTCGGCCTGTGCGCGCCCGTGCTGGCGCGGCTGCTCTCACGGCTGGTTCCGGCGCTCGGCCGCCATCTGCTGCTCATCCCCACCTCTGCGCTCATCGGCTCGATCGTCGTGGTGCTCGCCGATGCCGTGCTGCGCGCGATCATCGGCGCAGAGGGCGCCATCGCCGTGCCCACCGGCGTCGCCACCACGCTGCTCGGCGCGGTCGTGCTCGTCACGATGGCGCGTCGCCTGCGCGACGCGGGCCCCACCCGTCGCCCGCCGAGCATCCGCTTCGGCGTCCGCAGCACCCGCCGCTTCGCGGTGGTGCTGTCGGTCGGCATCGCCGCGCTGATCGCGGTCGTCGTGGTCGGGATGCTGGTCGGCGCGACCCCGCTGCTCACCGGCGACATCGTGCTCTGGATGCAGAGGCAGGCCCCGCCGCTCGTGTCCTTCGCGCTCGACGAGCGCGTGCCCCGTGTGATCGCGGCGGTCGTGGCGGGCGCCGCCCTGGCCCTCGCCGGAACCGTGACCCAGGCGGTCAGCCGCAACCCGCTCGCCGAGCCCGGTCTGCTCGGCATCACGGGCGGTGCCGGACTCGGCGCCGTGCTGATCGTCACGAGCGCCGCCGCCTCGACGTTCGGGATGCTCGTCGCCGCCGTCGTCGGCGCGCTGCTCGCCTTCGGGCTCGTCTACTCGCTCGCATGGCGCGGGGGCCTCAGCGCCGACCGGCTCGTGCTCATCGGCATCGGCGTCTGGTACGGCACGACCGCGCTGACGACCTTCGTGCTGCTGCGCTCGAACCCGTGGGACACCCCGAAGATCTACACCTGGCTCTCCGGCACGACCTACGGCCGCATCTGGGAGCAGGTGGTGCCGCTCGCGATCGTGCTCGTGGTCGCGCTGCCGTTCGTGATCTCGCAGCGCCGCGACCTCGACATCCTCGCGATGGACGAGGACACGCCTCGCCTGGTCGGCATCCGGCTCGAGCGCACGCGTCTCGCGCTGCTGCTGGCGGCGGCCCTGCTCGCGGCCTTCAGCGTCTCGGCGGTCGGAGTGGTCGGGTTCGTGGGCCTGGTCGCGCCGCACGCGGCGCGCGCCCTGGTCGGCGCGCGGCATTCGCGGGTGATCCCCGTCGCGGTCGTGCTGGGAGCGGTGCTCGTCGGGGTGGCGGATGCCATCGGCCGCACGGTGCTCGCCCCGGCGCAGCTGCCCGCGGGCCTGGTCGTCGCGATGCTCGGCGCGCCGTACTTCGTCTGGCTGCTCTGGCGCTCGCGCGACGCGTGAGCTGCCCAGGCGATTCCGAACGGGCGCGCGTAGGGTCGGGGGCATGACCATCCCCGTCGACGACGCTGCGATCGTCCAGGCGAAGCAGCTGCGAGATGCGTTCCAGCGGTTCCTCCGCGAGTACGAGTTCGGCATGCGGGAGGTCGAGACGAAGATCTCGATCCTGCGCGACGAGTTCACGCACATGCACGCGTACAACCCCATCGAGCACGTCAAGAGCCGCGTGAAGACGCCGGACAGCATCGTCGAGAAGGTGGCGCGCAAGGGCATCGAGGCCGACTTCGAGGTGATCCGCGGTGAGATCACCGACATCGCCGGGGTGCGCGTGACGTGCAGCTTCGTGAGCGACGTGTACCGGCTGTTCGACCTGCTCACGCAGCAGGACGACGTGACCGTGCGCATCGTGAAGGACTACATCGCCGATCCCAAGCCGAACGGCTACCGCAGCCTGCACGCGATCGTCGAGGTGCCGGTGTTCCTGTCGACCGGGCCGGTGTCGATCCCCGTCGAGGTGCAGTTCCGCACCATCGCGATGGACTTCTGGGCGAGCCTCGAGCACAAGATCCACTACAAGTTCGCGGGCCGCGTGCCGGCTCACCTCGTGCAGAGCCTCACCGACGCGGCGGATGCCGCCTGCGAGCTCGATCAGCGCATGGAGCGCCTGCACCGCGAGGCCCACGAGAGCAACCAGCGCGTCATCGAGGCCTGAGGCCGGCACGACGACGCCCCTCCCGGTCTACCGGAAGGGGCGTTCGCGTGGTCGGTCCTACTTGGCGAGGAACGACGTCAGCGCGGCGTTGACCTCGTCGGCATGGGTCCAGAGCAGCCCGTGCGGAGCGCCCTCGATCTCGACGTACTCCGCGGCCGGCACGGCCTGGTGGAACCGGCGGGCCGTGGCGTCGATCGGAAGGATGTTGTCCTTCGTGCCGTGCAGGATCAGCGTCGGCTTGGCGGCCTCGCGCACGGCGTCGACATCGCCGCGGAAGTCCTCGATCCAGGCGGGAACCACCGCGTACGCGGCGACCGGGGCGCTGGTGACCGACAGGTTCCAGTTCGCGTCGACGACCTGCTGGCTGATCCGGGTGCCGAGGTTCTCGTCGAGGTTGTAGAAGTCCTTGTAGAAGTCGGTGAACCAGGCGTAGCGGTCGCCCTTCGCGGCTGCGGCGATGCCGTCGAAGACCTCCTGCGGCACGCCCTCGGGGTTGTCGTCGCGCTGCACGAGGAACGGCTCGAGCGAGGCGAGGAAGGCGAGCTTCGCCACACGGTCGTGGCCGTAGCGGGCGACGTAGCGGGCCAGCTCGCCGGTGCCCATCGAGAAGCCGACGAGCACGACGTCGCGCAGGTCGAGGGTCTCGAGCACGGTGTTCAGGTCTGCGGCGAACGTGTCGTAGTCGTAGCCGGTGCCGACCTTCGACGACTGGCCGAACCCGCGGCGGTCGTAGGTGATGACGCGATAGCCCTGGTCGAGCAGCTCGCGCGTCTGCCGCTCCCAGCTGTGACCGTTGAGCGGGTAGCCGTGGATGAGCACGACGGGCTGCCCCTGCCCCTGGTCTTCGTAGTAGAGCTCGATGGGGGTGCTGTTCTCAGTTCCGACGGTGATGCTGCCCATGATCCGGTTCCTTCCGATGGGGTGAGAACGATCGTTCTCGCTGATGAGTCCCACCGTAGAGAACGATCGTTCTCATGTCAAGTACACTGGGGGCATGATCGAAGACGAAGCCCGCGAGCGCATCCTCTCCGCCGCCGAGGAGCTCTACTACCGCAAGGGGTTCGCGGCGGTCGGGATGGATGAGCTCCGGGCGGCGTCCGGCGTGTCGCTGCGCCGCCTGTACGCCCTGTTCCCTTCGAAGCCCGACATCATCACGGCCGTGCTGCAGCGCCGGCACGAGGAGTGGGAATCGACACTCGCCGCCGCCGTCGAGGCGGCCGGCGACAGCTCGCGAGAGCGGCTCCTCGCCGTCTACCGCTACCTCGAGAACTGGTTCTGCTCAGACGGATTCCGCGGATGCGCGTTCATCAACGCCTTCGGCGAGCTCGGCGGAACGAGTCCGGAGGTCGCGCGGATCGTGCGAGAGCACAAGGCCTCGTTCCAGCAGCACATGGCCGCCCTGGCGGAGGAGTCGGGGGGCACGCCGGCGCTCGCCGCGCAGCTGTCGATCCTCGCGGAGGGTGCCCAGAGCACGGCCGCGATCTCGGCCGACCCTCAGGTCGCCGCGCAGGCGAGAGCCGCGGCAGAGGTGCTCATCGACGCTGCCCTCGGCCGCTCCTAGACGCTGCGTCTCAGGCGAGGAACTGCCGAGCGGCCGTCGCCATCGCCGTCACGCCCGTCTCGATGGTGGGGTGGATCACCGGGGCGTAGAACGGGGAGTGATTCGTGGGGACGTCCTTGTCGACGGTGTCGTTCGCCACGGCATCCGCGTACACCTTCGGGTCGACGCCGCCCCAGAACCAGAACACGAGCGGCACACCCGCATCGCGCGCGAACCACGACACGTCCTCGCTGCCGGTGAACAGGCCGGGGTCGATCACCGACTGCTCGCCGAAGACGCCCCGGAACGCCGAGATCACGCGCGCGGTCGCATCGGCATCGTTGATCGTCGCGGGGAGCTTGTGCAGGGTCGAGATCTCGGGCTCGCGCTCGGCTCCGGATGCCATGGCCTCGGCGCGGATGACGCGCTCGACCTTCTCGATCACCTTCTCGCGCAGCTGCTCGTCGGGGTAGCGCAGGCTGAGCTGCAGCGTGGCCTCGGCCGGGATGATGTTGTTCTTGGTTCCGGCGTGGATCGCGCCGACGGTGACCACAGCGAGGTCGTGCGGGTCGACCTCGCGCGAGACGACGGTCTGCAGCCGCATGATGGTCGACGCAGCCATGACGATCGGGTCGATCGTCGAA
Organism: Microbacterium sp. NPDC089321; assembly: GCF_040684935.1. Lineage (NCBI taxonomy): Bacteria > Bacillati > Actinomycetota > Actinomycetes > Micrococcales > Microbacteriaceae > Microbacterium > Microbacterium sp. NPDC089321. Next base: position 596,000 of record NZ_JBFBGX010000001.1, on the reverse strand, counting down.
TGCGGCCGCGAGCCGTGCCCGCCGCGGCCGTGCAGCACGACCTGGATGCCGTCGGATGCCGACATCTGCGGCCCCGGGCGCACGCCGATCGTGCCGGCGGGCAGCGGCGTGACGTGCTGGCCGAGCACCACGTCGGGGCGGGGGAAGCGATCGAGTGCACCGTCGTCGAGCATCGCGCGGGCGCCCGCGCCGTACTCCTCGGCGGGCTGGATCACGACGACGACCGTGCCGCTCCACTGCGCGCGCTCGGCGACGAGCCGCTCGACGGCGCCGATCATCGCGGTCACGTGCATGTCGTGTCCGCAGGCGTGCATCACGCCGACCGTGTTGCCGTCCGGGTCGACCCCTGACGCGGTGGAGGCGTAGGCGAGCCCGGTCTCTTCGACCACGGGCAGTGCGTCCATGTCGGCGCGCAGCCAGACCACGGGGCCCTCGCCGTTCGTCAGCACCCCGACGACACCGGTGATGCCGACCCCTTCGGTGACCTCGAGCCCCAGATCGCGCAGGTGCGTGGCGGCGATGCCCGCGGTGCGCGTCTCCTGGAACGACAGCTCGGGATGCTTGTGCAGATCGATGTAGAGCGCTTCGAGGTCGACGGTCATGGCACCGAGCCTAGCCACTGGGTGCCCGTCCGACAGGCAGCCAGGGCGGACACCCGGCCGCGGCGTGATACCGTTACGTGTCCCTCCGCCGGAGGGCCCACTCTCAAAAGGCTCGCGAATCTCGCTGCAGCCCATCACCCCGATCCCGTCCCGCGTGTGAGTTCCGCGGACCCGGATCCCCGATCCCGTCGGATCGCGCAACGCGCCAGCCGATCGGCATCATCATGACGTGCCCGCCGGACAGTTCAGCGGGGCATAACGATCGCGTCAGCGATCAGATCAACAGAAAGCAGAAGCACATGGCCACTGGCACTGTGAAATGGTTCAACTCGGAGAAGGGCTTCGGCTTCATCGCTCCCGACGACGGCTCGGACGACCTGTTCGCGCACTTCTCGGCGATCCAGAGCAACGGCTACAAGGAGCTCACCGAGAACCAGAAGGTCGAATTCGACGCTGAGCGTGGCCCCAAGGGCATGCAGGCGGCGAACATCCGCCCGCTCTGATCTGAGCATCATGAACCGGCCGGGGCCTTCGGGCTCCGGCCGGTTCTGCGTTCCGGGGGCGCGGATGCAGGGCATCCGGCCCCGCGGTCCTCAGAGAACCAGCCGGTACCCCATGCCCGACTCGGTGAGCAGGTGCTCTGGCCGTCCCGGCTCGCGTTCGAGCTTCTTGCGCAGCTGCGACATGTACAGCCGCAGGTACCCGGAATCGGTCACCTGGTCGCTGCCCCAGATCTCGCGCAGCAGTTCGAGGCGGGTGACGAGGGCACCGGGATGCCGGCAGAGGTGCTCGAGCATGCGCCATTCGGTGGGGGTGAGATGCACGGGTGCTCCCGCGCGCGTCACGAGGGTCGCGGCGAGATCGACGACGACATCGCCGAACAGCACCACCGACTCCGTCGCCTCGCCCGCTGGTGCGGCACGGCGGGCGAGGGCTCGCAGCCGGGCGAGCAGTTCGTCGACCTGGAACGGCTTGGTCACGAAGTCGTCGGCGCCGGCATCGAGCGCATCGATCTTGTCTGCCGACCCGGTGCGGCCCGACACGACGATGATCGGGGCGCGGGTCCAGCCGCGCAGGGCGTGGATCACCTCCATGCCGTCGAGTCGGGGCATGCCGAGGTCGAGCAGGATGATGTCGGGATGCGACTGCGCGGCGAGCGTGACCGCCTCGGCGCCGTCGGATGCTGCGATCACGTCGTACCCGTGCGCGCCCAGGGTGATGCGCAGGGCCCGCACCAGCTGCGGGTCGTCGTCGGCGATGAGCAGCTTCACTCCGCATCCTCCCTGCGAGAGGCCTGGCGCGGAACGGGATGCGATCCGGATGCCGTGGCGAGCGGCAGCGAGATGACCATGGTCAGTCCTCCTCCGGGGGTGTCCTCGGGGATGAGGGTTCCGCCCATGCCCTCGGTGAACCCCTTCGACAGGGCGAGGCCGAGCCCGAGGCCGGTGGTGTTGTCGGTGTCGCCCAGGCGCTGGAAGGGGGCGAACATGCCCTCCTGCCGTGCGGCGGGAACCCCGGTGCCGCGGTCGATGACCCGGATCTCGCCGGAGCGACCGCGGCGGGCCGTCGAGACCACGACGGGCTCGCCGTCTGGTGCGTGGCGGTGCGCGTTCGCGAGCAGGTTGACGAGCACCCGCTGCAGCAGCACCGGATCGGCCTGCAGCGGGGCGAGCGCGGGGTCGAGCTGCAGCTCGACCTCGGACGGCGGCAGTCCGAGCTCGTCGAGGGCCGCGAGCACGGTGTTCTCAGCATCGGTCTCGGTCAGCGACACGGCGAGGACGCCGGCCTCGACCCGGCTCACGTCGAGCAGGTCCGTGATGAGCGTCGACAGGGTCGTGAGGCTCTCGTCGGCCGTGGCGAGCAGCTCGTCGCGGTCGGCGGGTGAGAGCTCGTGCGCTCCGCGCAGTCCTCCGACCGCGGCCATGGCCGACGCGAGGGGGCGTCGGAGGTCGTGGCTGAGCGCCGAGAGAAGGGCGCTGCGCACCTGATCGGTCTCGGCCAGCGCCTCTGCCCGCTGGGCGGTGGCGCTGAGGTCGGTGTGCTCGATCGCCGCCCCGAGCTGCGCGACGATCACCTCGAGCAGGCGTCGTGCGGGGGCATCCAGCGGGCCGCCGTGCAGTTCGAGCACGGCCCCGGGGGCTCCGTCGCCGTCGCGGCCCACGTCGACGGTCGTGAAGCGGCCGTCCCGCACCGGTTCGCCGTCGACGGCGAGCACCTCGCCGCTGCTCGCCACGAGCCGCACGCCACTGAGCCCGAACGCCTCCCGGGCACGCGAGATCAGCGCCTGCACGGCATGCTCGCCGCGCAGCACGTTTCCCGCCACCGACACGAGCAGCTCGGCCTCGGCCGTCGCACGCACCGCTGCGCGCCCCCGGCGGGCGGCGACGCTCACGATCAGCCCGACCAGCACCGCGATCAGCACGTAGAGGGCGAGCGCCACCGCGTGCAGCGGATGCGCGACCGTGATCGAGAACTGCGGGGCGACGAACAGCAGGTCGAGCGTGAGCCCCGAGAGCACGGCCGCGAAGACCGCGGGGAACAGGCCCCCGATCAGAGCGACCACGACGACGAGCAGCTGGTACCAGAGCACCTCTGCGGTGATCGACTCGGGGCTGCGCAGCAGGAACAGCATCCACGTCAGCAGCGGCCCGCAGACCAGCGCGACCGCGAAGCCGGCGACCTGACGTCGCCAGCCAAGAGCGACGCCGGTGACGCGAGGCAGGATGCCCCGCGCGCCGACCGTGCTCCCGCTGCTCATGAGTGCCCTCCCGTTCGCATCCTAGACGCGGCCTCCTCGCCGACGGGTCCGGCAGCGTCACGAGCATCCGGATGCCAGGCATCCCGGCCCTGACCCGCATCCGCATCGGCATCGGGGGCACCGGCGGGGCGCTGGGCGCGGCGGCCCGCCGCCACCATCGGGCGGCCTGCCCGCTCCTGCCCGGGTACCGGGCGGGAGCGCCTGCCGTAGATCAGCTCCGACGAGTCGAGCAGCCAGGGCACGAGCGTGATCGAGACCCCGTGCACGAGCATCAGTTGATTCGCGATGCGCCGGGCGCGGCGGTTATGCAGCAGCGCCTCCCACCAGTGGCCGACGATGTACTGCGGCAGGTACACCGTCACGACGCTCGAGCCGTGCTTCTCGCGGTACCGCTCGATGAACTCGGCCACCGGCTGCGCGTACGAGCGGTACGGCGAATCGAGGATGACCAGCGGAACCGGCATGCGCCGCGTGCTCCACTCGCGCTGCAGCTGCCTGCCGTCTTCGGCGCTGAGGGCGACGTGCACCGCCAGCGTCTTCGAGTGCTCGGCCGCGATCGCGTAGTCGATGGCCTTCAGCACCGGCTTCTGCAGCCGGTTGACCAGGATCAACGCGACGTCGCCGCTCGAGCCGAAATGGTCGGAGTCGTCGATCGCGATCTCGTGCTCGACGTCGCGGTAGTACCGCTTCACGCCCATCATCAGCAGAGCCAGCAGCGGGATGGCGAAGAACACGAGATACGCGCCGTGGGTGAACTTGGTGATCGTCACGATCACGAGCACGAGCACCGTGAGCGTCGCCCCCGCCGAGTTGATCACCAGGCCCGTGCGCGCCGAGCGCCTCGCCGAAGCGGCATCCGCTCCCGCGGCCTGCCCTGTCTCGCGCAGCATCCTCCGCCAGTGGCGCACCATGCCGATCTGCCCCAGCGAGAACGACACGAACACGCCGATGATGTACAGCTGGATGAGCGTGGTCAGCTGCGCACGGAACACGATCAGCACCGCCATCGCGCCTATGCCCAGCAGGATCATGCCGTTCGAGAAGACCAGGCGGTCGCCACGGGTGTTCAGGGCCTTCGGCGCGTAGCCGTCGCGGGCGAGCACCGCCCCGAGCAGCGGGAATCCGTTGAACGCGGTGTTCGCGGCCAGCAGCAGCACGCAGGCGGTCGCCGCCTGGATCAGGTAGAACGCGATGCTGCCCCCGCCGAACGTGGCCGACGCGACCTGCGCCATGAGGCTCGGCTGGGGAGAGGTGCAGTCGAAGCCGATCAGCTCGCACGGGTTCTCGGCGTAGTGCACGCCCGAGATCAGCGCGAGGGCCGTGAGCCCCGCGAACAGGCAGATCGCGATCGTGCCCATGAGCGTGAGCGTCATCTGGGCGTTGCGCACCTTCGGCGCGCGGAACGCCGGCACGCCGTTCGACACGGCCTCGACCCCGGTGAGGGCCGAGCAGCCGCTCGAGAACGCCCGCAGCACGAGCAGGATCACCGCGGCCTGACTGAGATCCTCGGCGTGCACGCCGAAGCCGGCGCTCGAGGCGACGGGCGGGTCACCGAGGAAGGTCCGGATCAGGCCGGTGACGATCATGACGCCGACCGAGCCGATGAAGACGTAGGTGGGGATCGCGAAGACGAGGGATGCCTCTCGCACGCCGCGCAGGTTGATCACGATGATCAGCACGACGAACCCGACCGCCAGTTCGACGCGCGCAGGGTCGAGCTCGGGGATCGCGGAGATGATGTTGTCGACCCCGGATGCCACCGACACCGCCACCGTGAGCACGTAGTCGACGAGCAGTGCGGCGGCGACGGTCACGCCCGGGATCTCACCGAGGTTCTTCGACGCCACCTCGTAGTCGCCGCCGCCAGACGGATACGCCTTGATGAGCTGGCGGTAGCTGAGCACCACGACGGTCAGCAGCACCACGACGGCACCCGCCACCCAGGGAGTGAAGCTGAGGAACGCCAGGCCGCCGAGCGCCAGGATCATGAGCAGCTCCTGCGGGGCGTACGCCACTGAGCTCAGCGCGTCGGACGCGAAGATCGGCAGGGCCATGCGCTTGGGCAGAAGCTGCTCGTCGACCTGCTCGCTGGTGAGCGGGTCGCCGATGATCAGGCGCTTCGCGATCTGCGGCGCCTCAGAGAGGTCTTTTCCATCCACGGCACGAGACGCTACGCGCGCCGCGACGGCCGCATCCGGATCCTCACGCTTTCCCTACGGGCGCGACCGCCGTCCTCACATGATCCATACGGCCGGGCCGGCCCGGCGAGGGCCGCCCCGGCGGGCTCAGCGCTTGCGGCTGCCCTGCAGCGGCACCGGTCCGGTGACGCTCAGCTCGTCCTCCCAGCACTGGATGCCCGTGACCTCGGGCATCCGCTCCCGGGTGAAGACGGGGTCGAGCCCCGCCCGGCGCTGGTCGAGGTAGTCGCGCAGCAGCTTGAACGCGACTCCGGACAGCAGGGCGATCGCGATCAGGTTCACGATCGCCATGATGCCCATGATGCTGTCGGCCGTGTTCCAGATCAGGTCGGCCGAGGCGATCGACCCGAGGAACACGACGAGCACGACCAGGGCGCGGTAGCCCTGCAGCACACCGCGGTGCGCGCGGATGAACTCGATGTTCGACTCGCCGTAGTAGTAGTTGCCCAGGATCGAGCTGAACGCCAGCAGGAAGATGATGACGCTCAGGGCGATGTTCGACCACGACCCGAGCGAGCTGACCAGCGCGTTCTGGGTGAGCACGATGCCCTGCTCGGCGTTCTGGAGATCGGGGGTGGCGACGAGCACGATGAACGCGGTGATCGAGCACACCAGGAACGTATCGAAGTAGACGCCGAGCGTCTGCACGAGGCCCTGCTTGACCGGGTGCGTGACGGCCGCGGTCGCGCCGGCGTTCGGGGCCGAGCCGAGACCGGCCTCGTTCGAGAACATGCCGCGCTTCGCGCCGATCATGATGATGGTCCCCAGCGCGCCGCCGGCGACCTCCTTGGTGCCCCACGCCTGTGTGTAGATCGACGCGAACACCTCGGGCAGGCGCTCGATGTGGATCGCGACGATCACGAGACCGAGGATCAGGTACAGCAGCGCCATGAGAGGCACGACCGCCTGCGACACAGAGGCGATGCGGCGCACGCCGCCGAAGATCACGAGTGCGGTGAGGCCGGCGAGCACGGCGCCGACGACCCACGGGATCCAGGTGACGTCGCCGCCGAAGCTGCCGGAGACCGTGGCGCTGATCGTGTTGGCCTGCAGCGAGTTGAACGAGAACGGGAAGCACAGGATGAGGATCACGGCGAAGACGATGCCCATCCACCGGGCCTTCAGTCCGTGCTGCATGTAGTACGCGGGTCCGCCGCGGAAGCCGTCGCTGTCGCGCACCTTGTAGGTCTGGCCGAGGGTCGACTCGATGAAGCTCGAGGCCCCGCCGATGAACGCCATCGTCCACATCCAGAACACCGCTCCGGGGCCCCCGATCGCGATGGCGGTGCCGACGCCGGCGATGTTGCCGACGCCGACCCGGGATGCCGCCGAGATCGTGAACGCCTGGAACGCCGAGACCGACTGCGGGCGCCCGTCGGCATCGGTCGGCGTGCGGTCGGTCAGCGTGCGGAACATCTCGGGGATGAGCCGGAACTGCACGACGCCCGAGCGGAACGTGAAGTAGAGGCCGAGCAGCACCAGGATGGGCAGCACCGCCCAGGTCCAGAGCTTGTCGCCGAAGAAGAGCACGAAGTCGTTGAGTGCGTCCATGCCGACCAGTATTCAGGGCGCCGTCGTCGGAGGGGAGCAGCGCCAGGCGGAATCGGGCGACCGGGATTCTGGTTGGATGTGTTTGTGAAGACGACTGACGAATCGCGCCCCGCCGGCTTCGGAGCGCTGCTGTGGCTCGCCCTCGCGACGTTCTCGATGGGAATCGACGGCTATGTGCTGGCGGGCCTGCTGCCGCAGATCGCCGATGATCTCGCCGTCAGCGAGGCCGCCGCGGGTCAGCTCGTCGCCGTGTTCGCGCTCACCGCCGCTCTCGCCGGTCCCGTGCTGTCGTCGTTCACCGGGCGCTGGGAGCGCAAGCTCGTGATCTCGCTGTCGCTCGGCGTCTTCGTGCTCGGCAACCTGCTCATCGCGGTGTCGGCGAACTACGCCATGGCGATGGCCGGTCGCGTCGTGTCCGCGCTCGGCGGCTCGCTGCTCAGCGCCGTCGTCAGCGCCTACGTGCTGGCGAAGACCGCGCCAGAGCGTCGGGGCCGCGCGCTGTCGTTCGTGCTCGGCGGCTTTCTCGCGGCGACCGCGCTGGGCGTGCCCGTCGGTCTCGTGATCGGTCAGGACGACTGGCGCCTGCCGCTGTTCCTCGTCACCGGCGTCGGCGCAGTCGCGCTCATCGGCATCCTGATCAACGTGCCGCGGCTGCACCTGCCCTCGCTCACCCTCCGCCAGACGCTGAGCCCGCTCGCGCGCCCCGCGGTGATCGGGTCGATCTTCGTCGCGACCGGCATCATGTGCGCGAGCTACCTGTGCTTCACTTACGCGACGCTGATCTTCGAGCCGCGGGTGGGAGCCGGCGGCCCCATCATCGCCGCGATGTTCGGCTACGGCATCGTGAGCCTCGGCGGCAACATCCTCTCGGGCCGCATCACCGATCGCATCGACCCCAAGCACGTGATCGCGCTCATCATCGGCATCCTGATCGTCGTCGCCCTGCTCGGCACCGCCGGACTGCTGCTGCCCGGCGCCGCCGGCGGGGTCGCCGCCTTCGCGTGGTTCTTCGGATGCGCCTTCTTCAACGGCGGATCCGGCGTCGCCCTGCAGTCGCGCCTCGGCGACATCGCCCCCGACTCGATGTCGCTCGTGCTCGCGCTGAACGGCAGCGGCATGCAGCTCGGCTCCGCCCTGGGCGGGATGCTGGGCGGCGCGCTGCTGGCATCCGGTGTTCCGGCCGACGGCCTGCTGCCCGCCTCGGCCGTCGTGCTCGCGGTGACGATGGGCCTGCACCTGCTCGTCTCACGCGCCGCCCCCCGCGCCACCGCCCTCCGTCGTTGAGAAACCACATCGCGCATGAGAAACCACAGCGCGCATGAGAAACCACGCGTGCGCGTGCTGCTCACGCAGAAAGTGGTTTCTCGCGCAGAAGGTGGTTGCAGGCGGATGCTAGGCGCGGGCGGTGGTGCCGCGCACGATGAGCTCGTAGGGCAGGTCGGTCGAGGCCGCGGCATCCGGTTCGCCCTCGAGCTGCGCGAGGATCGCGCCCGCCGCCCGCTCGCCCTGCGCGAGGGGGAACTGGTCGACGGTCGTCAGCTGGAAGAACTCCCCGAGCTCGTGCCCGTCGATGCCGACGATCGAGAGGTCCTGCGGAACACGGAAGCCGAGATCGCGGGCGGCGAGCAGGGCTCCGACGGCCATCTCGTCTGAGGCGGCGAAGATCGCCGTCGGGCGGGGGCCCGGCCGGCCGAGCAGCTGCTTGGCCGCGCGGAAGCCGCCGTCGACGGTGAAGTCCGCCGGCTCGAGGAACGTGTGCTTCGCCGTGATCCCCGCGTCGGCCAGCGCCTGCTCGAAGCCGAGCCGACGGCGCGTGGGCACATGGAAGTCGATGTCGAACTCGGGGTTCGCACCGATGTGCGCGATGTCGCGGTGACCGAGCCCGATCAGGTGCTCGGTCGCCAGGCGCGCGACCGCGGTGTCGTCGACCGTCAGCGTGCGAAGACCAGGGTTCGGGCCGCCGATGCCGATCACGGGCAGACCCAGGTCGAGCAGCTGTGCCGTCTCGTCGTCGTCGAGCTCGATGGAGACCGCGATCACGGCATCCACCCGCTGCCGGCGCAGGAACGTCGAGAAGACCTCCCGCCGCACGGCGGCGTCGGCCGTGATGTTGTACAGCGTGACGTCGTAGCCGGCGCGCATCAGCGCGCTGGTCGCCCCAGACAGCACGGTGCTGAAGAACCAGCGGTCGAGGAAGGGCACGATCACGCCGATGTTCTGCGTGCGGCCGGATGCCAGGCTCGACGCGCGCGACGAGACCACGTATCCGAGTGATTCGGCCGCCGAGCGCACGCGCTCGCGCGCGCCCTCGGAGACATGCCCGCGGCCGCTGAGCGCGCGCGACACGGTCGCGGTCGAGACGCCCGCGAGCTTCGCCACCTCGTCGATGCTCACCATGTCGTCAGCCTTTCGCGCCCGCTGCCGTGAGAAACCACTTTCCGCATGAGACACCACGCGAGGCGCGGTGTCTCACTCAGAATATGGTTTCTCACGCTCAGGGACGGCACGCTCAGGGCCGGTGCGCTCAGGCGCGGGTGAACCAGGCGGCGGTGTTCGGGGGCAGCGCGGTGCCGGCGAACGGCTCGCTCTGCACGACGAAGGTCACGTCGTCGCCGAGCTCGATGGGCTGCTCGCCCAGGTTCGCGACCACGTGCAGCTCGCCGCGGTGGAACGCCACGGCCGAGGCATCCACGTCATCCCACACCAGCGAGCCCGAGCCGAGCCCGCGCTCGCGGCGCTCGGCGAGCAGGCGCTTGTAGAGGTTGAGCGTCGACTCGGCGTCGCCCTCCTCGACGTCGCGCGCGAACGTCGCCCACTCCGCAGGCTGCGGCAGCCACGAGGCGCCGGTGTCGTTGAAGCCGAAGGCGGGCCCCGACGCCGTCCACGGCAGCGGCACGCGGCAGCCGTCGCGGCCGTAGCGCTCGCCGTTGGTGCGGAACCAGGTCGGGTCCTGACGGAACTCGTCGGGGATCTCCATGGCCTCGGGAAGGCCGAGCTCCTCGCCCTGGTAGACGTAGGCCGAGCCGGGCAGCGAGAGCATGACGGTGGTCGCGGCGCGGCCGCGCGAGAGGCCGATGGCCGGGTCGGGCTTGCCCTTCGAGTTCGGGCCGATGCCGTCGCCCTGCGGGCTGTCGGCGGTGAGCGCGAGGCGCGAGGCGTGACGGATCACGTCGTGGTTCGAGAGCACCCAGGTGCTGGGAGCGCCGACGCTGCCGAACTCCTCGAGCGATTCGCGGATGACGAGGCGCAGCTCCTGGGCATCCCACGGCGTCATCAGGTACGGGAAGTTGAAGGTCTGGTGCATCTCGTCGGGGCGCACCCAGAGCGCGGTCTTCTTCAGCGTCGGCAGCCAGGCCTCACCGCACAGGGCGCGGTCGCCGTCGTACTCGGCCAGCACCTTGTGCCAGTCGCGGTAGATGTCGTGCACCTCGTTCTGGCCCCAGTACGGCACGTTCTCCTCGCCGCCGCCCATGGAGTCGGCGTCGGCGACGGGGGCGTAGTCGGGCAGGCCCGCCTCTTTCATCATCCCGTGCGCGACATCGACGCGGAATCCGTCGACGCCTCGGTCGAGCCAGAAGCGCAGGATGCTGCGGAACTCCTCTCGCACCTCTTCGTTGGTCCAGTCGAAGTCGGGCTGAGTGGCGTCGAAGATGTGCAGGTACCACTGGCCCGGGGTGCCGTCGGCCTCGGTCACGCGCTCCCACATGCCGCCGCCGAAGACGCTCTGCCAGTTGTTCGGGGGCAGCTCGCCGTTCTCGCCGCGGCCGTCGCGGAAGACGTAGCGGGCGCGCTCGGGGCTGCCGGGGGCGGCCTTCAGAGCCTCCTGGAACCAGGCGTGCTGGTCGGACGAGTGGTTGGGCACGAGATCGACGATGACCCGGATGCCGCGGGCGTGCGCCTCGTTCAGCATGACGTCGAAGTCGGCGAGCGTGCCGAACAGCGGGTCGACGTCGCGGTAGTCGGCGACGTCGTAGCCGGCGTCGCGCTGCGGGCTGGTCATGAACGGGCTCAGCCAGATGGCGTCGATGCCGAGGCTCTTCAGGTCGTCGAGACGGCTGGTGATGCCGGGGAGGTCGCCGATGCCGTCGCCCGAGGCGTCGGCGAACGACCGGGGGTAGATCTGGTAGATGACGGCGGTGCGCCACCACTCGGAACCGGGGGCTGCCATCTGCTCACGCTGCTGTTCACGCTGTGCCATGTGCTCAGGCTAGTGCAAGCGCTTACAGTTCTGCACGCGTCCGTGCGTCATGACCCCGGGAACACGATGTTCACGGGAGGCTCGCCCGCCAGCATCCGGTCGATCTGACGGCGGATGAGGCGAGCGATCCGGGGGTTCATCGCGGTTGATGCGCCCCCGCCGTGCGGCGTGATCAGCAGGTTCGGTGCGGTCCACAGCGGGTGACCGGAAGGCAGGGGCTCTTCCTCGAACACGTCGGATGCTGCGCGGATCGCGTTCGAGTGCAGGGCGGCGACCAGGGCATCCGTCTCGATCAGCGACCCGCGTCCGACGTTCACCAGCAGTGCGCCCGGTGCCATGCGGGCGATCCGCTCCGCGTCGAAGAGGTGGTGGGTGTCGTCGTTCGCAGGGAGGCTCAGCACGACGATCTCGGCGTGGGGCAGCAGTGCGTCGAGCTCGTCTATGCCGTGCACCGCCATCTCGCCGACGCCGTCGACGTGCTCGGTGCGCGCCGTGCTCGCCACCGCCGTCAGCTCGACCTCGAACGGCGCGAGCCGCCGGGCGATCGCCGTGCCCACGCCACCGAAGCCGACCAGCAGCACGCGTCGGTCGGCGAGGCTCTCGGCGAAGACGGGAGCCCACTCGCCGCGCTCCTGGGCGAGGGCGAAGCGCGGCAGCTGGCGCTGCGCGGCGATCATCATGCCGACCGCGAGCTCGGCGGTCGATGTCTCGTGCACGGTGGCGGCATTCGCGAACGGGATGCCGGAGGGCAGCGCCTCGGCGACGCCGTCGTAGCCGATCGACTGGCCCTGCACGAGCCCGATGTCGAGCCCGTCGAGCGAGGCCAGCATGCCGGGTCCGCCCATATAGGGAGGCACGACGATGTCGATCCGGTCGGCCGGGGCCGGTGAGCGCAGATCCCAGAGGCGCAGCTCGACGCCGTCGGGCAGGTCGCCGAGGCCCTCGGCGAGGCGGTCGGTGGGCACGGTGACGAGAAGGCTCACGGCTCGACCCTAACCCGTGGGTGCCGGCGGTCTCGGTATGGTCACGGAGATTGACAGACGGTGTGTTCTGTATACAAAATACTTAGGTTCGACTCGTGGCCGGAACACCGGCTCTTCCAATGATGAAAGAGGTGGCGGAATGTCCCGCTCCAAGTATCGGAAGTACCTCGCCGGCATCGCCGTCGGCGCGCTCGCCCTCGGCTTGGCCGCCTGCAGCGGAGGCGGCGGAAACGGCGGCGGCGTCGACGCAGACGGCAAGGCGACCGTCGTGTGGTCGACCTGGGGCACCGCAGACGAGCTCACCCGCTACAAGGAGTTCAACGAGGACTTCATGGACCGTCACCCCGACATCGAAGTGAAGTTCCAGCCGGTCGCCGGCTACGGCGACTACCACTCGAAGCTGCTCGCCCAGCTGACCAGCAACACCGCCCCCGACGTCTTCTACGTCGGCGACGACATGATCGGCCAGTTCGTCGACTCGAACCGCCTGATGCCCCTCAAGGAGCTGATGGACTCGAAGGACAGCAAGACCAAGCACGACGACTTCTACCCCGGTCTCTTCGGCGCCGCCGAGAAGGACGACGAGGTCTACGCCGCGCCCAACGACTCCAACCCCGACGTGCTCTGGTACGACAAGGAGGCGCTGAAGGCCGCAGGCATCACCGAGGACCCCGCCACGCTCGCCGAGAACGGCGAGTGGACGACCGACAAGTACCTCGAGATGAACGAGAAGCTGCACGACGCGAAGCTGACCGGCTCGATGTTCTGGAACTACTGGGCGACCCACTGGAGCTGGCTGTCGTCGCAGGGCGTCGACGCTCCGTACGACGACAGCGGCGCGTTCGTCGGCAACGAGGACAAGGCCACGGTCGACGCGATGCAGCAGCTCGGCGACCTCTTCCAGGACGGCACCTTCGTCGTGGCCGACACCCTTCCCGACGGTGCGGGCGCCGACAGTGTCTTCGTCACCCACAAGGCCGGCTTCTTCGTGCAGGGCCGCTACACGATCGGCACCGTCACGTCGGCCGGCGTGGAAGACTCGTACGACATCGTGCGCTGGCCCACGCCCGACGGCGAGCCGGCACCCACGGGCGTCGCCACCAGCTTCCTGGCGATCAACGGCAAGACCAAGGTCAAGGACGCCGCCTTCACCTTCTGGACCGAGTTCCTGAGCGCCGAGGGCCAGATCTTCCGCCTGAAGGGCGGCGGAAACGCCGTGCCGTCGATCAAGGGCGCCGACGAGGTCGTGCTCGAAGACGACTACCCCGCGCACGCCCAGACCTTCCTCGACATGCGCGACATCGGCTTCGAGGACTACCCCGCAGAGGCGCGCGTCCCCGGCCTGCCCGTCGCGATCGCCGAGGAGTTCCAGAAGCTCTACGAGGGCAAGACCGACGCTCAGCAGAGCCTCGACACCGTCGCGAAGCTGGTCGAGGAACGGTCGAAGAAGTAACCATGGCTCAGCTCACCGAGGCAGAGCGGATGCCGCAGGTCACCCCTGCGGCATCCGCCCAGCCCATGCGCAAGGAGGCGGCGTGGCGCCGCCGCGACCGACTCTGGGGGTACGTCTTCGTCGGCCCCCAGCTGATCGGTATGGGACTGTTCGTCGTCCTGCCGTTCGCGGCCAGCCTCGTGCTCGCCTTCGCGGACTGGGACGGCCTCGGTGAGCTGACATGGGTCGGCCTCGACAACTTCGCCGATCAGCTGCAGGACCCGCTGCTCGGCCGCTCGATCCTCAACACCCTGCTCATCGCGATCATCACCGTGCCCATCGGGCTCGGGCTCGCGGTGGTCGTCGCGGTGGCGCTCGAGAAGCTGAAGACCCGCGCGCTCTACCTGGTGCTCTTCTTCTCGCCCGTGGTCACGGCCACCGTCGCGATCGCGATGATCTGGCAGCAGATGTTCCGGGTCGACGGAGTGCTCTCGACCACCATCGCCCGCGTGTTCGGCATCGACCCGCCGAACTGGCTGCAGGATCCCCGTCTGGCGCTGCTGGCGGTGTGCATCGTGACGATCTGGTCGTCGCTCGGCCTCAACGTCGTGATCTTCCTCGCAGGCCTGCAGAACATCTCGCCGTCGGTCATCGAGGCCGCTCGCATCGACGGCGCAGGCGCCGTGCGGCTGCTGCTCAGCATCCGCCTGCCGCTGCTCTCGCCGATCGTGTTCTTCTCGTCGGTGATCGCCTTCATCTCGTCGCTGCAGACCTTCGACATCGTCTACGTGCTCGTCTCGGGCGGCGGACCCGACAACGCGACCAGGACGATCGTGTACCACATCTACGATCTCGGCTTCGGGCGCTTCGAGTTCGGCCTGTCGAGCGCGGCGAGCATCATCCTGCTGCTGCTCACGCTCATCATCACGGCCGTGCAGTTCGGCGCCCAGAAGAAGTTCGTGCACTACGAGGACGACCCGGAATGAGCGGCACCATGACCTCTCCGCTGACCGAGGGCCGCCAGGGCCCGCCCACCGACTCGACGATCGCGATCGTCGCCCCCGGCTCGACCCGCCGGCGCCCCGGTGGCGCGGCGAAGCGCCGCCGCGGGCCCGTGCTGCTGCACATCATCCTGATCGTCGCCGGCATCTCGATGGTCTTCCCGTTCATCTGGATGGTGCTGACCTCGTTCAAGACGCTGCCGCAGCTGCTGCAGAACCCGCTCGAGTTCCTGCCGAATCCGTGGACGGTCGACAACTACAGCGAGGCCTGGAACGCCGTGCCGTTCGGGCAGGCGTACCTCAACAGCGCCTACATCACCGTGCTGGTCGTCGTCGGCACTCTCATCACCGCGTCGATGGCGGGGTACGCATTCGCGCGCATCCGGTTCAAGGGCAGCAAGGTGCTCTTCATCGTCTTCCTCGCGACGCAGATGATCCCCGCGCAGGTGACGCTGATTCCCTTCTACCTGCTGATGTCGAACCTCGGCTGGGTCGACTCGCACCTCGCGCTTATCGTGCCGGGCATGATCGCCAACCCGTTCGCCGTGTTCCTCATGCGCCAGTTCGTGCTCTCGCTGCCGAAGGAGCTCGAGGAGGCGGCTCTCGTCGACGGCGCAGGGCGCCTGCGCACCTTCTTCAGCATCGTGCTGCCGAACCTGCGTCCCGGCCTCGCCGCGCTCGCGATCATCACGGCGCTTGGCGTGTGGAACGCCTTCCTGTTCCCCCTCGTGCTGCTGAACTCCCCTGACCTGTTCACGGTGCCGCTGCTGCTCACCTCGTTCCAGGGCCAGCACGGCTCGATCAACTACGGCCTCGTGATGGCGGCCTCGGCGATCGCCACCGTGCCGATGCTCATCGTGTTCGTGATCGGTCAGCGCAAGATCCTCAACAGCATGGCCGCGTCGGGGCTGGGTGGCCGATGATGACGGATGCCCTGACGACGGATGCCATGACGCTCGCCGCACTCGCCGGCCGGCACCTCGACCTCGTCACCGCCCCGTTCACGCTGCCTCGCTCGCGGGTGCTCGTGTTCCGCGCCGAGGACGGCGATGGCGTGCGCGTGCACACCTCGGAGTACGAGAAGCGGCTGAGCGCCTGCCGGGTGCTGGATGCCGTGCGCGTGACCGACGCCGAGGGCCGTGCGCTCCCGGTGACAGATGTGCAGCCGCACCGGATCGCCTTCGGCGACGGGTCTGCCGAGTCCGCCACCCTCACCTTCGACGGTGCGGGCGCGCTGAGCATCGGCGGCGTCGACAGTGCCCACGTCGTGCTCGTCCACCCGGACGGCCGCGAGGAGCGGCATGCGCTCTCGGATGCCGGCATCCGGATCCGCGTCGGCGCCGATCGCTCGGTCGCCGTCGAGCCGGGCCACCACCCTGCCGCGCTCGCCGCGTGCGAGCGGCAGTGGCTCGAGTGGTTCGCGAAGTGCCCCCTCGTGCGCGACGACCTGCAGCAGATGGCCGCGTTCTGCTGGTGGGTGCTCGGCGCGAACATCGTCGAGCTGCCCTCGCTGGGCGATGCCCGCGCGGTCGTGCCGTCGAAGATCGGCTACGTGGGGCTGTGGCAGTGGGACGCCTACTTCATCGCCGTCGGCCTTCGCCACGGAGACCCGGAGCTCGCCCGCGAGCAGCTCGAGATCGCGTTCCGCTTCCCGAGCGACGACGGGCAGCTTCCCGACGTGGTGCATGAAGAGGGCATCCTGGCGACCAGCGATGACCTTCCCGAGAGCGACCGGGCCACCCTGCGCCGTGCGGGTTCGCAGATCGCCGACCCGTCGAAGCCCGTGCCGCTCACCAAGCCGCCTCTGGCCGCCTGGGCGCTGGGCAAGGTGCTCGAGGTCGAGGATGCGCCCGAGTGGGCGCGCGAGCAGCTCGGGCAGGTGATCCGATCGCAGGACTGGTGGTTCGCCGGCTCCGATCTGGACGGCGACGGGATGCCCGAGTACGGCCACCCCTATTCGTCGGGTCTCGATGACAGCCCCATCTTCGACGGGCCGATCCCGACCGCGGCGCCCGACCTCGGCGCGTATCTGGTGTGTCAGGACCGCGAGATCGCGGCTCTGCTCGGCCGGTACGCGCCGGATGCCGATACGGCCCGCTTCCTCTCCCGCGCCGAGCGCACGCAGTCGCTGCTCGACGAGATGTGGGATGCCGATGCCGGTCGCTTCCTCGCCCGCGGGGCGGGGGAGGAGATCCGCTCGGACACCGTCGTGGGGCTCATGCCGCTGCGCACGGGCACGCTGCCCGACGGCATCCGGGACTCGCTGCGCGCAGCCGTCGACGACCCCGCCCGCTTCGCGCTCGAGTGGGGTCTGCCGACCGTCGCCGCCTCCGATCCCGACTTCTCGCCCGAGCGCATGTGGCGCGGGCCGATCTGGGTCAACACCAGTGCACTGATCGCCGAGGGGCTCGAGACCTCCGGCTTCCCGCAGCGTGCTCGCGAGCTGCGCGAGCAGACCGTGCGCCTCGTGGTGCACGGCGGCGGCCCGCACGAGTACTACAACCCGCGCACGGGGTTCAAGGCCGAGCGTGCCACGACGGCCTTCGGCTGGTCGGCGGCGCTGTTCATCGACCTCGCCGTCGCGCTCAGCTGACCCCTTTCGTGCGCGCTCCGCTTCCGCGGATGCGCGTCAGGCCCGCGCTCCAGATGCCGGGCGGATCCCCCTGATCCGCCCGGCATCTGCCATGTCGGCGTCCTTTCGCGGTGGGTAGGCCGGTGTTGCGCAATGGACCCCGGCCACTGGTGTTATCGTCACCACGCGTGTACTGTATGCAATATCCAATTACGTGACGAGGAGGTCATGATGAAGCGACGCGGGATGCTGGCAGCCGCACTCACTGCGACGGCGGCGGTCGCCCTGACGGGATGCGCGTTCGGAGGCGGGACTCCCGCATCCGTTGGTGCCGACCTCGAGAAGGACGCCGCGGCCTCCGGAGAGATCACCATCTGGTCGTGGGACGTCGCCGCGACCGCGCTCGAGCGGCTCGGCGCAGAGTACGAGAAGCAGCACGACGGTGTCACGATCACCGTCGTCGACATCGGCTATGACAACGCGTACGACAAGATCTCGGTCGGCCTGCAGGCCGGCACGGGCCTGCCCGACATCATCACGCTCGAGACCGACAAGAACCAGAGCTACCTGAGCCAGTTCCCGAAGGCGTTCACCGACCTGTCCCCGGTGTTCGGAGATGCGAAGGGCGACTTCGACCCGTTCAAGTGGGACACGGGAACGGATGCCGACGGCAAGCTGCGCATGGCGCCGTGGGACTCCGGCACCGTCGGCCTCTTCTACCGCACCGACTACTTCGAGGCGGCCGGCATCGACCCGGCATCGGTCACCACGTGGGACGACCTGGTCGCGGCAGGCGAGAAGATCAAGGCCGAGACCGGCAAGACGCTGCTCACCGCCGACCTCTCGGCAGGCGGCCCGTTCTCGATGATGCTGCAGCAGCAGGGCCAGGGCCTGTTCGACGAGAACGGCGACATCGCCGTCAACAGCCCCGAAGCGGTGCAGACGCTGACTCTGCTGCAGAGCATGCAGCAGAAGGGCCTGATCAAGAACGCCAAGGGCTGGGATGCGAGCGTCACGAGCGCCAAGGACGGCGACTCGGCCGTCACCCCCGAGGCGGTCTGGTGGATCGGCACGCTCGAGGGCGAGGCGCCCGAGCTCTCGGGCACGTACGCCGTGCGTGAGCTGCCCGTCTTCGCCGAGGGCGACGCCGCGACGTCGAACAACGGCGGATCCGGCCTCGCCATCCCCACGCAGGCGAAGAACCCGCAGCTGGCCGCGGACTTCATGGAGTTCGTGCTGGCGGATGCCGAGAACCAGGCCGGCATGATGAAGGCCGAGGGTCTGTTCCCGTCGTACCTGCCGGCCTTCGACTCCGACTACTTCCAGCAGCCGAGCGAGTACTTCAGCGGCCAGCAGGTCTTCCAGACGTTCGGCGAGCTGACGAAGCAGATCCCGACGATCACCTTCACCTCCGACCAGTCGGTGGCGGCCGACGCCGTCTCGAACGCGGTCGCCGCGGCCGTGCTCAACGGCGAGGACCCCAAGAAGGCGCTCGACGACGCGGCCGCGCAGATCGCGAACTCGACAGGTCGGAAGATCGCGGACTGATGGCCGTCGTCAGTCCCACCCGGGGTGACGCCGCCACGCGGCGCGCCCCGGGGCCCGCCCGCAGGGCAGGGTCAGGGCGCCGGTTCGGTGCGCGCATGCAGCGACCGGGCATGTGGTTCGTGCTGCCCGCCGCCGCTCTGCTCGTCATCTTCTTCGCCTATCCGCTCGCGGTCTCGCTCATGCAGAGCTTCTTCCGCACCGAGGGCGGCGTCTCGACCTTCGTCGGTCTCGACCAGTACGCCCGGATGCTGCGCGACCCGCTCGTGGCGAAGAGCCTCGGCAACGCGCTGCTGATCCTCGTCGTGCAGGTGCCCCTGATGATCGCGCTCGCCGTCGGGCTGGCCTACCTGCTGAACCAGTCGTGGCTGAGGTTCCGCTCGGGCTTCCGGCTCATCACCTTCCTGCCCGCCATCACGACTCTCGTCGCGTACTCGGTGGTGTTCCGCGTGATCATGACGACCGACGGCGGCCTGCTGAACCAGGCGCTCGGGCTGTTCGGCGCTGGTCCGATCGACTGGCTCAACAACGACTTCTGGGCGCGGGTCGCCGTGATCGCCTCGATCACCTGGCGCTGGACCGGCTACAACATGGTGATCATCCTCGCCGGTCTGCAGGCCATCCCGCCCGAGCTGTACGAGGCGGCTCGCATCGACGGCGCGGGGCGCTGGCAGACGTTCTGGCACGTCGTCGTTCCGCAGCTGCGCCCGGTGCTGATCTTCACCAGCGTCACCTCGACCATCGGGGCCCTGCAGCTGTTCGACGAGAACTTCATCCTCACGGGCGGCGGGCCCAACAGCGCCACGCTCACGCCGGTGCTGTACCTGTACAAGATCGGCTTCCAGCAGTTCGACTTCGGCTACGCGAGCGCCATCGCATGGATGCTCGTCGTGCTCACCGCGATCATCGCGCTCGTGCAGTTCCGCATCATGAGGGAGAAGCCGTGACCACTCAGCTGATCACGACCGGAAGAGCGCGCCGCACGGGCGTCCCCGAGCGCCGCGGCGAACCGCTCGCACGCCGGATCCTGCTGCGCGCGCCCGTCTACGCGCTGCTCGTCTTCGCCGGCATCCTGGCCCTCGTGCCGTTCCTGTGGATGGTCATCGCCTCGACGCACAAGACCTCGGATCTGTTCGTCACCCCGCTGCCCCTGCTGCCGGGCGGGGAGTTCTGGCAGAACCTCGGCCGTCTGCAGGAGAGCATCGGGTTCGGGCAGGTGATGCTCAACAGCGTGCTCGTCGCGGTCATCTACACCGCGTTCAGCGCGATCGTCAGCGTCATGTGCGGCTACGGCCTCGCGACCTACCGCTTCCGCGGGCGCGGGGTCCTGCTCGGGGTCATCCTCGTGACCATGATGATCCCCATGCAGGTGCTGCTCGTCCCGCTGTTCCAGATGATGGCGAGCATCGGCTGGATCGACAGCTATCAGGCGCTCATCGTGCCGTTCCTGGCGAACGCCTTCGGCATCTTCCTCATGCGCCAGGGCTTCCTCGACTTCCCGGTCTCGCTCATCGAGGCGGCGCGCATCGACGGGGCGTCCGAGCTGCGCACGTTCTACCGGATCGTGCTCCCGGTGGCGCGGCCGCAGATCGCGGCGCTGATCATCTACACGTTCATCAGCCAGTGGAACTCGTTCATCTGGCCGCTGCTCATGCTGAACACCGAGTCGAACTACACGATCCCGGTGGCGCTGAACACGATGATCGGCCTCAGCCGGGTCGACTACTCGGGGCTCATGCTGGGCTCGCTGCTGGCGACCCTGCCGCTGTTCATCCTGTTCCTGGTGTTCCAGAAGCAGTTCGTCGCCGGCCTGCTCGGCGGCGCGGTGAAGGGCTGAGGGCAGCCGCCGGACGCGGGTCAGGCGGTGAAGTACGCCGAGGACGCGTTGTCGAGGATGCGGCGCATGCCCTGCATCCAGTTGACCTTCAGCGCCTCTACCGCGGCCGGCACGTCGCCCTCGGCGAGGGCGCGGGCGATCGCCGCGTGCTCTGCCGCGACCCGCTCGACCTTGACGTCTTCGGCGACGAGCAGCGACTCGTAGCGGTGGAACGAGCCGCGCACGCTCTCGATCACGTCGAGCAGGCGCCTGTTGGGGCACACCGAGAGCATGACCGCATGCCACTCGTCGTCGCGGCTGATCACGAGGCTGTGCTCGACGAGCTCGTCCTTGAAGGCATCCGCCAGGGCGACCAGGCGCTCGCCGACCTTCTTCAGCTCGTCGATCGGCGACAGCTCGAGGGCCAGGCTCTCGAGAGCGGCCATGACCGGGGCGAGGTCCTCGAACTCACCGGCGCTGAGCGGAACGAACCGGAATCCCTTGCCGTTCTCGCTCGTGATCTGGCCTTCTGACTCGAGGGCGATCAGCGCCTCACGCAGGGGAGTGCGGCTCACACCGAGCTCCGCAGCGAGCT
This sequence comes from Microbacterium sp. NPDC089321, assembly GCF_040684935.1. Taxonomy (NCBI): domain Bacteria; kingdom Bacillati; phylum Actinomycetota; class Actinomycetes; order Micrococcales; family Microbacteriaceae; genus Microbacterium; species Microbacterium sp. NPDC089321. The sequence goes on along the minus strand of NZ_JBFBGX010000001.1, from coordinate 574,749 downwards.
GAACCTCGTTGATGCTCTCGCCGGGCTTGGCGAGCCCCGTGCGCATGCGCGCGAGCAGCTCGTCGCGCACCTGAGACCTGAGGTTCTTCCGTTCGATCGCCATGTCGTTCCCTCCCGAGCGTCAGCCTACGGCTTGACCGGTCCCCGGATTCGCCTTAGTGTTGTGTATACAGAATACATTGGACAATGCATCTCGTCCACACATCTCAGTGAGGAGCCCCCGTGACCCAGCACCGCGACGACGAGCGCATCCGGGAGGTCCGGATCGACGCCCTCGCCTACGGCGGCGACTACAACCCCGACCAGTGGTCGGAGGAGACCTGGCACGAGGACATCCGCCTCATGAAAGAGGCCGGCGTCACGATGGTGAGCCTGCCGATCTTCAGCTGGCCGCAGCTCGAGCCCGAGCCCGGTGTCTATGACTGGGGCTGGCTCGACCGCATCATCGACCTGCTGCACGAAGCCGGGATCCGCATCGACCTCGCCACCGCGACGGCCACCCCGCCGTCGTGGCTGCTGCGCGAGCACCCCGAGATGGGTCCGTGGGATTCCGAGGGCCACCGGCTCGAATTCGGCTCCCGCCAGACCTACTGCCCGTCTTCGCCGATCTGGCGCGAGAACGTCGCCCGCATGACCCGCGCGATGGCCGAGCGCTACGGCGAGCACCCCGGCCTCGCGATGTGGCACATCTCGAACGAGTACGGCGACCACGTCTCGCGCTGCTGGTGCCCCGAGTCGGCCCGGCACTTCCGCCGCTGGCTGCAGAACCGCTACGGCGACCTCGACGGACTCAACGAGGCCTGGGGCGTCAACGTGTGGGGTCAGCGCTACACCTCGTGGGACCACATCGAGACCCCGAAGAAGGCACCAGGGCCCATCAACCCCACGAAGCTGCTCGACTTCGAGCGGTTCTCGTCGGATGCCATGCTCGAGCTCTTCCAGATCGAGATCGACGTGCTGCGCGAGGTCACGCCCGACATCGCGGTCACCACGAACTTCATGAGCATGTTCCGCGACCTCGACTACTGGGACTTCGCCGCAGTCGAAGACATCGTCACCGACGACGCGTACCCCGAGCCGGCAGACCCGACCTCGCACGTCGGCGCCGCGCTGAACTACGGGCTCATGCGGTCGCTGAAGGGCGGGCGTCCGTGGCTGCTGCTCGAGTCGTCTGCGAGCGCGACCAGCTGGCGCGACATCAACGTGCCCAAGGCGCCGGGAAAGATCCGTGTCGAGAGCCTGCAGGCCGTGGCACACGGCTCGGACGCGGTCATGTTCTTCCAGTGGCGCCAGGCCAAGTACGGGCAGGAGAAGTTCCACTCGTCGATGCTCGGTCATCGCGGCGAGCGCTCGCGCAGCTACCAGGAGACGAAGGCGCTCGGTCTCGAGCTGCGCAAGCTCGAACCGGTGCGCGGCACACGGGTGCGCTCTCGCGTGGCCCTCGTCGTCGACTGGGACTCGTGGTGGGGCTCGAGCGCGATCGAGTCGCTTCCCTCGCAGCGTCTGCAGTGGGCCCAGCAGGCCCGCGCCTGGCACCGTGCGCTGCACACGCTCGGCCACCCGGTCGACACCGTGCGCGCCACGGGCCCCTTCGAGAAGTACGACGTCGTCGTGGTGCCCAACCTCTACATCGCCGAGGAGCCGCAGGCCGAGGCGTTGCGGGGCTTCGTCGAGCGCGGCGGTCACCTGATCGTCGGCCCGTTCTCGGGAGTGGTGGATGCCACCGAGAAGGTGCACGACGGCGGCGCGCCCGGCCCGCTGCGCGACCTGCTCGGCATCGAGGTCGATGAGCAGTGGCCGATCGCCGACGGTCTCGTCGAGCGCATCGCGTACGGCTCGGCCGATGCGGCGCCCGGCACGCTCGACGTGCCCAGCTGGGCGGAGTGGATCGAGGCGGATGCCGATGTCGACGTGCGCGGTCGCTACGCGTCCGGAGTGCTCGACGGGCTGCCCGCCGTCACCCGGCGCAGCAGCGGCACGGGCTCGGCGAGCTACGTGAGCGCCATGCTCACACCCGACGGCATGATCACCGTGTTCGCCGATCTGCTGCGCGCTGCGGGGCTTCCCGTCCGCGATCAGATCGACGCGAACGCCGAGGCCGTCACCCGCTCCGACGACGAGACCGACTACACGTTCCTGCTCAACCACGGCGCACAGCCCGTGGCGTTCCGGGTTCCGGCATCAGGCATCGACCTCCTCACCGGGGCCGAGGCCGCCGAGGTCGTCGAGCTCGACGGCTACGGCGCCGCGGTCGTCGCCTCTCCCCGCGCGGCCGAGATCCCCTTCATCACCCTGACCACACCCACTGCGAAGGAGCAGGCATGACGCAGCCGTTCGTGCATCCGTACATCCCCAACACCGCGCCCGAGTCGCGCGCGGCGATGCTCGCCGCCGTCGGCGCCGCGTCGGTCGACGAGTTCTACGCCGACGTGCCCGAGTCGCTGCGCCTCGGTCGTCCGCTCGACCTGCCGGCGCCGTTCGTCGCCGAGCAGGACCTCGCCCGCCACGTGCGCGGCCTGCTCGCGAAGAACCGCTCGACGCAGGAGCGACTCAGCTTCCTCGGCGCGGGCACCTACAACCACTACGTGCCCGCCGTCGTCGACGAGGTCATCGGACGCAGCGAGTTCCTCACCGCATACGCCGGCGAGCCCTACGAAGACCACGGTCGCTTCCAGGCGCTGTTCCAGTACCAGTCGCTGATGGCCGAGCTGCTCGAGATGGACGTCGTGAACGTCCCGACCTACGACGGCTACCAGGCCACCGCCACGGGGCTCACGATGTCTGGCCGCATCACCGGCCGCAGCCGCGTGCTCGTCGCGAGCGACGTGCTGCCGGCCAAGCTCGCCAAGGTGCACGACTACGTGCGCGCCCACCTGACCCTCGAGCACGTCCCGACGGCCGGCGGCACCGCCGACGTCACCGCGATCACCGCGGCGCTCGGCGACGACGTCGCCGCCGTGTGGATCGAGACCCCCAGCGCGACGGGAGCCGTCGAGGCCGCCCTGCAGCAGATCGCGGATGCCGCGCACGCGGCCGGCGCGGTCGTCGTGGTCGGCACCGACCCCATCGGCTACGGCGTGCTCACCCCGCCGGCGCTGCACGGCGCCGACATCGTCACCGGCGACATCCAGTCGCTCGGCCTGCACCAGTGGTTCGGCGGTGCCCACGGCGGCTTCATCGCGGTGCACGACGACACGCGCTTCGTCATGGAGATGCCCTCGCGCCTGTTCGGACTCGAGTCGACCGACGTGCCAGGCGAGTACGGCTTCGGCGACGTCGCCTACGACCGCACCTCGTTCGCACACCGCGAAGAGGGCAAGGAGTGGGTCGGAACGGCCGCGGCCCTCTGGGGCATCGCCGCCGGCGTCTACCTCGCGCTCATGGGACCCGAGGGCATGGCCGAGCTCGGCGAGACGCTGCTCGCCCGCACCCGCTACGCCCAGCAGGCACTCACCGCGATCCCAGGCGTGACCCTCGACGACGACGCCGTGCACCTGCGCGAGTTCACCGTGACGCTGCCCGTCCCGGCATCCGAGGTCATCCGCAGCCTGCGCGAGAAGGGCATCGAGCCCGGCGTCGCCGTCGGCGAGCACCGCCTGCTCGTGTGCGTCACCGAGATGACCACGCAGCCAGACATCGACACCCTGGCCTCGGCGCTCGCCGCGGTCACCGCCCCCGCCTTCGCAGAGGAGCAGAACTGATGGCCCTCCCCGTCGCACCCAAGCCCGCCCTGCGCCGCTTCCAGCAGGCCCGCTGGGACGAGCCGATCATCTTCGAGCTGTCGACGCCCGGCGAGCGCGGCGTGCTCGTCTCGCAGGTCGAGCCCGGCATCCGGGATGCCGTCGGCGACGTCGTTGCCGACCTGCCCGTCTCGCTGCGCCGCCCCTCGAAGGCGAAGCTGCCCGAGATGGGCCAGATGCGCGTGCTCAAGCACTACCTGCGCCTGTCGCAGGAGAACCTGGGCGCCGACTTCAACGTCGACATCGGCCAGGGCACCTGCACCATGAAGTACGCGCCGAAGATCAACGACCAGCTCGCCGGCGCACCGCAGGTCACCGCCATGCACCCGCACCAGGATCCCGCCGACGCGCAGGGCGTGCTCGAGATCCTGTGGCAGCTCGAGCGCATGCTCGCCGAGATCTCGGGCATGGACGAAGTGTCGCTGCACACGCAGGGCGGCTCGGCCGCGATCTGGTCGAACATCGCGATGATCCGCAAGTACCACGAGGCCAACGGCGAGGGCGAGCAGCGCCGCGAGGTCATCACCACGATCTTCAGCCACCCCTCGAACGCCGCCGCCGCGAAGGCCGCCGGCTACGAGGTCATCACCGTGTATCCGGATGCCGAGGGCTACCCCTCGCTCGACGCGCTGAAGGCCGCGCTCTCGCCCCGCACCGCGGCGATCATGGTCACCAACCCCGAGGACACCGGCATCTACAACCCGGCGATCAAGGAGTGGGTCGACGCGGCGCACGCCGTCGGCGCGCTCGCCTCGTACGACCAGGCGAACGCCAACGGCATCCTGGGCATCACCCGCGCCCGCGACGCCGGCTTCGACGTGTGCCACTTCAACCTGCACAAGACCTTCGGCACCCCGCACGGCTGCGGCGGCCCCGGCTCGGGCGCCAACGCGGTGAGCTCGGCGCTCGCGCCGTTCCTGCCCGGTCCGCGCGTGGTGCGCGAAGACGACGGCACGTTCGCCGTCGCCGAGGCCGGCGCGCAGTCGATCGGCGCGGTCGGCCCGTTCTTCGGAGTGATCCCCGCGCTCGTCAAGGCCTACTCGTGGATCATGGCGCTCGGCGCCGATGGCCTGCTCGCCGCAGCCGAGACCGCCGTGCTCAACAACAACTACCTCATGGCGAAGGTGCTCGAGATCCCCGGAGCATCGGCGCCGTACGCGACCGGACGCCGCCGCATCGAGCAGGTGCGCTACTCGTGGGAGGAGCTGTATCAGGAGACCGGCATCTCGTCGGAGGAGATCGGCATCCGCATGTCGGACTTCGGCATGCACTACTGGACCAGCCACCACCCGTACGTCGTTCCGCAGCCGTTCACGCTCGAGCCCACCGAGTCGTACTCGATGGCCGAGCTCGACGAGTACGCCGCGACGCTGGCCGAGGTGGCGCGCGAGGCCCGTGAGACCCCGGAGGTCGTGCGCACCGCCCCGCACAACCAGACCGTGCACCACACCCACCACGAGGATCTCGACGACCCGGAGCGCTGGGCCGTCACGTGGCGCGCCTATCAGCGCAAGCACTTCGCCGAGGCGTGATCGCGTGATCGGACTGGTCGTCAACCCTGTCGCCGGAGTCGGCGGGCCCGCGGGCCTCGCCGGCTCCGACGGCGCCGAGGTGCAGCGTCTCGCGGTCTCGCGCGGCGCGCACTCCCGCGCGCAGGAGCGGGCGACCGTCGCACTGCAGACGCTGGCGGCCAGGCATCCGTCGCTCGTCATCGCCACCGCGGCGGGGGCGATGGGCGCCGATGCCGTGCGCGCCGCTGGCCTGGAGGCCCGTGTCGTGTACGACCCCCGCGGCGGGGCGACCCCGGCTGCGTTACCGAGCACAGGAGAATCCGCGAGCACAGGAGAATCCGCCGTGGATGGTCCTGTACCGGCGAGTCCTCCTGTTCTCGTGCGGCCCGCGACCTCGGCATCCGACACCTCGGCGGCCGTCGCCGCGCTCGCCGAGGCCGGGGCGACGCTGATCCTCGTGGCTGGAGGCGACGGCACGCTGCGTGACGCCGCCGCCGGGCTCGCCGGGTTGACGTACGCAACTCAGGAGAGTCCTGGTCGATCGGTCGCAGTGGACGCCCCGCAGGCCGGTTCCCCCGCGGAGCTCCTGAGTTGTGAACGGCAGCCGGCCGTGCTCGGCATCCCGTCCGGCGTGAAGATGTACTCGCCGGTGTTCGCCGTCAGCCCGCGGGCAGCCGGCTCGCTCGCGGCCGACTGGGTCGACGGCGGGCTGCCCGTCACCGAGCGCGAGGTGCTCGACATCGACGAGGCGGCGATGCGCCGCGCGCGCGTCGAGCCGCAGCTGTTCGGAATGTTGCGCGTGCCGTTCCGCATCGGTCGCACGCAGGCGCGCAAGGCCGCCACCCCTGCCTCCGAAGCCGCCGCCGTCGCCGCGGCCGCTCGTGGCGCGGTCGCCCGCATGCAGCCGGGCATCCGGTATCTGCTCGGACCGGGCGGCACGACCGCCGAGATCGCCAGGCAGCTCGGCATCGAGAAGTCGCCGCTGGGCGTCGACGTGATCCTCGACGGTCGGCGGCTGCTGTCGTCGGCGAGCGAAGAGCAGCTGCTCGCCGAGATCGCTCTGGGTCCTGCCCAGGCGGTCATCACGGTGATCGGCGGCCAGGGGTTCCTGCTCGGCCGCGGCAACCAGCAGCTCTCTGCAGCCGTCATCCGTGCGCTCGGCGACGACCCTCTCCTGGTCGTGGCACCGGAGCAGAAGATCATCGACCTGCACGGCCGCCCGCTCATCGTCGAGACCGGCGATCCCGCTGTCGATGCACGACTGACGGGCCACATCCGCATCATCACCGGGGCGTCGACCACCAGCCTGTACGCTGTCGCCGCGCCCGAGCTCGTTCCCTGATCACTCGACACCGACCCGCAACGAAGTAAAGGAATCCTCATGCGTCTCGAGAACAAGAAGGCCATCGTCACCGGTGGCGCCGGAGGCATCGGCCGCGCGACCTCGCTCGCCTTCGCGGCCGAGGGCGCATCGGTCGCCGTCGTCGACCTCAACGCCGAAGCCGCCGAAGCCGTCGCCGAAGAGATCCGCGCCGCGGGCGGCACCGCCGTCGCCATCGCCGCCGACGTCTCGAGCGAAGACGACATCGTCCGCGTCGTCGAGACGGCGAACGAGGAGCTCGGCGGCATCGACGTCGTGTTCAACAACGCCGGCATCATCCGCCGCACCACCGCCGTCGAGACGACGGTCGAGGAGTGGGATCGCGTGTTCGGCGTGAACGTGCGCGCGATCTTCCTCATGTGCAAGCACGTCGTGCCGATCATGAAGGCGAACGGCGGCGGCTCGATCGTCAACACCGGCTCGGGCTGGGGCCTCAAGGGCGGCGGCCAGGCGATCTCGTACTGCGCGTCGAAGGGCGCGGTGGTGAACATGACGCGCGCGCTGGCCATCGACCACGGCCCCGACGGCATCCGCGTCAACTCCGTCAACCCCGGCGACGTCGACACCGGGATGCTGCGCGAAGAGGCCCGCCAGCTGGGGCAGGACCAGACCGGGTTCCTGGCCGAGGCGGCCGAGCGCCCGCTGAACCGGATGGGCCAGCCGAGCGAGATCGCGGCCGCGGTCGTGTGGCTGGCCAGCGACGAGGCGTCGTACGTCACCGGGTCGGCGCTCGTCGTCGACGGCGGCGGCATCGCCTGACGCCCGCGGCGACATCTGCGACCCGGGCGGCGGATGCCAGGGCGCGCGCTGCCCGCCGGGAGTATCCTGACCGCAACCGAGCGAGGAGGCGTCATGGTTCCCGAGATCAACTACTGGGCCGTGCTGGTCGCGACCGCGTCGAGCATGGTGGTCGGCGCGATCTGGTACGCGAGGGGAGTGATGGGCGAGCGCTGGGCGCGCCTCGCGGGCGTCGATCTCGAGCATCCGACCCGCGGGCCGCTGTGGCCGATGATCACCACGGTGCTCGTCAGCTTCGTGACCGCCTGGGTGCTCGCGGGAGCCGCGACCATCGCCTGGCACTTCTACGAGGGCTCGTACTTCTGGGCATCCGTCGTCACGTCGGTCACGCTGTGGGCCGGTTTCACGGCTGCCCGCTTCATCACCCACGATGCCTTCGAGGGGCGCTCGACCCGGCTGACCACGCTGAACATCGCGCACGAGCTCGTCACGGTCGTCGTGATGGCGCTCATCATCGGCGCGTGGCCGCCGGCAGGTCTCTGACACCCGCGGGTCTCCGACCCCGGCATCCGGATGCAGTTCGGGCCCGCCCCCCAAGAATGGGGACGGGCCCGAACCGCGGCAGCGGAGCCTGCCCGGCGTCTGCGATCGCTACGCGGCCACGCGGGCGACGGCGGCGATCGCGCTCTCGAAGAAGCCCAGTCCGTCGACTCCCGAGCGCATCGCGGCGCTCGTGTCGGGGCCGAATCCGGCCTCGGTGGCGTGCTCGGGGTGCGGCATCAGGCCGACCACGTTGCCGCTCTCGTTCGTGAGGCCAGCGATGTCGCGCAGCGAGCCGTTCGGGTTGACGCCCGCGTAGCGGAACGCGACCAGGCCCTCGCCCTCGAGCCGGTCGAGGGTCTCGTCAGCTGCGATGTAGCCGCCCTCGCCGTTCTTCAGGGGGATGACGATCTCCTGTGCCTTCGAGAACGTGTTCGTCCACGCGGTGTCGTTGTTCTCGACGGTCAGCCGCTGATCGCGACGCACGAAGTGCTGGTGGTCGTTGCGGATCAGGCCGCCGGGCAGAAGGTGCGCCTCGACGAGCATCTGGAATCCGTTGCAGATGCCGAGCACGGGCATGCCCTTGGCGGCGGCGTCCTTGACCTCGGCCATGATCGGCGAGAGCGCCGCGATCGCGCCGGAGCGCAGGTAGTCGCCGTAGCTGAAGCCGCCGGGCAGCACCAGAGCGTCGACGCCCTCGAGGTCGTGCGAGCCGTGCCAGAGGGCGACGGGCTCAGCGCCGGCGATGCGCACCGCGCGCTGCGCGTCACGGTCGTCGAGCGAACCGGGGAAGGTGATGACGCCGATGCGCACGCTCACTGCGCGACCTCGACTCCCACGACATCCTCGATGACGGAGTTCGACAGCACGTCCTCGGCGAGGCGGCGGGCCTCGGCCAGCACCTCGTCGGTGACCTCGCCGTCGACGGTGAGCTCGAAGCGCTTACCGATGCGGACCTGACTGAAGTTCTCGACACCCATGCGGGCGAAGGCGCCGGAGACGGCCTTCCCCTGCGGGTCGAGCAGTTCGGCCTTGGGCATGACGTCGACGACGATGGTGGGCATACCCCCGATTCTAGGCGATGACAGGGGATCCGCATGCCGTCGAGACGACCGACGGTGGCCGACCCCGGCGGCCGTTGTCAAGGGGTGCTCTCGGGCGTGCGGCGGTGCGCGGCGCGTGGCTATGGTCGCCTCATGAAGACGTCTCGCCTCGCCCTCTCTGCGCTGGTCTGCGTGGCCGTCGTCGGGCTCTCCGGCTGCGGCATGCGGATTCCGGCCGACCCGCACGGCACCATCGAGCGCGTCGAGGGCGGCACCCTTCGGGTCGGCGCCACCGAGCTCTCGCCCTGGGTGGAGCTGGATGCCGGTGGCGAGCCGTCCGGACTCGAGCCCGAGCTGGTGACGGAGTTCGCCGAGACGCTCGACGCCGAGGTGCAGTGGGCGACCGGCAGCGAGGCGCTCCTGCTCGACGCCCTGGAACGCGGCGAGATCGACATGGTGATCGGCGGATTCCGCGACGACACCCCGTGGACCGAAGGCGGGGCCGTCACGCGGCCCTACACCGAACGGCGCACCGAGCACGGCGTCGAGAAGCACGTGATGATCGTGCGGATGGGCGAGAACGCGCTGCTCAGCGAGCTCGAGACGTTCCTGCACGAGGAGGGCGCATCATGACGACGCGATTCGGTCACACCGAGCTTCCGGAGGAGCAGGAGAAGGCGCTGCGCGCGGCCGTCCGGATCGAATGGGGCTCTCTGGCCTTTCTCGCGGTGGCGATCACGGGCGTCTATCTGGTGATGGGCAGCTCACAGGCGATGAAGGCCGCCTGGGTCGAGGATCTGCTCTCTCTCGCGCCGCCGATCGCGTTCCTCGTGGCCGTGCGCATCGTCAACAGGGCGCCGAACGCCCGCTACCCCTACGGGTACCACCGCGCGGTCGGCGTCGCGCATCTGGTGGCCGGCGTCGCGCTGTTCGCGATGGGGGCCTTTCTCATCATCGACTCGGCGATCGGGCTGATCAGCGGCGAGCATCCGCCCATCGGCACGGTCGTGCTGTTCGGTCATCCGATCTGGCTGGGCTGGCTGATGATCGGCGCGCTCGCGCTGACGATCCCGCTGCCCATCTGGTTCGGCCGGGTCAAGATGCGGCTGGCCAAGCAGCTGCACGACAAGGTGCTCTACGCCGACGCCGACATGAACAAGGCCGACTGGATGACCGCGGCCGGGTCGATCGTCGGCGTTCTGGGAATCGGCATCGGATGGTGGTGGACGGATGCCGCTGCCGCGATCTTCATCGCCGGCAGCATCCTCTGGGATGGCGTGAAGAATCTGCGGGCGGCGATCACCGACCTCATCGACACCGCGGCGACGACCTTCGACGACGGGAAGAGGCATCCGCTCACCGGCCGGATCGACGAGCTGCTGCGGGGGCTTCCGTGGGTGGCGGAGGCGGGGTCGCGCGTGCGCGACCAGGGTCACGTGCTGCACGTCGAGTCGTTCGTCGTGCCCCGCGACGGCCGGATGCCGTCGCTCGAGCAGATGACGGATGCCAGGGATGCGTGCATCGACCTGGACTGGAAGGTGCAGGACATCGTGCTCGTGCCGATCGACCGCCTGCCGGAGGAGGTCGGCGGCGCCCGCACCAGGCAGTCGGAGCGGAACATCTGAGCAGACACCCCGCTCGGGCAGTGCGACCCGGGCGGAACCAGGACAGCCCGGCCGAAGCGACGCACCCCCCGGCGGTGCTTCGACCGGGCCAGCCGATGAGTCCCCACTCGTCGGCGCCTGCGCGCAGAGCCCTCAGGCGCAGATGAGTCCGGCGGCTATCAGGCTAGAGTCGTCGCAGCAGATGCGCATCGTGGAGAGCGTCGACGTCGATTGCTCTCCAATGCGCCGGTCGACCGCAGCGACCTCGGGGGAGAAGAGAGCATGAAGCTCAGCGCGCTCGCAGCGCAGAGCGGCGTCAGCACGACGACGCTGAAGCACTGGATCAGGGTGGGCATGATGCCCGTCGGATCGTTGAAGAACCGCACCACGGCGGTGTACGAGCAGCGGCACGTCGAGCGCGCGAGGCTCATCCTCGTGCTGCGCGACATGTACGGTGCATCGACCGCCGCGATCCTGTCGCTGACCGGGTTGATCGACACGCCCGGCGTCACCACGCTCGAGGTCATGAACGCGTGCCAGGAGTTCGCGCTCGGCGTTCCGGACGACATCGCTGCCGACCCTGCGGTCGCCGAGTTCCGTGAACGGACGCACGAGCTCATGCGCCGGCGCGACTGGCGCGGATACCCGGGTGCGGCGGAGCGCGGGCTCACCTACGCCCTCGCGCAGGCGTCGGAGGTCGGTCTCGACTACGACGTCGAGACTCTCATGCAGTACGCCGACGCCCTCGAGCCGCTGGCCGGCGGCAACGTCGCAGCCCTCCGGCCAGACGGGTCGCCCGACGAGGTGGCGAGGCGGATGCTGCTCGCGGTGAACGCCCGTGCCCGTCAGCTCGTCGCGATCAGCAGCCTCGCCCACGCTGCGGCATCCGTCCGCTCCGCGATCGAGCGAGGCGTCGCTCCTGCCGACATCGCCCGGCCCCCGGCCCGCTGACGGCCGTCGCCGGTTGTCGGATCCCTCGGACGATTCGAGCGCCGGTCGGAGTGTCGGCGTGTGCCACGCCGGTGCCGAACCGGATGCTCTGGTGCTTCCGACCTGGGTCAGGCCGAGTGGAAGACGGTGTGCAGGTCGCCGATGACGTCGCGTCCGCCGAGGCCGTCGATCTCGAACAGCACGCTGATGCCGGCGACCGCGTACCCGAGGTTCTCGACGATCTCGCGTCCGGCCGCGAGGGTGCCGCCCGTGGCGAGCACGTCGTCGATCAGCAGGATGCGGGTTCCTGAGGGCAGGTCGTCGTGCATCTCGACCGTCGCCGAGCCGTACTCGAGCGCGTAGTCGACCGATGCCGCGGGGCGGGGCAGCTTGCCGGCCTTGCGGATAGGCACGAAGCCGACGCCGGCGGTGATCGCGGCTGCTCCGGCGAGGATGAACCCGCGCGCCTCGATGCCCGCGACGACGTCGAACGATCCGGCGAAGGGCTCGATGAGCGCCTCGGTGGTCACGCGCAGCGCCTCGGCATCGGCCAGCAGCGGAGTGATGTCGCGGAACAGGATGCCCGGCTGCGGGTAGTCGGGGATCGAGGCGATCAGGGACTCGGCGCGTGCCAGTTCGGAGTTCACCGATCAAGGGTACCGAACGGGACTCCGGTGAAATCTGTGGGAGCGCTCCCAAGGCAGTCGTGGCATCATGTTGTCATGACGCGAACCTTTCCCGAGGGCTTCCTCTTCGGCGCCGCCACCGCCGCCTACCAGATCGAGGGTGCGGCCTTCGAGGACGGCCGCACGGCATCCATCTGGGACGCCTTCGCGCGCGTTCCCGGTGCCGTCGTGGGCGGCGAGAACGGTGACGTCGCGTGCGACCACTACCACCGCTACGCCGACGACGTCGCGCTGATGAAGCGGCTGGGCCTGCAGACCTACCGCTTCTCGACCTCGTGGTCGCGCGTGCGCCCCGACGGCGGCCCCGTCAACGCCGCCGGGCTCGACTTCTACAGCCGGCTCGTCGACGAGCTGCTCGCGGCCGAGATCGTGCCGTGGCTCACACTGCACCACTGGGACATGCCGCAGGCGCTCGAAGAGCAGGGCGGCTGGACGAACCGCGACATCGTCGCCCGCTTCACCGACTACGCGCTCAGCGTGCACGACGTGCTCGGCGACCGTGTGCAGCACTGGACCACCATGAACGAGCCGTGGTGCTCGTCGTTCCTCTCGTACACCGCCGGGGTGCACGCGCCGGGACGCACCAGCATCCGCGACGGACTGCTCGCCTCGCACCACCTGCTGCTCGCCCACGGCAGCGCCGTGCAGGCGCTGCGCGAACGCGATGCCTCCCTCGACATCGGCATCACGCTCAACCTCACGGTGGCCGACCCCGCCGACGTCGACGACCCGCTCGACATCGACGCCGCCCGCCGCATCGACGGGCAGTTCAACGGCTGGTTCCTCAGCCCCCTCTTCCACGGCGAGTACCCGGCCGACATCGTCCGCGACTTCCGCGAGGTCGACCCGGCGGCTGTCGCCGAATGGCAGGATGCCGTGAAGCCGGGCGACCTCGACATCATCTCGGCCCCGCTCGACGCACTGGGCGTGAACTACTACCACGGCGAGCTGCTGTCGGGGCATCCGCAGCCGGGCGGAGGAGACCCGCATCAGACCGAGGGTCAGCAGCGCGAGACGCGCTCGCCGTTCCCCTCGAACGAGGGCATCCACTGGGTCGAACGCGGCCTGCCGCGCACCGGCATGGACTGGGAGGTGCAGCCCGAGGGGCTCACCCGGCTGCTCGTGCGCGTCGCGAACGACTACTCGGGCGACGTGCCGCTCTACGTCACCGAGAACGGCGCCGCCTACGACGACGAGGTGGGGCCGGAGGGCGAAGTGGCCGACGTCGAGCGCACCGACTTCCTGCGCGCGCATGTCGAGGCGACGCTCGACGCGATCGAGCAGGGCGTCGACGTGCGAGGCTACTTCTACTGGTCGCTCATGGACAACTACGAGTGGGCATGGGGATACGCCAAGCGCTTCGGCATCGTGCGCGTCGATTACCAGACGCAGCAGCGGACGATCAAGCAGAGCGGCCAGGAGTACGCTCGGATCATCGCCGCACACACCGGTCGCTGAGCGACGGCGCTCAGCCCGGCGGCGACACGCACGGCCCGAAAGCAGATCCATGCCCCGACCCACGATCGAAGAGGTCGCCGCACTCGCCGGCGTCTCGCGCTCGACCGTCTCCCGCGTCGTCAACGGCTCGAGCTCGGTCAGCTCCGACGCGCTCGCGGCCGTGCATGACGCCATCGCGCGCCTGGGCTATGCACCCAACCGCGCCGCCCGCTCGCTCGCGAGCCGCCAGACGCACGCGATCGGACTGGTCGTGCCGGAAGACACCACACGGTTCTTCGGCGACCCGTTCCTGGCATCCGTCGTCGCGGGGATCAGCTCCCGCCTGGCCGACTCGGAGTACATCCTCAACCTGCTCATCGCGAGTGACGACCCCGACGGCAAGATGACGCGGTTCGTGCGCAACGGCGGGGTGGATGCGGCGATCATCGTCTCGCATCATGCGAGTGACTCGTTCGTCGAGCGCATCGCCGAGGCGATCCCTGTGGTCTTCGGCGGCAGGCCGGCGACCGTGCGCACGAGCGACATCATCGTCGACGTCGACAACCTGACCGCCGCGCGCGACGCCGTCGCGCACCTGATCGCGCTGGGTCGCACGCGCATCGCGACGATCACGGGCACCATGACGATGTCGGTGAGCGTGGATCGCCGCGACGGGTACCGGGCAGCGCTGGCGGATGCCGGACTGCAGCCGGCCGGCGAGATCGACGGCGACTTCAGTGAGCAGGGCGGTGCCGAGGCCGCCCGTCGGCTGCTGGCGCAGGACGAGCACCCTGACGCGATCTTCGTGGCCAGCGACCTCATGGCCCGCGGCGCCATCGGCGTGCTGCGCTCGGCCGGACTGCGGGTGCCGCACGACGTGGCGGTCATCGGATTCGACGACTCGCCCCTCGCCGAGGCATCCGACCTCACGAGCGTGCGCCAGCCGATGTTCACGCAGGGAGAGATGCTCGCCGGCATGGTGATCGATCTGCTCGCGGGAAGGCGGCCCGAACCGCTCACGATCCTGCCGACCGAGCTCGTCGTGCGCGGGTCCGCTCCCGCGGTCTGAGCCGCACCCGCTGTTGGGCGTGATGCCGGCGCGCTGCGTCGGAACCCTCGGACGGTTCGCTCCGCAGACGGCGTGTCGGTGACTGACACGCCGCGCTCCGGGCATCCGGTCCGTGATGTCCGACACGACCACCCGGATGGACAGCCGCCGATCCGTTGGGTAGACAGGCGGCATGGCATCCATCGATCTGAACTCCGACCTCGGCGAGAACTCCGCCGAGCGGGTCGTCAGCGATGACGCCGCGATGCTCGAGATCGTGACGAGCGCCAATGTGCCGTGCGGATTCCATGCGGGCAGCGCCGAGGGCATCCGCGACACCCTCGCCGCCGCCGCGGCGAACGGTGTCGTGATCGGGGCCCACCCGTCGTACCCCGATCGTGAGAACTTCGGTCGCACGCCCCAGAACCCGGATGCCGGTGCCCTGCAGGCCCAGATCGAGTATCAGCTCGGTGCGCTCATCGCCCTCGCCGGGGCTGTCGGCGCGCGAGTCGCCTATGTGAAGCCGCATGGTGCGCTCTACAACACGATCGCGCGCGATGAGCGGCAGGCGCGCGCGGTGGCCGCGGGCATCCGCTCGGTCGATCCCGGCCTGGCGATGCTGGGTCTCGCTGGCGGCGTGGCACTCGAGGTCGCGACTCGAGCGGGTCTGCAGGTCGCGGCCGAGGCGTTCGCCGACCGCGGCTACCTCGCAGACGGGACGCTCGTGCCGCGTTCGCAGCCCGGCGCCGTGCTGCACGACGCCGCGGCGGTGGCGCGACGGATGGTGCGGTTCGCCGAGACCGGACTGATCGACGCCGTCGACGGCACCCGGGTGCGCGTCGACGCCCAGTCGATCTGCGTGCACGGCGACAGTCCTGGTGCGGTGGCGATGGCGGCGGAGACGAGGCGGATGCTGATGGAAGCCGGCGTCGAGATCGCCCCGTTCATCGCGTTCTGAGCGGGGTGACCGCGTGCGAGTGCTGATCGCCTCCGACCGCGCCGTGCTCGTCGAGTGCGTCGACCTCGACGAGGCCATGCGGATGCACCGCGCGTGGGCCGGCGTGCCGGGTGTGGTCGAGCGCGTGCCGGGCGCACGCACGGTTCTCGTGCGCTTCGATCCGCTCGTGACGACGGCTGACGAGCTGGCGCAGCGGCTTCTCGCGACCCGAGCGGATGGGGCCGAGCCGGCAGCGGGAGCCGAGGTGATCGTGCCCGTGCGGTACGACGGCGAGGACCTCGCGGAGGTCGCGGAACTGCTCGGAGTGCCGACCGCGGAGCTCGTGCGGCGGCACGGCGCCGCCCGCTGGACGGTCGCCTTCTCGGGCTTCGCACCCGGGTTCGGGTACCTCGTCGGCGACGATCCGCTGTTCGACGTGCCTCGTCGAGCCTCGCCGCGCACGCGAGTGCCCGCCGGTGCGGTGGCGCTCGCCGGGCGGTTCAGCGGCGTGTATCCCCGCGAGAGTCCGGGCGGATGGCAGCTGGTCGGCACGACGGATGCCGTGATGTGGGACGTGCAGCGCGACCCTCCTGCCCTGCTGATGCCCGGGGCGGTCGTGCGGTTCGTGGATGCGGGTGCCTGGGCTGGGGTGGCGGGGGTGTCTGCGGTGTCGGGGGTGTCTGCGGTGTCGGAGGTTTCGGATGCTTCGGCCGCGCAGCGGCGTGTCGAGCCGCGACGCGCGGGTGGGGGGCCGGATGGTCCGGTGGTTCCGACGGCGGCCGTCGAGGTGATCGACCCAGGACTGCAGCTGCTCGTGCAGGATTTCGGCCGTCCCGGCCTCGCCGAGCTCGCGGTTCCGGCATCCGGAACAGCCGACCGCGTCGCCCTCCGCGACGCGAATCGTGCCGTGGGCAACGACTCCGCCGCGGCCGCACTCGAGGGCATCGGCGCGATCGCGCTGCGATTCCGCGACCCGGGCGTCGTGGCCGTCGCCGGCGCGGATGCCGAACTCGCCGTGATCTCTGCGGACGGCCGGCTCCGCAGCATTCCGCACGGCGCGCCGTTCGCCGTCGCTCGCGGCGACCGGCTCGAGATCGGCCCGCCGACCAGAGGGCTGCGGGTCGTGATCGCCGTGCGCGGCGGCATCCGGATGCCCGATCAGCTGGGCAGCCGATCGACCGACACCCTCTCCGGGATCGGCCCTCCGCCCCTGCGCGCAGGTGACGTCATCGCGATCGGAATGGCTGCGAAACAGGCCGTCGAGCCGGTGCCGCTGACTCGTGAGGTGCCCGCGCCGGGTGAGCTCGCGACGCTCGACATCACGCTCGGACCGCGCGGCGACTGGTTCACACCCGACTCCGTGCGGCTGCTGAGCGCACAGGAATGGCTGGTCACACCCCGTTCCGACAGGGTCGGCATCCGCCTGCACGGCGAGCGCCCTCTGCAACGCGCGATCCGTGACGAACTGCCCAGCGAGGGTGCGGCCGACGGTGCCATCCAGGTGCCGGCCGACGGGCAGCCCGTGCTGTTCGGGCCCGACCATCCGACCACCGGCGGCTACCCGATTATCGGTGCGCTGACCGACGCGGCGCGCGATCTGGCGGGGCAGCTGCCCCCTGGCGCGCGCATCCGGTTCCGTGTCGTGACGGAGATCTCAGACCATCCGGAACGTGGGCGGCGTGTCGGCCGCCGCCACGCCGACGCGCAGACGTCCGGTCAGTGATTCCCCGCGCCGTCGACCCGGCGGGCGTGGAAGGTCAGCAGCTGCACGGCCGCCTCGATCGTCGCGTCGAGCACGTCCTCCGGCTCGCCGTCGAGCTCCAGACGCCGATGGCCGACCTCGTCGCGAGTCGCCCATCCGAGGAACACCTCGCCGGCGGGGTGCCCGTCTTCGGCATCCGGGCCTCCGACACCCGTCGTCGAGACGCACAGGTCCGCGTCGAGCAGCTCTCGCGCCCCTCGGGCCAACTGCTCGGCGCACTCCGCCGACGTCGGATCCTGATCGGCGGGAAAGCCGAGAACGCGCTCCTTCACCTCGGGCAGGTAGGCGACCACCCCACCGCCGAACCATGCGCTCGCTCCCTCCCCGGCACCGACCGCGCTGGCCAGCGCGCCCGAGGTGAGCGATTCGGCCACCGCGACGCGCAGGTGACGGCTTCGGGCGAGATCGGACAGAGCGGTGACGTCGGCCATGCGGCGACGGTACCGCCCCAGCGGATGCCGCGGCGGGGCCTTGACAGCTGCTCCGGCTCCGGTCGTGTCGGGAGTCTCGGACTATTCGGTGCGTGGGCGGCGGGTCGCCCGACGACACGCCGCGCTGCGGACGTCTGGTCCGGGATTCCCGGCATCCGGACTCCCGCCCCGCCCCCGGATGCCCGTGCCGCCGCGCCGCAGAAGCCCGCCACCCCGGCCCCCGGCCCCCATACACACGTGGGGCCCGGTCTTCCGACCGGGCCCCACGCGAGCGAGAGGTGATCAGTTGCCGTACAGCGCGACGACGCCGGCGCGGTCGGAGCTGGTCATCGACAGGTCGTCGGAGCTGCCGTTGCACTGCGGGTAGTGCATGATCGACGACGAGTCGTACGGGGTCAGCGGACGCCAGTTGTTGTCTTCGAAGCAGGTGCCGGACTCGGGGCGGGTGTGCTCGTGGCGGAAGCCCAGGGTGTGGCCGAGTTCGTGGCCGATGATGTTCGTGGGAGTCCACGAACCCGACGACCAGATCGAGTCGTCGATCAGCACGTTCATCTGACGGTCGGGGGTGCTCGGGAAGAACGCCCGCGCGATGTACTGCGAGGTCTGCACCGGCTCGACCGAGAACAGCACCGCGTTGTTGCGGGTGGTGCAGTTGCTGTCGGCGCTGCTGACGTACACGAAGTTCACCTTCGACGATGCGGCCTCCCAGAGGGCGGCGCCGCTCGCCATCGCCGCGACGACGTCGTCGTGGCGCGTGCCGAACTTGGTGCTGACGCAGTAGGTGAGGTTGCCGACCTTCGATGCCGACCACTTGTCGTCGACGCCGTTGACGGTGTTGACGATCAGGCCGTCCGTCATCGAGTCGGGTCCGATCAGGTTGTCGTAGAAGCTCTTGAGGTCGCCCTTGGTCGAGACGAGCTCGTCGCCGTTGACCACGTACCCGCCGTCGATGTCGCGGTAGGTCGACGCGGCGAACTCCTGGTACGTCGGGGTGTCTCCGCTGCCCGCCGAGGGGGCGGCGCTGGCAGCCGGCGCGATGGCGCCGAAGCCGAGCGCGACGACCGCGGTCGCTGCGAGGGCGAAGGTTCTGGTGATGCGCATTCAGTGCTCCTTTTGAACTGAACGATGGCCGCCCACCTGGTCGGCGGGCGCACCTCGAAGTGGAGTGCCGGGCATCTTCGCACCGTCTCTCACGCCGAAGCCCGCTCACCGTAACCAGCCGATTTCAGCCCTGTCAATACTTGCGATCCGACCGATATTCTGCTGTCGGCCGGTGGGATCGCTCCCAGAATTCCCGCCGATCGGATGATTCCCGAGACCTGCTCGGCTCCGTAGGCTGTGCCCATGACAACCGCGCCCGACGCCGCCGAGACCGGCGTTCGGGGCATCCTCGCGCCGGTGCGCTTCGCCCGGATGCTGCAGGTCGTCCTGCTGGTTCTGCTGGCCGTCTGCGCGGCTCGCTATGTGATCAGACACGAGTGGGATGCGACGGCCGCGATGATCCTCAGCGGAGCGGTCGTGCTCGCCGTGATCGCCCTCATGCAGGGTCTGGTTCCGCGGCACGGGGCATGGCCGGCGATGTGGACGCTCATCGTGTGCGTGCTGTGGGTCGCGCTCACGCTGACCGCCCCGTCGTTCGCGTGGTGCGCGGTGCCGCTCGCCTTCCAGGTGCTGCAGATCCTGCCCTTCTGGCCGGCGTCTGCGGTGGTGGCGGTCATGACCGCGGTCGTCGTCGCCGCCGAGCTGCGCCTGAACCCCGAGCTCGACCCGACGATCTTCGCGGGGCCCATCGGCATCGCCGTGGCCACGGTCGTCGCCTACCGCGCGCTCGACCGCGAGGCCACCGCTCGGCAGCGTCTGGTCGACGAGCTGACCGAGGCGCAGGCCGAGCTCGCCGCCGCCGAGCATCGTGCAGGCGGACTCGCGGAGCGGGCCAGGCTGTCGCGCGAGATCCATGACTCGGTCGGGCAGAACCTCACGAGCATCAACCTGCTGCTGCAGGCGGCCGAGCAGGGCTGGGACCGCCGGCCTGATGCAGCCCGTGAGCAGGTTCGCACCGCGGCCGACTCCGCGCGCGCCGGGCTCGACGAGGTGCGGCGGGTCGTCCGCGACCTGGCGCCGGCCGAACTCGACGGCGCTGCCGCCTCGCTCGCCGCCGCCGTGCAGCGCGCGGTGACGGATGCCGTGCCGTCGGGCCTCACGGTCGACTTCCGCGTGCACGGCGAGGTCGACCGAGTGCCGCTGCCGGTGGCATCCGCCGTCATCCGCACCGTGCGAGGCGCGCTCGCGAACGTCGCCGAGCACGCACGCGCGACCAGAGCCGTGGTGAGCCTGACCGCCCAGCCCGACGAGCTGCGGCTCGACATCCGCGACGACGGGATCGGGTTCGACGCCCGACCCGCGGGGCGGCGGCAGGCCGCTGTGCAGCGCCGTGAGCAGGGCCGTGGCTACGGACTCGACGGCATCGCCGAGCGCATCGCGGTCGTGGGCGGGCATCTCGACATCGAGAGCGCGCCAGGCGAGGGCACGACGCTGTCGGCCGTGTTCCCGCTGATCGAGAGGACGCCCTGATGACCCTGCGACTCGTGCTGGTCGACGACCACCCGGTGGTGCGCGCGGGCGTGCGCGCCCTGATCGAGTCGAGCGACGACCTGATCGTGGTCGGCGAGGCGGCGAACGCGGCCGAGGCCGTCGCGGTCGTCGAGCGCGAGCGCCCCGAGGTCGTGCTGATGGACCTCAGCCTCGGCGACGGTGTCGGCGGCATCGAGGCGACCGCGCGACTGCGCGGCCTCGAGCGCCCGCCGGCGGTGCTGGTGCTGACGACCTACGACAGCGAGTCCGACATCCTGCGGGCGCTGGATGCCGGTGCCGGCGGCTACCTGCTGAAGGATGCTCCGCCCGAGCAGCTCTTCGCAGGCATCCGGTCGGTGGCCGATGGAGCGCCGGCGCTCGCTCCGTCGGTCGCGGCGATGCTGATGCGGCGCGCGTCGTCGCCCGAGCCGCGCGTGACCGAGCGCGAGGTCGAGGTGCTCGAGCTGCTCGCCGACGGTCTCGGCAATCGCGAGCTCGCCCGCGCGCTCTTCGTGTCGGAGGCGACCGTGAAGTCGCACCTCTCGCACATCTACGCCAAGCTCGGCGTCGATACGAGGGCGGGCGCTGTCGCGGCGGCGATCGAGCAGCGGATCATCCGGCGCTGACGCCGCGGACCCGCATCCGGATGCCCGAGAACAGGCGAACACGCGAGACCAGGACGGATTCCGGGGAATCGACCTGCGCTCGCGTGTTCTCCTGTGCCGAGTGACGCGGCTGCGCCCGCGTCAGGCGGGGTCGCCGCCGGGCGCGCCCACGCCGGCGAGCGGCTTGGGGTCGTCGGCGCCGGAGCCGCGCAGCCGCGCGACGAGATTGCCGAGGTGGTAGATGAGGATGGCGCCGACGGTGGCGAGCACGATGCCGCCGAGCTCGAAGCCCGACTCCGGATCCTTGATCATGAAGTCGCCGACCGCGACGATCAGGCCCACCGCGGCGGTGTACTGGTTGACCGGACGCGAGAAGTCGACGCGGTTGTCGACCCAGATCTTGATGCCGATCACGCCGATCAGACCGTACAGGGCGGTCGTGACGCCGCCGAGCACGCCGGCGGGGACGGAGTTGATCACGGCACCGAACTTCGGCGACATGCTCAGCAGGATGGCGGTGATGCCGGCCACCCAGTACGCCGCCGTCGAGTACACGCGGGTGGATGCCATGACGCCGATGTTCTCGCCGTAGGTCGTGGTTCCCGAACCGCCGAAGAAGCCGGCGAGCGAGGTCGAGATGCCGTCGGCGATGAGCGCCTTGCCGGTCTGCTGGTTGATCGCGGGGTCTTCGACCATCGTCGCGACGCCGCGCACGTGGCCGACGTTCTCGGCGATCAGCACGAGCACGACCGGCAGGAACATCGCCATCGCCGACCAGGTGCCGGGTGAGGCGAAGTCGGGCGTGTGGAAGGTCGGGAAGCCGAGCCAGTCGGCCGCCTCGACCGTGCTGAAGTCGAGCTCGCCCCGGATGCCCGCGAAGATGTACCCGGCGATGACACCGAGGAAGATCGAGATGCGGCCGAGGAATCCGCGGAACACGACCGCGAACAGGATGGTCACGGCGAGGGTGAACGTGGCCGTGATGGGCGCCTGCTCGTAGTTGCCGCGCGCGGCCCCCGCGAGGTTGAACCCGATGAGCGCGACGATCGTGCCGGCGAGCACGGGCGGCAGGAAGCGGTCGACCCAGTGCACGCCGACGGTGTGCACGACGACGCCGATCACCGCGAGCAGCACGCCGACCGCGACGATGCCGGCCAGCGCCGAGCCGATCTCGTTCGTGGCGGTGGCGGCGGTGACCGGGGCGATGAACGCGAACGACGAGCCCAGGTAGCTGGGCAGCTTGTTGCGCGTGATCAGAAGGAACAGGATCGTGCCGACACCGCTGAACAGCAGCGTCGTCGGCACGGGGAAGCCCGTGAGGATCGGCACGAGGAACGTCGCGCCGAACATGGCGATGACGTGCTGCACGCCGATCGCGATGGTCGCAGGCCAGTTCAGGCGCTCTTCGGGGCGGACGACGGCGCCGGGCGCGACAGTGCGACCGTTGCCGTGGATCTTCCACAGCGGCATGGGGGCTCCTCGAGGGATCAGGGGTTCAGGGCCGAGGAAACCCTATCGCCCCCGGCATCCGCGTCTCGTCGTGCGGACGCCCCCGCGAGGCGCCTCGCGGCGTCAGCCCTTCAGCCGGCCGATCAGCTCGCGGTAGCGGTCGGCGGTCTGCTCGACGATCTCGTCCGGCAGTGCGGGCGGCTCGCCCTGCTTGTCCCAGTGCGCGGCCAGCCAGTCGCGCACGATCTGCTTGTCGAAGCTCGCCATGCGGGCCTCGGGGGTCGTGCCGGTCTTCCAGGCCTCGGCATCCCAGTAGCGCGACGAATCGCTGGTGAGCACCTCGTCTGCCAGGCGAAGGGTGCCCTCGGCGTCCACGCCGAACTCGAACTTGGTGTCGGCGAGGATCAGGCCCTTCTCCTCGGCGATCGCCGAGGCGCGGCGGTAGAGCGACAGTGATGCGTCGCGCAGCTGCGCGGCGCGCTCGGCGCCGACCAGCTCGACGACCCGCTCGTAGGTGATGTTCTCGTCGTGCTCGCCGAGCGGCGCCTTGTAGGCGGGGGTGAAGAGCGGTTCGGGCAGACGGTCGCCGTTCGAGAGCCCGGCGGGCAGCGGGATGCCGCAGACCGTGCCGTGCTCGACGTACTCCGCCCAGCCGGTGCCGGTGATGTAGCCGCGCACGACGCACTCGATCGGAAGGATCTCGAGGGCCATGGCCAGCATGGCGCGGCCGGCCACCGCATCCGGGATCTCGCCCTCGGCCAGGTGGTTCGGCACATCGGAGAGCTGATCGAACCACCAGTCGCTGAGCTGGGTGAGCAGCTCGCCCTTCTGCGGGATGCCGGGCGAGAGCACGAAGTCGAAGGCGCTCACCCTGTCGCTCGCGACGACGAGGATGCGCGTGTCGGCCGGATCTTCAGAGGCGTAGAGGTCGCGGACCTTGCCCGAGTACAGGTGCCGCCAGCCGGGGATGCTCTGTGCTTCGCTCACGCACCCATCTTCCCATCCGGCGCGACCCGATGTCGGCGGTGCGTCGTACGCTCGCCGCGATGCATGAAGAGACCCTCACCGACCGCCTCAGCCTGCGTCGGCCGACGGATGCCGATCTCGCCGCGGTGCACGCGATCCACGCCGACCCCAGGGTGTGGCTGCACTACCCGACTCTGCGGCACACCGACACCGCCCCGACCGAGCGCATGTTCGCGCGGTGGAAGGCCGCGTGGGCGGAGATCGGGCTCGGATCGTGGATCGTCCGCCTCCGTGAGAGCGACGAGATCATCGGCGCGGGCGGCTGCACGCTGCTGCCCGCTGAACCGGGCGCGCGGGTGTGGAACCTCGGCTACCGCATCTCGGCCGATCACCACGGCCACGGCTACGCGACCGAGCTGGCGCTCGCCGCGGTCGCCGCCGCGCGCCTTCTCTCACCCCAGTCGCCGGTCATCGCCTACCTCGTCGAGCACAATCGCGCGTCGGCGGCGGTGGCCGAGAAAGCAGGGCTGCGGCTGGTGCACCGTGCTCCGGATGCCGGAAACCCCGATCCCGAGGTGATGCGGCTCGTCTACGCCGACCGCGAGCTGACCGGCGCCCAGCTCGCGACGACGCTGCGCTGACCGGCATCCGCCGCCGATGTCGGTGGGGAGGAGTAGCGTTGCCAGGTGACTTCGACTGAGACGACTCGTACCGAGACCCGCAGCCCCTGGCCCGCGCTGTGGGCGCTGGTCATCGGCTTCTTCATGCTGCTGGTCGACACGACGATCGTCTCGGTCGCCAATCCCGCCATCAAGGCCGCCCTCGACCCCGACACCAACAATCTCGACAACGTGGTCTGGGTCACGAGCGCGTACCTGCTGGCCTACGCGGTGCCGCTGCTGATCACCGGGCGCCTGGGTGACAGGTTCGGGCCCAAGAACATCTATCTGATCGGCCTGGCGATCTTCACCCTGGCATCGCTGTGGTGCGGCCTGTCGACGACGCTCGAGGGGCTGATCGCGGCGCGGGCCGCGCAGGGCCTGGGCGCCGCATTCATGACGCCGCAGACCATGGCCGTGATCACCCGCACCTTCCCGCCGCAGCGGCGAGGCGCGGCGATGGGGCTGTGGGGTGCGACCGCTGGTGTCGCCACCCTGGTCGGCCCGCTGCTCGGCGGCGTGCTGGTCGACGCCTTCGGGTGGGAGGCGATCTTCTTCGTCAACATCCCGGTCGGCATCGCGGGCTTCGTGCTCGCCTGGATGCTGGTGCCCAAGCTCGACACGCACCCGCACCGCTTCGACTTCGCCGGCGTCGTGCTCAGCGCTGTCGCCCTGTTCCTCATCGTCTTCGGTCTGCAGGAGGGCGAGGCGTACGACTGGGGCACGATCGTCGGGCCCATCACGGTGTGGGGCCTGATCATCGCCGGCATCATCGTGCTGGCGCTGTTCATCGTGCAGCAGGCGATGACCAAGAGCGAGCCGCTGGTGCCGCTGGCGCTGTTCCGCGATCGCAACTTCTCGGGAGCGAACGCCGCGATCGCGGTGGTCGGGTTCGCGGTGACCGGAATGTCGCTGCCGTTCATGTTCTTCCTGCAGCTCGCCCGCGGGCTGACGCCCACCGAGGCCGCGCTGCTGATGATCCCGATGGCCGTGCTCTCGGGTGTTCTCGCCCCGGCCGCCGGAAAGCTGCTCGACCGGATCGACCCGCGGTGGATCCTCATCCCCGGCCTGCTGTGCGTGGCGGGCGGGCAGCTGTGGAACGCCGCGCTGATGAACATGGACACCCCGACCTGGATGTTCCTGCTGCCGTCGGCCGTGCTCGGCATCGGCAACGCGGGAATGTGGGGCCCGCTGGCCACCACGGCGACCCGCAACCTGCCGCCGCGCCAGGCCGGTGCCGGTGCGGGCATCTACAACACCACGCGCACGATCGGCTCGGTCGTCGGGTCTGCCGCGATCGCCGCCTTCATGCAGTCGCGTCTCGAGGCGAACCTGCCCGGGCTGTCCGAGGCTCCTGCAGGGCTCTCGGGCGGAGGCGAGATGCCTCGGCAGATCGCCGAGGGGTTCTCGGCCGGCATGGCGCAGGCCATGCTGCTTCCGGCCTGCGTGCTGGGCATCGCGCTGATCGCGGCGCTGTTCCTCGGCCGGCACCGTGTCGACGAGGCGCCGGCGCGCTGATCAAGACGAGGCGCCGTCGCGCTGATCGCGACGGCGCCTCCGAGCCCGCTCAGCGGAAGAGCGCAATGCCGGCCTGACCGATGAGGGCGAAGATGATCGCCCAGATGATGATCGAGATGACCTGCCAGAAGATCACGGCGTTGCGGCTGGCGCCGAACGACACCATCATCCCCGAGGTGATCTGGCTGGGCAGCACGGTCTGACCGAGCAGGCTCACACCGGGAACGCCGAAGCGGTCGAACATGCGCTTCACCTTCTCGCGACGCGGTGAGGGCGCATCCGGGGCGGCATCCGCACCCCGCCGGGCCATCACCTTCTGCCGGGCGGCGGAAGCGATGAAGACGAAGACGAGCATCGAGATGACGTTGCCGACCACGGCCGCGAGCACGGCGATCGGCAGCGGGACGCCGGCGATCGCGCCGATGAGCGTGCCGAAGTACGACTCGATGAACGGGATCGCGGCGGCGAGCATGACCCCGGCCCACTGCAGCCACAGGGGAAGGGACTGGGTGAAGTCGACGAGTGCGTCCTGCATGATGGCCTCCGAATGTGTAAAGCGTCTTTGACATGACAAGCATGCTTGACACGTCTGCGTTGTGTCAAGTTGGCTTTACACGAGCTCGCCGGTCGCCTACGTTTGAAGCGTGCAGAGCAGGGTCAAAGAGCTGAGAACCGAACGCGGTCTCTCGCAGCAGGCGCTCGCGACAGCCGTCGGCGTCTCGCGCCAGACCATCAATGCGATCGAGACCGGCCGCTACGACCCCTCCCTCGCGCTCGCCGTGCACCTGGCACGGCACTTCGGCTCGACCGTTGAGGAGGTCTTCGATGTCGACGCATGACGATGCGGCCGCCGAACCCACGTCTCGCCGCTGGCCCATGTCGCGCACCAACACGGTGCTCGTCGGCGTGTGCGCCGCGGGAGCGCTGGCCTGCTTCGTGCTCGGGCAGACCGTCGCGGCCGTCGCTCTGCTCGTCGGCGCGATCGGCGGCGGACTCGGCGCGATCCTCGCCCGCAGAGGAAGCTCGGGCGACCTCGAACGGGTCAACGCCCTGGAGTACGCCGACGAGCGCGACCGCGTCGCGGCGACCAAGGGCCTCGCCGCCGTGGGGGTCGTCGCGCTGGTGCTCGGCACCGTGCAGCTGGTCGTGCACGCGATCATCGACACCGATCCGATCTCGCGGTGGACGGCCATCGCGCTGTACTTCGCGCTCGTGATCAGCTGGCTCGTCGCGAACTGGTACTTCGTGCGCCGAGGCTGATTCCGGATGCCGCCTCCCGGCGTGATCTGATGGAGCGATGACCATCGCATTGGCCCGCCCGTCCCTGTCCCTGTTCGACTCGTGGTCCGAGACCGTGGCCGAGTTCGGCGATGCGCACATCGACGGGGCGGGTCTCGAGCGCGGACAGGCGCACGACCGGGGCGCCTGCGCCGCCTTGATCGAGAAGGCCGAGCTGTACGCCGACGGGGACGCGACGCTGCCCGAGGGCCACGTCGCCTGCGACTACTTCTGGATCACCGACGACGGCGAGGTCGTGGGGTTCATCGCCTTCCGCCGCGAGCTGAACGACTGGCTCCGCAGCTACGGCGGGCACATCGGGTACTCGGTGCGACCGTCACGGCGCAGGCAGGGCATCGCCGGCGCGGCTCTGCGGCTCGTGCTCGACCGGGCCCGCGAGCAGGGCTACGACCGCGTCATGCTCACCTGCGACGACGCAAACGTCGGCTCGTTCCGCACGATCGAGGGCGCCGGAGGCGAGCTCGAAGCCGTGATCGACGGGTCGGCCGCGGACATCCCGCAGCTGCGCCAGTACTGGATCAGCCTCTGACTCTCAGGAGGCGCGGGTCAGGGCATCCGGCGTCCGCTTCCGGATGCTGATGCTGACCACGGCGGCCACCGCGCACAGTCCCGCTGCGGCGAACCACGCCACGGTGTAGTGACCGGTCTGGTCGCGCACGACGCCCGCGAGCACGGCGGCGATCGCCGCGCCGACCTGGTGAGCGGCGAACACCCACCCGAACACGAGTGGCCCACGATCGCCGAACGCCTCGCGGCAGAGCGCGATCGTCGGCGGCACCGTGGCGACCCAGTCGAGGCCGTAGATCACGACGAACACCACGATGCTCGGCTGCACCTCGGCTGAGAGCAGCGCAGGCAGAAAGGCCAGGCCGACGCCGCGCAGGCTGTAGTAGACCGCCAGCAGGATGCGCGGATTCACCCGGTCGGTGAGCCAGCCGGAGAAGACCGTGCCGACGATGTCGAAGATGCCGACCACTGCGAGCAGTCCCGCAGCGGTCGTCTGGGGCATGCCGTGATCGTGAGCGCTGGGGATGAAGTGGGTGCCGACCAGGCCGTTCGTCGTGGCGCCGCAGATCGCGAAGCCCGCCGCCAGCGCCCAGAAGGTGCGGGTGTGCGCGGCATGCCGCAGGGCGGAGAGCGCGAGCGCGGCCGCGCCCATGCTCGAGCGGGGAGCAGGGGCGGTGTTCTCGGCCTCGCCGAATCGGGCGACCCCGAGGTCGCTCGGGCGGTCGCGCAGGAAGATCAGCACCAGCGGCACCACGGCGAAGGCCCCGGCGGCGATGATCAGCGACGCCACTCGCCAGCCGTGCTCGTCGGCCGCGACGGCCATCACGGGCAGGAAAACGAGCTGACCGGTGGCGCTTCCGGCGGTGAGCACACCGGAGACGAGCCCGCGGCGGCGGACGAACCAGGTGTCGACGATCGTCGCCGCGAACACCAGCGCCATCGAACCCGTGCCGGCGCCGATCAGCAGTCCCCAGGTGAGCAGCAGCTGCCACGGCGAGCTGACGAACACGGTCAGAGCCGAACCCGCGCTGATCACCATGAGGGCGATGACCGTCACGAGACGGATGCCGAAGCGCTGCATCAGGGCCGCCGCGAACGGTGCGACCAGCCCGTAGAGCAGCAGATTCACCGTGACGGCGAACGAGATCTCGGCCATGGTCCAGCGGAATTCCTCGTGCAGAGGCATCATCAGCACCCCGGGCGCGGCGCGGAAGCCGGCGGCGCCGATCAGGGCGATCAGCGCCACGAGGGCGACGATCCAGGCCGGATGGATGCGGCGGGCGCCGCGTGCCTCGGAGCGCCGGGCCTGGGTCTCGGTCACGATGCGGCTCCCGCCAGGGCGAAGGGTGCTCCGCCCATGCTGCGCCGTGACCAGCGGGTGCTGTCGGCGTCGAGCGGGGCGTCGCACGTCGTGCACCAGTCGCTCGCTCGCGCCTCCCCGCCGCATCTGCCGCAGGTGATCGTCAGCCCCCACTGTCCGTCGGGATCGGTCGCTGCGGTGAACCGTGCGTAGGCGTGCAGCAGCGGGAGGGTCGCACGCCCGGTCGCGGTGAGCGAATACCCTCCGTCGCGCGTGATAAGACCGGCGGATGCCATGGTCTTGAGCCTTCGCGCCAGCACCGACTCCGACGCGCCGGTCGCCGCCCGCAGCTCGTCGAATCCGTGCCGGCCCGAGAACAGCTCGCGCAGGATCAGCAGCACCCAGGGGTCGGCGAGCACGTCGGCTGCATGGGCGATGGGGCAGGTCGCGGACGACCAGTCTGAGCGGAGCGGCATGCATTAACTTTCTTGAAGAAAGTCGCGACTGTCAAGAGACGGGTGCGCACGCGTCGAGCACCGGCGAGCCGTGGTCGCCGGGGCTCATGCCGGTCGCGCTATTCAGCGATGCGCCGGTCGCGCTACTCTGCGACGCGCGCCGCGATGTCGTGACGGTAGTGGGCGCCGTCGAGCGAGATGCGGCCGATGGCCTCGTACGCCCTGGCACGGGCATCCGCGAAGTCGGACCCGGTGGCGACGACGTTCAGCACCCGACCGCCGGTCGCGATGAGCGACCCGCCGGGGGCGTCGGGAGCGCCGGTCGCGGCATGCACGATCGAGACGCCGTCGACGGATGCCGCATCGGCCAGTCCTTCGATCATGCGGCCGGTCTGCGGGGCCTCGGGGTATCCCTCGCTGGCGAGCACGACGGTGATCGCGACATCCGACGAGAACTCGGGCTGCGGCTCGTCTTCGAGCGTTCCGGATGCTGCGGCCAGCAGCAGCCGCGACAGGGGAGTGCGCAGTCGCGGAAGCACGACCTGGGTCTCGGGGTCGCCGAAGCGCGCGTTGAACTCGATCACCCGCACGCCGGCGGGAGTCAGGATGAGCCCGGCGTACAGCAGGCCGATGAAGGGGGTGCCCTCGGCGTCGAGCTGACGCACCACGGGCACGGCGACGGTCTCGGTGACCTCGGCGACGAACGCCTCGACGCTGCCGAAGTCGTCGGCGAGCCACGGCAGCGGCGAGTACGCGCCCATGCCGCCGGTGTTCGGTCCGCCGTCGCCGTCGAGCGCGCGCTTGAAGTCCTGCGCGGGGCTCAGCGCGCGCACGGTGTCGCCGTCGCTGAGGAAGAAGAGCGACACCTCGGGCCCGGTGAGGAACTCCTCGACGAGCACGGGGCCGGAGGGCAGGTAGTGCTCGGCGTGGGCCAGCGCCTCGGCGCGGTCGGCGGTGACGATGACGCCCTTGCCCGCGGCCAGGCCGTCGGCCTTCACCACGTGCGGAGCGCCGAGCTCATCGAATGCGGCCTCGACCTCGGCGGTCGTCGCCGCGCGCACCGCGCGCCCGGTGGGCACGCCCGCAGCATCCATGATCCGCTTCGCGAACGCCTTCGATCCCTCGAGCTGAGCGGCGGCCCTGCCAGGTCCGAACACCGGGATGCCGCGTTCGCGCAGCACGTCGGCGACACCCGCGACCAGAGGCGCTTCGGGGCCGACGACGACGAGGTCGATGGCGTGCTCGTTCGCGAATCCCGCGACCGCGGCGCCGTCGAGCTGATCGAGGTCGACGAGGGTGGCATCCTGCGCGATGCCGGCATTGCCGGGTGCGGCGAAGATCTCGTGATCGGCCCCTTCGGACCGCAGGGAGAGGATGATCGCGTGCTCGCGCGCGCCCGAGCCGAGGACGAGGATCTTCATGCCGCCCAGCCTACCGGCGCGCCACGGCACAGCTCAGACGATGACGGGCCGCTCGACCGCCGGGTCCCACGGCTGCGCCCAGCCTGTCGCGTCGAAGAGCGCGTCGAGTATTCCGGCGGTGAAGCCCCACACGATCGTGCCGTCGACGTCGAACGCCGGGCCCTTGTAGGTGTAGCCGTCGCGGCGCAGCACCGAGGTGAACCGGTTGGCGGGGTCGACCAGCTGCGCGACCGGCACACGGAACACCTCGACCGTCTCGGCATGGTCGACGGCCGCGACCCGCGAGGGCTCGCGCCACCAGCCCAGCACAGGCGTGACCAGGAAGTTGCTCACCGCGAGCGGGATCTCGGGCAGCGCCGCGATCACCTCCACGCCCTGCGGATCGAGGCCGGTCTCCTCCTGCGCTTCGCGCAGCGCGGTCGCGACGGTGTCGGCATCCTGCTCTTCGTAACCGCCGCCGGGGAACGACACCTGACCCGGGTGCGACGACAGCGTCGCCGCCCGCCGCTGCAGCAGCACGTCGAGGTCGGCCGACACGGTCTCGTCGTCGGTTCGCGCCGGGATGCTGTCGAGCCGGCCGAACAGGATGAGCACAGATGCGGGCCACGGATCGTCGACCGACATAGGAAAGCGCGGCGTCCATTCGCCCGCGCGCTCTGCGGCCGCGAGCAGCTCGGCGCGCGCGCCGCGCATCTCTTCAGCAGAACCAGTCATCGAGTCCGAGCCTAAGCGCGTCCGCAATTCAGGAGAAGCGCACCGAATCCTGCGGTTGGGGTCGGTTCAGCGAGGATTCGGCCCGGGTGCTCCTGAGTTGTGAACGCGTAGCCTGGACACATGCCCGCACGGAAGATCGACGTCGCCGCGGGGCGCGAGGCGCTCGCCGCGGTCGCTGCCGGCGACGCCGCGCGTCCGGTGCTCGCCACCGCGGTGCGCTACCTGCTGCAGCTGCTCGACGAGAAGGCGCCGGGCAACAGCGTCGAGGTGCGCGTGCCCCCGTTCGGCGCCGTGCAGGTCGTGCAGGGCCCCCGGCACACCCGCGGCACCCCGCCCAACGTCGTCGAGATGGACGCCGCGACCTGGGTCGCGCTGGCCACCGGGGCGGAGCAGTGGGCGGATGCCCTGGCCGCGGGCCGCGTGATGGCGTCGGGCACCCGCGCCGACCTCGGCGCCCTGCTGCCCCTGCGGCCGTGACTGTGCCCCTAGGGTGTGGAGCATGAAGAAGACCTCGGTGGCGGCCGCCGTGGCGCTCGCCGCGCTCGCGCTGACCGGATGCAGTGCGTCGCAGTCGACAGATGACGGTGCGGTGCAGCGCTGGCTCGAGGAGCGTGCGGACTCGACGGACGGGGTCGCTCAGCTGTCGGGCCTGGCCGTGAAGCCGGACGACGAGCGCACCCTCGACGGGGCGATCGCGGCGGGCGAAGCCGTGCGCATCGACTTCGAGTCGCCGCGGCAGATCGCATCCGTGGAGTTCGAGTGCTTCGGCGCCGAGACGATGGACGCCAGCATCTACTACGAGAGCGGATCGGGCCAGGTCGGCACCGGCGGCACCGACGTGCGATGCGCCGACGGTCCGATCGCGATCGACGTCGGTGCGGCGCCGCTGAGCGCCATCGCAGCCAGCGGCATCAACGACGACGGCTTCGGCGCCTGGTCGGTGACCGTCCGCTGATCGCCCGGCTGCAGAGAGCCCCGCGACCGCATAGGCAGAGCGTGGGACAATAGGAGCATGTCCCGCACACCCCGCCACTCCACGGTCGAAGCGACGATCCGCCCCGTGCCGCGCTACGGCGTGTTCATGGTCACAGGGGCCGTGCTGGGGATCATCGTCGCCGGCATCGTGACGCTGCTCGGGTCGTACGAGCCGTCTCGCGTGCTGGGCGTCGTCTACCCTCCTGGCCAGGTCTTCGGGTTCGCGCTGCTGTGGACCGTGCCCATCGGCATCGCCCTCGGCGGCATGATCGCCGTGATGCTCGATCGTGCGGCGCGCAAGCACGCCCGCGTCGTGCGGGTCGAGCGCGAGCACGTCGAGAACGGCGAAGAGCAGGCCTAGGCGAGCTCGGCGATCACCGGTCGCATCGCCGCGTCGAACGCGACGACGTCACGTCGCAGTCCGTCTGTGACGGCGACGCTCAGCGAGCCGATCCACCAGATGCCCCGCTGGGCGAACGGCAGCACCTGCACGTTCAGCTCGAACGAATGCGCTCGGCGCCCGATCTCGCGCTCGAACTCGGCGATGGCGCTCGCGTAGGCGCGATAGGCGCCGCCCGATGAGCTGACCGAGTCGACGTAGCGGTTGTGCGCGCGCTGCGCGAAGTGCAGCACGGTCTGCGCGTGCGGGATGATCGCGTCGCGCAGCTCTTCGGCGCCGGTGGTCGGCAGTGCGACGAGCGTGTCGTAGCCGTCGACGAGGTCGAGGGGCACGCCCGAGCGGTGCGCGCGCGGCTCGACGGTCATGTCCCAGTACTCGCGCCACTGCTTCTCGAGTGCGTCGTCGACGTCTTCGGCGTCGGGCCGGCGCACGTCGAGGCCGCGCAGTGCCGGCAGATCCTCCGGCGCCCGGATGCCCAGCAGCTGCCTGAGCGCGAGCGCGACCAGCACCGAGGTGCCGGCGTCTTCGCGGATCAGCCACTGCGGCTTGTCGACCATGGCCCCATCGTATGGTCAATCTGCGGTGACGGCGCAGGTCTCAGCGCACTCTCGTCCGGTCGGCGAGAGGGCGGCGGCTCAGGTCTCAGCGGCGACGGGACAGGATGCGGCGGCGCAGCCGCTCTCGGCTGCGTGACGGCGGACGCGTGGCGTCGACCAGCGCCTGCCGGGCTGCGGCGAGGCTCGGGTAGCTGCCGATGCGGCGGCTGTGGCTGTCGTGCACCACATGGGCGGCGTCGTCGACGGTCACGAAGCCGGCGAACTCGCCCCGGCTCGTCGCGACGAAGACGTCGTGGCCGGCCTGGCGCCAGGCCAGCTCTGCGGGTGCGGCAGCGGGCGAGGGGGCGGGTGCGGTCGTGGTGGGGTCGGTCGGGTCGTGGTCGTGGATGGGCGCGCCGGAGCGCGCGGAACTGGCGGTACTGCTCATGATCTCTTGGTCTGTCTGCGGACGGCATGCTACCGCCTGTGAGTCGGCCGGGGCGCCATGAACCGCATCGGTGCGGATCGGCCACTCATGCCCGGCCTGGATGTGTGCGCTGCGCCGGTGAGATACGGCGGAACTTCGCGCAACTATCCATAGTAGCAGATCGGGCGGAAGCGAGCGCGGATGGTCAGGAAACGGCGGGGTCGGCGGCTCCTGCGGGCCGGTAGGCTGTAGGCGTGGCAGACACCCCCACCAATCCCTATGCTCAGGCCGGCGTCGACACCGCTGCAGGCGATCTCGCTGTCGAACTCATGAAGGCATCGGTGCGCGCGACGCACGGGCCCGAGGTTCTCGGGGGTGTCGGCGGATTCGCGGGCATGTTCGACGCCAGCGTCCTGCTCGGCTACACGCGCCCGCTGCTCGCCAGCAGCACCGACGGAGTCGGCACGAAGGTGGCGATCGCCCAGGCCATCGACAAGCACGACACGATCGGTCAGGATCTGGTCGGCATGGTCGTCGACGACATCGTGGTGGTCGGCGCGAAGCCGCTGTTCATGACCGACTACATCGCCTGCGGAAAGGTCGTGCCCGAGCGCATCGCCGACATCGTGCGCGGCATCGCCGAGGCCTGCGCGGCCACGGGCACAGCGCTGGTCGGCGGCGAGACGGCCGAGCA
This sequence comes from Microbacterium sp. NPDC089321, assembly GCF_040684935.1. NCBI lineage: Bacteria > Bacillati > Actinomycetota > Actinomycetes > Micrococcales > Microbacteriaceae > Microbacterium > Microbacterium sp. NPDC089321. The sequence goes on along the minus strand of NZ_JBFBGX010000001.1, from coordinate 540,465 downwards.
CCCTGGTCTGCTCGGCCCGCGCGACTACGACGTCGCGGGTGCCGCGACGGGAGTCGTCGAGGCGGATGCCCTGCTCGGGGCGCACCTGGTGCAGGACGGCGACGTCGTGATCGCGCTCGGATCGAGTGGCCTGCACTCCAACGGCTACTCGCTCGTGCGCCACATCGTCGCGAACGCGGGCATCGGCTACGGCGACAACGCGGCCGACTTCGGCGCGACGTGGGGCGAGGCGCTGCTCGAGCCGACTCTCCTGTACACGACGCCGCTGCTGAAGCTGCTCGAGGCCGTGCCGAACGGCATCCACTCCCTGAGCCACGTGACCGGCGGCGGCATCGCCGCCAACCTCGCCCGGGTGCTGCCGCAGGGCAGCTGGGCCGAGGTCGACCGCTCGACCTGGACGCCCAGCCCGGTCTTCCGGGTGCTGGCCGACATCGCCGGCACCCCGATCGTCGACACCGAGGGCACGTGGAACCTCGGCATCGGATTCCTCGCGGTGGTCGCCGCAGAGCAGAAGGATGCCGCGATCGCCGCCATCGGCGCGCAGGGCATCGCCGCCTGGCAGGTCGCGACCGTGCACACCGGAGCGCGACCCGACGGAGAGTTCGAAGAGGGCGCCAAGGGCGTCGACGGCGGAGCAGTGCGCCTGGTCGGCGCATACGCGGACGGAGCGAAGTAGACACCCATGTGCGGCATCGTCGGAATGGTCGGCAACGGACCGGTCAACCAGGACATCTACGACGCGCTCCTGCTGCTGCAGCATCGCGGGCAGGACGCCACGGGCATCGCCACCGCTGAGCCGAACGGCGTCATGCACATGGCCAAGGCCGAGGGCATGGTGCGCGAGGCGTTCCGCACGCGCGACATGCGCGCGCTTCTCGGCAAGATCGGCCTCGGTCACGTGCGCTACGCGACCAAGGGCACGGCATCGAGCGAAGAGGAGATGCAGCCCTTCTACGTGAACGCCCCGTACGGCATCGTGCTGATCCACAACGGCAACCTCACGAACACGCGCGAGCTCACGGCCGACATGGCCGAGCGCTATCGTCGGCACCTGAACTCGTCGAGCGACACCGAGCTGCTGCTCAACGTGCTCGCAGGCGAGCTGCAGGCGACGACATCCGCGGTCGACCTCGATCCCGACCGCATCTTCGACGCCGTCGCACGCACCCACAACCGCATCGAGGGCGCCTACGCCGTGATCTCGATCATCGCCGGGCACGGTCTTCTCGCCTTCCGCGACCCGTTCGGCATCCGCCCCCTCATCCTCGGTCGCCGTGCGGCCGCCTCGGAGGGCGGCCACGACGAGTGGGTCGTGACCAGCGAATCGCTCGTGCTCGAGAACGCCGACTACGAGATCGTCCGCGAGGTCGAACCGGGCGAGGCCGTGTTCATCTCGAACGAGGGCGAGCTGTTCACGCGTCAGTGCGCTGAGCATCCGCAGCTCGTGCCGTGCGCGTTCGAGTACGTGTACCTGGCCCGCCCCGACTCGATCATGAACGGCGTCTCGGTGTACGAATCGCGCCTGCGCATGGGCGACCGCCTCGCCGACACGATCGCGAAGCACGTGCCGCTCGATGAGATCGACGTCGTCATGCCGATCCCCGACTCGTCGCGCCCCTCGGCCATGCAGGTGGCCCGCAAGCTCGGCAAGGAGTATCGCGAGGGCTTCTACAAGAACCGCTACGTCGGCCGCACCTTCATCATGCCCGGCCAGGCGGTGCGCAAGAAGAGCGTGCGCCAGAAGCTCAACGCGATGTCGGCCGAGTTCCGCGGCAAGAACGTGCTGCTCATCGACGACTCGATCGTGCGCGGCACGACGAGCAAGCAGATCATCCAGATGGCTCGCGACGCCGGCGCCACGTCGGTCATCTTCGCGTCGGCCGCACCTCCTGTGCGCCACCCGCACGTGTACGGCATCAACATGCCGTCGCGGCAGGAGCTCATCGCCCACGACCGCACGATCCCCGAGATCTCGGAGGTGCTGGGTGCCGACCGCATCGTCTACCAGGAGGTCGAAGACCTCAAAGCGGCGATCATCGAGGGCTCGGAGCTGACCGACCTCGACATGAGCTGCTTCGACGGGCGATACGTCACCGGCACGGTGACCGACGAGTACCTCACCTGGGTCGAGCAGTCCCAGTCGTCGTGACCGCGCCGCTGCCGCTGTGGCGCGGCCGGGTGCTGGCGGTCCTCGGCATCCTGCTGTGCGCGTTCTCCCTGCGCTCGGCGGTCGCCTCGCTCTCGCCCGTGGTCGATCTGATGCGCGACGACTTCGAGGTGTCGTCGGCCGTGCTCGGCGTGATCGGCACGCTTCCGCCCGCGTGCTTCGCGGTGTTCGGCATCCTCACCCCGATGCTCGAGCGGATGCTGGGCATCGAGCGGCTCACGGTGATCGCCCTCACGGCGATCACCGCCGGTCTCATCGGGCGCGGCTTCGCGGGCGATTCGATCGGGCTGCTGATCGGCACCGCCGTGATCTTCGCCGGCGTGGGCATGGCGAACATCCTGCTGCCGCCGCTGGTGAAGAAGTACTTCGCCGACCGCATCGGCGTGATGATGACCGTCTACACCGCGACGATGGCGTTCTCGACCTTCGTTCCGCCCCTGGTGGCGGTGCCGGTGGCGGATGCCCTCGGCTGGCGCTTCTCGCTGGGGATGTGGGCCGCGTTCGCGCTCGCCGGCGTGCTTCCCTGGCTGGTGATGCTGTTCCGCCCGGCGGTGCCGTCGCATGCCGATGCGCCGCAGTCCTCGAGCCGGGTGCGAGAGACGGCATCCGACGCCCCCGTCTTCACCGCGACCGGCCCGATCGCCACCGCGCCGACGAACCGCCGTCTCTTCGCCCGTCTCGCGCGCATCCCGCTGGTCTGGGCGCTCGCCCTCACCTTCGCCACGTCGTCGACGATGGCCTACGTCTCGTTCGCCTGGCTTCCGTCGATCATGATCGACACGGCGGGGGTGGATGCGGCGACGGCGGGCTTCATGCTCTCGCTCTGGGCGTTCATCGGCTTCCCGGCCGGCCTCATCGTGCCGGTGCTGGTCGTGCGGTTCCAGGCCACGCGCCCGCTGTTCATCGTCGGGGTCGTGGGTGCGCTCGTGGGCCTGCTGGGGCTGCTGTTCTTCCCCAGGCCCGAGCTGCTCTGGCTGTGGATGACGCTGTTCGGGCTGATCGGTCTGGCGTTCCCACTCGCCCTGGTGCTCATCAGCATCCGCACCCGCACCCCCGAGAGCGCAGTGCTGCTGTCGAGCTTCGTGCAGAGCGCGGGGTATGTGCTCGCGGCGATCTTCCCGCTGCTCGTCGGTGTGCTGCACGATGCGACCGGTGGCTGGACGATCCCGATCATCGCGGTGGCCGCGGTGCTCGTGCTCACCTTCCCCGCGGGCATCGTGGCCGGGCGCCGCGTCACCGTCGAAGACGAGTGGGAGCGCAGGCACGGTCGCTGGTGAGCGTCACCGCGGCATGCGGGGGAGTCGCAGCCGCGCCGCTCTGCTCAGGCGCACGGGATCACCTGCAGACAACGACGAAACCCTGGCCGACGCGGCGGATGCCGGTCGCCAGGGTTCGTGCGGAAGCGCAGATCAGGCTCGCTCGAGCTCGTCTTCGTCTTCGTCCTCGTACATGTCAGCCCACTTGTCGACGTACTGGTCTTCCGACGTCGGGTGACCGAGCTCACTCTCCAGTGCGGAGAAGTTCACGTCGGGACTGTACGACTTGAGTTCGCGGGCGATCTTGGTGTGCTTCGCCTTCTGACGGCCACGGCCCATGCGCGAGACCCCCTTTTACGAGTTCAGCAGCGGGCTTGTGCAGGGCCCGATGATATTCACGGCACCGGCCTGAAGCCGGTAAGAGTAGCATTCAGGATAGCACGCACGCCAGAGCATCCGGCCGTCCTGCGGCCGCCCCGCGGAAGGATCGACATGACGGATTCCACGTCCCGAGCAGCTGAAGAAGCGGCGCAGAACGCGGCCCTGCAGAAAGCGGTCATCGTCGGCCTGCAGCCGGGCCAGCCGCCGCACGTTCTCGATGAGGCCCTGCGCTACGCACGCCTGCTGAAAGCACCACTCGTCGTCGTGCACGTCGACGTCACCCGCTTCGTCACCTACGAAGACCCTGACGGCTATGTGCACTCCGCGCCGATCGATCTCAACCTCGACGCGGGCGCCGCGGAGTTCGAGGACGTGCAGCGCGCGGCCGAGCAGGCTCTCGCCGATGTCGACGTGCCGTGGACGGCCCGGCAGCTGGTCGGCGACCCCGCCCTCGCGATCAAGCAGCTGGCCGAGAAGCTCGATGCGCAGCTGATCGTCGTCGGCACCCGCAAGCGCGGGCTCGGCGAGTCGATCCGCGAGTTCTTCACCGGATCCGTGGCCGCCCGCCTCGCTCACCGCCAGCACCGCTCGGTGCTCGTCGTGCCGCAGGGCGAATCGGTGCCCGACGATCAGAAGGACATCTGGACCGAGTAGTCGCCGCCTCGCTCCGGTGACTGAAACGGATTCGCGGGGGCAGGCCTGAGCGACTTCAATGGATGGGTGACACTGCCCTCTCGTCGCGCCTTCGCGCTCATGCTGGCCGCGCTGCTGCTGCTCGCCGTCAATCTGCGCCTCGCCGTGACGACCGCATCGGTGCTGCTGCCGCTGCTGATCGACGAGGGGGCGCTGACACCGCAGGCGGCGATCGTCATCCCCGCACTGCCGACGGCCATGTTCGCCGTCGGCGGGGTGTTCACGCCGTGGCTGAGCCGCCGCATCGGAGCCGTCGCCGCGGTCACCTGGGCGATGGGCGCCGTCGCGGTCGGGATGCTGGTGCGCTTCGTGCCCGATTCGATCGCGATCGTCGGGGGCACGGTGCTCGCCACGGCGGGCATCGCGGTCGTCAACGTCATGCTCCCCGCCCTGGTGCGCGCGACGAGCGGCAGCCGCATGCGATCGGTGACCACCGCGTACACGACGATGCTCTCGGGCTCGGCCGCGATCGGCGCCGCCGCCGGCGTGCCGGTCGCGCACCTGCTCGGGTCGGCGGCGCTCGGTCTCGGTGCGTGGTCGCTGTTCGCCGTGCTCGCTCTCGTGATGTGGGTGATCGCAGCGCGCGGTCACGACGTCGACGGAGCGCTCGCACCGCCGGTCTCGCAGGCGCGCACGCCGCTGCCTCGAGGCACCTGGGCGCTCACCGGGTTCTTCGCCCTGCAGGCGCTGCTGGCGTTCGTCATCATGGGCTGGCTGCCGACCATCGCCGTCGAGACGGGCATCAGCCCGGCTCGTGCCGGCGTGCTGCTGGGCATCGTCATCATGGTCAGCATTCCGGCCGGCATCGCCGCGGTGAGCATCGCGCACACGCTGCGCGGCGTGCGCATCGGCGTCGTCGCCGTGTCGCTCGGCACCGCGGTCGGCGTGATCGGGCTGTGGCTGGCGCCGACCCTCGCCCCCGAGCTGTGGAGCGTGCTGATGGGGGTCGGCATGGCGGCGTTCCCGCTGACCCTGGCGCTCATCGCGCGCGCGGGCAGCGGCGCGGCCGAGGCGACCAGGGTGTCCGGCGTCGCGCAGGGCGTCGGCTACGCGATCTCGACCGTCGGGCCGCTCGGTGCCGGGGCCTGGTACAGCTCAGGTGGCGAGTGGGGGCCGGTGCTGGTGGCCATGATCGTCGGCGCGGTGCTGCAGGGCGTGGTCGGCCTGGTGCTGGCATCCGCTCCCGCGGAGCCGGCAGCGGACCGCTGATGCGAAGATGCCCCTCCCGCCGTCGGCGGAAGGGGCATCGGCGGCAGGCCTACTGCTCGGTCGAGAGCGTGCTCAGCGCGCGCGTGACGGCGCGGGCCGCGTCGTCCATCGCGTTCTCGAGCTCGGTGACGACCGAGGCGGGCAGCGATCCGCCCCGCGCGACATGGGTGCGCAGGTCGGTGCGCACCTGCGCACGGAAGGCGTTGATCGAGGCATCCGCCCGCTGAAGGTGCTCGCGGCTCGTGACCCGGTCATCGCTCATCCCGTCGAAGCGAGGGCGCGACTTCGACGCGCGCTTCTCTTCGGCGGCGGCGGTGGCGAGGTCGGCGCGCAGGCTGCGCATCGCATCCTGAACGCTCTGACGCACCTCGTTCGCGATCAGCCGCACCGAGTCGGCGAGACCCTGCTCGATGCCGGCCAGGTCGCCCTCGCGAGAGGCGAGCTCGGCGCGTCCGGCGTCGGTGATGGCGTAGATGGTGGTGCGGCCGTCGACGGTCTTGGTGACCAGGCCCTCCTCCTCGAGCTTCGCCAGCCGCGGGTAGATGGTGCCTGCGCTGGGCGTGTAGGTGCCGCCCGTGCGGTCGGTGAGCGCCTGGATGATGCCGTAGCCGTGCTGCGGCGCCTCGGCGAGCAGCGACAGCAGGTACAGGCGCAGGTCGCCGTGCGAGAAGACCGCGGGGCTCATGATTCCCACTCCGCGTCATCGGCGACCGACACCTGCGGACGACGCAGCACGGTCACGCCGCCGGAGACGGAGTTCGCGCGCACGTCGACGAAGCTGCCGGCGAGCTCGCCCACCTGACCGGTGTAGCTGCTCGGGCCGCCGCTCGAGCGCTCGACGCCGTCGACCGTCAGCCTGCCGCTCATGCTGCGCAGCACGTAGTTGGCGGGAAGCGTCTCGTCGAGGCGAACCGTCATGCCGCCCGAGACGGTGTTGAGGTTCACGGTGTTGATGTCGCCGACGGCGTCGACGAGGATCGACCCCGAGACGGTGTCGACGGTCGCCTTGCGCATGCTGCCGGTCACGGCAACATCGCCCGAGACGCTGTTGGCGTTGAGCGAGCCGGTCAGGCCGCGCACCTGCACGTCGCCCGAGACGGAGTTCGTCGTCAGGTCGCCGGTGATGCCGTCGGCGATCAGGTCGCCCGAGACGGTGTTGAGCTTGGCGTCGTTGCGGATGCCGGAGACGAGCGCGCCGGCGCTGACCACGCCCAGTGTGAGGGCGATGTCGCGGGGGACGGCGATGCTGATCTCGGCCTTCGGGCCGCCGGCGCCGAAGTTGCGGAACACGTCGAGGAAGTTGTCCCACCCGATCTGCGGGTGATCGATCTCGACCTGGGTTCCGTCGGATTCGATGCGCAGGTCCTTGACGGTGACGCCGTGCACTTCGATGCGGATGCCGGGTTCGTCGTGCGCGATCACATCGACCTGCCCGCCCACGAGCCCGACCTTGAGGCGGGCGGCGGATGCGATGTCGATGACGCGTTCCTCGCCCGGGGCGATGAGCCACTTCTCGGTCATGTCGTTCTCTCCTTGTCCGCGATATCAAGATATATCGCGTTGTAGTGACGATAACACGATATATCTCGATAGGGAACCCCTCCCCGGCCTTCGAATCGCTCAACTGGGGGTTTCCGGGGGGTGAATGCTGCCAGTTGAGCGATTCGAACGCAGTAGTTGACCTTGACGCAACGTCAACTTCTACCGTGGACACATCGACACAGATCCACTGAGAGAGGGATGCCATGGACTGGTCCATCCAGGAGATCGCCCGGCTCGCCGGAACGACGAGCCGCACCCTGCGCCACTACGACGACATCGGGCTGCTCGCCCCGTCGCGCATCGCGCACAACGGCTACCGGCACTACGACCAGGCCGCACTCGTGCGCCTGCAGCGCATCCTGCTGCTGCGCGAGCTCGGGCTCGGCCTGCCGCAGATCGCGGAGGTGCTCGAGCACACCCGATCAGAGGCATCCGCTCTCGAGACGCATCTCGCCTGGCTGCGGCAGGAGCAGCAGCGGATGCTGCGGCAGATCGCGTCGGTCGAGAGCACCATCACCGCATTGAGAGAAGGAGAAGAGATGATGGCCGAGAACATGTTCGACGGCTTCGACCACACCCGCTACAAGGACGAGGTCGAGCAGCGCTGGGGCAAGAAGGCCTATGCCGACAGCGACCGCTGGTGGCGCGGCATGAGCGACGACGCTCGCGCCGCCTGGCAGCAGCGCGTGGCCGACCTCGGCGCCGACTGGGTCGCCGCCGCCGAGCGGGGCATCGACCCCGCATCAGACGAGGCGCAGGACATCGCCCGCCGTCACGTCGAATGGCTCACGGGCATCCCGGGCACCCCGGCGTCCGCACCCGGCGGCGATGTGAAGGCGTACGTGATCGGGCTCGGCGAGATGTACGTCGCCGACCCGCGCTTCGGCGCCAACTACGCCACCGCCGAGGGCGGCACGGCGGGCGCCGAGTTCGTGCGTGACGCTCTGCGCGTCTACGCCGAGGCGCACCTGTAAGACGCACAGCGGGGGCGGGGAATCACCCCGCCCCCGCCGGCTCGCGTCAGGACGCCTCGTCGAACACCCGTCGGCCGACCTCGGTGTCGCTGAGCCGCCAGTCGGTCTCCTTCACGGTGTGGAAGAAGTTCACGAACGACGCTCCCGAGTCCCTGGCGCGGCGGATCAGCATCCGCGACCAGCCCTCCTGCGTGATCCAGTCATCGGCGGTCGCCTCGTACGGCGGGTTCTCGGGCCACTCGAAGACCCACGAGCCCCACGCCGCGTACTGCGAGCCGCCCGCACGGAACGATGCCGGGTCGTCGGGTGCGGATGCTGCCTCGGCGATGCCCCACGGCTTGCCTGCCGCCAGCTTCTTCAGGCGCACGACCGGGCCGTCAGCCCTGGTGAAGCCGAACACGTCCTCGGTGCTCTGCCATCCGGGCGACTGCGGGCGGGCGGTGCCCCAGTTGAAGCCGTCCAGCGCCAATGCGTCGACATAGGCCGCGCCCGGGTAGTACGACTCGAACGGGTACGGGCCCGCGCCGTAGTTGAGCGGGTTCCACAGGAACACGAGCTTCGGGGCGATGGCCTGCTTGAGCGCGTACACGTGCCGCCACATGTTGATGTAGTCGGTCGGCGTGGTCGTCGCCTTCTTGCCCGCCTTGCTCGACCACGGCCGGGTCGAGTCGTCCATCTCGGGCGCGAAGCGCACGATGATCTCGGCATCCGCCGAGCGCGTCGCCGCATCGCGCAGCCATGCCTTCAGGTGCGCGTCATATGCGCCGGCGGCGATGCGCCGCGGCGCGAACTCGGGCTGCTGGTCGGCAGGACGGTTCCAATCCCACGGCTCCCACGCGATGAGCAGAGCGGATCCCCGGGCCGCTGCTGCATCCGCGTACGAGTGAGGGAAGGCGGGCGACTGGACGAAGTCGACATAGGTCGACAGCATCCCGTTCGAGCGGCCGAACGCCGCCTCCTCCGCCGCCATGGTGGTGAGATCGTGCGATGCCCAGCCGAGCAGCATCTGCTGGTCGGCATCGCGGATGCTGGCTGGTGATGTCGCCTGCGCTGTCGCGGCGCTCGCCGTCGACAGCGCCAGCGCGGCCGCGGTGATGAGCACCGCCGCCATTCGGGTACGACTGTATAGGCCTGTTCTGGCCATGATTTCCTCCGGTGTCCTCCACTCGCGCACTGCGAGCGGAACCTTCCCATTCTCCGGTACGAGGGGTCGTGGGGGAATAGTCGCGTCGGGGCAGATGCGGCGGGCTCAGACGCCGAGCCGGATGACCAGGATGCCGGCCGCCGCGACCGCCGTCGCCGCCAGCCCGATCGCACCAGGGCGCTCGCCGAAGAGCAGCATCCCGATCAGGCCGGCGGCGACCACCCCCGTCTCTCGCAGCGCCGCGACCAGGGCGAGGGGAGCGGATGCCTGTGCCCACAGGACGATGCCGTACGCGGCCAGCGACAGCACGCCGCCGAGGGCGCCGACCGGCGCCCACGCCGCCGAGGGCGCCGACCGGCGCATGGGAGCGCACTGCCCTGAGCAGTCCTGGTCGGTCGCGGCTGAGCGCGAGGCAGCGCGGGCAGGTCGAGCCGGCTGTCGTGACCGGGCAGCAGGCTGCATCCGCCGGTTGACCGCGCCCGCACGGAAAGCAGGAGATCACACGAATCACAGGATGCGATCCAGCATCCGATCCTGTGTCTCGCGAGAACTCCTGCGTCTCGCGCACCCGCCTCGCGGTCACGACGGCTCCAGCCGCGGGTAGTCTGGCAAGCACGATGAGCATCACGCGCCGAACCCTGCTCGTCGGCGCCGGAGCGGGCGCCGTCGGTCTGCTGCTCGCCGCCTGCACCCCCGAGCCCCAGCCTGCGCCCACCCGCACGAAGACGCCGATGCCGCGGCCGACCGCGCCCGAGTCCGTGCCGGCTCCGGCCGGCTGGCTCCGCAGCACCTGGGCCACCGATCCGTACTCGCTCGGATCGGTCAGCTACCTGCCGGCCGGGGCCGATCCCAGCGAGCGAGAACGTCTCGCCGAGCCCGTGCTCGACCGGGTGTTCTTCGCGGGAGAGGCCACCGACTCGGCCAATCCCGGCACGGTCGTCGGCGCTGTCGACGCCGCACGTCGCGCCGCCCTCGCGCTCATCGCCGCCGCAGGCGACACCGAGCGGATCGCCGTGGTCGGCGCGGGTGCCGCCGGCGTGATCGCCGCCCGGATGCTGACGGATGCCGGACACGACGTCACCGTGTTCGAAGCGCGGGAGCGCCTCGGCGGGCGCATCCGCAGCGAGGTCGACGACGAGCAGTGGCCCGTGCCCCCGCAGCTCGGAGCCTGGCTGCTCAGCGACGACGAGCTCGCCGCACTCTCGGACCGGCTCGTCGACATCAGCGACGAGACCATGACGTTCGACACCGCGACAGGCTGGACGGCCGATGGTGAGGCGGCGACCGTCGACGGCGCCGCGATCGCCGCTGCGCTCCAGAAGGCCGAGTCCGCGGCATCCGACCCGTCGATCGCCGACGCGCTCGCCGCGAGCGGCGTGAGCACCGACGACCCCGCGCTCGCCGCATCGCTCGCCTGGCTCGCGGCCATGACCGGGGCCGACCCGGCGCGCGCTTCGAGCTGGTACCCGCCCGACTTCCCCGCCGACACCGTGCACGGCGTGACCGGCGACCTCATCACGTTCCTGAAGGAGCACCTCGACGGACTCGACGTCACCACGGCATCGCCCGTGGTGCGCATCGCGTACGACGACCGCGGAGTCAGCCTTCGGCTCGGCACCGGCGAGGCGCTCTCGTACGACCGCGTGGTCGTCACCGCGCCGCTCGGGGTGCTGCAGAAGCAGGGGATCGAGTTCGCCCCCGCGCTGCCGTTCGCGCACCGCGGGGCGATCTCGGCGCTGGCATCCGGATTCGTCGAGACCGTCTGGATGCGATTCGATGAGCCGTTCTGGACGACCGAGGCCGCGATCTGGCACGTCATCGGCGGCGACGGTCTCATCCGCACCTGGCTGAACCTGCAGCCGGCCACGGGAGAGCCGGTGCTCGTCGGGCTCGTCGGCGGCGCCGACGCCGAGCAGTTCGCCGAGCTCAGCGAGCGCGACGCGGCGGTCGCGGCTCGCGCCTCGCTCGCGTTCTTCGCAGAGCCGGCAGCGGACGAGGGCTGATCTCGCCCCACGGCGGCACCGTCGGGCGCACCCGGCTGAGCAGCACCAGGCACGACGCCACCACGGCGAAGATCGACAGCGCGAGAGCGCAGCTGAGCACCATCTCGCCGATGCCGGACACCTGCCGCAGATCGAGGAAGTAGTACGGGTACCAGCCGATCAGGCTGCCCCGCCAGATCGTGAAGACGCCCCACAGCAGCGGATAGACCAGCACGAACGGCACGACCCGCCACGATGCGGCACGGCGTCCTGGCCCGACCACCCAGGCGACGATCGTCCACGCCGGCAGCACGAAGTGCAGCAGGACGTCGGACCAGGGGACCGTGATCGGGATGCCCCTCTCGCCCGCCTGCCAGACGATGAGCCCGAACGCGAGACCGGCAGTGATCGTCCAGCTCAGCACCAGCGCGCGTGCGGTGGTGAGCCAGGCCGGGTCCTCGTCGTGACGCAGCGCGATGACGCCCGCGATGATCGCGAGCACGGCGAACGCGGTGTTCGACTGGATCGTCAGGTAGGCGAAGAAGTTGGCGCCGGCGAGGGTCTGCGAGCCCATGCCCCACAGCATCCGGTGCACGAGCGCCGCGATGCACACGGCCGCGGTCAGCAGACGCGACCAGCCGAAGATCCTTCGCGTGAGCACTCGAGTGTCGTCCTCCCGGTGGTCCGGCGGCATCGGGAGGGCCGCACCACCGCTTCGAGTCTATGCATGCCCGTCAGGCGTCTCTCCAGCGCGCGACTAGAGTTGCGCCGTGACATCCCCGCCCACCGCGCGCACCGTTCTGCGCCGCGCCGCGCTCGCCGCGGCGGGCGGCACCGTCGGCACGGCCGCCCGGCTCGGGCTCGGGATGCTGATCGCCGACGCCCCTGCCGCCGTGCTCGTCGCGAACATCGTCGGCGCGCTGCTGCTGGGCATTCTCACCGCGCGGCTGCCGGCCTCCGACCTGCGGATTCTGCTGGGAACGGGCGTGCTGGGCGGCTTCACCACCTACAGTGCCTTTGCGGTCGACAGCATAGAGCTGTGGTCGGCGTCGCCCGCGCTCGCCGCCGGATACGTCGCCGCGAGCCTCGTCGGCGGGCTGATCGCCGCCGTGCTCGGCCTGCGCATCGGCGGATCGCTCGGCCGGAGGACCGTGTCGTGAGCCCCCTGGTGTTCCTGCTCGCCGCAGCCTGCGGCGGCCTGGGCGCGGCGACCCGCTACCTGGTCGACATCGGGGTCGCGCGTCTGACGGGCGCGCGGTTCCCGTGGGGCGTGATGGTGATCAACGTCACGGGATCGCTGCTGCTGGGGCTGGTGGTCGGGATGCTGCCCGGCGCCGCCTTCGTGCTGGGCGCCGGATTCCTCGGCGGCTACACGACCTTCAGCACGGCGATGGTCGATGCGATCTCGCTCTGGCGGGACGGCGAGCAGAGAGCCGCCGTCTTCGACGTGCTGGGGATGCTCGTGCTCTCGCTCGCCGGGGCCGGCCTCGGGCTCGCACTGGGCGGCGCTCTCAACTGACCGCTCAGCGCTGACCGCTCCGGCCGACCCCTCTGCCAGTCGGAGCACAGCTTCGCCGCCGCATAATGTACAGACGTACATTTCGACCCCGGGGGAGGGATCTTGAGCGAGCCGCAGCGCCGTCGCCGTGATCCCGAGGCGCGCAGGCACGAGATCGTCGTCGCCGCCGCCGAGCTCATCGTCGAGGTGGGTGTGAGCGCCGTGACGCATCGCATGATCGCGGCGCGAGCGGGGGTGCCCCTCGGCGCGACGACCCAGCACTTCGCCACCCTCGACGACCTGCGCTCCGAGGCGCTGCACCACCTGGTCACCGAGGTCGACGCCGGCATCGACGACATCCGCGCCGCTCTTCAGCAGCGCGGTGCGACCCCCGCCGTGCTCGCCGACCTGCTCGTGAAGGGCCTGGCCGACGCGCGCGCTCTCGAAGCCGACCGCGCCGTCGTCACCGCGGCCATCGACGATCCGCAGCTGCGCGCACTCGCACGCCGCTGGTCCGACCGCATGATCGGCTTCCTCGTGCCCGACTACGGCGTCGAGCGCGCCACCGCGGCATCCGTCTTCATCGACGGCGTGCTCTGGCACGCCCGCATCCACGACGAACCCCTGAACATCGCCCTCATCGAGAACGCCCTCACCGGCATCCTCGGCACCGAAACCACGACCACGAGCGACTGAAAGAGCACCCGTGTCGAACCTCTCTGTTCTCAGCCTGCGCAACCGCGCACTCATCGCGCTGATCACCATCGTGTCCGCCGTCTTCGGCGGCCTGGCCCTCACGAACCTCAAGCAGGAGCTGATCCCCTCGCTCGAGCTGCCCGCACTGGTGGTCATGACCACCTACCCCGGCGCCTCGCCCGAGGTGGTCGAGAACGATGTGTCGACGCCCATCGAGAACGCCATCCAGGGCGTGCCGGGCCTCGAATCGAGCAGCGCGACGAGCACGACCGACGCCTCGATCGTGCAGGCGATGTTCGCCTACGGCACCGACCTCGCCACCGCAGAGCAGAAGATGCAGCAGGCGATCAACCGCATCTCGCGTCAGCTGCCCGACGACGTCAGCCCGCAGGTGCTCAGCGTCTCGATCGACGACTTCCCGGTCATCCAGATCGCGGTCACCGGATTCGGCGACTCCGAGACCGCGCAGCAGGATCTCGAGACCACCGTGGTGCCCGAACTCGAAGACGTCGACGGCGTCAACGCCGCGCAGATCGTCGGCGGCGTCGGTCAGCGCATCACGATCACCCCCGACGAGCAGAAGCTGCTCGCCGCCGGACAGAGCACGCAGGCGATCCGCCAGGCGCTGCAGCAGAACGGGGCACTGCTGCCCGGCGGCGACATCACCGAGGGCGACGAGACGCTCACGGTGCAGTCCGGAGCGAAGCTCGCCTCGGCCGACGACGTGGCGGCTCTGCCGCTCGCAGGAAGCGACCTCACGATCGGCGAGGTCGCGACGGTCGCGCAGGTCAGCGACCCGGTGACCTCGATCTCGCGGGTCGACGGCGAAGACGCCCTGTCGATCGCGGTGACCAAGCTGCCCGCCGCGAACACCGTCGAGGTCTCGCAGGGCGTGCTCGCCGCCCTCGATGAGCTCGGCGGCACCTTCCCCGACGCCGAGTTCACCGTCATCTTCGACCAGGCGCCCTATATCCAGCAGTCGATCGAGACGCTCGCGACCGAGGGCATGCTGGGTCTCGCGTTCGCGGTGATCGTGATCCTCGTCTTCCTGCTCTCGATCCGCTCGACGCTCGTCACCGCGATCTCCATCCCCACCAGCGTGCTGATCACGTTCATCGGGCTACAGGCGTTCGGGTACTCGCTGAACGTGCTGACCCTCGGCGCGCTCACGATCGCGATCGGCCGCGTCGTCGACGACTCGATCGTCGTGATCGAGAACATCAAGAGGCACTACGTCGAGGGAGCCGACAAGGGCGACGCCATCCGCCTGGCCGTGCGCGAGGTGGCATCCGCCATCACCGCGTCGACCATCACCACGGTCGCCGTCTTCCTGCCCATCGTGTTCGTCGGCGACATGGTCGGCGAGCTGTTCCGGCCCTTCGCGATGACCGTCACGATCGCCATGGTCGCCTCGCTGCTCGTCTCGCTGACGATCGTGCCCGTGCTCGCGTACTGGTTCCTGCGGCCGGGCAAGCCGCTGCTCGCCGAGGATGGCTCGCGGATCGACCCCGAGCATCCGGATGCCCCTCCCACGCCCCTCCAGCGTCTCTACCGGCCGATCCTCGGGTGGACGCTCAAGCACTCCGCGATCACGGTCGTGCTGGCGGTCGTCGTGCTCGCCGGAACGCTGGCCGCGGCCCCGCTGATGAAGATCAACTTCCTCAGCGACTCTGGTCAGAACACGATGACCGTCACGCAGGACATCGGCGAGACCGCGAGTCTCGAAGCGAAGTCCGAGGCCGCGAAGAAGGTCGAGGAGGCGCTCGACGGCGTCGACGGCATCACCCACGTGCAGGCGTCGATCGGATCGAGCGGCTCGGCGCTGCGCGACGCCTTCTCCGGCGGAGCCGGCATCACCTACTCGATCCAGACCAGCGACGACGCAGACCAGGAGACGCTGCGCGCCGACGTGCAGAAGAAACTCGACGCGATCGACGACGTCGGCGAGGTCTCGGTCGGCGCCTCGTCCGGCGGCTTCGGCTCGAGCGACATCGAGATCACCGTCACCGCGCCGAACGCCGACGACCTGCAGGCGGGCACCGACGCGCTCATGAAGGAGCTCGACGGACGCGACGGCATCGGCCAGGTCACGAACAACCTGGCGGCCTCGCTGCCGTACATCGCCGTGGTCGTCGACCGCGAGGCCGCCGCCGCGCGCGGCCTGTCCGAGGTCGCCGTCGGGTCGATCGTGTCGAACACGATGCGTCCGGAGCAGATCGGCTCGGTCGAGGTCGATGACTCGGCGCTCACCGTCTACCTCGTCGACCCCGAGCCCCCGGCATCCGTCGACGCGTTGAAGAAGCTCACCATCCCGACGGCGACAGGACCGGCGCAGCTGCAGGACCTCGCGACGGTCGAGCAGCGGAACGGACCGACGTCGATCTCGACGGAGCAGGGTCGCCGCACCGCCACGATCACCGTGCCGCCGGCATCCGACGACCTGGCGGTCGCGACGGCATCGGTCGCCGCGGCCCTCGACAAGGTCGATCTGCCCGACGGCGCGCGGGCCGAGGTCGGGGGCGTCGCCGAGCAGCAGAGCGAGTCGTTCTCGCAGCTCGGGCTCGCGATGCTCGCGGCGATCCTCATCGTGTACGTGGTGATGGTCGCGACGTTCAAATCGCTGCGTCAGCCCCTGCTGCTGCTCGTGTCGGTGCCGTTCGCCGCGACGGGGGCGATCCTGCTGCAGATCGTCACCGGGGTGCCGCTGGGCGTCGCGTCGCTGATCGGCGTGCTGATGCTGATCGGCATCGTGGTGACGAACGCGATCGTGCTCGTCGACCTCGTCAACCAGTACCGCGAGAAGGGGCTGTCGACGCCGGAGGCCGTGATGGCGGGTGGCGAGAAGCGCCTGCGTCCGATCCTCATGACGGCGCTCGCGACGATCTTCGCGCTCACGCCCATGGCCCTCGGCATCACCGGGCACGGCGGGTTCATCTCGCAGCCGCTCGCGATCGTCGTGATCGGCGGTCTCGTGTCGTCGACCGTGCTGACGCTCATCGTGCTGCCGACGCTCTACAACCTCGTCGAGGGTGCCAAGGAGCGGCGTCGGGCGAAGCGCGGCGAGCTGCCCTCCGCGGACGACCACGCCGACCAGGCCGACCAGGCCGACGGCGCCCTCACCCGTCGGCAGCTGCGCGCGGGCGGCGCCCACGACTGAGAGGTCTCGAGAGGTCGGAAAGGCACCGGAACGGGCATCCGGGGGTGCGTTTTCGACCTCTCACCCGACGGGGCGGGTGCGCGAGCAGGTCAGGAGAAGCGGATGCCCCACTGCAGCGTCCACGACTCGCCGTCGGCGAGCCGGCGCAGCCCGCGACCGGAGTTGAACGCATCGGCCGGGGCGGTCATGGGCTCGATGGCGACGGCGAGAGGCTGACCGGGGTACTTCGCGCTCGTGAAGGCCTGCACGAAGTCGAAGCCGTCGCCCTGCTGCAGCGTGATCGCACGCCCGTCGGGTGCGGTGAGGGTGGTGCGAGCGAACCCGTCGGCGTCGCGGTGCAGGTTCGCGTATCCGGTGTCGAGCTGCACGTCGCCGAGGCGGCGCCCCTCGCGCAGATCGGTGCCGGCCGACACGGGGCTCTCCCCGACCGGCAGCATCCGGTCGTCGGTCTCGAAGTAGGTCTCGGCCCGCAGGCGCAGCACGAGATCGCGCGCGTCGACGCCGCCGATCACGAAGAACGGATGCGTGCCGAGCGCCACAGGCGCTGGCTCGGCGGAGTGGTTGGTGAGGGTGTGGGTGACGTCGATCCCGGCATCCGTCAGCGCGTACGTGACCGATGTCGCGACGACATACGGATATCCGGTCTGCGGCACGACGGTGGCTGCGAGGGTCACCGACTCGTCGGTGTGCTCGGCGATCTCGTAGGCGCTGAAGCGCAGCAGTCCGTGGCTCGCGTTGCGGAACTTGGGCTCGCTGATCGAGAGGGCGAGCTCGGTGTCGCCGTCCTGCCAGACGCCGTCGCGGATGCGATTCGGCCACGGCACGAGCACCACGCCGGAGCACGACGGCGTCGGCTGGTCGGCCGGATAGGGCGGCACGATCTCGACGCCGTCGACGGTCAGATGCCGGAGCGAGGCGCCGACCTGCGCGATCTGGGCGGTGACATCACCGCGGCGAAGGTGGATCTGGATGCCGGTGGGGGAGCCGATCACGTCGTCAAGAGGCATGCCGCCATCGTACGGCGGGCACTCTCCCAGCAAACCCCGGTATCCTGGAACGAGTCGGCTTCGGGCACCCGCTTCCAGGCGGTTTCTTCCGAGCAGCGCAAGCGCTCATTGTGAGCCCAGGGGCCGATGGTTCATAACCATCACATGAATGGCCCCGGCCGACGGATGCCCGGGTATGTCCCACGCGCGCTGATCTCTGTGCCCGCGAAGGGACGCTGTTCTCGTGTCAGAGACAGTCAGGAAACACCATGCCCAAGAATGGCAAGCCCAAGGGCGGACGCCCCTCGCGCAATTTCGAGCCGCGGTACGCGAAGAGCGGACCCTCGTTCCACGAGCGTCACGCCGGCGGACGACCGTCGCGCGACAGTGACCGTCGGGATGCCGGCGACCGCCGCTCGTTCTCGTCGGATGCCCGTGCCGACCGCCGCCCCGGCAGCGTGAGCCCCAAGCACCGCGGCTACCGCGCCGCAGACGCCGAAGGCTCGGCACCCAAGGCCCGCTGGTCGGATGCGCAGCGCGCAGGCCGCGATGAGGCCCGCTCGATCCGCAACCGCGCCGAGTCGGGTCGCCGCGAGGCGCCGCACCACCGCAACGACCGCGACGACCGTCAGGGCGGCCGCGGCTTCGACCGGAACGACCGGTTCGGTCGTGACGCACGTCCGGCACGTGACGACCGGTTCGGCCGTGACGCACGTCCGGCACGTGACGACCGGTTCGGCCGTGACGCACGTCCGGCACGTGACGACCGGTTCGGCCGCGACTCGCGCCCCGCGCGGGACGACCGCGGCTACGGTCGCAACGACCGTTTCGATCGCGATGCCCGTCCGGCCCGCAACGACCGGTTCGCTCGCAACGAGCGCCCCGCCCGTGACGACCGTGGTGGCTTCGACCGCCGTGGCGGCTTCGACCGTGACGCCCGTCCGGCTCGTGACGATCGCGATGGTTTCGACCGTCGTGGTGGCTTCGACCGCAACGAGCGTCCGGCTCGTGACGATCGCGGTGGTTTCGACCGTCGTGGTGGCTTCGACCGTGACGCCCGTCCGGCTCGTGACGACCGTGGCGGCTACGGACGCAACGACCGCTTCGACCGTGACGCCCGCCCGGCCCGCAGCGACCGGTTCGATCGCAACGAGCGTCCCGGTCGAGACGACCGCCGCGGCAGCACCGAGCGCCCGCGCTTCGACCGCACGGAGCGTCCGCGCTTCGACCGTGATGCGCGTCCTGCGCGTCAGAACCGCGACGACCGTCCGAACCGCAGCGACTGGAATGCCACGTCGACCGCCAAGGCGCGCGACGAGCAGGCCGACGTCGTGCACGAACGGCTCGAGGCAGAGGCCGTGCAGGCCACCGAGGTCGCGGATGTGACCTTCGGCGACCTCGGCATCGGATCGAACATCGTCGAGATCCTGAAGAACATGGGCGCTGAGACGCCCTTCCCGATCCAGGCCGCGACGATCCCCAGCATCCTGCAGGGTCGCGACGTTCTCGGCCGGGGCCGCACGGGCTCGGGCAAGACGATCGCCTTCGGCGCCCCGCTCGTCGAGAGCGTCCTGCTGTCGCAGAAGGGCAAGCGCCGCGAGATCGGCCGCAAGCCCCGCGCGATCATCCTCGCCCCCACCCGCGAGCTGGCCCTGCAGATCGACCGCACCGTCCAGCCCATCGCGCGCAGCGTGGGGCTGTTCACCACGCAGATCTACGGCGGCGTGCCCCAGGCGCGCCAGGTGGGCGCGCTGAACAAGGGCGTCGACATCATCATCGGCACGCCCGGTCGCATCGAAGACCTCATCGAGCAGCGCAAGCTCGACCTCTCCGAGGTGCGCATCGCCGTGCTCGACGAGGCCGACCACATGGCAGAGCTCGGCTTCGCCGAGCCGGTGCAGCGCATCCTGCGCAAGACCGGCACGGCCCTCGAAGACGGAGCGACCAGCCAGAAGCTGCTGTTCTCGGCGACCCTCGACCGCGAGGTCGCCGCGATCGTCGACGAGTTCCTGATCGACCCGGCCGTCTACGAGGTCGCCGGCGAAGACCAGGACTCGAGCACGATCGACCACCGCGTGCTCGTGATCGAGCACCGCGACAAGGCCGATGTGCTCACCTCGCTCGTCGACCGCGACGGTCAGACGCTGGTCTTCGCGCGCACCCGCGCCTACGCCGAGATGCTCGCCGAGCAGTTCGAAGACGCCGGCATCGCCGCCGTCTCGCTGCACGGCGACCTCAACCAGGCCAAGCGCACGCGCAACCTGCAGAAGCTGACCGCGGGCAAGGTGCAGGTGCTCGTCGCCACCGACGTCGCCGCGCGCGGCATCCACGTCGACGACATCGACCTGGTCGTGCAGGCCGACGCTCCCGACGAGTACAAGACGTACCTGCACCGCGCCGGCCGCACCGGCCGTGCCGGCCGCTCGGGACGAGTGGTCACGCTGATCACCCGTCAGCGTCGCCGCCGCATGGAGGACCTGCTGGGGCGCGCCGAGATCGACGCGCCGTTCGAGCAGGCCGCTCCCGGCGACGACGTGATCGAAGAGATCACGGGCCGCATGCCGAGCGAGGCCGAGCTCACCGCCTGAGCCGGTTCACAACTCAGGAAAGACCGTCGGGATCCGTGCCCTCAGGGCCGGGCCCCGGCGGTCTCTGCGCATTCGTCCTGAGTTGTGAGCGCCGCATAGTGTGGACGCATGGGTTGGAACGAGTGGGCGACAGCCGGGGGCACGGTATGGTTCAGCATCGCTCTGGTGATCAGCGCGCTCGCCGGCATCCAGGGACGCACGAAACTCGGGTGGTTCGCGCTCGGGATGATCTTCGGCCCTCTTGCGCTGCTCCTGCTGGTGTTCCTCATTCAGCCGTCGGCGGCGCGTGACGAGCTTCCCGCCGGCAGCGCCGGACGCGCTCAGAAGAGCATGTCGGACTGAGTCGTCGTGCGGACGGATGCCGGAGCCGGGCGCTGCCGCATCCGCCGGCCGCGCATGCTGTCGTTCTCTTCCTCGGATCGGGCATCGAGCCCGTGCACGCGCATGAGCGGACGGATGCGTCGCGCGAGCCACTGACGATAGGCCTTGGGCGCCTCGACGGAGACGCCCGGGTACAGGCCGCGATACGAAGACAGCAGTTCCGGATGCTCGCGCTCGAGCCACTGGAAGAACCACGGCTTCACCCCGGGGCGCAGGTGCAGCGACCCGTAGACGACGTGGTCGGCTCCCGACTGCTTGATGCGGCGCAGCCCCTCGTCGATGGCGGCGAGAGAGTCGGTCAGGTGCGGCAGCACCGGCATGAGGAACACGCCGACGCGGAAGCCCGCGTCGCTGAGCGCCCGGACCGTGTCGAGCCGCGCCTGCGTGCTCGGCGTGCCCGGTTCGATGGCGTGCTGCAGCGCGTCGTCGTACATCGCGATCGACATCTGGATGTCGATCGGCACCCGCTTGGCCGCCTCGACGAGCAGGGGGATGTCGCGGCGGATCAGTGTTCCCTTGGTGAGGATCGACATGGGCGTGCCTGAGTCGGCGAGGGCCTGCACGATGCCCGGCATGAGCCTGTACCGTCCCTCTGCGCGCTGGTACGGGTCGGTGTTCGTGCCGAGGGCCACCGTCTCGTGCTTCCAGGATCCCCGCCGCAGCTCACGCTGCAGGATCTCGACCACGTTCGTCTTCACGACGATCTGGGAGTCGAAGTCGGCGCCGCCGTCGAGGTCGAGGTACTCGTGCGTTCCCCGGGCGAAGCAGTACACGCAGGCATGACTGCATCCGCGGTAGGGATTCACCGTCCAGGCGAACGGCATGCGCGAGGCGCCGGGCACGGCGTTCAGCGCCGATTTCGCGAGCACTTCGTGGAAGGTCATCCCGGCGAACTCTGGTGTGGTCACAGAGCGCACGATGCCGGTGCGGCTCTCGAGGCCGGGCAGCGCGTCAGCGTCTCGATCGTCGACCGCCTGCCCCTGCCACCTCATGTCTCCATTCGAACAAAGAAACCAATGTGTGTCAACCGGAAGTCCGAAGTTCTGTTCGAGCGCGGATCCTCGGGCTGGTGTGGGGGACAATGGGTCGGTGAGCGCAGCGCAGACCCGGCATGCCGCGCGTGAATCGCTCGCCGTGCGGGTGGCGACACCCATCGGTGTGCTGTTCACGGCGATGGCCGCGCTGTCGACCCTGTGCGGCGTGCTCGCCGCCGAAGCGCCTGCGCTTCCGCAGCTGCCTGAGCCGGCCGCGGCGATGGCGCTGCCCGACGTCGAGGTCGACTCGCGCGTCGCCGCCAACCCGTGCGCCGACGGCGACGTCCGCGCTCACCTCGAGGCGGGTGACGACGATGCCGCTGTGGCGTCTTTCGGCGGAGGGGTCGAGTTCCGCGAGGCCGTCATCAGCGGAAACGCGCCGTGCATCTCGCTCTCCGATCCCGCTCGTTCATGGGTCGTGGTCAACAAGCAGCGCCCGCTGCGGCCCGAGAGCTTCGCCCCGGCATCCCTCTCGGGCATCGGTCTGCGCACCACGACCCCCTCGAACGAGCTGCGTCCTGAACCCAACCGCGCGCTCGAGAAGATGGCGGCCGACGCCCGTGCCGCGGGCGCCGGTGTCATCGGCGTCAACAACGGCTACCGCTCGTACGGTCTGCAGCAGCGCACCTACGGTGAGCACGTCCGAGACCGCGGGCAGAGTGGAGCGGATGCCGTATCGGCCCGCCCCGGCTTCAGCGAGCACCAGAGCGGGCTGGCGTTCGACCTCGTCGCGTGCAGCTCCGGCTGCGGCAGCATCGAGGCGTTCGGCCCGACGCGTCAGGGTCGCTGGGTGGCTGAGAACGGCTGGCGGTACGGGTTCATCGTGCGCTACGAGCATGGGCACACGGGCACCACCGGCTACGCGCCCGAGCCGTGGCACATCAGGTACATCGGACCTGAGCTCGCGAAGGCGTATCACGAGGGCGGCTTCCACACCCTCGAGGAGTTCTTCGGCCTTCCTGCGGCGCCCGACTACCAGCACTGAACGTGCGATGGGGGCTTCCCACAAACGCGAAACGCAGTGTCATCATGTGTGAGACTTGTTCCCACAAATCACTGTTCGGCGCTGTCTTTCCGACCTAGACTCGCCGTGCGAGGGCGCACACGACTTTCAGGAGGACGCCATGGAACGCGACATCTACGAAGAAGACCACGAGGCCTTCCGTGACCTGGTCAAGGACTTCGTCAAGCGGCACGTGTCGAATGAGTCGATCGAGCGGTGGGATGCTGCGGGCGAGATCGACCGCGAGACCATGCGCGCCGCGGGCGAGGCCGGCATCATCGGACTCTCGGTGCCCGAGGAGTTCGGCGGCGCGGGCATGCTGCAGGACTACCGCTTCCGCGCGATCGTGAACGAAGAGGTCATCGGCGCCGGCGCCGGCTCGCTGGCAGGCGCTCTCGGCATCCAGGACGACCTGGCCGTGCCGTATCTCGTGCACATGGGCACGCAGGAGCAGAAGGAGAAGTGGCTGCCGCGCATGGCCACCGGCGAGATCCTCGGTGCTCTCGCGATGACCGATCCGGGCGCGGGCAGCGATCTGCGCGGCATCAAGACCAACGCGAAGAAGGTCGACGGCGGCTACATCCTCAACGGCGCCAAGACGTTCATCTCGTCTGGCACCACCGCCGACATCGTCGTCACCTTCGTCAAGACCGGCGAGGGAAACCGCCCCGACGCGTTCAGCCTGCTGATCGTCGAGAAGGGCATGGAGGGCTTCGACCAGGGCAAGAAGCTCAGCAAGATGGGCTTCCACGGGTGGGACACCGCCGAGCTCAGCTTCACCGATGTCTTCGTGCCCGACGAGAACCTCATCAGCGGCAAGGAGGGCCAGGGCTTCATCCAGCTGATGATGAACCTGCCGCTCGAGCGCCTCTCGATCGCCGTGTCGGCGGCGGCCGTGATCCAGGCCGCGGTGAAGTGGACCGTCGACTACACGAAGGATCGCGACGCGTTCGGCGAGCGGGTCATCGACTTCCAGAACACCCGGTTCCGCGTCGCCGACATGGCCACAACGGCCGACGCCGTGTGGGCGTACGTCGACCGCGGGCTCAAGGCCTACGCCGCCTCGAAGCTCACCGCAGAAGAGGCTGCGCAGCTGAAGTTCTGGGTGACCGAGCGCGAGTGGGAGGTGCTCGACACGGGCGTGCAGCTGCACGGCGGCTACGGCTACATCATGGAGTACCCGATCGCCCGCGCCTTCACCGACGCCCGCGTGCACCGCATCTACGGCGGCACCAACGAGATCATGCGCGAGATCGTCGGCCGTCAGATCGCCGGCAAGCGCTGACCTCTACGGCGGTCGGCGCGTCGACCGCACCGGATGCCGTCGAGTGCACCGCTTGCCGACGCAGGAAACCCGCGTGTTCGGCGGCAGGTGGTGCACTCGGCGTCAGCCGAGGGGGCGAGCGGTCAGGAAGAAGATGACGGCGGATGCCAGCAGCACCGCCGCCGTGAACACCGTGTCGCGTGCGCGCCACGGCACGAGGTGCCGCTCGGTGCGGGTGGGGTGCGCGCCGAAGGCGCGGGCATCCATCGACAGGGCGACCCGCTCGGCATGCCGGATGCCCGATGCGAGCAGCGGCACGATGTATCCCCAGCCGCGCACGAGACGAGCGAGCGGTCCGCGGCCCGTGCCGTGCCCGCGCACCCGGTGAGCCGCGCGGATGACCGACAGCTCGTAGCCGAACCGCGGCACGAAGCGGTACGCGGCGAGGGCCGTGTACCCGATGCGGTACGGCACATGCAGCTGCTGCACGGTGGCGCGCACGAGGTCGGGGCCGCGGGTCGTGAGCCCGCCGACGAGAGCCAGGGCGAGTATCGCGCCGAGGCGCAGGGCGGTCGCCAGCCCGATGAGCAGGGCGCCCGAGTGCAGCGTCCAGTCGCCGATCGTGAGCACTCCCGCGCTGCCGGAGACCTGATCGGGGTCGACCCACACGCCGAATCCGAGCGTCAGCACGGCCATGCCGACCGGCACGCCGAGCAGCATCACCGCGCCGGCGCGACGGGTCAGCCGCGCACCGCTGAGCACGATCGCGTACGCGAGCGCGAGGAAGATCGCCGGGGTGAGCAGGTCGCGCGTGAACGCCAGCAGCGCCATCGCGGGGATCACGGCGCCGAGCTTCGCGAGCGGGTTGATCCCGTGCAGCCAGAACCGCGGAGGCGCCGGCGCGTCGTCGTACGGGTCGGTCGGGGTGGGCTCGGTCGCGGGCGAGGCCGCGGATGCCGTGGCGGTGGATGCCCTGGCATCCGCAGCATCCTGCGCGAGCACCGTCGCGGAGGCACCCGAGGCGACCACCTCGCCGTCGCGGAGCAGCACGACGTGATTCGCATACTCCGCGACCAGCCGCCGGTCGTGCGTGACGATGACCACCGTCGTGCCCTCGCGCTGCAGACCCTGCAGCAGATCGAGCAGCTCGGCGGCGCGGGCCCGGTCCTGACCGAACGTCGGCTCGTCGAGAGCCACGACGGAGGGCCGGGTGATCAGCGCCGTGCCGACCGACAGGCGCCGCTTCTCGCCACCGGAGAGCAGGAACGGGTGCACGTCCGCCTTGGCCGTCAGCCCGAACCGGTCGAGCATCTCGTCGACCCGCGCATCGATCTCGGCCGGATCCGTGCGCTGCAGCCGCAGGCCGTGGGCGAGCTCCTCTCGCACCGAGCCGGCGATGAACTGATGCTCGGGGTTCTGGAAGACGAATCCGACATGGGCGGCGATCGTGCGAGCGGGCGCGCGCACGGCATCCAGTCCGTCGATCAGCACGGTTCCGGCAGTCGGCGGAACGACCCCGCCGAGCGTCTGCAGCAGGGTCGACTTGCCGGCTCCGTTCGGCCCGATGATCGCGGTGAACGATCCGCGGGGGATGTCGAGGGTCGCGACGTCTAGCGTGCGGGTGCCGTTCTTCTCGACGACGAGGTCGCGGGCGGTGATCGCCGGGGTGCCCTCGATCGCGATGGGCGGCGGACTCGCCGGCACCGCGGTGTCGGCGGGTGACCACACGCCGAGCTCGCGCAGGGTGCCGGCGTGGTCGAGCATGACCTGCTGCGGCGGGCCGTCGAGTGCGAGGCGCCCCTCGCGGTCGAGCGCGATCACGCGGGTCGCGAGATCGATCGCCGCGTCGACGTCGTGCTCGACCAGCACGATCGCGCGCTGCGCGGCATCCTGAACCAGCTCGCCGAGGGCGGAGTACACGTCGTCGACGCCCTGCGGGTCGAGGTTGGCTGTCGGCTCGTCGAGCACGATCACGCGCGGGCGCATCGCCAGGGCGCACGCGATCGCGAGACGCTGACGGCCGCCACCCGAGAGCAGGTCGGGATTCCAGCGGCGGCGGCCCCACAGCCCGACCCGGCGGAGTGCCTGCTCGGTGCGGGACAGGACCTCCGAAGCAGGCAGCCGCAGGTTCTCGAGGGCGAAGGCGACCTCGTCGAGCACCGTCCCGGTCACCAGCTGGGAATCGGGGTCCTGGAAGACCATCGACACCTCGGTGCTCAGCTCGGCGACGGGCGTGGTGCGGGTGTCGCGACCCGAGACGAGCACGGTGCCGTCGAGGTCGGCCTCGACCGCCTGGGGGATCAGTCCGTTCAGCGCGAGCGTCAGAGTCGACTTGCCCGATCCGCTGGGGCCGAGCAGCAGCACGACCTCGCCGGCGTGCACGTCGAACGAGATGCCCTGCGGTGAGGGGTGCGCGGCGCCCGCGTGCGTGACGCTGAGGTCGCGCACGCTGAGCAGGGGCGCGGAAGAGCGCACGGGCGGGTCCTCTGTGAGCGGTCGGTTCCCTACAAACTTAGCTCGACCTAACCTGTGGTGTCGCGGGGCGGTCGCGGGGGCTCAGCGCGGCGCGACGCCCGCTCTTCGCAGCGCGTTGCCGATCGCGATGCCCACGGCCGTCCATGCGACGGGCCCGAGCACCGAGATGATCAGGTAGCTCAGCTGCACCCACAGCTCGAACTGCGTCAGGTCGACGACGACGCCGACCACGACCGCCACGATCACGCCGATGATCGCGGCCGAGACGAAGAAGCGCCAGCGCCCCCAGGCCCGATAGCGGGTCAGCGCGGCGACGCCCTCTTGGATCGCGCCGAAGAGCAGCGCGGTGCCGATGAAGCGCATCGCCCACATCGGGGTGAAGGCACTCGAGATCAGCGCGGCGATCACATGCGTGATCAGCGCGACCATCGGCTTGCGGAGCACCTCCTGCGCGATGATGCCCGGCAGCACGTGAACACCGAGCACCAGGCCGTAGAGGTAGGGGGCGACCGCGATGACGCCGACGGTGGCGAGCCCGGCGATGCCGCCCAGGATGCCCGTGGCGACGCCGATCGCCGCGCAGACGAGAAGGGTGCGCGTGCTCAGCGCGGGTCGGGATGCCACTCCGCAAGGCTATCGGGCACCGCCGACCTTCCCGTCGGCCCCGCATGCGGACACGCCTCGGCCGGCGGGGGTCAGGGCGCCAGGGGCAGTAGCTGGGCGATCGCGTTGTCGCCGATCACGGCAGGGCCGCCGAGAAGGATGACCCGCTTCGGCTTTAGCCGCCGGATCTCGTCGAGCACGGCCGTGCTCAGCCCGCCCTGCCGGGCCAGCAGCACCGGGCCGCCTCTGTGGCCGGCGGCGGCCGCGCCCGCGAGCGCATCGGGGAAGGACACCCCGCTGGCGATGTACACCGCGGGCACGCCCGCCGTGGGGAAGGTGGCCTTCGAGACGGCGACCGCCGTCGAGTAGCGGTCGATGCCCGCCAGGCGCTGCACCGATGTGGCCACACCGGTGGCAGCGGCGGCCTGTGCGGCGACGTCGTCGCTGACCACGGCCGAACCGCCGAGCACGACGATCCGCGACGGACGCAGGCGCGCCAGCGCGCTCGCCGTCTCGTCGGGGAGCGTGCTGCCCCGCGCGAGCAGAACGGGGGAGTCCTTGGCCCCGGCCGCGGCGGCCCCGGCCAGAGCATCCGGGAAGTCGCGCCCGCTCGCCAGGTACACGGTGGCCGCAGAGGGCCACAGAGTCGACACGGCCGCGGCGGTGGCGTACCGGTCGGCGCCGGCCAGGCGCGTCACTGCTGCTGTCGTGATCGTGGCGATCTGCCGCTGCACGTCGCTGCTGATCGCACCCGGCCCACCCGAGATGTATGCGCGGTCGGCGCCGAGTCGCGTCAGCTCTTTCCGTGGCGAGTCGCGCAGCACCGTCGGAGGGGTGAGCAGCACCGGGGCGCCCGCGCGGCCGGCGGCCGCCGCAGCCGAGAGAGCGTCGGGAAAGGCGGTGCCGTCGGCGATGAACGCCGATGCGGAGCCCTGCGCCTGGTACGCGCGAAGCGAGACGCGGGCCGCGGTCGCGTAGCGGTCGGCGCCGAACTGCCGCTCGACGAAGTCGAACGGGGTCGTGAAGCGCACGGGCGTCGAGTACGCGCCGGTTCCCGAGGAGTTCACCGCGGCGATGCTGAACTCGTATGCGGTCTCAGGCGTCAGTCCGTCGATGAAGATATTGGTCCCCGACCATGCCTGGTCGAGCAGAACGCGCCCGCCGGTCGCGAGGCGGATGCGGTAGCCCGTCGCCCCCGCGACGACCGGCCAGGTGAACTGCACCTCGGTGTCGCCGAGCGAGATGCGTCGCGGCGGTGCCGGCTGGGTGGGAACGGATGCGACGGAGCGGATGCCGGTGCCTCGGACATCCGCAGCCGCTGCCGGCGCTGCCGGCGCTGCAGCGGTGAGCGGTGCGATCGCGAGAAGCGAGGCGAGCACGAGGACGCCGGCGCCGGAGCGGGCGCGGACTCTGGCCTTCACGGGCATCGGTACTCCTTCGTCGCCCCAGACCTGGTCCCCGGACCTCAGGATACCCGCGGCGCGCCGTGGGGGCGACTGCGGACGGCGGATCCGTTGTCGGTGCCGGTGGCTACGCTGGAGGGATGCCGCAGCCTCCCCGTGATCCGTACGAGGATGTGCCGTACCCCGAAGACCCGTACGACGACCTCCCACCCGAGGAGCTCGACTGGGTTCCGCCGGAATACGGCTGGGAGCCGCCGCTCGACTGGGGATCGGGCCCGATGACGCCCGCTCCGGATGCCGGCGGCGGGGCGGCATCCGGAACCGCACCTTCGCGCTACCCCACGGCCATCGAGGCGCTGCGCACCGTGTTCGGGTACGACGCGTTCCGCGGCGATCAGGCCGCGATCGTCGAGCACGTGATCGGCGGGGGAGACGCGGTCGTGCTCATGCCGACCGGCGGTGGCAAGTCGGTCACGTACCAGGTGCCTGCCCTGGTGCGCGAGGGCACCGGGCTCGTGATCAGCCCGCTGATCGCGCTGATGCACGACCAGGTCGACGCACTGCGGGCGAACGGCGTGCGGGCCGCGTACCTGAACTCCACCCAGGCGCCCGATGAGCGGCGCGAGGTCGAGCGGGCGTACGTCGCCGGCGAGCTCGATCTCATCTACGTCGCGCCCGAGCGGCTGTCTTCCGCGCAGACCACGCAGCTGCTGCAGCGCGGCACGCTCAGCGTGATCGCGATCGACGAGGCGCACTGCGTGTCTCAGTGGGGCCATGACTTCCGGCCCGACTACCTCGCGCTCGGCGATCTGGCGGAGCGATTCCCGGGGGTGCCGCGCATGGCGCTCACCGCCACGGCGACCAGGGCAACGCATCAAGAGCTCACCGAGCGCCTGCACCTGCCCGCGGCGAAGCACTTCGTCGCGAGCTTCGACCGGCCGAACATCCAGTACCGCATCGTGCCGAAGGTCGAGGTGCGCAGGCAGCTCGTCGAGTTCATCTCGTCTCAGCCGGCCCGCGCCGCAGGCATCGTGTACGCCCTCAGTCGCAAGTCGGTCGAGCAGACGGCGGAGTACCTGGCGTCCAAGGGCTTCGACGCTCTGCCGTACCACGCGGGGCTTCCGGCAGAGGTGCGAGCGCAGAACCAGTCGCGCTTCCTGCGAGACGACGGCGTGGTCATGGTCGCGACGATCGCCTTCGGCATGGGCATCGACAAGCCCGACGTGCGCTTCGTCGCCCATATCGACCTGCCCAAGTCGGTCGAGGGGTACTACCAGGAGACCGGCCGCGCCGGACGAGACGGCGAGCCCTCGGTCGCATGGATGGCGTACGGGCTCGGCGACGTCGTTCAGCAGCGCCGGCTCATCGACCAGAGCCCCGGCGACCGCACCTTCAAGATGCGCATGGGCCAGCACCTCGACGCCATGCTCGCCCTGTGCGAGACGGTCGCCTGCCGACGGCAGAACCTGCTGCGCTACTTCGGGCAGGACAGCGATGCGTGCGGCAACTGCGACACCTGCCTCGAGAAGCCCGACACCTTCGACGGGCTCGTTCCCGCGCAGAAGCTGCTGTCGACGATCGTTCGCCTGAAGCGCGAGCGCAACCAGGCGTTCGGTGCGGGCCACCTGATCGACATCCTGCGCGGAGCGTCGAACGACCGCATCCGGAAGATGCGCCACGAGCAGATCGCCACCTACGGCATCGGCGCCGACCTGTCGGACCAGGACTGGCGCAGCGTCGTGCGGCAGCTGCTGGCTCGCGGCATCCTCGTCGCCCAGGGCGAGTACGGCACCCTCGCCCCCGGCGACGCCGCCGCAGGCGTGCTGCGCGGCGAGACCGGCGTGCCGCTGCGAAAAGACACGATGGGGCGGTCGGGCGCAGCGTCTCGCGCCCGCAAGACGAGTGCCGCGGATGCTCTTGATGCCGCAGACCGCGATCTCTTCGAGGCGCTGCGCACCTGGCGTGCGGCGACAGCCCGTGATCAGGGCGTGCCGGCGTACATCGTGTTCGGCGATGCGACGCTGCGCGCGCTCGCCGAGCACCGGCCGACGACGGTCGCTGGGCTGGGCGGCATCAGCGGCATCGGCGAGAAGAAGCGGGATGCCTACGGCGCCGCCGTGCTCGAGGTGATCGCGGCGCACTGATCCGCAGCCCGCGAAACACAGGAGTTCTCACGAATTGCAGGACCGGATCGCAGGCATCCTCCTGCGTTTCGCGTGATCTCCTGCGTTCCGCGACACAGGATGCGGGAAAGCCGCGTCAGCCCGCGTACTCCTCCGCGTGCACCCGCACAGTGGTCGCGCCGCGCAGCAGCTTCGACACAGGGCAGCGTGCGTGCGCACCCTGCAGCAGATCCTCGGTCTCCTCCATCGAGAGCCCCTCGGCCGAGAGATACGTGTCGACGTGGAACTCGTATCCGGGGCCGTCCGCCGCGTCGTGCAGTTCGACCTCGATGCGCACCGCCGTGCGGCGTTCGCGCTTGACAAGCGCCTGCGCGGTCGCGTTGAGGCAGGTCGACCAGGCCAGAGCCAGCAGCTGCTCCGGGTTCGAGGCATCCGGGTCGGGATTCGGCGCCAGGGGCGATGCGACCGGCACCTCCATGCCATCCGTCACACGGGCCGTGCCCGTTCCGCCGTCGCCGTTGATCGCTTCCGTCCGGTACCTCAGGGTCATGGCTCAACTATAATTTGGATCACGTCCAGAAAGGCGCCTCAGCCGGCCCGACAGCCGGCCCACCCTCCCCACCGAAAGACGCGATGGCCACCGACCTGCCCGCGATCGTGGAGTTCCGCCATGTCACGAAGCGGTTCCGCCCCGACGCCGATGAGAGCCCCGCACTCGATGACGTCAGCCTCAGCATCCCCCCGGGTGAGATCTTCGGCATCATCGGCGAGAGCGGCGCCGGCAAGTCGACCCTGCTCGAGCTGATCAACGGCCTCACGCGCCCGACTGCGGGCGACGTCATCGTGCGCGGTGCCGCCGTCGCCGACCTCGATCGAGCGGAGCTGCGCGAGCTCCGCCGCGACGTCGGCGTCGTCTTCCAGGGCGTGCACCTGCTCAGCAACAGCACCGTGCGCGACAACGTGCGCCTGCCGTTACGTCTCGCCCGCGGCGGGACGGCGACGAAGAGCAGGCAGCAGCGGGATGCCGTCGACGAGATCCTCTCGTTCGTCGGCCTCTCGCACCGCGCCGGCCACTTCCCCGCCCAGCTCTCCGGCGGCGAGCGTCAGCGCGTGGGTCTCGCCCGAGCCCTCGTATCGCGTCCGCCGCTGCTGCTCTGCGACGAGCCGACCTCGTCACTCGACGCGTCGACCACCGCCGACGTGCTGCGCGTGCTCTCCGACGCCCGCGAGAAGCTCGGCACGACCGTGATCGTCATCACGCACGACCTCGATGTCGTCAAAGCCATCTGCGACCGCGCCGCGCTGCTCGAGAAGGGGCGCCTGCGCGAGGTCTTCGAGATCGACGCCGCCGGCCCCCGATCGCTGCCCAGCTACTACGAGCAGGTCAAGCGGGAGCTGAGCGCATGACCTGGCTCACCGACCTGCTCGCCGAGTACGGCGAAGACATCGCGCAGTCGATGGCCGAGACCGGGTACATGATGCTCGTGTCGCTTCTCGCCGCGGTGCTGGTCGGCCTGCCGCTCGGCACCGTCGTCTACCTCACCGAGCGCGGGGGCATCGCCGAGAACCGCGCGATCAACACGGTCGCGAACCTCTACATCAACGTGGTGCGGTCGTTCCCGTTCCTGCTGCTGGTCGTCTTCCTCATCCCGTTCACGCGCGCCGTGATCGGCACGAGCTTCGGCACGCAGGCGGCCACTCTGCCGCTCTGCTTCGTCGCGGTCGCGATCTACGCCCGCCTGACCGAGCAGATCCTGCGCGAGATCCCCGCCGGGATCTCGAAGGTGGCCGTCGCGTCTGGTGCGACGGTGCCGCAGGCGGTGTTCCGGATGCTTCTTCCCGAGGCGCGCTCCGGACTCGTCTACGCGCTCACCTCGGCGGCGATCAGCCTGCTGTCGTACTCGACCGTGCTGGGTGTGATCGGCGGCGGAGGCATCGGCGACTTCGCGATGCGCTACGGCTACCAGGTCTACAACGACGACCTCATGTACCTCACGATCGTGATCATCATCGTGTGCGTCCTCGCCATCCAGGCCGTCGGGCACCGCACCTCGGTGCGGCTCGACCACCGCTGACGCCGCACCCCGAACCACCGAACCCGCATCGAAACGGAAGAGACATATGAAGAAGACCCGCGTCGCCCTCGCCGCCATCGCCCTCGGCACCGCGCTGCTCGCCACCGCCTGCGCCCCTGCGGCCGACGAGACGAAGCCGGATGCCCAGTCCGCCGAGCCCACCGTGCTGAAGGTCGCCGCTGTGCAGGCGCCCATGACCGATGTCGTGAAGGCCGCGGGCGACGCGATCGAAGACGGCTACGAGGTCGAGCTCGTCGAGGTCGCCGACTACATCACGTCGAACACGATCCTCAACAGCGGCGACGTGTACGCGAACTTCTCGCAGCACGTGCCGTACATGCAGACGTTCAACGAGGGCAACGACGGCACGCTGGTCGGCGTGCAGCCGGTCTACAACTTCGTCATCGCCTTCTACTCGAAGACTCTCGACGACATCGCCGATCTGTCCGACGGCGCGAAGGTCGCCATTCCCGACGACCCGTCGAACACCGGACGCGCGCTGAAGCTGCTCGCCGCGAACGAGATCATCGTGCTCGACCCCGATGTCGACCCGTATGAGGCGACGGTCGACGACATCACCGGCAACCCGAAGGACCTGGAGTTCGTGCAGGTGCCGATCGCCTCGCTGAACGCGGCGTACGAAGAGGCCGACCTGGTGTTCCAGTGGCCGTCGCACATCGCCGCGCTGGGTCTCAGCCCCGAGAAGGACGGCCTGATCACCGAGCTCGACGACCGGTTCGCGCTGAACCTCGTCGTGCAGCAGAAGGATGCCGACTCCGAGGCGACTGAGGCGCTGAAGAAGGCGTTCACGAGCGACGAGGTGCGCGAGGTGATCGAGGGCAACGGCACCATCGAGACCGCCTGGTGACGACAGCCGCCATGCGCTGACTGTCGCGAGGTGACAACGGGAGGCGGGGACGACGCAGGATGCCATTGTGCATCCTGCACAGTCGGCTTCGCCTCCCGTTGTCGGACTCCTACGGTTGAGGCTATCCCTGCTCCGTTCTGAGAGGAACCGCCATGGTCGACGCAGCCATCCGCCCCACCACCGCCGACGCACCGGCCGGCGCCGAGCTCGAGGCCACGTCGATCGACGTCGAGCGTGTGAACGACCTGCTCATGGGCACCTGGGCGCAGACCCGCCGCGAGGCTCGCGAGATGATCAAGGATCCCGCGTTCTGGCGCGACGACAGCCTCGCGAAGGACGAGCACCGCGAGCGCGTGCTCTCGCAGCTGCACCTGCTGGTCGAGAACGGCGCCGTGCACCGCGCGTTCCCGAAGAGGTTCGGCGGCGAGGAGAACAACGGCGCCAACATCGCCGGCTTCGAAGAGCTCGTCGCCGCAGACCCGAGCCTGCAGATCAAGTCGGGTGTGCAGTGGGGCCTGTTCGGGTCGGCGATCCTGCAGCTCGGCACCGAGCAGCACCACGAGAAGTGGCTGCCCGGTGTCATGGACCTGTCGATCCCCGGTGCGTTCGCGATGACCGAGATCGGACACGGCTCCGACGTCGCCGCCGTCGGCACGACCGCCACGTACGATCCCGCGACCGAGGAGTTCGTGATCAACACGCCGTTCCGCGCGGCGACGAAGGAGTACCTCGGCAACGCCGCCCTGCACGGCATCGCCGCGACGGTCTTCGCCCAGCTGATCACCAACGGGGTCAACCACGGCGTGCACTGCTTCTACGTTCCGCTGCGCGACGAGAACGGCGCCGACCTGCCCGGAATCGGCCGTGAGGATGACGGCCTCAAGGGCGGCCTGAACGGCATCGACAACGGCCGACTCAGCTTCGACCACGTGCGCGTGCCCCGCACCAACCTGCTCAACCGCTACGGCGACGTCGCAGCCGACGGCACCTACACGAGCGAGATCGAGAGCCCCGGCCGCCGCTTCTTCACCATGCTCGGCACGCTCGTGCAGGGGCGCGTCTCGCTCGACGGAGCGGCTTCCTGGGCATCCGCCCTCGGTCTGCACATCGCGATCACCTACGCGACGCAGCGACGCCAGTTCGACGGCGCGAACGGCGAGGAGACCGTGCTGCTCGACTACGGCAAGCACCAGCGCCGCCTGCTGCCTCGTCTGGCGACCACCTACGCCCAGATCTTCGCGCACGACGAGTTCCTGCAGAAGTTCGACGGCGTCTTCTCTGGCCGCACCGACACGGCAGAAGACCGCGAAGACCTCGAGACTCTGGCCGCAGCGCTCAAGCCGCTGTCGACGTGGCACGCGCTCGACACCCTGCAGGAGGCGCGGGAGGCGTGCGGCGGAGCCGGCTTCATGTACGAGAACCGCCTCGTGGGGCTGCGCGCCGACCTCGACATCTACGTCACGTTCGAGGGCGACAACAACATTCTTCTGCAGCTGGTCGGCAAGCGCCTGCTCACCGACTTCGCCGGACAGTTCAAGGGTGCCGACGCCAGGACGCTCGCCAGGTACGCGGTCGGCCAGACGGCGGGCAAGGTGTTCCACGGCGCAGGGCTCCGCGCTCTCGGGCAGGCGGTCGCCGACTTCGGCTCGACCGCGCGCTCGGTCGAGCTCGGCCTGCGCGAAGAGCAGCAGCATGAGCTGCTCACCGAGCGGGTGCAGCAGATGATCGCCGACATCGCCGGTCGCCTCCGCGCCGCAGGCAAGGACAAGGTGCTCGGCGAGAAGCTGTTCAACGAGAACCAGGCCGAGCTGATCGAAGCGGCCCGCGCGCACGGCGAGCTGCTGCAGTGGGAGGCGTTCACCGACGCGATCCGCCGCATCGACGATCCCGGCACGCTGCAGGTGCTCACGTGGCTGCGCGACCTGTTCGGCCTCTCGCTGATCGAGAAGCACCTCGCCTGGCACATGATCAACGGCCGTCTCTCGATGCAGCGCGCCGCCGCCGTGTCGAGCTACATCGACCGGCTCTGCACGCGCCTGCGCCCGCACGCCCTCGAGCTCGTGCAGGCCTTCGGCTACGAACCCGAGCACGTGCGCGCCCCCATCGCGAGCGGCATCGAGCAGCAGCGCCAGGACGAGGCGCGCGCGTACTACGCGGCCCTCGAGGCCTCGGGCGAGGCGCCGATCTCGGAGAAGGTGCTGAAGCAGAAGAAGCGCTGAGCGCCTCGCGCGGAATCGGACGCCTGCCGCGGAGGGGATCTCGCATCCCGTCCGCGGCAGGCGTCTTTCTCCGCTCCGGGCGCACGGGCGTCGGAGCCCGCCGGTAGCGTGGCGCCATGGCATCCCTCATCACCGCCGCCGACGGGCGCGCCCGCTGCGCCTGGGTGGGCGACGACCCCGAATACCGCCGCTACCACGATGAGGAGTGGGGCCACCCGCTGCACGGCGACCGCGCCCTGTTCGAGAAGATGGCGCTCGAGGGGTTCCAGGCGGGGCTGAGCTGGATCACCATCCTGCGCAAGCGCCCCCGTTTCCGCGAGGTGTTCGCCGGCTTCGACCCGGCGCTGGTCGCCGCCTTCGGCCCCGACGACGTCGAGCGGCTGATGGCGGATGCAGGGATCATCCGCAACCGCGCGAAGATCGCCGCCACGATCTCGAACGCCGCACTCGTGCGCGACATGGCGGAGGGCGAGCTGGATGCCCTGATGTGGTCTTTCGCGCCGCAGGCGTCACGCCCCCGCCCTCGCGATTTCGGCGACGTTCCGGCGGTGACGGCCGAGTCGACGGCTCTGAGCAAGGCGCTGCGGAAGCGCGGATTCCGGTTCGTCGGGCCGACGACCATGTATGCGCTGATGCAGTCCGCGGGCATGGTCGACGACCATGTCGAGGGGTGCTGGCGGGCCTGACCGCCGATGCATCCGCGGTGCCGGCCGGGCGCGCGAAGCCGCCTGGCGCCCGTCTCGGACTGGATCGCGCCGACGGGCGGACACGGCTGACGGTGCCTACCCGGCGTGCGCGAGGGTCTCTGACAGGATCGGGTGAGCGGTGCGAGAACCGCCCGCAGATGACACGAAGGAGTGCATATGATCACCCGCATGAGAGCGCGAACAGCGCGGATCGCAGTGGCCGCCGCCATTCTCGGAGTCGGCGTCGTCGGCGTCCAGCCGGCATTCGCCGCCCCGGCCGTCGAGGCCGCATCGACCCCGGTGCCCATCTCCACGCCCGACGGTCAGGTGTCGAGCTACGTCGTCAACACCAAGATCGTGAACCCCGGTCAGGTGCGCAAGGCCGAGGCTGCGGTGGTCGCCGCGGGCGGTGTCGTCGTGCAGTCGTGGCCGCAGATCGGCGTGATCGTCGCGCACTCGACGAAGGCCGACTTCCGCACCGCCGTCGTCGCCGCGGGCGGCAATTCCATCGCATCCGCCGGTCCCACCCGCTCGGTGGCGGTCAGCGAGGGAACCCCCGATGGCGTCGCGACCCCGTGGGGCCCAGGCAAGGGTCAGCTGAAGAAGGCTGAGACCAAGAAGACCGACATCTCCGACGGCACCGCCGCCACCTCGACCGACCCGCGCGAGGGCGAGCAGTGGGACATGAAGATGATCAACGTGCCGCAGGCGCACGAGATCACCACCGGCTCCCCGGACGTGCTCATCGGCGTGCTCGACTCGGGCATCGACCCCGATCACCCCGACCTGGCCAGCCAGATCGATCGGCTCAACTCGGTCGGCTGCACGGATGCCGGTCGTCCGGCGACCGGTGAGGCGGCGTGGGCACCCACCACGAGCGACCACGGCACCCACGTCGCAGGCACGATCGGCGCCGCGCGCAACGGCGTCGGCATCGTCGGCATCGCACCCGGATCGAAGATGGCCTCGGTCAAGGTCGTCAACGACGACGGATTCATCTACCCCGAGTACGCGGTGTGCGGCTTCATGGAGGCCGGCCTCAAGGGCATGGACGTCACCAACAACAGCTACTACGTCGACCCGTTCGAGTTCTGGTGCGGCGATCAGCCCGAGCAGGCCCCGGCGATGGAAGCCGTGCGCCGCGCGGTCGACTGGTCGACCTCGAAGGGCGCCGTGCACGTCGCCGCCGCGGGCAACAGCTCGTACGACCTGTCGGCGAAGACGACCGACGCCAGCAGCCCGAACGACGCTGCGGAGCCGACCGTGCGCGAGATCAACAGCTCGTGCAAGGACATCCCGACCGAGCTCGACGGCGTCGTGACGGTCTCGTCGGTCGACAGCCGTGGCATCCTGTCGTCGTTCTCGAACCGGGGACTCGGCGTGATCGATGTCGCGGCTCCCGGCAGCCGGGTGCTCTCGACCATCGTGCGCGACAACGGCTACGGCCTGAAGAGCGGCACCTCGATGGCGTCGCCGCACGTCGCCGGCGTCGCGGCGCTGATGAAGTCGGCCCACCCGACGTGGGGACCCGACCGCATCGCCGACGAGCTGCGCGCGCAGGCCATCGACACCGCGTGCACCGTGACGACGGTCGCGGCGCCGTGCGTGGGCACCGACGACGAGAACTCCTTCTACGGTGAAGGTCTCGTCGACGCGTACGCCGCCGTCCGCTGATACGACCACGCAGCGCTGAGCGGGTGCACGGCCTCGGGGCCGTGCACCCGTTCTGTACGCTGCAGCGCCGAGCGCATGGGCAGAGGTACCCATGCGCTCGGCGCGACGGCATTCGTGACCCCCGGTTAGGATGTTGACGGCGTTTCGCGGCGCCCTAGGGGGGTTGACTGAGTATGAAGGCACTGTCGTGGGTCCGATCACGACCGAAGACGGCGGCATCGATCGCGGGGGTTGCGATCGGAGCGGTGGCACTCACCACGATGGCCGTGGCGTACGACGGCCTGCCCACCACGAAGGTCGACCTGAACGACGCCGGTGTCTGGCTGACGAAGTCGTCGAGCTTCCTCGTGGGGCACTTCAACCACGAGTCGACGGTGCTCGACGGCGGCATGCGCGCGGCGAGCGAGAACTACGACGTGCTGCAGGACGGCGAGACGGTGCTGGTGGCCGACAGCGGCGAGAGCACCCTGACGGCGGTCGATCCCGCCCGCATGGTGCTCGGTGACAGCGCGTCTGTGCCGGGCAGCGCCAAGGTCGCGCTCGGGGCGAAGACCGTCGCGATCCTCGACGACAGGTCCGGCGATCTGTGGATCACATCGTCGAAGGGCCTCTCCGGTTTCGACATCAAGGCCGCCGACCCGACGATCGAGCTCGGCAAGGGCGCCGACGTGACGGTCGGGCGTGACGGCACGGTGTACGCGCTCTCGGGCGAGAAGGGCGAGGTCGTCACGGTTCCGTCCGATCCCGAGGGCATGCCGCTCGAGCCGGCGACCGCGTCGGTCGGAGAGCTCGATCTGAGCGAGCAGCCGAGCATCACGGCGGTCGGCTCGACGCCTGTGGTGCTCGACGCCGCGGCGGGCATCGTGACGACTCCCGGCGGGTTCCGCACCGAGATCGATCAGGCGGCGGATGCCGTGCTGCAGCAGGCATCCGCTGATTCGGCCGCCGTGGCGATCGCGACGCCGACCGCTCTGCTGCAGGTGCCCCTCGACGGCGGCGAACCGGTCGACGAGAAGGCCGACGGCACGGGCACCCCGGCCGCTCCGGTGCAGCTGCGCGGCTGCACGTACGGCGCGTGGGCCGTGTCGGCGACGTTCATCCGCGACTGCACGGGCGACTCGCTCGACGTGAAGGAGAGCATCCCCGGCGCCGAGAACTCCGCGTCGCTGACGTTCCGCGTGAACCGCGACGTGATCGTGCTGAACGACATCATCGGCGGTGCCGCCTGGCTGGCGAACGAGAGCCTGCAGCGCGTGGACGACTGGAGCGTGCTCGTTCCGCCGGAGGGCGAGAGCGAAGACGACGAGAACACCACCCAGGAGACCGTCGAGACCTCTCTGCCCGAGCGCAAGGAGAAGAACACCGTCCCCACGGCTGAGGACGACCCCGATCTCGGCGTCCGCCCGGGCGGCACGACGCTGCTGTCGGTTCTCGACAACGACAACGATCCCGACGGTGACGTGCTCGTCGCCTCGCTGAAGGGGAAGCAGCCGTCGGTGGGCGAGGTTCGCCCGATCCTCAACGGCGCCGCCCTGCAGATCGCCGTGCCGGAAGACGCGACGGGGACGTCGACCTTCACCTATGAGATCGACGACGGACGAGGCGGGCGCGACACCGCCCAGGTCACCGTCTCGGTTCATGACGACAAGACGAACGGCGCTCCGCGCCCCAAGCGCACGAGCAAGGTGGCGGTCGAGGCCGGCGGCACGGTCTCGTACAACGTGCTGCCCGACTGGCGCGACCCCGACGGCGACGACCTGTACCTGCGCGGTGTCGAGCCGGCACCCGGTGACGAGGTCGAGTTCACCACCGACGGCAAGATCACCTACCGCGCCGTCGCGAGCCTGCAGGGCCGCAAAGAGATCGAGATCAGCGTCTCGGACGCCATGGGCAAGGTCGCGACGGGCAAGATCGTGCTCGACGTCAAGCCCGAGGGATCGACCAACCCGCTCACCAACGCCGATCACGTCGTGACGCGCGCAGGCGAGTCGGTCACCGTCTCGCCGCTCGCGAACGACACGAGCTCGGGCCGGGAGCAGCTGCGCCTGGCGCGCGTGGAAGACACCCCGGGGGTCGAGATCGACCGCGACTACCCGAACCGCAAGTTCTCACTCAAGGCGAACACGCCGGGCACCTACTACGTGCAGTACCTCGC
This sequence comes from Microbacterium sp. NPDC089321, assembly GCF_040684935.1. NCBI lineage: Bacteria > Bacillati > Actinomycetota > Actinomycetes > Micrococcales > Microbacteriaceae > Microbacterium > Microbacterium sp. NPDC089321. The sequence goes on along the minus strand of NZ_JBFBGX010000001.1, from coordinate 500,229 downwards.
GACGGCGGGGCCGAAGCCCGCGAAGGGCATCGTGCGCGTCGACGTGCTCGACAAGCAGCAGAGCGACCTCGCACCGGTCGCGGTGCGCGACGTCGCCATGCTCACCTCGGGCAGCGAAGCGCTCGTCGGCGTGCTGGGCAACGACAGCGACCCCGCCGGCGGCGTGCTCGTCGTGCAGTCGGTCTCGGTGCCGCCGAGCAGCGGCGTGAACGTGTCGGTGCTCAACCACGAGACGCTGCGCGTGAGCGACCAGGGCTCGCTCTCCGAGCCCGTGCGCATCACCTACCGCATCTCGAACGGCAAGCAATCGGCCGAGGGTGACGTCGTGGTCATCCCGATTCCGGCGCCGACCAAGCTGCTCGCGCCGGTCACGAACGACGACGAGGCGGTCGTGCGCGTCGGCGACGTGGTGACCATCCCCGTGCTCGACAACGACGTGCATCCCAACGGCGACAAGCTGACCGTCGCTCCCGACCTGGTCGAGCCCCTGGTCGATCCGGAGGACGGCGAGGCGTTCGTCTCGCAGGACACCGTGCGCTTCCGTGCCGGGAAGAACCCCGGCACCGTGTACATCACCTACGAGGCCGTCGACACCCGCGGCCAGAAGGCCGGCGGTCACATCTCGGTGCAGGTGCTGCCCATCGACGACGACGGCACGAACGCCGCACCGCGTCCGCGTGACCTGACCGCCCGCGCGCTCGCCGGATCGCGGATCAACATCCCCGTTCCGCTCGACGGCCTCGACGCCGACGGCGACTCCGTCGAGCTGATCGGCGTCGACAGCGCGCCGGCCAAGGGGCGCATCGTCGAGCAGGGCAACAACTACCTCACCTACGAGGCCTACGAGGATGCGGCAGGCGTCGACGCCTTCGCCTACCGGGTGCGAGACCGGCTCGGCGCCGAGTCGAGGGCATCCATTCGCGTCGGCGTCGCGCCTCCCGAGGCCGTGAACCAGGCACCCTACGCCGTGAACGACTCAGTCGTCGTCCGTCCAGGTCGATCGGTGGCGGTGCCTGCTCTCGCGAACGACTCCGACCCCGAGGGCGACCGCATCGGCTATCTGAAGTCGGGGCTGGTCCTTCCGCCGGATGTGAAGGGCATGAAGGCCAGGATCTCGGGCGACCGGATCGTGATCGATGTGCCCGACGAGGAGCTCGAGACCTCGCTGCAGTACACGATCAGCGACGCCAAGGGCGCGCGGGGCACGGCGGCGATCTTCGTGAAGGTCGACAAGGACGTCCCGCTGATGAACCCCATCGCCCGCGACGACCGCGTGCAGGTGGAGGACGTGAAGGACGACCTGTCGGTCGACCTCGACATCCTGCGCAACGATGAGGACCCCGACGGAACGATCGAGGGCGTCGACGTCACGATCGAAGACGGCGCGCGTCTGCTCGGCGACGGCAAGGTGCGGGTCAAGGTCGGCGAGGAGCGTCAGCTGATCCGCTACGTGATCACCGACCAGGACGAGCTCGCATCGTCGGCGTTCATCTTCGTGCCCGCGATCGACGAGCTGCGGCCGCGCCTCAAGTCGACCAAGCCGCTCGAGGTCAAGAGCGGCGAGACCAAGGAGATCCCGCTCGAGAAGTACGTCGTCGTGGCCGGTGGCGGCGACGTGCGCCTCACGGAGGCGGCGAAGGTCAGCGCGTCGTACGCGAACGGCGACGACCTGATCAAGGACACGACGACCCTCGTGTACACGTCGAAGGACCGCTACTTCGGCGAGGACGCGCTGACGTTCGAGGTCACTGACGGCGACGGCCCCGACGACCCCGAGGGTCGCAAGTCGACGCTGACGATCCCGATCACGGTGCTGCCGCCTGACAACCAGCCGCCGACGCTCACGAGCGCGCAGATGCAGATCGCGCCGGGCGAGAAGGCGACCGCGCTCGATCTGTCGGGCCTCGCGACCGACCCCGACCCGAAGGACCAGGGCAAGCTCCGCTTCTCGATCACCTCGCAGCCGGGTGAGGGCATCGATGCGCGCATCGACGGCACGACGCTGTACGCCGAGACGGGCGCCGACACCCCGAAGGGCACCGCGGTCACGATCCCGATCACGGTGACGGACGGAACCACCGAGCCCGTCGAGGGCACCGTGCAGGTGACGGTGACGGCATCCACCCGCTCACTGGCCGTCGCCAGCCCCGACTCGGTCGACGAGGCCGACCAGGGCGAGACCATCACGGTTCCCGCGCTCGCGAACGACATCAACCCGTTCGTCGCCGACGGCGTGCCGCTGAAGCTGCTGACCGCCGAGGTCGAGAGCGGCCAGGGGTCGGCGAAGGTCGCCGGCGATGCCGTGAACATCACGCCGGACAAGACGTTCGTCGGTGTCATGGTGGTGCGCTACCGCGTGCAGGACGCGACGAAGGACCCCGACCGCGAGGTCGAGGGCCGGATCACCGTGACGGTGCAGGGCATTCCGGATGCTCCGGGCCGGCCGACCGTGACCGCGGTCGAGGACCGCACCGTGGTGCTCAACTGGTCGGCGCCGTCGAACAACGGCGCGGAGATCACCGAGTACACGGTCACGTCGGTGTCGGGCAACCCGTACACGAAGGCCTGTACCTCGACCACGTGCACGCTCGACGGGCTGACGAACAACGTCGAGTACACCTTCGCGGTCACGGCCACCAACCGCGTGGGCGAGGGTCCGGCCTCTGCCGCGTCGGAGGTCGCACGCCCCGATACCCGCCCCGACACCCCGCTGCCGCCGAAGCTCGCCTTCGGCGACAAGGCACTCGACGTGTCGTGGACGACCCCGACCTCGAGCGGTTCGCCGGTCGAGTCGTACACGCTCGAGATCTCGCCCACCCCGCCCTCGGGCATCGGGCAGAAGACGGGCGTCACGGGCAACTCGCTGCGCTGGGAGGGCCTCGAGAACGGCACGAGCTACAGCGTGCGGATCCAGGCGCACAACCGCGCGCCCGACCCGTCGAGCTGGAGCATGTACTCGGCGGCCGAGATCCCGGCCGGGCCACCGGCCGCCGTCGCGGCACCCACGGTCAGCAGCGCGCCGTCGGTCGGCAGCGAGGCGCAGATGACCGTCAGCTGGTCGCAGCCGGACACCAATGGCGCGCCCATCGAGCAGTACGAGCTGGTGACCTACCGCGGTGGCGGCGAGGTCTCGCGCTCGCAGGTGGGAACGGCGACCTCGCAGACCGTCAGGGTGCCGACGAGCACGGCCGACTACACCTACGCGGTGCGGGCGAAGAACAAGGCGCCCAACTGGGGCGCCCTCGGCCCGCAGTCGGCTCCGCAGCGCGCGTTCGGCCAGCCCGGTGCTCCATCGAGCGTGACGGCGAAGCCGCGGGACGGAGCGATCGAGGTCACGTTCACGATGACCGAGGCCGCGCGCAACGGCGCGTCCGAGAGCGAGATGCGCTACCAGTTCCAGCGCAACGCCGAGCAGTGGCAGGCGTGGGACGGCCGCTCGCTCATCCCGGCGAACAACGGCACGCCGTACACCGTGCGAGTGCGGGCGTATTCGGTGGTCGGCGGGCAGCAGTCGCAGACCGGTCCGTCGACGGCGTCGAACTCCGTCACGCCGTTCGGCCCACCGCACGCACCGTCGGGTAGCGCGACGAAGAGCGGTGATCGAGCGATCAGGCTGACGTGGGACTCGAGAGGCTCGGAGAACGGCCGGCCGATCACGACCTACATCAGCATCGACAACGGCGGCTGGCAGCGGGTCGACTCGAAGACCGGTGAGCGCATCGTGGGCAACGGGTACGACCAGACGCACAACATCAAGGTGCGCGTCGAGGCCGAGGGAGGTGCGGCGGAGTCGCCGAGGTACTCCGCGAAGACCGACTCGCCCCCGAAGCCGACCGCGAAGACGGTCAAGGGGACATCCGGCCGCTGGCCGGTCGGATGGGGAGGCTCCGGGTCGTGCACCCACTCGTCGTGCGCGTACATGGCGGTGGACGTCGCCAACTTCCCCGCCGGCAACTACCGCCTGTACTGCAACGACGGCGGCGAGTTCGGCGGCGGTACGGACATCTACGTGCCTGCCAACGGCAAGGTGAACGCGACGTGCTTCTACGGAACGCCCGGGGCGAAGGTGCACGTCCGCATCGGCGGCTGGGGCGCCGCGGACCCCATGATCTGGTACTGACGACAGACGAATTCGAAGAACGGAACCCACAGCAATGACCATGACCCCCGAACAGGCCGCCTGGTTCCAGGGCACCTTCCACCGTCTCGTCGAGAACGTCGACAAGGCGCTGCAGGGCAAGAGCGAGATCGTCAGCCTCGTCGTCGCCGCCATGCTGGCCGAAGGCCACGTGCTGCTCGAAGACGCACCGGGCACGGGCAAGACCAGCCTCGCGAAGGCGCTCGCGGCTACTGTGCAGGGCACCAGCTCGCGCATCCAGTTCACTCCCGACCTGCTGCCCTCCGACGTGACCGGCGTCACGATCTACGACCAGCAGGCGCACCGCTTCGAGTTCCACAAGGGCCCGATCTTCGCGTCGATCGTGCTGGCGGATGAGATCAACCGCGCCTCGCCGAAGACGCAGTCGGCGCTGCTCGAGGTCATGGAGGAGTCGCGGGTCACCGTCGACGGCGTGACGCACGAGGCCGGTCGCCCGTTCCTCGTCATCGCCACGCAGAACCCCGTCGAGCAGGCCGGCACGTACAAGCTGCCCGAGGCGCAGCTCGACCGCTTCCTGATCAAGACGTCGATCGGCTATCCCGACCTCGACGTCGCCGAGCGCATCCTCGCCGGCGCCTCGGACCGCAACCCGTCGGCCGGCCTCACCGCGGTCATCACTACGGGCGCTGTGGCCGACATGGCCGACCTGGCCGCCACCGTGCACGTCGAGCCCGCCGTGCTGCGCTACACCGCCGAGCTGTCCGAGGCGACGCGCGGCGACTCGGCCATCCGCCTGGGTGTCTCGGTGCGCGGCGCGATCGCGATGATCCGCATCGCGAAGGTGTGGGCAGCCGCACACGGCCGCCACTACGTGCTGCCGGACGACATCAAGGCTCTCGCCCGCCCGGTGTGGCAGCACCGTCTGCTGCTCGACGCCGAGGCGGAGTTCGCCGGCACCACGGCAGAGAGCGTGATCGGGCGCGTGCTCGAGAACGTGGCTGCGCCGCAGGCGCGCGCGGCGGTCTGATGTCGCAGGCGACCGTGGTCGAGAGGGACGCGCCCGGGCAGGAGGCCGGCTGGCGCGACGTCGTCGCCGTGCTCGGCGGGCGTGCGCTCGAGCGTCTGCGCCTCGTCGCCGGGGTGGTGCGTCCGCTCGGGTGGATGCTGATAGCGCTGACCGTGCTGTTCTGGATCGTCGGCGCCGTGCAGGGCTGGCGCGAGCTCGTGATCGCCGCGTGGGTGCTGGGCTTCGTGCTCGTGATCTGCGCGCTGTTCCTGATCGGACGCACGCAGTACGACGTGTCGCTCGACCTGGCCAGGACTCGCGTCGTGGTGGGGGAGCGGGCGATCGGAGCGCTGAAGCTCGAGAACCGCAGCAGCAGGGCGATCCTGCCGTCGCGCGTCGTGCTGCCCGTCGGCGCGGGGCGCGGCGAGTTCTCGATCCAGCGTCTCGCAGCAGGCCAGAGCGCCGAGGAGCTGTTCGCGATCCCCACGCAGCGCCGCGGCGTCGTCGAGGTGGGCCCGGTCAGCGTCGTGCGCGGCGACCCCCTCGGCGTCTTCGAGCGCGCTCACCGTCGTGACGACCCGGTCGACCTGTTCGTGCATCCGAAGACCGTGCTGTTCGGCGGTCAGTCGCTCGGATTCCTGCGCGACCTCGAGGGCCTGCCGGCGGCGGACCTGTCGCGTGATGACGTGTCGTTCCACGCCCTGCTCGAGTACCAGCCGGGCGACGACCTGCGTCACGTGCACTGGCGCTCGACCGCCCGCACGGGAACCATGATGGTGCGGCAGTTCGAGGAGACCCGTCGTTCGCACTTCGTGATCGGCCTCTCGCGCGCGCGCGCCGACTACCGCTCCGACGACGAGTTCGAGCTCGGCGTCTCGATCGCCGGGTCCATCGGGCTTCGCGCGCTGCAGGACTCCCAGCGCGTCGATGTGCGCGTGCAGGGCCGCGAACTGGCATCCGGAACCGGAAAGCAGCTGCTGGACTCGCTCTCGGCGGTCGAGCAGTCGAAGCCGAGAGAGGGCGGCATCGCCGAGCTCGCCGGCGTCGTGTCGGCGGCCATGCCCACCGCCAGCGTCGTGGCGCTGGTCTGCGGGGCCAGCGTCGACGTCGAAGACCTGCGTCGCGCCTGCGCGCGGCTGCCGTTCGGGGCGCGCGCGCTCGCCGTCGTCGCCCAGCACGGACTCGACAGCCCCGAGCTGCGTCGCATCGCCGACGCCGACGTCGTGACCGTCGGCGCGCTCGACCAGCTTCCCGCCGCACTGCAGAGGGTGCTCGCATGACCGCTCCGAAGACCGTCACCCCGTCGCGTCTGCGGCCCGGCTGGGTCGTCGACATCGTCGCCGTCGGGATGCTGCTGCTCACCGCGCTCGTCGGATTCTGGACCACGTTCGGCGGGCCCAGCTTCCTGCTCGCGGCCGTGGGCGGTGTCGTGCTCGGGCTCGGGGTCGCGACCCTGTGCGCGTGGCGCGGGTGGGGCATCCTCATCGTCACCGGCGCGACGATCGCCGTGTACTTCCTGCTGGGCGGTGCGCTCGCGCTGCCGCACACGACCATGCTCGGCGTCATCCCCACGATCGACACGCTGGGCGCGCTGGCCACAGGGGTTGTCACGTCGTGGAAGCAGCTGCTGACCACGGTCGCTCCGGTGTCGGCCGCCGACGGGCACCTGCTCGTGCCTTTCCTGATCGGACTGGTCGCCGCCGTCGTCTCGGCCTCGCTCGCCCTGCGCCTGCGCCGTCTGGCGTGGTCGCTGCTGCCCGTGGTCGCGGCGCTGTTCCTGTCGATCGCGCTCGGAGTGCCGACCGCCGCCTTCCCGCTCGCCCAGGGCATCATCATCGCCGGCGTGGCCGCCGTGTGGATGTCTCTGCGCGCATGGTGGGCGCCGCAGTCGTCGGCCGTGAACGTGTCGGAGGCCGACCCCGCCCGCGCTCGCTACATGCGCATGCGCCGGCTCGTGGGCGGAGCGCTGGTCATCGCGCTCGCCGCGGGTGCGGGAGCGGCCGTGAACGCGGTGACCGCGCAGGCGGGCCCGCGCAGCGTGTTCCGCGATGCGATCATCCCGCCGTTCAACATCCGCGACTACGCGAGCCCCATGCAGGGATTCCGCAAGACCGTGCGCGACCAGAAGACGAAGACCCTGTTCACGGTGACCGGCCTGCCCGAGGGCGCTCGGGTGCGCCTGGCCGCCATGGACGGCTGGGACGGCATGGTCTACAACGTCACCGACGGCGGGCCGGGCTCGTCGAGCGCCTTCCTGCCGCTGCGCAGCGACATGGCGACAGGCGCCGAGGGCGTGCCGGCTTCTCTGCGCTTCGAGATCGACGACTACTCGGGCGTCTGGCTGCCCGGTGCCTCGGTGGTCGACGACGTGCGCTTCGGCGGCGACCGCGCCGATGAGCTGCGCCGCACGGCGTACAGCAACCCGGCGACCGACACCACCGTGGTCACCGCAGGCCTGAAGAAGGGCGACGCGTACACGGTCGACGCCGTCTTCGCGCCGAAGATCAGCGACGATGTGCTCAAAGAGGCCGACTTCGCGAACATCAGGCAGAAGGTGTCTCCGTACTCGCCCGACGATCTCTCGGCGATGGCCGCCGACATCGTGACCGATGCTGAGACGCCGATCGAGCAGGCCAGGGCGCTCGAGACGTTCTTCGCCGAGGGCGGGTTCTTCAGCCACGGCCTCGAGGGCGAGGTGCTCTCGCGTGCCGGTCACACCGCCGAGCGCATCAGCACCCTGCTCGGCGGCGACCAGATGATCGGCGACGACGAGCAGTACGCCGTCGCGATGGCCCTCGCCGCGCAGGAGGTCGGGATGCCCGTGCGCGTCGTCATGGGCTACTACCCCGACGGCGATCGCAAGGGCGACCCCGTGTTCACCGCGACCGGCGACGACGTGCACGCCTGGGTCGAGATCGCCTTCGAGGGGTTCGGCTGGCTGCCGTTCGACCCGACCCCGCCCGAGGACAAGGTGCCTCAGGACCAGAACACCAAGCCGCGCGTCGACCCCAAGCCGCAGGTGCTGCAGCCGCCGCCCCCTCCGCAGGAGCCGGTCGACCTGCCGCCGACCGTGCCGGACGACCGCAAGGCCGAGGATGACAGCCTGAACGTGCTCGGCATCATCGGCATGATCCTCGCGATCGTCGGAGTCTCGCTCGGGGTGCTGCTGCTGCTCGCATCGCCGTTCATCGTGATCGGCGCGTGGAAGGCGGCGAAGCGGCGGTCGCGCCGCAACGCCGAGCGTCACTCCGACCGCATCAGCGGCGGATGGGACGAGCTGACGGACCGCGCGATCGACCACGGCGCGCGCATCGTCCCCGGGGGCACCCGTGTCGAAGAGGCCGGCGTCATGGCATCCACCCTGACGCTGCCCGCCGCCACCGCGCTCGCCGTGCGCGCCGACGGCCAGGTCTTCGGGCCGGGCGAGCCGACGGCCGAGGAGGTCGACGCGTTCTGGCGCGAGGTCGACGCGGCGGTCGGAGACCTGCGCGGCGCCACCACGTTCTGGGGCCGCACGAAGGCCCGGCTGAGCCTGCGCTCTCTGACCGGCAACGGCAGGATGGCAGAGCGCATGCAGGAGCTGAAGGATGCCGCGACCGCCCGCGTGCGGCGCGAACCTGGCAACATCGACAAGAAGAACACGACGTCCGAGAGCGAGACCCCATGACGACGATTCCCCCCGGAGACATCGCGCCGATCCAGCGACGGGTGATCGCCTACGTCATCGACGCTCTCATCGCCGGCGTGCTGCCCGTCGTCTCGACCGTGGTCATCGCGAGCCTGATGGTCGGCGCCCTGCAGAGCCCGGAGGCGGCGGCGGGTGCGCTCGCCTCGGTGGCCGTGGCGGCGGGCGTCTTCGGTCTGCTGATCCTCGGCTGGTTCGTGGTCTACACGATCATGCAGACCGGCAAGGGGTCGATCGGCATGCGCGCCCAGCGCATCCGCCTCGTCGGTGCGACCGACCTGGCTCCGCTGGCGTTCTGGCGTGCACTGCTGCGCAACGTCGTCTTCGCGATCACCGGCTCGTTCGTGGTGGGTCTGTTCTCGCCGCTGTTCGACGGCAGCGGCCGCTACCAGGGCTGGCATGACAAGGTCGCCGGGGCGATCATGCTGGATGCAGCGGCCGTGCCCGCCGCATCACCCGCATCCGCCCCGGCGATGCCTCCGGCGCCTCCCGCGCTGCCGAACCCGCTCGCGACGGGCGGCTACACCGGGCAGCCGACGCCGCCGGCCCCGCCGGCGCCGTTCGCCTTCCCGCAGCCGACGCGCGACGCGCCGCCGCTGCCGGACGGCTTCCCCGACGAGACGATCGTCGCGCCGCGGCACGCGTCGCCTGCCGCTCCCGTGCTCCCCCCGGCTCCGGCGGCACCTGCGGCTCCGGCGTATCCCGCCGCGCCGGTTCCGGATGCCTCTGCCGCCGCCCCCGATGAGACGATCGCCGCGCCGCCGGCGCGCCAGGGGCTTCCCGGCGATCCGCTCATCTCGTTCGTCCCCGGCGTGACGCAGCCGGGGGCGGCCTCCGCTCCCGCGGCGCCCGCTCCGGCTGCCGCTCCCGCTCCGGCAGCGCCCGCACCCGCAGCTGCCGCGTCGCCCTCCGAGCAGGCACCGATCGCGCAGCAGGGCAGCCAGCAGGCATCCGCTCACGACGACGACGATGACCTCGAATCGACGCGCATCAGCGTGCCCGGCCACCGTCTCGTCTTCACGTGGGACGACGGTCAGCGCGTGTCGGTCTCGACCCGCACGGTGTTCGGACGCAACCCCGAGCAGGAGCCGGGAACCGTCGTCGTCTCGGTGCGCGACGAGACGCTCTCGCTCTCGAAGACGCACTTCGAGGCGGGTTCCGAGCCGACCGGCGGCTGGGTCATGGACCGCCACTCGACCAACGGCCTGACGATCGTGCGCGACGGCACGCGCATCGCGTGCCCTCCCGGTCAGCGCGTGCCGGTGCGTCTCGGCGACGCCCTCGAGATCGGCGACCGCATCGTGACGATCGGCGGCTTCGCATGACGGCTCCGGTGATGGTGCGGGTGGGCTCCTCGACCCACACGGGCACCCGCCGTGCGCTCAACGAAGACGCCCAGCTCTCGACGGCGCCGGTGTTCATCGTCGCCGACGGCATGGGCGGCCACGAAGCAGGCGAGGTCGCCAGCGGCGCCGTGGTGGCCGAGTTCTCGCAGCTCGTCGGCCGCGAAGCGCTCGAGCTCGACGATGTGCGGCAGGCCGTCGCCCGCGCCCGGGCGTCGGTGGATCAGCTCGCGACGACGGGCGCCCGCGCGGGAACGACGCTCAGCGGCGTCGTCATCTCCTCCGTCGACGGGCTCGGCTACTGGCTGGCCGTGAACATCGGCGACTCGCGCACCTATCGCTTCGCCTCCGGTGAGCTGGAGCAGATCAGCGAGGACCACTCGGTCATCCAGGAGCTGCTGGATGCCGGCGAGCTGACGCCCGAACAGGCGCTGACCGACTCGCGTCGCAACATCATCACGCGCGCGATCGGCGCGGGCAGCACCGGCGACGCCGACTTCTGGCTCTTCCCCGCGGAGCGCGGCGACCGCATGCTCGTGTGCTCCGACGGGCTCACCTCGGAGGTCTCCGAGGCGCGCATCACCGAGGTGCTCTCGAGCGAGGCCGATCCGCAGCGCGCGGCCGACCTGCTGACGGCCGATGCGGTGAACGCGGGCGGGCGCGACAACATCACAGTCGTGGTGGTCGACGCGGTAGCCGTCACCACCCGACCCGGAACGATCGTGCTCTCGGACGAGATGGACGATGTGGACGCCGACACGCGTCCGCGGGAGACACTGACTGGAGGGGTTCGATGAACCAGTTCTCTTACCGGCCCGGAACCTGGCAGCTCGTCGTCGAGTCCGGCGGCATCGTCGCCGTGCCGGCCGACGTCGAGGCCGCTCGTCTCGAGACGCTGCACGGCATGCTGCGCGACGGCACCCCCGCGCTCACCGATGTGATCGATGTGCTCGCGGCCGGTTCCATCGCCGCTCTCGGGTCGTTCGCCGTGGCACTCACCTCGGGCGACTCGATCCGCTTCGCGGTTCGCGGCCCCGTGCAGGCTCGCATCGTCGCATCCGGCGATGACGAGGTCGTCTCGGGTGCCGAGGTCACCACGTGGACCGAGCGCTTCATCGCCGACGCGCGGGGCTTCGAGCTCACCGTCGACGACGAGCAGACCGACGCCTGGTACCCGATCGTGTCGGGTGTCGTGCTCGCGGCGACTCTGCGTCAGGGAGCGACGGCAGCGACCCCGGCGCAGGCCGCGGATCCGGATGCCGATGGCGCGTCGGCCGCGGCGGGCGCCTCTGCGCCGGTCGCGCTCGAGCCCGCCGGGGAGGCCGTTCCCGCAGCTGTCGCGGATGCTGAAGACGACGAGCCGGCCGTCTCCGAGCCGCTGGTCTCCGAGCCCGAGCCCGAGCCCGAGGTCGAGGCTGAACCGGAGCCCGAGGCGGAGTCCGCGCCCGAGGCGGAGCCGGAGTCTGAGGCGGAGTCCGCGCCCGAGCCGGAGCTCGAGGCCGCATCCTTCCCCGGCGACGACCCGGCGATCGCGCAGACCCTCATCCCGGCCGATCTGACCCTGGCGCCGATGAGCGAGGGCGAGGGCATCCCCTCCTCCGACATCCCCGGTCTCGGAGACCACGACGGAGCGACGATCTCGGCCGCCGAGCTGCGCCGCCTTCGGTCGCAGCAGGGACTCACCACCGAGCCGCCGACAGCCGGGCCCGACGCGCCCACGGCGGTGCTCCCCGTGGTCGACTCCTCGGTCGCCTCCGGCGGGCACGGCGTCGCACGTCTGTCGACCGGGCAGGTCATCGAGCTCGACCGCACGGTGATCATCGGACGCCGGCCGCGCTCGACCCGCGTCAGCGGCGACAGCATGCCGCACCTCGTCGCCGTCGACAGCCCGCAGCAGGACATCTCGCGCAGCCACCTCGAGATCCGCCCCGAGGGCGACTCCGTGGTCGTGATCGATCTGCGCACCACCAACGGATCGACCCTGCTGCGCCCGGGCGCCGACCCCGTGCGCCTGCACCCCGGCGAGCACACCCTCGTGCTCAGCGGAGACGTCGTCGACCTCGGCGACGGCGTGACGGTCGCGTTCGAAGGACTCGTGTGAGCAGGCCCCCCTCCGAGCCGCCCGTCCTGCCCGGGTTCTCGTACCTGCAGCCGCTCGGCGCAGGCGGCTTCGCCGATGTCTTCCTCTACGAGCAGCAGATGCCGCGACGCAAGGTCGCGGTCAAGGTGCTGCTCGCCGACCGTCTGAGCACGGGCGCGGCACAGGAGTTCACCGACGAGGCGAACGTGATGGCGATGCTGTCCACACACCCCGCCATCGTCACGATCTACCAGGCAGGCGTCGCCGGCGACGGCCGGCCGTACCTGGTGATGGAGTACTGCTCGCGGCCCAACCTGCAGGTGCGCTCGCGCCGCGAGCCGTTCTCGGTGGCAGAGGCGCTGCGCGTCGGCATCCAGGTGGCCGGCGCCGTCGAGACCGCCCACCGCGCGGGTGTGCTGCACCGCGACATCAAGCCGGCGAACATCCTCGTCACCGAGTACAACAGGCCGGCGCTCACCGACTTCGGCATCGCCACGACCGCGGGCGCGGTCAACGAGGCCGCCGGCATGTCGATCCCGTGGTCGCCGCCCGAATCGTTCGCCGAGCCGCCGGTGAGCGGACCGCGCACCGATGTCTACGCGCTCGGCGCCACGATCTTCACCCTGCTCGCGTCGCGGTCGCCGTTCGAGCGGCCGGGCGAGCGCAACACCAGCGCCGACCTCATCGAGCGGATCGAGCGCATGGCGGTGCCCAAGCTCGACCGCGCCGATTCGCCGTCGAGCCTGCAGGCCGTGCTCGAGCGCGCCATGGCGAAGAATCCCGACGACCGGTACCCGAGCGCCGTGGCCTTCGCCAGGGCTCTGCAGAAGGTGCAGATCGAGCTCGCGCACTCGGTGACCCCGATCGACATCGTCGACGAGCATCCGTCGGCCGACGAGCTCGAAGACGACGATGACGGCCTGACGCGCGTACGAGAGGTGCGCTCGATCAGCCCGCAGGGCGAGGCCGAGAACGCGACCCGCCCGTCGGCGCGCACCGAGCGCAAGGCCGCGCCGGTCGTCGGCGACATCCCGCGCTTCGACCCCGCGAGCGCTCCCGCCGCAGCGGTCGAGCAGACGCAGCTGCGCGCCCCGTCGAGCGCGTCGCAGACGCCGCCGCCCGCCGCCGACCACGACGAGCAGACGCTTCTGCGGCCCCCGCGGGTCGTCGCACCCGTGGCATCCGCTCCCGCCGCCGCGCTGCCTGCCGCTGCACCCGCCTCGCCGCACGAGGCCGCGACCGCCGCAGCCGACGCTCCCCGCGCTCGCAAGGGCGTGCCGTGGTGGGGCTGGGTGCTCATGCTGGTCGGTGCACTGCTCGTCGTCGGCGGCGTGATCTGGGCCAGCAGCCTGGCCGCAGACGGCATCGCCAGCCAGACGACGAAGACGCCCCCGCCGTCCGAACCGGAGGCGAAGGACCCCATGGCCGGTCTCGTGCCGCCCGTCGAAGACCTGGTCGGCACCCGTTCGGGCGATGTCGTCACCTTCACCTGGAAGAACGCCGACCCGCAGGAGGGCGACACGTTCCTCTGGAACCAGGTGACGCTCGACGGCCCGTCGAAGTCGGCGCAGGTGACCGAGCCGAAGGTCGTGCTGCCGGGGCCGAACCCCGACCGCACCTGCATCGAGGTCATCGTCAAGCGCGACAACGGCACCTCTTCGCCCGAGGTCAGGGAGTGCGTCGACTGATGATCTGGGAGATCGACGACAAGAGCGAGACGATCGAAGGACTCGATGAGTCCGGCCGTCCTGACCCCGCGTACGCGGCCGCACTCGGTCTGCTTCCGGCGCCGCTCGGCCGCCGCGCGCTCGCCGCGGTGTACGACGGCGCGGCGTGGATGCTGGTGCAGCTGCCGTTCCTGATCGGGTCGGTGCCCCTGCTGATGAAGCTGGCGAACGGATCCATCTCGGCCTACGGTCTCGTCAACCACCCCGGCTTCACCCTCGCTGTCGTGATGGCGTCGATCACGGCGCTGCTGAGCCTGGCGCTCGCCATCGTGCAGTGGTCGCTGCACGCCGTGAAGGGCATGACGATCGGCAAGGCGCTCACCCGCATCCGCACGGTCAACGTGCGCACCCTCGGCAAGGCCGGGTTCCTGCGACTGCTGCTGCGCTACCTCATCGTCGGCGCCGCCGGTCTGCTGCCGGCCATCGGCTCGGTGCTCTTCCTGCTCTCGCCGGTGTTCGACCCCCAGCGCCGCGGCCGGGGCTGGCACGACAAGGCGAGCGGGGTCTGGCTCGTCGACGTGCGCGCCGGCCTCAACCCGTTCGACGAGAAGCGCATGCGCGTCGCCCGCAAGATGGTCAAGGCCGAGCCGACCCGCGAACGCGTCGTGCTGCCCTCGCTCGCGACCCCCGTCGACCCGTCTCAGCAGCCCGCCTATCGACCCGGCAGCCGCGTGAGCGCCGGCGTGCTCGGAGTCGCCCGCCCGCACGATGCGAACGAGCGCCCCGTCATCGGGCTCCCGGTGGTCGCAGAGTCCGAACCCGAGCCGCAGGGCGAGGCGGGCAAGCCGGTGCTCGGCGGCTACCGCGCACCGGCGAAGCCCGACGAGCAGGCGTCCGGACCCGCGTCGCCCCCGCCCTCGGCTCCGACGCCCGCAGCCGGTGCGGCCGCACCGGTCGTCGACGCCGTGCCGAGGCAGCCTCGGGAGGCGCGCACCGTGGCCGTTCAGCGGCAGCCCGAGGCCCCCGCCGCGCCCGCGCCCGCCCCTGCCGCGCCTGCGCCCGCCGCGGCTGAGGCTGCGACTCCCGTGCGCTTCGGTCTGCGCTTCGACACGGGCGAGGGCATCGGGGTCACCGCGCCCGTGCTCCTGGGCCGCAACCCCGACGCGAGCGGGCACCCTGGTGCCACGCCGATGCCGCTCGCAGACAGCACGCGATCGCTGTCGAAGACCCACCTTCTCGCCCGCCCCGTCGACGGCGGCATCGAGGTCGTCGACCTCGGATCGACCAATGGGTCGGGCCTGATCCGCGGGGGAGCCGAGTACGCGCTCAGCGCAGGAGCGGCGACCCTCGTGACCGAGGGCGACACCATCCGGCTCGGCGACCGCATCGCGGCCGTGGTCAGGGTATGACTCCCCGCTCGACGCGCGCCGCCACCGGCGAGACACATCGAAACTGAGGACGACGCATGAGGCTCAAGCTCACCCTGCACCGACAGACCGGCGATCCCGTCGACATCGTCGTCACGACCGACTCCACCGCGACCGCGGGCGACGTCGCCAGGCACATCGCCGAGGCCGACCCCGCGCGGTCGACTCCGGTCGGCGAGGGCGACGTGCTCACGCTCGCGGTCGCGCCGCCGACCGGTGAGCGGCTCGTCGCCCTGCAGCCCGACGTGCCGATCGGCGAGGCGGCGATCGGCTCGGGCTTCGCTGCGTCGATCCTCAACTACGGCTCGGGCCACATCACCACCGCCCAGCGCGCCGTCGTGGGTGTGCTGCGCGCGACCGGCGGCACGCTGGCAGGGCAGGAGTTCCCGATCACCGCGGGGCAGGTCTCGATCGGCCGCGATGCGGGCAACGATGTCGTGCTTCCGGATGCCATGGTCTCGAAGCGCCATGCCCGTCTCGAGGTCGGCACGCAGATCGAGGTCATCGACCTGAACTCCGCCAACGGCGTGCTCGTCGACGGGGTCGCCGCGCAGCGCGTGCGCATCGAAGAGGGCCAGCCGTTCGTGATCGGCGGCACGACCCTCGAAGCGCGGCTCGCGCACAGCTTCGACGGCAGCTCGTCCGAGGAGCCGGTCATCGAGCGCGGCGGCGGTCTGCTGTTCAACCGCAGCCCGCGTATCGAGGTGCGCTACCCCGGCACGAAGTTCAAGATGCCGCGGCTGCCCACCGAGAAGATCGGCAAGATGTTCCCGTGGGCGATCATGGTCGCCCCGATCCTCATGGGCGCCGCGCTCTACGCGATGAACGGCAACCCCCGCTCGCTGCTGATGATCGTGCTCACGCCGCTCATGGCGCTGATGAACGTGGTCAACCAGTCGGCGCAGTCGAAGAAGAGCACCAACCACGAGTTCGCGCTGTTCGAGCGCCAGTTCGAGCAGCTCGAAGAGGATTTCTTCCACGGCAAGCCGGAAGAGGAGGCCGCGCGCAACGCCGAGGCGCCGCCGGTCGCCGAGGTGTTCGACCACGCTATGCGGCTGGGGCCCATGCTCTGGACCCGACGGCCCGAGCACTGGAACTTCCTCGCCCTGCGCCTGGGCAGCTGCCGGCTGCCCGCACGCAACTCGATCGACGACGCCGAGACGCCCGATGGGCTGCCGGAGTTCATCGACCGCATCGACCGGCTGCGCGAGCGCTACGAGTACGTCGACGACGTGCCGGTGTTCGACATGCTTGCCGACTCCGGATCGGTCGGCATCGCAGGGCCGCAGGCCCCCGTCGCCGACGCGATGCGCGGCCTGGCTGTGCAGCTGTTCGGCCTGCACGCGCCCAACGACGTGGTCGCCGTCGCGTTCTCGGACTCGACCTGGACGGCCGAGCTCGACTGGCTCAAGTGGCTGCCGCACACCTCGAGCGAGAAGAGCCCGTTCCGCGACCTGGCGCTGGCCGACTCGGCGCCGACCGGAGCCGCCCTGCTCAACATGCTCGAGGACTACGTGCAGCGCTCGGCCGATGCCGCAGGAGAGCCGCGCGGTCCGTTCAAGGAGGACTGGAACCCGCTGCTGTACGGCACCGACGTCGCGCGTGCCGCCACCGACCACCAGAAGACGCCCGCGCTGTCGGTGATCGTCTTCGTCACCAGCGATGCGCCGGTCGATCGCGGCCGGCTCACCGACGTGCTCGAGCGAGGCGCCGATCACGGCGTGCACGCGGTGTTCGTCGCTCCGACGGTCGAATCGCTGCCGGCCGTGTGCCGCAGCTTCATCGACGTGACGACCGGACTCACCGACGCGCACGTCGGCCTCGTCCGCAACGGCGAGAACTTCGAGCACGTGCAGGTCGAGGGCGTCTCGAACGCCTACATGCACATGCTCGCGCGTCGCCTGGCGCCCGTCGTCGACGCCAGCACGGTGACGCACGACTCGTCCGACATCCCCGGCTCGGTGATGTTCCTGCAGCTCGTCGACCCGGCGATCGCCGAGGATCCGAACGTCGTGATCGAGCGCTGGCGGCAGAACAACACCATCGTCGATCGCTCGCCCGCACCCCGGCCCCGGCTCAAGAAGTCGGGCACGCTGCGCGCCATCATCGGCCAGGGGGCCAGCTCGGCGATGGCGCTCGATCTGCGCACCCAGGGGCCGCACGCTCTCGTCGGCGGCACGACCGGTGCCGGAAAGTCGGAGTTCCTGCAGGCGTGGGTGCTCGGCATGGCCGCAGCCCACAGCCCCGACCGGGTGACCTTCCTGTTCGTCGACTACAAGGGCGGATCGGCGTTCGCCGACTGCGTCGAGCTGCCGCACTGCGTGGGCCTCGTCACCGACCTCAGCCCGCACCTGGTGCGGCGTGCGCTCACGAGCCTCCGCGCCGAGCTGCACCACCGCGAGCATCTGCTCAACCGCAAGAAGGCGAAGGATCTGCTCGAGCTCGAGAAGCGGCAGGATCCGGAGTGCCCACCCGCGCTCGTGCTCGTGATCGACGAGTTCGCGGCCCTGGCATCCGAGATGCCCGAGTTCGTCGACGGGGTGGTCGACATCGCCCAGCGCGGCCGCTCGCTCGGCATCCACCTGATCATGGCCACGCAGCGCCCCGCCGGTGTCATCAAAGACAACCTGCGAGCCAACACGAACCTGCGCATCGCGCTGCGGATGGCCGATGAGGCCGACTCGCGCGACGTCGTCGACGACGCGATCGCCGCATCGTTCCCGCCGTCGATCCCCGGTCGCGCGATCGCGAAGACCGGCCCCGGTCGCCTCGTGCCCTTCCAGTCGGCGTACGCGGGCGGCTGGACCACCGATGACGAGTCGGGTGTCGCCGAGGTGCGGGTGTCGGAGCTGCGCTTCGGCGCCACCGCAGAGTGGGAGCCCGACCGTCCGCCGGAGTCCGACTCGCACGAAGAGGACCTCGGACCGAACGATCAGAAGCGTATCGTGTCGACGCTGATCCGCGCCGCCGACGCTGCTCGCCTGCACCGTCCCCGTCGGCCGTGGCTCGACGACCTCGCGCCGCTGGTCGACCTCAAGCACCTGCCGAACGACGGCGACACGCGCATCCCGATGGCGCTGCTCGACGTGCCCGAGAAGCAGCTGCAGGAAGCGGCGGTGTTCGTGCCCGACCGTGACGGATCGCTGGTCATCTACGGCACCTCCGGGTCGGGCAAGTCGACTCTGCTGAAGACCATCGCGACGGCGGCAGGCATGCGGCCCGAGCGCGGTCGCGTGCAGGTGTACTGCCTCGACTTCGCCTCGGGCGCGCTCAGCGCGCTGAACGCCCTGCCGCACGTCGGCTCGGTCGTCGACAGCGCCGACGCCGAGCGCATCCAGCGGCTGCTGCGCACCCTCGATCGCGAGATGGACCGCCGTGCGGCCGCATTCTCGGCGGCCAGCGCCGCCTCGGTGCAGGAGTACCGCGAGCTGGCAGACCCGAACATGCCGCGCATCCTGCTGCTCATCGACAACTATCCCGAGTTCAAGAAGGACTGGGAGATGGCGCCGGGTCGCGGCCCGTTCTATCGGATCTTCATGCGCATCCTCGGCGAGGGCCGAACGCTCGGCGTGCACACGGTGCTCACCGCCGACCGCGGCAACGCGGTGCCCAGCGCCGTCGCCTCGAACATCCCCCGCAAGGTGCTGCTGCGCATGGGCGACCCCAGCCAGTACATGCTGCTGAACGTGCCCCGCGACATCCTCGACGAGCAGTCCGCGCCGGGCCGCGGGATCATCGACGGGCATGAGGCGCAGATCGCCGTGCTCGGCGGCACAGCCAACGTGGTCGAGCAGACGAAGGCGCTGCGCGCCCTCGGAGACAGGCTGCGCGAGAAGGGCGTGCGCGATCTCCCCGAGATCGGCGCGCTGCCGACGATGGTGCCGATCGCCGAGATGCCGGCGACGGTCGACGGGATGCCCGTGTTCGGCGTCGCCGACGATTCGCTCGCTCCGCACGGGTTCGAGCCGATCGGGTCGTTCGTCATCTCGGGTCCGCCTCAGTCGGGGAAGACGAACGCGCTCAGGTCGCTCATCACCGCGGTCGAGCGGTTCGATCCGAACGTGCAGATGTACCACTTCGGCAGCCGGCGGGCCGAGCTCAAGGACTTCCGTCCGTGGGTGCGCTCCGCCACGAAGGCGGAGGACGAGAAGGAGCTCGCGACCGAGCTCGCCGAGCTCGTCGTCAGCGACGCGCAGAAGCAGCGCATCCTGATCGTGATCGAAGACATCCCGCATCTCGCCGACGGTGCCGCAGACCGTCCGATGCGCGCTCTGCTGCAGGCGATGAACAACAGCGACCACATGCTCATCGGCGAGGCCGAGATCACGCGCGCCAGCGGCAGCATCGGCGTGCTGGGCGAGTGGAAGTCGGGCCGTCAGGGCATCGTGCTCAAGCCCGAGACCTACGACGGCGAGTCGCTGTTCAAGGTGCCGTTCAGCCGGATGAAGCGCTCGGACTTCCCCGTCGGCCGCGGAATCATGGTGCAGGCGGGTCGCGCGATCACGATGCAGATGCCGTACGTGCCCGAGCAGTCCTGACGATACGCGAATGGGGACTTCTCCCCATTCGCGTATCGGGCCGATTCGATTAGCGTCGTGTGTGGGCGGTCCGGTGGGGCTGTCGTAGATGAGAGCTGGAGGGTTGTTATGGCCGGACATGACTTTGGGGCGACGTACTCCGAGATGGAGAGCGCGGCATCGCGTCTGCGTGATGGTCGCAGCGCCGTGACCGACACGCTGAAGGAGCTGCAGGGCGTCATCGACGACCTGGTGCAGGACGGTTTCAAGACCGAGAATGCGTCTGAGGCGTATTCGACGGCGTACTCCGAGCTGACGACGTCGCTGGATGACGCTGCGGAGGCTGTGAACGACATGGCGCAGGCGCTGGACCGCATGGCGGACTCGATCCGCGACAAGGACTCCGAGCTCGCCGGCGGCTGAGCCGCATGAGGGGTCGCGCCATCGCCCGGGGGGATGGTGGCGCGACCCGGCTCGAATGATCTGAATCGAACGGAGGAGGGTGCGCGATGGGCATGATGCTGCCGGATGAGCTCATCTGGGTGATGGAGAAGCTCGGCTTCGAATGGCCCGACATCGATGAGGACGAGCTTCGGCGGGGCGCGGAGATCGTCCGCACCTTCAGCGGCGATCTGGAGCAGGCGCTGACCGCCATGGATCGCAAGGTCAACGGCGACATGGCAGCCGCGATGCGAGGCCAGGCGGGGCCGGCCTACGTGGCGGCCTGGAACACCAACCGCTCGCAGAACCTCGACAAGCTGCTGGGCCTGCTCGGGCCGGTGCCCACGGGCATGGACATCGCGGCCGACGTCGTCTTCGGACTGAAGATCAAGGTCATCGCCGACGTGACGACGACGATGATCACGCTGGTCGGCATGCTGACCAACCCCATCACCGCGCTCGGCGCCGGCCCGATGCTGCTGCTTAAGAAGAAGCTTCTGAACGCCGCCGTCGACATCGCGATCGAGCAGGCGCTCGAGCAGATCCTGCCCACGGTGGTCGCGCCGCTCACCGAAGAGCTGCCCGGCGTCATCATGGCGGCGCTCGACGCGCCGATCGTCGAGGCCACGGTCGGCGACACCGACGAGTTCTATGCGGATCTGCAGGCGCTCGAGCAGGCCCAGGGCGACATGGAGACCTACGCCGGTGACGTAGAGAGCATGACCGAGCGGCTGATGGCCGATCTCGCCGGCCTGAATCTGACGGGAGACTGACGATGGCGAAGATCATGGACTCGCTGGGTCGTCCGATCATGCACTCGCTGGACGGCTTGCCGATCCACGTGCGTCAGCTCGCCGACATGTTCCGCGGGCACGGGCAGCGCCAGGTGCGCAACAAGAACGGCGTGAACGACGTCGACCGGTTCGACGACGGCGTCATCACCACCCGCGGCGGCAACACGAAGGCCACGCACTTCGACTCCGAGACGGGGCGGCCCATCACCGAGCGCGGCACGATCACCGAGGACTTCGGAAGCAGCACGCGCGGCGACAACGCGACGGACGTCGGCAACCTCGGCGAGTCGACCGACGACGGCGGTCACCTCGGCGGTCATCGCTTCTACGGCGACACTCCCGATGAGGGCATCGCGCCTCAGGCCGCGAATCTGAACCGCGGTGCCTGGAAGAAGATGGAGAACGAGTGGGCCGACTGGGTCGGCAAGGGCTACCAGGTCGACTACACGGTCGAGGTCATGCCTCCCGGCGCGGTGCGCCCTGATAGCTTTGTGGTCAACTACACGGTCACCGATCCCGCCACGGGGAACGCCGCGTACCGAAACTTCCCGATGTTCGACAACGTCGCCGGTGAGGCCTTCGACAGGGTCTCCCGCGCCGACATGCCGGACCTGTGAGCAGCCCAAGGAGTGCTATGACCGACGACGTCACCACCGGCCTCATCCGTGCGCTGGTCGACAACCTGACCGGTGCCGACAAGGAGTGGCAGGCGCTGTCGATGGTGCTCGACTTCGCGGGGGGCAAGTTCAGCGGAACGCACGGCTACGCCTACTCCGACGACGGATCGATCGCCGCGGTGGCCTCGCACCCGTACTACGCCAAGGCGGCGGTCAACGCCTACCTCGAGAGCTACTACAAGCCCGGTGATCCGCTCCCGGCCGCGATCCTCGTGCAGTTCGATCGCACGAGCGGGCAGTACGAGGTGACGTTCGAAGACACCGATGCGACGCGCTGGCAGGTCACACCGGCCAACATCGGCTCGATGGGCGAGCAGCTGCGCCCGTCGTTCGAGTGAGCGCAGCCGGGCCTTCACTCCTACCCTTGAGATCGAGCCAGCTGACCGGAGCGGGGAACTGATGCGCGAATCACAGACCTATTGGTACAACCTCTCGACCCAGAGCGTGCTGCGCGCCGACGAACGGCCGTCTGAGGACACGATCGGGCCTTTCGCGACCTACGAAGAGGCCGAGGAGTCGCCGGCGACGCTGCTCGAGTACGCCAAGGCCTGGCTCGAGAGCGAAGAGAGCGAGCCGTTCCGCGCGATGGCCGCGGAAGACGACGACACCGATCTCGCGTGATCCGTCGGTGAGGGGCTCGCGTCACCTCGCGGCTGCCACGGTGGTCGCGCTCGCCCTGGGGCTGGCAGCGTGCGCGCCGGCGCTGCCCGACACCGTCGTGCCTGGCACCGAGGTCACGGTCGCGTGGAGCGGCGAGCTCACCTCGCTGAACGCGGCCGCCGCGCCGACCGCCGCGAACCGCGACGTCGCCGAGCTCATCCGCGCCGACTTCGGCGATCTCGTCGACGGCGAGTTCGTTCCCGACGAGGGCTTCGGCACGGTGAAGATCGTCTCGAAGAAGCCCTTCACCGTGAGGTACGACCTCGCCGAACCGGTCTGGTCAGACGGCATCCCGCTCGACGCGGCCGACCTTCTGCTCGGCTGGGCCTGGCAGGCCGGCCTGCTGGCCGATGATGAGAGCGGGACGGCATCGGGCGAGAGCGCCCTCGATGCGAAGCCGCCGAAGGTCGACGAGTTCGCGCGGGCGATCGACGTGACCTTCACCCGGCCCGACATCGGCTGGCAGCGCGCCGTCTCGGCGCCCGCGCCGGCCCACGTCGTCGCGCAGCGGGCTCTCGGCCTCGACGACCCGATGGAGGCGAAGCAGGCCGTCATCACCGCGATCCGCTCGGGTGATGACGAGACCCTGTCGAAGCTCAGCGCCGAATGGCGCGACGGCGCGTCGATCGAGCCGGGCAAGGCCCCGGCGTCCGAGATGCTTGTGTCGAGCGGACCGTACCTCGTGAAGAAGATCGACGAGTCCTCGACCGGCATCTCGTTCGCCCCGAACCCGGACTATCGCGGCATCGTGGGGGCCAAGGTCGAGAAGATCACGCTGGTGCCCCGTGGCGACGACGTGCTCGAGCGCATCGGCGACACGGTGGATGTCGCGCAGGTCTCGCCGAACAGCGGCAATCGCGAACCGATCCGCATGCTGCAGCGCAAGGACTTCACCGTGCAGTCCACCCACGACGGCACGATGTGGTCGCTTCAGCTGCAGCCCTATGGTGTCTTCTCGCGGCCGCAGGCGCGCATCGCGTTCCTCAGAGCGGTGCCGGCGTCGACCCTCGCTCAGCGGGGTGGCGGGGAATGGGCGTCCGACTTCGCCGGCACGACGTCGATGATCACCGCTCCCGGTTCGCGCGCGTACGACATCGTCGCTGAGGACTCCGGGTTCACGCAGAAGCTCGGCGAGCCCGCCGACGACGCGGCCCTCGAGCGCCAGAACGCCGGTCTTCCCGACCGCGTCGGCGTCTGCGTGCTGTACGACCGGCGCAGCGAGTTCGCGCGCGGCGCCTTCGCGGCGCTGCGCGAGGTCACGGCCGAAGCCGGCTGGGGCGTGCGCGACTGCGGCAGCGACGACTACGCGAAAGCCGTGGAGGGCGGCGGGTGGGATGCCGTGATCGCCCGCACTCCGATCCCCGAGACGCCGGCGCAGATCGCGGATCAGTGGGGCAGCAGCGCCTCGGCATCCCTCGTTCCGGCGCCGGACGGCAACCGCGACACCCTCATCGAGAAGCTGTCGCAGACCACCGACGTGTACGAGGCCCGCGAGGTGCTCGCGCAGATCGAGGCGACGATCGTGCAGTCGGCCGTCGCCCTGCCGATCGCCGTCAACCCCCGGCTGACGATCGTCGACCCGCGCGTCGAGGGCGTGTCCCCCCGCAGCGGAGGCGTGGCATCGCTCACCTCGGGCGTCAGCCAGTGGGCCGTGAAGAAGAAGTGATGGGGAGTTCTCCCCATTCGCGTCTCACGCGAGTTTCGGTAACGTCGTGTGTGGGCGGTCCGGTGGGGCTGTCGTAGATGAGAGCTGGAGGGTTGTTATGGCCGGACATGACTTTGGGGCGACGTACTCCGAGATGGAGAGCGCGGCATCGCGTCTGCGTGATGGTCGCAGCGCCGTGACCGACACGCTGAAGGAGCTGCAGGGCGTCATCGACGACCTGGTGCAGGACGGTTTCAAGACCGAGAATGCGTCTGAGGCGTATTCGACGGCGTACTCCGAGCTGACGACGTCGCTGGATGACGCTGCGGAGGCTGTGAACGACATGGCGCAGGCGCTGGACCGCATGGCGGACTCGATCCGCGACAAGGACTCCGAGCTCGCCGGCGGCTGACCGGAAGCTCCACGAGAGGGCCGTGGCACAGATCAGAGGATCTGCGCCACGGCCCTTTCTGATGCCGGAGCGGCTCGGCAGCCGCACGGCGCATGGGTAGTGATGCCCATCGACCTCGCCGCAGGGCATCCCTAACCTGGCGGTGAGCCGGATCGTCCGGCGCCGGAGGGATGCTCATCGTGAGCGACGTCGAGATCTTCTACGCCGAGCTGCAGCTCGCCTCGAGCACCGTCGACACCGCGATCACGGGCGTCCTGCTCGAGTCGGCCGATCTCGGCGCAGAAGACACGGGTATCGGCAACCCCGCCTCGCGGCCCGCCCTGCGCCTCGCGCTGCACCGCCACCTCACGGGCCTCGGCGACGCCGTGCGGGCGCGAGTCGACGGCGGCTCGCAGGTCTCGGCATCCGCCCGCCGCATCGCCGACCGGTACACCGAGCTCGATGCCGAGCTGACGGGGGAGCGGTCATGACGCTCGTCTCGCCGAATCGCGGCTATCTGCTCGAGCGCATCGAGGGCGACACCGGCACGATGTCGTGGTGGTCGGGCCAGCTCACGCGCGTGCACGACGGACTCGACGACCTGCATGACGCGGCCGCCGCCGCGACCGGCCTGCCGGGCGTGGGCAGGGCAGTCACCTCGGTGCGTGCAGATGCGGCCGACCTGATGGCCGCTCTCGCCCCCGACATGGCCGAGGCCGAGCACCTCTCGCGAGTGATCGCCACCTACGCCGATGCGTACGACCGCTGCGCGGCGCCGGCGAACGCCATGATCGAGGAGATCGAGCTGGCGCACGCGAACTGGGCCCAGGCCGAGGCCGCGGCTGACGACGCGGGCCGGCCCGCCCTCGCCGCGGCCTACGGCACCAGCACCCTCGCGATCGAGGCGACGCAGGCTCTCGCGACCGAGGCCATCGAGGCGCGTGACACCGCGGCGCAGGCGCTCGAGGCGCTGTGGGCCGAGTACGAGCGGCACCACTCGGGGTGGGACGCCGCGTACGGTGCGGCGCTGGCCGCCCTCGCCGCCGGTGCGAACTCGACGCTGACGCCGCAGGAGCGCACCTTCCTCGAGAGTCTGCTGGCGAGCGGCGACCCGGCCGAGGTGCTGCGGGTCTGGCGCGCTCACCCCGAGCTGCACGACGAGCTGATCGAGGCGCATCCCGAGGTGATCGGCAATCTCGACGGCATCCCGTACGACGTGCGCGGCGATGCGAACCGTTCGCATCTCGAGGCTCTTCTCGCCGGTGACCTGCCGGCCGATCGGCGAGACGACCTCGAGGCCATCATGCGCGCGCTCAACGCCGAAGGACTGCCCCGGCCGAGCCTGATCAGCTTCGACCCCGACGGCTCGGAGCAGGTCACCGCCGCGATCGCCCACGGCGATCTGGCCACGGCATCCGAGATCAACTCGCTCGTGCCCGGCATGAACAGCACCGTGCACGACCTCGCCGGCTGGGGGGAGTCGGCGCGCGAGCTCAACGCCTCGGTCGGACCGGGATCCGCCACGGTGGTGTGGTTCGGGTACGACTCACCCGACCTCCTCGAAGAGCCGCAGATGGGGCGGGCCGTCGACGGCGCAGCCGCGTTCGGCTCGTACCTCGACGGCGTGCGCGCCCTCTCGCCCGACGCCGACATCACCGTCATCGCGCATTCGTACGGCAGCACGACAGCCGCACTCGCGATCGGATCGCAGCCGGACGGGCACGGCGTCACCGCCTTCATCGCCGTGGGATCGGCGGGTTTCCCCGACGACGAGACCGTGATGCACAACCTCTCGGACAGCCGGGCGACGCAGGTGTACGCGACCATCTCGGAAGACGACGCGACAGCCCGGATCGGACGGGCGACCGCGCCCGGGCATCCGGTGCCGCCCGAGCACCTGCCCGGCGTCACCGTCTTCGACAGCGACGGGGGAGTCTCGCACACGGGCGAGGAGCTGCCGGCCGCGACGGGCCACGGCGCCCTCGGCCCCGGGGCATACCTCGAGCCGGGATCGGAATCGTTCTACAACGTCTCCGAGATCATCCGCACCGGCGAGCCCGGTACTGAGCGTCAGGGTGAGGGCAGCACGAAGGGGTTCTGGGACGCCACGAACTGGTGGATCAGCGATGAGTTCGAGCTGATCGACTTCTGAGGGCAGGATGGATGCGATGCGACGCGAGACTCGACGAGGACTGAAGACGGCGATGGTCGTCGGAATGGTGGCGATGATGACTGGTTGCAGCCCCGCAGACCCTGCCCTCACGGGCGACTCGCTGTATCGCGACGGCGAGAAGCGCTACATCGCCTACTCGACCGTGATGCACGACGTGATCATGGCGGTGCACGAAGGAGACTGGAGCGTCGACACCTGGGGCGCCGCGCCGATCTCCTGCAAGCTCGACGACGGGCAGCGCGGCTACACGTTCTCGTGGGTGCGGGAGCACAAGGCCGACGACATCGACGTGGATGCCGTGGTGCAGGCGGCCCGCTCGGCGTTCACCGCTTCGGGCGTCGACGTGAACGTCGCGGAGTACGGCGAGGGCGACAGCGCCGAGATCAACGTGATCGGCACCGGCGACCGGCTGGGCCGCGGCGTGGTGACCATCCGCCCGGGGCGAGGCGTGATCCGCGCGACCGCGAATCCCGGATGCTTCCCGGGGGATGCCGGTGACCTGTCCGACATGGTCTTCGACGGTCTCGTCTACGACAGCGCATGGCAGCGGTTCCCCGCTTTCGAAGGGCCCGACTGGCAGCCGCGCTTCTACTTCCCCGAAGACGGGAGCCCCGTCTACCGCGAGGCCGACGGCTCGCCCGTGCAGCCGCAGCCGTCGCCGGACGACCTTCCGGTCGCACCCTACGGGGAGGGCGACGCGGACTGAGCCTCGAAGACGCGCCATCGCGTGACAAGATATTGCCCAGAGGGGGAACTTCCTGTGACCGATGTGAAAGCAGATGCTCAGACCGCGCCCGCCGCAGAGCGGGCCACACCGCCGTTGCGTCTGGAGTTCGCCGGCGAGTGGCGTGACGTTCCCGCAGACCGTGCGTTCGTGATCGGACGGGAGGGCGACCTCGCGATCGACGACAACCCGTACCTGCACCGCCAGTTCCTTGATGTGCAGTTCCGCGACGGCCTGTGGTGGCTCGCCAACGTCGGGGTGCGGCTCGCTGCGACCGTGTCGAGCGCCGGTGGCGCCGTGCAGTCGTGGCTGTCGCCCGGCGCGCGCATGCCCCTGGTCTTCGAGCGCAACGTCATCGTGTTCACCGCCGGACCCGTCACCTACGAGCTCAGCCTGCACACCGAAGAGGCACCGTACGAGATCTCGCGTCAGGTCGAGGAATCCATGAGCGGGGAGACGACCGTCATGCCCGCGCGCTTCACCGCCATGCAGAAGCAGCTGATCGTCGCGCTCGCCGAGCCGATGCTGCGCCGCGAGGGCGTCAGCATGAACGAACTGCCCTCATCGACCGCCGCGGCTAAGCGCCTGGGGTGGAGCATGACGAAGTTCAACCGCAAGCTCGACAACGTCTGCGACAAGCTCGACCGCATGGGCGTGCAGGGACTGCGCGGCGGACCGGGGAAGGTCGCCACCAATCGCCGAGCGCGACTGGTCGAGTACGCCGTGACGTCGCAGATCGTCACCCGCGCCGATCTGCCGCTGCTCGACGACGAGTCGCTGCGCGAGGCGGCAGCAGAAGAGGACTGAGCCGGGGCGCTGCTGCGCGTCGGTCAGACCCCCTGGCGCGGTCAGACCGTCGCGTCGGTCAGGTGGCGGGCGTGATGCCCGAGGACCTTCACCATGATCCCGCGGCGACGAAGCTCTGCGATCGTGCGCGATTCCTCGTCGCGGTTCCTGCCCAGCGCGTGCGCGTTCGCGACGACGAGCACGTCTCCGCTGCGCAGCGTCTCGATGAGGCGCGCCAGACGATCGCCCCAGCTCTCGAGGATCTCGGGCGCAGGGTGGCGGAAGCCCTCGATCGGCACACCGAAGCGGGTGAGATCCTCACGCTGCTGGGTCACCGACGGCATCCCCTCGCGGGCCACCACCAGCCCCACCAGCCGGGTTCCCTCGGGGCGGGCCGACCACCAGCCGTGATCCGTGTTCGCCAGGCACTTCTCGCAGGTCGCCGCAGCGTGCGGCAGGTGCAGGGGGCTCGTGAGGGCCGCATCCATCCCGGCATCCGTCGGGTTCATCGCGTCGCTCATCGTCGTACCTCCGTCACCCATTCTGCCCGAGTGCGAAGCCCGGTCAGAGCAGACCGAGGGTTCGCACCGTGTCGCGCTCCGAGACCAGCTCGGCCACCGACGCATCGACGCGGGCCCGAGCCCAGGCATCCAATTCGAGCCCCTCGACGATCCGCCACTCGTCGCCGGCCGCCTGCACGGGGAACGACGAGATCAGCCCCTCCGGCACGCCGTACTCACCGTGCGAGACGACACCGGCGCTCGTCCAGTCATCAGTGCCGTGCACCCAGTCGCGCACGTGGTCGATGGCCGCGCTCGCCGCGGACGCCACCGACGACGAGCCGCGCACCTCGATGATCTCCGCGCCCCGCTTCGCGACACGGGGGATGAAGGTCTGCTCCTGCCAGGTGCGGACATCTCCCACGGCGGATGCGAGACGCTCGGCGACCGGTTCGCCGTCGACCGTTGCGTGGGTGAGGTCGGGGAACTGGGTGGCCGAGTGGTTGCCCCAGATCGGCACGCGTCGCACGCTCGCCACGGGCGCCCCGAGGGTCTGTGCCAGCTGCGCCCGCGCTCGGTTCTCGTCGAGCCGCGTGAGCGCGCTGAACCGCTCGGCGGGCACCCCGTCGGCGGCCGATGCCGCGATCAGCGCGTTCGTGTTGGCCGGGTTGCCGACCACCGTGACGCGGATGTCGGATGCCGCGGATGCGGCGATCGCGCGGCCCTGCGGGCCGAAGATGCCTCCGTTCGCGGCGATCAGGTCGCCGCGCTCCATGCCTGGCCCGCGCGGGCGCGCCCCGACGAGCAGGGCATGGTTCGCGCCGTCGAAGCCGGCCGTCGCGTCATCGGTCACCTCGACGCCGTCGAGCAGCGGGAACGCGCCGTCCTGCAGCTCGAGCGCGGCGCCCTCCGCCGCGCGCAGGCCCTGCGGGATCTCGAGCAGCCGAAGCCGCACACGCTCGTCGGGGCCGAGCATGTCGCCCGCCGCGATGCGGAACAGCAGCGCGTAGCCGATCTGTCCGCCGGCACCTGTGATCGTGATCGTCGTCGCCATGACCCGAGCCTATTCCTCGCCGTGCCGGCGTGCGCGGCGTTCGCGCATCCGTCAAGCCCTCGTCGCCGGATGCCGCACCGGGGTACCTTTTCTGCATGACGTTCAATCCAGATGCCGACATCTCGGGAAACACCACGCGCCGACGTGGACGAGGCGCCGTGGTCGCAGGTGGCGGCGTGGGCGTGCTCGGTCTCGTCGCCCTGGTGGTGGCCATGCTCGGCGGACCCGATCTGACTGGCCTCGTCGGCGGGGCTCCCGGGGGCCAGAATCCGCCCGCCTCGAGCGGTGAGAACACCCTCGCCGAGTGCGACACCGGGCAGGATGCGAACACGAATGACGACTGTCGCATGGCCGGCGCGCAGGTGCTGCTCGACAAGTACTGGAGCGACCACGTCGACGGCTACACCGCCCCCACGATGACGGTGGTCGACGGCTCGACCTCGACCCAGTGCGGCACGGCGTCGAACGCGGTCGGCCCGTTCTACTGCCCGCCCGAGCAGGGCGTGTACATCGACCCCGACTTCTTCCAGCTCATGCGCCAGCAGTTCGGCGCCTCGGCCGGCGAACTCGCTCAGCTCTACATCGTGGGCCACGAGTGGGGTCACCACATCCAGAACATCACCGGCACGATGGAGAAGTACCCGAACAACGGCACCGGGCCCGACAGCAACGGCGTGCGCACCGAGCTGCAGGCCGACTGCTACGCCGGCGCCTGGCTCGGAGACGTCACCGAGCTGGAAGACGAGAATGGGGTGGCGTACCTGAAGAAGCCGACCGAGGAGCAGATCACGGATGCCCTGAACGCGGCGTTCACGGTCGGCGACGATAACATCCAGGAGCAGCAGGCCGGCCGGGTGAACCCGGAGAGCTTCACGCACGGCACCAGCGAGCAGCGCCAGGCATGGTTCGCGAACGGCTACAAGAACGGCCTCGGCGTCTGCGACACCTTCGCCGTCTCCGGCGACGAGCTCTGACGCCCGCTGTCCTGCGCACGCGCTCCGGCAGTCGTCGGGTCGGTGCGCGAGACGGGGTCAGGCGCGCAGCGCCTGAAGCAGGGTGCGCACGAGGGTCACGATGCCCCCGCGCGCCCGGAAACGCGTGAGGCCCTCGCTCACCGCGGCGGCGGTCCGTGCCGAGACGAACCACGGCGGCTTCGGCAGGATCGTCAGGCGACCGCCGCCGTTCAGCACGGGCAGCGACCGCGGGAACGGACGGAAGGGGCCGCGCACCACAGAGCGCTCGACCCCGTCGAGCAGCAGGGCGTTGTGCACCACGCCGATCCCGCTGCCCACGTCGTCGAGCGTGTTGCCGGGGAAGGCGCCCCAGGTCAGCGTGGGGGTGATGAACCCGAAGGCGGTCCAGGAGTTGATCGCGATAGTTCCGTAGCGCAGGTCGGCGATGGCGCGCTCGAACCCGGTGCCGAGTGACTTCTCGGTAGCGGGGTCGATGATCAGGTTCGCGCCCAGGGTGCCCTGCAGCTCGTCGTTCGCGTGCGCGACCGCGGCATCGAGGAACTCCTGTCCGGTGCCGGAAAGCTCGACGACGCCGAGCACGGGGGCGAAGTACTCGGTCGTCTGCAGAGCCGCGGCATCCTCGCCCTCGTCGATCTCGATCAGCAGGCGATCGGCCAGCACCAGGGCATCCGGATAGTGCTCCGCCGCCTGCTGCATGCGCGACGGCGACCCCGGGTACCAGATGGGCCGCTCGGGGGCTGACGCGTAGGCGCGCCGCAGCGCGGCGCGGAACTGCTCTGCCTGCGCCCACTCCGACGAGATGATGACGACCTGGCCGGCGATGCAGTTGTGGCCGCAGTTCTGCAGGCGCATGGTCGCGATGTGCTCGGCCTGGAAGGCGAGGTCTGCGGCGCTCCACTCGCCCGGCACGACGATGATCGGGGAGACGCCGCCCAGCTCGGCCGTGATGGGCTTCTTCAGCAGCGGACGGTTCTCGCGTCGGCGGCGGGTCGTCGCGCCGGCCTTGGGCCCGGACGACGGACCCCAGACGATCGCGTCGAACGTCGCGGCCGAGCCCGTGATGTGGACGTGCACGAGGTCGCGGTGAGCGGTGAGGTATGCGCCGACGGCCGGGCCGCCGCGCACGATCCGCAGGAATCCGGGAGCGATCAGCGGAGCCAGCGCCCGCTCGTAGACGGGCACCAGGGCGTCCTGCGTCGGGTTGACCTTCAGCAGTGCGACGCGATTGTGCGCGAGCAGCTCGTACAGCACGTCGAGCACCGGGATCGAGGTGATGTTCCCCGCGCCGAGCACGAGGCCGACACCGCCCTCGCCGCCCCGCGTTCGCTGCGCGAGGCCCGCATCCGCGCGCGCGGCGTTGGGGGTGATGCCCGGTTGCAGCCACACCTCTCCCGAGAAGCCGGACAGCAGGAAGCGGTCGAGCCCGGTCAGCGGGAACGCGCTGACCCGCGTGCGCCCGCCCGGGGCGCGCCCGATCGTCACGCCGTCGAGCGGACTGCGCCCCTCTGCCAGCTTCGCGAGGGTGTCGATGTACGCGTCGAGGGCGCCGAGAACCGAATAGGGACCGCTCAGCCACTCCTCGCCGCGAAGCGGATGCCGTGCATCCAGCCCCTTCGAGTCGGCGGCCGTGCCGGCCCAGTCGGCCGCGGTGACGGCGACGCTCGCGCGCACCGCGCGCAGCAGCGTCGCGCGCTGGCCGACGGTCAGGTGCGACCAGGTGCGCGCACCCTGCTGCAGCGCCTCGATGTCGGCATCGAGCGCGGTGCGCTGCGCCTCGTCGAGGTCGGTGTCGACAGCCGTCTGCTGAGTCATCGTCGTCTCCTGTGGCGGTGGCGGTGGCAGAGGGAGCGGGTCGAGCGGGTCAGATCAGCGAGAGCTCGCGCAGCTTCGCCTCGACGTCGGCGTTGCTCGGCTCGACGTGGTGGCTCGCGTCGGGGTAGACGACCACAGGGATGTTCATGCGGCCCGAGATCTCCTTGGCGACGTCGGCCGCGGCCGGGTCTGCGACCAGGTCGACGTACGTGTACTCGATGCCGAGCTCGTCGAGCTGCTTCTTGGTGCGGCGGCAGTCGCCGCACCACTCGGCGCCGAACATGGTGATGGTGTCGGATGCAGGGGTGCTCATGATTCCACCCTACGGCCGCCTGGCTGCACGGGCGCCGGGTGCAGCCCGCGCAGACACCGCGACGCTGCGTGTCATGCGGGCGATCGACGCCGAGGCGATGCGGCCGGGCGAGCTCTGAGGCTCAGACCTCTTCGAGCACCTCGTCGCTCGGCAGCTCGTCGTGACCCATGCTGCGAGCCTCGAGGTACGAGCACAGCTCGGCGGCTACGGCGAGCTCGCTGGCGAGGGCGTGCAGCTGGTGGCTGTCGAGC
Source organism: Microbacterium sp. NPDC089321 (assembly GCF_040684935.1). Classification (NCBI taxonomy): domain Bacteria; kingdom Bacillati; phylum Actinomycetota; class Actinomycetes; order Micrococcales; family Microbacteriaceae; genus Microbacterium; species Microbacterium sp. NPDC089321. The sequence goes on along the minus strand of NZ_JBFBGX010000001.1, from coordinate 467,210 downwards.
ACCGTGTTCTCGTCGTTGGGTTCGAGCGTGACGCTCCACCGCTCGTCGCCGATGCGGATCGGCTCCATGAAGATGCTCACCGACGAGTTCTTCACGGGCACGATCACGAGCCCGGTGTCAGAGCCGTCAGAGCCGTCCTGGATGATCACACGGACGAGATCGCCCGCCTCGCGGGCGGCGCGAAAGTCCTCGACCCACTTCTCGAGAGTTGCCTTGCTTCGAAAATTCACCTGTGTCCTCCGTCACTGCGATTCTGCGACTCCATCGGCCGCGCGAATCCCCTTCCCCTCTCCTATCATGACTGATGCGGGCCTGTGAGGCACCGCTGAAGGAGTGAGTGTGGCGAAGGTTCTGGTGGACGGGTACTGGTACGAGCGCAGCGAGGGGGAGCGGGCGCGCGAAGTGCTCGAGGCTCTGCGCGTCTACCGTGCCGCAGAGCGGGCGATGCGGCGACGCACCCAAGACGAGATGTCGATGGGAGAGAACGAGCTGCTCGCCCTGCGCTTCCTCTTCCGTCAGCCGCAGCACAGCGCCCGGCCCGCCGCTCTGACGGCCTATCTCGGCATCTCCGCGGCAGCGACCTCGGTGCTGGTGGATCGGCTCGAGCGCTCGGGGCATGTTCACCGCGACACCGAGGCGGGTGCGTCGGTCGTACGCGCCACCGAGCACGCAGACGATGACGTCCGCCATACCCTCGGCCGCATGCACGAGCTGATGTACGCCGTCGCAACGGGCATGGATGCCCAGGCACAGGCGAACGTCACGGAGTTCCTCCGAGCGATGGCGGATGCGGTCGACGGCGTCGAGCCCGCTGACGGCCCCGCTCACTGACCACGCGGGCGCTGTCACAGGCTGCGGGGTCGCGCGTCGAGTGCCGCCGTGCATGCCGAGGCGGTCGTGCTCTACCCTGAGCCGGTGAACGTCAACGCTACGGGGGCGCGTTTCGCGCTCGAACGCATGGTGCCCCGAGATCCTCGTGAGCCGCACCGGGTCGCCAGCTCTCTCGAGCTGTTCTTCGACCTCGTGTTCGTCATCTCGGTGAGCACGGCCTCGAGCGAGCTGCACCACGCCGTCTCGGCAGGGCACGCGGGATCGGGCATCGTCTCGTATCTGATGGTGTTCTTCGCCATCTGGTGGGCGTGGATGAACTTCACCTGGTTCGCGTCGTCGTTCGACGTCGACGACTGGTTCTACCGCGTCACGACCATCGTGCAGATGGCCGGCGTGCTCGTGCTGGCGGCGGGAATCGGGCCCGTGTTCGACGATGAGCACCGCGACTTCACCGTCGTCGTCATCGCGTACGTGGTGATGCGGCTGGCGATGATCGTGCAGTGGCTGCGCGCCGCGCGTCAGGACCCGTCACTGCGTCGCACGGCCATCGCCTATGCGATCGGGATCGCGGTCGTGCAGGTGCTATGGGTCGGGTTCCTGCTGCTGCCCTCCGCAGCCACGCTGCCTGTGTTCGTTGTGCTGATGCTCGCTGAGATCGCCGTGCCGGTCATCGCGGAGCGTCGAGGGGCGACGCCCTGGCATCCGCATCACATCACCGAGAGATACAGCCTGTTCACGCTGATCGTGCTCGGCGAGAGTCTGCTCGCCTCGGCGACGGCGATCATCGGAGCCCGGGAGAAGGTCGACGCGGTGGGGCCACTGATCTGGGTCGCGGCGGTGACCCTGGTCTCGGCCGCCGCGATGTGGTGGATCTACTTCTGGCCGCCGCACCACAGGGCGATCTCCGAGCGCTCGTCATTCGCGTACGGGTACGTGCACTACTTCGTGTTCGCCGCCGCTGGTGCCTTCTCTGCGGGCATCGAGGTGTGGATCGACGACCTCACGGGCGACACGGCGCTGCCCGCTGTCGCGGTCTCGTTCACGACGAGCGTGCCCATCGCCGTGTTCCTGATGGGCGTATGGCTGATAGCGATCCGTTCGAACGCCGACCGGGTGGTGAACATCGCGGTTCCCGCGGGAGCGCTGCTCGTGCTGCTCGACCCGGTGCTGCCCGTACCGGTCACGCTCACCGCCGTGATCCTCGTCGCGATCGTCACGGTGCTCGTGCTGCGGCCGCCGCTGCGCGGCCAGGAGGACTGACCCGGGCCGAGGGTGACTTGTCAACCCCATTCTCCGCCCTCGCCAGGATGGGGATTCTGGAGGTCAGGCGGGCCGCACGGCCACGCCGCCAACCCGAAGGGAGCCAGAGATGACCATCGGCACCGGAGTCGTTCTGTTCGTCATCGGAGCGATCCTCACATTCGCACTCAACATCGACGTCGGCTGGGCCGACCTCGACATGGTCGGCTACATCCTGATGGGCGCGGGTGTCGTCGCGTTCATCGTCGGCCTCGTGCTCCTGGCTCGTCGCCGTCGCACCGATGTGGTCACTCGCACCGAACCTGCTGTGGGGGGATACGAGACCCGTCGCTCCACACGCACCGCCGGAGACGAAGAAGTCTTCTGACCGGAGGAACGTTCGCGCCCGGGTCCCGAGTGAGGCCCGGGCGCGAACTCTGTCTCAGGGGACGATGACGAGCTTGCCGCGCGTGTGACCGCCCTGGCTGGCGCGGAACGCGTCGGCGACGCCGTCGAGCGGGAACGTCTCCGCGATCTCGATCTGCAGCTCACCCGCGTCGACGAGATCGGCGAGGCGCGCGGTCTGCGACCCGTCGGGCCTCACCCAGATGTGCCGCCCGCCGTGCGCGGTGACAGAGCCGTCGGCGATCGAGACGTGCATGCCGCCCTCGGCGAGCACATCGAGGGTCGTGTCGAGCATCCCTCCGACGAAGTCGGCGACGGCGTCGACCGGTCCGCCGGCGATCTCGCGGACGCGCTCGGCGAGCCCGTCGCCGTAGGTCGTCGGCTCGCCGCCCAGCGTGCGGACGTAGTCGTGATTGCGCTCGGATGCTGTGGCGATGACCTTCGCGCCTCGGCGCGCGGCGATCTGCACGGCGAAGCTGCCGACGCCGCCCGACCCGCCATGGATCAGCACGGTTCGGCCCTTCACGTCGCCGAGCGCGTCGATCGCCCGCAGTGCCGTGCCGCCGGCGAGGGGGAGGGCGCCCGCCTGCTCCCACGAGAGCGATGCGGGCTTGCGTGCGACCGCCGAGACGGGGACGGCGACGCGCTCGGCGAACGTGCCGGCGCTCACGGTGTCTTTCCGGGCGTAGGCCATGACCTCATCGCCGACCTCGAACTCGGGGGTGTCCATGCCGACGGCGACCACCACGCCGGCGACGTCCCAGCCGGGGATGACGGGGAACTGCGTGGGCATGATCGGGTCGAGGCCGCCGGCCATCACCTTCCAGTCGACGGGGTTCACTCCCGCCGCCCGCACCTCGATCAGCACCGACGCCGGGGCAAGCTTCGGCTCGGGCAGATCGCGCACCTCGAGGGCGTCGAGATCCTGGGTGAACTGGTCGTAGACGACGGCGCGCATGGGGCCTCCTGAGAGTGTGACGGGGATGCCATATCCACTCTTCCACTCTCTGCGAGGTCGAGGGCCGCTGTCGCGGCCGATGCGTGCGTCGGGTGGGTTCAGAGGCCCTGGCCGGCGTCCCAGAGGCGTTCGGTGCGACCCGCGAGCAGGGCGTCGAGAGAGATGGCCTGGGCGTCGGTGAGAGACGCGACGTAGTCGATGATGCCGCGGCCGCGGCCGAGGGTCTCGACGACGGCGGCCGGGGTGCTCAACCGGCGGTGGTCGTCGGTGGCGAGCTCGACGAGGTCGATGAGGCGGCGCGGCGCCCGTCGCGCGTCGCGCGGATCGTCGAGCCAGGCGGTGAAGCCGTCGACGAGGCGCTCGAGCACACTGGCCTGGCCTCGCTGGTAGACGGCGAGGTCGGGCCGCTCGAGGATGAACCGCTCATGCAGGAACTTCAGCACCGCCACCTCGTGCCAGGCCTGGCGGTTGAGGCTCACGTGGCCGGCGCGGATGTCAGGATGCCTGTGCACCTCGATCGACGACTGCAGCCGGGCGATCCAAGCCGTGGTGAACCTCGCCAGGGCACGCTCGCTGGCCAGCGAGCCGTCGAACGGCTCGGCGACGAGGCCGTCGATCACCTCTGACGACACCTTCGCGACGGCTTCGCTGAAGGCGTCGGGGTCGGCGATCCAGCTGTCCTTGCTCTGCATGCGGCGCCAGAGCAGCTCGAGCGAGTGGCCAGGAGTGCGGGTGTCGGCGGCGAGGGCGGCTGCGTCGGCGGCGCGCAGCTGCGCGAGATCACGACGCCACGACCGGAACTCCGCCGAGAGGGTCGCTGGGTTCAGAAGCCCTGCGCGGTAGAAGTCATCGAGGTCGTGCAGCGAGTACGCGATGTCGTCGGAGATGTCCATGATCGAGCACTCGACCGTCTGCTGGCCGTCGGCGATGCGGGGATACGCGGAGAGCGCGCTGCGGGCATCCGGTTCGTCTATCGCGTAGAAGCTGAACTTGCTCGCGCCGCCGCGCCGGGGCCCGCCCTCGCCTCTGCGCCAGGGGTACTTCAGCACCGCCGCCCGCACCGCGGCGGTGAGGTTGAGTCCGACGCCGGGCCGGTCGTGCTCGTCGAGTCGGGTGAGGATGCGGTACGTCTGCGCGTTGCCCTCGAAGCCTTCGGCGAGGCCGAAGCGGGTGCGAGCGAGTCGGTCGAGCGTCTGCTCGCCCAGGTGGCCGAACGGCGGATGCCCGAGATCGTGCGCCGCGGCGGCCGCCTGCACCACGACAGGATGCGCCCCGCCGAGCTCGACCGCGACACGGCCGGCGTCATCGTCGCGGGTCTGCAGGTGGGTGGCGATCGCCCGCGCGACGGCCGCGACCTTGATCGAGTGCGTGAGGCGGTTGTGCACGGCGAGACCTGCACCGGCCTGCGAGATCACCTGCGTCACCGCAGACAGGCGGGAGTAATAGGGAGAGAACCGGATGCGCTCGACGTCGACCCGGAACTGCGGGTGCCCCTCGGCCTGCTGGAACTCGTCGAGCGCCTCGGGCAGTCGTCGCATCTGGCGGGGATCTTCCGGCTGCTGGGGCATGGAGTCAGTGTGGCACGGCGGGCGAACGACGTCAGTCGAGGTCAGCGGAGATCCGCTGGATCAGCTGCATGACCTCCTCGCGCGCCTCATCGAGACGCCTCACGTCGGTCTCGAGGCTCTCCAGCGTCGTGGCCGCAGCGCCGTGCGTGCGTGCGATCTGCAGGTTCGCCCGCAGGCTCAGCGCGGCGCCCGCGAGTCCGGCGGCGAGCGACTCCATCGCGACGGCGAGGTCGACCGCGATGTGCGGGTTGCCGTTCGAGGCGAGGACGCGGGCGTCGGAGACGAGCAGGATGCCGATCGCCCCGAGGCTCGCGACGGATCCCGCTGCGTCGACGGCGGCAGCGCTCACGCGCTGGTCGCGTTCCGGATGCCCTGGTGCCAGCGCCAGTGCCGACCCGAACTGCACAGACAGCACGCCGTCGGCCTCGACCGCCCGAAGCACGTCGGCGCGATGCCGCACCAGCCGCTCGGCGCTCGCCGTCGCGGCCGGACTGTCGGGTGTGTACGCCGCGACCATGCCCATCAGTGCGGAGGCGACGCCGAGCAGAACGCCCGTGGCCGCCCCTCCGCCGGGAGACCCGTTGGGCTCGCTGAGGGCGTCGAGCCAGGCATCCATCGGGCGCGATGTGGGGACGTGTGCGGGGTCGGCCATGCCCGCCAGGGTATCCGGGGCGGGAGTCGTTGCGCCGCGCGCACGGCGGGAGGACCATGAAGCATGGGCGTCATCGAGTTCGACCTGGTGCGGGTGGTCGCCGGCCCGATCGAGGAGGTCTTCGACCGGCTGGCCCGCATCGGCGGCTACGCGGAGTGGATGCCGAGGCGCGGCAGCCTTCTGCGGCGCACGCGCCAGACCTCACCGGGGGCTGTCGGCCTCGGGACGACCTATCTCGACGAGACCTCTGCGGGGAACGTGCCCGGCGAGGTCGTCGAGTTCGACCGCCCGACGGCGATCACGTTCCACTGGTGGGACGAGAGCTCGCGCGGAGCTCTGAAGGTCGAGGGGTGGCCCGGATACCGCTTGCAGGCGCTCGGTCCTCAGTCGACCCGCGTGCACCATCACGCACGGCTGCAGGTGTACGGCCTGTCACGCCTCGCGACGCCGGTCTACCGGCTGATGGCCCGTCGCGAGCGCACCCTCGTCGTCGAGGCCCTGCAGGTCTCGTTCAATCGGCGCGCGGCGGGGCTGTGAGCCGGCGCATCCGGTCTGCGACCCGACGTCAGAAGAGGATCACCTGACGGATCGCATCGCCGGTGTCGAGCACGTCGAGCGCCCTGTTGAGGTCGTCGAGCGCGATCGTGGAGGTGATGAGCTTCTCGGCGGTCAGGGTGCCGTCGCGCCAGAGCGCCTCATACGCCGGGATGTCCTGTGCGGGTATCGACGAGCCCAGGTACGAGCCGACGACCGTGCGCGCCTCTGCGGTGAGAGTGAGCGGCTCGATCTGCGACAGGGCACCGGGCGCGGGCAGTCCCGCGGTGACGGTCGTGCCGCCCGGAGCGGTGACGCGGAATGCGGTCTCGAAGGCTCGAGGATGCCCGGCGGCCTCCACCACGACAGGCGCGGTGATCCCGGCATCCACCGCCGCTTCGGGCGTGTAGACCGCGTCGGCACCCATCTCGAGGGCGGCTGCGTGCTTGTCGCTGTTGGCGTCGATGCCGATGACCCGGCCGCCCGCCGCCTGTGTGATCGCCCGACCTACGAGGATCGCCGACATGCCGACGCCGCCCAGGCCGACGACGATGAGGTCCTGCCCGGCACGCAGGCCGCCGGCGTTGCGCACGGCGCCGCCCCCGGTCAGCACCGCGCAGCCGAGCACCGCGGCGATGGCCGGCGGGACGTCATGGCCGACCCGCACGACCGAGCGTCGGTCGACGACCGCATGCGTCGCGAAACCCGAGACTCCCAGATGATGGTTGATCGCTAAGCCGTCCTCATCGTGCAGCCGCACCTCGCCGGAAGGCAGAGTGCCCGCGCCGTTCGTCGCGCTGCCCGCCGAGCACGGGAGCTTGCCTCCGGTGCGGCAGTTGTCGCAGTTCTCGCAGCGCGGCAGGAACACCGTGACGACGCGATCGCCGACCTCCAGGTCATCGATGCCGCTGCCCAGGGCATCCACGATCCCCGCCGCCTCGTGCCCGAGCAGCATCGGAACCGGCCGAGGGCGCGTGCCGTTCACCACAGACAGATCGGAGTGGCAGAGTCCGGCGGCCTCGATGCGGATGCGCAGCTCTCCGGGCCCCGGCTCGTCGAGCTCGAGCGTGCGGATGCCGAGGGGGCGGCTGGTGGCGTACGGGCGCTCGGCTCCGATGCTCGTCAGGACTGCTCCGGTGATCTTCATGCATCGATTCTCACTGGAGACCGGCCGGCGGGGCGCACCAGGGCAAAGCAAAACCCCCGCCATGTAGAAGCTAGGCGAGGGTTTCTGGGACCGTTGTAATGACGGTCCTTGTGGCTCCGACCGGCATCGATCCGGTGACCTTTCGAGTAAGAGTTTCGCGCTATCTGGGGTTTCTGCGGACTTCCCGCCGCTTCGGTTAGACCTGATCAAGTCCACTTTCGTTTGCAAGCGCCTACCATGCCTTGTCCGTGAATGTGCGGTATAGATGCGGGGTTTTCGGCATTCGGGGCCGGTGACACCGCGTCGATGGCTGTTCGGCCTCTGGCGCCATCTCATCAAGCCGTCCACCTCAGAGACCGGCGCTTGCATACCGCGGGAGGAGGCTCGACAGTCGGACTGGGGGAACTCGTGCGGGTCGCTTCCTGTAAATCACCTTAGGTTGGGAGGCTGCCGTGGCAGACAGGGGGCGTCTTCCAAGGGTTGTCTTTCAAGGGCGTGAACTGTCGACGCCCCTCACCGCGGATCTACTGACGGCCGACGGAGAACAATTCTTGGTGAAGAAGCCCACCGCATCGCGCAAAGTGAGGACGGGCGCCGCCAACACAATGACGGTTGATCCGACATCGACGGGTACAACTTGACCTCGTTGTTTGCTCACCGTCACCGCAAGATCGACTCGCAGCGGGAGGTCTAAGCAAATATGCGCACAGAACCTACCGATGCCTCGGTAGCCTGGGACGGCACTAGGAGCAAGGAGAGCCCGTGGCACTTGAGGTCATTCGCGGAGAGAGCAAGAACCGCGGTCCGTCCGAGGCGCTAGCCGATCGACTCGCCCTCCTAGGTCTCAACGGCGATCTCTACCTCGGCTACCCAGTCCTCTCCACGTCCGACGATCGTGTGCGCGTCGACGCTCTCCTCGTCTCGCCCGAACACGGCCTCATCGCATTCCAGATCGCTCCACACAGTCCGGGCACCGAAGATGATTGGGCGCAACTGGTCGAGGCCCAGGACCAACTGTTTGCGGCGTTGGAGAGCCAACTCAGCAGGTACGATTCGCTGCGTCGAGGTCGACGTCTCGGGTTCGACATCAATACGGTGACTGTTTTCGGTACCGCACCCGGTGAACCGCTTGTCGATACTAGCGGCAGCGGGATCTATTGTGCTCTGGACGACCTCGCCCAAGAGATGCGTTCGCTCCAGGGCATTGAGAGCACTTACCGGTCGGCGCTGCAATCGGCGCTGCAACGAGTGTCCACGATCCGGCCCGCGAACAAACGGTCATCGGTTACCCGCCCCTCGTCGAGGGGCGCGAAACTCAAGGAGATCGAGCGGGAGATCGCAAACCTCGATCACTGGCAGAACCGGGCGGCCATCGAGATGCCTGAGGGGCCCCAGCGAATTCGTGGCCTCGCTGGGTCGGGCAAGACGATTGTGCTTGCCCTCAAGGCGGCGTATCTCCACGCACAACACCCAGACTGGCGAATTGCGGTTACCTTCCAATCGAGGGCGCTCTATCAACAGTTCGAGAGCCTGATTGTTCGCTTTACGGCCGAGCATCTCCAAGACTCTCCGGACTTCTCCCGCCTGACGATTCTGCATGCGTGGGGCGCATCGAACCGCGCCGGTGTGTACAACACCATCGCAACGCACTTGGGTATGCCGCCGCGCGACTACACATACGCATCCGCCAAGTTCGGTCGCGATGACGCATTCGGAGGAGTATGCGGGGAGCTTCTCGCAGTTGCCGAGGCCGCTCCGAGCGTAGAGCCAATCTTCGACGTCGTCCTGATCGACGAGGCGCAAGACCTGCCGCCTGAGTTCTTCCGTCTTGTGTACCAGTTCACGAAAGATCCGAAACGGATCGTCTGGGGCTACGACGAACTGCAGAAGCTGTCCGAGGCATCGATGCCGACAATGGCGGAAATGTTCGGAACTGACGAGAGCGGGGAGCCGCTCGTGTCGCTCGATCAACAGCCCAACGAGGCACTCCGCGACATCGTCCTTCCCACGTGTTACCGCAACACACATTGGTCGCTCGCGACTGCGCACGCGCTGGGGTACGGGATCTACCGTGAGGGCGGGCTCGTTCAGCACTTCGACGATCCCAAGTTGTGGCTTGACGTTGGATACACCAAGACGGAGGGGCGCCTCGAACTCGGCCGGCCAGTGACCCTCGAACGCTCCCAGGCAAGCACACCAGAGTTCTTTCCCCGCCTCCTCACCGACACTGACGCCGTGCTCGTGAAGAAGTTCGACTCGGAGCTCGCGCAAGACGAATGGGTGGCCGAACAGATTCAACAGAATCTCGGACCGGACGAGCTAGAGCCGACCGACATCCTCGTCGTCTTTCCACTTCCGTGGACAGCGAAGAGCCGCGCGCTCTCCCTCCGAAAGGCTCTCGCTCGCCGTAAGATCCCGTCTCATCTAGTAGGTGTGAATTCCAGCGTCGACGAGATTCGCGTGATCGGGTCGGTCGCGATGGCGCATATCCACCGCGCCAAGGGAAACGAAGCAGCCATGGTTTATGTCATGGACGCGCACTCCGCGGGTATGGGCAACGATGTCGTCACAAGGCGCAACACGATATTCACGGCCATCACACGCAACAAAGCGTGGGTTCGGGTCGTCGGCCACGGCCGCTACATGGATCCGATCGCGTCCGAGATCGCGCAAGTACGCGAAGAACAGTACCGACTTAGGTTCAAACTGCCCACCCGTACCCAGCTTGACGCCATGAGACGAGACCTCCGAGGCAAGACCAAGGAGGAGATCGAGCGACTCCAACGGACAGAGGAGAACCTGCGGGATCTTGTTCATGCACTCGACGCAGGAACTCTTTCCCTCGAAGATGTCCCTCTCGCACTTCGCGCTGAGGTCGTGAGTAGGCTTCAGCCGCAGTTGGACCTCGGGCCCATCGATGACGACGCCTAGAGCCGTTGCGACCGAGCTCAACCAACTGTTCGACTACCTCGAGTCCAAGGGGATCGTCTATTACTGGAATCCCATCGACGAGGCGCCGCAGCACGTGAGCTGGCACTCCACGACCAACGAACCGTTCCTCAGCAACCACGACGACATTTCGGTCGCGAGCTACATTTATTGGCTGCGGAACGGGATGTACTCGGCCGTGCTTGCCGACGGATCTCTCCTTCAGATCACATACTTCTTCGACGGCAACAGAATCATGGGTCACCGCCTTGCGTTTGTACCGTGCCCGGTCACAATTGACCAGAGCATGGTCGCGGATGGCCTACCGCTTGCGGACGTTGTTGAACTCCACCTCGCTACAGCAGACCAGGTTCTCATGAAGTCGATGATCCGTTTCGACTTCGATCCTCTGAACGCGCGACCACGCCACCCCGAAGCCCACCTGACCCTGAACAGCATCGAATGCCGAATCGCGTGCGTGAGCCCGCTCCGGATCGGACGGTTCATCGACTTCGTGTTCCGGAACTTCTACCCAACCTTTCACGAGCAGGATCCGTACCTTCAGCAGATGCCTCAAAGCGGGTGGTTCGACAACACGATCGTGGAAGATGACCGAAGGTCGCTGCACGTCGCCTGGGCGGGGTAACACTAGATCCCACCAGAACCAGGATGACGTAACCGAGCGATCTTCCTCGGCGTCGAGTCGCTGGCCTACGTCTTGCCCCGCTACCTTGCAGCAGGGGCGAAAGGTTCGCCCTGGATGCGGATCCAAGTTCGCGGTTTTCGGCATCGCCTTTCGTGGGCGCGCTGCCGACTGCGCCTGCCCCTTCTCGAGTCCCTCGAACCTGCGCTTCCCACCCGGGTGGTCGTCCCCAGAGCATTTGGAGGCACGGAAGGCGCAGCTTCCTACTAAGCATCGTCACGTGGTGTCGCACCCGCCGATACGGTAGGACGTGCGCGCGCTGACGGTGTCGATGCCCGCGGCGCTGATGGCTTGGAGACCTAAATGACACTTGCGCCCGCGAACCCCGATCACCTCACCCAACGTGAGCTCGAACAAACGCTATGGGGTGCTGCGAACGCACTGCGAGGTCCGGTGGACCCGGGCGACTTCAAGGCGTACGTGTTCCCGGTGCTCTTCTACAAGTGGATCAGCGACGTCTACGACTTCCACCACGAGCAGGCGCTCGACGACCTGGGCGACGAGTGGTCGCAGGAGTTCGAGGATGAGGACTACCAGACCTTCGTCATCCCCGACGGCGCGCACTGGGACGACACGTTCGAGGTCACGAAGAACAGCGGCAAGGCGCTGAACAAGGCCCTCGTCGCCATCCAGGAGGCGAATCCGGGCAAGCTCGCCGGGGTCTTCGGGGACGTGAACTGGTCCAACCAGGAGCGCATCCCGCAGTCCGCGCTCCGTGCGCTCATGCAGGTCTTCGACAAGCTGACGCTCGACCCCAACCACATCTCCGGCGACATGCTGGGCTCGGCGTACGAGTATCTGCTGCGGGAGTTCGCTGAGGCATCCGGCAAGAAGGCCGGCGAGTTCTTCACCCCGCGGCACGTCGTGCACCTGCTGGTGAAGATCCTCGATCCCCAGGCCGGCGACTCCGTCTGTGACCCTGCGTGTGGCTCCGCGGGCATGCTCGTCGAGACCACTGAAGCCGTGAAGCTCGCAGGTGGCAACCCCAGGTCGCTGTTCCTTTACGGACAGGAGCAGAACCTCACCACCGCTGGCATCGCGCGGATGAACCTCTACCTGCACGGTGTGGAGGACTTCGAGATCAAGCGCGGCGACACGTTCCGTGAGCCCAAGCTCCTGGACGACGCCGGGCGCCTGCGGAAGTTCGACGTCGTGATCGCCAACCCGCCGTTCTCACTCGACAACTGGCCGGCATCCACGTGGGCAAAGGACCGTTACAAGCGAGCCCTGGGCGGCATCGTCCCGCCGGCGAAGAACGGCGACTGGGCGTGGATCCAGCACATGATCTCCACCATGAAGGAGGACACCGGCCGCGTGGGCGTCGTCATGCCGCACGGCGTGCTCTTCCGCGGCGGCCGAGAGGCCGAGATGCGTCAGTGGGTGATTGAGCAGGACAAGCTCGAGGCGGTCATCGGACTGCCGAACAACTTGTTCTACTCGACCACGATCCCGGTCTGCCTGCTGATCTTCCGGGCGCAGAAGAGCGTCGAGCGGGAGAAGCACGTGCTGTTCATCGACGCACGGACGAAGTACAGCCCTGGCAAGAACCAGAACACCCTCAGCGACGACGACGTCAACGCGATCGACGCGGCCTACAAGCGCGGCGAGGACATCGACGGCGACGGCGGCCTCGCGCTGCAGCTCGTACACCGCGAGAAGATCCGTGAGTTCGACTACGACCTCAACATCGGCCGCTACATCCAGACCGAGACCCGTGCTGAGGCGGACGTGGACGCGGCGCTTGCGGCGCTGCGCGATGCTCAGGCGGCGATGGACGCTGCGCGCGAGGCGCTGGACCTGCGGCTGAGGGAGGCGGGTTTCGATGCGTGAGGAGTGGAGGGAGGTTCGGCTGGGGGATGTGGCTTTCCGCCGAACCGACTTCACGCCTGTCTTCGCCGACCAGCTCTATCGGGTAGTCGGTGTCCAGCGGAGTGGTTGGGGCCTCGTCGATCGCGATCCCATGCGCGGGGACTCGATGAAGTTTGACAAGCTCATGGAGCTGCACGCTGATGATCTGGTTTACCGGACGATCACGGCATTCGAGGCGCCCAGCACGGTAGTCACCTCGGAGTTCGAGGGCGCCTTTGTCACTCCTCAGACGTTCCCTGTGTACTCACTCGACCGGTCCACGCTGCTGCCCGGCTACATGGCACTGCTCACGACCTCGCCGGCGTTCCACGAGGACATGTCATCCCGCTGTGTAGGTACGGTTCTGAGGCGCAAGACGCTGAGCAAGGGCGCGTTCGAGTCGATCCCGATCTCGCTGCCTCCGCTCATCGAGCAGCGCCGGATCGTGGACCTGATCGCGGCGGTCGACGATGCGATTGAGGCGGCGGACGGCGAGGCGGAGATCACAGCTGAGGCGCGTCGCGCACTATGGCACGGCCTCGCATCAAAGACTGTTCGCGTCGACCGCGTCGGCGCTGTGACTCAGGGAAAGAGCCTCCCCAAGACGATTCAAGGCACAGTGTCCGGCGACATCTCCTGGTTCAAGATCGCTGACATGACGTCGCCTCAAAACCTCTTCGGCTACTCCGAGGCTGACACTCGAGTTTCGCATGCAGTACTCGAAAGCAACGGGGGCAAAATCACTCCGGAAGGATCAGTCACCTTCCCGCGCGTTGGGGCGGCAGTCGCCACGGAGAAGAAGCGGCTCCTGCTGAGCGACGCTGCTCTGGACGAGAATCACATCGCCGTGACCCCGCTCGAGCAAGGCATTGAGGAAGTGACGCTCGCTGCGTTCGAGAGCGTTCGGCTCGGCGGGCTCGTTCGATCTGGGGCTGTGCCCTCGTTGAACATGGGGCTGATTCGAGAGCTGGAGATCCCTTGGCCTGCGGACGGCGTTGATCTGCATGAGGTGGACGCACTGCTAGGCGCCAGCCGCTCAGCAGAGCGAACCGCCCTGGCCAACGCCGGGGCACTCCGCACCCTCCGTAGCAACTTGCTCACCGTCCTGCTCTCCGGTGAGCACGAGATCCCCGCGAGCTACGACCAGTTCCTGAACCTCGACGAGGAGGCTGCAGCATGACCGGGTTCACCGAGAAGGGCACAGTGCAGGCCGCGCTCATCGATCTGCTAGTGGATGCGGGCTGGACGCACGTGGAGGGCAAGAACCTCCCTCGCACGACGCAGCAGGTTTTCATCGAGAGCGACCTGCGGGACGCGATCGAGCGGCTGAACCCGGAGCTCGCTGGCAGGACGGACGCCGTGCTCGCGAAGGTGCGCCAGGCGGCGCTGTCGGCCGAGTCCGAGGGGCTCATGGTCATGAACGAGGAGTTCACGCACCTGCTGCGCGGCGGCGGGACCGTGCTCATGCCGGACACCAACCATGACGAGCCGTTCCAGCTGCTGGACTTCGAGCACCCGGAGAAGAACACGCTGCTGGTCTCGGATGAGGTGACCTATCGTGGCGCCCGGTTCGACCTGGTGCTGTGGATCAACGGCATCCCCGTGGTGGTCGGTGAGACCAAGACACCCGTGTCGGTGGTGAAGAGCTGGAAGGACGGCGCGAAGGACATCTACACCTCCTACGAGGAGCACCAGCCGGAGTTCTTCGTCCCCAACGTGCTCTCCTTCGCCACTGAGGGCAAGGACTTCCGGTACGCAGGTGTCCGCACACCGCTCGATCACTGGCAGCGCTGGGGATCCAGCTCCGTGCCAGCGACCATCGAAGGCTGGGACCGCGTAGTGATGAGCGTGGCGAGGCTTCTCAGCCCGCAGGTGGTCCTCAACCTCATCGAGCACTATGCGATGTACGACCGTCAGGACGGCGGCTCGGGCCAGACGATCAAGCTGTTGCCGCGCTACTTCCAGTACGAGTCCGTCGAGAAGATCGTCGCCCGCGCGACCGGCGAGTCAGGCTCTCGGGGCCTGATCTATCACACGCAGGGATCGGGGAAGACGCTCACGATGTCGTGGGTGGCGACCAGGCTCTACTTCGACCCGCGGATGCACAACCCGACCATCGTCGCCGTGGCAGACAGGACGCAGCTGGTCACCCAGACCTTCGCGCAGTTTGCCTCCGCGGGCGTGCCTGAGCCGGTGAAGGCTCAGAGCACCGCGGCGCTGCAGCAGGCTCTCCGAGATGGAGCGCGGGGCATCATCGCCACGACCGTCCACAAGTTCAAGGGGGCCGGCGTCCTCACCGCGCGGGAGAACGTGATCCTGCTCGTCGACGAGGCCCACCGCACGCAGGAGGGGTCGCTGGGCTCGGACATGCGGGCTGCGCTGCCGAACGCGCATCGGTTCGGCTTTACCGGCACCCCGATCGCGGACCTGGACCGGAACACCTACCAGCTGTTCGGTGACGAGCGAGACCCGGGGTGGGCGCTGGACACGTACGACTCGGACCGCTCGATCGCCGACGGCACGACCGTACCGATGAGGGTGATCCCCAGGCCCGTCCGGTTCGACGTCGCCAAGGAGGAACTGGACGCCGCGTTCGACGCCCTGGCGGATGAGGAGGAGCTCAGCGACACGCAGAAGGAGTCCTTCGCGCGCCGGGTCGCCAACGCCCGAGCGATCTTCCACAACCCGGAGCGCATCCGCCGGGTGGCAGCCGACATCGTCGCGCACTTCTACGCCTCGATCGATCCGCACGGGATGAAGGCGCAGGTCGTCGTCGCCGACCAGGAGTTATGCATCCTGTACGAGCAAGCGCTTCGGGAGCAACTGCAGACAGCCGGCAGAGCCGCCCAGGTGGCGGTCGTGATCTCCGCCACTGGCAAGACCGAGTTCGAGTCGTACAAGCTCTCCGAGGGCGAGGAGGACGCGCTCCTGGATCGGTTCCGGGACGTCGACGACGACCTGAAGTTCCTGGTCGTGACCGCCAAGCTCGGCACCGGCTTCAACGCGCCCATCGAGGGTGTGCTGTACCTGGACAAGCCGATGAAGCTGCACACGCTGTTCCAGACCATCACCCGCACGAACAGGCCCTGGCGGCACCCCGGGACGGGGTTCATTAAGCGCTACGGCACGATCGTCGACTACGTCGGACTCGGCGGAGCGTTCGCGCGCGCGATCGCACCCACCGATCCGGAGCACGCGCAGCGGCAGATCGAGACGGACGCGCTGCTGCAGAGCCTGGATGCGGCGCTGAAGGAGATGCGGCGACGCTTCGTGGGCATCACCCGCGACGGGTCGATGGACTCGCTGCAGCGAGCTCTCGAGCGCCTCCCGCAGGAGAGCGAAGACCGCGCCGAGTACCGCGCCGAGTACCTGTACGCCCAGGGTCTGTGGGAGACCATCGCCCCCGACGAGCAGCTCTCGGACTGGGAGAGCGACTACCGCTGGTACGCACAGGTGTACGCCGCGATCCCGAGCGAGGGTGACGAGGACGACATCCTCTGGGAGCGGCTGGGCCCGAAGACACGCGAGCTCGTGCACGCGCACATGCGCAACGTCCAGGTCGATGACCACAACATCGCCGTGGTCATCGCCGATGCCGAGACCATCAAGAAGATGACTGACTCCGGTCAGCTGCCGTCCGTGCCGACCGAGTACGAGGGCAAGTCCGCCCAGGAGATCGTCGACTCCCTCACCGCGCGGATCCGCAAGAAGCTCGAAGGCGGCGGCGCGAACATCGGCGCCTACAGCTCGATCGCCGAGCGACTGGACCAGCTACGCCAGAGAGTGATCTCCGACGCGGACGACTCAGTTGCATGGCTCGTGAAGCTGTTCAACGTCGCCACCGACCTCAAGACCGTCGAGGACGCCGACGATGAGGGCGTGCTCGCCGACCTGCCGGACCCGAACGTGGGCATGCTCACCCGCATCTTTGAGGAGCACAAGCCGGCCGGGATGACCGTGATGGTCAGCCAGATCGCCAAGGAGGTCGACCAGCTGGTCAGCCACGCGGTGCACCCGCAGTGGGCCTCGCAGGAAGGCTCGAAGAAGGCCGTCAAGCGCGAGCTGAACGCCCTGTTCAAGAAGTACGCGCTGCCGCGCACGGGCGAGCCGATGGAGTCGGCCTGGAAGTACATCCTCAAGCACTACTGATTCCGCGACCCGCAAGTATTGCGATGCAATCCGTCTGGAGCCGATTTCGGCAGTTCGGCATTTGCCCTGACGGCGCACGGTGACGTGCGGTAACGCAAGTAGCGGTGTTACTCGTTACTTGCGTTACCCGATTGGTCTCGCATGGCGTAGCTCGCGGCCTCTTCAATTGCGATCAGCAGAGCTGCGTTACCGATCTGCTGCGCGAAGCTCGCTCCACAGCTTGCTCCATTGCAGGAACAGCTGAGATAAGAGCTGCCGTGTCCATCGAACAGCTGTGGCTCCAGCAGCTCGCCGCCAACCCAGATCATGACTTCGAAGCCGCGGCGGATGACGGGGACTGGAGGTCAGTATGAAGACGCAGAAGCACCGCGCAGCACTGGCCGGCTGGCACCCAGCGAGCGAGAGCGAGAGATCGCCGCACGGATCCGCGTCAGCGCCGATCGAGCTCGCAGAGTGGACACGCCTAAGTGGATCAGGAAGCTCGCAGAGACCTCCTGATCGACATCACCACCTTTGAGTGGCGAGCTTGGATGGGCGCCCGTAGATCGAGAACCTCTAGCAGCAGCTGGAGGGTTCTCCGTTTCAATCGTGAAGCGCATCAGATTGGAAGTCCGCAAAAGAGCCGCCCCATGACCACGTTGTTGGGGGGATCGGTCATGCGTTTCCTCTCGTCTTCCGGGCGCAGGGGTATGCAGCTCACCGGGGCGGTGAGACGGGTGTGGGGCCATGGGTGAGCGGCTCTGCTCACGGAGCCCCTGTGACTATCGGCACGAAGAGATGAGGACGTAGGTCGACGCCGCGAACAGCGACGAGATGTCTGTGTCGCCGCGTAGGCATCCGAGGATGCGAATGACTTTCGACGCCGAGGCGGATGCCGCCTACATCACGCTGGTCCCTGCGATCGAGTCCGGGCGCTCCGCGCGTGACGAGGTCGTCGAGACCGCCGGCGGGACGGTCGTGCTCGACTTCGACCAGGCAGGCATGCTGCTGGGCGTAGAGGTACTCGGCGCGATGAAGCTCCTCCATCGGGAGCTCGTCGCCGGCGCCGAGCGCATCGATCTGCAGGCAGACACGCAATAGCGGTCTCCCTCAAATAGGCTTCGCTCCATGGAGAAACCAGGACTCTCAGCGACCGACATCGGTGAGCGCTTCGGCATGAACGGCCGAGTCACGAACCGGGCGCTTGAAGCCATCGGCGTGCTCGAAGGTGGGCCAGGAGATTGGCGTCCCACGGCGAAGGGCGCTGACATCAGCACCACCGTCTACCACGACAACGGGTACGGCGGCTACGCCCACCGCGACTGGGAACCGCTGTACTTCGATCCGAAGATCGCCGATGAGATCACCCCGGAGATCGTAGAGCGGGCACGCGCGGCTGACATCGGTTATCGCCTGCAGAAGAAACTCGAACGGGCAGCCGACAAGGAAGAAGCGGAGCTCGCGTTCCAGGATTTCCAGGCCAAACAGGCCGCCGCCAATGCACCGGCCGAGATCGACTGGGGACGGGTGGCAATTATGGCAGCGGGAGCAATCGCGATCTTCGGCGGCGTGTACGTCGTGACGAAGTACGGGCCCGCTATCAAGCAGAAGTGGAACACGGTCTCGGCAGCTCGTGCCGAGACCAAGAACCGTCGAAAGATGAGGGCCGCAGAAACCCTCGGTGAGGAACTCGGCTCGGCCACGGATGACCGGAGTGACCGCAGCGACGACTAACTCAGCCACTCTGGCTGAGCATCACTCAGCTCACGGCCGGAAGTCGTCGTGCAGAACGACTCGGGACAGGTCGATCCGTCCGCCCGGAGTCTGCCAGTAGTGAAGTCGCCGAGCCGATGCCACGTTCACTTCGATGGACGCTCGCCAGCACACCGCGCCGTCCTCGCGCACGACGTAGGGATCGCTGCCGCCCTGCCCTTCACGGAGGCGGTGGAGCTGCCGGGCGGTGATCTGCGCCGCTCGTCCGGTCACGACATCCACGATCGTGCGCAGCGCCTTATCGAGTTGCCCGTCATCGAGCGCTAGGAGAGAGGGAACCAGACCTGCTCCGACTGAGTAGTCACCCAGAGGGTGATGCTTCTTCTCAGTGGCGATGGTCCGTGATGCCCAGGTGGTGAGCACCTCGAACCGCAACCAGGCCTCGTCGTCGGGCCACGCTGCGCGGTCCGTGTGCGGGTCCTGTCTCACGGTGCCGCGCTGTGCGCGCGCCTCACGAAGCTCCACACGGAGCCCAGCGATGGTCGTGTCACGTTCACGCCGCAAGCTACGTTCACGCTGCAGCTCGGCTGCAAGGCCTAGGGATTCGTCCCGCAGCCTGTCCATAGCGCCGAGATCAGTTCCCGAGCGCATCTCTCTGCTCAGACGCGAGAACGCCTCGCGGAGCGCTTCGAGCTCGTCGCGGATCTGGATGAGAGCTTCCGGGTTGGTGCTTGCTGTCGGCGGTGGCGAAGCAGGAGCGACCGGGGAGTGAGGCTCCGTCGCGGGTGCGGGTGTGCGTATGGCTGCCGCAGGAGCCGTCCGCGCCGGCGCATCGTCCTCGGCGTCGATGCCCTCCTGCAACCATGGCGCCCCGCCCTTCAGGAGCGAGAGCGGTGGCACCAGCGGTGCGTCTTCGCTCACATCAACCAGAGAGAGAGCCAGCGTCTCCCCGGTGCGCGTGACACGCGCACGAACCGTCTGCCCCACCCGGACGACGTCGGAGACGTTCATCCCGGTGTTCTCGCCGTCGTCGACGCCGGGGATCACGTCACGCTTGCGCAGGTCGTACCCGTCCGGGAGGGCAGGGTGCAGAACGAGCTTCGCGCGTGCAGGGGTGACTTTCGCCACACGGGCGAGTGTGATCGACCCATCCTCGAAGCGCGAGAAGTCGATGTTCTCGCTCTCCGGGGCGAGATCGCGGTCGATCAGCCACCCCTCGACGGGATCTCCGACGCTCAGCGCATCGGACAACGCGACAGAGGGCGGAAGGTGACCGCCGACCACGCGGACCAGGGCGCCGTTGTCGAGCTTCGCGACGTTGCCGGTGCCGCCGGACACCCGTTCGACAGTCGCTCGTACCCACTCACGCCGCACGGTCGGTGCGGGAAGCGGCACGAACGGCACCTGCGCGAGGGCATCCTCGATCAGCTCTTCCTCCGTGTGCCTATCGGGGAACCGAAGGATGGAGCGGCGCCAGTCGGGATCAGAGCCGAAGTCCACAGGGAAGGAGCGAGCCGCACCTGAGTGCACGTTGGCCTTGTCAGGCAGAGCATCGGCGAGGGCATACGTCACGGCGCCGTGCGCGATCGTAACGACGTCGGCATCCGACCCCAGCTCACGTTCGATCCGCTCCGGGTCGAAGAGGAACTGCCCCTCGTTGTCGGAGCTGATCAGCACCAGAGGCTTCGTCCTTGCGTCGAGGATCTCGGCGGCAAGGAACTGCACGCCGTCGCTGGTGTTTACGTGTCGCATGGTCCTTATTCTGACGTGAGGGGTCGACATCGAGACATCAGCGAAGCCGGTCGAGAGGACGGGCAAGCGCCCCCTCGAGCGCCATAGGCTCAGAGGTGGTCGCAACTACGAAAGGACCGGCACCTGTGGAGCAGTTCAACCCACTCAGCACGCGACTGGACGAGCAGGAGACTGAGCTTGCTGCGCTCCGGGCCTCGGTGTCAGAGCTGTCCGAGGAGCTGGCGTGGCACGAACATTTCGATGCCGACACCGCGATCGCGACAGTCAAGGGAGCACCGGGGGCGATCGCTGAGCTCGATCGGCAGATTGCGGAGGTCCGAGCGGCCATGGATACGCAGGAGGCCCGAGTGAAGTTGGCCCTCCCGATCTCGGCGATGGGCAAGAACCCACTCCACTGGTTCTCGGAGGCGCGGAGCAAAGCGAAGGCCGAGGTGGCCGGCGGAAGTGCGGAGTTCCTGAAACTCAAGACGCAGAAGGCCACCCTCGCCGAGGAGCGGGAGGCCCTGCGGCAGAGTGCTGATGATGCCGGCAGTTCGATCGAGCGTCACTCCATGTTCGATTCCAGCGCAGTCGAGGCGACGATGGCCGAGTTGCAGGCAGCGATCGACGGGCTCAGCGCTGAGATCGAACGGTTGCGACCTCGAGTGGAAGCCGTCGATGCTGCGTTGGAACCAGTTCTGAGGGAGTACAAGAAGGCGCACCGCCGAGTGAGCGAGCTCGAGTCCGACATGGAGACGGTGAACAGGTACCAGGATCGTCTCGCCCGCGCGAGCGACAGCAAGGAGAGATGGGAGATCCACCACGAGTGCGAGAGCCGCTTCGGCGATGGCAAGCCGGGGAAGGTCGCGGACAAGATCCGCAAGGAGTTA
Source organism: Microbacterium sp. NPDC089321 (assembly GCF_040684935.1). Lineage (NCBI taxonomy): Bacteria > Bacillati > Actinomycetota > Actinomycetes > Micrococcales > Microbacteriaceae > Microbacterium > Microbacterium sp. NPDC089321. Next base: position 445,935 of record NZ_JBFBGX010000001.1, on the reverse strand, counting down.
CCCGCTCGGAGAAGCGAGAGGACGAAGCTCGAACGCCGCCTCCGAGACATTGCTCGTCGCTCGTCTCTCGACGTCGATTCTCTCGTCATCGACGGGAGCAATCTGGTTTACGAGGGTGTCGATTTCATCGGTCTTTTCGCACTCCGGGCACTCTGCGCACAGTTGACGCCCAATTACCCGGTCCAGGTGATCTTCGACACATCGATTCGCCGAAAGCTCGGCCATCGCGGCGACGCGACGATCTACGAACAGCTGAGCGGTCTCGATATCCACGTCATGGGATCGAAGGAGGCGGCGGACGAGCTAATCCTCGACACAGCGCAGGCCCGGACGGCGTACGTCATCAGCAACGACCGCTTCGCCGACTTCCCTGACAAGTCAGCCGTGCAGGAAGGTCGCGTCATCGGACACGAGATCTTCAACGGTCACGTGATCGTGCGGGGCCTCGGAATCGACGTCGAGTACAGCCGCGAGAAGAACTAGGGCCGTGCCTGCGGTTGCCCGGTGGCTAGGCGAGCGGGTATGCGACCACGTCAGCCAGGCGATACCGCGCCCAGCCGTCGCCGTCGGGCGCATCCCACTGGAGACTCCGGCCGGCGCGGTTCAGCCGGTGGTGCTCGTCCTTCGTGACCCAGCACTTCACGAGGAGTCGGTTAAAGAGCGACAGGAGGTGCTCCGGCGACGTGGCCGGGCCGCCGGCGATCGGCTCCTGGTGCGTGTTCGAACGCGGGTCCGCTTGGCTCGGGTCGACGATTTCGACGATGATCCGCTTGAACGGGATCACGTGCTCGACGACCCGTTCGGCCGGTGCCAACTGCATCGCGTCCCGAGTCGCGAACGTCACCGCATGGCCCTTGTCGAGCACACCAAGCATCTGCCGAAGGCGGCGCGGGTACCCTCCTGATCCCTTGGTCCAGAGGGTGCCACCGGCGGCCAGGTGGGGTCGGACTTCCGTCTCGATGAGATCGAACGCAGCGATCGCGGCACGGGCACGACGCTCATCGGTGGGGAGGGTGTTCATGTGGCGATCCTCCCACCGACCGGAGACATGAGCGCGCCGCGCGTGGACGGCGTTCGTAGAGTGAGACGTGGGAGCGTCCGATCGCTCGTCGCCAGCACTGATGGGAGCAGCTCTTGATCGCCTTCACCGACTTCTTGCCGGTCCCGGAGCCGGAGCTCACGAAGGTGAAGTTCAACATACGCTCTGGCGACGGCAGCGGTGAGGCTTTGGACTTCCTCATGGACGACCACGACCACTGGCTCCGGCTGAACCAGTGGCGCACGAAGCAGACGAACAACAATATGGGTGGCGCGCGCTTCCTGCTCGCCTTCGCGCAGTACTACCCCTACGGTCCGCAGTACTTCATGTTTGGCGGCGCCTTCGAGGTGCGGGAGATCAAGCCCGATCGTTTCGACGACCTGGGGTACGAGCTCATCCCGAGCCCGCTGCACGAGGACTACGTCAAGCGCCTGATCGTCAAGCTCGACACGAACATCGGTCGGGCCCCGTATCTCCGCCACTACGTGGGGCTGCAGGAGAGCCGGCTCGCCCCGGAGGTCTACGAGCTCGCGCCAGACGTCAAGCTCGGCACCTTCCCTGGCTACCAGAACGTCCGGCTGAGGCATCACGAGCTGCAGCGCATCATCGCCGGCGACGAGCCCAGCTGGAAGGACGCGCTCTCCAGCGTCAAGGGCGTCTACGTCATCGCCGACCTCAGCAGTGGGCGGCTGTACGTCGGGTCAGCATCCGGGGAGGCCAACGGGCTGTGGCAGCGCTGGTCCAGCTACGCGCACCTGAAGAACCATACCGGCGGCAACCGGGAACTCGAGCAGCTCCGCCAGGACCTCGGCGACGGGCACATCGTGGAGAACTTCCAGTACTCGATCCTGGAGATCTTCGACCCCAAGACCCGAGCGGACACGATCCTGGCTCGCGAGTCGTTCTGGAAGAACGCGCTGGACAGCCGTGCGCACGGGATGAACTGGAACTGAGGATCCCGATCAGCTGGGCTGGTCGTCCGGCGCGGGGAACTTGCGGCGCTTGATCACCTTGTCGACGCCGACGATGGCGGCGAGCTTCACCGCATCGCGACCGCCCATGATGCGGTTGAGGCGGAACTTCGCGGGGATGCTCTCGAGGAGCTCGGCCTCTAGCTCGAAGGGTGATGCGGTCTTCAGGGCGAAGATGCGGGTGGTGTCCAGGGCCCGGAAGCTGTCGATCGCGAGGATCGAGCTCTCCACGTCCGGCCATATCAGCCGGTCCAGCGGCTGAGTCCTGGTCCAGTGCTGCTTCACCCGCTTCATGATGCCGCCGGCGCCAGCGGCACCGCCGACATAGACCTGGCGGTACTCGTCGAGCACCATGATGTACAGCCCGGGCACACCGTCCCACTTGCTGAGGTCGGTGATCTCGGCCATGCCGTACTTCTTCGCTGCGCGCTGCAGCGCGTTCTCGAACTCAGCGGGATCGAGAGAGGCGAAGTGAGCCATGTTGAGGTCGAAGTTCGCCAGAGCCCGTTCGCGTTCTTCTTCGCACCAGGCGTCGGTGTAGAAGCGGTGCTCGGGGTCGTCGTAGTTGTCGTCCAGCTGCTCCCAGAGCCCATCAGGGTAGTCCTCACGACGCACGTAGAACGATGAGCGCTTGTTGATCCGGGCATAGGTCTCGCGGGTCATGCGCAGGTTCAGACCTCGGGTCGCACGCACGGGGATGCCGAAGTGCACGGCGGACTCGGACGTGGATGCGCTGCCGGCGCTGCTGCGCTGGACAGAGACCGTGGCGCCCCAGACCTTCCGCGGCGGCCGCGGCTGCCAGCGGTGCCAGACGAGTCGGTGACCGGAGTCGATGAGGGCTTGCAGCGACGCGTTGGCCTCGGCGCCGATCTCGACGTTGAAGATGCGCGCGGGGTCGAACTTGCTGTGCTCGCCCTCGGGAATCCGACCGAAGGCGTTCAGCTCCCACGGGTCGGCGTCCATCACGATGAAGCCAGCATCCGTCAGCTCGCGGCGCAACTGCTCAGCGTCCTGGGCCGTCGGCGCCCACACGAGCGTCTCGCGCGGGGTGGTCGTGATCTCGAGCTCCATCAGGTGGGTCAGCTCTCGGGTCGCCATGTAGCAGCCTCGGCGGCCATCTCTGATCGAGCAGCAGAGAGCCGGGCGAGCTTGCCGGGGTTCTTGTCGAGGTTGATCGGCGGCGTGAAGCGCACGATGACCGCCGTCTCGACGTCGCCCAGCGGCACCGCCATCCCCGCCAGCGCCGGCCAGACAGCGAGCGTGAGCCGGGCGTGCATCCACTCGTTGAGGCACGCATCGCCGCCGTCGGCCAGACCGTAGTTGGCGAAGCGCTCCGGCTTCGCCAGGTTGCGCGGTACCGCATGCAGATCAAGCGACTCACGCAGGAGCGCTGCGAACGACCGTCGCACGGTGGAGCCGCCGGTGCGCGGCGTGGAGTTGGGGTTCGTGGCGAAGTGGCCGTTCAGGTCGCGAGAGATCAGGCTCTCCTCGGCTTTGCCCACGTAGAGCGCTGAATCCAGCGCCGACTCGAGCTGGAGGTCTCGCCAGGCCTGCGCGTCGCCGTAGATCGCGTACAGGCCGGGTCGCTTGGGGACGTGCTGCGCTGCATCCGTGATTGCCCAGCGCTCACCGGTGAGCGCGTCGACGGCGGCCGAGGCGAGGTCATGCAGCGACCGATCGACGGCGCTCACGAGGATTGCCCGCGAAAGTGTGCGCGTACGTCGTCTGCTTCCTCCTGAGTCAGCTCCCACCGCTGGCTCTTCGGGTGGTCTGGGTAGCGCTCGCGCAGGTACCGGCGCACCGTGATGCCCGGGCGTTCGCCGTCGTTGTGACCAAGTTCGCGGCCGAGTTCTGCCGGCGTGATGATGTTGTGAGTGCGCATGAGGTCATCATGCACGATGCCCTCGTTGACCGCATTCCCCCACGTTGTCCGCGAGACTCCGCGATGTTATGGACGTCCCGCATGCCCCGATCGACCCTACTTGCCCCGCGGTGTCCCGTATGTTTTGGCCATCGCGGGGAGACCGTAGTGTTTCAACAGGTATTAGAAGATCTCAGGCTGAAGTCCCGCCTGCTTCGCCGGGGGCGTCACGCGCCGCCATGTCACCGATGACGTCTGTACGGCTTCGGCAACCTCGCTGTGACGATCCTCGCGGATCGCTCATCAAGGTTCGAGTGTGTCAAACCGTATGCTCGCCGGATGGTTCGACGAAACGCTCCGGTCTGTGCGTGTGAGACGCAAGACGTGGGCGGCGGCTCGTGGACTACCTTGGGGTCATGCTGGAACGCGCTTCAGGCAGGGGTGTTCATTGCGAGCAGGCAGCAGCCCGTTCTCTGATGCGGCAACAGGAAACTTGATCAAGACACGGGATGACCGGGGTGTCCTTCATGTCGTGACGCGCGACCGACCTCAAGGTCATGCGTCGACCGGGAGCGGCGGCGCCTGCGGATCGAAGAGAGCGCAGTCAAGGTCACCGGGCACGCGGAGGTCGGTACCCCCAAGCCCCATGGGAGACGCACAGTGCCCTACCCCGTGTTCCTAGGGGCGCCCTCGCCAACGCCTGCAGTGTCCACGCGGCCGAAGATCTGCTGTGGCCTGCGAGCTCGGTGGTTACTTGTCGCCCGGCGATGCAGTCTCCGGCTGGTTCGTCCAAGCAGTCAAGCGCGTGCGCGCCGCCGACCGCGAAGCAGCGGACACGGCGCAATGCCGGCGATGGACGATCGCCGGTCACGCCGCGCGTGACGCCTCACGACCTGCGGCACATGCGACATCGCTCGCGATCATTGCCGGTGCGAACGTGAGGGCCGTCCAGCGGATGCTCGGGCACGCCTCGGCGAGCATGACGCTCGACGTCTACGCCGAGTTGTTCGAAGACGACCTCAACGAGGTCGCTGAAGCGCTCGATCTGGAACGAGCGGGAGCCTTGAAGGAGCAGTGAGAAGCTCCCGGCATCAGCATGGAGCATGCGGATCCGGGACACAGAACAGGTTCGACGGGGCGGACTGATCCGACTGGTATCAGTTCACCCGTAGCAGTCTTCCATTCGGTTCGGCGGCCCCTTGCCGACCCTTCGGTCCAGGTCGCGTGTCCGGGAATGTGGACAAGCTCCGTTGAAGTATCGGGCTGCGGGACTTTCGGCGAGCTCGCGAGTGCTCTGGGGAGCCCCGTCTCAGACCGATTGCACGTCCGTCCGTGATGGTTCAAGCTCGTCGTCCTGAAGGATGACGTCGTACACCCCATCACCCACTCCGAGGGTGACCTCGAATGCTGCATAACCGCCGATTATGCAGTCAGGTCCTCCGGCGTCGATTAGCTTGCTACCGTCGTCCGATTGGAGCGAGACCGGAGCCGTCACGTCACCCTCAATAGAAACGCTGGCTCTGCAAACGCAGGTTTCGGAATCAATGGTCGCGGATTCCCAGGTCACGACGAACGTGGCTGTGGACCAGTCCGTGGTGCCAGAGTTTGCGCCTCGAAGGTCCGGGAAGGTTGATTCTGCAAACTCGCGATGTCGCTCAGCGACAGCGTCGACCGCTGCGGGGAGCAAGTGCTCGGTGATGGTAGTGAGCGGAACACCACTCACCATCTGTACAGCACCCATTAGCCGAGCGGCATCCGGAGACATGCTCGTGCGCACGATCACAGCAGTATCACCCGCCATGACACGGTATTCCGCGCCGTGGGCTGGATCGACGGCCTCGGCCGCCATGTGAAGCGTGCCCATCAGGGCCTGATTGAGATCTTGCTCCCACAGCAAGCGGAAGTCCTCATCGCCTGATGCGCTCGTGACCTTCACTGCGGACTCGCCAACCGCCCTGTCGCGTCGCATCTTCGCCTGTTCGGCGAATGCACGCTTCGAGTGGTCAGGAGACTTCGCGAGCTGGGCCGACAGATATCCGTCCGCGAGCAGCGCAGCACCCTTGACACGGGATGAATTACAGTCCGAGCAGATCGCTCGGAGATTCGAGATGTGGTGCGGGCCCAAATTTGGAAGGTCTCCAGCAAGCCGGTTCCAAATGTCATCAAACTCGGTGGGCTTAAGATGCTTCGGGATGAGGTGGTCCACCTGCACGAACACGAATCGCGTGGTCTTGCTGCACAGGTAGCAACGACCACCATTAGCCATATAGAGCGACCAACGAAGCAGCGCTGCATCCCGCGAGGCCGGGTCGTACTGTGTGATCGGCGGCTCATCTGCGGAAGCCGTGCGCGTACCGATAGAGGCAGACGTCATGCCCTCAGACTACGAGCAACACTGTCGTTGCCGAAAGAGCGCCGTCGCAGTGGGCATTAGTTGCCGAGCATATGGACGGAATGCTTACCCACGTATAGGCGACCGGTAGTGCGTGACCGGCGGTACTCACCGAGGAACCCTAGGCGACGATTGAACACCCCAACGCGCCAGTTCCGCGGCGAGACGTCAGGAAGCTCACCCCAGCGCCGAATGAGTCCTTCGTAGAAGCCTTCTTCGCCCGTGACGTAGATCGCGTGACGCCGCTCGCGATCAGTTACCGTCAACACCGAGTCGTAGCCCGGGTCGTTGATCGGGCCCGTCTCGTCCTCGACTTCTCCCAGATGCGGGGGATTGCTTCCGCCTTGGAGAAGACTCAACGCGGGTTCCTCGCGCACCCGTCGTGACCGCTCCAGCCATTGACCGGACGGAACGTCACCTCCGAGGTTCTGATAGTGGATCGCGGCCCAAGCGATGTACGCATCGAGCGTTTGGTCGCGGCCCCAGGTCGCACTGATGAACTCGAGAGTAGGGTCGATCGAAGGCCTTCCCAGGTCACACCACGCCCGCAGCCCCTTTCCGGGGTCGCTCCACCCGAGACGCGCGACTGTGAGGAAGTGCAGCCCATGCCAATACGCAAGGTACTGCGTGTGGTCGATCGCCGTGCCTGCCGGGGTCGGGACTATCGGCACGCGGCTGCCGGCGAGAGCGCGCACGACCAACTCGATACCCCACGAGTCTGTCGAGGTCCCCGCCAACTCGGATTCAACCAGCCGGAACCGGTTCATATTGCGTGAATCGTAAGAAACAAAGTGCATTGGAATAGCTCGTCTACTGGCGGGACGACCTCGTTTAGAGATTGGTCTCGAGCACCATTTCTAGGTTGGCGTCTGACATCGAATCTGAGCCAAGATAGCGAGCATGATCCGCGCGCACTAGCTCTCGTAGTTGGTTATCTGTGAGCAACGCGACCTGTTCAGCTGGCTTTCGCGCCGACTGCACGCAGAGATGACGGAAGCGCGGCGACATCGGCGAAGGATGCTCGGGGTGTTCCTGCCAATCAGTTGCTCGCCGTTCGGCCCGGAAAGCGACTGGAAGTTGAACGGCCAGAAGCCATCGATCTGTTTCTCGCTCGTACACAGGACAAGGTTCTGGTCAGCGCTCATGGCAAACGCCGTCGCCATCGCCGTCGATGCATCGGTCCCAGCCCGGGTTATCTCGCTTCCATTTCTCGTACTCGAGTTCCAACCTGGCGCTCGTTTCTTGGTAACGCGCGCGACCCTCGTTGTCTTCTGCGACCATCTGCTCGATCTGGGCGACGCACACATCCTGGCCGCCCGTTCGTTTCATCCGTGCACCGTTCGCAGCGTCGAGGATCAGCTGCGCGTACGGCGCCTGTACCGGCGTGAGCAAAGAAGGCTTCGATGACGCGAAGATTGTGTCTCCCCTGCTGGCGTCGGCGCCAGTCACCCAGTTCGTGCCAGGTCGGAAATTCCCGACTTGCTGAGAATTGGACCAGTAGTAGTCGGGCACCCAGTAACCGGTCGCTACGAGTGCCTCGTTGATCGACGTCTTCACTGGCGCATTGGTCGCGTCGAGGCGGTGGATGAAGCCCGACATGTTGTAGGCGTTGTCACCCGGTTCCCGATCCCGGATCACTTTCACGCGGGTACCTATTGGGAGCGCTTCTTCCTTCGCGGAAATCGCAAGCTGCTCGTCGACCCCTTCGTCGCTGTAGCAGGAGATGCCCCACGTATCGATGAGCGCGAGGCTGACGCCTGCGCCGTCCACAGCCACGCAACTCTCCTCGTCAACGCAGAAGCTATATACGCCCTCCGGCGCCTCGTAGCCTGTGACGGTCCCCACGAACTCAGCCTCGCCCTCGTGGGCGCGTGCGAGCTCCTCCGCCGTCGGTGCCTTCGGGGATTCGGGGCTTGAACCATCAGCCCCCTGCGTTGCGATCGATTCCTGGTCCCGGTAGGTGTCGACGAGTTCGCCAGACCTCGCGCAACCCGCCAGGGTCAACGCGAGAAGTCCAGCCAGCGCGGTGGCAAGCGCCCGTCGATGCGTCCCCATGAGTCGTGCCTTACTCACACGCCACCCCGTCGCCGTCGCGGTCGAGCTTGCGGGAGTATCCCGGGTCTCCGGTGCGAATGGGTGCTGCTCCAGCGGCTCGCACCGCTGTGCAGTTCTCGTAGTAGACGGACACGGGTGCCTTCTCCACAGGAGCGGGAGCAGGGGCCGGTGCTGCAGGCACCGGAGCCGCGGGCTTGGGCGCGGGAGCGGGCTCTTCCTTCACAGGCGCCGGCATAGGAGCGGGTGAAGGAGCCGGCTCCTGCTTCACGGGCACGACCTTCGCGAAGCTTGAGGTGAGCACCGGCTTGTCGGAGCATGCGCTCAGCACGCGAGCGATCGCATCGTGCTCGGCCTGCGTGACCCACAGCTCGTAGGTCGCTTTCACCGCGACTTGGCGGGCGACGTATTCACAACGGAAGCCCGTGTTCTTGGGCAGCCAGGTGGCTGCATCGCCGTCGCCCTTCTGCGCGTTGGCAGACCCGTCGACGGCGAGGAGGTTCAGGGGGTCGTTCGCGAAGGTTGCGCGCTGGTCCGCGGTGAGCTGCTGCGCGCCCTTCTGCCACGCATCGGAGAGGGCAACGACGTGGTCGATCTGCACGAGCTCGCTGGTGCCCTGGCCGCGGACGAAGCTGATCGCCTGACCGGTAAAGGGGTCGTTCAGCGTGCCCGTCAGCACCCGGCACGAACCCGACCGCGAAATAGCGGTGAGGTCGCGAGCGAGGATGTCGTTGCGGGTGTCGCAGCCGTTGCGGTCGACGTCCAGCCAGCGTTGGCCGAACAGGTCGCGGTCGTAGCCAGTCTTCGCCGCTCTGCCCTTCACCGGCAGAGTCTCCAGCACCTGAAGCGCCGTCATGCCCTCGGTGCTTGAGGTATCGGCGACCGTCGACGAGTCACCCGCGAACGGCACAGGCTCTGCCTCCTCCTCGGCGGCCGGTGTCTCGGTCTCGGTGGGCTCGGCGGTCGGAGAGGGCAGAGCAGGGCTCTCCAGAGCTGTCGTTGCCGGAGAAGCATCAGTCGGTCGGTCAGCGTTACCGCCGATGACGGCGTTGGCGACGCTGCCGGTGAGCAGGAAGCACACGGCGGAGATCGCCGTGACGATCATCGCCGTCTTCCGGCTCGGGAACCGCAGCCAGGTCGGAGTGTTTTTCGCCAGCGCGACGATGCCCGTGATCAGCACTACGAGCCACAGCACAGTGAAGATGGGGGAGAGGAGTATCCCCACCGCTAGCGTCAGGATGCCGATCACGGCCCACGCCCACAGGGGAAGCTTCTTCCGGGCCTTCTTGCCGGACTCTCCGCCAGCTCCAGCGGAGAACGCCGTGCCGCTGGCCGGCGGTGGGAGTGTCTGCAGGCCGGACGGTGCAGCGGGCTGAGGGATCGACTGCGTCTGCGCAGTCCACGCGGCGCCGTCCCACCAGCGCATCTGCGAGGAGTCCGCTGGGTCTGGATACCAGCCCGCCACTGGAGTGCTCGTCATCTCTCCACCGTCCCGCCGGCGAAGCCTCGTGCGCTGCAGCGTCCCGAGTAGGCCGGCGATCATGTGCGCCGAGCGCACGATCGAATACTGACCCCTTGACCCGGGTCCTCTTACACCGCTCGTCGAGTGGTGCTGTGCTCATCCTATGAGCAGCCAGGACATCACCTGGCATGTAGCCGACACAACGCCCACCCACTGCAGCACAGTGCCGGCGTCCGCGAGGTGGATCGGCTGGGTATGTCGATCGATGCCGAGATGTACCGGCGATGCTGGTACGCAGCGCCTCGCCATGACTGATCTCTAAACGCCCGGTCAAAGGCCGATTTTGCGACCGCGCACGCTGGACTCTCCTCACGTGTACCCGTTTGCGTACCGTGGCGCTGATGCTCAGAAATGTGCGCTGGCCAGGCCTAAGTGGGATATGTACCGAATGTACCGGCGGATCTGAAGGATTACATGCGTGTGCGCGTGCGTGCGCGCGCATGTGTGGAGTTTTCGAGATATCGCGGTACATCGGTTACATCCCTCCCTCCATCTCTTGAGAACCTTGAGATCTCAAGGGAACACCGCCGCCGCGGCGTACCGTATCCCGATTTCATCGCCGGTACACCTGACTGCCTGAACGGCCCCAGATATACACGCTGACCGGGGAATATCTGCGTACCGTTTTTCGGATCCAAATACGGTACTTCGGCCGCCTTCGGGACATTTTGTCCCGTCCGTTTCGAGGGGCGAGCACGCGCGAACGACCGGATGGGCATCGACGCAGTGGCGGCACATATCCGCGCATGCGTCATCCGTTGCCGCCCGTGCTCAGTGCGCAGCGTCGTACGCCTCGAGGACGGTGCCGGGCACGCGGCCGCGGTCCGAGACCTCGTGGCCGTTCTCGCGCGCCCACGTGCGCACTACGGTGAGGTCGCGCTTCGCACCACCTGCACTGCTCTGGCTCCTACGGCCACCGCGGCCGTTGCTGCCACGTGCTGCCGCAGAGCTCGAGACACGGCGCGCCTTCGAGATCCACGGCTCCAGTGCCTCGCGCATTCCTGCAGCGTTCTTCTCCGAAAGGTCGATCTCGTACGCCGTGCCGTCGATCGAGAACGTGACCGTCTCGCCTTCGCCGTCGTCGAGAACTTCACCGTCGATGTCGTCGACGAGCTGGTGGATGATCTTGCGAGCCATAGGGCTGAACGTATCAGCGCTCGGCCCGTGAGCCCGAATGAAGGTGACTCCTGCCGCTGTCGTGGCGCGCCGATAGGCTCGCGCTGAGGTGGACTTGTGGTGTTCTCTGAGCACGTCCACCTCTCGAGCAGATGCAGACCCTTCCACAGAACAGCAGGTGAGTATGGCCAGCCTCAAGGATGCCGCTGGGCCAGCTGACCCGCTCGAACGTCTCGAACCACCTGACCTGCCTGCGCGACTGCGGCATCGTGGTCGCCGAGCCGGAAGGGCGGCAGACGCGCTACGAGATCGCGGACCCGCACCTCGCGGCGGCGCTGACCGCGCTGGTGGACGTGACGCTCGCGGTGGACGAGCACGCGCCCTGCATGGACGCTTCGTGCACGGTGCCGGGCTGCTGCGGGACGGGAGCGGGCGCGTGAGCGCGGCGTGCGGCTGCGAGCACGACGAGCCTGAGACCGCAGTCGGCGAAGAGGCCGAGGAGGCGGAGCGCCCCTGGTGGCGGGACCGCGGGATCATGGTCCCGGTCTTCTCCGGTGTGGCGTTCCTCACCGGTCTGGCGCTGGAGTGGTCCGGGATGGAGATCCCTGCGCTGGTGCTGTTCTGGATCGGCCTGCTGCTGGGCGCGTCGACGTTCACGCCGGGCGCGATCCGGAACCTCTTCAAGGGCAAGCTCGGCATCGGGCTGCTGATGACCATCAGCGCGGTCGGCGCGGTGATCCTCGGCTACGTCGAGGAGGCCGCAGCGCTGGCATTCCTGTACTCGATCGCCGAGGCGCTGGAGGACAAGGCGATGGACCGTGCCCGCGGCGGGCTGCGGGCACTGCTCAAGCTCGTCCCGGAGACCGCCACCATCCGCCGCGACGGCGTCTCGGTCGAGGTCGCCGCGAAGGATCTGGCTGTCGGGCAGCTGATGTTGGTGCGGCCGGGTGAGCGGATCGCGACCGACGGCGTCGTCCGCACGGGACGTTCCAGCCTGGACACGTCCGCGATCACCGGGGAGTCGATCCCGGTCGAGGTCGAACCCGGCGATGCCGTCTCCGCCGGCGCAATCAACACCGCCGGGGCACTGGAGGTCGAAACAACCGCGGCAGGCACCGACAACTCACTGACCACGATCGTCGACCTCGTGGAGAAGGCTCAGGCGGAGAAGGGCGACCGCGCCCGCCTCGCCGACCGCATCGCCCGCCCTCTCGTCCCGGGCGTGCTGATCCTCGCCGCCCTGGTCGCGATCATCGGCTCGCTGCTCGGCGACCCGGAGCTGTGGATCACCCGCGCCCTGGTCGTGCTGGTCACGGCATCGCCCTGCGCACTGGCGATCTCCGTGCCGCTGACCGTGGTCGCGGCGATCGGCTCGGCGAGCAAGTTCGGCGTGATCATCAAGTCCGGTGCCGCGTTCGAGCGGTTCGGCGTGATCCGCCACGTCGCCGTCGACAAGACCGGCACCCTCACCCGCAACGAGCCCGCCGTCACCGCCGTCCTCACCGTGGACGGTGTGAGCGAGGCGGAGGCGCTGGCGTGGGCGGCCGCTCTGGAGCAGCACAGCACCCACCCCCTCGCCGCCGCGATCACCGCCGCAGCGCCGGATGCCCCTGCGGCGGAGGGCGTGACCGAGCAGGCCGGGCACGGCATCGAGGGCGAGCTCGCCGGCGCGCGGATCACCGTCGGCAGCCCGCGCTGGCTCGACGCCGGGACCCTCGGCGACCGGGTCGCGGGGCTGGAGGAGCAGGGCATGACAGTCGTGATCGTCCACCGCGGCGGCGTCCCGGTCGCCGCGATCGGCGTCCGCGACGAGCTGCGCCCCGAGGTCCCTGAAGTGGTCCGCACCCTCGCGACCCAGGGCATCGGGGTGACCATGCTCACCGGCGACAACGCCCGCACCGCCCGCGCCCTCGCTGCGCATGCAGGGATCGATGACGTCCGCGCCGAGCTGCGCCCCGAAGACAAGGCCGCCGCGATCGCAGAGCTCGGTGCGAAGGGGCCGGTCGCGATGATCGGCGACGGCATCAACGACGCCCCTGCGCTGGCCGCCGCGGACATCGGGATCGCGATGGGCGCGACGGGCTCCGACGCCGCGATCGAGTCGGCCGACGTGGCCTTCACCGGTCACGATCTGCGGCTTCTCCCGCGCGCGTTCGCCCATGCCCGTCGGGGGCGGCACATCATCAACCAGAACATCATCCTGTCGGTGCTGATCATCACCGCCCTGCTCCCGCTCGCCCTCTTTGGCGTCCTGGGGCTTGCGGCGGTGGTGCTGGTGCACGAGATCGCCGAGGTGATCGTGATCCTCAACGGCCTGCGCGCCGCGTCGACGCGGAAGGCAAGCACGTGACCGCGCAGGACGTCGCCGCCGCGTGACGGCTTGATCCGGGACCATGCGGATGACCTTTAGATTTCACATCAGAGTTCGCGCGCGTTGATCGGCGACTTGCCTGCTGGCTAGGGGCCTATCGGGCGGGCCGTATGCCGGGGTCTAATGGCCATGATCATTTGGTTCCGGTTTCCCTTCGCCTCGGGTCTGTCTTCGTTATGGTCGGGCGAAGGGGCGGGCAGCAGTCGGGGTCGTTTTCGCGGCGGTGTCGCCTGGCACGCGCTGTCATCACGATGCTTGCAACCACCGCGAGGATCAGGAGTGCGGCACCGCCCGTGATCACCCACGGGTTGCGGAGGAGGGTGCCGATCCCTGTGATCGTGCCTCCGACGACGAGAAGTGGAAGGAGGGCGCAGCAGCCGACCACGAGCAGTGCGGCGACGGCCCCAAGGAGCAGGCCACGGCCGCCTCGCTGGTCGTCCTGGTTGGGAGGCACTGGTGTTCTGTCCTCTCGTGGTGCCGTCTCAGCAGCAGGTCTCGGGACCGCAGCAGCTTCCAGACAGTTCGTCGGCACCGGTCCGGGGGCGCTCGAGCATCTCGGTGATCAGGGTGCTGCCAACCTCGAAGGCATCGGCGACCGTGAGGATTTGGGCCATCGGGTGTTCCGTGAGCCATCCGGCGGCGTCCTCGCGGGAAGCGAAGTAGTGGACCTGGTTGCAGAACGAGGAGCGAATCGAGTGCATGGCCTCGGGGCTGACCAAGGACACCACCGCGGTCGCCGGTTCCACGCTAGTGACACCGGCGGTCGAGTCGACGGTGACGCGGATCGTGTCGCCGCTGGCCGGGGAGATCGATTCGACCCGGGCGGGCCGATCGAGGAGCGTGGGGAAGATCAGGGTATCGAAGGCGCACCAGGTGTAGAGCTCCTCACCGGCGACGGTGAACCGGTGGGTGGTGGGGCGCAGGGTCAGGCCCTGACCGATAATCCGCCCCTGGTCGTCGTACTCGGTGTCCGGTGACGCGGCGAGGCGGGTGCGGACCTCGTCGGCGGTGAGAGCGGTGGCGGTCGCGAGCTGCTCGATGGTGACCGGGTCACCGGCGACAAGCAGCCGCAGGAGCGGAACCAGCAGGGCTGTCTCCTCGGACCGGGCGAGCCGATCGGTCAGGTCGGTAGTGAGGGGCGTCATGGCGAGGCTCCAGTTTCTGATGGGGTGGATCCGCTGTCTGGCGCGCGGTCAGGCGCAGCAGGACAGCATCGACACATCGGTGGTGAAGGCCTTGGCGACGATCCGGATGCCTTCGGCCGTGGTCAGGTACGGGGCCCACGCGTCGGCGACCTCGGTGATGGTCTTGCCGAGGATGTGGACACCTGCGGCGGCGAGTTCGCCGGCGTCCTTGGCGACCGCGGTCAGGCCGAGGATCTCGCCGGTGTCCGCGTTGGCGACCATCTTGATGAACCCGCGGGTGTCCCGGTTCACCAGCGCGCGGGGCACGTACTCCAGTGGCAGGACACGGCAGTCGCAGCGGATCCCGGCCGCGATGACCTCCTTCTCGGTCATCCCGACCGCGCCGACGGCAGGGCTCGTGAATGTGACCCGCGGCATCCGCGTGTAGTCGACCGACGTGCTGGCGTCAGTGAAGGCGTTCTCGGCGACCAACGTGCCGTGCCGGGCTGCGACGTAGACGAACTCGGGGTGCCCGGTGACATCCCCAGCCGCCCAGACGCGAGGGTTGGAGGACTGCAACTGGTCGGTGACCACGACCTCTCCGGCCTCGCCGGTCTTCACTTGCACGGTCTCGAGGTTGAGCCCGTCGGTGACCGGGGCGCGGCCGAGCGCGACGAGGATCTCGTCGGCACGGAACTCCTGCACGCCGCCCGAGACCTCGGCCGCGGCGACGATCTGGCCGGTGCCCGGGTCGCGGGTGACGCGGGTGGGGATGGCTCGGCGGACCACTCGGATGCCCTCGTCGGCGAAGATTTCCTGCAACGCCTTGGAGACTTCCGGCTCCTCCTTCGACGCCAGCCGGGACCTCACCAGCAGAGTCACCTTCGAGCCGAGCCGGGCGAACAACTGTGCCATCTCCAGCGCCACATAGCCCCCGCCGAGCACCAGCAGCGAGTCAGGCACCTCGGACAGCTCCATCGCCGACGTCGAGGTGAGAAAGTCGACGCCGTCCAGCCCCTCGATGGCAGGAGCCCACGGGCGGGAGCCTGTGGCGATGAGGTAGTGGGCGGCCTCGATGGTTTCGACGGTGCCGTCCGCGGCGGTGACCTCGAGGACCGACGCATCCGGCGTGCCGGCGAACGCCGCCTCGCCCTGGCGGACCGGCCAGCCGTAGGCTTCTGCCACGTCGATGTACTTCTCACTCCGCATCGCCTCGACCAGGTCCTGCTTGCCACCCACCAGCCCGTGCATGTCTACCGGGCCAGCGGTGGCGGCGATCCCCGGGAACCGGGAGCCCGCATCCGCGGCCACGTGGCGGGCCTCGGCGGCCGCGAGCAGCGCCTTGGACGGAACGCACCCCGTGTTCACGCACGTGCCGCCCAACGTGCCGCGCTCGATCATCACCACCGACTTTCCCAGTGTGGTGGCGCGGATCGCCGCGGCGAATGCCGCGCCACCCGACCCAATCACGGCCAGATCAAACCTCGATGGCATCCTTATTCCTCCCTGGACATCTTGGAACATCCCGCTGATACACTCATCATGAACCTTCCACCACAGGGGAAGGTCAAGCACGAAATTTGCGACCAGCGAAAAGGGGGGGGAATGCGGATCGGAGAGCTCGCCGACGCGGCCGGCACCACGGCGAAGACGTTGCGGTTCTACGAGGACCAGGGGCTCCTGCCGCCGGCCGGGCGCACGCCCAGCGGCTACCGCAACTACACCGCCGAGACCATCGCCCGAATCGACTTCATCCACCGCGGCCAAGCCGCTGGACTCACCCTCGCCCAGATCCAGCAGATCCTCCACATCCGCGACCACGGCCAAGCGCCCTGCAGCCACGTCCGCGACCTCCTCGACGCACGCCTCACCGATATTGACCAGCAGCTCAGGCAGCTCCACGACCTGCGCGACACCCTCGCCGGGCTCCGCGACCAGGCCGAGCACGTCGAGCCCGACACGTGCAGCTCGGATCAGGTCTGCCGCTATCTGTAGCCAAGCCCGGGGGTCTGTCCGATAATTCAGGCAGTCCCACTGGAGGCGCAAGCGTAGCGGGAGGCCATTGGTGCTCAGGTCGAGGTTGAGCGCAGCGCGGGATAGTCGGACCATTCGCCCCCGGAGAGGCGTGCCCAGGCGGCAGCTGATGACGCCGTGATGCCGAGCAGGTCGGACACGATTCGAGGATGCAGTTGTCGGGTGAGGTCCATCAGCGCGGTGACACGAGCGCTGCCGGCGAGGAGTCCTTCTTGACGGAGTCGACGGCTGAGCGGCCCGGGGGTGATCGGTCGGCCCGGGTTCCTGCCCGGGAAGAGCCAAGTGTCGGAGCGGTTGCCGTCGAGCAGCTGGACCATTGCTTCGGCGAGGACTTCGGGCAGCTCGATCGGTTCAGTTCCGACCGTCAGCGTCATGGGGCGCGCGGTCGTATCGACTTGTGCGCGGGTGATCGCTGCGATGCGGGTCAGGTGGAGCCCGTAGAACAGGACGAGCAATCCGCTGACTCGCGTCACGGGATCCATGTCGTCTCGCGTGATGAACGCGCGTGCCATCGTCCACCGATGGTCGGCGGCGTAGTCGCGCCCTTCGAGGCGATGGCTGCGGAACTCGACCCGGAGGCGGCTCAGGCGGTGCCGTCGCAGCCACCGGGTGAACGGCGCGAGGGCATCCCGTTGTGAGGGCGAACCGGTGAGGAAGCCGTCGAGAGATCGCTGCGGGTATGTCGTCGGCGTTTCGCCGCTCGCGCGGTTGATGCTCGACCAGTGCTGCTGGATTCGTTTCCTCGCTCATGCGCAGAATCTACCGAAGGCGGATTCGACTCCAGCCGAAAACGATCGTTTTCGGCGCGGTCCAGAACTAAGGCTCGGAAGGCCTGCCACAAACGTTCGTCATAACCACCAAACGGCAAGGGTTTCCGGCTGATCTCGCGGAGACACACGCAGTCCGTTCGCGAACGGCGACGGCAGGTGTCGCGCAACCCATCGTTTCTGACTGATTCGGTTAGAGTCTCACGGCGAGCTGCCGCAATGACTCTCCGAAACTCATTCGGTGGGGACTTTCAGCGGACCTTGGTGACTATCTCGTCGCAGACATCTGGGCCGCGCCCGGGCGTCGCTACTCGTCGTCGGTGCATTCACGGTCGGCAGCCCGGTCGAAGTCGGGAACGGGCCGGTTCTGCGCGTCCTCGGGTGTCGTGGCGAGTCCGTTGCGTTCAATATCGTCGATCAGCCAGTCCATTTCTAGGATCTCTCGCCGCTGAGCTTCGCTGATTCCGACGGCGAGCTCGCAGACCCGGATGTCCTGAATCTGCGCTCGTTCAGATCTGGTGATCGCAAGGGAGTGGTGGGGAATCATGGCCCGCATGTATGCGGTGTCGTCGACGGTGATCTGGCTACGGTCGAGCGCGACGCCGCCTCCGAGCAGGAGGACGCTGACGATGACGACGGCGATGTTCGCTTTGGTGTTCTTGTACATGTTCAGCATCCAGGCGAGCATGACGAGGCCCATGGCGCCGCCCATGGTGAGGGCCATGAATATGCGGCTCTCGCTGAAGCGGATGTGTCCCCATTCCCACACTCCGGCGAACATCGTCCAGTACATCACGACCATGCCGGTGAGGATCATCGCCGCGAAACGCAGGTACATCTTCAGCGAGCCGTGCTTCTTGTCCTTTGCTTGTCGTTCGCTTCCTTCATGGGCATCCTGTGACATGTGATTCACCTGTTCGTCTGGATTGGTTGCGCGTCGCGCGGTTGACGAGCGTCCGGTTCAGAGGGTTGCGAGGAGCGTGGCGCACGCGTCTTCGCATCGCCGGCAGGCCGCGGCACACACGGTGCAGTGTTCGTGCATGGTGTGCTTCTCGCACTCGTCGGCGCAGCTCGCGCACGCGGTGCGGCACGCTTCCAGGGCTGCCCGGGTGAGGTTGGTGTCGTAGCCGGTGTGTCGGGACAGGATGCGCGCGGTGGTGTCGCAGAGGTCGGCGCAGTCCAGGTTCGTGCGGATGCACTTCGTGAGCTCTGAGACCATCTCCTCGCTCAGGCACGCATCCGCGCATGCGGTGCACGATTGGGCGCAGTCCATGCAGGCCTCGATACAGTCCACGAGCGCCTTCTGGTCGACCTGTCCGAGGTCCTTCGGATAGGAGCGGAGCATTTCTGCCACGACAGTCATGTTCGAATCCTCTCGTCGTCCTGGAACTCTCAAACTACGATCACGGTGTCGCCTGCGGCACCCCGTTGAATACCCCGGGAGGGCATGGTAACCCCAGCCGTGATGCGGCCTCAACGCTCAGGGCGCAGTGTCTCGCTGATCCGTTCCCCCAGGCGGGGGATCCCGCAGGATCAATGCCACGGCGGCCATGACGATGATCAGCGCGATGTCGTAGCTGGCGACTGTGTAGGTCCACCAGGCGGCATCGGTCGATTGCGTGTCGCTCAGCAAGTGCGCGAGTGCGAGGACCGGGCCCGTGGCCAGGAGCACGTACCCGAGGCGAACGAGGCGTCGATGCGTTCGCACAGGATCGAGCGGGTGGGTTCCGGCGCGGGTCATTGGAAGATCGCTCCGATCGTGAGGAAACTGGCGATGGCGAGGAGGGCGACGGCGATCGTCGCGGCTGTGATGAAGAACGTGAGATTCCGCAATGGGTTCTTGGGCTTGTTCATGAGAAGTCTTGGAGCGCGGGGCTTTGTCGGTATCCGCCCCCCTATTGGGCGGGGCTGAGGACGGTCGTGCCGTTTGTGGAGATCTCGACGATGCCACGGTCGTCAACGAGGATGATGCGCTCGTCGATGACGGAGAGGGCTTGCACGGCGCCGCGCAGCGATTCCAGCTGCTGCCAGGCACCGCTTTCGTCCTGTGACCACAGGACGCCGTCCGTACCAGCACCAAGAAGGGTGCCGTCCGTGCGCGCCTCCAGGGCGTACAGGACAGGGGCCGCATCGACGGGCGTGAAGGTGTTGCCGCCGTCGGTGCTGAGGAGGAGGCCTTCTTCGGCGGCGGCGTACACGCCGGATTCGGTGGCGGCGAGATCAGCGGCGCCGAGGGGTGCACGCTCTGTCCAGGTGCTTCCCTCGTCGGTGCTGGTGAGTAGGTTCACCTGACTGGAAGGGATGCCGTACAGGACGCCGTCGGGTCCTGCGGTCAGGACGTGGAAGTCGGTGGTCCCGTTGAGGGCGATCGGGGACCAGGAGTTCCCGTAGTCGTCGCTGCGGATGATGCCGAGGTTCGGGGCTCCCAGTTCAGGCGGGGTGTCTTCCCCGGGGTGTCCGGACGCGAACAGCGTGTCTTTCCAGGCGGTGAATCCCATGGCGTCGAAATCGTGTCCGCCGATCGGGCCGGAGATCTTCCCGCCGGGGTCGAGGGTGAAGATGCCGTTGTGCGTGGCGATGAGCAGGTCATCGCCACGTGGGTCTTCGGCGATGCCGTGGATGTGGTCGATGCGGGGTGCCGAGTCGGGGTTTCCGAGCGGTGTTGCGGTGCAGCCGGTGGCGATGACGGCGAGGGCGGTCACCGTGGCAGTGGCGAGAAGGAGTGAGCGTTTCATGATGGCTTCCGGTGGCGGCCGCGGGACGGCCTGGCTTCGCGGCGCGCGGCAGGAGCGCACCGACATGTAATGGATGTCGAGGGCGTGGCAAAGAGGTGGCCGGTGAGGGCGGGCCGAACGTTTCTGGGCCCGCCCGAGTCGGGTCCTAGAGCTGTTCCAGGAGTTCCTGCATTGTGGCGATCTCTGCGGTCTGATCGTCGATCACTTGCTGGGCGAGGTCGAGGACGTCCGGGCTCTGCGCGTCGTCAAGGGCAGTTTGCGCCATGTCGACGGCACCTTCGTGGTGCACGATCATCTGTTCGAGGAACAGACGGCTGGCCTCGGCGGCGTCTGCGTTCTCCAGCAGGGTCATGTCTTCTTCGGACATCATGCTGTCGTCACCGCCCATTGACCCATGGTCCATGCCGCCCATGGAGTCAGGGTCGTAGTCCACGCCCCAGTCTTCGAGCCATCCGAGCATCTTGTCGATTTCGGGACCCTGCGCTGCTTTGATCTGTTCGGCGAGCTCGACCACGCGTGGGTCTGCCCCGTCCTTGGCGAGCAGGATGTCGGCCATCTCGATGGCCTGCTGGTGATGCGGGATCATCATCGTGACGAACATCTCATCCGCCTCAGTCGCCTGTGAGGTCGACGACGACTGCGACGGGGAGTTGGTCTCGCTGGACGGCGCGGTGCCGCTGTCCGCGCAGCCGCTGAGCGCCAGCGCGAGTGTCAGAATGCCGGTGCTGACAGCGAGGGCGATCTTCTTGTTCATGATTGTTCCTTCGATAAGTCGTATGAGGGTTCGCAAATAACGGCGCCAGGCGGCGCCACGAAACCGACCGCTCGGGTCGGCGGCGACTACTCAGGTGCGACTTATCGAAAGGAACGTGAGCGAGGGAGCCCGCGGAAAAACACCGGTCGCACCCCATCTCACCAGGCTCATCGCTCGGTGAAGGGGCAGGCCGCGACCGTGGATCAGCGTCGGAGGAAGCAGCAGCAGGAGGCCGGCGAGTAGCGCGAGCACGCAGGCCGTCAGCATGTCGTTGTGGCCCTGGTCGGGCCCGGTGCTTACGTGACAGGGCCCATCGCAGGCGGTGCCCATCACGTCAGGGGCGTGCTCATCGCCGGCTGCGGATGTTGAGTGGGTGAGCCCGGGCGATCCGTGCCCGGCTGGTTCGGCGGTGAAGGTGTGCATGGCCAGCAGCCCGACGATGACCATGAGCGTGGCCGCGCCGAGCATCAACAGCGCGCGCAGCGACAGCTGCGGGCGTGCGCTGCGAAACGCGACATGCATGCGGGGACCCTCCACTCTGCTCAGGATGCTAACACCGCAGACTATGCGCCTCTGATTCCCGGCTACGTGCCCGTCACCGCGTCCGGGCGCAGATCCAGTCGGCGCAGCAGCTGTGCATTGAGGGCGACCACGATGGTCGACAGAGACATCAGCAGCGCACCCACTGACATGGGCAACACGAACCCGATCGGGGCGAGCACGCCGGCCGCGAGGGGGACGGAGAGCAGGTTGTAGCCGGCGGCCCACCAGAGGTTCTGTTTCATCTTCCGGTAGCTGGCCCGCGACAGCTCGATCACCGACAGCACCGAACGGGGGTCGTCGCTGGCGAGGATGACGCCCGCGGACGCGATCGCGACATCCGTTCCCGCGCCGATGGCGATACCGACGTCGGCCTGCGCGAGCGCGGGGGCATCGTTGACACCGTCTCCAACCATCGCGACCTTGCGGCCTTCGCCCTGAAGCTCTTTCACCTTCGAGGCCTTGTCCTCCGGTCGGACCCCGGCGAAGTAGCGGTCGATGCTGAGTTCGCTCGCGACCGAGGCGGCAACCGCGTCGGCGTCACCGGTGATCATGACCACCTGCACGCCGCGCTCATGGAGGGCGTCGACGGCGTGACGCGACTCCGAGCGGATCTCATCCGCCAAACGCAGCGCTCCGGCGACCTGGCCGTCGACGAGCACGTGGAGGATGATCGCCCCCTCATCGCGCCATTCGTCGGCGACCGGCAGCTCGGAGGCGTGCTCCTGCTCGAGCATGTACGGGCCACCGACCTGCACGATGCGTCGATCGACACGTGCACGCACCCCAACCGCCGGGGAAGATTCGAAGTCGGAGGAGGAATAGACCGTGAGAGTCTTCTCCTTCGCCGCGTTCACGATCGCGCGAGCGAGCGGGTGCTCGGAGTCTGCTTCCGCGGCCGCCGCCCACGCCAGCAACTGATCAGGGTCGGTTCCGGAGACGGGGTCGATCGCGGTCACAGCGGGAGTGCCCTTGGTGAGCGTGCCGGTCTTGTCGAACAGGACGGTATCGACGGTGCGCATGCTCTCCAGCGCGAGACGATCCTTGATCAGAACGCCTCCACGCGCGGCCCTCTCGGTCGCGATCGACACGACGAGCGGAATCGCCAGGCCCAGAGCGTGCGGGCAGGCGATCACCAGCACGGTGATCGTGCGGATCACTGCGGCGTCGGGCAGGCCGACGACCGTCCAGACGATCGCGGTGATGGCGGCAGCGCCGAGTGCGAACCAGAACAGCCACCCTGCCGCCTTGTCTGCGAGTCGCTGCGCTCGTGAGGATGAGTTCTGCGCCTCGGTCACCAGTTTCTGGATCCCGGCGAGAGCAGTGTCTTCACCGATTGCGGTGATCTCGACCCGGACCCCGGAATCGGTGGCGACGGTGCCGGCGATGACTTGGTCGCCGTCGCTGCGACGTACCGGGCGCGATTCGCCGGTGATCATCGACTCGTCCATGCTGGCCGAGCCCTGCACGATCCTCCCGTCCGCGGGCACCCGCCCACCCGGGCGCACCACCACGATGTCACCCACCTGCAGATCAGACGGGGCGACCGTCACGGTCGTATCTCCCTCGATCTTCTCCGCCTCGTCGGGCAGCAACGCAGCCAGGGAATCCAACGCTGAGGTCGTCTGTGCGAGCGAACGCATTTCTATCCAGTGACCGAGCAGCATGATCACGATTAGCAGCGCCAGCTCCCACCAGAAGTCCAGCTCGTGATGCAGCAGCCCGAGGCTCGCACCCCAGGATGCGAGGAACGCCACAGTGATCGCCAGGGCGATCAGCAGCATCATGCCGGGCTTACGGGCACGCAGCTCACTCACCGCGCCGGTGAGGAACGGGGCACCACCCCACACGTACATGACCGTCCCGAGAACCGGGGATACCCACCCGATCCACGCGGCCTCCGGCAGCGGGTACCCGAGCAGCATCGAGAACATCATCGAGAACCCGACAACAGGGACCGCGAGGATCAGCATGATCCAGAAC
This sequence comes from Microbacterium sp. NPDC089321, assembly GCF_040684935.1. Lineage (NCBI taxonomy): Bacteria > Bacillati > Actinomycetota > Actinomycetes > Micrococcales > Microbacteriaceae > Microbacterium > Microbacterium sp. NPDC089321. The sequence goes on along the minus strand of NZ_JBFBGX010000001.1, from coordinate 422,674 downwards.
AATCGCCGGAACTGGCCCACGTGATCGCCGTGGCCGGCGTGGCGGGCGTGGCCCTCGTGACCGCTGTGACCGGCGTGTTCTTGAGGAGCGCCGTGATCGTGGCTCATCGCCGCGTGGTCATGCTGCGCTGTCGGCGCACCGCCGTGATTCTCGTGTCCAGTGTGATGGGTGTGTTCGTCGTGCTGGCTCATCGGAAACCCTTGCTCGGATGCGCCCGGGGATGACCCGGGCGCGGACGGATAGTGGGTCAGGCGTGACCGGTCGCGAGGCTGTAGCCGGCCTCTTCGACCGCAGCCCTCACGGCAGCGGGATCGACAGGGGATGCGCTGTGGATCGTCACTCGGGACGGGCCGCCAGTGTTCAGGTCGACGGTGACGGACGCGACACCGTCCAGGGCGCTCAGTTCCTCACTGACGCTCGACACACAGTGTGAGCACGTCATCCCGGTGACCAGGACATCCTCCGAGACCGGGGTCGTGACAGGAGTGGATGCTTCGGTGTTCGATGGAGCGGCGCAGCACGCGCAACCAGCGTTCGCGTCCTTCAGTCCAAGTTCGATGCGGTCAGTCATGGTGAGTTCCTCCCAAGTAGTTTGACGAGTGGTTATGAACGGACCAGGCGAGCGATGGCATCGTTTGCTTCGCGGACCTTCTCCGCGGCAACCTCGCCACCCTCAGCGCTTGCCTGGGCGACGCAATGACTCAGATGGTCGCTGAGAAGCGACAACGCCACAGTTTCAAGCGCCTTCGTGGCCGCAGCGACCTGCGTCAGGATGTCGATGCAGTACTTGTCCTCATCGACCATCCGAGAGATACCCCGCACCTGACCCTCAACCCGACTCAATCGCTTACGCAGATCCGCCTTGTTGTCGGTGTAACCGTTCATGCACACAAGATACCCCCTAGGGGTATCCAACTCAACGGGTGCCGGTCTATTCCCGAAAGGCAGCCTTGATACCCGGGTCGTCTTTGGCGCCGCCGGCCAGGCGTCTACGATGCCGGAAGTGATGCCCGCCCAGGCGAGCGTCTCGAACCGGTGGAAGCCGTTTGAGGATGCATGAAGACGGCGGTAAACTGTACATCGCACGATGTATAGTCATCGTATGCTGACTATTTCAGATCGACTTGACGTGATGAACCGGCTCGGGCGGGCGATGGCTGACCCTACTCGTTCGCGCATCCTGCTGACCCTTCTTGACGGACCGAGCTACCCGGCGGTGTTGTCTCGGGAGCTGGGGCTGTCTCGTTCCAACGTCTCGAATCACCTGACGTGTTTGCGCGGGTGCGGGATCGTGGTGGCTGAGCCCGAGGGGCGGCAGACTCGCTACGAGGTCGCAGACCCACACCTTGCCCGCGCCTTGACGGCGCTGGTTGACGTGACGCTCGCGGTCGATGAGAGTGTGCCGTGCATGGACCCGGACTGTGGGGTCGAAGGATGCGTGGCGGGGGAGTTGCGGGCGTGAGCTCGGTCACGGGTTCGCACGTCGAGCATGTCGACCTCGACGACGATGATGACGATGACCGGCCGTGGTACCGGAGCCCGGGCGTTCTGATCCCGATTTTCTCCGGCGTGGTGTTCGGCGCCGGCCTGGTGTGCGAGTGGACCGGCGCAGAGGCCGCGGGCCTGGTGCTGTTCTGGGTGGCTCTGTTGTTGGGTGCGTCGACTTTCGTTCCGGGTGCGCTGCGCAAGCTGTTCGCGAAGCGAAAGCTCGGGATCGGACTGTTGATGACGATCAGCGCTACCGGTGCAGTCATCCTCGGCTACGTCGAGGAAGCCGCGGCGTTGGCGTTCCTGTACTCCATCGCGGAAGCGCTGGAGGACAGGGCCATGGACCGTGCACGCGCGGGCTTGCGGGCGTTGTTGAAGCTCGTACCCGAAACCGCACTCGTCAAGAGAGGCGACGCGACGTCCGAAGTGGAGGCGAAGGATCTGCGCGTGGGAGACGTGCTCGTGGTGCGCCCGGGTGAACGGGTAGCCACAGACGGCATTGTGCGGACTGGGCGGAGCAGCCTGGATACCTCAGCGATCACGGGCGAGTCGATCCCGGTCGACGTCGATCCCGGCAACGAAGTCTCTGCCGGGTCGATCAACACCACAGGCGTTCTCGAAATCGAGGCGACCGCTGCTGGCACCGACAACTCGCTGACGACGATCGTCGAGCTGGTCGAGCAGGCGCAAGCTGAGAAGGGCGACCGGGCGCGACTGGCTGACCGGATCGCCCGTCCTCTCGTTCCCGGAGTGATGATCCTCGCGGTTCTGGTCGGTGTGCTCGGTTCGCTCCTGACTGGCGATCCTGAGCTGTGGATCACCCGCGCCTTGGTCGTGCTGGTCGCCGCGTCCCCGTGCGCCCTGGCGATCGCTGTTCCGCTCACCGTCGTAGCCGCGATCGGTGCAGCATCGAAGTTTGGTGTGGCGGTGAAGTCCGGGGCCGCGTTCGAGAGGTTTGGTGGGATCCGCCATCTCGCTGTCGACAAGACCGGCACCCTGACCCGCAATGAGCCCACCGTGGCCCGCGTCGTCACCGTCGCGGGGACGACCGAGGACGATGTGCTCGCGTGGGCGGCGAGCTTGGAGGGTCACAGTACGCACCCCCTGGCTGCTGCGATCACCACCGCCGTTTCCGAGGCCCGAACCGCGGAGGCCATCAGTGAGACTGCCGGACACGGCATCTCTGGCACGCTCGACGGTGCCCGTATCGCGGTGGGTAGCCCGCGCTGGCTGGACGCCGGTTCGCTGGACGGCGAGGTGCAGGCAATGGAATCCGAGGGGATGACTGTGGTTATCGTGCACCGCAACGACCAGCCTGTTGGCGCGGTAGGAGTGCGTGATGAGCTGCGCCCTGAAGTTCCCGATGTCATCGCAACCCTCACCCGACGTGGAATCGCGGTGACAATGCTCACCGGCGACAACGCTCGCACCGCCGCAGCTCTGGCCGCACAGGCCGGGATCAGCGATGTGCGCGCCGAGCTACGCCCCGAGGATAAAGCTGCCGCTGTCGCAGCACTGTCGAAGTCGCAACCCACGGCCATGATCGGGGACGGCATAAACGACGCCCCCGCGCTGGCTTCCGCGGACTTGGGAATCGCGATGGGAGCGAAGGGCGCGGATGCCGCGATCGAGTCGGCCGATGTTGCGTTCACTGGACATGACCTGCGCCTTATCCCGCAGGCACTGGAACACGCACGCCGTGGCCGCAACATCATCAATCAGAACGTTGTGCTGTCCATCGCGATCATCGCGGTGCTGTTGCCCTTGGCGATTACCGGATACCTAGGTCTGGCAGCCGTCGTCCTTGTTCACGAGGTCGCAGAGGTTGTCGTTATCCTCAACGGGCTCCGAGCGGCGCGACGGAGAAAGGCATGACCCGGCCCGATGACGGAATCACTCTCGGCAGAGCCACTCGTGGGGACGCGACGAGTTCGCCCGACCGAGCGTCCGCGCGAAGCCGATTGCTGCGGTTCCTACTCGCAGTAGGTGTCGCAGCGGTCGCCGTCTGGGTCGACCAAGGCACGAAGGCACTCGCCCTTGCACGGCTCAGCGAGGCCGACCGAGTCCCCATCCTCGGAGACTGGCTCGGGCTGCAGCTCGCGTTCAACCCTGGCACCGTGATGTCTCTCGGCGCCGACGCGACCTGGCTCCTGACCGTCTTGGCCGCTGCCGCATCCATCGCGCTGCTCATCGCCGCGACGCGCGCCCGAACGGCTGGGTGGGCGATCGCGATCGGACTCCTGTGGGGAGGCGCGGTTGGCAACCTGCTGGACCGCTTGCTCGCTCCGCCCGGATTCGGTCGCGGTCACGTCACCGACTTCCTGGCCTACGGCAACCTCTTCATCGGCAACCTTGCCGACGTCATCCTCGGCGTCGGCGTGGGACTTGGCTTGTTGCTCTATCTCCGGAAAGCGAACACATGATTCTCTCTGTCCTCCAAGCGATCGGTCTGTTCCTAGCCACGAACATCGACGACATCATCGTGTTGTCCCTATTCTTCGCCCGCGGCGCGGGGCAACGCGGCACGACAACTCGAATCCTGGCGGGTCAGTACCTGGGATTCGTCGGCATTCTCGGCGCTGCCGTACTCGTTTCCCTCGGCGCCGGAGCCTTCCTTCCGCCCGAGGTCATTCCATACTTCGGCCTCATCCCGCTGGCGTTAGGACTATGGGCAGCTTGGCAAGCATGGCGCCGCCGGCACGACGATGACGACGATGAGGCGAAGATCGAAGGCAAGAAGGTTGCTGTCTGGGCCGTAGCTGGGGTCACCTTCGCTAACGGCGGTGACAACATCGGCGTCTACGTCCCCGTTTTCCTCAACGTCGGACCCGCGGCGGTGGTCGCATACTGCGTCGTGTTCCTCGCGCTCGTTGCTGTGCTCGTCATCGTGGCCAAGTTCATCGCCACGCGACGTCCGATCGCCGAGATCTTGGAACGTTGGGAACACGTCCTGTTCCCCCTCGTCCTCATCGGGCTCGGTGTATTCATCCTGATCAGCGGAGGAGCATTCGGGCTCTGAGACCGGCGCAACAACGTCAAACAGGCTGACTGCCCCCTGCCGTAAACGATCGTTTTCGGCAGCCTCGTCGACGTCGACGACCAGGTGCACGACACGCCGAGGAATGATCCGCCGAAACCCCCTGCCGAAACCGAATCGCGCCGGAACATCGGCAGTACCGTTTTCGGCATGGCACACGAAGTCGGCTACGCGCGAGTCTCCAAGCGCGAGCAGAATCCGGACGCGCAGGCGGCTGAGCTGCGCGCCGCCGGCTGCGATCGCGTGTTCGTCGACCACGGCGAATCCAGCCGCGTCGCGGACCGTCCGCAGTGGCTTGCCTGCCTCGACTACCTCCGGCCGGGGGACACCCTCAAAGTGCGCAGGCTCGACCGTCTCGCCGGCAGTGAGCGCATCCTGATCGAGACGTTGCAGGACCTCGACGCTCGGCAGGTGAACATCGTCAGTCTCACAGAGCCGATGATCGACACCACGACACCGATGGGCCGCGCCCTCTACGGCATAGTGGCTGTGTTCGCGCAGCTCCGCGTCGACACGATCCGGGAGAACACGACCCGCGGGCTCGACTATGCCCGCAGCCAGGGCCGCGTCGGCGGCCGGCCGAGCGTGATGACCCCCGAGCGGATCGCGACCGCCGAGAGAATGCGGGCCGAGCATCAGAGCTGGGAGAGCATCGCCCGCGTGCTCGGTGTCGGAGCCACCAGCGTGCGCCGAGCGCTCAGCCGATAGCCCTATCTATCACAACCACCATCAACAACCTCGGCTGCAAGCAATGAGTGGCGTCGTCGTGAAGTCAGCTCAGCGCTTCCTGCAGCCTCCGCTGCAGGTCAGTCGTCGCAGTTCTTCCAGCACACTTTGGCCGGCCCCCACCCCACGCAGATGGTGATGCATCCCTTGCCATCGCCAGGGCGCTTCTTCATCGTGCCGATCTCGTCGACATCGGTGACGAACTCGATGGTGACGGCATCCGCGCCTGTGAGGTCGACTCCGGCCTCGGCGAGCATCGCATTGAAGTCGACCCGATCCAGGATGAGCTTGGCGGCTCGCTCCACGGCGGGCGCCTGGTCGTTTGCGAACGTGTTGATCTGATCGGTTGAAGCGGTCATGACAGTTCCTTCCCCAGTGGATACTTCCGATGCGCGAATTGTCGTCCCGCCGGGGTTGTGCGTCAATAGCGACTTCTGCGCGTCATGATTCCAGGCGAGACCCTCGAGATGCTCGAGCAGACCTCATCGGACGTCGCGAGCACCATCCGGGAACACATCGTCGATCGCAAGGTCAGCACTCCCGCACCGTCGACCCCGCGGGTCCGACCCTCCTGCAGCCGGTCGCCTGAGCGTGCCCTGCGGCGCTGGACGGCGTCGATGATCGCGCGCGTCGCGATGCTCGAGAGCCCCCACGCTGTCAGGACGACGGCCATAGCCACAGCAACGGCGATCCCCAGCGCAACGAGGACCACCACGGGCGCGAGCAGCACCGCTGCGAAAGCCCCTGTGTCCATGCGCCCACCGTACTCTCACGCTCACCGCCGACGTAACGCTCATGGCCGGCAGGCCTGTCGCCCCTCACTGATAGGTTCCCGCCATGACGACCGAGCACACTGCCGCGCCCGATGAGAAGCGGATGCGGCTTCGTTTCGCCGGCATCTGTCATCTCTGCGGCGCAGCACTGCCCGCCGGTGAGGCTGCCGTGTACGAGCGTGCTGCGCGGCGCGTGCGCTGTATCGCCTGCCCGACCCGCACTGAGCCTTCTCGTGACTTCACCCCTCCGCGCACCGCCGCCCGAGAGCTAGTCGAAGAGGCACCCGAGACTCCCGAGACCCCCATCGCCACGGCCGGAACTGCCGGTGCTTCAGCGCGCCGTGAGTACGAGCGCCGCCGCGATAGCCGCGAGCAGCGCATCCGCGAGAAGCACCCGAAGCTCGGCGGGCTCATCCTGACTCTGTCGGACGAGCCGCAGAGCACGCGGGCATGGGAGGGCGGTGCGATCGGCGAGGAGAAGCTCGCAGCGAGGCTCGAGCAGCTTCCCGCCCCTGCCCGCGCTCTTCACGACCGGCGCATCCCCGGCACTCGCGCGAACATCGACCACATCGTCGTCGCGCCGTCCGGCGTCTGGATCATCGACGCGAAGCGGTACAAGGACAAGCGGCCTGCACTCCACGTCGAGGGCGGGATCCTCCGACCCCGCGTGGAGAGCCTGCGCATCGGCGGGCGCGACGGCACGAAGCTCGTCGACGGAGTCCGCAAGCAGGTCGCCCTCGTCACGACTGCGCTCGACGACCCATCCATCCCCGTTCACGGAGCACTCTGCTTCCTGGACGCTGACTGGCCGATGATCGGCGGCAGCTTCACCGTCGACGGCGTCCATGTCCTCTGGCCGCGTCTGCTGATCAAGCGCATCGCCGACGCACCACCGCAGAGCATCGACATCGATGCCGTGCATGCCCGCATCGCCGGAAGCTTCCCAGTGGCCTAGCCACTCGGTCCGCGCGGCGCACAACAGGAAGGCCCGACCGTGACCCTCAGCACCGCTATCACCGCCACCACCGCCAGCACGAGTACCGCCACGCACTGCCCCGCATGCGGCACCTGGGTCTGCGACGACTGCGGCGCCCGCCGGCACTACGCCAACCGCTTCTCGTCTCTGCCGCAGCGCTGCCCGCGCTGTGCGAGCGAGAAGGGCCACATGCAGCCCGCCTGTCACCGCGATGGGCGCATGGCAGATCACGTCGAGAGCGCCGCCAGCCTGATCGCCGCGGGATCGACGCCTCGATATCCCGCAGCCGTGTGATCCTGGCGACCAGAGGCGGTTCGCAGAGCGCAGATACTCTGGCGGCGTTCAGCTCCGCGTGCTAGCGTTTCTCACATTCAGACTCGACCGTTAGGAGCGTCAGATGTCCTCGCTCGCTTCATACCCTGAAGAAGAGATCCGCCACGCGATCGAAGTCCTTGCGGCCACCGATGACGAACTCATCGAAGAACAGATTCTGGCCCATGCCGATCTCGGAATCGGCTTCCTGGTCAAGGTGCGCGGTGTCGACGACAGTGTCGCGACGCATGAGCTCACGAAGGCCCTCTCCGGTCTGCGCTCGGTCGTCGATCCGGCAACCGCTCGCGCCGCCCAGGCGACAGAGAACGTCTGGCGTGAGATCGCCGATGAGTTCGGCCTCCTGAAGTCCAGCGAGGTCGGCGAACTGCTGGGCGCCAGCAAGAGCAATCGCGAGTTCGCCTCCATCCGCCGCAACCGCGGAGAGCTTCTGGGCGTTGTCCGCAACAACGGCTACCTGTACCCAGGCTTCCAGTTCGATCGATCGACCGGGGCCATCCGGTCGTGGGTGAAGCCGCTACTGGAACTGGCCGGGGAGCACAGCATGGGCGCAGCCGATGTGCTCTTCTGGATGATGTCGCCGACCACCTACTTCGGCGGCGATCGGCCTGCAGATCACACGAACGATGGCGACCAGCTGCTTGATGTCGCTCGTCGTTCATGGAGCGTCGAGTGGTGAGCGCGGGCACTCCCGCTGCACCGACCACCTTTGTCCCGCCTCCGCCCGTTCCCTTCGACGCGCTCGAGCATGTGCTCACCGCGGGGAGCGTCCTGCATCGCGTGCATGGATCGTTCCCCGCGGGTGCGTTCAATCCCGGAATGGGAGGCCCAACCCGATTCGCGCACTTCACCGACGCCGGTGATCCTTCCGCAGGGATCGTCCCGGTGCTCTACGCAGCCTCTACGGCCGAAGCAGCCGTGTGCGAGACGCTTCTGCATGATGTCCCGCTCCAGGGAGGGCGGCTCAGCCGCGTGAAGTATCACGGCCGGCGGGAAACGACGCTCGTGCTTCAGCGAGACGTGCGCCTCGCGAAGCTCATGGGGGCCGGTCTCAGACGACTGAGCGTGGCGCCGCAGGATCTCACCGCCACCAGCGGTGACGTCTACGCGCAGACCGTGCTGTGGGCGCAGGCTGCTCACGCCGCCGGCTTCGAAGGTCTGGCGTGGATGAGCGCGCGCGAGAACACCGCTGAGGCGTACGTGTTGTTCGGCGACCGTGTGGCCGAGTCGGAGCTGCAGGAGACCTCCGACGGTCTCGGCCCCTTCGATCGCCCAGGGCCCGGCTTCCGCTGGCTTTCAGCGTATTGCGCGCTCGTGAAGGTCGAGCTGCTGCTCAGCTGACTTCACCGCTCCTGCGCGAACATCGCTGAGCTGACCCCTTCCAGCAGAACCCCCGCCTCAACCTCGAGCGCCTCGGCGATCCGCACGAGCGACTGCACGTTCATCAGAGCGCGGCCCGCCTCGTAGCCGCGGATGTTCGACGAGTCGATCTTGCTGGCGACGGCGAGCTCGTCGACACTCATGGAGCGGTTCTTCCGAGCGGTGCTGATCCGCGCGCCGATGTGCGCTGCTGCTGCCGATGACATGCGTGCCATGTCGCCAGGGTACTCGTACCGGTCCAGCGCGTGCTCGAGCAGCACTCCGGGACGCTCATCGTGCATGATGCTCTCATGCTCATGAACCAGCCCCCGGTGCCCGTCGAGGCTCTCATTGCGGACGCCCTTGAAGCGCTCACGACGGAGCGGTGGGCGGTCGCAGAAGCTTCTGTTCATGTGCCTCCTGCCGCTGGTCTGTACGCCATCTTTGGTGACGAGCAGGCGTGGCGCGATCTCCAGCTCGAGCCGAGGCTCAACGAGCCGCTGTACGTCGGCAAGGCGGAAAGAAGCCTGGCCTCTCGCGACCTCAACGGTCACTTCGCCACGAACCCGAAGTCGACGCCGCGCACGGGCGGCTCGACCGTGCGCCGCTCTTTCGCCGCTCTCCTTCGCGATGAGCTGAACCTGCACGCCATACCTCGCAACCCTGCGAAACCCGAGCGCTTCGCCAATTACGCTCTCGCTGACGGCGGCGATACGCGCCTGAACGAATGGATGCATCAGCGCCTAACACTCGCTGTCTGGCCGGCTCCTCAGGGCATGACGATGCCGCTTGGTCAGGTAGAGACCGCGGTGATCGAGCACTTCGCGCCACCCATCAACCTCGACAAGAATCCGCGCAGACTTACCCGGCTCAGCCGAGCTCGGTCCGAGATGGCCGCGGAGGCTGCTGCCTGGCAGCCCTCGGTCTGAGGAGAGACCCCGCCCCGAATACATACGGTTCCGCCAAATACATAGAAGTAAATACGAAACGGAAGGCGCACGACACCGCGGAGATCACCGAGCTTCGCCAGAAGATCAACGACATCGACACCGAGTTCTCGGCGCTCGAGCGCGCCCATCGGCTCGAACAGCGCGAGCGGCTGAACCGCTACGACGCCCTGCTCGCTGCCGGCCGACCGTCGTACCCGACACCCGCCCACCTCGAGGCGCTCGACCAGGTCGTCGAGCTCGTGCGCGCCGGCATCAGCTACGGCGATCACCTCGGCTATCCGACGGATGCTGATAAGGCTGCAGGCCGAGCCCTGCCGAGGTGCGTGCACTTCGCGAGCGGCGCCTGCCGGTTGAACGTGTACGCCGGCGCACCGTACAAGGGGCGCGGTGGCGCCCGCGCCTGGGAGTTCAACGCCGCTGACATCTCAGCTCTTCGCGACGAGCTCGATCAGCGACCGCTGAAGGTCCTCACCGAGTGGCAGCACGAGGACGGCGTCGCTTTCGTCGTCGTCGATGGGCGCGTGTGAGTCATTCGGGGTTGCGCCCCTCGAGTAGCCAGTCCCCGGACGCTGGCTCTTCGACAAGCTGGATTCCGCCGGTGCTGTTCGCTGACTGCATGAGGCGCTGCAGCCATTCAAGGTTCAGGTGCTCCGGCTCGCCGTCGTCGAATACGAAGCGGAGGGGGATGGCGGGATGAACCCAAATGGTGGATCGGCCAGGTGCACTTTGACTGTCATGCCGCCACGATACGGTGAAGCACTCGTGGCGGCGCAGCTTCGCTACGACGACTGCTTGCAGGTGAGCGAGTGTCCGATCGTCGATCTTGATCGGAGCGTCAGAGTCGCCGTATCTCAGTTCCCCCACGATGCCCAAAGTATCCGCTCCCAAGGCGCGCGCAAAGCTCGGCCTTAACAGATCGATCTTGAGGACCGTCCGTTGGTCAAGACCCCATCCGCTTACCCGGCCTCTTGCCGAAACGGCGGGCGTAGACGTCTTGGAGCTGCTTGAGCTGTTCACGCTCGCGGGGGCTGATCGGATCAGCCGTGCCCTCGGCTGTGCGGCGTTGCAGATCACTGACCGCGTGACTACCGCCCCTACGTCGGTTCTGATCAGAGGTTTCAGCAAGATCCCTGATCCACTGCGGTGTGTCAACGCCGAGCGCGCGGTCGGTGCGCACTCGAATGCGCGCGGCAATCCGCCGTTCAGCTTCGCTGGGCACCCTTCGCGATGGCGCTGCGATCGCTTCGGGGCGGACGCGGCAGCGGCTGCTCAGGGCCGCCGCGCCCAACCCCAGGCTGACTGCGCCCGCAGTAAGCCATGCTGCAAGGCCGAGTGTGCTCCATGGGCTCATACGCCTGAACGTACTCCTCCTGGGTCTATCCATTCGCGAGTAGTATTAGTAGTATTACCAGTAATACTATTCCTACCGTTGGGAGTCGCTGTGTCCGAGACGAGCGTTGAAGCACGCGTACACGCCGCGGCCGAGGAGATCGAACGCGAAGGCGGCAAGCCCACCGTCGTCACGGTCCGCGCTCGCGCCGGCGTGAACAACGGGGATGCGACTCGCTTCCTGCGGACCTGGCGAGAAGGGAAGCTCGCTGCTAGTGAGAGCATCGCCTCGCTGCCACCGAGCCTCTTCGAGCAGACTCAGCGTGTCGCAGGTCTTATGTGGGCGGAGGCCTCTCAGCTCGCAAGCGCCTCCCATGCGGCTATAGAGCGCGAATGGCACGAGCAAAAAGCGCTGCAGGAGCGGGAAATCGCCGAGCTCGTCGAGAGCCTCGACGCCACCGAGCGCGCTGCGACGATGGCTGCCGAGGCACACGCCGCCGCGAAGGCGGCGCTCGAAGCCGAGATCGAGGCCACACGGGCCGAGAGGGCGCAGGCAGTGGCAGAGCTCGAAGAGAAGAACCGGGTCATCGCTGAGCTCGAGAAGCAGATCATCGAAGAGCGAGCGGCCGCCGAAGCGAACCGCAACACCATCGAGGCCCTGGTGAGCAGGATCCCGTCCGCCGACGAGACCGAGTAGTCCCGCTTCGCCTCTGCCTTCGGCCACGCACCCCTGTGACGTGATCATGATGCTCGTCGCTCTTGTCTTCGGCGTGGCTGCGAACCTGTTGCTGATCACGCTGTTTCGCCCTCTGCGCCAGCTCGGCGAGGGGACGAGTCGACGGACGCCCGTTCGACTTCCGAACACGTTCCGAATAGAATGAACTCATGACTCTGATCAACGACCATCGCACTACGACTCGGCGCTCGTCAGAGTTGAGCAAGCGCTCGGCTGACGTGTTCGCTGAGGCTGAGGATCACGTCGTCCAGATCACCCGCCGCGACGGTGAACCCCTCGTGCTGATGTCTCAGCGAGAGGCGGACGCTCGTGCCTCTCTGCTGCAATTCGCCGCCGACCTCATCACCGTCACCCTCGATGATCATGGAACGCTGGCCTCCCGGATGGCGGATCGCTTTCCCTGGATGCTTGCTCTATCCGAAGCTGATCGGGTGATGTGCGCTCAGGATCTCGTGGACGCGGCTCGGGCCTCGTTCTCGACAGGTCAGCCGCATCTCGCGATTGCGGAGCTCACGTCTTGGCGCGAGACGGCGACCGCGATCGCCGCAGGCCTTGGCTCAGCCTCTGTCGAGTGGCTCGATGACGATGAACCGGTAGCGCGCCCCTGATGGCGGCTAAGGACGACCTGGTTCCCCGGCCGACGAAGAGGAGTGAGTACACGATTCGCTTTACTTCAGCCGGCGCTCGGAAAGGCTGGCGCGATCTATGCGCCACCATCCGAAACCCGATGGCGGATTCCTGGGACTTCCTCACGCGCTCGCCTACGGAACGCACGCCGGCGAACTATCCTCTGAAGGGCGAGCTGCGGTTCATTCAGCGCGAGAGCGCAACGTACGAGCGCTGGCAGCACAAGCCAACCCAGCAGGGTGATGCTCGGATCTGGTTCTACGTCGTCGGACGCGACGTGTTCGTCGAACAGGTGCACACGCACCACCCGAACGCGACGAAGTAGTTCTTCTCCCAGCGCCGGTGCAAGCCAGAGTCGCCCCCTGCCGCACAGGGGGCGACTCATTCGCATGCTCGCGGCCATCCGGCAGCAGTCGTGATCCGGCTCGGCCCCGTTCCCGCGCGCATCCCAGCGGTTTCGCGCCTCCGAGTGTTAATCTCAACTCAGCCCCATCTCACTTCAAGGGGTGGGTTCATAGTCGCCGGTAATCGCACATTGTCCGGACTATCGGCGCGTAGCCCTGTTTTTCCGCGGATGAGAGCGAATCGGCGTCTGGTGACGGGCATACGCTTGTCGGGTGGACGATTTCGCCGTGCAGCCGCACTGTCCGGAGTGCGACATTGTGATGCGTGCGGAGCCGCACGCGTTCGTGTGTCCTCACTGCGGCCACCTGCAGTTGCTCGATGACGTCGAGATGCCGCCCGACTTCGGGGGACCCAGTGTCCACGGTGGTTAGAACGCGCGTCCTACAGCTTGATTGCGGTGCCTATACTCGCGGCATGCGTCGGACGATCCTGCTTCTGCTCTCCGTGTGCGTGCTGACCGGATGCTCTGCACCCGCGCCTGCACCTACGACGCCTGCTGCGACTACGTCACAGACACTGCCGACGCCTATCGCGAGCCCGATGACTGAGCCGACGACTTCGCAGTCGTATGTCGATGTCGAGACGATGAAGCAACTATGGACCGGCGCATCGGAGCAGGAGCGAGCGGACGTGCTGGCCGAGGTCGGTCTCACGACGATCACCGATGAAATCACCGACGAGATGGTTGACGAAGCTCTAAGTCGTGCAGCCGAGCACGGAATCGATGTCACCCCCGACGACATGCGCGAATTCCTCGACTGGGTGGCTACTCCCTAGTAGCCACGCGGCGTCGGACGTAGGATCTAAGCTCTCGGCCGGAGGAAGGACAGACCGGCCATGGGACGACCATCAGCGTTTCGTGAGGCGGCGACCGAGAAGCGAATGCACGATCAGGCGATCGTCGACGCCGCGAAGCACGGGCCGCTGCAGACGCTCACAGAACGCGAACGCGAGGCGAATGCCCAGCCGATGACGATCTACCCGTGGGATGCACAACGCCGCGTGCGGGCATGGGTGAGATTCGGCCCCGAGTCGGTCCGCGTCGACGCGCGGATCATCCGCTCCACCGCTCTCGCCGCCGGCATCGAGTTCAAAGCCGCCGGGCAGACGTACCGATGCTGGGTGTGGGGCAACGCCGTGCAACTCGACGAGTGAACCTGCTCACCTTCCGCCCGTCGCGCCCGACCAAGCGCCGCGGTCCTTACCGGCCGCGATGGTCTCCTCGAAGCGGCTCGAAGGTCAACGTCACCAGATCGAGAACGCCAGCGTTGCCTACACGCGTGTCGCGATCGAGGCTGACCACGCGTCGCCCGTCCCCGAGCTCAGCGGTGCCGTACGTGTGCATGTGGCCATGGAAATGGAGGACGGGTCTGACCGCGTTGCTCACCCGCTGCACACGCTGGCGCTGGGCGGCCGAGATCGCCAGCGCATCCGGGGGATATCCGTCAGGGTTGCTGGCGATGATTGCACGCACCTCGGGGGCTGCATTGACCGGTGCCTCGTGTGTGAGCAGGAGATCGGCACGTCCGCCGAGGATCGCTCGTGTCTCCATTGCCTGAGTGATTAGCTCCTCTTCGAACCAGTCTTTACCAGGGGTGCGGATGGCTTTGTCCACACTGGATGCGCCGCCGAGGGAGAGGACCTTGCGGTCTGCGATTGTCATTCTGAACGGTCTGGGAAGAAGCCACACGACTTCGCTCACCCGGATTGCGCGACCAGGAGCCCTCGCTTGCGCGGGCGCGATGCGATCCCAGGCTTCGTGGTTGCCGAGCGTCACCAGCACTCGCTCGATGCCGGCTTTCCTTGCCCAGAAGTCCACGGCGTGTGTGCCGCGACCGTCGTGATCGAAGCCGTAGTCGCCTACCTGGAGGACGGTGCGGATCGTCGGGTCAAATCGGCGCATAGCGGGGAAGAGCGTTTGAATCCACCGTGCGTTGCCATGCAGGTCTCCGACGACCCACACACGCTCGTCGGCGAGGTCGAACGACTGCGTTTCACTTTCCAAGATCGCCCCCTCCCCGAATCGGCGCTCCGCAGGCATCGCATCGACGTTGCTTGTGCTGAGCGGCAAGCGCGAGTTCAAGCATCACGAGGACATAGGCGCCGTAGTTCAGCTCAGCGTTCCGTGCACGCTCTTTAATGAGATGGCCGAACTCGACCGGTAGCCGCACGAGGATTGAATCTCTGCCGTTGGTGACATTGGGTCGAGTGCAGTACCGATCAGGATTCCGTAGCGATGGCTCTGGCCTGAAATGCGGTAGCTCGAAATGCTCTGCGAGGAGCGTGACGACCCGCTCGCCCGCTGTCATGCGGTTGCGACGCCCCTCATGTCGAAGGAGGGCGCCGAGCTCGCGGCTGGGTCGAATCAAGATGGCATCCCGAGGGCCTTTGCTCGGCCGTCCTGGCCGAGTCGATGATCCTTCCACGAGGCTGACAGCTTTCGCGCTCCGGGCCGTTCCCTCACTCATATGCGCGCCAGTCTTGATCGTTCCCGCTGTCTGACGCGATCTCTTCGAACGCTCGAGCCTGAGCGACGAAGACGGCGGCGACCGTGTCGCTGAAGTTGCTCTGATGCTCCGGCGTTATGTCGTTCCAGCCGGGCAGCTCGCCGCGACTGGCACGGGCTTGCCCATCGACGAGATGGCGAGCGGTGATGTCGATGAGTCGAACTCGGTAAGTGGGCCATTCTTGCCGCCATGCGCTGCTAGTCATTCGAGAGTCCTCTCCGTCCCGCGGGAACCCTCCGCGCCAACTCGCGGAGTCGATTGCGTGCTTGAGCTCGTTGAGGTTGCCCCCGTCGTAAGGCCGGACACTCGGCGCGTGCTCGGCAAGGTAACGAGCCGGACAAGCGCAGGAGCGGTCGGGGCCATAGGAAAGAGTGGCTCGTCGTGCGCGAAGGACGACTCGTACGGCTTGAGGAGGGCGGTGCGTCTCAACCGCGCACGTAGCTCGATGCCGACGAGATGGGACGGGATCATGCCCCCAAAGTACGCGCGCGGCCGGCGATATCACGGGAGCGGAGAACCAGCGCGCGCAAGCACTGAACGAGAGTGCTCATAGATGACTAGAAATTGCGCGACACGCGGAAGACGAGGAAGGGCGCTCGAACCGCTGCCTTCTGAACGCTCGCTCGTTCGATCCGCGCATCGAGCGCCGATACGCATCCGGGCGATGACCTGGGCTGTGGTTGGCAGGAGATCGCGCCTGGAACACTGGTCACCCCATACCCGCTCGTCGGACACGGCGGTCCTATTGGTGGGCACGACGGGGACGACACTGCCCGGCCTCGAGCCGGGGCGTGTCCACCGCCCGGCCACTCGCGGGACCGCGGCCCGAATAGATCCTAGGGGGCGGGGAGTGGGCAACCGTAGGTCAGAGGGGGGCCCCCAGGGGGCCGGCCGGCGGTCCTCTGCGACGAGTGGCGGGCGGGCAACCTGCCTTCAGCTCGAGCGTGTCCCGTGCGTGGGCAGCGGGCGGTCACGGAGCACCCGCTTGGCGGGCACCCATTTCCGCAGTTCGAGGGAATGTGCGGCGGTGCAGGAGGATCCCGAAGGTCACGTCAACTGCTTCTGCGCACCAGCTCTTGTGACCGGGGCCGGATCCGTGGTGCAGCCGAAACTCGATCTGAGGGGAGAGGGGGCGACGACAGCGCCTCCGTCCCGGATGATGCGAACGAACGGCCGCTCGGGGCACGCAATGAACTCGGCAACTGGCGGCACTACGGATACACGAAAGCGCGACCAAGAGAGGCGACGCCTCGCTCCCGGAGACCGTTGTCCCCCCGGTGCCACTACCTCGAAAACTAGGGGGACAAGCATTCCGCGTAATTACGCGCGAGAACCGCCCCGATGTCCCCATGGAACGCCATGGGGACAAGCGATTTCGCCATGGGGACACGGACGATGTCCCCATGGTTGATGGGCAACGAGAGGTCTCCGCCTTCGCTTCGACCTGCGCTCCAGCAGAAGCGAAAGCGGGTGCGTGCCCGCCCCCGCGTCGGGGAAGAACAAGCAGAGTGTGAAAGCTGTGAACAGGCGCTTCGTCGCTTCGCTCGATCGCTGTCATCACGGGCCAATAGGAGCTAGACCCGTGTTGACAGCTCGACCCCGACTACCCGCAGGAAACGGACGTGCGACAACACCTGCCCGGCTGAAGCCGAGCTGAGTGAGGGTGTTGACGATGGTGCTGGGCTCGTCCTTTTCCTGCGATGCAGAAGCAGAAGTGAACCCGTTTCGTCGCTGAAGCTCCTCAGCGGGGGAGAAAGAGCAAAAGAGCATAAGAGAGGCTGGCACCGGGCTGCGTTTCCCTCCGCTTCGCTACGGTGAATCTTGCCCGCTGGTCGGCGAAGCCGACGGCCTTTCGCTCGGCGCGGTCGCTAGACGCTGCGCTAATCATCCGTCTTTGCTCACCGCTCGTCGCGTTGCTCCTCGGGCTCCTACTTTGGAGCTTCGCTCCTCGCCGATCGCCGTCCTCACGGACTGCGATCGGTGCTCTTCCAAGACCACGTGTGCCGGCCCATGTGCTCCGCCTGAGGACGCCGCTGAAGGCACTGGTGCTAGCTGCACATCGCGGTCACAATCAGCGAGGGAATCGTTTCTGGAATCATTCCAGGAATGATTCCAGAAACAATTCCGGTAACTGTCCGACGCGAAGGTGCTCGGCACGCTCGCTGTTGATGCACCCGTCGGGGCACGCGTATGCATCGTCATGACGCCTCGGAGCGATCGAGATACGGGGTACCGCCTCTCCGCACGTCGCGAGCGTACGGAAGACGGGAGTGAGGGGTGAAGCGGATAGGTCTAGCGCTCGGCCAGCGGGATGCGGCCTCGCCCTTCCACTGCCGTGCGCTTGGTAGAGGGTGTACCTGCACGTACCTGCACCCCTCCAGGTACGCCTCTGCGTCACCGTGATGGCTGATCATCATGGAGAAAGGGTTGAACGGAAGGCCATGGTCAGCGAAAGAGTGAATTCGAGTTTGACCTGAGCTTTGCTTCCCTGTACCTGCGCTTTGTGCAACCCCTGTAAGGGCTGGTCGCTTCGGGTGTTGCATTGGGTCGCGGCGGGCGTGTACGGCTGTCGCACTGCGGTGGCGCCGGACGTTGTACAGGTGTCGCACTGCTGTAGCGCCGGATGTTGCATGGAGGTCGGACGGTGGTCGCATCCGACGGACTTACGCCGACCGCGACCGTCCAGCACGCCGATGGGTGGTTGCCCACCGACGCGCGCCACCGAACACGCGGTGCCCCAATTCGCCAATGGTCCGTTGTCGGCTCGAGTGGGCCGGGCACACGCCCTGCGCGGATGTTGGTGCACGAACGTCAATCGCGTTGGATGCTCTGCGGCTCTTATGTGGCAAGCGCGGTGAGTTACGAATCTGTCCTTCGCCGAGTAACCGGAATTATGCGAGGTCAGATCGAGAAAACGCGCTTCGGATTAGCCGTTACCGCTGGATGGCTCATTTGGCCCGAGGTTCGCTCCCTAGCGGTGCGACAGCGCAACTCCAATATTCTGCTGCTCTTCCTGTAACTATGTAATCATGTAACTTGTGGCTCGAGTCGCCTGATTCTTGAACGGTTCCGCGGTTACCGCGAGCGACCTATCTGGTAACTCGACGCAAGCAGACGTAACTTGCTGGACCTGCTCTGCCCTTTGCTGCCGAGCATTGCGTTCGAGGAGGGGCAGGGTGCAGGACGCGTAGGCGTCCTGCACCCGGGCGCTCAGGCGACGAGCGGGGGCACAGCATGTGCCAGGGCGGCATCGATCCGCTGGGAGCGCCTCACGGCCGCAGTCAACCGAGGTTCGGGCTTGTACCACTGCTGCTGGCAGGGACAGGGTTGGCCAGCTCGCCGGTGGCTCGCATGATCTGCGACGTGGCTCTTATCCTCGACGCCGTCATCGTCGAACGCGCTGCGATGCCAATCGTCGATGTCCGCGTCCCGGAGTGCCGCCAGTTCGGTGGGGTCGTTCGGTAGTTTCTGGTCGCGGAGCCGGATGCCCTTGTACGTGGATGCGGTCATATTCCAGGCGTCGCTAGGCACGTCGTACTCCCTCAGTAGGGGCTCGTTTCCGTCCATCTTCCTGGCTGCGTTGATCACCTTCGTCCTGTCCTCGCAGATCCAAAGGTCATCATCGTGGACTGCCTCGAGGAGGCGGTCGATGAACGTCTGCTTGTTGAGGGGACGGCTGCCAGCGTTTTCCCGCTCTCGCCATGCCTCGAAGAGCTGATACAAGAAGGCGAACGGGAGGAGATCCCACACGAACAGCTTGCGAACCTCTTGCCAGAATTCGTGAACCAAGTCGTTTCGGGTTTTCGCGTCTTCGAGCAGTGCCCGGCAAGACGTGGGTTCCGAGAGGGTGTAGTGCGACATGTGAAGCGCGCGCCAGAGCACGAACTCGAGGACTTCGGGGTCGCGAAGAAACTCGTTCTTGATCTCCGGGACCTCGGCGCCCGTGAAGCTCTTCTGGAAGGGGACGAACAGCTGTCTACGTGAGAACGACCCTGACTTGTCCTTCGTGTTGGGTAGCGCGTTGACGCACTGGATGATGAGTCCGCGGAAACGAATCATGATCACCTTCTGGTTCTTGCGGTTGATCGACAGACGGTCGCCGGTCACTGCGGCTTTGAGCGCTGCCAAGAAGGGAAGATGCTCGCCGACGTTGTTTTCGTCGACCAAGACAACGATGGCGTTCAGTAGGGGCTCGAGCTTGAACTCGTTGCCGGGCCCGCCCCATTGGTCCAGCGGGATTGAGCAGCATGCAGGGGAGCCAACTCCAAAGAGGTTCTCGATCATCTCCAGCAGCGTTCCTTTGCCGGAGTTCCCACGGACGCTGTGGAAGAACGCTGCTTTGCCCCAGCGAACTCCCGGCCGCGCGGCCGCGCTGATGATCTCCCAGACGGTGTGCGCCACTTCCTCGGCGTCGGGGAGCCCTTCAAACAGACCCAGCAGCCAGCTAGAGAATGTCCACTCGCCGGAGCCGGCAATCGTGCGAGTGGGCTCCTGTGGTTCGCTCAAGGGGCAGTCGACCGCGAGCTTGGAGGTGAAGACGTCCCGCTCGGGGTCGTACTCACGCTGCGTCTTGGTGCGGAAATCAAACACGCGAGACTTGCACGGGATGGCGTCTGGATCGGAGTTCTTCTCCACGCGAAGTGCGCTGTCGTAGATGTGGCCGATGACCTCCCTCATCTTTGTGTCATTGATGTCCTGATCGAATGCCCGCACGAGCAATCGGAGCTGTGACTCGTCGGCGACGAAGAGGCCCTTGTCTGCGCCCGAGACCTGATACACGCGAAGCTCATCCCGCGACTTGTCGGCCAGGCCCGCATGGGCGATTCGTCGGATTCGATTCCACCGTGCGGTGAGCATCGCGATCTGCCAAGCGGTGAGGCTGGTAGGGCGGCCACCGGCGACATAGATCGGGCGAGCCTTATCGTCCTTCGTCACCGACACAACACACGCTTCGGTAGTTCTTGCGAGAAGTGCGGAGTTCGCATCGAGTGCCGGCGGCAACTCGCCGAGGGCGTAACCGCTGAGCTCGTCGAGATACTCCTCGGTGACATGCCGGATCCGCTGAGCCCGGCCCCACGTCTGCGGAATGGAGCCAACTGCGGTCCGCGGTGCGTCATCAGAGCTGTACGACCGGTCGTAATCGATGGTCGTGATCGAGTCGTCGCTCGTGAGGGGCGAATCATCAGCATCGGGCTGGGCGTCCTCAAACGCTACTGTCATAGGTAGTTCCTTCGGCTATCGGACGAGCTGCAACTCGTCGGCTGGAGTTTGTTCTCTGAGAAAGCGCCTCGGCATCGCCGGGGGCGCTTTCGTTGGATGTGGTGCCGCGGTCACACCGCTTGCTCAAGCTGGCCCTCAAGCCAGAGGTCGACCTCGGTCTGTCTCCACCTCACCGCGCTGCCGATTTTCAGGGCGCGTGGCAAGGGCTCACCAAGCGAACGCTTGCGGTAGATCGTCGAAACCGACATGCCGATCTGAGCGGAAAGGTCCTTTGCGTCGAGAAGGGTGTTCTTGGGGTGAGTCATGCTGATCCATTCTTCGAGTTACCAGAGTCTTGTTGCGTGTGAATGACCGTAGCACACGCTATAAGAGTCTGGTAACCTCTCGGTATGGAAGCAATATCGATCGCGGAAGCTGTAGGAAGATTCCTCCGCAGTTACCGTCGAACGCACGGTCTCACCATGGACTCCGTCGCCACCGCCGGGCGTGAGTTCGGCGCGACATGGAGTCTGTCAAGCGTGCAGGCCATCGAAGCGGGTAAGGCAGCACCCACGCTCCCGACCCTGCTGACCTTGGCGCTGGTCCTGGGGCGTCTTTCTGGCGAGCCTGTTCGGCTGGCGGATCTGGTGAGCGAGGCAGACCTCGTCGATCGACCATTTGTAGGACGCCCTGACCAACCCGTGCGGCGCACCTGGCTCGAAAGGGTTCTGTCCGGCGTGCCAGTCGAACTGCATGGCGTCGACTTTGTGCACGTAGCGGACCAGGGTGAGGGGAACGAGAGCGATGAGATAGAGGTCGCGGCGATGGCGCCCAAGGGCGCACTCAACTCTCGACAGCGGCGTGAGCAGGTCGACGCATTGTGGGATGCCATGAACCAGCCTCCTGACGCTGATCCCGTCCCGAGCTCGGTCCCAAAGCGGTACAGCCTCGCCGAGTCACGAGCGGCGAAGAAGCTCGGCGTGCAGCCGCTACTACTTCAGCAGCACGCAGCGAAACTCTGGGGTCATTCGCTCGAGGTGGAGGCCCTGCATCGTGCTGGTGAAGACAGCACGCCGCAGGGACGCGGGCGCGTTACCCGCATCCTGGTCGACGAGATCCGCGCATCCATCGAAGGCGACGACTGATGGGAAGGCCGCGGTTGCCAATCGGAACGTACGGCACCATCAATGTGGCTGAAGTGCAGCCGGGAAAATGGCGTGCCCGGGCTCGCTACCGGTTCGCCGACGGAAAGTCTCGGCAGATCGAGAAGCACGCGCCCAGTAGAGCTAAGGCGACAGCCGCGCTGAAGCACGCGCTGACCACGATCGAGGCCGCCCGTGGTGGCGAGCTAAAGCCGACGACGCACCTACGCGCCCTCGGCCACAGGTTTTTGGAGTCCAGGCGCGAGTTGGGCCGCTCGGAAGGGACGCTGGAGACGTACGGCTATGCAGTGACCGCGCACATCACGCCACGGATCGGCGATCTCTCGGTCGCGGAAGCCACGCCTGAGCGGCTGCAGAAGTTCCTCAACGCCGTGGAGAAGGAGGCTGGTCCTGGGGCGGCGAAGAACTGCCGATCGGCCCTGAGCGGCATGCTCGGCCTGGCGGTGCGTAACGGCGCTCTGTCGCACAACCCTGTGCGTGAGCTCGAACGCGTCACCCAGAGGAAGAAGAAGGGGAGCACGGCGATTCCGCTGGACGAGCTGCCTACATTCCTCGAGCGCGTTCGTGCTGACGAGAAGCTCGTCGAGTGGGACACGGTTGACCTGATCACGTTCATGCTCGCATCCGGGTGGCGCGTCGCCGAGGTATGCGCGCTCGAAGCAGACGCCGTCGATTTCGCCGCCGGCACCGCCTCCGTTGTCGCGCAGAACGTGCGTGTGAAGGGGAAGGGTATCGTCCGGCAGGAGTTTGGGAAGACCGATAAAGCTGCGCGTACGACGCACCTGCCGGAGGCGACGATGAGCCTGCTGCGCAAACGCCACGCGGTGCTGCGCGACGCCACTAGCCTCATCTTCCCGACCCCGCTGATGCGACCTAGGGACCCCTCGAACACGCAGCGGGAGCTTCGAGACCGACGCGAGAGCCTGGGATACCCGGGCTTGTCCACCCATGCTTTTCGGAAGACGGTAGCCACGATCCTCGACAAAGCTGGGCTATCCGCCACAGAGATCGCCGACTATCTCGGCCATGAGAACCCGAGCATGACTCAGGACGTGTACATGAACACACTCAGGGGCTCGAGTAAGGCAGCGGGAGTCTTGGACGCGTCGCTGAAAGGGCTCATCTAGAACGTCTGTATGCAAGAAGTCGCCACGCCTAGAGTGACTATCCGTCAGATGCGTAGGAGACTGCTGTCGAGCCTGGGCTGTAGCAGGGCTAGGGTTCTCCAGGACTCGTCGCCGGAGCTGGCGTACGGGAAGGGGCGGATGTGGGCGAGGTATCGGCGGGCACACCTCGTCTCGGCGTGATGGTCGACGGCAGTGGCTCTGACGAGGCACCGGTCGCGATGTTCTTGGATAACGGCTCGTCATTGGAGCTCACGCTCGTCGTCGATCCCGCAGTCCGGCTGAGCGAACGCTACGAACGCTGGTGGGGACGCAGCGTCATGCACATGGATGACCCGGACCGCACTCGACGCAGCTACGAGCCTCCTCGCTCGCTAGGATTCCGAGACAGCTACGGCACTCTCGTACTCGTCGGCTGTCGATCAACCGACTCTCGCACGACCGGCGGAGGCAGTGGGCACGGCAAGCTTGTTGCGAATTTCGCGGTCGTCGACGGCCAATGGCTCGACTACGAGCAGATCAATGGACTCCGCACTGACGCACCTGGAGTCGCCGCCTGGACCAGGCTGAGCGGGATCCGCGTTGACGTGCAACGAGACGATCGACGTCGTGCAAAATCGGTGCGGATGGACTTGGAGTCACCCGCAGACATCCGACTGGCCGGTGCGATGAACCTCGGAATGCACTTGCACTGGCGTACCGACAACCCTCGAGGGCGGTTCAGCGCGGAAGAAGTCGTGCAATTGCAGACACTCGTTCGAGACCGACGCGCCTGGGATGACCACCTCGACTTGCACGGAGCAGTGCTTGACCTCGCAGCGATCTCCGCCTGGGAGCCATTCGGCTTCAACAGCATCGAAGTGCAGATCGATAACGACCGAGTGCGTACCGGTGCGGATACTTACAGCGATCCCCAGTGGCGCAAGGTTGCCACTCACCGCCTCGTCAAGCACGAGGCCTGGAAAGAGGGGCCTCGGTTCCTCTTCCCGTTCGCCGATGTCGGACCGCGCGGGATCAAGCGGTGGTTGCGAATCAGGCGAGACTACAAGCAAGTGATCGACGCGATGGCGCGCGTCCTGTACTCGGACGAGCCGTGGGGCATCAGCAGTGTCGTCCACAGCGGCATCGCCTTAGAAGCTCTCGGCTACATGATCGATCTTCGGAAGAATGATGGGGCGCATCTCAACCGCCGGAAGCAGATGAACTTCAAGCCCGGCCTCCGCGTGATCCTTGCGGACATGGAGTTGGTGCCGCTCGATGATGTCGAAGGCTGGATCGAGAGAAGCTACGCCGCCTATATGGGGTCCAAGCATGTGGACCGGGCGATGCCCGATTCCCTCGACCTCCTGAACACGCTGCGCGAGAACCTCCTCGTTCTGAGGTTCTGGATCGGTTTGAAGATCGGCGTTCCGGCAGCGACGTTGGAGAATCTCCTCCAGCGTGACCAGCTGAGCTCGCAGTTCATCGCTCTCGATTGAAGTGCTGCGGTGAGCCAGAGCGAGCGTGGACTCCTAATCCCGCACCCGATGGTCCACTTAGACCCAGCCTGTCGAGTGGTGGTCTGACTCGGGTGCGCGAGGGATGTCGCCGTGTAGGTTCGATCGCAGCGCGCGAGCATGAGCCCGATCGCTTGCTCCGCAAGGTCGCTCAGGTCGCAGTCGGCTGAGCGGTGATGCAGGCCCGACTGAGCGAAAGTACGATTTCCAAAGTGCGGGGTTAATGCGGGGCGCTTGACTGAAGACACTCGGAGATACGCGGAAGATCTTCACGATTCCATTGACCGTTCGCTGAGTGTGCTCCGCCAGTACCGCCGGATCTCCCTGGTCAGCACTAAAAAGGAACCCCCGCAAGTAGAAGCCTTGCGAGGGTTCAGCAGCGGTGTAATCTCCGCTACGTGGCTCCGACCGGCATCGATCCGGTGACCTTTCGATTTTCAGTCGAACGCTCTACCAACTGAGCTACAGAGCCGTACGGCACATCATGATCTGCCGCATCCTAGACGAAGAGCCTCCTCGAAAGAAGGCTCATCGCTCAGAGCGACCCTGACGGGACTTGAACCCGCGACCTCCGCCGTGACAGGGCGGCACGCTAACCAACTGCGCTACAGGGCCATAACTTTTCAATTGTATCGGAAGAGTGACCCCAACGGGATTCGAACCCGTGCTACCGCCGTGAAAGGGCGGCGTCCTAGGCCGCTAAACGATGGGGCCGAAGAGATTCCCGGAGGTTTCCCTTGCCGACGCTCAAGCATAAGGGGCAGAGCGGGCAAAAACGAAATCCAGGGCGGTTCTACTTCCATCCCGGGCGTTTCGGGGGGACTATGGATGGGTCTCGCCTGTGCGTCCGAGTGCCACCCGAGTGCTCGTGCGAGCACGCCACCTGTTGCAGCTGTGACGAATGTTGTTACTGTTACAGCTGTGAAACCGGCGGAAGGAGCCGAGTGAACGAGGCAAGACTTGCGGATGCCCGATCCGCAGGCGACGATGACTGCGGCTGCACGCCGCCCGTCGTCGACCGCCCTTCCGTGCTGGCGAACTCGAAGATCACCCGCCGCGGCGCGATCACGGTCGGTGCGCTGAGCGCCATCGCGCTCACCGCGTTCGGCGTCTCTTCTGCCGGCCAGACCGCCCAGGCCGCCGACTACCCCAGCTGGGACGACGTGCAGCGCGCCAAGGCGAACGAGGCCGCGAAGGCCTCTGAGATCACGCGCATCGAGGCGCTGATCCGCACGCTCACCGACCAGGCCGCCGCAGCCGAGGCTGCGTCGCGCAAGGCCGGCGAGGAGTTCTACGCCGCCCAGCAGGCCTATTTCGATCAGGCCGCCAAGGCGGAGGATCTGCAGTCGCAGGCCGACGAGCAGGCGAAGATCGCCGACGAGAGCGCCCGCAAGGCCGGCCAGGTCGCCAACCAGCTCTACCGCAGCGGCGGAGACGAAGCGGCTCTCGAGCTCTTCCTCTCCGAGTCCTCCGACGGGGCCGACGACCTGCTCGCCCGCCTCGGCAGCATGGACAAGCTCGTCGAGTACAACCGCACGGTCGCAGAGCGTGCGGCGTCGGCTCGCGACACCGCACAGGCGCTCAGCAACCAGGCATCCGCAGCCCGCGACGAGCGCGACCGCCTGCAGAAGGTCGCCGAGCAGAAGATGATCGCCGCGCAGCAGGCGGCCGAAGCCGCGCAGCGGGCGCTCGAAGAGCGCCAGGCGAACCTCGTCACTCTCGAGGCGCAGCTCGCCGCACTCAAAGACAACACGACCGCGACGGTCGCCGCCTATCAGGAGGGCGAGCGCAAGCGGAAGGCAGCGGAAGAGGCGCGACGCAGGGCAGAGGCCGAGCGCCTGCGCCGGCTCGCCGAGGAAGCCGCGAAGAACAACCAGGGCGGCGGCGGTGGCAGCCCCAGCAGTGGTGGGGGCGGCGGTGGCGGAGGAACCGGCACGGGCGCCTGGCGTCGACCGCACGGCGGCCGCATCTCATCGGGCTACGGCCCCCGGCCTCCGCGCTGCGTGAACGGCACGTGCCGGTCGACCTTCCACCGCGGACTCGACTTCGCGAACGGCTGCGGTGCCGCGATCTACGCCGCATCGTCGGGCCGCGTCGACGTCGCCTGGTACAACGGCGGCTACGGCAACTACGTGCGCATCCAGCACGGTGACGGAATCGCCACCGGCTACGCGCACCTCAGCCACTTCGCCGTCCGCAGCGGGCAGCGGGTCAGCGCGGGCCAGATCATCGGCTACTCGGGCAACACCGGCGCCTCGCAGGGCTGCCACCTGCACTTCGAGGTCTACACGGGCGGCGGCACGACCGACCCCTACAGTTTCCTGTCTCGGCGCGGAGCTCTCTGAGTCCGCGACCGCACGGCAGACGACAGAACCCCCGGCCGCTGGGCCGGGGGTTCCGTCGTTGACAGCGGGAGGTCTCAGTGACCGTCGTTCGCGAAGCGCTCGATCGCCTCGTCGAGGATGCGCTGCGCCTCGGCGGCGTCGCCCCAGGCGTCGACCTTGACCCACTTGTTGGGCTCGAGGTCCTTGTAGTGCTCGAAGAAGTGCGCGATCTCCTTCTTCGTGTACTCGGGCAGGTCGCCGATGTCCTGGATGTGCGCCCAGCGCGGGTCCTTCGACAGCACGGCCACGAGCTTGTCGTCGCCACCGGCCTCGTCGCTCATCTTGAGCACGGCGACGGGGCGCACGTTCACGACGACACCGGGGAAGATCGCGTGGTCGAGCAGCACGAGCACGTCGAGCGGGTCGCCGTCCTCGCCGAGGGTGTTGTCGAAGTAGCCGTAGTCGGCCGGGTAGCCGAAGGTGGTGTACAGGACGCGGTCGAGGTGGACGCGACCGGTCTCGTGGTCGACTTCGTACTTCACGCGGCTGCCGCGCGGGATCTCGATGACGGCGTCGTGTGCGCCCATGTGCTGTTCTCCTTGAAAGACGGGTGGATGCCGGAGACCAGCCTACTCGCGCCCGCCTGAGCGGCCGAGCAGCTGCGGCTGCACCTCGGCGGTGCGCCGGCGCAGGGCATCCGCCACCGCCGCCACCGCCGGCTGGCGAAGCGAATCGGCCCGCACGACCAGCCAGTAGGGGAGCCGCTCGTCGAAGTCGTCCGGCAGCAGCCGGACGAGATCCGGATGCTGATCCGCGAGGAAGCACGGCAGGAAGCCGATGCCCGCGCCGGCGCGCGTCGCCTCGACGTGCACGAAGACGTTTGTCGAGCTCAGCGAATCCTGCATGCCAGGCACGAGCCGGCGGGGTGCGTCGAGGTCGTCGACCTGCAGCATCGAGTCGACGAAGTAGACCAGAGGATGGTCGGCGAGGGCGTCGATCCCCGAGGGGGTGCCGTACTCGGCGAGGTACTCGCGAGACGCGTACATGCCGAGCGCATACTCGCCCAGGCGGATGGCCTCGGCGCGGTGCACCTGCGGCTCGCCCACGACGACCTCCATGTCGAGACCCGAGCGGTGCTGCAGAGCGCGCCGGGTCACGTTCATGACCTCGACGCTGAGTCGCGGATGCCGGCGCCGCAGCTGCGCGACGGCCGGGGCGATCACGAAGCCGCTGAACCCGTCGGTCGACGAGATGCGCACCACACCGGCGATCGGGTCGAGCGGACCGTCGCCCTGCAGGATGCCCGACATCGCGGACTCGACGTCCTCCGCGGCGCGGACGGCGCGACGGCCGAGGTCGGTGAGCTCCCACCCGCCGGCGCCGCGGGAGAGCACGCGGCCGCCGAGCGCGCCCTCGAGCGCGGAGATCCGGCGGGAGACGGTGGTGTGGTTCAAGCCGAGGGTCTCGCCCGCCGTGACGAAGCGTCCTGCACGCGACACCTCGAGCAGGATGAGGAGGTCGTGCGGGTCGGGAGAGGACGACGAGACGGCGGTGGTGCTCATATCTGCAATTCTGCACACCAGGTCTGCTGGAATGGTCATTGATGCACACCGGGTTCCTGCCGATACTTGCTGAGACCCCCGCGAGCTCACACACGAAGGAGTGCACATGAGCGTCCCCCACGCCGCCCCAGGCGCGACATCCCCCGCCGAACCCGAGACCGGGAAGACCTCGGGCCTGAAGAAGATCGTCGCCGCCTCCATGGTCGGCACCGTCGTCGAATGGTACGAGTTCTTCCTCTACGCCACCGCCGCATCGCTGATCTTCGGCACCTACTTCTTCCCGAACGCCGGCACCGAGCTCGACGGCATCATCGCCGCCTTCCTCACCTACGCGGTCGGCTTCATCGCGCGCCCGCTCGGCGGCATCGTGTTCGGCCAGATCGGCGACCGCCTCGGACGCAAGCACACCCTGCAGGTCACGATCATCCTCGTCGGCGTCGCGACCTTCCTCATGGGCTGCCTGCCCGGCTTCAACGCCATCGGCTACTGGGCGCCCGCGCTGCTCGTGGTGCTGCGGTTCATCCAGGGCTTCGCCGTCGGTGGCGAATGGGGCGGCGCCGTGCTGCTCGTCGCCGAGCACAGCCCCGATCGCTCGCGCGGCTTCTGGTCGAGCTGGCCGCAGGCCGCCGTGCCGGTCGGCAACCTGCTCGCCACCCTCGTGCTGCTCGGCATGTCGTGGATCCTGCCCGCCGACCAGTTCCTCGGCTGGGGATGGCGCGTGGCGTTCTGGGTCTCGGCGATCGTCGTGATCATCGGCTACTACATCCGCACCCACGTCAGCGAGGCGCCGATCTTCCTCGAGGCGCGCGCCCAGGTCGAGGCCGACAAGGCCGCAGGATACGGCGTGCTCGAGGTCGTCAAGAAGTACCCGCGCGGCATCTTCGGCGCGATGGGCCTCCGCTTCGCCGAGAACATCCTGTACTACATCATCGTGTCGTTCACGATCGTGTACCTGAAGACCGTGCACGAGTACGACACGAGCCAGCTGCTGCTCGCGCTGCTCGTGGCCCACGCGATCCACTTCGTCGTGATCCCGCAGGCGGGGCGGCTCTCCGACCGCTTCGGACGCCGCCCGGTGTACCTCGCCGGCGCCGTGCTCGGCGCACTGTGGGCATTCTTCGCCTTCCCGATGTTCGACACCCTGAACCCGCTGATCATCATCGCGGCGGTCTCGATCGGACTCTGCTTCCACGCCCTGATGTACGCCGGTCAGCCGGCCATCATGGCCGAGATGTTCCCGACCCGCATGCGGTACTCGGGCGTCTCGCTCGGCTACCAGGTGACCTCGATCATCGCGGGGTCGCTGGCGCCCATCATCGCCACCGCCCTGCTGCAGGAGTTCAGCTCGTGGGTGCCCGTTGCCGTGTACGTCGCGATCGCCTGCGCGATCACCGCCGTCGCCGTGATCACCCTGCGTGAGACGAAGGGCATCTCGCTGCTCGAGGTCGACCAGGCAGACGCCGAGAAGCACGGCCTCGCTGCCGTGAAGGCCGGCGCCTGAGCATCCGTCGCCCGATCGAGAACCCGCCACCGGAGGAATGACATGACTCAGCCCGACGCCCCCGCGCCCGTCACCGCGACACCGCTCGCGGGGCGTCGGGCGCTCGTCACCGGCGGCGCGAGCGGCATCGGCCTGGCCGTGGTCGAGGCGCTCGCGGCGCGCGGCGCCCACGTCGTGGTCGCCGATCGCGACGTCGAGGGCTGCCGCCGCGCCGCCGCGGCGGTCGGCGGCACTCCATGGGCCGTCGATCTTCTCGACCGCGACGCGGTGGCCGACGACCGGCTCGCCGAGGCGCTCGACGGCGTCGACATCCTCGTCAACAACGCGGGCATCCAGCACGTCAGCCCCATTGAGGACTTCGACCCCGACGACTTCCGGCGCATGCTCGCCCTCATGCTCGAGGTGCCGTTCCTGCTCGTGCGCGCGGCGCTGCCCGGCATGTACGAACGCGGGTTCGGGCGCGTGATCAACATCTCCTCCGTGCACGGGCTGCGGGCCTCGCCGTACAAGTCGGCATACGTCACCGCCAAGCACGGGCTCGAGGGGCTGTCGAAGGTCACCGCCCTCGAGGGCGGCGCGCACCGGGTGACGAGCAACTGCGTCAACCCCGGGTACGTGCGCACGCCTCTCGTCGAGAAGCAGATCGCCGATCAGGCGAGGGTGCACGGCATCGCAGAGGCCGAGGTGCTCGACCGCATCATGCTCACCGAGAGCGCGATCAAGCGGCTGGTCGAGCCCGCCGAGGTCGCCTCGCTCGTCGCCTGGCTGGCGGGCGACGACGCCGCCATGGTGACCGGCGCGAGCTACACGATGGACGGCGGCTGGTCGGCCCGCTGACTCCGGCCCCCTCGGCCGGCGCGCGTTCACAACTCAGGAGCCGCGACGCCGATCGGTGCTGTCGCGCCCGGTTCGGGCCCACCCGGGGCATGTTCTCCTGAGTTGCGACCGCGCTAGCGTGGAGACGTGCCCTCGCTCGATCCCGCCATCGCCGAAGTCCGCCGCGCCGTGCGCACCGCGCTGGGCCCGCTGCCCGCCGGCTCGACCGTCGTCGTCGCGCTGTCGGGCGGAGCTGATTCGCTGGCGCTCACGGCCGCGACGGTGTTCGAGGCGCGTGCACGCGACATCACCGTGCTGAGCCTGACCGTCGACCATCAGCTGCAGGAGGGCTCCGACGCGGTGGCCGCATCGGCCGCGGTCGCCGCCGAGCAGCTCGGCGTGCACGACGCCCTGCAGACGAAGGTCGCCGTCGCGTCCGACGGAGCGGGGATCGAGGCCGCCGCCCGCGACGCGCGCTACGCCGCTATCCACGCCATCGCCCGTGCCGAGGGCGCGGCCGCTGTGCTGCTCGGACACACCCTCGACGATCAGGCCGAGACCGTGCTTCTCGGCCTCGCCCGCGGTTCAGGGGCCGCGAGTCTGCAGGGCATGGCCCCGGTTCGCGAGAGCGACGACGGGATGCTGTGGATGCGCCCGCTGCTCGCAGTGCGCCGAGCCACCACGCGAGCGTGCTGCACAGCATCCGGGATCGAGTTCTGGGACGACCCGCACAACCTCGACCCGCGCTACGCCCGGGTGCGCACCCGCGAGCGGGTGATGCCGATGCTCGAGACCGAACTCGGCCCCGGCATCGCCGAGGCGCTCGCCCGCACCGCCGAGCAGCTGCGGGAAGACGCCGAGGCGTTCGACGAGATGATCCACGAGACCATCGAAGACATCGTCGAGCACGCCGAAGCGGGCATCTCGGTGAGCGTCGCCGCGCTCGCGGCGAACCCCGCGGCGCTGCGCAACCGCATCATCCGGCTGGTCGTCGACAGCGAGTTCGGGGTGAGCCTGACCCGGGCGCAGACTCTCGAGGTGGCTCGCCTGGTGACCGACTGGTCGGGCCAGGGGCCGATCGATCTGCCCGCGTGCACCGCGCGGCGGGCAGGCGGGCAGATCGTCTTCACCGCGCGGTAGCGACTACTTGCGGCCGCCGAGCAGTCCGCCGAGGATGTCGCCGAGTCCGCCGCCTGCTCCGCCGGACGAGCTCTTCCCGCCGCCCAGCAGCCCGCCGAGGATGTCGCCCAGTCCGCCGCCGGCACCGCCGGACGAGCTCTGGCCGCCGCCGAGCAGTCCGCCGAGGATGTCGCCCAGTCCGCCGCCGGATCCACCGGACCTGCCCTTGTTCATGTTGGCGATGATGCCCATGATGATCGGCGCGAGGATCGGCAGCAGCTTGCCGAAGTCGATGCCGCCCGCCGTCTTCTCGCTCTTGTTCAGCGTCTCGGTGACCTCGCCCTTGCGCTCGCCGAAGACGTGCTTCACGATCTTCTCGCCGTCGGCCTGGTCGACGTCGTCGACCTTCGAGGCTCCGGTGAAGCCGCCGTGGCGGTTCAGGGCCTTCTCGATCGCCGCCGAGCCCTCATCGGTCTCGGCGTTCTTGGCGAGGCCGCCGAGCAGGGTCGCGCCGCCCTCCTGCACGGCCTGGCGGGCGACATCCGTGCTGACGCCGAAGCGCTCAGCGATGTCGTCGACCGGCACCTGCTTCAGGATCTCGTCGAAGTTCATGTCTTCCTTCCCCGCAGGGCGGGAGCCCTGCTCCACAGCACACAGTAGTGCGGAAGGTCATGCCGATCGACCTAAGATCGATCCATGCGCGCTGCCGACATCCAGGACGACCTGACCGACATCCTCGTCACCGAGGAGCAGATCCACGCCAAGCTCGAAGAGCTGGCTGCGCAGGTGGCGAACGACTACTCCGGCAAGGATCTTCTGCTGATCGGCGTGCTCAAGGGCGCCGTGATGGTGATGGCCGACTTCTCGCGCCGGCTGCCGATGAATGCCCCGATGGACTGGATGGCGGTCTCGAGCTACGGCGCCAGCACCAAGTCGAGCGGCGTGGTGCAGATCCGCAAGGACCTCGACACCGACCTGCACGGCAAGCACGTGCTGATCGTCGAGGACATCATCGACTCGGGTCTCACTCTCAGCTGGCTGCTCGAGAACTTCGAGTCCCGCGGGGCCGAGTCGATCGAGGTGCTCGCCCTGCTGCGCAAGCCCGAGGCGGCGAAGGTGCAGATCGACTGCAAGTACGTCGGGTTCGACATCCCGAACGAGTTCGTCGTCGGTTACGGCCTCGACTACGCCGAGAGCTATCGCAACCTCCGCGACGTCGCCGTGCTGGCGCCGCACGTCTACAGCTGAGGTCGTCGGCGTTCCGCCGAGGGTGAACGCACAGCGGACGCCTGAACACCGGGCGGTACGCTGAACGCATCATGGATGTCAAGAAGGTCTCCCGCAATCCGCTGATCTACGTCGCGTTGATCGGCGCACTGCTCTTCGCCGGTTTCCTGCTGATCTCGAACCTCTCGGCGCCCAAGCAGGTCACCGTGCAGCAGGGCCTCGAGCTGCTCGACGGCGACACCGTGACGAAGGTCGTGAACACCGACGGCGACCAGCGGGTCGACCTGACGCTCTCGAAGGAGTTCGAGGGCGCCAAGAACGTGCAGTTCTACTACGTCGAGGCGCGGGCCGACCAGGTCGTCGAGGCCATCGACGGCGCCGAGATCAAGGCCAAGGACGCGAACGACGTCGTGCCGCGCGCCACCTGGTTCGACGGGTTCCTCTCGCTGCTCCTGCCGCTCGTGCTGCTGGGTCTGCTGTTCTGGTGGCTGCTCTCTTCCATGCAGGGCGGCGGAAGCAAGGTCATGCAGTTCGGCAAGTCGAAGGCCAAGCTCGTCAGCAAGGAGACCCCCACGGTCACCTTCGCCGACGTCGCCGGTGCCGACGAGGCCATCGAGGAGCTGCACGAGATCAAGGAGTTCCTGCAGGATCCGAGCAAGTTCCAGGCGATCGGCGCCCGCATCCCGAAGGGCGTGCTGCTGTACGGCCCTCCCGGAACGGGAAAGACGCTGCTCGCACGTGCGGTCGCCGGTGAGGCCGGCGCCCCCTTCTACTCCATCTCCGGTTCCGACTTCGTCGAGATGTTCGTCGGCGTCGGCGCGTCCCGCGTTCGCGACCTGTTCACCCAGGCGAAGGAGAACGCCCCCGCGATCATCTTCATCGACGAGATCGATGCGGTCGGACGCCATCGCGGCGCAGGCCTCGGCGGCGGCAACGACGAGCGCGAGCAGACGCTCAATCAGATGCTCGTCGAGATGGACGGCTTCGACCCGAACGCGAACGTCATCGTGATCGCCGCGACCAACCGTCCCGACATCCTCGACCCCGCGCTGCTGCGCCCCGGTCGCTTCGACCGCCAGATCGGGGTCGATGCCCCTGACCTGAAGGGCCGTCAGCACATCCTCCAGGTGCACGCGAAGGGCAAGCCGCTCGCGCAGTCGGTCGACCTCGAGGTCGTCGCCCGCAAGACGCCCGGCTTCACCGGCGCCGATCTCGCCAACGTGCTCAACGAGGCCGCACTGCTGACCGCCCGCTCGAACGCGCAGCTGATCGACAACCGCGCTCTCGACGAGGCCATCGATCGCGTGATCGCCGGCCCTCAGCGCCGCACCCGCGTGATGAAGGACAAAGAGAAGCTCATCACCGCGTACCACGAGGGCGGCCACGCCCTCGCCGCGGCGGCGATGAACTACACCGACCCGGTCACCAAGATCACGATCCTTCCGCGCGGCAAGGCCCTCGGCTACACGATGGTGCTGCCCGTCGACGACAAGTACTCGGTCACCCGCAACGAGCTGCAGGACCAGCTGACCTATGCGATGGGCGGCCGTGTCGCGGAGGAGATCGTCTTCCACGACCCCACCACCGGCGCCTCGAACGACATCGAGAAGGCGACCGGCATCGCCCGCAAGATGGTCACCGAGTACGGCATGACCACGCAGGTCGGACCGGTCAAGCTCGGCTCCGAGGGCGGCGAGATGTTCGTCGCGCGCGACATGAACCGTGGCCGCGACTACTCCGACAAGGTCGCCGAGGCCGTCGATGAGCAGGTGCGCGCGCTCATCGAGCAGGCCCACAACGAGGCCTACAAGGTGATCAGCGAGAACCGTGACATCCTCGACCGGCTGGCGCTCGCGCTGCTCGAAGAGGAGACCCTCGACCACAACCAGATCGCCGAGATCTTCACCGAGGTGCGCAAGCTCCCCGAGCGTCCGCAGTGGCTCTCGAGCGAAGAGCGACCGGTGTCGAGCCTGCCCCCGATCGCGGTGCCCCGTCGTGTCGAAGAGGGCGTGGCCGCGCAGACCGCGCAGCCGGGCGATCAGGCTCGCACCTCCGGCTCGCCCGCGACCGGCGGGCAGGCCCGACCGGCGACGGCGTGACGTGAGCGTCGACAGGGCGCGCGTCGAGCGGCTCACCCGCGAACTGCTCGAGGCGATCGGCGAGGATCCGGACAGGCCGGGGCTGACGCAGACTCCGGCGCGGATGGCCGAGCTGTACGCGG
This sequence comes from Microbacterium sp. NPDC089321, assembly GCF_040684935.1. Taxonomy (NCBI): domain Bacteria; kingdom Bacillati; phylum Actinomycetota; class Actinomycetes; order Micrococcales; family Microbacteriaceae; genus Microbacterium; species Microbacterium sp. NPDC089321. The sequence continues at coordinate 387,679 of NZ_JBFBGX010000001.1, read as the reverse complement.
AGTTCTTCGCCGGCGTCGGTGAGGATCCCGCGAGTCATCTCGCGCGAACCATCAGCGTGTCGCGGGGCCCCGCCCCCGACACGCTGCCGTCGGGCGCGGTGCTGCTGCGCGACATCCGCTTCCGGTCGGTGTGCGAGCATCACCTGCTGCCGTTCGCCGGCGTCGCGCACATCGCGTACCTGCCCGGCGAGCAGGTCGTCGGTCTGGGCGCGCTGGTGAAGGTCGTCGAGACCCTGGCGACCCGCCCGCAGGTGCAGGAGCGACTGGGCGAGCAGATCGCGGATGCCATCGCCGAGAACCTCGACACCAGGGGAGTGCTCGTCGTGCTCGACGCGTCGCACGGCTGCGTGACGATGCGCGGCGGCCGGCAGCCGCTCGCCACGACGGTGACCATCGCGGCTCGCGGCGAGTTCACCGAGCCCGCGGCCCGGTCCGAGCTCATCGCCCTGATCGGCGGCGGGCAGCTGTGACCGGCATCTGGGGCATCCTGAACATCACCCCCGACTCGTTCAGCGACGGCGGGCGCTACCTCGATCTCGACATCGCCCTCGCCCGCGCCCGCGCGATGCGCGCGCAGGGCGCCGGCATCATCGACGTGGGCGGCGAGTCCACGCGCCCCGGCGCCGAGCGCATCGGCAGCGCAGAGGAGCAGCGTCGTGTGCTCCCGGTGATCGAGGCGCTTTCGGCCGAGGGCATCCCGACCTCGATCGACACCCTCAACGCCGACACAGCCGCAGCCGCCGTGAAGGCGGGGACCCGCATCGTGAACGACGTCTCGGGCGGGCTGGCCGACGAGCGGATGCTCGCGATCGTCGCCGACCTGGATGCCGACATCGCGATCGGTCATTGGCGCGGCCCGTCGGACGACATGTACGCGCGGGCCCAGTATTCGCGGATCGCCCGCGAGGTGGCATCCGAGCTGCGGGACCGCGTCACCGCGGCCGCCGTCGCCGGCATCGCTCCGTCGCGCGTGATCCTGGACCCCGGCATCGGCTTCGCGAAGTCGGGAGCGCAGAACTGGGAGGTGCTGCGCGGCCTCGACGAGATCATCGGCCTCGGGCATCGGGTGCTCGTCGGCACGTCGCGCAAGCGGTTCCTCGCCGAGACCCTCGGGGGAGAGGCCGATCAGGAGCGCCGCGACCTCGCGACCGCCGTGACCAGTGCCCTCGCGGCCAGAGCAGGCGCCTGGGCGGTGCGGGTGCACGACGTCGCCTCGACCCGCGATGCGCTGGCCGTCAGTGCCGCATGGGATGGAGTCTGAGATGAACGCTGTCGACGAGATCACCCTCACCGGGCTGACCGTGTTCGGGTACCACGGCGTCTTCGACTTCGAGCGGCGCCAGGGCCAGGAGTTCACGATCGACCTCGTGCTGCAGCTGTCGCTGTCGGATGCCGCGGCATCTGACGACGTGCTCGACACGGTGCACTACGGCGAGCTGGCGGACAGGGTCGCGGGCATCGTGGCCGGTGAGCCGGTGAACCTCATCGAGACGCTCGCACAGCGCATCGCCGACGCGGTGCTCGACGACGACCGCGTGCAGAACGTGACCGTCACGGTGCACAAGCCGCATGCGCCGATCGAGCAGACCTTCGCCGACGTGTCGGTCACGATCCGCCGAGGACGCGCGTGATGGACCGGCGGCTCACCCACCTCTCCGACCTGCCCGATCCGCGGCCCGGCCGCGAACCGCAGGTCGCCGTGATCGCACTCGGATCGAACGAGGGCGACCGCGGTGAGATGCTGCGTGCCGCGGCCGAGCGGCTCCGCCGCCTGCCGCTGGTTGACGACCTCGTCATGTCGGATCCGATCGAGACGGTCGCCGTGAAGCCCGATGGGCCCGATCCCGATGCGCCGCCGTACCTGAACGCGGTGGCGCTGATGACCACTCGCCTCGCCCCGCAGGTGCTGCTCGGCATGCTGCACGCGGTCGAGGAGGAGCAGGGCCGGGTGCGGCTCGAGCGCTGGGGCGACCGCACTCTCGACCTCGACCTGATCGCCTACGGCGACTTCGCCAGCGACGCCGAGCACCTGCAGGTGCCTCACCCGCGCGCAGCCGAGCGGCTGTTCGTGCTCGAACCGTGGCTGAGCATCGATCCCGACGCCGTGCTTCCCGGATCCGGACGCGTCGACGACCTCGTGCGCCGGCTGCGCGCCTCAGACGGACGATGAAGCGCACATCGGGAGCACTGCTCTTCGTGCTGGGTCTGCTGTCGACGGGCGCCGGCTTCGCCTTCGACCATCTGCTCACCGTGACCGGGCGCGCGACGTTCACGCCGTCGGCCTTCCTTCCGGTGCTGCTCGTGCTCATCGCGATCGCCGTGCTGCTGCTGGCGTGGCCGGTGCGCCGCAGCACTCGCGGCGGCCAGCGCATCGACCCGTTCCGGGCGCTGCGCGCAGCCACGCTCGCGCGGGCGTCGAGCCTGCTCGGCGCGATCATGGCCGGCTTCGGCGCGGGACTGCTGCTGTTTCTCGCCACGCGGCCCGTGCCTGCGCCGGTAGGGTCGGTGGTGGCGATGATCGCCCTCATCATCGGCGCGGCGCTGCTGGTCGGGGTGGCGCTCATCGCGGAACAGTTCTGCACACTGCCGAAGGACCCTGATGAGCGACAGCCAGACGAACCCGCCCCGTGAGCCGAACCCGTTCGCCCCGCCTGCAGAGAACCCCGCGCCGCCGGTGACGCCCGCGGCTCCGGCATCCGCTCCTGCGGCCCCGCCGATGCCGTCCGCGCCGCCCGCGCCGCAGCCGGCGCCTCCCGCACCGCCTGCTGTGCAGCCGGCGCCTGCCGCGCCGCTGACCGTCCCCGCCGTGCTCGACGAGGGCACCTACACGGGCATCCGCACGCCGCGCAGCCCCGCCGCACTGGCGCTCGACGGCACGTGGCACCAGATCTCACCGCGGTACGTGGTCTCGCAGTTCGTGCAGTACGCGATCGTGATCGTTCTCGTCGCGATCGCGGCCGTCGTCGCCGCCACGATGTTCGAGCAGAACTGGGTCTGGATCCCCGCCGGGGCGTTCATGGTGATCAACCTGATCACCCTCGCGATCCTGCCCCGGCAGGCCAAGGCGCTCGGCTACATGCTGCGCGCCGATGACGTCGTCTTCCGCCGTGGCATCCTGTGGCAGCGGATGGTCGCCGTGCCGTACGGCCGCATGCAGCTCGTCGACATCACCCAGGGCCCGCTCGATCGCATCTTCGGCCTCGCGCAGCTCAAGATGGTCACCGCTGCGGCGGCGACCGGCGTGCAGATCCCCGGGCTCACGCAGGGCGCCGCCGAGGCGCTGCGCGACACCCTCATCGAGGTGGCCGAGACGCGGCGGACCGGCCTGTGAGCACCCCCGGACCCTTCGACGCCGTGTCGGCTCCCGAGACGCTTCCGGACGGCGGCTCATCGACGCTCGCCGACGGCGAGTGGCATCGGATGCACCCCCTGACGCCGCTGTTCAAGGGCGGCCTCGCGCTGCTGGTGGTGGCCGGAATCGTCATCTCGAACATGCGCGACAAGGTCATCGAGTGGCTGGTGAAGCTCTTCGCTCCCGCTGAGGCCGGGTACGTCACGCAGAGCGGCGACCCCGTCGACTGGGTGCTCGAGAACGACCTCGTGCTGCTGGCGCTGGCCGCCGTGCTCGGGCTCGTCGTGCTGCTCGTCGCGATCTTCTGGTTCCTCTGGCGCTTCCAGCAGTTCCGCATCACCGGCCACCACGTCGAGGTGCGCAAAGGACTGCTGTTCCGCTCGCACCGCCGAGCCCCGCTCGACCGCGTGCAGGGCGTCAACCTCACGCGCCCCTTCCCCGCCCGGCTGATCGGACTCGCGAAGCTCGAGGTCGTCGGAGCGGGCAACGACGCGAACGTGCCGCTCGAGTACTTGTCGACCCCGAAGGCCGAGGCGGTGCGCGCCGACATCCTCAGGCTCGCCGCCGGAGCCAGGAACGCCCGCATGGTGGCATCCGGACCCGCGCCGCAGCAGACGGCCCGCGAGCAGCTCGTCGGATCGATGAACGCCGGAGTGTCGGGGCTGATCGAAGGCGTCGATCTCGCCGACGTCGCGCCCGAGAGCGTCGTGAAGATCCCGACCGGCCGCCTGATCGGCTCGCAGCTCGTCATCGGCGTGCTCTGGTTCGTGTTCTTCGCGGCGATCTTCGTCATCTCGATCAGCGCGATGTACCTCGGCATGACCGCAGACGGCGAGAACCCGTCCGACATCGCGCTGGGCCTGGTCGGCCTGGCCCTCGGCATGGGCATCCCGCTCGTCATCGCCGTGGTCGGCATCACCTGGGCGCAGATCTCGAAGTCGCTGCGCTATTCGATCGCATCGACTCCCGACGGAGTTCGCATCACTTTCGGCCTGCTGACGACGGTGACCGAGACCCTGCCACCAGGCCGCATCTTCGCGGTCGAGGTGTCGCAGTCGCTGCTGTGGCGACCGTTCGGCTGGTGGACGGTGAAGATCAACCGGATGACGGGCAAGAGCGCCGCGCAGCAGAGCTCGGGCAACGCGCAGCAGTTCAGCATCGTGCTGCCGGTGGGGCGCCGCGTCGACGTCGAGCGCGTGCTGGGACTGGTCATGCCGGGCATCCCGCCGCACGAGATCGCGGCGATGTGGGAGAGCGGCGTCACAGGACCCGCCGCCGACGACCCGTACAAGACCATCCCGGCCCGTGCGGCATGGCGACGCCCCCTGTCGTGGAAGCGTCACGGCTACCGCCTCACCGAGCACGCGCTGCTGGTGCGCCGTGGCTTCCTCTGGCGCCGTCTCGCCGTCTTCCCGCTCGCGCGCCTGCAGAGCGTCTCGATCTCGCAGAGCCCCCTCGAGCGACTGCAGCGGGTCTCGCGCGGGCAGGTCCACTCCGTGACCGGCCCGGTCACAGGACATCTGTCGGGCCTCGACCGCGACGACGCGATCGCGCTGCTCGACGGTGTCAGCCGCGCAGCGGCGCACGCCGCGTCGAACGATCGCACCCACCGCTGGGCGGAGTGGCAGCAGGCCGCCGGAGCCTGATCCGACGTCGGATGCCGCCCCGTGGCGGCATCCGACGATTCACCGAACCGGGGCGTGCTCTACCGCAGCCACCCTGTGGTGATCGGTGACGAGGTCGACCTCGTCGCGGGGCTTGCCGCGCTCACCGGCCACGCGCACCTCGAGCGCCTGCACGATCGGCTCGCTCAGCCCCACCATCCGCAGATCGCAGACCAGCGCGCCTGTCGCGCACGGCACCGTCCAGCGCAGTGCCGAGGCATCGGCCGCAGAGACGATGCGCGTTGCGAGGGGCGGCGCGTCGACGTCGGGAACGCCGACCTCGTCTGTCGCGGCCCGCAGGCGCCGTGTGCGCACGTCGGCCGGCACATCGCGCAGCACGTTGCGCGCGAGCTCACCCGCGTCTGCCCAGGACTCCGGATGCTGCAGTGCTCGTCCCGAGCGCAGCAGCTCATCGACGCGCCCCGCCGCGGCGAGGGTCTGCGGCCATGGCCTGACGACCTCCGCCGGCGCATCGACCGCTCGCAGCACGTCATGCAGCATCAGGCCGGCGATGCGTCCCGCCCCGAACGAGTCGGAGTTGCCGAAGGCGACCACCCCGATGCCGGATGCCGGATGCCAGCGCATGTGCGACGAGAAGCCGGGAAGGCCGCCGGAGTGCTGCACGACGCGCCCGAACCTGCGGTCGTGCTCGACGACCAGGCCGTAGCCGTAACCCGCGCCGTCGAGTTCGCGCTCGCCGAACTGGCCGACCGCCGGCGAGATCAGCGTGCGTGCGACCTGCATCTCCCGACGGGAGGCGGCACGGAGCGGCCCCGACGAGCTGGGCCGCGAGAGGTCGTCATCGAACGCCGAGCTGAGGAAGTGCATCCAGCTGCCGATGTCGTCCACGGTGCTGAACATGCTGCCGATGCACCCCAGCGCCCCGGTGCCCACGTAGGGCTCGTGGATGAAGGACTCGCCGTCGTCGAAGGTGCGGAATCCGTGTGCGAGGTCGGCATCCGATGGGTAGAGATCGGCGGATGCCCTGGTGGCCGAGAGGCCGAGCGGGTCGAGCAGGCGCTCGCGGATGACGTCTTCGACCGGGCGGCCGGTGACCGACTCGATCGCCCTGCCGATGAGCGACTGGCCCAGATTGGAGTACTGGTACTGGGTGCCGGGCTGCGCCGAGAGGCTGAGACCAGCGCTGACCACGTCTCTCATGAACGCGCGCGATTCGCCCAGGTGGTCGTCGCCCCACGGGTTGTCCTCGACGAGACCAGCGCTGTTCGCCATGAGCATCGACAGCGTGATCCGGTCTCCGACGGGGTGCCCGTCGATCCTCGCATCGCCGACCTCGGGTACCCACTGCGTGACGGGTGCATGCAGGTCGAGCAGTCCCTCGTCCCGCAGGGCCAGCGCCGTCGCGGAGAGGAAGCTCTTCGACATCGATGCGATGCGGAACACGGTGCGCCGAGTGGCCGGGGCGCCGTCGCGGCGCGGCTCGCCGTGTGCGGCGACGGCGATGACGCGCCCATGATGGGTGATCGCGACGAGGGATGCGGGCGCACGCCGCAGCGTCGCCTGATCCAGCCGCTCCGCCAGAGCGGCCTCAGCCGCGTCGAGCAGCAGATCGCTCATCGGGATGCCCTGGCCGCAGCAGCGGCGCGGATCTCGGCCGCGAATCCGGCGATGAGCGCGCGGCTGGCGCGCGTGTTCTCGTCGTCGACCGCACGGGCCTCGGCCAGCAGCTCGGCGACGGGCCGGTCGTCCTCGGCCGGGGTGGTCGGCTCCTGCCAACGGGCCAGGTCGTCTGCGCCGACCTCGGGATGGAACTGCAGTCCGCGCACGTGTGCGCCCAGGCGGAAGGCCTGATTCTCGACGGCAGCGCTCGAGGCGAGCAGCACGGCGTCGGGCGGCAGTGCGGTGATCATGTCCTGGTGGTTCTCGATCATGTGCGCCGACTGCGCCAGCCCGCCGAGCAGCGGGTCTGCGGCGCCGGCCGCAGAAGGGGTGATCAGCGTGGCACCGCGCTCCTTCGGACCGAAATCGGCGCGCACCTCTCCGCCGGCGACGTGCGCGAGCAGCTGCCCTCCCAGGCAGATTCCGAGCGTCGGCAGGTCTGCCGAGATCGCCTCGAGAGCGAGCGCGCGTTCCTGGGCCAGCCAGGGCGCGCGGTCGTCGTCGTCGGGCATGAGCCCTCCGCCCAGCATCACCAGGGCGTCGTAGCCCGAGAGATCGGCGGGCAGCCCGCGCGAGCCGAGAACGGCGTCGACCGCGATGCCCTCCTCTTCGAGCCAGGCTCCCAGCCGGCGGGGTCCCGAGGTCTCGGCGTTGACGACCACCAGCACTCGTGGCCCCGTGGCGCCGCCTGATGCCTCCGCGGCTGCAGCGGCGCGCAGGGCCACATCGACCCTCGGCGCGAACGAGACGGGTGCGCCCGCAGAGCCGGCCAGGAAGGCCGCGTGATCGGCGTCGGACGCCTCGAGCACGCGCAGCACGTTGCCGTGCGCGACGGCGTCGAGGTCGTGCTGAGACCACCCGCGGCGGCGCAGCTCGTCGAGCAGATCCTGGTAGCGCGAGACGTCTTCGAGCCCGCTGGGCATGGCATCCGTGCCGTCGTAGTCGGCGCCGATCCCGACGGCATGCACCCCGGCAACATCACGGATGTGCTCGAGGTGGTCGGCGACGTCGCCGATGCCGACCGGAGGCGCCTCGCCGACTTCCCCCGCCTCGACCCAGTCGCGACGCGCCTGCGACAGGAACGACGGGACGAAGGCGACCATGACCACGCCGTCGTGCTCGCCGATCGCGGCGAGCACATCGTCGGGCACGTTGCGCGGGTGGTCGCACAGCGCGAGAGCGCAGGAATGGCTGACCATCACGGGCCGCGTGCTGACCGCGAGCGCATCGCGCATGGTCGCGGGCGAGACATGGGCGAGGTCGACGAGCATCCCGATGCGGTTCATCTCGCGCACCACGTCGCGCCCGAACCCGGTCAGACCGCCGTGCCTGGCCTCGTCGGTGGCGGAGTCGGCCCAGTCGATCGTGCGAGACCACGTGAGGGTCATGTAGCGCGCGCCGAGGCGCGCGTACTGGCGCAGCACGGCCAGCGACCCATCGATCTGCGCACCGCCCTCGATGCCGATGAGCGATGCGAGCCGGCCCGAGCCGAAGGCGTCTCGCACCTCGCGCGCGCTCCGCGCGGCCACGAGCCGGTCGGGGTGCGCGTCGATCAGGCGCTGCACGAAGTCGATCTGCTCGAGCGTTGCCGTCACCTGCTCGGCCCCGCTCAGGGCCGGATCGACCCACACCGACCAGAACTGACCGGCAACGCCGCCGTCGGCGAGCCGAGGAAGGTCGGTGTGCAGCGCCGGCACGCGGGCATCCAGTCCCTGCACCGCATAGCCGAAGCCCTCTCGGCGCGCCCACGCCAGGTCGTTGTGTCCGTCGATGACGGGGATCATGCTCTCTGCCTCTCTCTGCAGGGTCAGGCCGCTGCGGTGTCGAACGTACGCGACGTGTTGCGACGCACCCACTCCTCGTCGACCTCGTGTCCGATGCCGGGTGCCGTCGGCACGCTCACCCGGCCCGCGTGCGCCACGACCGCGGGAACGACGACGTCGCGTGCGAAGTACTTGTCGGATCCTGAGACGTCGGACGGCAGGACGAAGTTCGGCATCGCCGAGAGCGCCACGTTGGCGGCGCGACCGACCCCGAATTCGTGCATCCCCCCGCACCAGACCGGGATGCCCGCGTCGGCGGCGAGGTCGTGCGCCTGTCGCGCGACCGTGAGCCCGCCCATGCGCGACACCTTGATGTTGAGCACCCGACCGGCATCCAGCGCGAGCATCGTGCGCAGATCCGCCAGATCGACGACGGACTCGTCGAGGCAGATCGGCGTGCTCAGAGCCTGCTGCAGGCGTGCGTGCGCGACGAAGTCGCGGGGCGCGAACGGCTGCTCGATCATCGTCAGCCGCTCGTCGTCGAGTGCGCGGAAGACGGCGGCAGCCGCGTCGTCGTCGGGGTAGGCGCCGTTCGCATCGACGTGCAGATCGAGATCAGGATGCGCAGAGCGCACCGCCCTCACGGGCTCGAGGTCCCAGCCCGGGGCGATCTTCAGCTTGACGCGCCCATAGCCTGCATCCGTCTGGCGCTGCACCTGCGCAAGCAGGGCGTCGATGCCCGGTTCGATGCCGAGCGATACACCCGCCACGACCTCGGAGCGGGTGCCGCCGAGTGCGGTCGCCAGCGAGACCCCCAGGTCGCGGGAATGCAGATCCCACGCGGCCGCCGAGAACCCCGCCTTCGCGAACTCGTGGCCGCGCACGCGGCGCCACTGCGCCTCGAGCTGGTCCGGGGTGTCCCACTCCGCGCCGAGCACGGCAGGAACGAGGTACCGCAGGGCGATCGACCATGCCGTGGCGGTCGTCTCGGAGCCGTAGTAGGGGTCTGCAGGAGACGCGATCTCGCCCCAGCCCGTGCGGCCGTCCGCATCGGTCGCCGCGACGAGGATGTGGTCGAGGTGCGTCTTGCGGTGCGAACTCGTCTCGAAGCCGTGCACGAGGGGAAGCGAGACCTCGAAGAGGCGAAGGCGTTCGATTCTCATTCGATCTCCGGTTCGTTCAGTGCGTCGCCCACCGCGCTCGGGCGGTACAGCCCGAGGTCGGACCCGAACCGGTCGCGGACGGCGAGGCGGCGACGCGCGCCCTTCGCGCTCGCCGTCGTGAGCGTCGAGAGCAGATGGCAGACGGCCGCGACCGAGGTGGGCGAGTCGGCGTACGACGCCGATCCGGTGTGCACGCGGATCAGCGACGACGCGACTCCGGCCAGCGGGGCGTCCTCGCTGTCGGTGATCACCAGCAGCTCGCCGCCGGCTTCACGGAACAGCTCGCCGAACCGCACGGTCTCCTCGCGGTAGCGGCGCATCGAGAAGACCACGAGCACGTCGCTCGCGCGCACATCCGTCAGCACGGTCAGGGGCGTGAGAGCGCGCCCGTCGACGAGGAACACGTTCGACAGGGTCGCCGAGAGGTCGGCGCCGAGCAGCTCGGCGTACGCGGCCGCCTTGCCCAGGCCGCCGATGTACCGACGGCGCGCGCCGAGGATCAGCCCGGCGGCGCGAGGCACGTCGCCCGTGCGCGACAACTCGTCGAAGGTGCGGGCGAGCGATCGCGTCTCGGCCTCGATCACCCGAGCCTGCAGCGCCTCGGCCGACACGTTCGTGCGGATGCGCTGACCGAAGCGCTCGCCGGGTGACACCAGCTCGCGGTCGTGGTCGTTCTCGTCTTCGGGAACATCGGTGCCGGTCCGCGTCGTCATCCCGCGCTCTCCCCATCGTGACGGTGCACCGCGAGGTGCACGGCTGTGGTCTCGTCGACGAGCCGGCTGGCGACCAGGACGCGTCCGTCGGCGAGCAGGCGGTGCAGGGCGCGGCGCACGACCGCATCGGCATCCGGCCGCTCGTCGTCGGCCGCGCAGGCGCGCGCAGGCGCGGCGAGCCAGATCGCTCCGTGACCGGCGTCGGGTGCCGGCAGCGGGTGGCCCCAGTGCTGCGCCCCGAGCGCGGGCGGCGTGGCGGAACGGGCACCGGCGTACGGGTCGGCCGAGCGCTCGAGCGCCCAGTCGACGACCACCCTGTCGGTGCCAGGCCGCGCGTAGTAGTCGGCGACGTAGCCGATGCCCTCTGCGCCCAGCGTCGAGAGGTTGAAGTGCGCGTTGCGCGTGAGCGACGGATCGAACGTCCATCGCATGTGCCCATGCCCCCAGCCGAGGGCGACCTCGCGCTGCGCCTGCTTGAGCATGCGTCCGACGCCCGCGCCCTGGTGAGCAGGATCGACCACGGCGGCCTGCGAGTAGTGGAACTCGGCTCCGTGCTCGTCGCGACCCGCGAAGCCGTATGCGAAGCCGACCAGCGATCCGTCGGCGGTGTGCACGCCCACCGCCGAACCGCCGTTGCGCACGAGGGCGCTCAGCAGATTGGTGTTCAGCTGCAGGTCGGGACTGTCGTACCCGAAGACCCGGGCGTACAGCGCACTGGCCTCGTGCAGGTCGGCATGCGTGCGCAACGTGCTGCTGTGGTACCGCGGCCCCGATGCCTCGTGCATGATACGAATCCTATATTTCGACTGTGATTGCTTCGATGCTAGAAGATATCGGACTCGAATGGCAGGATCAATCCACAGATATGTTTCGTAACTGTACTCACTGAGGGAGCGCACATGGGCAACTCCTGGGCGAGCGACGCCGATCTCGTACGCGAACGCATCGCGCACCTGGTCTGCATCGAGTCGCCGTCGTTCGACGTGGCCGCCAGCCATGCCATCGCCGATGACCTCGCCGGCTGGTGGACCGACGCCGGCGCCGAGGTGCGCCTCGTGACGACCGAGAACGGGGTGCACCTCGTCGCCGAGCTCGCCGGCGCGGGCGAGCCGCTGCTGCTCGTCGGCCACACCGACACCGTCTGGCCGCGCGGCGCGCTGCGCGGCGATGTGCCGTGGGCCATCGACGGCGACGTCCTGCGCGGCCCCGGCGTGTACGACATGAAGAGCGGGCTCGTCGTGATGCTCGCCGCCGCCGAGCGGCTGCGCGATCGTCCGCGACGCGCGGTCCGCGCTGTGCTGGTGTGCGACGAGGAGGTCGGCTCGCCCTCCGCGCAGGGGCTGCTGCGCGAGTGCGCCACGGGGGTGTCCGGCGTCATCGGGTTCGAGTCCCCGCATCCCGACGGCGCCCTGAAGGTCGGCCGCCGTGGCAGCACTCGGATCAGGCTGTCGACCGTGGGGCGCGCCGCGCACGCCGCACTCGACCCCGGCGCGGGCGTCTCGGCGATCGACGAGCTCGTCGATCAGCTCGTCGCGATCCGTGCGATCGTCGGCGACCCCGCACTGCCGTCGGAGGTGCTCTGCAATGTCGGATCCGTCGACGGAGGGGGACGAGCCAACGTGGTGCCGGCCGCCGCGTCTGCCGAGATCGGCCTCCGCTTCATCGACGGCGAGACCGAGGCGCGGGTTCTCGACGCCCTGCGTGCCCTCGCCCCGGTTCGGGAGGGAGCGCAGGTGCAGGTCGAGGTGCTGAGCCATCGACCCGCCTGGGCCGCCTCGAGCGCCGATCGCCGACTGCTCGAGCGAATCGCGGCCGCGGCGGAGCGCGTGGGGCAGACGGCAGAGGGTCGGCCCGCGGCCGGTGCCGGCGACACCAACCTGCTCGGCAGCCTCGGCCTGCCCACGGTCGACGGCTTCGGGCCCCGCGGTGGCGGTGCGCACGCGGTCACCGAGCACGCCTCGCTGGCATCCGCGATGCAGCGGATCGACCTGCTCGAGGCTCTGCTCGCCGACATCGCCGGCTGAGCCGGTCGGATTCACGCGCTCACCACGGCGCATCGCCCGAGGTGGGCGGCAGTGCGTGCCCGCGGGGCGTGACGAGGTACGCCGTGCGACGACTGCGCGCCCAGACAGCGTCGAACTCCTCACGCGCGTAGGTGCGCAGGCCGGCCTCGCCGCCCGGGTTCGCCGGGTCGGCCACGAGCACGTCGCCCTCGGGCGTGAGGCCGCGCACGACGATGAGGTGCCCGGTCGGAGCGTCGTAGTCGGCGCCCGCGAGCTCTGCCCGGTCGGCGAACCGGATCGACGTGATGAGCGGGATGCCCGCCGCTGTCAGCGTTCGCGCGTCGTCCAGCGACCTCAGTCGCGTGACGACCGCGGCGAGACCCAGGCCGCCCGCCACCGCGGCATTGAACGACCAATTCCCCGTGCCGTCGTAGGGCGCGTCGTAGGCTTCGCGGGCCACCCACGGCACTCGCGGGTCGGCACCGTCGGGCGCCTCGTCGGCCGACTCGGGGATCTCCACCTCCCAGGCGTCCATCACCATCGTGAGCGACGTCGGCGAGCACCAGACCGGGCCGCCGCCGCCGAGGTCGTCGCGGGCGGGGTACGCCCGCTGGGAGAGGGGACGCAGGCGGGCCGCGGCTCCCGCCAGCGGTGCGGAAGGTTCGGGCGAGCCCGGTTCCCGGGGCTTTTCTGGCCTGTGGTCGGGCGCGGAGAAGCTCACGGCGGCGAGATGGAGCGGATGCCCTTGCGGAGCCTCTTCCAGAGTGATGCGCAGACGCACCGCGTCGAATGGCGCGCCGTCGGCGGCCATCAGCACGTCGGTGTCGACGGACGGCGCCGCACCGGCGCTCGACGGGGGAGTGGAGACGCTGCGCCTGCGCCCGGCCGCGCCCCATTCCGCCAGGGGAAGCCACGGATGCCAGTCGCCCCCGACCATGCGGGCGCTGATCTCGACGACGGCGGCGCGTCCGGGATCCAGGTTCCAGGAGGCGATCGCCTGGTCTGCGGCGAAACCGGCCTCGAGCGGCTCGGAGGTCCAGCGGCGGCCGTCCCAGCCGGTGGCGGGGTCGGCCCTCACCAGGCGGGTGCGCCAGCTCAGCGTCGACGGCGAGGTGGCGTCTGTGGGTGACATGCGCGGTGGACTCCGATTGTTAGGACGGTTGATCTGTAACGGATCATCGGCCACCGGCGCGATGACGTCAAGAGGTCACGCGTCGATCGCATGGACGCGCGGAGTCGGATTGACCCGCGATATGACAAGTGACGTAGGCTGTACGCGCGTCAAGGAAGCCGCCGATGAGCAGGTCGAACGATGTCGACGACGACACCGCCGACCCGTGTCGCTGGCAAGTATCTGGAACGAATGTGTTGACCAGAGCTCTTGACGTGCGGTTCTATTGCTGAATCCCCACGGGCCCCGTCGCAGGGCCTCGGCACCGAAAGAAGGACGCTCATGCGAACACGTCACAGCAAACATCTGGTCCGTGCCCTCTCGGTCGCGGCTGCCGCCGCGATGGTGCTCGCACCCGCGACGGCCTCGTACGCAGCAGCGCCGACCGGCGTTCACGCGGCGGACTCGTCGACTCCCCCGTCCGACAAGTCGGACGCGAAGACGCTGCGCATCGCGACCTCGGGCTTCGTCGACTCGTTCAACCCGTTCACCTCGATCTACCTGCTGCCCACGAACACGCTGCGCTACACGTACGAGTTCCTCGTGCAGAACTCCCAGGAGGACGGCTCGCCCACCAAGGGCCTCGCCGACAAGTGGGAGACCTCAGAGGGCGGCAAGGTCTGGACGTTCACCCTGCAGGACGGGCTGAAGTGGTCTGACGGCGAGCCGATCACCTCCGACGACGTCGCCTTCACGTACCAGTCGATGATCGACGACCCCGCGCTGGGTGTCGCGAACGGCGGCCTCCTCGCCAACGTCGACACGATCGAGACGCCCGACGAGAAGACCGTCGTGCTCAACATGAAGGCACCGCAGGCGCCGAACCCCGGGGTCGAGATCCCGATCGTCCCGAAGCACGTGTGGGAGAAGATCGACAGCCCCGCCGAGCACCCGAACGACAAGGACGTCGTCGGCTCGGGCCCGTTCCTGCTCGAGAGCTACAAGGCCAACCAGTTCATCACGCTGAAGGCCAACAAGGATTTCTGGCGCGGTGCCCCGAAGATCGACCGCATCCAGTACATCTACTACACGAACTCGGATGCTCAGGTGCAGGCGCTGCGCTCGGGCGACGTCGACATGGTCACCGGCCTCACCGCGACGCAGTTCGACGCCCTGAAGGACGTCGAGGGCATCGAGACCCATTCGGGCCAGGGACGTCGCTACTCGGCGATCAGCATCAACGTCGGTCTGAAGACCCGTGACGGGCAGGCGTACGGCAACGGCAACCCGGCGCTGCAGGACGCCGCCGTGCGTCAGGCGATCCGCCTGGGAACCGACACCGACACCCTGCTCGACAAGGTGCTGGGCGGCTACGGCGTTCCCGCGACGAGCTTCGTTCCCGCGTCGTACCCGAAGTGGACCCTGCCCGCCGACGACGAGGTCATCATGGACTTCGATCCCGAGGCGGCCAAGAAGAAGCTCGACGAGGCCGGCTGGGTGGCCGGAGCCGACGGCATCCGCGCCAAGGACGGCAAGCCGCTCTCGCTGCGCCTCTTCGTCGACTCGACGAGCATCACCGAGCAGTCGCAGGCCGAGTACTTCGTGCCGTGGATGAAAGAGATCGGCATCGACGTGAAGGTCGAGGCGACCGACACCGACACGATCACGGCCGAGACCACCAAGGGCAACTACGACATGTACTTCAGCGGCTGGAGCCAGGGTGCTGACCCCGACTACCAGCTCGGCATCAACACCTGCATGAACCTGCCCACCGGCACGGACGGCAGCGGCGGCACCTCGCAGGACGGCTGGTGCGACCCCGAGTTCGACAAGCTGTACGAAGAGCAGCACACCGAGCTCGATCAGGACAAGCGCGAGAGCATCGTGCGCGAGATGCTGCGCATGAACTACGAGGCCACTCCGCAGATCGCGACCTGGTACGCCAACGGCCTCGAGGCCTACCGCTCCGACCGCTTCGAGGGCTTCTCGCTGCAGCCGAAGAACGAGGGCATCATCGCCAACCAGTCCGGGTACTGGGGCTACCTGACCGTCGCCCCGGTGAGCGACGAGGCGGCGGCGGCCGCCGACGGTCCCAACGTCGGCCTGATCGTCACGGGCGTCGTGATCGGTGTGCTCGTGATCGGCGGCATCGTCTTCGTGATGATGCGTCGCCGCAACAGCGCCGACGTCGAATGATCCGGTGATCATCGTGGCGGGTCCCTGGCCCGCCACGATGATCGTCAGCGCACACCGGCCGACGTCTCAGGGGACGTCAGAAGAGGGAGACAGAGATGTCGGATGCGATGCCGGCCACCGAAGCCGTCATCATCGAGGAGCAGGGCGAGTCGCGACCGCGTGGAGTACCCGCGCTGACCTACGCGCTCACCAAGATCGGCGGAGCGCTGATCAGCCTCGCGATGGTGATCATCCTCGGGTTCTTCGCGTTCAAGATCCTGCCGGGCGATCCCGCCGCGGCCATGGCGCGCGACCGCCCGATGACGCCGGAGCAGATCCAGCAGCTGCGCGAGCAGATGGGCCTCGACAAGCCGCTGTGGCAGCAGTTCGGCGAGTATCTGGTCAATGTGTTCACTCTGAACTTCGGCGAGAGCTACGTCTACAAGGAGTCCGTGGCGTCTCTCATCGGGCAGTACTTCTGGAACACGATCCTGCTGACCGGCACGGTCGCGATCATCGCGATCGCGCTCGGACTGTGGCTGGGGCAGAAGGCCGGATGGATGCACGGCTCGCTCTTCGACAAGGTCACCACCGGCACCTCCCTCGTGCTGTGGTCGGTGCCGACCTTCTGGCTCGGCCTGATCCTGCTCATGGTGTTCGGCGGCACGCTGCGCTGGTTCCCGACCGGCGGCATGGTGTCGCCCAATCCGCCGGACGACCTGATCGGGCAGATCCTCGACGTGGTCTCGCACATGGTGCTGCCGGTGATCACGATGGTGGCCGTCGTGTACGCCCAGTACGTCATGGTGATGCGCGCCTCGGTGATGGAGGAGAAGAGCGCCGACTACCTCGTCACCGCCCGCGCGAAGGGCCTGCGCGACGACCTCGTGCGCAGCAGGCACGCGGTGCCGAACGCCCTGCTGCCCGCGGTCACCCTCGTCTTCATGCACATCGGCGGCCTGATCGCCGGGGCGGTCACGGTCGAGACCGTGTTCTCGTGGCCGGGGCTGGGCAAGCTCACCTTCGAGGCGATCCAGGGCCCTGACCTGCCGCTGCTGCAGGGCACCTTCGTGGTGTTCTCGGCGATCATCATCGTGATGAACCTCGCCGCCGACTTCATCTACCGCTGGCTCGACCCGAGAGTGAGGCGCGCATGAGCGCTGAGAAGCTGACCGTCGCGCGCTCACCGCGCGCCATGGCCTGGGAGCGCCGCCGCGGCGCGTTCGGTGCATTCTGCGCCGAGTTCGCTCGCAGCCGTTCGGGCATGATCGGCCTGATCTTCCTGCTGGTCGTGATCGTGATCGCCGCGCTGGCGCCGGTGATCGCCCCGGCCTGGATGCTGGATGTGACGAGGCTGCTGGACTCCCCGCGCTTCGCACCGCCTTCGCCAGAGCACCTGCTGGGCACCGACCATCAGGGGCGCGAGATCTGGGTGCGCATGGTGTGGGGCGCCCAGGTGTCGCTCGTGGTCGGCTTCGCCGCGACCGCCGTCTCGATGATCATCGGAACGATCGTCGGCATCGCCGCCGGGCACTTCACGGGCTGGGTCGGCGGCCTGCTCATGCGCCTGATCGACTTCTTCCTCGTGCTGCCCTCGCTGATCCTCGCCATCGTCCTGTCGTCGGTGCTGCAGCGCGGGGTGTGGACCATCGTGATCGCGATCGGCCTGACCTCGTGGGCCGGGACGGCACGCGTCGTGCGCTCGCAGACGCTGTCGGTCGAATCGAGGGACTACATCGAGCGGTCGCGGGTGCTCGGCGCCGGCCACTGGCACATCATCGTCAAGCACCTGCTGCCCGGGGTGCTGCCGCTGGTGCTCGCCAACACGACACTGACGGTCGGGTCGGCGATCATCGCCGAGTCGACGCTGTCGTTCCTCGGTCTCGGCGACACCACGACGCAGTCGTGGGGAGCCGTGCTGAAGAACTCGATGGACGTGTCGGCCGCGACCAGCGGCTACTGGTGGTACGTGCTGGTGCCCGGCATCGCGATCGTGCTCGTCGTGCTCGCCTTCACCCTCGTCGGCCGTGCCGTGGAGAACATCATCAACCCGACACTGAGGAGCCGTTGAGCGATGCCCGATCTGACTTTCGAAGACGTCTCGATCACGTACCGGACGTCGGGCCGATCCGGTCGAGGCGAGGTGGCGGCCGTGAAGAACATCTCACTGCGTCTGCCCGCCGGCGGCACCCTCGGCGTGGCAGGCGAGTCGGGCTCGGGAAAGTCCACTCTCGCGATGAGCGTGCTGCGGCTGCTGCCGGCGAACGCCACCCTCACGGGGCGGGTCATGGTGGGCGACACCGACGTCACCGAGCTGAACTTCGGGGCCCTGCGGGCTCTGCGCTGGGCCGACGCGTCGATCATCTTCCAGGGCGCGATGCACTCGCTGAACCCCGTGCGCACGGTCGGCCAGCAGATCACCGAGGCCCTCGAGCTGCACGTCACCGACGCCTGGCGCACCGAGAAGGACCGCCGTGCGCGGGTGGCCGAGCTGCTGCGCATCGTCGACCTCGCCCCGCGCAAGATCGACGCGTACCCGCACGAGATGTCGGGTGGGCAGAAGCAGCGCGTGATGATCGCGATGGCGCTGGCCTGCGAGCCGGACATCATCATCGCCGACGAGCCGACGACAGCTCTCGACGTGATCGTGCAGAAGCAGATCCTCGAGATGATCAGCTCGCTGGTCACCGAGCGGGGCATCTCGATGCTGATGATCAGTCACGACCTGTCGGTGCTGGCCACCGCGTGCGATCGCATCGCCGTCATGCGCGACGGCGAGCTGCTCGAGGTCGGCGAGTCGCTGCAGGTCTGCCTCGAACCAGAGCATCCGTACACCAAGCAGCTCGCCGACGCCTTCCCGACCATCGGCGACCCGTCGTCGCGGATGAACCCCGCCAGCCGACGCGACCGCGACACCGGCGCGTCGTCGGCGCATCCGGCGCAGGGGATGAGCGACGAGGTGCTGCTCGAGGCCAGGGGGCTCAACGTGACCTATCACGGTCGCGGCGAGGCTCTGCGGGCGGTGAAGAACGTCGATCTGCAGGTGCGGCGCGGCGAGATCCTCGCGCTCGTCGGGCAGTCGGGTTCGGGGAAGAGCACTCTCGCCCGCACGCTGGTCGGGCTGCAGCATCCGGATGAGGGATCCGTCGTCCGCTTCCGCGGGCAGGACCTGCCGCGCGGCGGACGCGCGCTGCGCGAGTTCCGCAGCGAGGTGCAGATGGTGCTGCAGGACCCGACTGCGGCCCTCAACCCGAAGCTCAGCATCTACGAGTCGGTCGCCGAGGGCCTGCGCGTGCAGCGCTACCAGGGCGACGAGGCGCAGCGCGTCGCGCAGAGCCTGGCCGATGCAGAGCTCACTCCGCCCGAGCGCTTCATGGCCGCCATCCCTCAGGAGCTGTCGGGCGGGCAGCGCCAGCGCGCGGTGATCGCCGGAGCGCTCGCGCTGGGACCGCAGATGCTTGTGGCCGACGAGCCCGTCGCGTCGCTGGACGCCTCGGTGCGCGGCGAGATCCTCTCGCTGCTGCTATCGCTGCGCGAGCGCCTCGGGCTCAGCGCGCTCGTGATCACCCACGACCTGGGGCTCGCCTGGAACATCGCCGACACGGTGGCGGTGATGTACGAGGGCGAGATCGTCGAGTACGGCACGACCGAGCAGGTGCTGCTCGACCCGCAGCACACCTATACGAGGCGACTGCTGGCCGCGGCGCCCACCATCGAGCGGACCATGTCGTGACGAGCGTCGTCGCGCATCCGGTGGTCGACCGTCACGCGTATCTGGCCGACGCGCCGCTGCGTCGCGGCGATCGGGTGCGGCTGGTGTCGCCGTCGGGCCTCGGCAGCGCCGAGAGCCTGGAGCGCGCGGTCGGGTACTACCGCGACTGGGGTCTGGACGTCGTCGTGGGCGATCATGTGCTCGACCCGCATCCGCGCGCGAAGTACCTCGCAGGTCCCGATGAGACGCGACGGCAGGATCTGGTCGACGCGTGGCTCGATCCGGATGCCGATGCCGTGGTGTGCCTGCGCGGCGGCTACGGCGCCATGCGCCTGCTCGACGGGATCGACTGGTCGGCGATGCGCGCGGCGGCGCTTCGCCGCGATGGCCGGCCGAAGCTGCTGACCGGCTCGTCCGACATCACGGCGCTGCACGAGGCGTTCCGTGTGCACCTCGACGTGCCGACGCTGTTCTGCCCGATGCCCGCCAATGACGTGTTCCGCGACTCCGAGACCATTCGCGCCGACGTGCATCGCGGGCTGTTCGAGCCGTGGGGCGGGCGCGAGATCGTGGGGCCGAAGACCGAGGTGATCGCACCCGGCCGCGCGAGCGGGCGCTTCACCGGCGGCAACCTCAGCCTGCTGGCGGGGGCGCTCGGCGCGCCGGAGTCTCGTGCGGTGCCCGACGGCATCCTCTTCCTCGAGGACATCGACGAGGAGGCCTACCGGCTCGACGGGTTCCTTCTCGCGCTGCTGCGCTCGGGGCGTCTCGCGGCAGCATCCGGCATCGTCCTCGGCTCGTGGCACCGCTGCGATCAGTCCGACGCCGTGCGCGCGCTGATGATCGAGTACCTTGCCGACCTCGGCGTGCCGGTGCTGTGGGAGCAGGGCTTCGGGCATGATCCGGATGCCCTGAGCGTGCCGCTCAACGTCGACGGCGTGCTGGATGCAGCGGAGGACGGCATCCGGCTGATCGTGGGAGAGGAGTCATGATGACGATCGCCCTGCCGGCACTGGACGAGCGGGTGACCTGGTCGATCCGGATCGTCGACGCCCGGTCCGGCGATGTTCTCGCCGAGCACGCACCGGATGTGATGTGCGAGACCGCGAGCATCGGCAAGATCTTCCTGCTGATCGAGGTCGCGCGACGGCTGGCCGAGGGCTCGCTGGCGCCCGATGACCTCGTGGCGATCCCCGACGAGCACCGTGTGGCCGACTCGGGGCTGCTCTACCGCATGCGCTCTCAGACGCTCTCGGTTCACGACGCCGCGCTGCTCGTCGGCGCGTTCAGCGACAACCTCGCCACCAACGCCCTGATCTCGCTGTGCGGCCTCGATCGGGTTCGCGCGGTGGCACCGGGCCTCGGGTACCGCGACACGGCGCTGCACGACTACATCCGCTCGGAGCGCACCCCCGATCTGCCGTGGACGCCGTCGTTCGGCACGGGCGCCGAGCTGGCAGACGTGCTGCGCCGGCTCGGGGCGGGCGAGGTGCTCTCGCCCGAGGTCAGCGGGATGGTGATGGACTGGCTCGCCGCAGACGCCGACACGTCGATGGTCGCCGATGCGCTGCTGCTCGATCCGCTCGCGCACGTCGAGGCGGAGTACCAGGGCATGGTTCTGCGTCACAAGACCGGCAGCACGTCGTTCGCCCGTATCGACGCCGGTCACCTGACGGGGCCGGCAGCGAGCGTCGCCTATGCGGTCGCCGCGAACTGGAAGGACAGCGAGATCGATCTGCGTGCTCCGGTGCTCGACGCCATGCGCGCGATCGGCGAGCAGCTGCGTCGGCACGTCACCGGTCGCGAACGCGATGACGCAGCCATGGAGCAGGAGCCGGCCTGAGCCGTCGCGCGGGTAGCATCGTCGGGTGACTCGTGACGGACGCCTGGGCATCGGCATCATCGGCGCAGGCCGGGTGGGGCCTGTGATCGGAGCGGCGCTGGCCGGAGCCGGCCATGCGGTGACGGGCATCACCTCGGGTTCGGATGACGACCGCGCGGCCGCCGTGCTGCCCGGAGTCCCCGTGCTCGACGCTCTCGAGGTCGTGCGGCGCAGCGAGCTCGTCATCGTCGCGGTGCCGCACGATGAGCTGCCAGGGCTGGTCAGCGGCATAGCCGAGCTCGACGGCTGGCAGATGGGGCAGCTCGTGCTGCACACCGATCCTGCCTACGGCATCGAGGTGCTGCGCCCTGCGGCCGCTCGCGGTGCCATCCCGCTCGCGGTGCATCCGGCGATCGCGTTCACCGGCACGACCATCGACCTTCGGCAGCTGCAGGCCGCGTTCGCCGCGGTCACCGCGCCGGCGGCGGTGCTGCCGATCGCGCAGGCGCTCGCCGTCGAGATGGGCTGCGAGCCCGTGGTCGTCGCCGAGGACGACCGGGCCGCGTACGCCGAGGCGATCCAGACGGCATCCGAGTTCTCCCGCGCGATCGTGCAGCAGGCCACCGGACTGCTGCGCGGGATCGGCGTCGAGAATCCCGGCGGCTACCTGTCGGCTCTTGTCGGGTCGACGGTCGAGCAGGCTCTGCGCGCAGCATCCGACCCGGCGGATCCGCCGCTGCTCTGATCCCGGCGCACCGCGGGATCGGCCCTGTCTCGCACTCCGGTGAACGTCAGCGTCCGCCCGAGAAGCCTCCGCCTCCGCCACCGCCGGAGAACCCGCCGCCGGTCGATCCGCCCGACGACGAGCTCGAGGGAGGCGTGTAGGTCGCCGCCGTGTTCAGCGAGGAGGAGTAGCTCGACAGGCGCGATGCGAGCGAGACGCCGACGTAGGCGCTGACCCAGTCGGGGTGTCGGCCCGAGTCGGCATAGGCGGTCTCGAGCACGGTCGACCAGCTGCGCTCTTCGCCGAAGAGCATCGCGTACGGCAGCAGCTTCTCGTACAGGTGCACCACGTCGGACGAGCCGTCTCTGCGCCGCTCGGCACCCTCGACCGACTGCAGCATGCGCAGTCGGTCGGCCTCGGCGACGCGGATGAACTCCCGCACGCCGAGCAGGTACTCGGCCCGCTCGGCGCCTTCTGCGGTGAGCACGGTATGCCTGCTGAAGGCCACGATCGCCGAGATGCCGACGCCGACCGCGGCCAGGGCGAAGGCGATGATCGACAGCGGCAGCAGCTCGCGGTCCTTCGTGGCCGTCCAGATCAGCAGGGCGAGGGTCACGCCGAGCATCCCGAGCGACGCCCAGCCGAATGCGACCGCCGCGCGACTGCGTTCGGAGGTGACCCAGCCGCGGCTCTTCGCCTCGGCGGCTCCCTTGCTGACGAGTCCCTGCATGCGCTTGGCGAACTTCGTGCTCGTGCGCGGGATGCGTCGAGTGGTCGTGTCTCCGGGGAACAGGGCGTCGAGCATCGCCCCGTCGAGCGGATGCCCGGAGCGCGCCCGATCGAGCAGGCGCACCGCCGGACGGTCTTCACCCTCGTCTTCCAGGCGCAGCGCGCCCTGCACCGCCAGGTGCACGATCTGCGCCGGCACGGGGTTGGGCGCGCCCTGGATCAGCGAGGCTGCGACGAGCGGAGGCAGATCGGCGGGCACATCGAACTGCGCGATCACGACGCCGCTCGCGACGCGACGTCGCCGCTGCAGCAGAGCGACCGCGATCCACGTTCCGGCTGCGGTGAGCAGCGACAGCGCCGCGGCGACGGCCGGCCCGAAGTCGGCCACGGGATCGGCGCTGCGGGCGTCCGGCTGCGTGACCGTGCCGGCGGTGAACCCGATCGCCACCGTCACACCGTCGCCTGCCGCGCGCTCGCCGGAGCGCACCCTGTAGGTGGAGCCGTCGCTCGACTGCTCGATGTCGCACGCGAGTCGCTGACCCTGATGGCCGGCGTAGCAGGCTGCGTCGCCGGTGGCGGCGCTCGCGAGAGCGGGAGAGAAGCGGAGCTCGGCGTCGAAGCGACCGATGTCCTGCGTGCTGTTCAGCGGTAGCAGGTTCCAGTAGAACTCGTCGTTGCCCGACTCGGTGCCCTGCAGCATGAAGTCGCGCATGGTCGACTCGATCACGTACGTCGTCGAGCCGTGCACGTAGTCGTCGGTGCCGGTGAGCACGAGCACCATGTCGTCTTCCGTCTCGACCTCGAACGGCACGTCGCGGCCGTTCTCGTCTGTGACCGAGACGATGTCGATGTCGAGACCGGCTCCGAGATATCTCTGCGGGTAGCCGCGGATGATGCCCTTGTTCTGGTCGTGATCGGGGAACTCCGCGACGAGCGTCTCGGTCACCTCCGCGATCGCCCTGCCATCGGCGTCGAGCGAGACGTCGTACTCGGCCGACCAGGAGGAGTACGAGAAGTCGTCGACGTCTGCCGAGGCCGAGGGCGTGAGCACGAGGAGGACCGCGACGATGATCGCGAATGCGGCGAATGCACTCATGGCGCGGAGCAGGGCAGGGGTTCGCTGAGCACGCATGTCGAGAGGCTATCCCGGGCGCTTGCCGGCCGCTTGGGGGCGCGGGGCGCGCCGGTAGACTTGCAGGGACTTTCAAGGAGCCCCACCCATGACTGACGCGCCCGCGCAGACCCCCGCATCCGCTGAGCTGGAAGAGGACGTTTTCGAGCAGAAGGCGGTTCGCCTCGCGAAGCGAGAGCGGCTGATCGAGAAGCGGGCGGATGCCGGTGGCGGCGCCTTCCCGGTGTCGGTGCCGGTCACGCACAGCATCCCGGCGCTGCGCGCGGAGTACGGCGAGCTCGAGCCCGACACCGCGACCGGCGTGGTCGCGGGTGTCGCCGGCCGCGTGGTGTTCAGCCGCAACACCGGGAAGCTCTGCTTCGCGACGCTGCAGGCCGGCGACGGCTCGCGCATTCAGGCGATGGTGTCGCTGGCGAACGTCGGCGAGGAGTCGCTCGCCGATTGGAAGGCGCTCGTCGACCTCGGCGACCACGTCTTCGTGCAGGGCGAGGTCATCTCCAGCCGTCGCGGCGAGCTCTCGATCATGGCGGACGCCTGGCAGATCGCGTCGAAGGCGATCCTGCCGCTGCCCAATGCGTACTCCGAGCTGAGCGAAGAGGGACGGGTGCGCAGCCGGTTCCTCGATCTGATCGTGCGCGACCAGGCCCGCACCACGGTGCGCGCCCGTGCGGCCGTGAACGCGAGCCTTCGCGCGACGTTCACCTCTCACGAGTTCCTCGAGGTCGAGACCCCGATGCTGCAGGTGCAGCACGGCGGGGCGTCGGCGCGTCCGTTCATCACGCACTCGAACGCGTTCGACACCGAGCTCTACCTGCGCATCGCGCCGGAGCTGTACCTGAAGCGCGCCGTGGTGGGCGGCATCGAGCGGGTGTACGAGATCAACCGCAACTTCCGCAACGAGGGCGCTGACTCGACGCACAGCCCCGAGTTCGCGATGCTCGAGGCGTACCAGGCGTACAGCGACTACAACGGCATCGCCGACCTGACCCAGGAGCTGATCCAGAACGCGGCGGTCGCCGTCGCAGGCTCCACGACCGTCACCTGGGCCGACGGCACCGAGTACGACCTGGGCGGCGAATGGGACCGCATCTCGATGTACGGCTCGCTCTCGCAGGCCGCGGGGCGCGAGTTCACCCCACAGGACGACGTGGCGGGTCTGATCGCGTTCGCAGAGGAGCACGGCGTCGACATCCCGCCCCACCCCACGCACGGCAAGCTCATCGAAGAGCTCTGGGAGCACTTCGTGAAGGTCGACCTCGTGCGCCCGACCTTCGTGATGGACTTCCCCGTCGACACGTCGCCCCTGGTGCGCGAGCACCGGTCGATTCCCGGCGTCGTCGAGAAGTGGGACCTGTACGTGCGCGGCTTCGAGCTGGCCACCGGGTACTCCGAGCTGGTCGACCCGGTCATCCAGCGCGAGCGCTTCGTCGAGCAGGCCAAGCTGGCCGCGGGCGGCGACCTCGAGGCGATGCGCGTCGACGAGGAATTCCTGCGTGCGCTCGAGCACGGCATGCCGCCGTGCGGTGGCATGGGCATGGGCATCGACCGCCTGCTGATGGCGATCACCGGTCTCGGCATCCGCGAGACCATCCTCTTCCCGCTCGTCAAGTGATCGGCTGCCGGCCATGACGCCGAACCTCGTCGATCTGCTGATCGCGGTGCTGCTCATCGCGTCGGTGGTGACGGGAGTGAGCGCCGGGCTGTTCGCGGTGCTGGGCTCTGTGTGCGGCGTGGTGCTCGGCGCCCTGGCGGCGCCGTGGGTGCTGCCGCTCGTCGCGCGCGCCGTGCCGGACGGCCAGTGGCGCGGCCTGCTGCTGGTGTTCACCGCGCTCGCGCTGCTCGCGATCGGCGCGACGATCGGCTCGGCGGTCGGTCGTCTGGTGCGCAAGGGCGCCGACCGGCTCAAGCTTCGCGTGGTCGAGCGTCTTCTGGGCGGTGTTGCAGCGGTGGCGGCAGCTGCGCTGGCGATCACGATGGTGGGGTCGTCGATCGCGTCGGCCGGAGTGCCGGGACTGTCGGCGACGGTCGCGTCGTCGACCGTGCTGCGCTCGATCGAGCGATACATCCCTGCCCCCGTCGCCGAGGCGGCCGCCCGGCTCAACGCGCTGGTGTTCGGCGAGTCCGGGCTGCCCAGCCTGCAGGGCCTGCTGCAGCCCGGAGACCTCGATGCCGCACCAGATGCCGCGCCGATCGAGCTCTCGACGCCCGAGCTCGAACGCGCTGCGGGTTCCGTCGTGAAGATCTCGGGCTCCGCCGACGGATGCGGCGTCATCTCCAGCGGCAGCGGATTCGTGGTCGCCGACGACCGCATCCTGACCAACGCGCACGTCGTGGCCGGCGTCGGCTCGCCGATCGTCGAGGTGCCGGGCGAGCCGGCGCGCGACGCCACCGTCGTGTACTTCGATCCGGTCGACGACGTCGCCGTGCTCGCAGCCGATGTCGCAGCTGCGCCGCTCGGGCTCTCCGACGACCTGGACGCGGGCGCCGGGGCAGCGGTCATGGGCTACCCGTTCGGCGGACCGTTCCGTGTCGTTCCCGCAGGCGTCATCTCGTCGTCGACCGCTCCGGTGGATGACATCTACGGCGACAGCAGCGCGGAGCGTAGCGTGTACGCGCTTCGCGCACAGGTCGAGCCCGGCAACTCCGGCGGCCCGCTGCTCACCGACCGCGGGCAGGTCGCCGGGATGGTGTTCGCGAAGGACGCCGCGACGGAGAACGTGGGGTATGCGATGACGAACGCCGAGCTGAAGCCGGTGCTCGCGCAGGTCGCCGACGCGTCCGACCGCGTGTCGGTCGGCGCCTGCATCCGCTGACAGTGCCGAGGGCGATGGCCGCGTCATCGCTCGCGAAGCGCCCACTCGGGAAGCATGGCCGCAGACAGGATGCTCGAGATGAGCGAGGCCATGCTGTGCCCCGGCTCGATGCGCAGGGCTTCGCCGACGTAGACGTCGGCGTGCGATGAGCGACCCATCGCCCACGACAGCCACCCGGCGGCGGTGAGGGCACCCACCTTCGCGTGCCGGGGCGCACGCGCCGCTGCCCAGCGAACGACCTGCAGCGCACAGCCGAGGCGATCGAGATCGGGCTTCGGCCCCCGGCCCAGGAACACCTCGCCGATGGCATCCGGAATCGTCGTGCGGGCGGCCGAGAAGGCGAGCTGCGCATCGAATGCGAGGCGGCCGAAGTCGAGGTCGGTGGCCCACTGCACGAGGATCGCGTCGCGCAGCGGAGGCCGCGACAGGCACCACAGCAGGGCGGCGCACGCATACGGGTCGTCGTCGGCCGGGGCCTCGAGCACGTGCTCCGCGAAGCCGGGGAGGTCGGCGAGCATGGTCTCGGCGGCCAGGAGCGCCATCGGATCGTCGGCGCTTCGCACGCCGCCGTGCATGTGGTGCTCGATGGCCTCGCCGAGATCGCGCAGCGCGCGCCCTGCGCGCTCGCGCTCTCTGAGATCGCTCGAGGGCAGCTCGGCTCCGGCCAGCTGATCGCCGCTGACGTCGCCGATACCCGGCACCTCGGGCGCCGTCGGGATGGCGTCGAGCGGGTGCATGCGCGACCGGTCGTCGAGGTAGTCTCCCCAGCCCTCGCCGGTGACGCACAGCGCCTCGATGACGCGAAGCCCGGTGCTCGCGCACTCGTCGACGAGCGCATCGACGAGTGCGAGCCGCGGCAGCAGCACGCCGTCGGGCACCTGAGTCGCGGCCTCGTCGGTGTACACGACGATCGCGACCGCGTCGACGTCGGGGACCTGCAGCAGGGCGCGCAGCGCCACCGCGGCGACGTCGGCGGGCAGGGCCCCGGGATCGGGCAGGTCGAGGCGCATCGCGCCCTGCGTGCGCGAGCCGTGGAACGGCAGCATGACGATGCTGTTCCGTGGTGTGAAGCCGGCCAGGGCGGGCACGAGGCCCAGGAGCTCGGCGGGGTCTGCGGCGTGGATGATCGTGGTCATGAAGGGGAGTGTGGTCGAGAGCGGCGACTTCGCGATCGGCGTCAGGAGCGTCCTCCCCGGCGACGGTGGACAGGCTCCGGGATCGTCGTCCTGTGCAGGACGATCGCGCCATCAGCCCGCACCAGCCGCACAGCTCGCCGCATCGGCCGCACTCACAGACGCGGGCGGTAGCATGGGGGTGTGGAGAACTTCTGGGTCGCAGCCGCATGGTCACTTCTGCCGACCGTCGCGGTGAGCGTGGTCTTCGTGATCGTGCTCCGCGGCATCCTGCGCTTCGACCGCACCGAGCGCAAGGTGCACGCCCAGATCGAGGCCGAAGAGCGCGCGGCTCGCGGCCTGCCGCCCCGCGTCTGACCCACCGGCTACGCTGAACCGAGGCCATCGAGGGGAGGCGCTGTGCTCGACGTCAACACCTGGCCCTGGTGGGCCGTGGTCGGCTACATCATCATCGATCTCAGCGTCCGGGCGTTCGCGGTCATCGTCGTGCCCCGCAACCGTCGTCCGACGTCGGCGATGGCGTGGCTGCTGGCGATCTTCTTCATCCCCGTCCTCGGCATCCTGCTCTTCCTGCTCATCGGCAATCCGAAGCTGCCGCGCGTACGCAGGCGCAAGCAGGAGCAGATCAATCACTACATCGCCGAGACGGCCAGCAACCTGCGCCTCGGCTCGCTGCGCCCCGACCCTCCGGAGTGGTTCCCCCCGCTGGTCGCGATGAACCAGTCGATGGGAGCGCTGCCGCTCTCGGGCGACAACGGGGCCCACCTGATCAGCGACTACCAGACGTCTCTCGACGTGATGGCCGATGCGATGCGGGAAGCTCAGGACTACGTCCACGTCGAGTTCTACATCCTGCAGGCGGACGACTCGACCGACAACTTCTTCCGCGCGATGGAGGAGACGGCGGCCCGCGGCGTGCCGGTGCGGGTGCTGCTCGACTACTGGGCGAACCGGTGGAAGCCGAAGTACCGCGAGACGATCAGGCGGCTCGAGAAGATGGGCGCCGACTGGCACCTCATGCTTCCCGTGCAGCCGCTGCGCGGCCGCATCCAGCGCCCCGACCTGCGCAACCACCGCAAGCTCCTCGTCATCGACGGCACCGTGGGGTTCCTCGGATCGCAGAACGTCACCGACTCGTCGTACAACCTGCCCAAGAACATCCGGCAGGGGCTGCACTGGGTCGACCTGATGGTGCGCGTCGACGGGCCTGTCGTCGCGAGCCTGAACGCCGTCTTCCTCAGCGACTACTACGCCGAGACCGACACCGTTCCCGAGGGCATCGACATCACCCGCATCGAGACGGGCGCGGGCGACCTCGACTGCCAGATCGTGCCGTCAGGGCCCGGGTTCGAGCTCGAGAACAACCTGCGTCTGTTCCTCGGCCTGCTCTACGCCGCCCAGGAGCGGATCATGATCGTCAGCCCGTACTTCGTGCCGGATGAGGCGCTGCTCGCGGCCGTCACCTCGGCCGTCGACCGGGGCGTGCAGGTCGAGCTGTTCGTGTCGGAGCAGGGCGACCAGGCGATGGTCTATCACGCGCAGCGCAGCTACTACGAGGCGCTGCTGCGCGCCGGCATCCGCATCTGGATGTACCCGAAGCCGTACATCCTGCACACGAAGAGCCTCACGATCGACGACCAGGTGGCGGTGATCGGCTCGAGCAACATGGACATGCGCTCGTTCGGTCTCAACATGGAGGTCTCGATGCTCGTGCGCGGCGAGGAGTTCGTCGACGAGATGCGCGTCGTCGAAGACGAGTACCGGTCGCTCAGCCGCGAGCTGACGCTCGAGGAGTGGCAGCAGCAGCCGCTGCGCTCGACCGTGCTCGACAACCTCGCGCGTCTGACCTCGGCGCTGCAGTAGACGGCGCTCGCTCGGCACCGCGGTGCGCGGCCGGTTCGAGACGCTCGCACCGCCCGTGACACTATCGGGGTATGACCCTCATGCGAGCCCTCTCCTCCGTCGTCACGCTCGGCGCCGTGGCCCTGCTCGCCACGGCGTGCGCAACGGCGCCAGGTGCCAGCGCACCGACGAGCTCGGGTGCGCCGAGCGGCACATCGACACCGCCGACCGCCGACGGCGTCGACGAGGTCGAGGCCGCGTGGCTCGACGGCGGACGTTCGTTCGCGCTCGTGACCTGGGGATCGTCGTCCTGCGCGCCGGTGCTCGTCGATGTCGCGGCGTCCGGTCAGAGCATGCGTGTGACGTTCGCCGCCAGTGCAGAGAAGGCCTGCACCGACGACCTGGCGCCGAGGGCGCTGATGGTTCCGGTACCCGATGGCGTCGACGTCACGACCGAGGTCGAGATCGAGGTCGTTCACGGTGAGCGCACCGACACGGTCGATCTGGACGGGCGTGCGGAGGCGCCGCAGGGGCAGACCGAGTTCCAGCCGTCGGCAGGCTGGTTCGACGACGGCCTCGTGCTGCTGACGTGGGGCTCCAGCTCGTGCGTGCCCGTCGTGAACGACGTTCAGCAGACGGATGCGGGGGCGACCGTCACGTTCGCCGAGATCGACGGAGTCTGCACCATGGACATGGCACCGCGGCTCACGCCGATCATGCTCTCGCAGCCAGACGACGGCGAGGCTTTCGAGCTGACTCTGGTCGGTGCGGGACTCGACCGCGAGATCGTCGTCGAGGGCTGAACGTCAGGGCCTCAGAACCGCGAGGTGTCGTGCCCGTCGGGCAGGGCGATGGTGAGACCGCCGCGCTGCACACGGCACGCCATGCGCACGGCGAGACCCAGCTCGTCGCCGTCGAGCTCGATCGACGTCGGCCCGATCATCGCCGCCTCCGCCGAGGCTCCGCGCAGGTAGCGGATCGACGCGTCCCTGCCGCGCCGCTCGAGCACGAGACGGCCCGCCCGCGTGCGGCGCAGCACGGAGTTGTCCCACCAGACCTTCCGCCAGATGCCGAGCCACCCGAGGGGTCCTGTCGCCTGGATCAGCGCGATGTCCATCGCCCCATCGTCGAGTGAGGCATCCGGCAGCAGCGCGATGCCGGCGGGCAGGGCGCCGCAGTTCGCGAACAGCATGCTGTGCACCTTCGCCGAGTGCAGTCTGCCGTCGTCGAGCTGGTAGACGACGCGGAAGGGCTTCGCTCCCGGAAGCGAGCGCGCGGCGCCGTCGAGATAGGCGACCCAGCCGACCGACCGCTTGAGATCGGGTCTCGTGTTCGCGATCATGTCGGCGTCCAGGCCCATGCCGGCGAGCACGACGAATCCGTGCTCGCTGACGGTGCCGTCGGGCCGGCTGAGCCGCGCCCAGCCCATGTCGACCGGATACGTGAAGCCGGTGAACACGGCCTCCATCACCTTCTCGATGTCGAGCAGGGGAAGACCGAGGTTGCGGGCGAAGAGATTGCCCGTGCCTCCTGGCAGGACGGCGAACGGCGTGCCCGTGCCGGCCATGGTCTCGGCGACGGCGCGGATGGTGCCGTCGCCGCCGGCGGCGAGCACGGCCGTCGCTCCCTCGTCGAGGGCGAGGCGGGTGATGGCCTGACCGGGGTCTTCGATGGTCGTCTCGTAGAACCTCGGCGGCG
This sequence comes from Microbacterium sp. NPDC089321, assembly GCF_040684935.1. Classification (NCBI taxonomy): domain Bacteria; kingdom Bacillati; phylum Actinomycetota; class Actinomycetes; order Micrococcales; family Microbacteriaceae; genus Microbacterium; species Microbacterium sp. NPDC089321. The sequence goes on along the minus strand of NZ_JBFBGX010000001.1, from coordinate 356,510 downwards.
CCCAGCCATGCGTGCGCGAGAGCGACAGGAGAGCTGCGCGCAGCCGCACGACATCGACCTTCACCGGGTTGAGGATGAGAGCCGCGTGCGCGTTCTCGTTCCCGGATGCCGACATGACGCCACTCTACGACCTGAGCGCTCGCCGCCTGACCGCCGCCCGAGCGGTGTCAACGCCCTCGATAGACTTGGCGCATGATCGATCTCGCCCTTCTCCGCGACGAGCCCGAGCTCGTCCGACGCTCACAGATCGCGCGCGGGAACGCGCCCGAAACCGTCGACGCGGCGATCGAGGCCGATCGATCGCGCCGCGATGCGCTGAACGCCTTCGAGACGCTGCGCGCCGAGCAGAACGCGTTCGGCAAGACCGTCGCCAAGGCTCCGAAGGACGAGAAGGCCGCGCTGGTCGCCCAGGCCAAGGACCTGGCCGATCGGGTCAAGGCCGCGCAGCAGGCGGCGAACGAGGCGGCGGATGCTGCAGCATCCGCCCTCGACCGCATCGAGAACGTCATCGTCGACGGCGTCCCCGCCGGCGGCGAGGAGGACTTCGTCGAGCTGCGCCGCGTGGGCGACGTGCCCACCTACGACTTCGAGCCGCGCGACCACCTCGAGCTCGGTGAGATGCTCGGGGCCATCGACATGGAGCGCGGCGTGAAGGTCTCGGGCTCGCGCTTCTACTTCCTCAAGGGCGTCGGCGCACGGCTCGAGATCGCTCTGATGAACCTCGCGCTCGACAAGGCGCTGGCCAACGGCTTCACGCCGATGATCGTGCCCACGCTGGTTCGGCCCGAGATCATGCAGGGCACCGGATTCCTCGGCGAGCATGCCGACGAGGTCTACCACCTCGACAAGGAAGACCTCTTCCTCGTCGGCACGAGCGAGGTGCCCCTCGCCGGCTATCACAAAGACGAGATCCTCGACCTGAGCGCGGGCCCCCATCGATACGCCGGGTGGTCGACGTGCTACCGCAGCGAGGCCGGTTCGTACGGCAAGGACACCCGCGGCATCATCCGGGTGCACCAGTTCAACAAGCTCGAGATGTTCGTCTACACGACGCCCGAAGACGCCGAGGCCGAGCACGACCGTCTCGTGGCCCTGCAGGAAGAGATGCTCACCGCGCTCGGTCTCGCCTACCGCGTGATCGACGTGGCCGCGGGCGATCTCGGATCGAGCGCGGCGCGCAAGTTCGACATCGAGGCGTGGGTGCCCACTCAGGGCGCCTTCCGTGAGCTCACGTCGACATCGAACTGCACGACCTACCAGGCGCGCCGGCTCGACATCCGGTACCGGCCCGAGACCGACGACGCGGCCGCGGCGAAGACGCGCAGCGTCGCCACGCTCAACGGAACGCTGGCCACGACCCGGTGGATCGTCGCGATCCTCGAGACGCACCAGCAGGCAGACGGATCGGTGACCGTGCCCGAGGTGCTGCGCCCCTACCTGGGCGGCATCGAGGTGCTGCGGCCGATCGGCTGGACGGAAGAGCCGGCAGCCGCGCAGGGCGTCGAGTGACGTCGCGCGGCCTCGTCGGGCTCGATATCGACGGCACCATCCTGCTGCAGGACGAGACGCTCAGCCCCGGCGTGACCGAGGCGGTCGATGCCGTCCGCTATGCCGGGTACGAGGTCATGCTCGCGACAGGGCGCAGCTGGGGCGGCACCAAGAGGTACATCGACGAGCTCGGCCTCACCGCCGAGTACGCGGTGTGCTCGAACGGCGCCGTGGTCATGCGCCGTGTCGGCGACGACTGGGAGCGCTGGCGCGTCGAGGTCTTCGACCCGGCGCCCGTGCTCGCGCTGCTGCGCGAGAGCCTGCCCGAGGCACGGTACATGGTCGAGCTCGGCTCTGGCGAGCGCCTCTACACCGACGTGCTCGACGACTGGACGCTCGATGCCGGCCGCGAGGTCGAGTTCGAGGAGCTGATGCGTCAGCCCGTCTCGCGCGTCGTCGTCGTCTCACCGCAGCACGACGAGGAGGACTTCCAGCGCATCGTCGCCGAGGCGGGTCTGAACGAGGTGTCGTACGCCGTCGGCTGGACCGCCTGGCTCGACATAGCGCCGAAGGGCGTCGACAAGGGCACCGCTCTCGAGCGGGTGCGCTCGCAGCTCGGCACGCCCCGTGAGAACGTGCTCGTTGCCGGCGACGGCCGCAACGACCTCGGCATGTTCGCCTGGGCTCTCGAAGGCGGAGGACGCGCCGTGGCGATGGGCCAGGCCGTCGACGAGGTGCAGAACGCGGCGGGTGAGCTGACCGGAGCCGTGGAAGAGGGCGGACTGGCATCCGCCCTTCGCACTCTCCTCTGAACCCGCCGATGCGCCGGGCATCCGCCCAGAAGATCCCCAGGAGTTCGCGCAAGAATGAGTCGTCCGCGTTCGGCTTCCCCCGGAGCCGATAGACTCGACGACTGACCGCCCGGTGAGAGCCGGAGTCGGGAGGGTTGTCCGAGCGGCCGATGGACCTGGTCTTGAAAACCAGTGGGCAGCAATGTCCCGTGGGTTCGAATCCCACACCCTCCGCTTCTTGTCGAAAGGCCCCGAGTGAGCACGTCCGTCAAACGGCGCCAGCCCGTGGCGCGCCATGGCCAGCTGCGTTCGCCCGGTGCGGCCGGGCAGCTGCTGAAGCTGATCGGCGTCGCGCTGGCAGTGATCCTCGTCAGCGGCGTGGGCGTCGCCGGATACGTGCTCGGCGGCTTCACGTCGACCGTCAACGCGAACGCTGTCGAGATCGAGGGCACCAAAGAACTGCCGCCTGACATCGGGGCGTACCCCGGCGGATTCGACATCCTGCTGACCGGTGTCGACACGTGCGAAGAGAAGTACAAGCACCTGTTCGGCAAGCGCTGCACCGGCAAGGACGCCGGCGGCACCCTGAACGACGTGAACCTGCTGGTGCACGTGTCGGCGGAGCCGCGTCGAGTGACCGCGGTGAGCTTCCCGCGAGACCTCATGCTGCCCATCCCCGAGTGCACCGACATCGACGGCAAGACCAACGGGGCGCTGCGCAAGCAGCCGCTGAACGTCGCCTACGAGCACGGCGGCGAGAAGGGCGGCCTGAACTGCGTCGCCAAGACCATCTCGCAGCTCACGGGAGAAGACATCGAGTTCGCCGCGAAGGTCACCTTCGGCGGTGTGATCGAGATCACGGATGCCATCGGCGGCGTCGACGTGTGCCTCGCGAACCCCATCAAGGACCGCTACACCGGCCTCGACATGGCCGCGGGCGACCACACGATCCAGGGCGTGCAGGCCCTGCAGTTCCTGCGCACGCGTCACGGCGTCGGCGACGGATCCGACCTCGGTCGCATCGGAAACCAGCAGCAGTACATGTCGAGCCTGGCGCGCAAGATGATCAGCGGCGAGGTGCTCGGAAACGTGCCCGTCATGCTCCGTCTCGCCGACACCGGCCTCAACAACCTCGAGGCGTCGAAGTCGCTGGCCGACCCCATGAAGATCGTGCAGATCGCGCTCGCCGTGAAGAGCGTGCCCTTCGAGGACATCGTCTTCGTGCAGTACCCGACGCTGGAAGACCCGTACGACCCGAACAAGGTCGTGCCGAACGAAGAAGCCGCGACGGTGCTGTGGGACGCGATCAAGGAGAACAAGCAGCTGCAGATCACGCATGAGGCGACCAGCAACGACGGCGTCGTCGTGAAGGAGCCCGAGACGCCCGCACCTACGGCCTCGGACACCCCGACGCCCGTGCCCGACGACGTCGTGGCGCTGCCCGACACGATCAAGGGCAACTCGGCCGCCGTGCAGACCTGCTCGAACGGCAACGTCCGGCGCTGATTCGTGAGTGCCCGCCGGAACGGGTATGCTTGCAAGGCGCGTTCGAGCGGAAGCCGGGCGCCTGGAGACGTCGCATAGTCAGGCCTAGTGCACCACCCTGCTAAGGTGGAGTCCCCTCACGGGGACCGAGGGTTCAAATCCCTCCGTCTCCGCCAGTTTTTCCCTGGTCAGAACCCGTTTTGCGGGTCTGCTCGACCGTTCCTCCCTCCGATGATTCGTGTTCCGTCGCGGTTCCAGGGGAGTGAGAGGGGAGCGCAGCGTTCAGACGGCGCAGCGCCTCCATATCCTGCGCCTCACCCAGCACATGCGCGTAGACCCTCAGAACGGTGCGCGGATCGTCGCCAAGCCACGCCGCAACCTGATTAATCGGCACCCCGGCGCGGAGCCAGCTCGAAGCGCAGTAGTGCCGCAGATCATGAATCGTGTGATCCGGTGCGGTCGTCGTCCACGCCACAGCGCGCCGGAAGTACGTACCGCGCAATTGCAGCCCCGTCGCACTCGTCGCCAGATAATCAGTCGGTATCTTGCCCGCAGCCCATGCCCGCGCGATCTCTTGCGCACGAGCAACCAGCGGGACGGTTCTCCGCCCCCGCGCCGTCTTCGGAGCCTTCTCCGCATAGCCGTCGCTCGCAGCCCTCAACACCCGCACGCCCGGGAACGGCACTTCCTGCAAGTCCCCGACACGCAGCGCACGCAGCTCCGACCACCGCAAACCCGCGAGGCTCAGGAACTCTGTAATCAACGCGCCGTGCGGCGAACGCTCCCGCTGAGCATCCAGCACCGTCGCCAGAAGCGCAGCCGTCAGCGGCGCGCCCTCATGCGCCTGCACAGCGCCCGAAGGCATCCGCACGCCCCGAACCGGATTCACTGGTGTGAGCCGCTGCCGAACTGCCCACGACCACAACGCAGAGAGCGTCGTTCTCAGCCGTGAAACGGTCGAGTGCGCCCGCCCCTTGTCCAGCAGCTCAGTCAGCAGTTCCAGCACGTCGCCCTCAGAAACCGAGCCAATGGGGTGCGCCGCGAACTTCGCAGGGAGAGCCGCGAGGTTGTCTCGATCCGTCCGCAACGTGTGCGGCGCAACCTGCCCTGAACGCGCTTCGAGGAACGCGGCGGCAACCTCAGACACCGGCTTTTTGGATCGGCTCGGAGGGACGAACCCGCCGCCGTGCAGCGCCTCCTTTTGCTGCCGCTCCCACGCCTCGGCTGCACGCTTCGTCGAGAACGTCTTGTCCGCAACGACACGGCCCCCGGAATGGAGCCGAACACGCCAGCTCACCCCGGAGGCCGTCTCTCGCCGCTCGAGACTCATGCGGCCCGGCCCGCGAGTCGATGCACGTCCGCTACGGCGTAAACCCGTCGAGCACCGACCACGAGCGGCGTGATCGGAAAGGTGCCAGCCCTGACCTTTCGCGAGATCGTCGACGGGTGTACCCGCATCAACTCTGCAAGCTCGGCCTCGGTATACCAGAGCGGCGTATCCGCGGTCTTGTGCATTACTTGTCCCTCCACTTCTCAACCAATCGGCTCCACTCGGTGTGCATATCGCTCAACGCCACATCGTCATCCGCAGTCCAGGTGCCGCCAGCGGTGAGGCACAGACGATCTGCTTCGCGTCCGCCGATTTCGTCCGTCAACCGTTCAAGCCGAATCACGGCTGCCCTATCCGCATCGGACTCAGGCGTGCGCAGTGAGGGCAGGACCGGTCGCAATCGGCGGGCCAGCGCGATGAACTCGTGAAGGTTCGTGACCACCTGCTCAAGCCGCGAACCCATAGGCCGAGTTAGGCGGCGTCGCTCGTCGTAGTACGCTCGCAATCTCGCGTCATGCTGAGCCGTCCACTGCCCAACCATGGCGAGGGCGATAGCTTGCTTCTCGAGGGTTGCAATCGCTTCATTCAGCGCATCAAGATCACTCATCGCTCACCCCCACGGGTGACGGGAACCGTCGCGCAATCTCCGTGATGTCCTCGTCAGACACCCAGGACGCCCGGAACTGCACGATGCCTCCGGTCTCCCCGTCGATCACGTAGCCCATGCCGGCCTTCGTGGTCGGGATGCGGTCGCAGTGGGCGCCGGCCTCATACGCAGCCGACCCGAGCGCCAGCACAGCGTCATCTTTCGTGCGGAAGCGCAGCGCGACGGTAGCGGTGAACAGATCACGCGACGCCAGCGACTCCTTACGCGGGTCTTGCATTGCTGCTAGTACCGCGATCCCCGCAGCGCGCCCGGTCGAAAGCACCCGCTTCAGATTCGCGTCTACCGCGTTCCGAGACTTCGTGTCAGGCGCGAGATACGACAGCGATGCCGCCTCATCGATCAGCAGCAGCTCCAGCGGCTCGGTCGCAGTAGGCACGTGCTTTCGCAGCCCGCTCTCCCGCATGTACGCCAGGCGATCATCCAGCCGCAGCGCAAGCCGCTCGATCATCGCCGCTGCCTCGTCGTAGCTGTACGCGACATCGTGGAACAACGGACGGCCCGCAGTGAGTTCCACGCCGCCCTTGAGGTCCACACCGTGCACCCGCACCGTGCCCGCATGGATGCTCGGCGCGAGCTGCCCCAACGCAGACCAGATCACGCTGCCCTTACCCGCGCCCGATGCGCCAACGAGCAGAGTTTGCCGCCCGAAGATCGGAAGCGAGAACGGGCCTTCTGACGTGACTCCGATACGCACCGGAGCGGCAGCGTCGGCCAGCGGAACCATGCGGAACGGGATGGTCCCCTGATCCGCCAGAGCATCCCGACTGCGCACCTGAACCCGTACCGTCGAAGCCGACGCCGACGAGCACTCAACTCCGAAACCCAGCGCGGCGCTCACCTTCTCGTCGTCGTAGTCGCTCGGCACCGATCCCGGCACCACCTGATAGACAGCCGCAGGGCCATGCGCACGCAACTCGACCCGCACGAGCGCCGGGAAGGTGCGCACCTTGTCACCGTTGCGCGTCGTCCCGTCACGAGTCACACCCGCAGCTACAGCCCAATCCGGATTGACCTGCCGCAGCCGAGCAAGCGCCGACTTCTCGAACTTCGACAACGACGCACGATCCGCGCGAGCAAGCCGAGGCCGGAACACCGACGCAAGGACCCTGCTTCGCCCCAGCACACGATGACGCAGCGCGGGGACGAGCAGCACCAGCGCCAGCCCGAGGACGATCACCGCCCACAGCACCCGCCCAAGCACAGCCACGGATTCGAGGCCGGACGGTGCTCCGAACAGCCCGAAGGCGAGTAGCAGCACTCCCATGAGTGCCAGCACCGCCATAGTGATGAATTTGTTCATTGTCCGTCCTCCTTTGAATCACGCCACAGCGGCGGGAGCGCGAATAGCCCGCCGACCGAGAGAGCGACCAACGTGCAAGCGATGCCCCACTGCGCACCCGGCCACAAGAAAACGGTGCTGATCGTCATGTCCCGCTGCCCGCCGTACTGACCCCACCCGAGCCAGGCGCTCGCGATGCTGCCGAACATCGGCCCGACGCACAGCACGATTCCGATCAGCAGCACAGCCCGAGCAGACAGCACCACAGCGAGCCGCGCCCAACCTCGACGCTCAGTAACGGCATTGACGAATCGACCGCCCGTGCCGTCGCGGATCACACCCCGCATATCGGCCACCAGCAGCAGCGCGAAGACCCACAGCGCCACTCTCAGTAGATCGTTAAACACGACCTCCGAGAACGAGTCGTGGATGTTCCCGGCGTCACGCCAGTTCGGCCAGTACGCGGCAACCGTCGCGACCATTCCCGATAGCGACCACAGCAGCCCAGCCATGAACGCCGCGCCGAACACCCACACGACAGCCGCGCGCCCCGCTCCTGCCCAGACCTGTGAAGGCATCATCGTGACACCTCGGGAATCGTGACATCGACGCGATGCAGAGTCGGGAGGCCGACCGTCTCCCACGCGCCCTGATCTTCGGTCCGAGCGGTCACGGTCAACGCCAACTCGTAAGTGCCCGCATCGAGGTTGTCCAGCCGCACATGCGCCCCAGCAAGATAGCCGTACTTCGCGTAATGCCACTGCACGAGAGCGCAGGGACCTTGCGTGTCCACGCCGCCGCCGATGATGACCCGGCACAGCGGCTTATCGTTGCCGTCCTCGGTGATTTCGAGCAGCGCACCCTTTGCGTCTGACGGCGGCGGGAAGTACACAACGGCAGAACCGTGCGCCGAATCACCCGCCCGACCACTAACGATCTGCGACACACTCGGCTCATCCGGTGCCGACTCCGCATAGATGTCCACAGTGCGTGGCGTGGAGGCCGGGGCGCACCCGGCGGTGACGCTCATTACGAGAGCCACCGCCAGGAGCCCCAACACAAGACGACGCATCAGGACGCTGCCTTCTTGCCGCCCATGTACGTCCCGCTGACAGATACGCGAAGGTCGAAGCCGTCCTTCTGGTTCTGCACACTGATACGCGCGTCCGCAGGGTCCAGCGCGACCTCAGTGAATGCGCCGAAGCCGTCTTCACGATCAGTCGTCAGAGTGACGTCCAGCACATCCGCCCCATCCGCGAGCTGCAGCATCGCCTGATGCCGGAAGAGCGCAGCGCCGCGTGCATTACGCTGAGGTCGATCCGTGGACTGTCCTGCCGCACGGTCGAACTCGAAGACCGGGCGACCGGGCTGCGAGGACTTGCCGCGCACCGTGACACCGTCGCCGAAGGGCAGCGCAACCGAGTTGACCATCAGCTCACCACCGCCAGAGTCTCGGCATCCGTCAGCAGCCGTGCCTCGAACGTGAAGTACCGGCGCTGTGTGCCCGTCACCGTCGCCGCGTCGATGTACGGCGAGCTGACCAGCTCACGCAGCCCGAGCAGCACCGCCTTACGCGGCAGACGCACTGCGTTCGCCAGCTTCGTCGTCGCCACGACCTCGCGCCGAACCTGCGACAGCTCGAACTTCTCGGACGGAACCAGCAGCGCCCCGAGGACGGCCAGACCGTACCCCGACAGCTTCCCGTCGTCCCGCGCCTTCTCATACAGAGCCATGTTTGACATGACGTTCCTTTCCTGTCATTGAGTGTCGATCGATCGACCAACGTCAGAACCGTAGCATATGTCGATCGATCGACCAACGTCTGAGATACGATGTCTTCATGACTCCGCGACCTCCATCCGTACCGTCGTTTGACCCCGACGCTGACTACCCAGCGCGCGACGCAAACGATCTGCGCGAGCTCGCGACATTCTTTGCTGAGGCGGCGAACACATTCGAGCGTGCGGCCGCTATCGCAGGGGGTAGCGAAGCCGTCGAGACTCGTCTCGATGAGGTCGCGGCGCTGAGCACGAAGGGCCGCGCTCAAGCTGAGCAGCTTCAGCATCTACTCGCCGAGTTTGCGATCCACCAGGGCTACACGCAACGCGGGATCGCGAAGAAGCTGGACATATCGAACTCAACGGTCTATCTCTGGTGGCACGACCCGCTTTCGCGCGACGACCTCGTGTAGCGATGTGAGGTTGATGCGGAGTGCTTCCGTAGACTTCAGAGCGTGAGCCAAGACCGCGTAGACGTGACGACATGGGAGCGTCTGAGAGTCGAACCGCGCGGCGCATCTGAGAAGGTCTGGTTGTGCGAGCCGGGCGGCTCGTCCACTCGCCCTGATGGACACTGGCTCTTCAAGCCTGCAACGGTTCACGCCAATGGCACGCGTCAGGTGGGCGACTGGACCGAGGCGGTGGCCGCTGACATCGCCGCGCACTTGGCGATTCCGGCGGCTCAAGCTCAGTTGGTTGTGCGCGACGGTGCTCAGGGCGTGCTTTCTCGCAACGTCCGGCCAGCGGAATACGACATGGAGAGCGGGCGGCTCGCGATGCTTGACCGAATCAGTGTCGCGCTCCGCGATTCTGCGCGCGATGGCACGGCGTCTATCGGGCATTCTCTGGCGAACATCCGTTTGACTCTCGACGCGTACGGACCGCCGCCTGGGGCATCCTCTTGGAGCGTGTGCTCTGGCTATGACGTGTTCGTCGGCTACTTGGTGCTGGATGCCCTCATCGGCAATCGGGATCGGCATGAGCAGAACTGGTCCGTACTTCGGGCTCGCTCCAGCCGTGGCCCAGCCGACTCACTGGCCCCGGCGTATGATATGGAAGCGAGCCTTGGGTTCCAGTTGACTGACGAGGCCAAGCGATCCCGGCTCGCAAACGCCGATTCGCTTGCGGCGTTCGCGCGCAAAGGACTCGCGCAGCGGTTCGACGGTGATCGCAAGGTTACCCTGGTCGATTTTGCGGCCCGTGCCGTTGAGGACTGTACTTCTGAAGGCGTCAGGCGCATCGCAACGTTGGTTGAGGAGATCGCAACGACAGACTTCGAAGCCTTGCTTGCGAACCGCGACGGCGGAGTGTCGGAGGCCACGCGTATGTTCGCAGGTGCAGTGTTGATGATCAATGGAAGGAGGATCCAAGATGCCATCCGTGCTTGAAGATATGGCCGCCGATGCCGTGACCGCGACTGAGTTGCTGGTCGTCTGGCAGCAGCCCAGCAGCCGCGCGATGATTCCGGTAGGGGTCCTTGCGTTCGACGGCCGACTCTACACGTTCGAGTACCTTCCCAACGTCGCGGAGATCGATGAATTTCGACCGTTGCTCGGTTTCCGAGATTTCACGGTGACCTACGAGAGCGACGAACTCTTTCCGCTCTTTCATGAGCGTGTGCTCGACCCGACCCGGCCGGACTTCACCCGCGTCCTTGATGACCTGAAGATCGATCCGGCTTCAGCTACTCCCTGGGAGCAGCTGGTCCGCTCGGGAGGATCGTCGGAAGGCGACACGCTTCAGGTGACGCCCCTTCCGCGAGAAGAAGCGGGCGGCGGATGGACTTGCACAGCGTTGGTCGCAGGCGTTCGCTACCTCGCAAGGAAGAGCATCGCGACCGCAGACGGTGTGACACGCATCTACACAGCTGACGAGCTTGAGTCTCTGCTGGATCGATTGAGCGCGGGACAGGTGCTCCGTGTGGTCGCTGAGGTTGGGAACGAGTACAACTCAGAGGCCCAAGTACTCTTCACCGAGCAGCAGGAACCGGTCGGCTATCTACCGGATTGGCTCGCGAAACTGACTGCGCCGTGCCTGACGAACGGCTCAACTCTCCATGCCGTGATTGACCGTGTGAACGATACGAGCGCGGGCTGGCATCTTCGGGTGCTTGTCACGTTGCATGCTGATGAGCCATTCGATCAGCTACGGGATCGCATCAACAGCACGACCCGCTCGGCCTGAGCCTGACCGCTTGGCCGAGTTCTTCGCGGAAATATCCCATCCATGAACAAGGGACCCGGCTTCGCCGGGTCCGAGGGCGGGCGGCGCGCGGTGCGCGTGCGGCTTCGCCGTTCACCCGCGCGCCGCCCGCCCTCGTCCGGATCCCCGTTCCTATTCAGATCGGCCACTCCGCAGCCACTTTCGCCCGCTTCGATGCTGCCGCGTGCGCGAGCGCACTTTGCCAACGACCGATGGACACGACAAACAGCCCCACCGTCGCCGGTGAGGCCAATCAGTGGCCGCTCTCACGGTGCACGCGCGTGCTGCCGAGCCTCCCAAGCTTCACGAGCACGCCGAGCACGAAGATCAGCCGCGAATCCAGCCCAGAACGCCTCATCCGCCCCGATCCCGCTGCCCGGTTCGCCCGCGATGTTCGCTGCCGCCCACACCATCCGTTCCTCGCGGATACGCCGTCGCGTGAGGTGCGCGAACGACCATCCTGCTCGCGCCTTCGTCGGGCGACTCATCGTGACCGTGTGCCCTCCGTACCCGAGTGACCGATGCGCATTCTTCGGGCAATCGACCGGCCCTGATTCCGGGCAGTGCTTGCATCGAACTTGAAAGCGCGCAGCGTGCCGCAGCCGTCTCACGAACTCCAACCGCTCGGGCGACGGATCACCGTCGGCGGCGTCCTGCCCCGGCACAATATCCTTGAGCGAGTAGTTCAGCGCCTTGGCGACATAGCCGACAACGCGAGCGGCAGCAGTAGACATGTCCGGAGCCACGCCATTCTCCCGCGCTTGCTTCGCTCGAATCTCCCGATCCGCAACACCCTTCTGCCCCCACGCCACGAACTCGCCCGTAGCCGGATGCGCAGCCGTTGCCCTACGAGCTGCCATGCCGAGTGTCACTGCTGACTCAGCCGTATGATCCGGCACCCTCACGACCGCGTGAACGTGCAACGCCATACGTGCCTGAACCTCGCGCACCACGAAGTACTCCAACGACGGCTCTCGTCGCCGCATCGCATCCACCGACGACGCCCACAGGCGAGACACCGCACCATGCCAGCGCGCCTGGCCCTGATAGTCGTACCCGTCCAAATCGACCGGCAGCCCGCGCAGCTCCACATCACCAGGCTCATGCACGCCCCCGCAAGCGCAATTGTGCCGTTTGCTATCCCACGGCTTCGGCACCCTATGGACAGCCCCGAATGACGGCGCACTGAGCGTGATGAAGAAGTACCGGAAGCCCTGTACAGGTTGCCCGTCCGCATCCCAGATACCCGACCGCGCCAGGCGCTGCCAGTCCCCACGCTGCTGAGCGCTGCATGACGGGCAGATAGCCGACCGGCGGGACTGGCACCGGACGAACACACCCGGCTTGACCTCGTATGGGCGGGCGCAGCTCGAACGCCGCATCGCATCCGCGAACGCATCCGCAAAGCTCGAATCCGACATCGCAGCCGGTCGGCCCAGGGGAGTATCAGGGGAGCGGCACCGCCGAACACGCCGACAGCGGGCGTGCATCCGGTGCACCGGCACACACGATCACGCGGAGCATGCGTGCACCCTGGCACTGCTAAGGTGGAGTCCTCGCAAGGGGACCGAGGGTTCAAATCCCTCCGTCTCCGCCAAGAATCCCTGATCCGGATGAAGTTCGGATCAGGGATTTTCACGTAGGCGGGTGGCGCTTCTCCACCCCAGAGCCACCTCACTATCCCCGTCGCGCTCCGCAGGCAAGGGTCTCGCGCGAGGCGCGGCATCCGGGCATCCTGCCGTCATGTCCGACAACACCGACGCAACCGACGACATGACCCACGAGCAGAAGCTGCGCGATCAGTTCCTGCGCGCCGAGCACTCCACCGAGGCCGACGCCGCACCTCGCATCGAGGTGTCTGAGCACGACGGCAATACCCGCATCGACATCGCCGACACCGCCGCGGTGCGCCCGGGGCCCGGACCGGGGGTCGAGGGGGCCGAGGAACCCGAGAGCGGCCGATAAGACAACTGACGCCGTGCGCTTCGCGCGGAGTTGCGCGCTTCGCGCGGATTGAATCCAGGCATCCATCCGCGCGAAGCGCACATTCCCGCGCGAAGCGCACTTCAGTCGGGCACGGACTGCCGAAACCGGCGGGAGCACGTGCCTCCGGTAGCCTCGGAGGATGGCGAACGCAACGACGCAGACCACCAAACGCGAGGGCTTCGGCTCGCGCAACGTCTTCATCATGTCGGCGATCGGATCGGCTGTCGGGCTCGGCAACATCTGGCGCTTCCCGTACGTGGCGTACGAGGGCGGTGGCGGCGCCTTCCTGATCCCGTACCTGTGCGCGCTGCTGACCGCGGGCATCCCGCTGCTCTTCTTCGACTACGCGATCGGCCACCGCTTCCGCAGCTCGGCGCCTCTGGCGTTCCGCCGGATGAACCGCGCCGCCGAGCCGCTCGGCTGGTGGCAGGTGCTCATCTGCGTCGTGATCGCGACCTACTACGCGGTGATCATCGCGTGGGCTGCGATGTACACCTGGTTCTCTGCGAACATCACGTGGGGCAAGGGCAACGAGCAGGACTACTTCTTCACCGACTTCCTTCAGATGGGCGACGTGAGCGCGGGGCTGTCGACCGAGTTCGTCCCCCAGGTCGGCCTTCCGCTCATCGGAACCTGGCTGGTCGTGATCATCATCATGACCCTCGGCGTGAAGCGCGGCATCGGCGCGGCCAACATGATCCTCATGCCCCTGCTGACGCTGATGTTCGCCACGCTCGTCGTGCAGTCGCTGTTCCTGCCCGGCGCGATGGACGGCCTCACCGCGTTCTTCACCCCGAACTGGGAGGCGCTCGCCGACCCCGGCGTATGGGCATCCGCCTACGGCCACATCTTCTTCTCGCTGTCGGTCGCCTTCGGCATCATGGTGACGTACGCGTCATACCTCAAGCGCAAGACCGACCTCACGGGCTCCGGTCTGGTCGTGGCCTTCGCGAACTCGAGCTTCGAGATCCTCGCCGGCATCGGCGTGTTCGCGGCCCTCGGGTTCATGGCCGCAGCGCAGGGCACCGAGGTCTCGGGAGTCGCGACGTCGGGGATCGGCCTGGCGTTCATCGCGTTCCCGACCATCGTGTCGAACGCGACCGGCGGTTCGATCATCGGGGTGCTGTTCTTCGGAGCGCTGGTCTTCGCCGGCGTCACCTCGCTCGTCTCGGTTCTCGAGGTGGTCGTGGCGGCCCTGCAGGACAAGCTCGGCTGGGGACGTGTGCGCACCACTCTCGTCGTCGCGATCCCGGTGGCGCTCCTGTCGATCGCCTTCTTCTCGACGACCACCGCTCTCGCGGTTCTCGACACGACGGACGCCTTCGTCAACGCGTTCGGCATCATGGCCGTCGCCCTGGTCGCGGTCGTGCTCGTCGCCTGGATCCTGCACAAGCTGCCGGTGCTGCGCGACCACCTGAACAAGCGCTCCAGCTTCAGGCTCGGCTGGACGTGGATGCTGCTGACCGGCGCTCTCGCACCGGTGGTGCTCGGCTACCTGCTCTACAACGAGATCGTCGCGAAGCTCGAGGCGCCCTACGGCGACTACCCGGCGTGGTTCCTCGGGATCTTCGGGTGGGGGATGGCGATCGCCCTGATCGTGCTGGCGGTGCTGCTCACCCTGCTGCCCTGGAGTCGCCGTTCGCACGCCAAGCTCGACCCCGACTACGACGAGTTCCTCGTCGAGGAGGACTACGAACCGGATGCCGAGACCGCCGGCATCCGACTGCCCGGCGAGACGGCGAAGGGAGCACGCTCATGACCACGACCGCCATCATCATGATGATCATCGCGATGGTCACGGTGTGGGGAGGCCTCGCCCTGGCCATCGTGAACCTCGCCCGTCATCCCGAGGTCGCCGACGACGAACCGGCGCCGCCCGTCGAGCTCTAGCCTCCGACATCCGAGAGGGTCGCCATTCGCATGGCGACCCTCTCGTTCGTTCTGCGCACCGGCGTGCGCAAGGTGCTGGCTCAACCTGCGCCGGGGTGGTATGAATCCGATCATGGCGATCGACGGGATACCGGAGCTCGAATCCGAGCGGGTCGCCGACGTGCTGCGCGACGACATCATGTCGGGAAGGCGAGCCCCCGGTTCGCGCCTGATCGAGCGCGACATCGCGGCCGAACTGCAGGTGTCGCGCCTGCCGGTGCGCGAGGCGATCAAGGTGCTCGTCGCCGACGGGATCGTCGTGGCACGGCCCCGCAGCGGGGCGACCGTGCGCGAGTTCTCGCCGCAGGATCTGCAGGACTTCGCCGAGGTGCGCGAGGCGATAGAGACGCTCGCCTTCACCCTCGCCACCGAGCGCCTCGACGATGTCGGGCTGGCGCTGCTGGAGTCCCTCGTGACGCAGGAGACGAATGCGGCGGCCATGGGAGACGGTGAGGCGGCGCGCCAGGCATCCGCGGGCTTCCACCTGGCCGCGGTGCGGCTGTCGAAGAACACCATGCTGATCGAGCTCGCCGCCTCGCTGGTCACCCGCCTGCGCTGGCTGTTCGGGCAGCACGACGACGTCGTCGGGATGGCCGCGACGCACCGCCGCATCCTCGACGCGGTACGGGCGCGTGACGTCGAACTCGTACGGCGGCTGATTCCCGAGCATCTGGCGGAGGGACGGGCCGTGGCGCACGAGCGGATGTTCGGGAGCTCGGTGAGGCGGGACTGAATCCGCCCCACCGGTGTCGGTGGGGTGCCGGTACGCTCGAATCGGGAGGTACTTGTGGGACGAACATCGGAGGCCATCGCCGAGGGCGTCGCGATCGCCACGGCGGCCGTTCGGCTGACCGTCAAGAACCAGATCCTGGTCGGCACGATCGCGCGGGGCGGCACCTTCGAGATCGAGCACTACATGGACGAAGCCCGCGCCGCGCTGCGCGCGATGGCCGATGAGTCGGAGCAGGCGGCCGAGCACCTCACGGCGCTGCGCAAGCGGGCACGAGGCCGCCACTCAGACCCGCACGGCACCCACGACTACCGCGACCGCGACGTGCGCAATCTGCGCCGGCGAGCCAAGCAGTCCACGGGGGTCGCGAATCACCTGCGTGAGATGACCGACGATCCCGAAGCGCTCAGAGCGCTCGTCGAAGAGGCCAGGGCAGCGGCCTGGGACGACGTGCGCAGCAACCTCGACCGCCGGCTGCGGGTCGAGGGCATGCGCGCCGACCAGGATCCCGAGTACGAGCAGATGCGCGAGGCGCGCATGCAGGCGCTGAAGCTGGTCGATCTGCAGGCGCTGTCGTCAGAGCAGCGCGCCCGTCGCAAACGCGAGAAGGCGGTCGAGAAGGCCGCGGAGAAAGACGCTGCGCGCGCCGAGAAAGAGGGCAGACGCGTCCCCTGGACGCGCAAGGCGTGAGCCCGATCCTGCTCGATTTCACTTCTCGGCAGAACGTGTTGTAGGCTGTTCTTCGGCCCGCTGAGCGGGCCGTGCGCCCCTAGCTCAATGGATAGAGCATCTGACTACGGATCAGAAGGTTGGGGGTTCGAGTCCCTCGGGGCGCGCACTGTGTTGAGACAGTAGTGAAACCCCCGTCGCGAAAGCGGCGGGGGTTTCGCCTTTCCTGCGGGTCTCTCTCCCGGCCCGCGAGCGGCCCCCGCGGCCGTAGGCTGGAGAGGTGACTGCGTACGTCTCGGCTTTCGATCTGTTCTCCATCGGTGTAGGACCGTCGAGCTCGCATACCGTCGGCCCGATGCGCGCCGGCGTCGACTTCGCGGATCGCCTGCGCGCCCATGGGCTGATCAGCCGCGTCGCGCGCGTGCGCTGCGAGCTGTTCGGGTCGCTGGGGGCCACGGGGCTGGGCCACGGGACCCCGGATGCCGTCGTCGCGGGCCTGCAGGGACTGCATCCCGAGACCTGCGACCCGGCTGCCGTCCGCGAGCTGTGGAGCAGGTGGCCCGAGGGGCGCGATCTGCTGCTGGCGGGGGAGCACAGCATCCCGTTCGCGAAAGACGACATCGCCTTCGTGCCCCGCACCCGCCTGCCCGGCCACCCCAATGCGATGACGCTGCACGCCCTCGACGCCGACGGAGCGCCGGTGCTCGAGCAGACCTACTACTCCGTCGGGGGCGGCTTCATCCGCCGTGACGGCGAAGAGGCGCGCGTCGCCGCGGCTCCCCAGCCCTACCCCTACGACACCGCCGAAGAGCTGCTGGCCCTGTGCGACGAGACCGGCATGTCGATCGCCGAGATCGCCCGCGCGAACGAGATGGCCGTCCGCACCGAAGAGGAGGTCGCGGCCGGACTCGACGCGATCTGGGACGCCATGGCCTCGTGCGTCGATGCCGGCCTGCACTCCGAGGGCACGCTGCCGGGCATCCTGAAGGTGAAGCGACGCGCGGGCGACATCCGTCAGCAGCTCGAGGCCTCAGAGGCCGAGGGGCACGCGGCCCTGCCTGGCGAGTGGCTCGGCGCCTTCGCCCTCGCCGTCAACGAGGAGAACGCGGCCGGCGGACGTGTGGTCACGGCTCCCACGAATGGCGCCGCGGGCATCCTCCCCGCCGTGGCGATGTACTGGTGGCGCTTCCTCGCCGACTCGGGTCTCGGCGTCGGCAACGCCGTGACCCCGCACGGCGAGCTGGTCGGCAGCGCCCTGCTGGGCTTCCGCAACGAACAGGCCGCTCTCCCTGCGGGCGAGCCGCTCGATGAGGCCGCCGTGGCCGAGGCGAACCGCCGTCGCGGCATCCGGCGCTTCCTGCTCACGGCGACCGCGCTCGGATCGCTGTTCAAGGCCAACGCGTCGATCTCGGGTGCCGAGGGCGGCTGCCAGGCCGAGGTCGGCTCGGCGTGCGCGATGGCCGCCGGCGGTCTCACCGCCGTGATGGGCGGCACCGTGCGCCAGATCGAGAACGCGGCCGAGATCGCCATGGAGCATCACCTCGGCCTCACCTGCGACCCCATCGGCGGGCTGGTGCAGATCCCGTGCATCGAGCGCAACGCGATCGCCGCCTCGACCGCCGTCACGGCCGCGCGTCTCGCGCTGCGCGGCGACGGTCACCACTACGTGTCGCTGGATGCCGTCGTCGAGACCATGCGCCAGACCGGCCTCGACATGTCGACGAAGTACAAGGAGACCAGCGAGGGCGGGCTCGCGGTGAACGTCATCGAGTGCTGATCGATTGCTCCCCCGAGATCCTGTTCTCGGGCGGATAATCGACGCATGACGAACCCGGATGCCGTCGTCATCGACGGGCTGCGTGTGCGGCGCGGGCACCATGAGGTGCTCGACGGACTGTCGCTGCGCATTCCCCGCGGACAGGTCATCGGACTGCTCGGGCCCTCGGGCTGCGGCAAGACGACCCTCATGCGCTCGATCGTCGGGGTGCAGCGCACCCACGGCGGCACCGTGACCGTGCTCGGAGCGCCGGCCGGATCGGGCGCGCTTCGGCACCGGGTCTCGTACGGCACGCAGGGCTCGGCGGTCTATGACGACCTCAGCGTCCGCGAGAACCTGCGCTACTTCGCATCCGTCCTCGGAGCACCCCGAACCGACGTCGCCGAGGTGATCGAGCGGGTCGGGCTCACCGGGCAGGCGCAGCAGCGCGTCGCCGACCTCAGCGGTGGTCAGCAGAATCGCGTCTCGCTCGCCGCAGCGCTGCTCGGCGATCCCGAGCTGGTCGTGCTCGACGAGCCGACCGTCGGACTCGATCCGATGCTGCGAGCGGAGCTGTGGGCTCTGTTCAGGGACATCGCCGACGGCGGCACGACGATGCTCGTGTCGAGCCACGTCATGGACGAGGCTCTGCGCTGCGACCGGCTGCTGCTCATGCGCGACGGTCGCATCATCGCCGACACCACGCCACGACAGCTGCTCGCGGATACCGGGCAGACCGACGCCGAGAGCGCCTTCCTCGTCGTCATCGAACGCGACGCGGGCCATGAGACGCGGCGCTCGCGACGGGAGGTCGGACGATGACCTTCCGCCGCACGCTCGCGACCGCGGGGCGGGTGCTGAGCCAGCTGCGTCACGACCCGCGGTCGATCGCCCTGATGCTCGTCGCGCCGAGCCTGCTCGTCGGCCTGTTCGCCTGGCTGTTCTCGGATCAGGACGGCGTCTTCGACCGCTTCGGCGGTGCGATCCTCGCGCTGTTCCCCTTCATCGTGATGTTCCTGATCACCTCGATCACGACCCTTCGCGAGCGGCGCTCGGGCACGCTCGAGCGACTCATGACGACACCGCTCGGCAAAGCCGACTTCATCATCGGCTATGCGCTGGCGTTCGGTGCGATGGCTGTTCTGCAGGCGATCGTCACGGTCGCCTTCGCCGTGTACGTGTGCGGCCTTCAGGTCGACGGTCCGCTGTGGCAGCTCGGCCTCGTCGCCGTGGTGGATGCCGTGCTCGGAACGGCCCTCGGCCTGCTGGCGAGCGCGTTCGCGCAGACGGAGTTCCAGGCCGTGCAGTTCATGCCGGTGCTGGTCTTTCCGCAGATCATCCTCGGTGGACTCTTCATGCCCCGCGACCAGATGCCCGACGTGCTCTACGCGATCTCGCAGTGGCTGCCCCTGAGTCACGCGATCGACGCGATCCAGGCGGTGACCGCGGGCGACGAGGGGTGGGATGTCGGCGCGCCGCTGCTGATCGTCGCGGCATTCGCCGTCGGGTGCCTGGTGCTGGCGCCCCTGACGCTGCGCCGCCGCACCGCATGACGGATCCGGATGCCCGTGCGCCTGGCATCCGGATCCGGGTCGTGCAGATCAGCCGAACTCGACGCCGCACGCCATGTAGGCGCCCATGATCTCACCGCCGTAAGCGGAGAACACCAGGTCGATGCCCTTGCCGTCGCTGTCGAGATGGTCGTTCGGGTTGTGCGCGAGCAGGGTGCCGTCCTGCCCGTTCGCGCCCTTCACCTTGACGGTGAACGATGCCGGGCCGTCGTACTCGTCCAGGATGCACTCGGCCTGCTCCTGCGTGTAGCCCATGCCGACGCCCTCCATGACGACATCTTCGACGACGAGAGTCCACCAGCTCTGCGAGTTCTTGCCGGCCGCCGCGTTGCCCTGGTCGGAGCGGTTCGGGTTGAAGCAGTCGTGTGCCGAGGCGGCCATGCCCCCTCCGAGCACGAGCGCGGCCGTGAGGCCGAGGGTCGTGCCGGCGTACGTGAGGAACTTCTTCATTGATGTTTCCTTTCGCCCGACGCAGTCGGTCCCTCCGCCGCGTCATCGAACGATCTTCCAGGGGCGACACGCGTAGAGCATCGGTGAGAGCACGGAGAAGAACACCGAGAAGCCCCGCCCCGGTACGCAGAACCGTTCAGTCGCGGGCTGCGCGTCGAGTGGTGTGCCTGGTGGGCGCGGCCGCCCACGGATCCTCGGGCCACGGATGCTTCGGGTATCGCCCCCGCATCTCGGCGCGCACCTGGGCGTAGGGGCCTGACCAGAACGACGCGAGGTCGCCGGTGACGGCGAGCGGGCGCCCGGCGGGTGAGAGCAGGTGGAACAGCACGGGCACGCGACCGGCGGCGATCCGCGGCGTCTCGGCCCAGCCGAAGCATTCCTGCAGCTTGACGGCGACGACGGGTCGAGCCTCGGGATCATCGAGCGGCGGATACGAGACGCGGACGCGCGAGCCGCTGGGCACCTCGAGCCGGTCGGGTGCGAGTGAGTCGAACTCGGTGGCGGCCGGCCACGGCAGCAGCCGGCGCAAGGGTGCGGCGAGATCGATGCGGGCCGCGGGGGTGCCGTTCGCGAGAGCCGCGAGCTCGGGGTCGAGCCACTCGTCGAGGCGGGCCAGCAACCCGTCATCCGACACATCGGGCCAGGGGGAGCCCAGCTCACGGTGCAGCAGGGCCAGTCGACGGCGCAGCTCGTCTGCCGCGTCCGACCAGGTGAACACGTCGAGACCCCGCGCACGCACGGCGCGCTGCACGGCATCCCGTCCCTCCTCGGCCGACGCGCGCACCGGAACCGACGAGCGCACGATGGCGCCGACGCGGCGCTCGCGACGCGCGCTGACCCGCCCGCCCGCCAGCTCCGCCTCGACACGATCGGTGATCAGGTGGTCGGCGGCGCGCTCGACCTGCTGCTCGGTGATCGGTGCCGCCGCACGGATCACCGCGCCCGTTCCTGCGGCGACTCGGGCGGTCGCCCGCGCGACGTCGGCCACAGCCAGCCACTCCGCGTCGGCGAGCGGGCCGCCGATGCCGGCCCGGGTTCCGGATGCCAGCAGGAACGTCGCGCCGTCGGCCGAGCGCTCGACGCGCTTGGCGATGCGTTCGGGGTAGGCGAGGGCGACGACGAGCCCGACGCCGTCTCGTTCGCTGCCCGTGCGGCCGACCGGTGCGAGACGCAGCAGGCGCTCGACCTCGCGCGACCAGCGCTGCGCCTCGGGGCCACGTGCGTGTCGCAGCGCCGACAGCGCCGCGACGAGGTCGGCATCGCGCACGCGGGTGTCACCGTCCACCAGCGCGACCACCTCGGCGGCGGTGCGCGGCCCGACGAGCGCGGAGCCGTCGCACAGCGCACGTGCCAGGCGCGGGTCGGTCGGTATCCGCGCCAGTGCCCGCCCCTCATCGGTCGCGCGGCCGTCGTCGTCGACCGCCCCCAGAGCGTGCAGCACGGCGACGGCGTCGCGCAGGCCGTCGGCGGGCAGCGGATCGACGAGACGCAGGCCGGCTCCGCCCGGCGCGCCCCAGCAGGCGAGCAGCAGGGCCGCGTCGGCGAGGTCGGCGGTGATGATCTCGGGCGCAGGTCGTGCAGGAGCAGCAGAATAGGTGCGCTCGTCGATGCAGCGAACGACCGTGCCCGGCCCCTGGCGGGTCGCGCGTCCGGCGCGCTGGACGCAGGACGACCGCGATGCCGCCGTCGTCACGAGCCCGGTCATGCCGCGCGCCGCATCGCGCTGCGGTTGGCGGGCCAGGCAGCTGTCGACCACGAGCCGCACACCCGGCACCGTCAGCGACGACTCGGCCAGAGACGTCGTGACGATGATGCGCGGCGGGTCCTGCGGCCGGCGCCCCCGGATCACGGCATCCTGCGCGGCGGGCGGCAGCTGACCGTGCAGCTCTCGCACGTCGAGGGCCGGTGCCAGATCGGCGATGCGACGGGCGACCTCTGCCACTTCGCGCGCTCCTGGCACGAAGACGAGGGCATCGGCGGCGGCATCGTCGCGGGCGAGGTCCAGCGCAGCGGATGCGGCCGTGCGAGCGACATGATCGAGGAACCCCCGGGTGACCCCTCGTTCGTCGAGCCTCGGGGCCGCGCTGGGGGCCCACCGCTCGACGAGCGGGTGCGCGGCGACGGTGTGCTCGATGACCGGAGCCGGTGCGTCGTCTGCACCGATCACGGCGGCGATGCGCTGAGCGTCGAGAGTCGCCGACATTGCCACGAGCGTGAGGTCGTCGCGCAGCTCGCGCACTTCGCCGAGCAGGCCGATGAGCAGATCGGTCTCGAGCGCCCGCTCGTGCACCTCGTCGAGGACGACGGCATCGACGCCGTCGAGCCCGGGGTCATCGAGCATCCGGCGCAGCAGAACCCCGGCCGTGACGAACTCGATCCGCGTCGCGCTGCTCGCCGAGCGCTCGCCGCGCATTGTGAAGCCGACACGGTCGCCGAGTGGAGAGCCGTCGAGCTGGGCGAGGCGACGGGCCGCAGCCCGGGCGGCGACCCGGCGCGGCTGCGTGACGATCACGCGACCGGTGCTGCGGGCGGCGAGCACGGGAGGGACGAGCGTCGTCTTGCCCGTACCAGGCGGCGCGCTGATGACGACCGCGGTGCTGGTGTCGAGGGCGTCGCCGACATGATCGAGCGCTGCAGCGAACGACAGGCCCGCGCCGATACGGCCGAGGTCGAACGCAGCTGAGGTCACCCGTCCAGTCTGCCCCTTCGCTCCCGGCGGCATGCACCGGTGGCACGACGCGCAGAAGCCGCCTCGCGGTGGCGAGACGGCTCCTGCGATGTGGGCGATTACGCGCCGGCGAACGGCTCCGCCGCGTCGTCGACGCGGCGCTCGACCACGGTCGACGTGGGCGCTGCGGTCGACGCGGATGCCGTGGGCTGGGCATCCGTCGCCTGCGCGACTCCCGCGCCGAAGCTGCGGCCGACGGCCTGGCCCTGGATGATCGCGGCGAGGTCGAGACCGGTCGCCGCGCTCACGCTGTCGAACACCGAGCGCATCGCCTTGGCGCTGTCTCCGCCGACCACGCTCGACGCGCCCTCTTCACCGGCTCCGCCGATGATCGACACGTTGCCGATGGCGGAGTAGCCCTTGGCGAACTCGGCCATGATCGACGGCAGCACCTCGAGCACGCGCTGCGAGAGGAACGCCTCCTGGTTCGAGGCGATGGCCTTGGCCTCCGCCTCGACCGCGGCGGCGCGCGCCTCACCCTCGGCGCGGATCGCCTCTGCTTCTGCGCCGGCGCGCAGGCGGCGGGCCTCTGCCTCGGCCTCAGCCTGTGCGCGAAGCGCGTTCGCGTCACCGGTGGCCTTCGCCTCGGCGGCGGCGGCCTCACCGGCCGCACGGGCCCTGTCGGCCTGCGCCTGCTGCTCGGCGATGCGGGTGCGCGCCTCTGCCTGCTTGACCTGCTCGATCGCGGCGGCCTCCGCAGCCTTCTCGCGGGTGAACAGATCCGCCTGCGCACGGGTCTCGGCCTCGTACCGCTGAGCGTCGGCGACGCGCTTGACGTCGGCGTCGAGCTGAGCCTGCTTGTTCTCGGCCTGCTGCTGCAGAACGGCCTGCTCGGCCTGCGCGCGAGCGAGCTGCTCGGCCTGCTCCGCCTCGGCGCGAGCACGGCCGATGCCGGCGTTGGCGTTGGCCGTGTTCGTGTCGAGCGCGGTCTGCTCGATCAGGTTCGCTTCCTGGTTGGCGATGTTCTTCTGGTTGATCGCCCGGTCGGCGTTGGTCTGCGAGATCTCTGCGGCCTGACGCTTCGCCTGGATCTCGGGCGCACCGAGCGACTGGATGTAGCCGACCTTGTCGGTGATGCCCTTGATCTGGAACGAGTCGAGGATCAGACCCTGCTCGGCGAGCTCCTGAGAGACGTCGGCGGCGATCTGGTCGGAGAACTTCTTGCGCTCGCGCATCAGCTCGACGACCGACAGCGTCGCGACGATTCCGCGCAGAGCACCCTCGAGCTGCTCGGTGGTGAACTGCTCGATCGCCTTGTCCTGCGAGGCGAAGCGCTCGGCGGCGCGACGCACGTAGAGGGGGTCGGAGCCGATCTTGACGATCGCCACTCCGTCGACATTGAGCGTGACGCTGTCGAGCGACTGGGCCTCGGCGTTCAGCGACACCTGACGCGAACGCAGCGAGATGATCTCGTGGCGCTGCGTGATCGGGTTGACCAGCGACTTGCCGTTGACGATCACGGTGACCGGCGACTCCTCGGTCTCGCCGCGGGTCGTGCCGTCGGCGGCGATGACGGTGCGCTGCACTTTCTGCTTGCGGCCCGAGATGACGAGCGCCTCGTCTGCGCGGGCGACCTTGATCCAGCTGCGTGCGAACAGCAGCAGGATCAATGCGATGACGATCGCGGCGGCGACCGCGATTCCGATGACGACCAGGATGCCGATTGCTCCGGCGAGCTCCATGGTGACCTTCCTTTCCCCCTCGTAGGTTTCAGGTCCACCCTGCCAGAGTCTCGATGAGCGCCGAGTCTCGGTGAGCGCCGAGTCCCGGTCATCGCCGAGCTCCGGTCAGCGCGTGCGGCGGAGCTTCTGCGTCAGTTCGAGCAGCGTCGCGAGCTCGGCGTCGTCGAGGGGTGACATCTTCTCTGCGATGGTGCGGCCGTGCACGGTCGCCAGCTGGCGGAAGGCCTTCGCTCCGGCATCGGTCGCGGTGATCACCGCGCCCCGACCGTCGTCGGGGTCGATGGCCTTCGTGATCAGCCCTCTGGTCACCATGCGGTCGATGAGCCGCGAGACGCTCGGCTGGCTGATGAGCGACTTCGCGGTGATGTCGCGCAGCCGTGAGGTCATGTCGGGGGCGCGCACGACCGTGAGAAGCACGTCGTACTCGCCCTGTGCCAGATCGGATCCTTCGAAGTCGACGGCCATCTCGGCCAGCAGCTGATGCTGCGCGCGGAACAGGCTCTCCCAGGCCTGAAGGGCGAGCTCACGGTCGGTCATGATCTCAGCGTACTGTCGGCCGGCGACGTCGGAGGGGCAGCAGTAAGGGCCGGTCGGAGAGGCTTCCGGCCGGCCCTTGTCCCTTGCACCAAAGAGAGTCCTGCAATCACATGCGGTGGATGCCACAGCAAACATTCACCGTGCGACGAGTGTATAACGGCGAGATAACGAATGCAACGGTTTGGTCACAAGATCTGTGAATCAGGAGGCGCGTCCCCCGAGGCGTATCGCGCCCCGCAGATTCGGTCAGCGTCGCCGCACTCCCTGCCACCTTCGTCGAGACCGGGCAACACGGCTCCGCTGCCGATGTCTCTTGTGCGGGACCGCGATCCGCGGACCGCAGATCAGCCGCGTCCGGAGAAGGCCATGAGAAATCGAGCTCTCAGGGAGTTGATGCCTGCGCGCGAGCAGCAGGGCTGGCGGGGCCTCGAGGGCCATCGGCGCTACCAGCACTCGCCGGCGGCAGGCGACGAGGTCTGGATCTCGACCTTCATCCGCGGCACGGGACTCGAGGTTCTCGAAGGCGATCCACGCCTGCTCGAGCTGAAGGCGATCCGCTTCGACGACTACCTCGTGGGCCGCGTGCGTGCTCCGGCGATGCGCGTGCTGTGGGGGCGCACACGCCAGCCGGCCGGTTCGCGCTACACGGTGGTGTTCGTCAACCACGGTGCGGTCACGGTCGACTGCAGCGCACCGACCTGGGCCTCGTCAGAAGGCGGGCTCTGCGTGGTCTTCCCCGGAACCGAGCCCATCGAGATGCACACCGAAGACGGAACCGAGATGATCGTCTTCACGTTCGATCGCTCGGAGATCGCGCCTCACGTGCTCACGAACGCCAACATGGCTGACATCCGGCCGGGCATGACCGTGCTTCGCGCCACATACGCCTACCTGAGCGCGCTGGTCGACGAGCCGCGATCCTCAGACGCTGCAGAAGAGCAGAGCGAGGTGCTGCGCGCGCTCACTCGTGACGTCGCGGTGGCCTTCACCAGGACGGCGATCGTCGACGACCACTACGAGGGCACTCTGCTTCTCGCGCAGCGCCGCATCGACGAGAGCTCATCAGACCCGGGCTTCGGCGTCGAGCGGCTGGCCGCGGCCTGCAATGTCTCGCGCCGCACGCTCGACCGGGTCTTCGAGAAGAATCGGCTTCGCGTCGCGGAGGAGATCCGCCGCTCGCGCTCGCGGCGAGCGTTCGCGCTTCTCACCGAGAACAGAGCACTCGGGCTGAAAGAGGTGGCCGAGGCGAGCGGCTTCGGCTCCATCACGACCATGAACCGGGCGCTCCGCGCGACCTACGGTGTGAGCGCGGGTGGTGTGCGGGCAACCCGCGCGGTGCCGTTCTCGACGTCGGATCCCGCCACCTGACAGCCGCGGGGCCGCCTCGCCTAGAGCGAGACAGCCACGCGAGCCACGCGACGCGCGGCAGGCTCAGAACACCGGCACCCCGTCGCGCACGAGCTTCCAGTTCACGACGTGGAAGTCGGCGGGGTCGATCACGCCGGCATCCGTCGCGTACTGCACGATCGCCTCGCGGATCGCGACCTGCGCGTTGTAGACGACCGGCGCGGTCGAGATGTGCGGGAAGCCGCCGCCGCCCGACTGACGGTAGTTGTTCACCGCGACGACGAACCTGGCATCCGCCGCGATGGGGGAGCCGTTCCACGACAGGTTCGCGATGCGCGAGCCCACCGGCTTCGCGATGTCGATGTCGTAGGTGACGCCCGAGAACTGGTCGTAGTTGTAGTCGGGCGTCCCGTTCGCGTTCGTCCAGCCGCCCGGATCGACGGGTGCGCCAGGGGCGACCGTGGCGAAGTACTTCGCCGAGTACTCCAGGTACTCCTTGATCTGGGCGCCGGTGAGTACGGATGCCATCAGCGTGTTGTCGTAGATGTACAGGCCGGCCACGTCGCGGATCGTCACCTCACCGGCCGGGAACCTCGCCGCTCGGCTGAACGGGGCCGCGATCGAGATCACGGGCAGCGCGGCCTCAGCGGTGCCGGCGATGGCCGCGGTGACGGTGTCGACCTGCACCTTGTTGACGTAGTCGAGGATCGCGGTGTCCTTCCAGCACGACTCCGCCGCCGACAGCTCCTCCGTCGAGGTCGCGACGGTCTTGTTCACGTACCTCACGACCGCGTCGTGCTGCGCCTGCACGACCGCGACGAGCGCCGGGTCGTCTTCGACGGTGTTGGTGTTGAGGTTGGTGGCCCGCTTCGACGCGACCCGCCACTGCCCCTTGACCTGCTGCAGCTCGATGTCGAACACGCTCAGCCGCTGGCCCCAGCACATCGGCTCGCTCATGACGACCTGATTGCCGTCAGGGCCGGTGACGAAGCGCTCGGGGATGTCCTTGTGCGCGTGGCCGAACAGGATCGCGTCGATGCCGGCGACCTGCTGCGCGAGCAACCCGGCGGCGTTCTCGACGGGCAGCTCGCTGCCGTACGACGAGGTGCCGCTGTCGCCGGAGTGCACGCTCACGACGACCACGTCGACGCCCTGCTGCCGGATGATCGGCACCCAGTACTTCGCCGTGGCGACGATGTCGAGCACGTCGAGCCTGCCGCTCACGTTCGCCTTGTCCCAGATGACGGTGCCGGGGTTCGTGAGCCCGAGCACGCCGACGCGGATGGGCTTCGCGCCCTTCACCTTCATCGTCTTGATGACGTACGGGGTGTAGGCGGGCACCTTGGTGCCGATGCGCACGGCGTTCGCGGCGAGTGCCGGCGCCTTCAGCTGCGAGGTGAACGTGTCGAGGAACTCGAGGCCGTAGTTGAACTCGTGGTTGCCCAGGGCGACGGCGTCGTAGCCGATGGCGTTCATCTGGGCGGCGATCGGATGCATGGCGCCGGTCTTCGTGATCGGCTCGACCGTCGCGTAGTAGAAGCCGAGAGGCGTGCCCTGGATGGTGTCGCCGGCGTCGAACAGCAGCGTGTGGTCGCGGCCTCGGTCGGCGCGCACCTGGTTCACGACGCTGGAGAGTCGCGCGAGGCCGACCACGTTGCCCTTGCCGTCGCTGAACGCGGCGTCTTTGTAGTAATCCCAGTTCAGCGCGTTGGAGTGGATGTCGGACGAGCCCATGATCGTGATCGTCACGGACTTGCCCTCCCCGCCCTGAGCCGCGGAGGCCGACTGCGGCTGCGCGACCCAGCCGGCGGCCGCGAGCGCGCTCGCCGCTGTGACTCCGGTGAGGAATCCGCGACGGCTCAGTCCTTCGGGCGAGTCGACGGGGACGTGGTTGTGCTGTTCGTCTGTCATAAGCACCGATGCAACCACCGGCATCCGACACAGACAAGGCCCGGGCGGTGAACGCCCCGGGAATGGTGGTCATTACAGTGAGGGGATGCCTGAGATCCACGTCCCCACCGCCGGCCAGCTCGCCTGGCAGAGCGCCGAGTTCGGGCTCTTCGTCCATTTCGGCCTCAACTCCGTGCACGGCAGGGAGTGGAGCGACGGCACCCTGCCCGCAGGCAGCTTCGACCCCGCCGATCTCGACGCCGCAGCATGGGCGAGGACGGCCGTCGATGTCGGCGCCCGTTACCTGATTCTCACGGCCAAGCACCACGACGGATTCTGCCTGTGGCAGACCGCGACGACCGACTACTCCGTGGCCTCCTCTCCGTGGAAGGAGGGCAGGGGAGACGTGGTGGCGGAGGTCGCCCTGGCCTGCCGAGACGCGGGCATCGGCTTCGGCATCTACCTCTCGCCCTGGGACCGCAACGCCGAGTGCTACGACGACCCGCAGGCGTACAGCGAGTTCTATGCGCGACAGCTGAGCGAACTGTGCACCCGGTACGGTCCGCTGGTCGAGATCTGGTTCGACGGCGCCGGCTCCGACGGCTACGTGTACGACTGGGAGCGCATCATCTCCGTCATCGACGAGCACCAGCCCGACGCGATGGTGTTCAACATGGGCCGGCCCACGATCCGCTGGGTGGGCAACGAGAACGGCCTCGCCGCCGACCCGGTCGAGTACGTCGTCGACCGCACCCACCTCAGCAACTACACCGCGAAATCCATCGACATGGGCGAGGCGGCGTACCTCCCGCCCGAGTGCGACGTGTCGATCCGGCGCGGGTGGTTCTGGCATCCGGATGACGAGCCCAAGACCGTCGACCACCTCATGGCGATCATGTACGGCTCGATCGGCATGGGCGCGAACCTGCTGCTGAACGTGCCGCCCACGCCGCGAGGGGTCTTCGACCCGGCGGATGTGCAGCGCCTCGCCGAGTGGCGGACGGAGTGGGATCGCCGCTTCGGCTCTCCCATCGCGGCGCAGGTCGAGCGCGACGGTGCGGAGTGGCTGGTGCGCTTCGCGCAGCCGACTCGCATCGACCATCTCCGCCTGCGCGAAGATCTGACCGCGGGACAGCGCATCACGGCGCACGAGGTCGTCGCGGATGCGGATGCGGATGCCGACCCCGAGGTCATCGCCGAGGGCCTGACCGTCGGGCAGGGCCGCATCCACGCGTTCCCCGCGCGTGAGGTGACCGAACTGCGCATCCGCGTGCGCGGAGAAGGCGCGACGCTCACTGAGGTCACCGGCTTCCTCACGGGTCACGAGACCATCCCGCAGCCGCCGGAGGGATACGAGGCCCCGACGGACGCTCCTCTCGCCTGACCGCAGGGGTACATTCGATGGATGCGAACGGCCCGTCATCCTGCCCGAGACCGCGCCGAGAGGTGCCGATGAAGACCATCGGCGTGCTCGGCGGCATGAGCTGGGAATCCTCTCTCGAGTGGTACCGGCTCGCCAATGAGCGGGTGCGCGACGCTCTCGGAGGACATCATTCGGCGCGCGTCATCCTCGATTCGGTGGACTTCGCCGAGATCGAGCAGCTTCAGGCGCGCGGCGACTGGGGTGCGGCCGGCTCGCTGCTCGCCGAGCGCGCCCGTGGCCTCGAGCGTGCGGGCGCCGACCTCATCGTGCTCTGCACCAACACGATGCATCTGGTCGCAGACCGCATTGAGGACGCCATAGGCATCCCGTTCCTGCACATCGCCGACACCACCGCCGCCGCGGTGCGCCATGCGGGCATCGGGAGGGTCGGCCTTCTCGGCACGGCCTTCACGATGGAGCATCCCTTCTACCGCGAGCGTCTCGAGACCCACGCGATCGAGGTGCTCGTTCCGAGCTCCGAGCAGCGTGCGCGCGTGCACGCGGTCATCTACGACGAGCTCGTGCACGGGGTCATTCGTCCGGAGTCCCGCGCGTACTACCGCGAGGTGATCGACGAGCTCGCAGCGCGAGGCGCCGAGGGAGTGATTCTGGGGTGCACCGAGATCGAGCTGCTCATCTCGGCGGCCGACTCGCCGGTGCCGGTCTTCCCGACCACGGCGCTGCACGTCGATGCGGCGCTCGCCGCGGCGGGAGCGACGCCGGGCCCTCGTTCACGCTGATACGACCCGCCCGTCGTGAGCTTCGCGCACACGCTCACAACTCAGGAAGAACCCGCTGATCGGCCCGGGTTGCGACGGGTGTGCGGCCGATTCGCATCGGATCTCCTGAGTTATGCGCAGCTCCAGCCAGCGGATGGTCACCTGGCGAGGTCGATCCGGCCGCCGAGGTCGCCGTCGTCCGCCAGGCGGGCGACCACGTCGAACACCGTGCGCTCGATCGCCGCGACGGCCGGCGTCTGCCGCACGGCCGCGCGCCGCGAGAGGTTGACGGTGCGGGTCATCGCGGGAGCCGTCAGCTCGGAGCCGCGCAGCTCGGGTCGGTGCAGCAGCACGGTGGCCGGCACGACGGCGACGCCGATGCCCCGCGCGACGAAGCGCAGCACGGCATCCATCTCGGCCCCCTCGACAGCGATGGTGGGCCTGAGGCCCGCCGCCTCGAAGGCCGCGTCGGTGGCGAGGCGCAGGTCGTAGCTGCGGTTGAACGCGACCTGCGGCAGCTCGGCGAGCTCGGCGACCGTCAGGCGGGTCGGCAGATCGGCGTGCGCTCGAAGCGACGGTTCGGCGGCGGATGCCACCATCAGCTCCTCTCGGAACAGCGCGACGCGCTCGACCGCGCTGTCGTCGCGCACGTTCGGGCGGGTGATGGTGAGGGCGAGATCGAGGGAGCCCTCACCGAGGGCGTCGACCAGGGCGTGCGAGCCGGCCTCGGAGATGTGCAGGTCGACCCCCGGATGCTCGCGGTGGAACTGCGCGATCACCTCGGCGACCACCGAGACGCACAGCGTCGGCGTCGCACCCAGTCGCACGCGTCCGCGGCGCAGACCCGCGAGCTCCTCCATCGCGTGATGTGCGGAGTCGGCATCCGCCAGCATCCGCCGCGCTATCGGCAGCAGCGCCTCGCCTGCGGCGGTGATGGCGACGCCCGTTCGGTCGCGCTGGAACAGTGTCGCTCCGAGGTCTGCCTCGAGTGCCTGGATCTGCCTCGACAGCGAGGGCTGGGTCAGGAAGAGCTCCTCGGCGGCTCGCGTGAAGTGCTCGAGGCGGGCCACGCTCTCGAAGGCTCTCAGCTGCTCGAGTTTCATGCCCTCAGCGTATCGAAATGACACGGAACATGCATTGGCGCGATCAGAGCCGCCTTTCTAGCGTGGATGCATGAGCATTCAGCATCGCACCGAGCGCCGCCTGTCCACCTCCGTCCTCGTCATCGGCACGGGTGGTGCGGGGCTTCGCGCCTCGATCGAGCTCGCCGAACGCGGCATCGAGGTGCTCGCCGTCGGCAAGCGCCGCAAGCACGACGCGCACACCACCCTGGCTGCAGGCGGCATCAACGCGGCTCTCGGCACCATGGACCCCGAGGACTCGTGGCAGCAGCACGCGGCCGACACCCTTCGCGAGTCGTACTTCCTCGCCGACCCCGCGATCGTCGAGGTCGTCGCCCGCGGAGCCGCCCGCGGCATCGAAGACCTCGAGCGCTGGGGCATGCCGTTCGCCCGCGAAGACGACGGCCGCATCAGCCAGCGCTTCTTCGGCGCGCACCGGTATCGCCGCACGGCGTACGCCGGCGACTACACCGGGCTCGAGATCCAGCGCACCCTCATGCGACGGGCGGCCGAGCTGTCGGTGCCGATCATCGACACCGTCTACATCACGCGCATCCTCGTCGCCGACGGCACGGTCTTCGGCGCCTACGGCTTCGACGTCGTCGACGGCACCCCGGTCGTGATCCACGCCGATGCCGTGATCCTCGCCGCGGGCGGGCACACCCGCATCTGGCGCTACACATCGTCGCGACGCGACGAGAACACCGGTGACTCGTTCCGCCTCGCTGCGCTCGCGGGCGCCCGCATCCGCGACGCAGAGCTCGTGCAGTTCCACCCCTCGGGGCTGATAGAGCCCGACGACGCCGCCGGCACGCTGGTCTCGGAGGCGGCGCGCGGCGAGGGCGGGATCCTCACGAACGCTCTCGGTGAACGGTTCATGGAGCGCTACGACGCCGAGCGCATGGAGCTGTCGACCCGAGACCGCGTCGCACTGGCGAACTACACCGAGATCGCCGAAGGGCGCGGCACCGACAAGGGCGGCGTCTGGCTCGACGTATCTCACCTGCCGCGTGAGCAGATCCTCGAGAAGCTTCCCCGCCTGTACCGGACGATGATCGACCTGCAGATGCTCGACATCACCGAGAGCCCCATGCAGGTCGCTCCCACGGCGCACTACTCGATGGGCGGTGTGTGGGTGCGGCCCGACGACCACGGCACGGGCGTCGAAGGGCTGTACGCGATCGGCGAGGCGTCCAGCGGACTGCACGGAGCCAACCGCCTCGGCGGCAACTCCCTGATCGAGCTGATGGTCTACGGCCGCATCACCGGCGAGACCGCGGCGGAGTTCGTCAGCGCGCGCACCGAGGTGCGTCGCGACCCCGCCGCGGTGGCCGAGGCCCGAGCGGAGATCGACGGGTTCCTCAGCAGCACGGGCACCGAGACGCCGCGGCGCCTGCAGCGCGCGGTTCGCGACCTGATGACCGAGCACGCCGGTGTCATCCGCACCGAGGAGTCTCTGCGGGAGGGGCTGGCGAAGCTCGCCGTGCTCGAGGAGCGCGCGGCCCACGTCGGCGCCCACCCTGACATCGCCGGGTTCGACGATCTCGCGCACGCCTTCGATCTGCTCGGCTCGCTTCTCGCGGCCCGCGCCACGCTCGAATCGGCGATCGAGCGCCGGGAGACGCGCGGATGCCACAACCGCGCCGACTACCCCGAGACCGACCCGGCGCTGCGCGGCAACATGATCTGGAGCGCTGACGCCGGAGTGAGCTTCGAGCCGCTGCCCGACGCCCCCGACTCCTTCCGCGCTCTCGCCGAGCAGTCGGCTTCGGATTCGGTGGTCGGCAAGCTCGTGGAGTGAAGTCGGCGGGTCGGCACTGGAGCCCCTCTGCACAACTCCGGAGAAGCGCACCCTCCTGACCGGATTCCGGCGTGTATCCGGCGGATCCGGCGCGGATCTCCGGAGTTGTGCCGACGCGGAAGCGGTGAATGCCGCGTGCTGCCGCCCGGGTCAGCGCCGGACGATCGCGGCCGCCTCGGGCGGCACGGTCGTCCGGCCGCCTGACGTCTTCGGCTCTGCCGTGGTGAGCAGCACCTCGCCGGCGACGTCGAACGCGACGGCATCGGCGGTCAGGTTGATCAGGATGCTGATCGCACCGCGGTCGATGCGCCATGCCCGCCGCTGCGGCTCACCGCTCTCGACGATCAGCTCGACCGACGGCCGGTGCAGGCGCGGATCGGTCAGCTCCGGATGCTCTCGCCGCAGCCGCGCGAGCCGGCGGTGCAGCTCGAGAAGCCGCGCATGACGGGGCTTCTCCCGCTCGTCCCAGTCGAGGCGCGAGCACTCGAAGGTCGCGGGATCCTGCGGATCGGGTACGAGGCGGGCATCCCACCCCATCCGCGCGAACTCGGCGGTGCGGCCCTCGGCGGTCGCGCGACCGAGCTCCGGCTCGGGATGCGAGGTGAAGAACTGCCAGGGCGTCGAGGCGCCCCACTCCTCGCCCATGAACAGCATGGGCGTTCCCGGCGCGGTGAGCGTGAGCACGGCGGCGACCGCCAGCCGGCCCTCCGACAGGGTTGCGCTGAGCCGGTCGCCCGCGGCCCGATTGCCGATCTGATCATGATCCTGAGCGAAGGTGACCAGCCGCCAGGCGGGCACCTCGCGAGGGATGGGCGAGCCGTGCACGCGATCGCGGAACGACGAGAACGTGCCGTCGTGGAAGAAGCCGCCGCTGGTGACCTTCTCCAGCGCGTCGGCGTCGGCGAAGTCGGCGTAGTAGCCCGACACCTCCCCCGTGAGCGCGACGTGCACGGCATGGTGCCAGTCGTCCGACCACTGGCCGGACAGGCCGTAGCCGCCTGCCTCACGAGGCAGGATCAGGGTCGGGTCGTTCAGGTCCGACTCCGCGATCAGCGTCAGAGGCCTGCCCTCTTGCGCCGACAGGGCGTCGACACGCTCGGCGAGCTCTTTGAGGATGTGCGTGCGGCTCTCGTCGTGCAGTGCGTGCACGGCATCCAGCCGCAGACCGTCGACGTGCCTGTCACGCAGCCACATCAGCGCGTTCTCGATGATGTACTCGCGCACCTCTTGCTCTTCGAGATCGATCGAATCGCCCCATGCGTTGCTGCTGCCCGAGCGCAGATAGGGGCCGAACTCGGGCAGATAGTTGCCGCTCGGACCGAGGTGGTTGTAGACGACGTCCTGGATGACCGCGAGGCCGTGCGCGTGAGCGGCGTCGACGAAGCGCTGGTAGGCGCGCGGACCGCCGTAGCCCTCATGCACCGCGTACCAGAGCACTCCGTCGTAGCCCCAGTTTCGCGGGCCGTTGAAGGCGTTCACCGGCAGCAGCTCGACGTGCGTGACGCCGAGATCGACCAGGTGCTGCAGCCTCTCGACGGCCGAGTCGAGCGAGCCCTCCGGGGTGAAGGTGCCGAGGTGCAGCTCGTAGATGAGTCCGCCCGCGAGCTGCCGACCCGTCCAGCTCTGGTCGGTCCAGGTGAAGCCGGACTCGTCGAACGCCGCCGACGCCGCGTGAACACCGTCGGGCTGACGTCGGGAGCGCGGATCGGGCCGCAGCCGATCGTCGTCGCCGATCACGAAGCCGTAGCGCTCGCCGTCTCGCAGCGCGAGGTCGAGCCGCCAATGCCCTCCGCCCGCCGCGGTCAGCTCGTGCTCGTCGAGCGTCGCGCCGTCATCGCGCACCCGGCGCAGTCTCATCCGCTGCGCGCGCGGCGCCCAGACGTCGATCACCGCACATCCTGCAGCAGCGCCACGGGGTAGTGCTCGAGCAGTTCGGCGAGGCGCACCGGGCCGCCACCGAAGCGGCGCCCCGTGAGCACGTCGACCGACGGCAGCTCCGACCGCATCAGCATCGTCTCGCCCCACCCGCCGCGGCGCTCGAGGGCCACCGGCAGCCGCGTGGCGACCGTCGTCACGCCACCGCGGCTCGCGGCGATCGCGTGCGCGGCCGCAGACCCCGCCACCGTCTCTGGGCGGTAGACGGTGAACAGCTCGGGATGGTCGCGGCGCAGCCGCAGCGCCCGCGACGTCACGAGCAGCTTTGCGGCACCCTTGTCGTCGATCGCGGGCAGATCGCCCGCCGCGACGGCTGCGTCGAGGTCGGTCAGCATGCGCTCGCGCTGCGCGAAGTCGACGGGACGGCGGTTGTCGGGATCGACCAGCGACAGATCCCACAGCTCGCTGCCCTGGTACACATCGGGAACGCCGGGCGCGGTCAGCTGCAGCAGCTTGGCCGACAGCGAGTTCGACCATCCGTGACCGGCGATCTCGGCCACGAAGCCCTCGACGACCTTCTTCGCCGCGCCGTGCGCGGCCTCGGCGATCTTCTCGAGACCCTTCTCGAAACCGGCATCCGGATGCTGCCAGCCGGTCGACTCGCCCGCTTCGCGCGCCGCCTTGCGGGCGTACTCGAGCAGCCGCTCCGACGAGATCGGCCAGGCGCCGACGGCGGCCTGCCACAGCAGGTTGTCGAGCGGGCCGTGGCCGGTCGATGCGATGCCGCGCAGCTCGTCGAGCACCTCGCCCCACCGCTCGGGCAGCTCGGCGAGCACCGCGAGCCGGGCGCGCACGTCTTCGGATCGCTTGGTGTCGTGCGTCGACAGGGTGGTCATCGAACAGGGCCACGCCGCGAGGCGGCTCTGCTGCGCTGCATGGAACTGCGGGGTCGTCAGCGAGGCGACAGAGGGGTCGCCGCCCACCTCGGTCAGGGTTCCGAGGCGCGTGTACCGGTAGAAGGCGGTGTCTTCGACGCCCTTCGCCATGATCGCGCCCGACGTCTGCTGGAACCGCCGCGCGACGGGCAGGGTCGGGTCGGCGAGCAGCGGCTCGAGCTCGGCGATGGGCGATGCCAGGTCGGGGCGGCGACGCCTCGCCTCCTCGACCGCGTGACGCAGATGCTCGCGCCCGGCGGGAAGGTACGAGCGGTAGACGGGGAAGCAGGCGAGCAGCTCGGCGAACGCGTCGGCGGCGCCGAAGATGCCGAACGGCAGATCGCGGACGAGCCTGCGCACCTCGGACTGCAGCAGCCCGTCGGCCATGGCGCGCTTGGTGTCGTGGATGAGGTCGGCCCAGTCCTGCGCGACCGGCAGCCCGCTCTCAGCGCGCAGCCGCGCATCGAGCGCCGTGAGCTCGTCGACGCCCGAGGGGTCGACGAGCACCCTGTCGATCTCGCCGAGCGCGTCGTACCCCGTCGTGCCGTCGGTGCGCCACCACGACGGCAGCTGCTCGCCGTGCTCGAGGATCTTCTCGATCAGCGTGTACGCGCCGCCCGTGGCATCCGCGAGCCGCTCGAGGTAGCCCTCCGGGTCGTCGAGGCCGTCGGGATGGTCGACCCGGATGCCGTCGGCCAGCCCCTCGCGGATCCACCGCACGATCTCCTGATGCGATTGCGTGAAGACGTCGGGCAGCTCGACGCGGATGGCCGCGAGATCGGAGACGGCGAAGAAGCGCCGGTAGTTCAGCCCGTCGTTCTGGTCCTCCCAGTGGCGCAGGTCGTAGTGCTGGGCGTCGAGCAGGGCGGACAGGTCGTCGCTCCGCGCGCCCGTGCCGGGGGCGAGGGGAAGCACGTGCTCGAAGTACGACAGAGTGCCGTCGGGGGCGTCGGGCGCCGGGGTGCGATCGACCGAGATCTCCCCGCGCTCGACGACCTCGGCGGGGGCGTCGCCGAGCATCGGCAGCCGCACCTTGCCCTGACCTCGTTCCCAGTCGATGTCGAACGCGACCGCGTGAGCCGAGCCGCGGCCCAGGCGCAGCACGTCCCACCACCACGGGTTCTGCCGCGGTGCGGCGACACCCACGTGGTTGGGCACGATGTCGACCAGGATGCCGAGGCCGTGCGCGCGCGCCGCGGCCGAGAATGCGGTGAGACCGGACGCCCCGCCGCGCGATTCGTCGATGCGCGAGTGGTCGACGACGTCGTACCCGTGGCCCGATCCCTCCGTCGCCGCCAGCAGCGGTGACAGATACGCCCAGTCGGCCCCGAGCCGATGCAGATACCCCGTCACTCCGGCAGCCTCGTCGAGGGTGAAGCTCGACGTGATCTGCAGGCGGTACGTCGAATCGGGACGACTGGTCATGGTCATACCTCGGGCTTCGGGGCGGGGGAGCGGGTCGCCGCGTTCTCGATCTGGATCCGCAGCGACGCTTCGACGGAGTCGTCGGCAGGTTCCTCGTCGTCGACTGCTTCACGCAGCACCAGCAGCGACCCCGCCTCGAGGTGCACGCCTTCGGCGGCGGGCAGCGGGTCGGCGTGAGTGAGCTCGCCCGCCGTGTCGACCACGGCCTCCCAGGCGGCACCGTGCCTGGCATCCGGAAGCACGATCTCGATCGCCTCGTCGCCGCTGTTGAAGTAGACGATGAAGTTCAGGTCGGCGACCGGCTGCCCGCGGCGGTCCTTCTCGCGGATGCCGCGGCCGTTGAGGAACATGCCGATCGACAGCCCGAAACCCGACTCCCAGTCCTCTGGCTGCATGGTGCGCCCGTCCGGGCGCAGCCACTCGACGTCGGGCACGCGCGCGCCGTCGTCGCTGCGCACCGGCTTGCCGTCGAAGAAGCGGCTGCGCCGGAACGTCGGATGCAGGGCACGCAGCCGCGTGAGCGCTGCGGTGAACTCGATGAGGGGGACGTCGGCCGATTCCCAGTCGATCCAGGTGATCTCGTTGTCCTGCGCGTAGCCGTTGTTGTTGCCGTTCTGCGTGCGGCCCAGCTCATCGCCGTGCGAGATCATCGGCACGCCCTGTGAGAGCAGCAGCGTCGCGAGCAGGTTGCGCTGGCGCATCGCTCGGCGGCGGTTCACTTCGGGGTCGTCGGTAGGGCCCTCGACCCCGAGGTTGTCGGAGCGATTGTGCGATTCGCCGTCGTTGTTGTCTTCGCCGTTCGCCTCATTGTGCTTCTCGGCGTAGCTGACCAGGTCGCGCAGCGTGAAGCCGTCGTGGGCGGTGATGAAGTTGACCGAGGCCACCGGGCGCCGACCCGAGTGCTCGTAGAGGTCGGCCGAACCGGTCAGGCGTGAGGCGAACTCACCGAGTGCCTGCGGCTCACCGCGCCAGAAGTCGCGGACGGTGTCGCGGTACTTGCCGTTCCACTCCGACCACTGCGGCGGGAAGTTGCCGACCTGGTAGCCGCCGGGGCCGATGTCCCACGGCTCGGCGATGAGCTTGACCTGCGAGACCACCGGGTCCTGCTGCACGAGCTCGAAGAACGTCGCCAGCCGGTCGACGTCGTAGAACTCGCGGGCGAGGGTCGACGCGAGGTCGAACCGGAAGCCGTCGACGTGCATCTCGGTCACCCAGTAGCGCAGCGAGTCCATGATCAGCTGCAGCGCGTGCGGGTTGCCGACGTTGAGGCTGTTGCCCGTGCCGGTGTAGTCGGTGTAGTACCGGCGGTCGTCTTCGAGACGGTAGTACGCCTCGTTGTCGATGCCGCGCATCGACAGGGTCGGGCCCAGGTGGTTGCCCTCGGCGGTGTGGTTGTAGACCACGTCGAGGATGACCTCGATGCCGGCGGCGTGCAGGGTGCGCACCATCGCCTTGAACTCCTGCACCTGCTGGCCGTGCTCGCCGCTCGACGAGTACGTGTTCTGCGGTGCGAAGAACGACAGGGTGTTGTAGCCCCAGTAGTTCGACAGGCCCTTGTCCTGCAGGGTGCTGTCGTTCACGAACTGGTGCACGGGCATGAGCTCGATCGCGGTCACGCCGAGACGGGTGAGGTGGTCGACGATGGCCGGGTGGGCGACGCCGGCGTAGGTGCCGCGCATCTCTTCGGGCACCTCCGGGTGCCGGATGCTGAGGCCCTTCACGTGCGCCTCGTAGATCACGGTCTGCGCGTAGGGCGTCTTCGGCAGCCTGTCGCCGGCCCACTCGAAGAACGGGTTGATCACGACGCTCTTGGGTGTGCTCGCGGCCGAGTCCTGCTGGTTGTGCGAGTCGGGGTCGCCGAAGTCATAGGAGAAGGGCGCCTGGCCCCACTCGACCTGTCCCGCGACGGCCTTGGCGTACGGATCGAGAAGCAGCTTGCTGGCGTTGAAGCGCTTGCCGTTGGCCGGATCGTACGGTCCGTGCACGCGGTAGCCGTACAGCTGGCCCGGCTGCACGGTGGGAACGTATCCGTGCCAGACGTAGGCGTCGACCTCGACGAGATCGACCCGGGTCTCTTCGCCCGCGTCGTCGAACAGGCACAGCTCGACGCGCTCGGCGCATTCGCTGAACAGCGCGAAGTTGGTGCCCTGACCGTCGAAGGTCGCGCCGAGGGGATGGGCCGACCCCGGCCACACGTCGACGCTCATGCGGCGGATCGTCCGTGGTCGTGCGGGCCGCGCGGGTGCGGTGCGGCGTCGCGGACGCGGCGCACGGCCTGCGCGAAGTCGTAGACCTGCGCCACCTCGATCGCCTTCGGGTAGGGGTGACCCGAGTAGCAGATGAACAGCGGCGGGATCACCTCGACGTAGCCGACGGGGCCGTCGTCGAACACCTCGTAGCGGTCGATGTCGACGAGCTCGTAGGGCGGCTCGGCGGGTGCCGAAGCGATCTGGTCGTGCTCGGTCGGCGTCGGCTGGGCGCCTGGCTGGGCGACTGCGTGTCCGGTGGTTCTGGCTGTGGCAGACATGAGGACTCCTGTCTCGGCTGCCTTCCGGCGATGCGCCTCGAGGTCGTTGCTGTGGAAGAGACGCTACGGGGGTGACGGGCGGGCGGCTACGGGGTTGTCATAGGACGAAGCAGGGGGTAACGCGGCGCACGATCTTCTAAAAGAAGTAACACTTGCTTTTAGAAGATCGCGGGTGTCTCATGGAAGAAGCAGCCGCAGCATCCGGGAGGTCCACATGACGATGGCAGCCATCCACGACCAGGACGAGCTCGCGCTCGCGCCGCAGGCGCCGCAGCGGGTGCGGATCGAGGCGGCTCCCCAGCCGGTCGACCTCGTGGCTGCCGAGCGCGCCGCGCACCTGTTCCTCGAGGCGCTCGGGATCGAGCCGGACGCGCCCGACACCCCCGACCTCGCCCGCACGCCCCGGCGATTCGCGGAGGCATACGCCGAGCTGCTCTCGCCGCAGCCGTTCGACTTCACCACCTTCGCGAACGTCGAGGGCTACGACGAGCTCGTGCTGATCCGCGACATCCCCGTCCGCTCGATGTGCGAGCATCACCTGCTGCCCTTCACCGGCACCGCGCACGTGGCGTACCTGCCCCGCGACAGCGTCGTCGGTCTGTCGAAGATCCCCCGCATGGTCGACCACTACTCCCGGCGCCCGCAGACCCAGGAACGTCTGACCGTGCAGATCGCGGATGCTCTTGCCGCGCGGCTGCAGCCGCGCGGCATCGGGGTCGTCATCGAGGCCTCGCACACCTGCATGACCCTGCGCGGTGCGCGCGCCGTGAGCGCGATGACGACCACGTCGGCGCTCAGAGGCACACTGCGCGAAGACGCGAGCTCGCGCGCCGAGTTCTTCGCGCTCACCGCCGACCGCGCCCGCTGACCCGCCGTGTCCACCGCTGTCATCGATCGGAAGGAAGACCATGAACATCGCCATCGTGGGCGGAGGGCTCGCCGCCGCCACCGCCGCCACCGAGCTGCGCGAACGCGGGTACGACAGCGATGTCGTCATCTACGCGCGCGAAGACCACCTGCCATATGAGCGCCCGCCGCTGTCGAAGGAGGTGCTGCTCGGCACGAAAGACGTCGACTCCGCCCTCGTGCATGACGAGGCCTGGTACGCCGCCAACCGCGTACGGCTCGAACGCGGCGTGGCCGTCACCGCCATCGATCCCGCGACGCACACGCTGCGCGCCGAACCGGTCGGCGGCGGCGAGGGCGTCGAGCACCGTTACGACCGGCTGCTGATCGCCACCGGCGCCATCGCACGTCGCTTCGACCTCGCCGATCGCGTCGCCGAGCCGATCTACCTGCGCACCATCGAGGACAACACGCGACTGCGCGCCGCATTGCGACCAGGCGCGAAGGTCGTGATCGTCGGAGCCGGCTGGATCGGACTCGAGGTGGCATCCGCAGCCAGGCAGAAGGATGCCGAGGTGACCGTCTACGAGGTCGCCGACCTGCCCCTCGTCGCGGTGCTCGGCCCCGAAGTGGCGCAGCTGTTCGCCGACCTGCACCGCGCCCACGGCGTCGACCTCCGCCTCGGCACCGCCGTCGACGAGGCCGCGCTGGCCGCGGCCGACGTGGTCGTCGTCGGAATCGGGGCGATCCCGCAGACGGAGCTCGCCGAACGGGCCGGCCTCGACGTCGACCGTGGCGTGCTCGTCGACGAGCGGCTGCGCACCTCCGACCCCGACATCTACGCGATCGGCGATGTCGCCAATCACCAGCATCCGGTACTCGGCCGGCGCATCCGCGTCGAGCACTGGGACACGGCGATAGAGCAGGCGAAGGTCGCCGCGCACAACCTGATGGGCGAAGACGAGCCGTACACGCACCTGCCGTACTTCTTCACCGATCAATACGATCTCGGCATGGAGTACTTCGGCAGCGTCGGCCCCGACGGGTACGACCGCGTCGACATCGAGGGCGACACCGACGTGGCGAACGGCGGGGCGTTCCGGGCCTACTGGGTCGAAGACGGCGTCGTGCGCGCGGCGATGCACGCCAACGACTGGGATGCCTCCGACGCCGTACGCGACAGCGTCGGCACGCGACGGTGATCGGTCAGAGCGCGGCGCCGGTGACGCGGTCGCGCCGCACAGGCATCCGGCGGCTCGACCTCTCGCAGCGGATCGCGGTGATGGCCGTGGTCAACCGCACGCCCGACTCGTTCTACGACAGGGGCGCCACCTTCGCTCTCGATCGGGCGGTCGGGAGCGCTCTGCGCGCCGCCGACCTCGGCGCCGACTGGGTCGACATCGGCGGCGTGCCCTTCGGGCGGGGACCGGCAGTGAGCACAGCCGAGGAGATCGACCGCGTGGTGCCGTTGATCGAGGCGATCACGGCGGCTCGACCCGAGCTCGTCGTCTCGGTCGACACGAACCGCGCCGACGTGGCCGAGCGGGCAGTGGCCGCGGGCGCCGCCGTCGTCAACGACACCAGCGGACTGGGCGATGAGCGCA
This sequence comes from Microbacterium sp. NPDC089321, assembly GCF_040684935.1. Taxonomy (NCBI): domain Bacteria; kingdom Bacillati; phylum Actinomycetota; class Actinomycetes; order Micrococcales; family Microbacteriaceae; genus Microbacterium; species Microbacterium sp. NPDC089321. The sequence goes on along the minus strand of NZ_JBFBGX010000001.1, from coordinate 313,939 downwards.
TGGCCGAGGTCGTGGCGGAGAGCGGGGCGCACATCGTGATCACGCACAGCGTGGGCCCGCCCCGGGTCGAGAAGCCGCCCGCGCGGTACGGCGATGTGGTCGCCGAGGTGCGCGCCTTCCTCGCAGAGCGGATGGCCCGGGCCCTGGCGGCGGGCATTCCCGCAGAGCGGCTCATCGTCGACCCGGGCCACGACCTCGACAAGAACACGCTGCACTCGCTCGAGCTCACCCGCCGGCTCGACGAGATCGCCGACCTCGGCGCGCCGCTGCTCGTCGCCGTGTCGAACAAGGACTTCATCGGCGAGACGCTCGACCGCCCGCAGAGCGAGCGGCTGCCGGGGTCGCTCGCCGCGATGACCGCGTGCGTGCTGGCGGGTGCGCGCATCGTGCGCATGCACGACGTGGCCGAGACCGTCGACGCCGTCCGTATGATCGAGGGCATCCTCGGCTGGCGACCCCCGGCGCGCCTCGAGCACAACACCCATCCGACCCGCAACGTCTGAGAAGGGCACCGTGACCGCGCACACTCCCATCGACCGCATCTGGCCGGACCCGGCCGAAGACCTCGACGACGACGCGCTGCTCGGGGCGACCCGCTTCCCCGACGACGGCGCCTGGCTGCGGGTCAACTTCATCTCGAGCCTCGACGGAGCGGCGACGCGCGACGGGGTCTCCGGCGGCCTGGGCGACGATGCCGACCGCCGGCTCTTCGCGCTGCTGCGCCGGCCGGCCGATGTCGTGCTGGTCGGAGCCGGCACTCTGCGCGACGAGCAGTACGAGGCGCTGCGCGTCGACGACGCCTCGGTCACCTGGCGGCTGGATCACGGGATGCCCGCGCATCCCGTTCTCGCGATGATCAGCCGCAGCCTGTCGGTCGACCCCGGCTCGCCCCTGTTCGCCGACGCGCCCGTGCGCCCGATCGTGTACACCGTGGCATCCGCCCCGGCTGCCCGGCGGGAGGCGCTCGAAGCCGTCGCCGACGTCACGACGGTCGGCGAGACGGATGCCGATCCGAGGCGCATCCGCGACGACCTGGTCGCCCGCGGCCTGCGGCGCATCCACGCCGAGGGCGGACCGCACGTCTTCGGCGCCCTGCTCGCCGCCGGCGTCGCCGACGCCCTGCACCTCACCCTCGCGCCCACGCTCGAAGCAGGGGGCGCCGGGCGGATCGTGCGCGGTGACGTCACGGGGGCACTGCCGCTGGCAGCGCGCCTGGCGACCGCGCTGCGCTCGGGTGATGAGCTGCTGCTGAGCTACTCGCTGCGCTGACCGCCGGCCTGGGGCGGGTCGCCGGCCTGATCCGCGGGCTCGTCTTCATCGGCGGCCGGCGCCGGCTCGAGCATGCCGAGGATGCGCTGCAGATGCATCGCGCTCAGCACGCCGGGGCCGGCGACGGCATCCATCTCGATCGATCGCGCGTGCACCGCGCGATACAGCCGGTCGACCGCCTCGGACGCGCGGGCGTGCAGCTCGCCGATCTCTTCGGGATCGCCGCCGAGAAGATCGGCGACGGCGCGGCACGCGTCCGACAGGGGTTCGACGAGCTCGGGATCGAGCGGGAAGGCCGACGGCCGTTCGTTGATGGTGTCGCTCAGGCAGCCCGAGACGTCGCGGATCTGATGCGCGACCTCGACAAGGGCCTCGAGCTTGGCGTGCTCATCGCTCGTGTCGGCGCGTCCGCGCCACGCCCGCGGATTGCCTCGACGGCTCTCGTCTGCCTCCGCCAGGGCATCGCTCAGCGAGCGGCTCGTCTCGGCGAGGGCGCCGGCGTCCTGCATCCACCCGTCGCGCTCCGGCGGCCACTTCTCGGTCAGCGCGGCGGCGATGTCGTCGAGGTGGGCGGCGAGCCGCTGCTGGAAGGCGTCGATGCGCGCAGCGGCCTCGGAGACGAGGGGCGCGGGAGGGATGATGAGGTTCACCGCGAGTCCGACGATCACGCCCACCGCCGTCTGCGTGACGTATCCGAGCGAGTAGTCCTCGGCATCCGCTCCGCCGATGATCAGCACGAAGAGCGCAGCCATCGGGATGTACTCGCGGCCGATGCCGAACCATCCTGTGCCCGACACGATGACGCCGACACCGACCACCGCCGCGATCGACCAGAGGCTGGGGCCGACCGTCAGCACCACCAGCGTCGCGAGACCGATGCCCACCGCGAGCCCGAGCAGCGTCTGCAGACCCGAGCGGAACGACGACATCAGCGTCGGGTACATGCTGATCAGCGCGCCGAACGGAGCGTAGTACGGATACTCGTCGGCGACGCCCGGCATGTGCGGTGCGATCAGCCAGGCGATTCCGACGGCCAGCGCGGTCTTCGCCGCGAACAGCAGGCGTGCGCGCGTCACCGCTCCGCGGACGGATGGCCGGATGGCGCTCAGCGACGACCGCATCCGGCCCTCGATCCTCTGTGCGCGCACGCCGACCACCTCCTCGCTCGGGTCCACGACACACGCGCACGGGGTATTGCGAAAGGGGCTTCCCCCAGCGCGGCGTGTTTGCGACAATCTCCGCGATCGACGGCTTCTGGAGGGCATCATGGCGACGAATCGACGACTCATGCGATGTGCACCTGAAGCGGTGTTCCGGGCCATGAGCGATGGATGGCTGTATCCGTCGTGGGTGGTGGGGGCGGCTCGGATGCGGGAGGTGGACGCCACCTGGCCGGCGCCGCGTGCGACGCTGCACCACTCGGTGGGCACCTGGCCGTTCCTGCTCAACGGCACGACGACCATGCTCGAATGGCACCCGAACAGGCAGGCGGTCATGCAGGCACGCGGATGGCCGATCGGCGAGGCGCGGGTGGTCGTCGAGGTCGAGGCCGGGCATTCCGGCTGCCTGGTGTCGATCCACGAGACGCCCGTGCGCGGCCCCGGGGCTGCGCTGCCCTCGTTCCTCAGCGGACCGCTGCTGCGCTGGCGCAACAGCGAGACGCTGCGTCGGCTGTCGTACCTCGCCGAGAGCGACTCGCTGGGCCCGCGGAACATGAGTCCGGGAATCTATGGCGAGAGTGCCGGAGGGGTCAAGCCCCCTGCCGCGTCGGACTGACCGGGCGACACTGCGGGCATGGACCCCATTCGAGACCATCTGCATCAGCACCTCGACGAGCTGACGGACAGACTGGCCGAGTGGGTGGCGATCCCGTCGATCGCCGGCGACGCCGAGCATCAGGGCGATCTGAGGCGTTCGGCCCATTGGCTCGCCGGGGAGATGCGTGCGGCAGGGCTCGAGGCGTCCGTGCTCGAATCGGGGATTCATGGGCGGTGCTCGGCGAGTACAGCGCGGGCCCCGAGGCGCCCACCGCGCTGGTCTACAGCCATCACGACGTCCGCACGGTCAAGCCAGGGGAATGGGCCGAGACCGAGCCGTTCACACCTGTGCGGCGGGACGGCCGGCTCTACGGCAGGGGAGCGTCGGATGCCAAGGGTCAGGCCCTCGCGCACGTATGGGCGCTGCGAGCGCTGCGCGACCTCGACGGCGGCGCAGCCATGAGCGTGAAGCTGCTCATCGAGGGTGAGGAGTAGGCCGGCTCGCCCAGCCTCGCCGCCTGCTCGAGAAGCACGCCGAGCGCCTCGCCTGCGACGTGATCGTCTTCTCGGACACCGTGCAGTGGAAGGCCGACGCACCTGCGCCGGTGACCTCGATGCGCGGCACGGTCAATGCCACGCTCACGGTGCGCGGGCCCGATCGCGACGTGCACAGCGGGGTCGTCGCGGGAACGACAGTGAACCCGGCCACCACGCTCGCGCATGCGCTCGCCGCGCTGCACGACGAGCAGGGGCGGGTGCGCGTGCCCGGCTTCTACGACGACGTGGCAGAGCTGACGGACGAGCGTCGTGCGGAGTTCGCGGCGCTTCCCTTCGACGAGCACGACTGGGTGACGCGCACCGAGACCCGCACTGTCAGCGGCGAAGAGGGCTTCACGGTGCTGCAGCGACTGTGGGCCCGCCCGTGCTCTCCGTAAGGCCGTGAGCGCCACCCGCGGCCTGTCGGTGCACGCGGATAGGGTCGGGAGCATGAAGCCGGGTGATCCGGGGTGGACGCGACGCAGGCATCCGGTGGTCGCGGTCACCGCGACCGACGACGCACCAGAACCGAGCGACGAATGGCCCACAGGCATCCCGGCGGTCGCTCAGCTGCTGCGTGACGGGATGCGGCTCTCTCCGGGGGTCACGTTCCTCGTCGGTGAGAACGGCAGCGGCAAGTCCACCATCGTCGAGGGGATCGCGCTGGCGTACGGATTGTCGCCCGAGGGCGGGTCGCGCAACGCTCGGCACAGCACGAGGCCGACCGAATCGCCGCTGTCGGACTGGCTGCGGCTCGAACGGGGCATCGGCGCGAGCTCGTGGGGCTTCTTCCTGCGCGCCGAGACGATGCACTCCTTCTACACGTATCTCGAGCAGAATCCTTCGTCGCGCGGAGATTCGCGCTTCCATGAGATGAGCCATGGGGAGTCGTTCCTCGAGATCCTGAGCACCCGCTTCGATTCGCCGGGCTTCTACTGCCTCGACGAGCCCGAGGCGGCGCTGTCGTTCGCGTCGACCCTCACCCTCATCTCGGTTCTGCGCCGCATCGCCGACGAGGGCGGTCAGGTGCTCTGTGCGACCCACTCACCGGTGCTCGCCTCAGTGCCGGGCGCGACGATCCTCGAGGTCGGCGAATGGGGGCTGCGCGAGACGACCTGGGACGACCTCGAGCTGGTGCGGCACTGGCGCTCCTTCCTCGGCGATCCCGACCGCTACCTGCGGCACCTGCTCGACTGAGCGGCTATGCGGCAGCCTGCGGGAAGGCGCGGGTGAGCTTGAGCGGATTGCACACCTGCCGGATGCCGCGGATCCGGCCGTCCTGATCGAACTCGAGAGTCAGCACGTCGGTGCGACCGCTGTGGCTGAGCGCGAAGGCGAGTTCGCCGTTGACCTCGATCGGCGTGACCGAGAACGGGTGCGCGGGATCGAAGGCCCTCGCCTTCTCGCGCACGCCGACGTAGAAGCGGTGCACTTTCTCGGCACCGAAGATCGGGTTGCGGGTCGCGGCGACCACGCCGCCGCCGTCGGTCCACAGGATGCTCTCGTCGGTCAGCAGCGCCAGCAGGGTGTCGAGGTCGCCGTTCTGCACGGCGGCGAGCAGGCTGCTGAGCGCCTCGGGATCAGCGGCGTGCGGCGCAGGCGAATGCTCGTCGATCTGCAGCCGGCGCTCGGCACGCGAGATCAGCTGCCGCACCGCCGCGGGCGACTTCTCGAGGATCTCGCCGATCTCGACGGCGGTCATCGCGTAGGCGCGGTGCAGCACCACGGCGGCGCGCGCCTCAGGCGAGAGCTGCTCGGCGAGGTGCAGCAGGGCGAGTGAGAGCAGCTCGCGGTCGGCGACCGCGTCGTCGGGCAGCCGGTCGGTCGCGACGGGCTCCGGCAGCCAGTGCCCCGTGTACTCCTCGCGCACGGCGACCAGCGCGCGCACGCGATCGATCGAGCGGCGCACGCACGTCGTGGTGAGCCAGGCGGGCCAGGAGCGCACGGCCGCGGCATCCGTCCGCTCGGCCTTCAGCGCCTCGATCGCGACCTCCGAGACGACGTCTTCGGCATGGCCGAAGTCACCGAGCATGCGGTACGCGATCCCGATCAGCCTGCCGCGTTCGGCCTCCCAGGCCAGCGCGGCGGAGGTGGCGACGGTCATGTCGCTCACGCTACCGCGCTGGGCCTTCGCTCACACGATGGGGTGCTTGTCATCGACCGGCGGAGCCATCTCTGTCGCGATCGCGATGCGGTTCCAGACGTTGATCGTGCAGATCGCCATCACGATGGCACCCAGCTCGCTCTCGCTGAAGTGCTCGGCTGCGGCGTTCCAGATCTCGTCGGTCACGGTGTCGGGGCCGAGCTTCGTGACCGCGTCCGTCAGGGCGAGTGCCGCGAGCTCCTTCGGCTCGAAGAGGTTGCGGGCGTGCTGCCACGCTCCGACCGCGTGCAGTGTGCGCTGGGGGATGCCGTGCTTCGCCCCGTCGGTCGCATGCATGTCGACGCAGAACCCGCAGCCGTTGAGGATCGACGCGCGAAGCTTGATCAGCTCGTACAGGCGCTTCTCGACCGCCCTGCTCGAGTACGCCTCCATCCCGATGACGGCGGCGTAGCCGAGCTTGTTGGTGCGGCCCATGTCGATCCTGGTCATGGTGGTCCTCTCATCCGGGCATCCGGTCGATGCCTCCGACTGTCTGTCGGAGCCGAGCGGCGAAGTGTGACAGGCGTCGGCGTCTGCCTGGCGTCATCCGGCCTCGGCGCCGAGGCGACCCTGCGAGAATGGGAGATCCGACGACCCGAGGAGTTCTCGTGCTGTACATCTCGACCCGCGGCGGCATGCAGCCGCAGCCGTTCAGTGAGACGCTGCTCGAGGGCCTCGCGCCGGACGGCGGGCTCGCGGTGCCGCAGCAGCTGCCGCAGGTCGACGCCGAGACGCTCGAGCGGTGGCGTGCGCTCACCTACCCGCAGCTCGCGACCGAGGTGCTCTCGCTGTTCGCCACCGACATCCCGCGTGACGACCTCGCGCGCATGACCGCGGCAGCGTACGCAGACTTCCCGGATGCCGTGGTCCCGCTGCGCTCGATCGGCGGCGGGCTCACGCTCGTCGGCCTCTCGGAGGGCCCGACTCTCGCGTTCAAGGACATGGCGATGCAGTTCCTCGGCCAGGTGCTGGAGTACGTGCTCGAGAAGAAGGGGCGCGTGCTGAACATCGTCGGCGCGACCTCGGGCGACACCGGATCGGCGGCTGAGCACGCGCTGCGCGGCAAGGACCGGGTCTCGGTGTTCATGCTCTCGCCGCAGGGCCGGATGAGCTCCTTCCAGCGTGCGCAGATGTTCTCGCTGCAGGACGCCAACGTGCACAACATCGCCGTCGACGGCGTCTTCGACGACTGCCAGAACCTGGTGAAGAGGCTCGCGGGCGACCTCGAGTTCAAGCGCGAGCAGAATCTCGGCGCGGTCAACTCGATCAACCTGGGGCGCATCGCCGCTCAGGTCGTCTACTACTTCTGGGCGTGGATGCGGGTGACCGACGCCGTCGAGCCGGAGTTCCGCCCCGGCTTCGAGGTGTCGTTCACGGTTCCCTCCGGCAACTTCGGCAACATCCTGTCGGGCTTCTTCGCCAAGGGCATGGGCGTTCCGATCCGTCGTCTCGTGCTCGCCGCCAACGAGAACAACGTCCTCGACGAGTTCTTCCGCACGGGCATCTACCGCCCGCGATCCGCGGCCGACACCCACGCGACCTCGAGCCCGTCGATGGACATCTCGAAGGCGTCGAACCTCGAGCGCTTCATCTTCGACCTGGTCGACCACGATCCGGGCCGGGTCGTGCAGGCGTGGGACGCCCTCGACGCCGTGGGCCAGGTCGACTTCTCGGCCGAGCAGAGCCGCTTCGAGAGCGAGTTCGGCATCGTCAGCGGCACGTCGACCCACGCCGACCGGCTCGCGACGATCCGCTCGGTCTACGAAGAGACCGGTGAGATCATCGACCCGCACACCGCTGACGGCGTCAAGGTCGCCCGCGAGTTCGTCGAACACGAAGTGCCCATGCTCGTGCTCGAGACCGCGAAGCCGCAGAAGTTCGCCGAGACCATCGCCGAGGCGATCGGCGTCGAACTCGAGTTCTCGCCGGCTCTGCGCGAGATGATGGACGCGCCGCAGCGCGTCACCGAGATGGCGGACGACGAGCGGGCGCTGCGCGCCTTCGTCGCGGAGCACGCGCTGCGCTGACGGGGCGTCCCTGGCGTGGGTCCGTGCGGTGGCTACCGCGGCGGCCCGACGCGCTACTCTGAGCGCGTGCGCACGGTGTGGGAACCGGCTGCACGGCAAGGGGGAGAGGATGACCGCAGCAGTTCGCGGGGTGGCGCTGGGCTCGCTCGCAGGCATCGTCGGATTTCTCGCATTCGTCGAGTTCACCAGCGGCGTGCTGCAGGGCTATTACACGCCTATGCTCACCGATATCGCCCGTCACCTGGGCATCCACGATGCCGATGTGAACTGGCTCGAGGGCGCGCAGCTGATGCTGTCGGCGCTGGTCGTGCCGGCCTTCGCGAAGCTCGGCGACATGGTCGGGCACAGGCGCATGCTGCTGATCGCCACCGCCGTCACGGCGGGCGCCGCACTGGTTCTGCCCTTCACGGACTCGTTCATCGTGTTTCTCGCCGGATGGGCGCTGATGGGGGTCTATGTCGTGTGGCTGCCGCTCGAGATCGCGCTGATCTGGTCGGGCGTGCGACCGAGAAGAGACCGTGCGGTCATCGCGGCTGCGGCTGCCGGCCTGCTGGTGGCCGCGCTCGAGGGCGGGGCGATCGTCGGGGCGCTGACGGGCGGTGCGCTGATCGATCGGCTGCCGCTGGATGTCGTGCTCGTGTTCCCCGCGGTGATGATCATCGCGTGCTTCTTCGTGATCCTGTTCGGAGTGAAGGAGTCTCGGGACCTCGCCGGCGGTCGCCTCGATGTCGTCGGACTGTCTCTGGTGGCGGCCGCGCTGCTCGCCTTCACCGGCGGACTCGGGCTGCTGCGCCTGCCCGGAGGCCTGACGAGCTGGTGGTCGTGGGCGGTGCTGCTGCTCGGCATCGCGCTGGTCGTCCCCTTCGTCCGCTGGGAGCTGCGCCAGGAAGACCCCGTGATCGAGGTGCGGATGTTCCGTTCGCCCGCGCTTCGGCCGGTCTTCGTCACCGCCGCTCTGTTCGGGGTGAGCATGCTCGGGGCGCAGGCGCCGCTTGCGACCTTCGCCCGCACTGACCCCGCCGTGCACGGCTATGGACTGGGCGCGAGCGGATTCGCGACCTCGGTGATCATCGGCATCTACCTCATCGGCATGATCGCCGGTGCGCTCGCCTACCCGGTCGTCGCCCGCCGCGTCTCGCCGCGGGTGGCGCTGATGGCCGCGTGCGTCCTGATCGGCATCGGCTTCCTGCTGTTCCTGCCGCTGCACTCCACGTACCTGCAGGCGATCGTCAACATGATGGTCGTGGGTATCGGATCGGGCGCGCTCATCGCCGCCCTGCCTGTCGCCGCAGCGTCCGCCGCGCGTGCGATGCAGACCGGGGTCGCGACGGGGCTCAGCAACACGTCGAAGACCCTCGGCGGCGCGATCGCGTCGTGCGTCTTCGGCATCGCGCTGCTGAACGGTCTGACGACCGGCGGTCCGGACTCGACGGCCGGGTCGCTGACGGGCTACATGACCGTGTGGATCGTGTGCAGCGTGACCGCGCTGGTGGCGGCGGCGGTGCTGTTCTTCGTGCCGAAGCACACCTTCACCGACCAGGCGGCCGTTCAGGAGCCCGTGGGCTGACGAGTCGTCGACCGCCGATCAGCGGATGCCGTTCGCACCCACATCCCGTGAGAGCCGGTGCGGGCGATCAGGCCTGACGCGGCGGGTTGTGCATGATCTCGAGCCGGATGCCATTGGCGTCCTCGACGAAGCTCGCGTAGTACCTGTCGCTGAAGCGCGGGTAGTCCTTCGGCGCGCGCACCTCGCTCCAGCCCGCGCTCATGGCGATTGCATGGATGCGGTCGACCTCGTCACGCGCGTCGACCGCGAACGCGAGGTGCTGCCAGCCGACGCGGCCATGCACGTGCGGCCCCGTGCCCTTCTCGCGTGCCGTGTACAGCAGGATCTCGGGTTCGCCCTCGAGCACCCAGTACGCGTGATCATCTGCGTTGTGGGCCCTGGTGTAGCCCAGCGCCTCGAGAACAGGATGGAACTGCGCGGATGCCGAGGACACGTCGTCGACGGTGATGCCGAGGTGATCGAAAGTCGCCATGCCCCCAGTCTGGCCGATCCGGTCGTTGACTGACCTCGATTCAGGACGAGGCGTCGATCGACATCATCCAGGCCACGCCGAAGCGGTCGACCAGCATGCCGAAGTCGCCGCCCCACGGCGCCGGGGCGAGGGGCATGGTCGCCGTGCCGCCGTCGAGCAGACCGTCCCAGATGGCGCGCAGCCGGTCGGACTCGGTGCCGCTGAGCGAGACGCTGATGCCCTGCGGCGCCTGGTGCTCCATGCTCGACGGGGTGTCCGACGCCATCAGCACCATGCCGTCGTCGGTGGTGAGCTGACCGTGCATGACGAGCTCGCTCTCGCTCGGCTTGTAGCCCATCTCGGGCATCGACCCGAAGGTCATGATCTGCAGGTCGCCGCCGAGCACCTCGCGATAGCGCTCCAGCGCCTCGCGGGCGTTGTCGCGGAAGGAGATGTACGGGTTCAGAAGGGGCATGTCTCACCTCTCGATGCGTTCTGCCGGGGCCCGGCGAGGCCAAGTCTTCGCCGCCCCGCCGACATTCGCAATGCCTCTTCCGGGGCCCCTCCTCGCGCTCGCGGATCACAGGAGCTCGCGTGAATCGCAGGTGCGATTCTCAGCATCCCTCCTGCATTTCGTGTGATCTCCTGCGTTCCGAGCCTGCCCACGTCAGTTCGAGCCGATGACCCGAAGGATCTCAGGCCAGGCCCGCTCGCCGAGCTCAGCATCCGAGGCCGCTGATCCGCCGCGTGCCATACGCATGCCGCCACTGGCCGGCTCCTCGCCGGGCAGCAGCAGGCGATGCCCGGCATCCGGATGCGCGATCACCGTCGTGACCAGCCCCGCTGACCGCCGCGCCGCGACGATCTCCTGCGCGAACACGTCTGACGGCCAGACCTGATCGTCGTCGCCGACGATCAGCAGCACCTCGCCCTCGATGCGCTCGACAGCGATCCTGGCTGCGGATGCCTGTTCCGCGAAGCGTATGAGGCTCGAGGCGTAGAGCTCGCGGTAGGCGGGCGGATCGGCATCCGGAACCCAATCCGGATCGAACGGCGTGAACGGCACCGGCTCGCCCGCGAGCGTCCAGTGCGACGACCAGGCGCCCTCGTGCGCGCCGGCCCACACGACGGATGTCGGAGCGACCGCGATCACCCCGTCGACAGGGCTGACAGTCGCCGTCAGCAGCGCCGCCTCGGCGCCGAACGATGTGCCGAACACGACCACCCGATCGCATTCCTGACGCAGCTCGTCGAGCTGCTCGGCGAACAGCTCGACCGGCACCTCATGCGGTGCGGGCCGCTGGCCATCGCCGCCGAACCAGCGCATCGCCCGCACGCGGGCGCCCTGCGCGGCGAGCAGCCCAGCCCTGTCGACCTCGATGCGCCCGCTGGAGCCTGCGACCAGCAGCACCCCTGTGCCGTTCGGCACCGGTGGGTGCGCGTCGAACCGGTCGGCCCGGGCCAGCATCACGCGTCTCGCGGCGGGTTGTGCACGAATTCGAGCCGGATGCCGCTCTCATCCTCGACGAAAGACGCGTAGTACCGGTCGCTGAAGCGCGTGTAGATCTTGGGCTCGCGCACGGCCGTCCATCCGGCATCCATCGCCACGCGGTGCAGCTGATCGACCTCGCCACGCGACCCGACGGCGAACGCGAGGTGCTGCCATCCGGCCTCGCCGTGCCGGTGCGGAACGGCTTCGGCGTCGTCGCGGATCTGGAGGACGATGAACTCCGTCTCATCGCCGTTGTGCCACGAGATGCCGTGCTCGGCCTCGACGCCGACCGAGTATCCGAGCGCGGTCAGCACCGGATGGAACTGCTGTCGTGCCCGCTCGATGTCGAGGACCGAGATGCCGAGATGGTCGAGAAGCGCCATGCTGTTCAGTCTCTCGCACCGAGGTGCGGATGCCCGGTTGCGCCGAACACAGGAGTTCGCGCGAAATGCAGGAGCGGATCCGGTCATCCCTCCTGCGTTTCGAGTGATCTCCTGCGTTTCGGTTGCGCCGACACGTCAATGCGGTGCGTGATACTCCGCAGTCCCGCGCTTCCAGTAGCCCTTCACGACGGCGTTCGCCGCGTCTACCCCCCAGCGGGCGAGCAGCGCACGACCTGGTCTGACGATCGACTGCTCCGCCGCGATGAACACGAAGGGGTCTTCGCCCACGGCATCCGTCTCGACCAGCCCCTCGACGAACGAGATGAGCGCGGATCCGGCCGGGGCGTCGCCGCGGTGCAGCCACTCGACCGCGACAGGGGCATCGACAGCCAGCTGATCGGACTCGGACACGACCTCGATCACGATCCGCGCCGGCGCACCCGAGGGGATCATCGAAGCGAAGCGACGGATCGCCGGGATCGCGGTCTCGTCACCCACGAGCAGCCATGATCCCGGCTCGCCCGTCAGCACCGCCGACCCGCGCGGGCCGCCCACGCCGATGAACGAGCCCACGGGCGCTGTCGCCGCCCACGGCGCGCCCACGCCCTCATCGCCGTGCACGGCGAACTCGACGTCGAGCCAGTTCTCTCCCCACGCGAGCGGGGTGTACTCGCGGCTCGGCGACGCGCGGAGCTCGTCGACCGAAGACGTGGGACCGGCCGCGAAGAACAGGCGCATGTGGTCGTCTGCGCCGAGAGACGTGAAACCTGCGAGCTCGGTGCCGGTCAGGCGCACGCGCACGTAGTTCGGCGCGAGCCATTCACGCGATTCGAGGGCCGCAGCGCGGAAGCGCAGATCGATGCCCTGTCGTTCGATCGAGAAACCGGATTTCACATCGCTCATAAAGTAAGGCTAACCTAAGTCGCGGCGAGGACGGACTCGCTTCCGCGCAGCTCGCGCACCACCCCGCAGAACAGGAGACTCTCCATGTCCATGCCCCGAATCATCGGCGGAACCGCTCTCGGTCTCGTCAGCGTCCTCGCACTCGCAGGCTGCTCCACCGGCCCCGCCGCCGAAGCCGAAGAGGCCGCGCCCAAGACCGCGAGCACCGTCACCGTCGAAGACAACAACGGCATGCACAAGATCTCCACCCCTCCGAAGTCGGTCGTCGCGACAGACAACCGCACCTTCCAGACGCTCAGCGACTGGGGCATCGAGCTGTCGGCCGGCGCCGTCGCCCTCATGCCGGTGACCGTCGACTACAAGACCGACAAGAGCGTCATCGACCTCGGCAATCACAACGAGCCCGACCTCGAGTCGGTCGTCGCCGTCGAGCCCGACCTGATCATCAACGGCCAGCGCTTCACCCAGCACCACGACAAGCTCGCGAGCCTCGTGCCCGACGCGACCATCCTCGAGCTCGACCCCCGCGAGGGCGAGCCCTTCGACGACGAGCTCAAGCGCCAGGTCACCGTGCTCGGCGAGGTCTTCGGCAAGCAGGCCGAGGCGAAGAAGCTGGTCGACGATTTCGACGCCGCCGTCGCCCGCGCCAAGGATGCCTACGACGACGCGGACAAGGTCATGGCCGTCACCACATCGGGTGGCGAGATCGGCTACATCGCCCCGAAGGTCGGCCGCACGCTCGGCCCGATCTTCGACATCCTCGGCCTGACCCCCGCGCTCGAGGTCGAGGGCGCCACCGACGACCACCAGGGCGACGACATCTCGGTCGAGGCCATCGCGAAGTCGAACCCCGACTGGATCCTCGTGATGGACCGCGACGCGGTCTTCGCCGACGAGGAGCCGAACTACGTGCAGGCCGCCGAGATCCTCGAGAACTCCGAGGCGCTGGCATCCGTCACCGCCGTCAAGGACGCGCAGATCGTCTACATGCCCACCGACACGTACCTCAACGAGAGCATCCAGACGTACACGACCTTCCTCAACGACTTCGCCGACGCGCTCGAGAAGTCCGAGAAGTGACACTGTGCGGTGGCATCCGGTCGAATCCGGATGCCACCGCGCACCCGCACCATGACACGCACCCTCACTCCGACCGAGCCCGCTCCCGCCCGTGCGGGACGCGGCGCCGCCCAGACCCGCGGACGCCTGTTCGACGCGAAGCTGCTGATCGGCATCCTGGTCGTCGCGGCCCTGCTCGTCGCCTCGCTCTTCACCGGTGTCTATGACATCGCGGGCGCCGCGGACGGCGCCGAGATGTTCCAGATCACCCGCATCCCGCGCACCATCGCGCTCGTGCTCGCGGGCGCCTCGATGGCCATGGCCGGCCTCGTCATGCAGCTGCTCACGCAGAACCGCTTCGTCGAGCCGACCACCACGGGCACCACCGAATGGGCGGGTCTCGGCCTGCTCACGGTCATGGTGCTCGTGCCGCACCCGTCGCTGCCACTGCGGATGGCCGGCGCCGTCGTCGCCGCATTCATCGGCACCATGATCTTCTTCCTCTTCCTCAAGAGGGTCTCGCTTCGCTCGTCGCTCATCGTCCCGATCGTCGGCATCATGCTCGGCGCCGTCGTCGGCGCGGTCTCGACGTACCTCGCCCTCGCGACGAACACCCTGCAGAGCCTCGGCGTCTGGTTCGCCGGCAGCTTCACCTCGGTTCTGCGCGGCCAGTACGAGATGCTCTGGATCGTCGCCGCAGTCGGCGTGATCGTCTTCATCGTCGCCGACAGGCTCACCGTCGCCGGCCTCGGCGAGGAGATCGCCACCAACGTCGGACTCGACTACGACCGCATCATGCTGCTCGGCACCGCCCTCATCGCCGTGGTCACCGGAGTCGTCACCGTCGTCGTCGGCAACCTGCCCTTCCTCGGGCTGATCGTGCCCAACATCGTCTCGATGCTGCGCGGCGACGACCTGCGCAGCAACCTGCCGTGGGTCTGCCTCCTGGGCGTCGGCATCGTCACTGTCTGCGACCTGATCGGCCGCATCGTGGTCATGCCCTTCGAGGTGCCGGTCTCGCTGATCCTCGGCATCGTCGGCGCGGTGGTCTTCGTCCTGCTCCTGCTCAGGCAGCGTCGCCATGCTTAGGCGCGCGAGTGCGGTGCCGGTGCCGACGCGCACGTCGTCGGGTCTGTTCCCGGATGCCAGGGCGCGGCGCCGCTATGCGATCGCACTCCTGATCCTCATCGTGCTCTCGGCCGGCTTCGGCCTCGGTCTGCTCGCGTGGGACAACCCGATGCCGTTCGGCACCGAGGGATTCTGGCGCATCGCGCAGCTGCGGCTCACCAACGTGCTCGTCATGATCCTCGTCGCCGTCTGCCAGGCCGTCGCCACCGTCAGCTTCCAGACGATCGCGACGAACCGCATCGTCACGCCGTCGATCCTCGGATTCGAGTCGCTGTACCGCGCGGTGCAGACCTCGTCGGTGTATCTGTTCGGCGTCGCCGGCCTGATCGCGATGCAGGGGCTGCTGCAGTTCGGCATCCAGATCGCCATCATGGTCGCGCTCGCCATGCTGCTCTACGGATGGCTTCTGACCGGCCGGTACGCGAACCTGCAGATCATGCTGCTGATCGGCATCGTGATCGGAGGCGGCCTCGGCGCGATCGCGACGTTCATGCAGCGGCTGCTGACCCCGAGCGAGTTCGACGTGCTCGCGGCGCGTCTCTTCGGCAACATCTCGAACGCTGACCCGTCGTACCTTCCCGTGGCCGTGCCGCTGTGCGTCTCGGCATCGGCTCTGCTCTGGATGCGAGCCCGCCGCCTCAATGTGATGGCGCTGGGGGCGGACACGGCGAACGCGCTCGGTCTGAACCACCGTCGCGAGCTCATGATCACGCTCTTCCTCGTCGCGGTGCTGATGGCGACGTCGACCGCGCTGGTCGGTCCGATGACGTTCCTCGGGTTCCTGGTGGCGACGCTCGCATATCAGTTCGCCGGATCCGACGATCACCGGCTCGTGTTCCCGGTCGCCGTGCTCACCGCGTTCACGATCCTCTCGGGCGCCTACTTCGTGATGCGCAACTTCTTCTACGCGCAGGGCGTCGTCTCGATCATCATCGAGCTGATCGGCGGCGTCGTGTTCCTCATCGTCATCCTCAGGAAGGGCCGCCTGTGATCACCATCTCTGATGTGCGCCGTCAGTACTCCGACGAAGTCGGCATCGGGCCGGTCGACCTCGTGATCCCCGAGGGCGGCATCACCGCCCTCATCGGGCCGAACGGCGCGGGCAAGTCGACGCTGCTCACGATGGTCGGCCGGCTGATGGGCATGGATGCCGGAACCATCGAGATCGCGGGACTCGATGTCGCATCGACGAAGTCGGCCGACCTCGCCAAGGTCGTCTCGATCCTGCGGCAGGAGAATCACTTCGTCACTCGCCTCACCGTGCGCCAGCTCGTCGGATTCGGGCGCTTCCCGCATTCGAAGGGCCGGCTGACCAGGGCGGACGAGGAGATGATCAGCCGCTCGATCGACTTCCTCGATCTCGGGATGCTCGAGCACCGCTACCTCGACGAGCTCTCCGGCGGCCAGCGTCAGCGGGCGTATGTCGCGATGGTGCTCGCCCAGGACACCGACGTCGTGCTGCTCGACGAGCCCCTGAACAACCTCGACATGAAGCACGCGGTGACCATGATGGCCCAGCTGCGCCGTGCCGCCGACGAGCTCGGCCGCACGGTCGTCATCGTGCTTCACGACATCAACTTCGCCGGCCATTACGCCGACCGCATCTGCGCCATGAAGGACGGCAAGGTCGTCGAGTTCGGCGCCCCGGCCGAGATCATGACGGACGAGGTGCTGACTCGCGTGTTCGAGACCCCCGTGCAGGTGATCGACGGGCCGCACGGCCCGCTCGCCGTGTACTACTGAGCGGTGCCGGCCGGTCCGCACGGTGTCGGCGCCACCGGGGTCAGCGGTTGCGGTGATCCTCGGGGGCGAGGCGCGCGCCGCGTCGCGGCTCGCGGGATCCGGACGCCCAGATCAGGCGGATGATGCGCTGACGGTGCCCTGCCCAGGGTGCGAGCAGCTCGAGCATCCCGTCGTCATCGGTGCGGTGACCCGTCAGCGCGAAACCGACCTCGTGGGCCAGATGGTAGTCGCCGACGCTCACGGCATCGGGGTCGCCGAGGGAACGGATGCGCGTCTCGGCGGATGTCCACACGCCCACACCGTGCAGGCTGGTCAGCACGCGGTCGCGATCACGGCCGTCGGCGGCGGCGAGGGCCGCGCGCTCGATGCTCGCGCCGCGACGCGCGGCCGAGACGATGGTGCGCGACTGCGGCGGCTCGACCGCCGCGCGATGCCACTGCCACGAGGGGATGCTCCGCCACACCTCATGCGAGGGTGAGGCGAACATGGGGCGCGGCACAGGGCCCGGAGCGCGTTCGCCGAACCGGCTGACGAGATACCGCCAGGCGCCGAACGCCTGCATGCCGGTCACCTTCTGCTCGATGATCGCGCAGGCGAGGGCGTCGAAGACGCGATCGGTGCGTGCCATCCGGATGCCGGGATGCCTGCGCGCCACCTCTTCGAGCTGAGGGTGCATCGAGACGTCGAAGCCCGCGTCGTCGTCGTCCGAGCCGCACAGGCGCGGCACGGCGTCGAGCGCCTCGGCCGCGCCGGGCCCCCACGCCGAGGCGTGCACGCCGTCGGAGCCCTGCCGAAGGCACAGCGTCGCGACACCGGCATCCGTCCGGAACGCCATCCAGATGCGGCGGCCGTCGATGACCATGGTCGGATCGGTGCCGCCGCGACGCAGCATGCCGACCGTCCGGCCGAGGTCGAGCGGGTGCGGCGGGCGGTAGACGGACTCGCGCGCAGGCGCAGCAGCATCCGTCATCAGGGTCATGCAAGAACCCTACGCGTCGTCTCTGACATCGGCTCCCGGAAGCCGGGTGCCGACGACGCTACGCATCCCTGCAGACGGCGACACCCCGGGTTCTCGGCGAGAACCCGGGGTGTCGGCGAAGAGGAATCAGAAGCGGTCGGGCGAGGGGGTGCCGTGTCCGTAGCGGATCGAGACGTCGGCGTGACGGTCGAAGCGGTAGCCGACGCCGCGCACGGTGCGCACGATGTCCTCATGGCGGCCGAGCTTGGCGCGCAGGCGACGCACGTGCACGTCGATGGTGCGCTCGCCGGGGGCCTCTTCGTCGGACGATGCCTGCCACAGTGCCGAGACCAGCTCGCTGCGCTCGATCGTGCGACCCTCGCGCAGCACCAGGTACTGCAGCAGCTCGAACTCCTTGTAGGTGAACGAGGCCGACTCGCCGTCGAGCAGCACGCGCTTGCGGGAGATGTCGACGACGACGCCCGACTCCTCGTCCTTCTCCTCCTCGACCGCGGCGTTGGCGCGGGCGATGGCACCGGGCTCGTGCAGGGCGAGCCGCACGACGTCGAGGTCGCGGCCGCCTGCCGACTGCGGCGCGAGGGCGACGGTGGCGTGGGTCTCGGCGCCGGGGGCCAGTTCGGCCAGCGTGCGGCGCAGGGCGTCGACGAGCACGGGAAGGCTGACGCCGGCGGAGGCCGCCTTGATCTCGTCGATGCCGACGTAGAGGGCGAAACCGCGCGGCGAGCGGACCGAGGGGAGGTCTGCGGCGGCGTCGGCGGGGGAGATGACGCGAACGGGGGCGGTGACAGGACGCTCGAGGAGGGCGGTGTTCGACATGATGATGGATCCTTCACGGATACGTGAGCCGAGGCTCTGGATGCGTTGCACGAATGACCGGACGGAGCCGGTGGAGAATGAGCGCGAGGGGTGGGCGCTCAGAGACTCGTCCTCAGATCGAGGAGAATTCAGCGAGTCAGGCTGGGTGGTTGCGCCTTAGCAACACATTCGGCAACACGTGCCAACGCGACCGGGCATCATCATCCCGGCAGTCCCGTTCGCCTCCTGGGCGGACAGAGGGCTTGCGTTGGTGGTCATGGGGGCGATTATTTCCCACCATGACCCGCCATGTCAAAACGTGACAATCCCGCGGATGAAACACGACGTAACGTTGTGGGGTGAGTTCAACCGCCGATGCATCCGATTTCGTGTTCCAGGATGAGAAGGACGCCTCGCGCTACACCCTCATGCGCAGGGGAGAGCTGCTCAGCGTTCTCGACTACCGCGACGACGGCAGCGCCGTCGCGATGACCAGGGCGTACACGATCCCGGTCCATCGTGGCCGGGGGTACGCGGCGCTCATCACCGAGCATGCCGTCGCCGATGTCGAAGCGCGTGGCGACCGCCGGATCGTCCCGGTGTGCTGGTACGTCGCCGACTGGTTCGACGCGCACCCCGACAAGCGCCACCTGCTGCGTCGCGGCACCGATTCCTGAGCCGGAGGCAGCCGATCGCGGCACGCCTCGGAGACGATGTCGGTGGTGGTCCTTACCGTTGAGGCATGCGCATCCTGCATACCTCCGACTGGCATATCGGCCGCACCTTCCACGGGCACTCCACGCTCGCGGCGCTGGCCGACGTGCTCGACGCGCTGGTCGCGCAGGTGCGCGACAACGCGGTCGACGTGGTGATCGTGGCAGGCGACGTCTTCGACTCGGCCACCCCTGCCGCCTCCGCCTACACGCTGCTCGACGATGCGCTGCTGGCACTGCACGAGACCGGCGCCACGGTCGTCATGACCAGCGGCAACCATGACTCCGCCGCCCGGCTGGGCTTCCACTCCCGGCTGCTGCGCGACGGCATCCACGTGCTGACCGACCCGCTCGCGATCGCCACGCCGATCACCCTGCACGACGAGCACGGTCCGGTGCACTTCTTCGGCATCCCCTACCTCGAGCCCGCGATCGTCCGCCAGCACTGGGCAGATGCCGAGCCCGCGCTGCGCTCGCAGGCGCAGGTGATGAGTCACGCAATGGGGCTCGTGCGCGAGGGCGTCTCGGCGCACGGGGGCCGCTCGGTCGCGGTCGCGCACTGCTTCGCGGCCGGGGTCGACGCGACCGCGGGTCTCGAGCGGGAGGTGCGTCAGGGCGGCCTCGACATGGTGCCGCTGGCGTCGTTCGACGGGCCCGACTACGTCGCCCTCGGGCACATCCACGGCCGTCAGCAGCTCAGCGAGCGGGTGCGCTACTCGGGCGCTCCGCTGCACTACAGCTTCGGCGAGCAGCACAAGCAGCGCGGCTCGTGGCTGGTCGACCTCGACGCCGACGGGCTCGCAGGCGTCGAGTGGCTCGAGCTGCCCGTGCCCCGCCGACTGGTCACTCTCACCGGATCGCTCGACGAGATCCTCGCCGATGAGAACGCGGCCGCCCACGCCGACGCGTGGGTGTGCGCGATCTACACCGATGCCGTGCCGCAGCACGAGCCCATGCGCCGGCTGCGAGAGCGGTTCCCGTTCTGCGCGCTGGTGCAGCACCAGCCCGCCGAGGCGGATGCCGCCGACGAGCGCTCCTATGCGCAGCGGCTGCGCACCGCCGTCAGCGACGTCGACCGCATCGAGGCGTTCCTCGAGCACGTGCGCGGCGGGCAGGGGGCGACCGAACGCGAAGCGCAGCTGATCCGCGAGGTGCTCGATGATCGCGTGCGGGCCGAGGCGCTCGTCTGATGCAGCTGCATCGCCTCGAGATCGAGGGGTTCGGCCCTTTCCGCTCCCGCCAGACGGTCGATTTCGATGCGTTCGCCGACGACGGCATCTTCCTGATCGCGGGGCGCACCGGCGCCGGCAAGTCGTCGATCCTCGACGCCGTGTGCTTCGGTCTCTACGGCGGCGTCCCGCGCTACGACAGCGGAGACAAGCGGCTGCGCAGCGACCACTCCGAGCCCGACGAGCCCACTGAGGTCGTCGTCGAGTTCAGCACGGCCGGCGGGCGGTACCGCGTCACGCGGGCACCCGCGTACGAGCGCCCCGCCAAGCGCGGCGGCGGCATGACCACGCAGGCCGCGTCCGCACTGCTCGAGCAGCTCGTCGACGGCGAGTGGACCGGGCTGGCGGCTCGCGCCGTCGATGTCGCCAACGAGCTGAACGACATCCTGCAGCTCACGCAAGAGCAGTTCCTGCAGGTCATCCTGCTCGCGCAGAACCGCTTCGCCGACTTCCTGCTCGCAGACAGTCGTGAGCGCCAGGCCCTGCTGCGGCGTCTGTTCGGCACCGAGCGGTTCTCCGACTACCAGGCGCGGTTCGACGAGCGTCGACGCGCCGCAGAGCAGGCGCTCGGCGGCAGCCGTGCGACCGTCGCCGCCCGGCTCGACGAGGCCGAGCGGATCGTCACCGAGGCAGAGCTGTGGGGGGATGACGCCGATTCCGCGCCCGCGACGACGGATGCTCGGATCGACGTGCTCCGCCGCGCCATCGTCAGGGCCGACTACCGCGTCGAGCGCTTCGGCACCGAACGCCATGTGGCCGAGAAGGCGCTCGCGCTCGCGGATTCAGCGCTCGCCGATCTCAGAGAGCAGCGGCAGGCGCAGTCCGATCGCGATCGGGCACGCGTCGCCCTGGCGGCGTTGGAGGCGCAGGCCGAAGAGATCGCGGATGCCACGGCCCGTCGAGATCGGGCGCGCGCGGCCGAATCGCTGCGCACGCTGATCGTCGCCGCCTCCCGTGCATCCGCGGCGCGGGTCATCGCCGACGAGGCCGAGGAATCCGCCCTCGCCGCGTTCTCGATCGCGGAGGCGACCGGCGACGGCCGTGCGGCGGCGTACCGCGAGTTCGCGTCCGAGCGAACGCGCGAGAGCGGAGCATGGCAGCATGCCGCCGAGCTGGAGGCCACCGCCGCGATGCGCGCCGCCGAGCTGGCCACCGCGCAGGCGGCAGTGGCACAGGCGACCGAGATCCTCACCGCGCTCGATGAAGAGCGCGAGGCCGTGCCCGCCACCATCGCCGAGCTCACCGCCGAGCGCGACGTCGCTCGGCGCGAGGGCGACCGGGCCGCCATCGCCGCAGACGCCGTCACGCTCGCCGAGCGGCAGCACGCCGCCTCTCGAGACGTCGAGCGGCTCACTGCGGCAGTGGCCTCAGCGGCATCCGCCGAGTCCGACGCGTCGGACGCGCACGCACGGGCGCAGACCGAGCTGTCGCAGCTGCGCCGACGCCGCCTCGACGGCTACGCCGGTGAACTCGCGACCGCCCTCGTCGACGGTCAGCCGTGCGCCGTGTGCGGCGCGACCGAGCATCCCGCGCCGGCCGAGCACGCCGACCCCGTATCGGCCGACGACATCGAGACGGCCGAGGCTGCTCGCGACGCGGCGGCCCTCGCCGAGCGGAAGGCGTCGCGGGCCCTCGCCGACCTCACCGCCGAGCACGCTGCCGCAGTCGAGCGATCCGGCGGGCTCAGCGTCGAAGAGGCGGGCGAGCGTCTCTCGCAGGCCGTGAGCGCTCGCGACACCGCTCGGCAGGCGGCCCTCCGAGCCGAGCAGCTCGGCGCCCGGGTCGACGATCTGCAGCGCAGCCTGGCCGATCTCGAGCAGCGCCGCGCCACAGCATCCGAGACCCTCGGCGCTGCGCGCACCGCGCTCTCGCTGATCGAGCAGCGCATCGCCGATGCAGACGCGGCCGTGGCGGCAGCCCGCGGCGAGCATGACAGCGTCGCCGACCGCCTCGCAGAAGCGCAGCGCGACATCGCCCTCGCGACGGCGGCGGCCGACGCCATAGACGCGCACACGGCCGCGATCGAGCGCGACCGCAGCGCGAACGACGAGCTCGCCGTGGCCGTCGCCGAATCGGTCTTCGACGAGGTCTCCGAGGTCGAGCAGGCGCTGCTCAGCGCCGCCGCGATCGCCGCACTCGACGACCGCATCACCGCCCACGCCGTCGAGATCAAGAAAGAGCGCGCGCTGCTGCTCGACCTCGAGATGCGCATGCTGCCCGATGAGCCGATAGACCTCGAGTCGGCCGAGCACGCGGCACAGCAGGCGCGGGCCGCGTGGCAGACCGCCGTCGATGCCGAAAGTCAGGCCCGCAGCGTGCAGAAGAGCCTCACGGCGACCGTCGATTCGGCCGCTCGTGAGCACGCCGCATCCGCCGATGCGGCGCAGGAGTTCGAGGTGCTGCGCGCCCTCGCCGACACGCTCGCCGGTCGCTCCGGGAACACGCACCGGATGACCCTCGAGACCTTCGTGCTCGCCGCCGAGCTCGAAGAGATCGTCGCGGCGGCCAACGTGCGCCTGCACGACATGTCAGACGGCCGCTATCAGCTGCGGCACTCCGACGCGCTTGCGGCTCGAGGCGCGGCATCGGGTCTCGGCATCGTCGTCTTCGACGCCTTCACCGGTCAGACCCGGCCGGCCAAGTCGCTCTCGGGCGGTGAGACCTTCCTGTCGTCGCTCGCGCTCGCCCTCGGCCTGGCCGAGGTCGTCACGGCGCGCGCCGGTGGCATCCGGCTCGACACGCTCTTCATCGACGAGGGATTCGGATCGCTCGACGCCGACACGCTCGAGACCGCGATGCGCACTCTCGACGAGCTGCGCCAGGGCGGACGAACCGTCGGGGTGATCAGCCACGTCGAGGCGATGCAGGAGCAGATCCCCGCTCAGCTGACGGTGCGCACCCTTCCTGACGGGCACAGCGTCATCGACGCACCGCGCGGCGCGAGCTGACTCAGATCGCGTACTCGCGCTGCATGTGCTCCCACAGCTGGGCGCTGCACGCGGCGACGACGTCGTCCCACACCTGGGTCGCCCCGTCCTGCGCACGGTCCGAGACGACGCGCATCACGCGGATCGGCACGTCGAACTTCTGCGCCACCCAGATGAACGAGAAGGTCTCCATGTCGACCAGCACGCCCCCGAGATCGCGGATGCGCGCCACGGCGTCGGCGTCGTCGACGAAGATGTCGCCGGTCGCGATCGTCACGCCGTCGCGACCCGTCTCGACGCGCGACGGCAGCGACACGTGCTGTCCGATCACGCCGTCGAGGTCCTGCACGTCATGCTGGATCGCTGCGCTCACGTCGTAGATGCCCGACTCGACCGAGTCGTCGACGGCGCCGGCGGTGCCCACCACCACGATCTCGTCATAGCGCTTCGCGTCGAGCGCGCGGGTCAGACCGTACGCGGCCATCAGCTTGCCGGGGCCGGTGACCAGCCGGTCGAAGCCGGGGAGCTCTGCGGGGAATGCCTGAAGTTCGGATGCCAGCGCGGCGACGAGAAGTCTCACGTGCTCCATTGTCTCAGGTGGGGGAGACTGGTATCCGACGAAGGAGGCGCCATGAGCATGCAGCAGCAGATCATCCACGACCTCGGTGTGAAGCCCGAGATCGACCCCGCGGCCGAGAACGAGAAGAGGATCGGATTTCTCGTCGACTACCTGCGCGCGACCGGTGCGAGAGGTCTCGTGCTCGGCATCTCGGGCGGGCAGGACTCCACCCTCGCAGGCCGTCTCGCGCAGCTCGCCGTCGAGCGCGTGCGCGCTGAGGGCGGCGAGGCGACGTTCCTGGCGGTGCGGCTGCCGTTCCGGGTGCAGGCGGATGCCGCTGATGCGGAGTCGGCGATCGACTTCGTCGCGGCCGACCGCTCGGTGACGATCAACATCCAGAACGGCGTCGACGGTCTCGAGCGCGATCTCGAGGAGGGCCTCGGCGAGAGCATCAGCGACTTCAACCGCGGCAACATCAAGGCGCGACTGCGGATGGTCGTGCAGTACGCGCTCGGCGGTCACGACGGTCTGCTCGTGATCGGCACGGATCACGCGGCAGAGGCGGTGACCGGCTTCTACACGAAGTTCGGCGACGGCGCTGCCGATCTGCTGCCGCTCTCCGGTCTCAACAAGCGGCAGGGGCGCGCGATGCTCAAGCAGCTCGGGGCCCCTCAGCATCTGTACATGAAGGTGCCGACGGCAGACCTGCTCGACGGCGTGCCCGGTCGCCCCGACGAGGACGAGCTGGGGCTGACCTACGAGCAGATCGACGATTATCTCGAGGGCAGGGAGATCGCGGCCGAGGCGGCGGCGATCATCGAGCAGAAGTACCGGGCATCCCGTCACAAGAGGCACCTGCCGGTCACCCCCGCCGACGACTGGTGGCGCTGACACCCGCGCGCGACCGGTGATGTCCGAGCCTGCGGATAGTGTCGAAGCAGGCCGAGGAGAGGGGCATCGTGCGGGTCATCGCAGCGGAGAACCGGGTCGTCTGGAGCGCCAGCGATCTGAAGCTGGCGGCTGAGTGCGAGTTCGCGTGGGCTCGTGCCCTCGACGCGAAGCTCGGCCGGGTCCCCGCCGTCGAAGAGCCTGAGGATGCGACTCTCGAGCGCGCCGCCCGGCTCGGCGACCGGCACGAAGAGAAGGTGCTCGAGCGGTACGTCCGCGAGCTGGGGGAGTCGGTCGACGGCGGACCAGGCGTGGTCGTGCTGCCCAAGGTGTCGTCGGCGGATGCCGCTGAGCTGGCCGCCACGGTCGACGCCACCGAGCGGGCGCTGCGCTCGGGAGCGTCGCTGGTGTTCCAGGCGGCGTTCTCGACTCCGGAGTTCGTCGGCTTCGCCGACTTCATCGCGCGCGACGAGCCGCTGCCGGGCGAGAGCAGCGGGCGCTGGCGGGTGCAGGACTCGAAGCTCGCCCGCACGGCCCGCGCGACCGCGCTCATGCAGCTCGGGGCATACGTCGACCAGCTCGATCGCCTGGGCATTCCGCGGTCAGACGAGGTAGATCTGATCCTCGGCGACGGCACCACGAGCACCCACCGCGTCGACGACCTGCTGCCGCTCTTCCACGTGCGGCGCGCCCGCCTGCGCGCGCTGATCGCCGACCGGCGTCTCGCCGACGGGGCCGACGGCGAGCCTCTCGCCTGGGGCGATGACCGCGGTGATCTGCGGGTGACGGCCTGCGCCCGCTGCGCCACCTGCGAAGAGCAGGTGATCGGTCATCGCGACCTGCTGATGGTCGCCCGCATGCGGCCGGTGCAGCGGCAGAGACTGCGCGCCGCCGGCATCCACTCCATCGACGATCTCGCCGTCGCCGCCGATGCCCCAGACGGAATGAACGCAGACACCTTCACGGCGCTGCGCGCGCAGGCGCGGCTGCAGGCCGGGTTGGCGGCCGATCCTGCAGCCGTTCCGCCCTTCGAACTGGTCTCGGCCAATGCGATCGGCCTCATGCCCAGGCCCAGCCGGGGCGACCTGTTCTTCGACTTCGAGGGCGATCCGCTGTACACCGAGGCCGTCGCGCCCGGCGAGAGCCCGCGGTGGGGCATCGACTACCTGTTCGGCTGGATCGACAACGCCGAGCAGTACTCCGCGCTGTGGGCCCACACCTTCGCCGACGAGAAGCAGGCGCTGCTCGACTTCCTCGCATTCGTGAAGCTGCGCCGGCAGGCGCATCCCGACATGCACATCTACCATTACGCGCCCTACGAGACCTCGCACCTGTCTGCCATGGCCGCGCGCCACGGGGTGGGCGAGGCCGATGTCGACCGGCTGCTGCGCGAGGGCGTCTTCGTCGACCTGTACCCGATCGTGCTGCGCTCGGTGCGCATCGGTTCGCGTTCGTATTCGATCAAGAAGCTCGAGCCGCTGTACATGGGCGCCGAGGTGCGCACCAGCGACGTCCAGAAGGGCGACGACTCGATCGTCCAGTACGTGCAGGCGCGCGAGCTGCAGGCATCGGGGCACGATGCCGAGGGGCAGAGCATCCTCGACGACCTCGCCGATTACAACCGGTACGACTGCGTCTCGACGAGGCGGCTGCGCGACTGGCTGATCGGTCTCGCGCGAGAGGCCGGCGTGGTTCCGGCACCGCCCGACGATCCTGAGACCCGGGCCTACGAGCCCTCGCCGCTCTCCCTCGCCCTGCAGGCCGAGGCGCAGAGCGCCGGTGACGAGTCGAGCGCTGCCTCGTACAGGGTGGCCGCCGCGGCGATCGACTACCACCCGCGTGAGGCGAAGAGCTTCTGGCAGGGGCACTTCCAGCGACTGCGCGAGCCCGTCTCGATCTGGGAGTCGACTCGCGACGTGCTGCGTGTCGACGCCGGTGCCAGTCGGGTCGATGCGGATTGGGCGGTCGATGAGGGCCGCCGTGCGCAGACTCGTCTCGTGCGGCTGCGCGGCGAGGTCGCGCCCGGCAGCACGCTCGGAGCGGGCAGCCGGCCGTTCGCGCTGTACGGGGTACCGACGCCGTTCGACATCCCTGCCCCCTCCCGGGTCATCCATGTGCCGCACGAGGTCGAGATCGTCGAGGTGCTCGATGACGGATACGTCGTGCGGGAGCGCACCGTGCAAGGGCAGGTGTGGGATGAGCTGCCTGTCGCGCTCGCCCCGGCGGCCCCGCCGAATGTGCTCTCTCAGCAGGGTGCGATCGAGGAGTGGGCGGCGTCGCTTCACCACGCGGCTCCCGTCTTCCCGAACGATGCGGCCACCGACATCCTTCGTCGCATCCCGCCGCGCACCGTGTCCGGAGGTCCGCTTCCCGAGGCCGGCGACCGAGCCGACACGATCGATGCCATCGTGCGTGCCGTGGTCGACCTCGACGACAGCTATCTGGCCGTGCAGGGTCCTCCTGGCACGGGCAAGACGTACACGGGCTCGCAGGTGATCGCCCGCCTGGTGCGCGACCACGGCTATCGCATCGGCGTCGTGGCGCAGTCGCACGCGATCGTCGAGAATCTGCTCGAGCGTGTCGTGGCAGACGGCGTTCCGGCGGCGCAGGTCGCGAAGGCCCCCAAAGATCCGGATGCCGCCGAACCCGCGTTCACGGTGATGCGCAAAGACGGCATGGCCGCCTTCCTCGCCGAGCACGCGCACCACGGAGCCGTGGTCGGCGGAACCGCGTGGGACTTCAGCAACACCCGCCGCGTCGACCGGAAGGGCCTCGACCTGCTGGTGATCGACGAGGCGGGTCAGTTCTCGCTCGCGTCCACCATCGCGGTGGCGGCGGGGGCGAAGAGGCTGCTGATGCTCGGCGACCCGCAGCAGCTGCCGCAGGTGAGCCAGGGGACGCACCCCGAGCCCGTGAACACCTCGGCCCTCGGCTGGGTGATGGACGGCTCGTCGGTCATCGATGCGCGGTACGGATACTTCCTCGCGGAGTCGTGGCGCATGCATCCTGCCGTGGCCGCCCCCGTCTCACGGCTGTCGTACGCGAGCCGTCTCGCATCGGCCGACGGCACCGAGGGGCGCCTGGTCGACGGCGTCGACCCGGGGCTGCACATCGTGCCCATCCGGCACCGGGGCAACGCCACCCAGTCGGCGGAGGAGGCCGCAGAAGTCGTGCGCATCGTCCGCGACCTGATCGGTCGCACGTACGTCGACGGCATGTGCGAAGATCCGCCGCGTCCGCTCGAGCAGCGCGACATCATCGTCGTCGCGCCCTACAACGCGCAGAAGCAGCTCATCCACGACGAGCTGTCGGCAGCGGGGTACGGCGATGTCGCCGTCGGCACGGTCGACAACTTCCAAGGCAGGGAAGCGGTGGTCTCGATCACCTCCCTGGCAGCGTCGAGCGGCCGCGACGCTCCCCGCGGGCCAGAGTTCCTGCTGCTGCAGAACCGCCTCAACGTCGCCATCTCGCGTGCGAAGAGCGTCGCGTATCTCGTGCATTCGCCCGCCCTGCTCGACGACCTGCCGTGGACGCCCGAGGGTGTCGCCCGCCTGAGCGCCTTCGCCCATCTCGTCGGAGCCGATCGTGACTGACCCCGGCACGCACACGGTCGACGACATCCTGCGGGCATCCGCCGCCTGGGTATGGTTTCCGCGCGGCAGCGAGCAGGAGAAGACCGAGCTGCAGCTGGTTCGGCACCCGGCGCGCTTCGGCGGTGGCGTCAAGGCATCTCAGGTCGGCTCGACGAGGAGCGCGGACGAGGTGCTCGACTATGCGATCGAGCGCACCCGCGCGTGGGGCGAGAACGAGCTGACCTTCTGGACCAACGCGTCCGACAGCCCCGATCTCGAAGATGCGCTGCAGCGGCGAGGAGCACGGCACACCGACACGGTCGCGGTGCTGGCTCGTCCGATCGACGGCATCCCGATCGAGGTCCCCGGCGACGTGACGCATGAGGTCGTCCGCACCGAGAAGCAGTTCCGAGAACTCGACCGGATCAACGTCGCCGTGTGGGACCACCAGTCCGCGCTCACCGACGACGGGCTCCGCGACGAGCTCGATGAGATCGGGGAGTCACTGGCATCCGGAACAGGCGGCCGGGTGCTCTCACGGATCGACGGCGCCGCCGTCAGCACGGGCGGATGCACGGTGGCCGACGGCTTCGTGCGCCTCTGGGGCGCTGCGACCCTTCCCGAGGCACGCGGACGCGGCGCGTATCGGGCCGTGCTCGCGGGCCGGCTGCGTCTCGGCGCCGAGATGGGCGCGACGACCGCGCTCGTCAAGGGCCGTATCTCGACGTCCGCGCCGATCCTCGAGCGCGCGGGGTTCGAGCACTTCGGTGACGAACGCGGCTACGTGCTCACCGTCTGAGCCGCGAACGGGTCAGACGGTGCCGTACAGGCGGTCTCCGGCGTCGCCGAGGCCGGGCACGATGTAGCCCTTCTCGTTCAGACGCTCGTCGAGTGCGCCGAGCACGAGGGTGACGTCGGCGTCGCCGACCATGTCTTCGATCGCCGCGACGCCCTCAGGGGTGCCGAGCAGGCAGATCGCGGTGACGTTCTTCGCGCCGCGATCGAAGAGGAACTGGATCGCCGCGGCCAGCGAGCCACCGGTCGCCAGCATCGGGTCGATCGCGAAGCACTGCCGGTCGCTGAGGTCGTCGGGCAGACGCTCGGCGTAGGTGGTCGGCTCGAAGGTCTCCTCATCGCGCACCATGCCGAGGAATCCGACCTCGGCGGTGGGGATGAGCTTCACCAGGCCCTCGAGCATCCCGAGACCGGCGCGCAGGATCGGCACCACGATCGGGCGCGGCTCGGCGATCTTCACGCCCATCGTGGTCGTCACAGGGGTCTTCACCTCGACGGGCTCGACCTTGACCTCGCGCGTCGCCTCGTAGGCGAGCAGGGTCACGAGCTCTTCGGTCAGCTGGCGGAAGACCGGTGACGAGGTCCTCTCATCCCGCAGCACCGTGAGCTTGTGAGTGATGAGCGGGTGATCGGCCACATGAACGCGCATGGGTACAGATTACTTGCCGAGTGTGTGCGCACCAGCACTGGCCGCACGGAGGGCGGCTAGGCTCGACCATCGGGAGGGCCGATGACCGCTGCAGACGACGACGCGATGCGTCGCGCACTCGCGCTCGCCGCGGAGGCCGCCGCAGACGGCGACGTGCCGGTTGGGGCCGTGGTGACGGATGCCAGGGGCGTGATCATCGGTGAGGGACGCAACCTGCGCGAGCAGACGCACGATCCCACCGCCCATGCCGAGATCGTGGCGCTGCGCGCCGCCGCCGAGGCTCAACGTGGGTGGAATCTCGAGCAGCACACGCTTGTCGTCACGCTCGAGCCGTGCGTCATGTGCGCGGGCGCGATCCTGCAGGCTCGCATCGGACGCGTGGTCTTCGGCGCCTGGGATGACAAGGCCGGTGCCGCAGGGTCGATGTATGACGTGCTGCGCGACCGGCGCCTCCCGTATCGCGCTGAGGTGGTCGGTGGCATCCGGGCCGATGAGGCGACCGCGCTGCTGCGCGACTTCTTCGAATCGCGTCGCTGACCGCGCCCGCGGGTGAGCGGCCCGCGCGGACGTGTACGCCTGGCGCCTGAGCGGCACGCGCGGACGTGTACGCCTGGCGCGGAGATGTACGCCTGGCGCGGACGGATGCCCGGAATCTCTCCGCGCGAAGCGCACATCTCCGCGCGAAGCGCACAGCTCAGGCCGCCGGCCCGGATCGATCAGTCCGACGAGGGGAAGACGAACGCGTCTGTAGACGGCTGGGGGTCGAGCGCGGGCCGGTACACGTCGGGCTCGAGATAGATCACGCGCGCTGCGGGAACAGCATCCCGGATCCGGCGCTCGATCTCGTCGATGTCGGCCGCCGCCTCGCGCACGGTCTTGTCGGCCGTGAGGGCGATCTTCGCCGCGACCATCAGCTCGTCGGGGCCGAGGTAGAGGGTCTTGATGTGGATGAGCTTCTCGACATCGGGTCCGTCGACGATGGAGTCGACGATGCGGTCGTGATCCGCGCGGCTCGCGCCTTCGCCGATCAGGAGGCTCTTGGTCTCGATCGCCAGCACGATGGCGATGACGATGAGCAGCAGACCGATCATCAGCGTGCCCAGGGCGTCGAACAGCGGGTTGCCGGTGATCAGCGTGAGGCCGACGCCGAACAGGGCGAAGGTCAGGCCGACGAGAGCGCCGGTGTCTTCGAGCAGCACGACGGGCAGCTCGGGGGCCTTCGACCGGCGGATGAACGAGAACCACGACTGGCCCTCTTCCCGCACGGTGTTGCTCTCGCGCACGGCTGTGCGCAGCGACATCGACTCGAGCACGATCGCCACGACGAGCACGGCGAGGGGCAGCCACCACCACGTGTGGTCGATCTCATGCGGATCGACGATCTTCTCGACGCCCTCGTAGACCGCGAACAGGCCGCCGAGCGAGAACAGGATGATCGACACGACGAACGCCGACACGTACCTCTCGCGGCCGTAGCCGAAGGGGTGCGAGCGGTCGGCCTCGCGAGTGGCGCGCCGGTTGCCCAGCATCAGCAGCAGCTGGTTGCCCGAGTCGGCGACCGAGTGGATCGCCTCGGCGAGCATCGATGCCGACCCCGACAGTGCCCACGCGATGAACTTGGCGAGGGCGATGCCCATGTTCGCCAGGAATGCCGCGATGATCGCCTTGCTGCCGCCGGATGCGCTCATGACCCGAGTCTACGACGGGCCCGGCACCCCTCGTAGGATGGGCGGCATGGTCGATTCCCTCCCCTCACTCGCATTTCTCGGAGCAGGTTCGATGGGAGGCGCGATCCTGCAGGGGGTCGTCGCCTCAGGCGTCGAGATCGACGGCGGCATCGTCGCGACGAACCGCACGCGTGAGAAGGCGGATGCCCTGGCATCCCTCTCCGGCGTCACCAGCGTCGCCCTGGAGGAGAACCCCGCAGGCAACACCGAGGCGGCAGCCGGGGCACGCATCGTCCTCGTCGGCGTGAAGCCGGCCATGGTGCCCGATCTGCTTCGCGAGATCGCCCCGTCGCTGCGCGATGACGCGATCGTCGTGAGCCTGGCCGCCGGCGTCACCCTGGCGACCTTCACCGAGGCCCTGGGCGAGGGCGTGCACACGGTTCGCTCCATGCCGAACACCCCCGCGACGGTCGGCAAGGCGGTCACCGGGATCGCGGCCGGTCCCGCGGCGACCGACGACGACATGGCCCTCGTGCGGGCGCTCTTCGAGACGGTCGGTGCGGTGATCGAGGTGCCGGAGTCGCAGATCGACCCGCTGTCGACGGTCTCGGGGTCGGGCCCCGCCTACGTCTTCCTGCTGATCGAGAAGCTGACGGAGGCGGCTCGTGGGATGGGATTCTCGGATGCCGATGCGCGGCTCATGTCCGAGCAGACGTTCATCGGCGCGGCTGCCCTGCTGGCGGCATCCGGAGAAGAGCCGGCTGAGCTGCGCCGGCGCGTCACCAGCCCCAAGGGCACGACCGAGCGCGCTGTCGCCGTGCTGCAGGACGCGCGTCTCGACGACGTCTTCGCCGAGGCGACGGCCGCCGCTCTCGCCCGCGCGAAGGAACTCGCGGCCGGCTCCTGATCACCGGCAGGATGCCGAGAACAGGCCGAACATCGAGAACAGGCCGGATTCCCGGCATCCGACCTGTTCCGGCGAACGAGCCTGTTCTCAGAACCGACTCGCGGGCCGGAGACAGCGGCTATCGGTCGAGGCCGGCGAAGCGCTCGATGTCGACGTTCGTGCCCGAGACGATGATGAGGTCGTGGTTGGTGACGACCGTGTTCGCCTCGGCGTAGCGGAACGGCTTGCCGGGACTCTTCACGCCCACGACGGTGACCTTGTACTTCGTCCGCACGCCCGACTCGTTCAGCCGCACGCCGCGGATGAACTTCGGCGGGTACATCTTGGCCAGCACGAAGTCGTCGTCGAAGCGGATGAAGTCGAGCATGCGGCCGCTGACCAGGTGCGCGACACGCTCTCCGGCCTCTCGCTCGGGGTAGATGACGTGGTTCGCGCCGACGCGGGCGAGGATCTTGCCGTGCGACTGCGAGACCGCCTTCGCCCAGATCTGGGGCACCTTGAGGTCGACGAGGTTGGCGGTGATCAGCACGGACGCTTCGATCAGCGAACCGACGGCGACGACGGCGACCTGGAAGTCCTGCGCGCCGATCTGTCGCAGCGCGTCGATGTTCCTGGCATCCGCCTGGACGGTGTGCGTGACGCGCTCCGACCACTTCTGCACGAGCCCGAGGTCTTCGTCGATCGCGAGCACCTCGCGGTCGAGGCGGTCGAGCTCCCCGGCGCAGGCGGCGCCGAAGCGGCCGAGTCCGATCACGAGCACCGGGGCGTCGCCCCGCACCATCTCAACCAACGATCGGCCTTTCGACGGGCAGCGAGTAGAGCTGCGATCGGGATGTCGCGGCGACCGCCGCGGCGAGTGTCACTGTACCAACGCGCCCCATGAAGATCGTCGCCGCGAGCACGTAGCTGGCGGAGTCGGGAAGCTCGGCGGTGAGGCCCGAGCTGAGACCCACGGTCGCGAAGGCGGAGATCACGTCGAAGAGCACGTCGATGATGTCGGCCTTGGTGATCTGGGCGATGATCACCGTTGACACCGCGACGATCGTCGCGCCCCAAGCGACGACGCTGAGCGCGACGCGCTGCACGTCGGAGGGGATGCGGCGGCCGAACGCCTCGACCGACTGGCGTCCCTTCGCCTCGGACCAGACGGCGATGGCGAGGACGGCGAGGGTGGTCACCTTGATGCCGCCTGCGGTGGATGCCGAGCCGCCGCCGACGAACATGAGCATGCAGCCCACGAGCATCGACGAGCCGTGCAGGTCGGACATCTCGATCACGTTGAACCCGCCCGAGCGGGTCATGGCCGAGAGGAACAGCGCGTTCATCGTGGTCTCGCCGGCATCCATCGACCCGAAGGTGCCGGGGTTGTCGAACTCGAGGACGAGGAACACGGCCGCGCCGACGACGAAGAGCAGCACGGTGGTGATCAGGGTGAGCTTCGAGTGCAGCGACCAGCGCTTGACGTGCCAGGTGTGCTTGATCAGCGTGTAGATGACGGGAAAGCCGATGCTGCCCAGGAACACTCCGGTCATAAGCAGCGTGAGCACGAGGTAGTCGTCGGCGAAGACCGTCACGCCGCCGGCGTTGGGCGTGAAGCCGGTGTTCGTGAACGCCATCGCGGCGTAATACGGAGCCTCCCACAGGGCGGCGATGGGCGGGATCCCGGCCCAGAGCAGAGCGGGGTAGAGAAGAACCGCCAGCGTGCCCTCGATCACCAGGGTCGACAGGGCGACGGTGGTGAGCAGCTGCCCGACCTCGCCCAGACGCACGGTCTGGCTCTCGTTGACCGGGCCGCCGTGCGCGCGCATGGGGTTGGTGTCTCCGGCGGCGAGCAGCTTGGCTCGCAGGCCGAGCCGCTTCGAGATCACCAGGCCCATGACGGAGGCGAGCGTGAGCACGCCCATCCCCCCGATGTTGACGCCGACGAAGATGACCGCGTTGCCGAACGGCGACCAGTGCGCGGCCATGTCGACCGTCGCGAGGCCCGTGACGCAGATCGTCGACACCGCCGTGAACAGGGCATCGCTGAGCGGCGTGACCGTGCGGTCGGCTGACGCGATCGGCAGCGAGAGCAGGCCGGTGAAGAGCAGGATCAGCGAGGCGAAGATGATGATCGCGAACCGCGAGGGAGAGGAGGTGACGAGGTGCTTCGCCTGTCGTCCGAAGCCTCGCAGGGTGACCTGCGGAGAGGATGCCGACACGATGCCCGACATCGTTCCCCTTCCCTCCGGTCGCCGGCGCCGTTCGCCGAGCCTTCGTCATGGTACTCCGGTGCGGCGCCGACTACCCTGAGGGGATGACCGACATCTTCGACGTGATCGCAGACGGCACGAGGCGCGACATCCTCCGGCTGCTGCTGAGCGAGTCGGCCGAGGGCGACGGCGGCACCAGCGTGACGCAGATCGTGAGCCGGCTGGGCATCAGTCAGCCGACCGTGTCGAAGCACCTGAAGGTGCTGCGCGACGCGCAGCTGGTGACCGTGCGGGAAGACGGCCAGCGCCGCTTCTACAGCCTCTCCGTCGGGCCGCTCGAAGAGGTGGACGACTGGCTGGTGCCGTTCCTGGTCGACGCGTACGGCGATCAGGCCCCGCTGATCGACATCCCGTTCGCGCCGCTGCCCGCAGCGACCGCGCATGCGGCCGAGGTCGTGGGCCGCGCCGCGGCGTCGGCGAAGCACGTGGTCACCACGGCGCTCAAGAAGCTCGGCCCCTGATCTCGAGTCACAGCAGTCTCATCTGTTTACAGCTGTCGCACGCACCCCATATGCTGTGGTTCAGCAGAAAGGGGTATTGGGGATGCCCGACGTTCAAGACGTTCGTTTCCTTACGGTGGCTGAGGTCGCCGAGATCATGCGCGTGTCCAAGATGACCGTGTATCGGCTCGTCCATGCCGGCGAGCTGCCCGCGATCCGCTTCGGTCGCAGCTACCGCGTGCCCGAGTCTGCGGTGGCAGACGCCGTGCGCGCCCCTATCGCCGACGTGGGCTGATCGTTCGATTCGGGCCCGGTGCGACGGTTTGCTAGAATCGTCCGAGGCATTTTTTCCGTGCCCGTACCCGGGTGCCGCATCCCGGCATCCAACCCCTGACTTAGTGAGGTTTCCGTGGGTTCAGTCATCAAGAAGCGCCGCAAGCGCATGGCGAAGAAGAAGCACCGCAAGCTGCTTCGCAAGACTCGCCACCAGCGCCGCAACAAGAAGTAAGCGGCACGACACCGAGCGCCTGTCTTCGGACGGGCGCTTCGTGTCTGCGCCCGCAGAAGGAGACGTCATGAAGTCGATCACCGTCGAGCAGCTCGCGCAGCGCGAGGGCGTGCCCCTCATCGACGTGCGCGAACGGCACGAGTACGAAGCCGGGCATGTGCCCGGTGCGGTCAAC
The DNA here is from genome assembly GCF_040684935.1 of Microbacterium sp. NPDC089321. NCBI lineage: Bacteria > Bacillati > Actinomycetota > Actinomycetes > Micrococcales > Microbacteriaceae > Microbacterium > Microbacterium sp. NPDC089321. The sequence goes on along the minus strand of NZ_JBFBGX010000001.1, from coordinate 278,425 downwards.
CTGCCGATGTCCGAGCTCGGCGGCCGTCTCGACGAGCTGCCCGGTGAGGCCTTCGACGTCATCTGCGAGCTGGGCGGTCGCTCGGGCCGTGTCGTCGAGGCGCTCTCCGAGCGCGGTCACGACGCCACCAACGTCGAGGGCGGCACCGCCGCGTGGGTCGCCCAGGGGCGGCCGGTCGCGCAGTGACCACGCTCACGATCATCGGCAAGCCCGACTGCCACCTCTGCGAGGTCGCGAGCGAGGTCGTCGACGCCGTCGTCGCCGAGATGCCGGATGCCGTAGCTGAGCGCCTCGAGATCGTCGAGCAGTCCATCGCCGACGACCCCGCGCTCTACGAGCGCTGGTGGGAGAAGATCCCGGTCATTCTCATCGACGGCGAGCTGCACGCGCACTGGCGCGTCTCGCCCGACCGCCTGCGTCAGTCTCTCGAGGAGGCCATGAAGTGATCCGCCATGTCGTCAGCTGGAAGCTCGCCGCAGAAGACGCCGCGGAGCGCGCGGAGCAGGCTGCCGAGGTCGCCCGCCGCCTGAACGCGCTGATGGGCGTCGTGCCCGAGCTGCGCGCTGTGTCTGCGGGCGCGAACGTCGCGCATCCCGACGTCAACTGGGACGTCACGCTCGTCGCCGACGTCGACTCGCTGGAGGCTCTCGAGGCCTACCAGGTGCACCCTGCTCACAAAGAGGCCGGCGCGTACATCAAGTCGGTCGTCGCCTCTCGCGTCGCCGTCGACTTCGAGGTCTGACGAGTCCGATGGGATCTGCCGTGACCTCCACCTTGCAACGCAAATGTGACCGGGCCTCGGCCCTGGGGTTGTCACATTGCTTCGCACCCCATGTCAAAATGAGTTCATCCCGCCGGGCGCAAGCCCCTGTCACAAAGGAGTGGCCATGAAGCGCCGTCCCCTCATCTTCGGCACCGCAGTCGCTGCAGCCGCCGTCCTCGCACTTGCCGGCTGCGCGAGCAATCCCGGTTCGGACGGTGACGCCGACAAGCCGGCATCCGGAGCCGACGCCGCCGACTACGGCCTCGTCGCCGACGGCACGCTGACCGTCTGCTCCGACATCCCCTACCCGCCCTTCGAGTTCGAGGGCGGCGACAACGGCACCGGCTACACCGGTTTCGACATCGAGCTGCTCGACGCGATCTCGAAGAAGCTCGACCTCAAGCTCTCGGTGCAGGACACCGGCTTCGAGGCGCTGCAGTCGGGCGCCACGCTGCTCGCCGGCACCTGCGACCTGGGCGCGTCGGCCATGACGATCACCGAAGAGCGCAAGGCGAACATCGACTTCTCCGAGCCGTACTACGACTCGCTGCAGTCGCTGCTCGTTCGCACCGACTCGGGCATCGAGAGCATCGACGACCTCGACGGCAAGAACGTCGGCATCCAGCAGGGCACGACGGGCGAGATCTACGCCAAGGAGAACGCCAAGGGCGCCGAGCTCGTGCAGTACCCGTCCGACGGCGAGCTGTGGCCGGCCATGCAGTCGGGTCAGATCGACGCGATCCTGCAGGACCAGCCGGTGAACCTCGTGCACGAGAAGGCCGACTCGGACTACAAGATCGTCGAGACCTACGAGACCGACGAGTCGTACGGCTTCGCCTTCGCCAAGGGCGAGAAGGAAGAGCTGCGCAAGGCCATCGACGCCGCGCTGCAGGACCTGCGCGACAGCGGCGAGTACGACAAGATCTACGACGAGTTCTTCTCGGCCGAGTGACCACTGATCTGATCACCGAGAGGCACGAGACATGGCGCTGAAGCGCAGAACGAGAACGCTGCTGTACCGCGTGACGATGTACGTCGTCTTCTTCGCGGTCGTCGCGGCAGTGGCGCTCTCGATCAACTGGCAGCGGGCGATCCCGCAGTTCTTCAACCTCGAGGTCGCGGCCAAGCTCTTCCCCGACATCATCCTGATCGGACTGCGCAACACGATCCTGTTCACGCTGATCGCGTTCACGGGAGGTGTGCTGCTCGGCATCATCCTCGCTCTGATGAAGCTGTCGAGCATCGGACTGTTCCGCTGGGTGGCGACCGGCTGGATCGAGCTGTTCCGCGGTCTCCCCGCCCTGCTGACGATCTTCTCGGTGGCGTTCATCGTGCCGATCGTCTTCGGCTGGAAGGTGCCGGGCGGTCCCGTCGGCGCCGGTCTGCTCGGCCTCATCCTGGTGGCCTCGGCGTACATCGCCGAGGTCATCAGGTCGGGCATCCAGGCTGTGCCGAAGGGGCAGACCGAGGCCGCCCGCTCGCTCGGCATGTCGCCCATGAAGACGATGTTCTGGATCATCCTCCCGCAGGGGTTCCGCATCATCATCCCGCCGATGACCAACGAGCTGGTGCTGCTTCTCAAGGACACCTCGCTCGTCTTCATCGCGGGAAGCTTCATCTGGTCGAAGGAGCTCACCACCTTCGCCCGTGACGCGAACTCGGCGAATGCCAACGCGACGCCGCTCATCGTGGCGGCGCTGCTGTACCTGGTTGTGACCATTCCTCTCACGCGGTTCACCGCGTGGCTGGAGCGACGGATGGCGAAGGAACGATGAGCACCGACCTGATCGACGTGCATGCCCCTGCGATCCAGGTGCAGGGCCTGGTCAAGGCCTACGGCGACAATGTCGTTCTCAAGGGCATCGACCTCACCGTGCTGAAGGGCGAGGTGGTGTGCATCATCGGCCCGTCGGGTTCGGGCAAGTCGACGATGCTCCGCTCGGTGAACCTGCTCGAGACGCCGACCGACGGTCGCATTCTCGTCGAGGGCATCGACATCACCGACCCCGAGACCGACATCGACCGCGTGCGCCAGCGCATCGGCATGGTCTTCCAGAGCTTCAACCTGTTCCCGCACCTGTCGGTGCTCGACAACCTCACCGTCGCGCAGCGCCGGGTGAAGAAGCGCAGCAAGGGCGAGTCGGAGCGCGTCGGCCGCGAGATGCTGGAGCGCGTGGGTCTGGCAGAGAAGGCGGATGCCTTCCCCAGCCACCTCTCGGGAGGACAGCAGCAGCGCGTCGCGATCGCTCGTGCCCTGTGCATGAACCCCGACATGATGCTCTTCGACGAGCCGACCTCGGCTCTCGACCCCGAGCTGGTCGGCGAGGTGCTGCAGGTCATGCGCACTCTGGCCGATGAGGGCATGACGATGCTCGTCGTCACCCACGAGATGGGCTTCGCCCGTGAGGTCGGCTCGCGCCTGATCTTCATGGACGGCGGCTACATCCTCGAGCAGGGCGACCCGCGAGAGGTGCTGTCGAACCCGCAGCACGCCCGCACGCAGGACTTCCTGGCGCGCGTGCTCTGAGTCACGACGACTCGCACGATCGAGACCCCCTGACGCTTCGGCGTCAGGGGGTCTTTTCTGTGCGCGGAGGGCGGTCGACGCTCGCGCGAACGTGACCCGAGAAGTGGGTCGGGAGGACGAGCGGCCTTGGTCACGTCGATCCTCGTGGTTTTTGCTCAGCGCCCGAGATACCGGGGGAGTTCAGGGGTGTGCATATCGCTGCGGGCCGAAGTTGACCTCTACCGGGGGTCTGCGTGGAAGTCGCACCTCCGGCGGCGCATCTACTGTGGACCACAACCCGGGTAATAGTACCCGGGGACATGTGCAGGAGTCGGGGGGTGGACAGTGGGAACGATGCGGAACACATCGCAGGAAACGGGGACGGAAGCGAACTCGGCCAGACGGACGATCGTGACGGGCTTCCCGTGGTCGGTGCCCCTCGACGATGAAGCGGCCACGTCGGCCACCGGCCCGTCGGTATCGATGACGCCGGAACTCGCACAGCGGGCCGGCGATCGATGCAACCAAGGAGAGTCATGAGCGATACACCCGCGAACGCGCAAGGGAGTCCGGCGGACTCCACCGCCGCAGATCAGGCTTCACCGCCGAGTGGGGCAGCCGCGGGCGCGACAGCGCCAACGGAGAACGCGGTCGGTGCGGCGCCCGAGCCGCGTGAGACCGCCGCGCCGGAATCACCGACGCAGACGGACTCGCTCGCGTGGCGCGCTGCCGGGTGGCCGCATGCGGAGTAGAGATCTGGGGGCCCAGCGCTCCGCGGCCCCCTCACGCCAGCCACGCGCGGACGATCGCGCATCGAACGAGAGCGAAATTCAATGAACTCAACACAGATCAGCTCCACTCCGCCCTCGGAGACGCCGAAGCCGAGCCGCCGAACTGTCATGAAGGGTGCCGCATGGGGCCTACCGGTTCTGGCATCGGCACTTGCTGCGCCCATCGCATCAGCCAGCTGCATCGCGGGGCAGCACCCGCTCCTGAAGCCATCTGCGAGCACCCACTCAGCCGCGGAGCAGATCTTCCAGGTGCCCGCCGGTGTGCGCAGGATCAAGGTGACCGTCATCGGCGGATGGGGGGCCGGCTTCCTCAGCGTCGCCAGCGGCGGCAGCGGGGATCTAGTGACCGCCTACATCGACGTGACTCCCGGGGAGCAGCTGACGCTGATCGCGGGCAATGGAGGCGCATCTGCCATCCGAACAGGCTCGGATCGCTTCCAGACGATACTCGGTGGCGGCGGATTCGGCTCGGGTGGAGACGCGAGCCCGAGGAACTTCAATTACGGCATCGACTCTTCGACATACTCGACGCTGGCTGCATCTGGCGGTGGAGGATCGGCTATCCTCCGCTCCGGAGCTCCCCTCGTGGTGGCAGGCGGCGGCGGTGCCACCGGGGCTCCACGCGTCTCAGAATGGCACATGTACGACTGGTCGGCCTGGTCGACGTCCGGCGGTGACGGCGGCGGTCAACGGGGAGCGAACGCATCTGTTTCGCGGTTCGCACCGAGTATCGCCATCGCGGCGTACGGCGGGGAAGCCGGTACAGTGACGGCGCCTGGAGCCGGCGGCGCCGGAGGAACCCTGTCGGGTGCAACTCGGACCGATGGGCGTGCCGGCGTGACGGGCGGCTCATATGGGGCTGCAGGAGGAGATGGAGCGAACGCTGCAACCTCGAACATTCCCGCAATCTCGCACTGGGACTGGGTGACACCGCACTACACCGTGTCCGAGGGTAACGCGATCGGGGCCGGAGGTGGCGGGTACACGGGTGGCGGCAGCGGCAGCGCCATCGCGGGGACAGGGTCGAACGACCTGTACTACTGTTCCGCGACGGGCGGGGGCGGCGGCGGGGCGAGCTACTGGGCCGAGGGCGTCGTCGTCGAGGAGCACCGACCCGCGGGCGCCAAGAACACGTCATCGACGCGTAAGCCCGGCTCCATCGCGATCTCCTGGGCGTGCTGATCTCCCACCCAGCGCGTACGGCGCGTTCCCCCTGAGCGGCCGAGAGCGCGCCGATCTGGCATCCTGAACTGTGATGGAGATCGGCGCGTTCCTCGGCCTCGAGCAGCTCACGTGGGGCATGCTCTGCCTCGTCGTCATCGCCGCATTCGGCGCCGGATGGATCGACGCGGTAGTCGGCGGTGGCGGGCTGCTGCAGCTGCCGGCCGTGCTGCTGATCCCCGGCATCACGCCCGTGCAGGCGCTGGCGACCAACAAGCTCGGCTCGATCTTCGGCACCACGACGAGCAGCATCACGTACTACCGGCGTGCGAGACCCGACATCCGCACGGCTCTGCCGATGGCCGCCATCGCACTCACCGGCTCGTTCGGCGGAGCCGCCGTGGCGACGGTGCTTCCGGCATCCGCCTTCAAGCCGATCATCGTCGTCGCTCTGCTCGCGGTCGCGATCTTCACCGCTCTCAAGCCGCAGCTCGGGGCCGCGACCGCTCTCCGGTTCTCGGGGCACCGTCACCACGTCGCGGCGGGAGCCGCCGGACTCGTGATCGGCTTCTACGACGGACTCATCGGCCCGGGCACCGGCACGTTCCTCGTGATCACGCTCGTCGGCCTGCTCGGCTACGACTTCCTCCAGTCGAGCGCCAAAGCGAAGATCGTCAACTTCGCCACCAATGCCGGGGCTCTCATCCTCTTCATCCCGCACGGAGCCGTGCTGTGGCTGCTCGGCCTCATCCTCGGCGCGGCGAACGTCGCGGGCAGTTATCTCGGCTCGCGCATGGCCATCTCACGAGGCTCCGGATTCATCCGCGCGGTGTTCCTGTGCATCGTCGTGGTGCTGATCGCTAAGCTCGGGTTCGACGTCTGGAACGAGAACGTCGCGCCTCTTCTCGCAGGGCGCTGACCGGGCATCCCTCACCCGGAATCCGAACCGGGTAACCCGGCATATCGCACCGCCGAGATCGTTGCCACGGCAGCGGTCTTCCCGCGTAGACTCCGAATTGTGCCCGCCCGGGCGCAGCAACGCTCCCACGGAGGAGGGACGATGAAGTCAGGAAGCACGAAGAGGGCACTGGCCGGTTTCGCAGGGCTCGCTGCCGCAGCTGTCGCACTCAGCGGATGCTCTGGATCGGGGGACCCGGGTGACGGCGGGAAGATCACGCTGGAGGTGCAGTCGGCGATGGCGGAGGGCACGCCCCGCTACGAGGCGCTCAGCGCGCTCGCGAAGGCCTACGAAGACGAGAATTCCGACGTCAAGGTCGACGTCGTGGCCATGGGCAGCGACTACGAGGGCGACATGAAGGTGCGGATGGGCTCGGGCGACCTGCCCGACATCTGGGCCACGCACGGCTGGTCGCTGCTGCGCTACAGCGAGTTCCTCGAGCCCCTGGATGGGCAGCCCTGGGCGGACAAGCTCAACCCCGTGCTCGACACGACCATGAAGAACGACGACGGCGAGTTCTTCGCGCTGCCGCTGACGACCGATGTCGCCGGCATCCTCTACAACAAGACCGTGCTCGAAGAGGCAGGGGTCGATCCTGCGTCGCTCGGCGACATCGGCGCATTCGATGAGGCGCTGGCGAAGGTGAAGGATGCGGGTGTCGTGCCGATCTCGAGCTCGGGCAAAGACGACTGGTTCGCCGGCAACGTGGCCGACTGGCTCGGTTCGGGCTCGTACGACGAGGGCCAGTCGAAGAAGCTCGCCGACGGTGAATTCATCGACAGCGGCTTCGAAGCCCTGTTCGGCAAGCTCGACGAGTGGGCCAAGGCGGGTTACTTCAACCCCGACTTCTCTTCTGCGACGAGCGACGACATCGCCACGGCTCTCGGGCAGGGCAAGACCGCGTTCGTGATGATCCAGAACAGCCTGGCGCTCAGCGCCACGCAGTTCGTGCCGGACGCGCAGCTGGGCTTCATCCCCGTACCCGCGATCAACGGTGACCCCGAGTACCTCATCGGAGGGGAGGGGGTCGCGCTCGGCGCCTGGCGCGACGGCGAGAACAAGGAGGAGGCCCTCGACTTCCTCGCTTTCCTCGCAGAGCCCGAGAACATCGGAGAGTTCGCCAGCGAAGACGGCAACCCGGCGGGCCTGACCGACATCGACGTCGACCTGGGCGATCTCTCCGACAGCTATGAGCAGTTCTTCACGCCGGGTGAGGTGCGCATGGTGCCCTACTTCGACCGCGCCTATCTGCCGAACGGCATGTGGAACACGCTGATCTCGACCACCGGCGGCATCATCACCGGGCAGACCACTGTCGACTCGGCGGTGAAGCAGACCAAGGCCGAATTCGGAACGCTGTACGGTCAGCAGTAGCACCGCGCGCGTCCGGGATGGACCTCGACCATCCCGGACGCACAGGAGGATCGATGACCGTCACCCGCACACCGCGTCCCACGGACACGGTCTCCGTCGTCGCGCGCGGGTCGCGCAGAAGGCCGCGGACGAGCGGGATCTTCCCGCGTAGGCTCAACTGGTTCTACGTGCCCGCGCTCGTGCTCTTCGCCGTGTTCTCGATCTACCCGCTCATCAGCGGTGTGAGTCTGTCGCTGACCAACTGGAACGGGTACAGCCGAAGCAAGGCTTTCGTCGGCGTCGACAACTACCTGCGCCTTCTCGACGACGACGTGTTCCGCACAGCGTTGGTGAACACCCTGATCTACGGCGTCGGCAGCACGATCATCCAGCAGGTGCTGGGGCTCGGTCTCGCGGTCGTGCTCGACCGTGTCGTCAGAGGGGCGTCGCTTCTGCGCGCGGTGATCTACCTGCCCGTGATGGTGTCGCCCGTCGTGTTCGGCACCATGTACTACCTGATCTTCCGGTACAACAACGGCGCCCTCAACGACCTCCGCGCGCTGTTCGGTGCCGAGCAGGTCGCATGGCTGTCGGATGCGGCTGTCGGCATCACCGTGATCGTGATCGTCAACTCGCTGCAGTTCGTCGGCATCTCGATGGTGATCTACCTCGCGGGGCTGCAGGGCGTGCCCGCCGAGTACTACGAGGCCGCGCAGCTCGACGGCGCGACGTGGTGGCAGAGCTTCCGCAGCATCACGCTCCCGCTGCTGCAGCCGGCATTCGCCACCAGCATCGTGCTCAACCTCATCGGCGGCCTCAAGCTGTTCGACGTGGTGCAGGTGCTCACAGGTGGCGGGCCCGGCCACTCGACCCATTCGGTGTCGACCCTCATCGGCGAGACGTACTTCTCGAACCAGGCGGCCGGCTACTCGGCGGCGATCGGCGTCGTGCTCTTCGTGCTCATCGTGGCGGTCACCTTCGTGCTGAACGCGCTGCTGAACCGAAAGCGGGTCGAGCTGTGAAGAACGTCTCGACGCCGTCGAAGGGTCTCATCTACGCAGGTCTCGGGTTCATCGCCCTGCTGCAGCTGCTGCCGTTCTATTTCGGCCTCACCACGGCATCCAAGCCCAAGACCGACCTGACCTCGCCCTGGGTGTTCCCCGGCGAGATCCACTGGGCCAACTTCCAGACGGCGATGCAGCAGGGCAACATCCTGCAGGCGATCGGCAACAGCGCACTGGTGACACTCGTCTCGACCGTGCTCGTGTGCGTGCTCGGCGCGTTCACGGCCTACCCGCTCGCGCGGCGCATCACCCGCGGCAATCAGCTGGTCTACGCGTGCATCATCAGCCTGATCATGATCCCGCCGCTGTCGGTGCTCGTGCCGCTGTACACGCTGATGAAAGACCTGGGCGGGCTGAACACGCACTGGGGCATCATCGTGCTGATGGTCACCGGCAACCTGCCGCTGGCGGTGTTCCTCTACACGGCCTTCATGCGCAGTCTGCCGGTGTCGATCGAAGAGGCGGCGACCGTCGACGGGGCGGGGCCCCTGCAGGTGCTGTTCCGCATCGTGTTCCCGATGCTGCGGCCGGTCACCGCCACGGTCGCGATCCTCGCTGGTGTCGGCATCTGGAACGAGTTCGCACTGAGCACCTACTTCCTGCGCACCGACGAGACGCGCACGATCGCGCCCGCCGTCGCCGGCTTCTTCGCCGCGCAGGGCAGCAACCCCGGGGCCGCGGCCGCCGCATCGCTGCTGTCGGTCGTGCCCGTGCTGCTCGCCTACCTGTTCCTCCAGCGCAGCTTCATCAAGGGCATGGTCGCCGGCTCGCTGAAATGAGCGCGGTTCAGCTCTGCGGCACGCGGTACTTGAAGCCGACGTGCGACCCGACGTAGCCGAGGCGCTCGTAGAAGCGGTGCGCGTCGGTGCGGGCGGCGTCGGAGGTGAGCTGCACCATCGCGGCGCCGAGGGCGGGAGCAGCGTCGTCCGACACCCAGCGCATCACCGCCGATCCGATGCCGCTCGAGCGCAGATCGCTGCGCACCCGCACCGCCTCGACGAGCAGCCGGCGTGCGCCCTGCCTTGCCATCCCCGGGATCGAGGTGAGCTGCAGCGTGCCCACGATCGCGCCGTCGAACTCGACGACGAGCAGGTCGTTCTCGACGCTGGCGAGGATGTCGTCCAGTGCGCTCAGATATGCCGGGCGGTCGGCATCCGACGCCTGATCCCCGCGGGATGCGCTGATCGGGTCGTCGGCGAGCAGCGCGATGATCCCCTCCGCGTCGGCCGGCGTCGCGCGACGCAGCAGCGCGCGCCCGGCGCGCGAGTCGATCGGGTGGGGAAGGGGGATGGATGCCAGCATGCGCCCAGTCTTGCAGCACCGCCGAGACACGCGCAGACGCAGGCACCCCGTGCTGCAGTTGCCTGCAGCACGGGGTGCCGGTGATGCGTCGCCGAGACGGTGGTCAGGCCGAGGCGACCTCATCGTCTTCGGGCTGCGCGTCGACGCCGGCCTCTGCGCGCTGCTCGGGCGTGATCGCCGCGGGCGCCTCGGTCAGCGGGTCGAAGCCGCCGCCCGACTTCGGGAAGGCGATGACCTCGCGGATCGACTCCGTCTTCGTCAGGTGCTGCATGACACGGTCCATGCCGAGCGCGATTCCGCCGTGCGGGGGAGCCCCGAACTTGAACGCCTCGAGCAGGAAGCCGAACTTCTCATCGGCCTGCTCTTCGGTGATGCCCATCACGTTGAACACGCGCTTCTGCACGTCTTCGCGGTGGATGCGGATCGAGCCGCCGCCCAGCTCCGAGCCGTTGCAGACGATGTCGTACGCGTAGGCGAGCGCAGAGCCGGGGTCGGTGTCGAAGGTGTCGGCGAACTCGGGCTTGGGGCCGGTGAACGCGTGGTGCACCGCCGTCCAGGCGCCCGATCCCACCGCGACATCACCCGAGGCGACAGCGTCGCCGGCGGGCTCGAACATCGGGGCGTCGACGACCCAGGTGAAGGCGAACACATTCGGGTCGAGCAGTTCGAGGCGGCGTCCGATCTCGACGCGGGCGGCGCCGAGCAGCGCGCGGCTCGCCTTGGTCTCACCTGCGGCGAAGAAGGCGCAGTCGCCCGGCTTCGCTCCCACGAGCTCGGCGAGGCCGGCCTGCTCTGCCTCCGACAGGTTCTTGGCGACCGGGCCGCCGAGCGTTCCGTCTTCGTTGAAGAGCACGTATGCGAGTCCGCGGGCGCCGCGCTGCTTGGCCCAGTCCTGCCAGGCATCCAGCGTCTTGCGCGGCTGCGAGGCGCCGCCGGGCATCAGCACGGCACCGACGTACTCCGACTGGAACACCCGGAACGGCGTGTTCACGAAGTACTCGGTCGCCTCGACCAGCTCGAGACCGAAACGGAGGTCGGGCTTGTCGGAGCCGTACTTCGCCATGGCGTCGGCGTAGGTCATGCGCGGCAGCGGGGTCTGCACGTCGACGTCGATGGTCTTCCACATCGCGACGATGAGCGACTCCATCATCTCGATGACGTCCTCCTGCTCGACGAACGACATCTCGATGTCGAGCTGGGTGAACTCGGGCTGACGGTCGGCGCGGAAGTCCTCATCGCGGTAGCAGCGGGCGATCTGGAAGTACTTCTCGACACCGCCCACCATCAGCAGCTGCTTGAACAGCTGCGGAGACTGCGGAAGCGCGTACCAGCTGCCCGGATGCAGGCGCGCCGGCACGAGGAAGTCGCGGGCGCCCTCGGGCGTCGAACGCGTCAGCGTCGGCGTCTCGACCTCGACGAAGTCGCGCTCGTGCAGCTCGTCGCGGATCGCCTTGTACACGTCGGAGCGCAGGCGCATCGCGGCAGCCGGGTTCGGACGACGCAGGTCGAGGTAGCGGTGCTTCAGACGCACCTCCTCGCCGATCGGGTCGGACTCGGCCAGGCCGCTCGAGACCTGAAAGGGGAGAGGTGCCGACTCGTTGAGCACGACGACGTCGGCCGCGATCAGCTCGATCTCGCCGGTGGGCAGGTTCGGGTTCTCGTTGCCCTCGGGGCGGCGCGAGACCTCACCGGTCACCTGCAGCACGAACTCCGAGCGCAGCGGGTGGGCCACCTCCTCGTCGCGGATGACGACCTGCGCGATGCCCGACGCATCGCGAAGATCGATGAACGCGACGCCTCCGTGATCGCGGCGACGATCGACCCAGCCCGAGAGGGTGACGGTCTGACCGATGTGCTCGGCTCGCAGTGAGCCTGCCGTGTGTGTGCGAAGCACGGAGATTCCTTCTGATCGGGGAAAGACGAACCCGCCCAGTCTACGTGGCGCCCCTGATCGCCGATCCGCGTGCCGTCGGCCCGCGATACGGTGGGCGGGTGACGGCACGACGACTCCATCTGGTGCGCCATGGCGAGGTGCACAACCCCGCGCGTGTGCTCTACGGGCGCCTCCCCGACTATCACCTGAGCGAGGCCGGGCGCCGGATGGCGCGCGATGCCGCCGAGCACCTGGCATCCGCAGGCCGGCCGGTGAGCGAGCTGCGGTGCTCGCCGCTCGAGCGCACGCAGGAATCGGCCGAGCCGTTCACCGAGCGGTTCGGACTCGACGCCACCCACGATGTGCGCATCATCGAACCCGCGAACGTGTTCGAGGGCCAGCGGATGTCGCGCGCACTGCGCAACCCCTTCAACTGGCGCCACCTGCGTCGGCCGTCGGTGCCCAGCTGGGGTGAGCCGTACACGTCGATCGCGACGCGCATGCGCGCCGCGATGGACGAGGCCTGGGATACCGCGCTGCGCGCCCCAGAGGTGCACGACGGAGACATCGTGTTCGTCTCGCACCAGGCGCCGATCTGGATCACGCACCTCTCGATCGCGGGCATCACCCTGCAGCACGATCCGCGCACCCGGCGCTGCGCGCTCTCGAGCATCACCTCGTTCGAGCGCGTCGGCGACGTGTGGCGCGAGGTCGAGTACGTCGAGCCGGCGGACAAGGGCGTCGACCTCGGCGCGGTCTGACCCGCTCGCGACCGCCTTCGAATCGCTCAACTGGCAGTTCTGCTGGCCCTGAGACCGCCATTCGCGCGATCCGAACGCAAGCGCCGGCTCACGCCATCACGAGCTCCTGCACGATTCCGATGGCGGCGAGCTGGCCGGCCGCGGCGGCGAGAGTGACGGCCGCCATGACGCCGGGCACGCTCGCCCGATGTGCGAGGTCACCTGCCGCGGAGACGCCGGCGAGCGAGGTGCGCCCCATCTCGTCGATCTCGATCGCGCCGCTGGGCAGCATCCGCAGGCCGAGCTGGTCGGCGAAGGGCGCACGCTGGCGCATGGCGGCGTTGGTCACGAAGATCCCGTCGACGCGGATCGCCTCGCCCGCCGAGACCCTCACGCCCTCGCCGTCGGGTGCGACCGATGTCACCGGCGCGCGGTGCACGACCGCGCCCAGCGACTCCAGCGCGGCCCGGCGGTCGTCATCCAGCGCGCCATCATCGAAGACGACGATCGAGACGCCGATGGGGCGCAGCATCCGCACCACGTGCTCTGCGCGCTCCGCTCCCAGCACCCCGACCGTGCGGCCCGCGAACTCGTGTCCGTCGCAGAAGGGGCAGTTGAAGGCGCGCACACCCCACAGCTCCGCCAGACCGGGAACATCCGGCAGATCGTCTCTCATCCCCGTCGCCAGCATCACCCGCGGCGCGTGCTCGACCGTGCCGTCCTCGAACCGCACGGCGAAGCCGCCGTCGGCGGGCGATACCTCGCCGACTCTTCCCTGGCGGAGCTCGATGGTGTCGTACCGCTGCAGCTGAGCCCTCGCGGTCGCGCGGAAGTCGACCGGTGCCGTGCCGTCATTGGTCACCACGTTGTGCATGTGCAGCACGGTTCCGTTGCGGTACTCGCCCGAGTCGACGACGAGGGCCGAGCGGTGCATCCGCCCCAGAGTCAGGGCCGCCTGCAGCCCGGCCGGTCCCGCCCCGATGATGATGACATCGCTCATGTGCGTCCTCCTGAATGGTCTCGATCTTGCGGTCGCAGCCAGTCTGTGACTTCATGTCAACATGAAGTCAAATGCCGAACGCCCCTTCTCGGTGGGCGAGGTCGCCGAGCGATTCTCGCTGCCCACCAACGTGCTGCGCCACTGGGAGTCGGTCGGCCTGCTCTCCCCGGCCCGAGACAGCTCCGACCGACGCCGCTACAGCCGCGACGACGCCGTGCGTGTGGCCGTCATCCTGCGCAGCAAGGCTGCGGGCATGAGCCTCGATCAGATCGCTCACCTGCTCGAACGCGACATGGCCGGCAGGCATCGCGTGCTGCAGACGCACATCGACGACCTCGACCGCCGCATGGAGGAGATGCGGCGCTCGAAGGCGATGGCCGAGCATGCGCTGAGATGCTCGGCACACGACATCTCCACCTGCCCGCGCTTCCGCGCCGAGCTGTCGGATCTGCTCGCCGAGTTCCCCGAGGGTCGCGACGGCTCAGAGCGCGCATAGGATCCGCGCGTACGATTCCCAGCGTGTCCGTGCCTGCTCGTTCCCTTCGCGGCGCCTGGCGCATCGGCGCCGCAGCGCTCGCCGCGACTCTCGCCATCGGCTTGAGCGCCTGCGCTCCCGACCCCATGGTCGAGGCGTACAAGAACGGCGATCAGAAGGCGTACACCGCCGCTGACTTCCGCGTCGACTCGATCCCGGCGGGCGACCGCGCAGAGCCGGTCGACTTCGGCGGCACGACCGAAGACGGCGAGAAGTTCTCGAGCGATGACATCCGCGGCGAGGTCGCGGTCGTCAACTTCTGGTACGCCGGCTGCGGTCCCTGCCGCGCCGAGGCGAAAGACCTCGAGGCCACGTGGCAGAAGCACCAGGCAGACGGCGTGCAGTTCATCGGCGTGAACATCTACGACCAGGCCGACACCGCCAAGTCGTTCGCGAAGACCTACGGCATCACCTACCCGAGCCTCATGGACGCCACCTCCGGCGACGCCAAGCTCGCCTTCGCCCGGGTGACCCCGATCCAGGCGCCGCCGACCACCCTGGTGATCGACCGGAAGGGCCGGGTCGCGGCCCGCATCATCGGCCCGATCGACGGCACCTCGATCCTGTCCACCCTCATCAAGGACGCGCTCAAGGAGAAGGCGTGAGCCCGGATGCCGTGATCGGGGCCGGCGCGCTCTGGATCGCCATCCCGCTGGCCCTGCTCGCAGGCCTCGTGTCGTTCCTGTCTCCGTGCATCCTGCCGCTCGTGCCCGGCTACCTCGGGTTCATCGGGGGAGCGGCCGGCGCCACCGCCTCACCGGAACGCGCGCGACGCGGCCGGATGCTGCTCGGCGTGCTGCTGTTCATCGCCGGCTTCACGGTGGTGTTCGTCGCCTACACGGTGATCGGCGGTGCGGCATCCACCTTCTTCCTCGAGTGGGGCGATCTGATCACCCGCGTCCTCGGTGCCGTTGTCGTGCTGATGGGGCTGATCTTCCTCGGTCTGTTCGGGTTCGCGCAGCGTCAGTACAAGATGCAGGTCGACTCGGCCACCGGCCTCATCGGCGCGCCGCTGCTGGGCTTCACGCTCGCGATCGGCTGGGCGCCCTGCACGGGCCCCACGCTCGGCGCCATCATCAGCGTCGGCTGGACCCTCGGTGATCCGTGGCGCGCCGGGCTGCTCGGCGTCGCCTACTCGCTCGGCCTCGGCATCCCGTTCCTGCTCGTCGCCCTCGGCTTCGGGTGGGCGACCGGCGCCACCGCTTTCCTGCGCCGCCACATCCGCACCGTCAACATCATCGGCGGCGCGCTGCTGATCCTGCTCGGCGTGCTGATGATCACCGGCGTGTGGACCCAGATCATGTCTCGACTCACGGCGGTGATGAGCAGTGTCATCCTCCCCCTCTGACCCCTCCGACCGCGTCGACGGCTCGGCAGCGGCATCCGACCCGCTGCGTCCGGCCGACCACATCGACTCGGCACCTTCCGACGACAATGAGATCAACCAGCCGAAGCTCGGGTTCGTCGGCTGGCTGCGCTGGGGCTGGCGTCAGCTGACCTCGATGCGCGTCGCGCTCGTGCTGCTGCTGATCCTCGCCATCGCCGCCATCCCCGGATCGGTCTTCCCGCAGCGCACCGCCGACCCCAACGGCGTCGTGCAGTACAAGCAGAACAACCCCGACATCTTCCCCGCGCTCGACGCGATGCGCATGTTCGACGTGTACTCGTCGCCGTGGTTCTCGGCCATCTACCTGCTGCTGTTCATCTCGCTGATCGGCTGCATCATCCCGCGCATCAAGCACCACGCCAAGGCGCTGCGCGCCCAGCCCCCGCGCACTCCCGCACGGCTCGGGCGTCTCGAGAACCACCGGTCGGTCGTCCGGGATGCCGGCGGCGCCGCCACCGCGACAGACGCGGCCGCCTCGATCGACATCGCCGAGAAGCAGCTGAAGTCGCTCGGCTACCGCGTCGCCCGCTACGACCGCGGCAGGTCGTGGTCGGTGTCGGCCGAGCGTGGCTACTGGCGCGAGACGGGCAACCTGCTCTTCCACATCGCGCTCGTCGGCGTGCTGATCACGGTCGGCGTCGGCGGCGGCTTCGCCTACACGGGCCAGCGCGTGGTGATCGAGGGCGCCAGCTACGTCAACACCCTGATCGACTACAACTCGATCAACCGCGGGCGCTTCGTCGCCGACGACTCGTTCCAGCCCTACGCGCTGACCCTCGACTCGTTCGACGTCACCTACGAGGACTTCGGCACGCCCGGTGCCGGCCAGGCCGGCAACTTCGCCGCCAACCTCACGGTGCGGAACGTCGACGGCTCGAAGAGCAAGGGCACCGTGCGGGTGAACCACCCGCTGCACGTCGGCGGCGACAGCATCTACCTGCTCGGCAACGGGTACGCGCCCACCATCACCGTGCGCAACGCCGAGGGCGAGAAGGTCTTCAGCGGGCCCGTCGAGTTCCTGCCGCAGGACAGCGCGATGACCTCGCTCGGCGTCGTGAAGGTCACCGACGGCATGCCCGAGCAGCTCGGCATGATCGGGTTCCTCTACCCGACTCCGCTGAAGATGAAGAGCGGCGCGTACACCTCGGTGCACGGCGCGCTCAACCTCCCCCTGCTCACCCTCGACGTGTACCAGGGCGACCTCGGCGTCGACGGCGGCAAGCCCGTCTCGGTGTTCGAGCTCAACACCGACGGCCTCGAGAAGCTCAACGGCCGCACGACCGACGAGAAGTCGATCGAGCTGCAGCCCGGCGAGACCGCCGACCTGCCCGACGGCCTCGGCACGGTCACGTTCGAGAACGTGTCGCCGAAGGGCGCGAAAGACACGCTGCAGTCGGTCAAGCGCTACGTCTCGCTGCAGATCCACCACGACGCCTCGGCGCCCTGGGTGCTGGCGTTCGCACTGCTCGCCCTGGGCGGCCTCGGCCTCGCCCTGTTCGTTCCGCGTCGGCGCATGTGGGTCAAGGCCACAGCATCCGACGACGGAGTCCACCTCGAGTACGCCGGCCTCGCGCGCGGCGACGATCCGACCCTCGCCGCCGCCGTTGACGACCTCGTCCGCGGACACGGGCGGCTTCTCGACGCGGCCGCGCCCGACAGCGCGACCTCCGCACAGGGAGACTGACACATGCCCGACCTCGATTCCATCTCGATCCTGACGCTGTGGACGGCCATCGCCGTCTACGCCGGCTCGTTCATCGCCTACGCCTTCGACCTGGCACGTCGCTCCTCGGCGACGGCCGCCGCCGTCGAGACTCCGGCTCTGGTCACCGCAGGACGTTCGGATGCCCGTGGTGCCGCGTCAGCGGCATCCGGAACCGGCGCAGCAGCCGCAGACGCGGGCAAGAGCGGAAAGCCGCGGTACATCTTCGCCCGCATCGGCACCGCGCTGGCGATCCTCGGGTGGCTGTTCCACCTCACCTCGACCCTGACCCGCGGTTTCGCGGCCGGACGCGTGCCGTGGGCGAACCTGTACGAGTTCGCGATGATCGGCACGCTGCTGATCATGGCCGTGTACCTGGTCATGCTCACCCGCATCGATCTGCGTTACCTGGGCACGTTCATCTCGGGCCTGGTCGTCGTGCTGCTGGGTGCCGCTGCCGCCAACTTCTACGTCGAGGTCACCCCGCTCGTCGATCCGCTGAAGTCGGTGTGGCTGGTGATCCACGTGTTCGTGGCGTCGCTGTCGACCGCGCTGCTGGCCCTGGCGTTCGCGCTGTCGGTCATGCAGCTGATGCAGTCGCGCCGTGAGCGCCGCGTTGCCGAGGGCGATGAGAACGCCGGCCCCGGCTTCCTGCGCACCCTGCCGAACACTGTGCGCCTCGAGAACCTGGCGTACCACTTCACGGTCGTCGGCTTCATCTTCTGGACCTTCACGCTGATCGCCGGTGCCATCTGGGCGCAGGACGCGTGGGGCCGCTACTGGGGCTTCGACGTGAAGGAGACCTGGACCTTCATCATCTGGGTGCTCTACGCCGGATACATCCACGCCCGCGCGACGCGTGGCTGGCGCGGCAACCCGTCGGCATGGCTGTCGGTCGTCGGCTTCACCGCGGTGATCTTCAACTTCGCGATCGTCAACGTCTTCTTCAAGGGTCTGCACGCGTACTCCGGCCTGAGCTGAGGCCGCTTCCCGGGGTCGGGGTTCTCGGGCACAGGCTGGTTCGCGAGGACAGGACGGATTCTCGTGAAGGGGCCTGTTCCCGTCGATCGTCCTGTTCTCGGGTGCGTGTGTCGTCGGCTCAGTCGCGCCCCGGGCATCCGGAACCCCGTCCCGGACGCCCGATCCGGATGCTAGGCCGCGGCCAGCACGGCCTTGGACGACGTCGTCCGGCGGGTCGCCACGGCCAGTGTCGCGGCTCCCAGTGAGAGCACCGCCCAGACGACCAGGCCGGCGAAGGCCGCGCCGCTGGGGGCGATGAGTCCGCTGAGCGCGGGCGCGGTCGGCATCGCCGCGCCGAGTGCCGCAAGCCACGACGGCACGGTCGAGATCAGACTCGTCGCCAGGGCCACGACCCCCACCAGCGCGCTCACCCATCGCCCGATGCCTCCGAGCACCGCCACGAGAGCCTGGTTGATCGCGGCGAACGCGACGCCGGCCACGACTGCGAATCCGGCGAAGCCCCACCACTGGGCCGCGTCGTACTGGGCCACGATCTGCACGACCAGCGCGACCAGCAGACCCTGCGCAGCCCCGAGGCCGGCAGCCGGCCAGAACCCGCGCAGCACCATCCCGATCGACGAGCGACGTGAGGTGAGCGTGCTGCCCGGCACAGCGCGCAGCACGATGAACGACGCCAGCGCGCCGAACCACAGCACGACGGCAGACAGCAGCGGGACCGTGGTCGGACCGAACATGTCGTCGGAGTCCGAGGTCGATGCCACGGGGTCGGCGATCACCGACGCGAGCGAGGTCGACTGCTCGTCGTCGAACGACGGCAGCGAGGTCGATGCGGTGTGCAGGCCCTCGGCGAGATCGCCGGTTCCGGATGCCAGCTCGTCGAGTCCGTCCGACAGCTCGCCCGCACCGTCGCCGAGAGCGGTGATGCCATCACCGAGCTGCGAGGCGCCGTCTGCGATGCCAGAGGCGCCGTCCGCGAGGCCCGTGGCGCCGTCGCCGAGCTTCGACGCACCCGTGCCGACATCCACCATGCCGCCCGAGAGCTGACGCGCGCCGTCGGCCGATGTGTCGATGCCGTCGGCGATCTGCCCCACACCGCCGCCGAGCGCGAGAGCCGCGTCGCCGGCGCTCTTGAGGGGTGCGGCGAGCTGCTGGGGAAGGCCCTTCACGTTCTCGGCGACGGGCGTCATGTAGCCCGAGACCGTGCCCGCGTCAGTCGCGGCCTGCTTCGCGGACTCGACCGCCGCACCGGCGTCACCTGCCGCTGCGGCCAGGCGCCCGCAGAAGTCTGCGCCCGATGCGGCCGGATCGCACTCGGCTGCCAGAGCACCGAGGCTCTGGGCGACGCCGCCGATCCTGGTGACCGCGTCGACCGACGAGGATGCTGCCGTCGCGGCCTTGCCGGCGACGAGCTGCAGCGTCTGCACCAGGGTGTTCACCTCGCTGTCGGGAGCCGTGATGGCCGCCGCACCGCCGACCAGACCCTGGCCGAGCTGGGTCGCACCGGCTCCGGCCTCCCTGGTCTTGGTGGCGATCGTGTCGAGCCCCGTGCCCAGTGAGACCGCTCCGCTGGCGATCTGGTTCGCTCCGCCGGCCAGTTGATCCGCGCCCGCACCGAGCTGTGCGGCGCCGTCCGAGAGCTGGCCCGAGCCGTCGGCGAGCTTGCGGGCGCCGTCGGCGAGCTGGTCTGCCCCGTCGGGGATCTCAGCCGCACCGTCGGCGGCCGAGCGGGCGCCATCGGCGAGCTTGTCGGCTCCGTCAGCGGCGTCGCCTATCTGGTCGCCGATCGTCTTGAACCCGACCAGCACGTTGCCGACCGTCGCCTCGCTGATCATCGTCCCCATCGTCGATGCGGCGACCGATGCGATCTGCTGACTGATCAGTCCGTCGGCGACCCGGCCGTCGGGTGCGGTGGTCACGCTGATCTCGGCCTGCTCGGCGGTGGACTCGCCGTCCTGCAGCGCCGTGCCGGCAGAGGTGGCGTCTGCCGAGAACGACCGGGGGATCGTCACGATGGCCTGGTACCGGCCCTCGGCCAGGCCCTCCGAGGCGTCGTCCTCGTTCGAGATCACCCACGTGAGGTTCGAGTCGAGCTCATCCGATCCCTCGACGAGCCCGGCCGCGAGCTGCCGTCCGAGAGGGGTGTACTGCCCGTCGATCGTGACGGGCTTGTCGAGGTTGACGACCGCGGCCGTCATCTCGTCGAGCCGGTCGGTCGGGTCCTGAAGCGCCGCGACGAGGATGCCGCCGATCAGGGCCGGCAGCAGCAGCACCCCGATGAGCGTCAGCCAGGTGATGGGCCGGCGCGAGCGTGCGCGTTCGATGGGGAGCGTCATGCGGTCACCTCGGTCGAGTCGGAGGTCGGGAGTTCGGCGCTGTCGTGCAGGTCGGTGACGGATGCCGGGGTGCGGCCCGCATCGAGCAGCAGGTGCTGCGCGGCATCCGGATCGGGAGTCGTGAGCACTACCGCGAGGTCGTCGCCCGCGTCACGCAGGCGTGCGGCGAGCTGGTCCCGGTCGGAGGCGGAGAGGCGATCGACTCCATCGAGGATCACGAGTGCGGGCTGACCGCGCAGTGCCTCGGAGAGCTGAGCGGCGGCATCCGGCTGATCGAGCAGCACCACGCCGACGTGGGCGCGCACCCACGCCGCCCGGCCTGGCAGCAGATGGCCGCTGACGCGCAGCCTGCCGGCATCCGGTTTCACCCGCCCGGCCAGAACGAGCGCCAGCGTGCGCAGGGCGCTGGCGCCGGCGCCGGTCACGACCAGCGACGCACCGGGGGCGAGCCGCAGGTGCGCACCGTCGATTCCGGCTGCATCGACGACGAGGTCGTCGGCGGCCACGACGCTGCCGTCACCCGGCCACGCGTCGAGCGCACGCTCGCGCTCGACCGCCTCGCCCTCGATGTCGACGTGGGGGAGGGCGCGCTGCATCCAGCGGGGGATCTGCCAGGCGCGCTCGCCGAGGATCGCCATGACCGCGGGGATCAGCGTCATGCGCACGAGGAACGCGTCGATCGCGATGCCCGCGGCGAGTCCGAGCGCGATGGGCTTGAGCGACGAGTCGCCCTCGGGAACGAACGCGACGAACACGGCGAACATGATGAGCGCCGCGGCCGTGACGACGCGAGCGGTGCCCGAGAAACCGGAGCGCACCGCCTCGACGGCCTCTGCGCGCCCGGATCCGCGGGCATGCACGAAGTCCTCGCGCATGCGTGAGACGAGGAAGACCTGATAGTCCATCGCGAGGCCGAAGAGCACGCCCATGAGCACGATCGGCATGAAGCTGATGATCGGTCCGGTGCGCGCCACGTGCAGGGCGTCGGCGAACCAGCCCCACTCGAACACCGCGGCGACGACGCCGAACGCGGCGACGATCGACAGCAGGTATCCGATCGCCGCGGTGACCGGCACCCAGATCGAGCGGAACACGATCGCGAGCAGGATGAGCGACAGGCCGATCACGAAGATGCCGAACGGCAGCAGCGCGGCGCCGAGCTGGTCGGAGATGTCGATCGCGACGGCGGTGAAGCCCGTGACCTTCAGGTCGATGCCGTACTCGTCGAGCCATCCGTCGTGGTGCGAGCGCAGTTCGCGCACGAGGTCGCTGGTCGCCGGGTCGTCGGGCGCGGTCTCGGGGATGATCTGCACGATGCCCGTGTCGGCGGTCTCATTGGGAGTGGCGAGGGCCACTTCGCGCACGCCGGGCAGCTTCTCGACCTCGTCACCGAGGTCCTGCATGAGGTTCAGCGGGTCGGTGGAGGTGACGATCGTGCCGGTGAGGATCAGCGGGCCGTTGAAGCCGGGGCCGAACTCGTCGGCGGTGAGGTCGTAGCTGACGCGCGCCTCGGATCCCTTCGGGAGCACACCCGCGTTGGGCAGCGCGAGGTTGAGGCTGAGCGCGGGGATCGCGACGATGCCGAGTCCGACGATGACCGCGGTGGCGACGATGACCGGGCGCTTCGTGATCGTGTCGACCCAGCGCCGCGAGAACGTGCGGCGCGTCGCGGCGTCGCGGGCCGTGCCTTCTCGCCCCTGCTGGTCGTCGTCGCCGGCGGCCGAAGCGGAACGCGCGCGCCGGGGTCGGCCGGCGACGCGGCCCTTCAGGAACCCGAGCAGCGCGGGGGTGAGGGTCACCGAGATGGCGACGGCGATCGCGACCGCGACCGAGGCGGCGATCCCCATCGTGGTCAGGAACGGGATGCCCGCGAACCCGAGTCCGATCAGGGCGATCAGCACCGTGATGCCGGCGAAGACCACAGCCGACCCGGCCGTGCCGACCGCGCGCGCAGCGGACTCCTCGGGGTCGATGCCGTCGCGCACCTGATCCTGGTGCCTGGCGACGATGAACAGCGCGTAGTCGATGCCGACTGCGAGTCCGAGCATGAGCGCGAGCAGAGGAGTGGTCGAAGACACGGTGGCGAAGGCGGTGGCGGCGAAGATGCCGGCCATCGAGATGCCCACGCCGAGCACCGCGGTGAGCAGCGGCAGCCCCGCGACGACGAACGAGCGGAAGGTGACGATCAGCACGAGCAGCGCGATGAGCAGGCCGATCGCCTCGGTGATCGTGACCGTGGGGATGGAGGTCGCGAAGAGGTCGCCGCCGAGAGCGGCTTGCGAGCCGTCGGGCAGCGCGGCTGCGAGCTCGTCGACCTCGCTCTGCAGGTCTTCCTTCACACTCGCCGGCACATCGGTCGACTGGCCTTCGAACTGCAGGCGCACGATGGCTGCGGTCTTCTCGGCGTTGACCATGCCCGTGATGTTCTCGTCGTACGGCGAGGTGACCGCGAGCACGCCGTCGAAGCGCTCGAGGCTGTCGACGGCGTCTTCGATATCGTCGCGGTAGGCGGCGTCGGTGATGTCATCGCCGTCTGCCGCGACCACGATGAACTGCGCGTTCGTGCCGCTGACCTGCGGGAAGGTCCGCGAGAGCTGCTCGAGGCCCGCCTGCGACTCGGTGCCGGGGATCGAGAAGGTGTTGTCGGTTCCCGCGCCGAGCGCGACAGCGCCGCCGCCGGCGACGCCCAGCACGATGAGCCAGGCGACGAGCACGCGCCACGGATGCCGGAACGACCAGCGCCCGAGCGTGGAGAGAAGGGTGGACACGCGGCCTCCGCAGAATCTCGATACACAGATGTATTGAATACGTACATGTATCGTAAGGGCATCGGGAAGCCGGATGCTGTGCACCCGATGTGAAGGAGAAGCGATGACCGCGACACGCAGCCGCGAGAACACGCGCGCCCGCCTTCTCGAGGCGGCCCAGCAGGTGTTCGCCGAGGTCGGCCTCGAGGGCGCGACCGTCGAGGCGGTGTGCGAGCGCGCCGGTTTCACGCGCGGCGCCTTCTACTCGAACTTCGAGTCGAAGGACGAGCTGTTCCTCACGCTCGCGGCCTCGGTCGGCGAGACCCGGCTGCAGGCGGTGCGTGAACGCGTCGCGATGCTCGTCGGCGAGAACACGCTCGACGAGTGCGACCCGGCCGACCTCGTGCAGCAGATCATGGACTCGGGCGCAGACGACCGCGTCGGCGTCATGATGATGAGCGAGATCCGCATCCGCGCCCTGCGAGACCCTGCGTTCGGCGCCGCCTACCTCGCGCAGGAGGACGAGATGGTGCGCAGCATCGCCGCCATCATCCAGGAGATCATCGACGCCGGTCAGATCGCACTGCGCATCAGCGCCGACGAGGCCGCCCGGCTGCTCATGATCGTGTGGGAGGGCATGACCGTGCGCGGCGCGATAGGCGGTCGGGACTCGGTCAGCCTGCGCCGCGCGGGCAGCGATGCGCTCGGCCGCATGGTCGAGCTGATGCGGAGCTAGACCGCGTCTCCTGCGCTGACCAGTGCGTGACAGCGCTCGAGGCGTTCGAGCCACCAGGTGCGCCGGTCGGCAGGAGCCTCGAGGCGCGCCAGCGCGGTGGCATCCGGAACGACCCGCGAGGCCGACACCGACCCGCCGACCGGCCGGGCGTCGGCGACATCGTCGGCGAACAGCGAGGCGGTGCCCAGCCCGCAGTCGTAGTCGAGCGTCGGGAGGGATGTCGCGAGTGCGGCGCCCTGCGACAGGCCGACCGCCGTGTCGAGCGCGCTCGAGACCACGGCGGGCAGGCCGGCCTCGGCGACGATGCCGAGCGCTCGCCGGATGCCGCCGAGCGGCTGCGCCTTGATGACGATGAGATCCGCGGCGCCGGCACGGGCGACGGCCAGCGGATCCTCGGCCTTGCGCACGCTCTCGTCGGCCGCGATCGGGATGCCCATGTGTCTGACGCGCGTGCGAAGCTCAGCGAGCTCGGCGACGGTCGGGCAGGGCTGCTCGGCGTATTCGAGGTCGAACTCGGCGAGGGCGTGGATCGCGTGCTCGGCCTCGTCGACGTTCCAGCCGGCGTTCGCGTCGATGCGGATCCGGCCTTCGGGTCCCATGTGCTCGCGTACCGCGCGGACGCGCGCGATGTCGTCGGCCAGCACCTGGCCGCGCTCGGCCACCTTGACCTTGGCCGTGCGGCATCCGTCGAATCGGGCGAGCACACCGGCCACGGCTTCGGCCGCAACCGCCGGCACCGTGGCGTTCACTCGGATGCGGTCGCGCAGGGGCGCGGGCTGCTCGTTCCAGGCGAAGTCGATGGCCGCGGCCAGCCAGGTCGCGGCCTCGGCGTCTTCGTATTCGACGAACGGCGAGAACTCCGCCCACCCCTGCGGGCCCTCGAACAGCAGCGCTTCGCGCATATCGACCCCGCGGAAGCGGGTGTTCATGGGCAGGGCGACCACGCGAGCCGTGGCGAGCAGGTCGGCGAGGGGCGGCGTCATGCGTCCATCATGCCCGCGGCGTGGTCATAACTCCGGAGATCCGCGACGAGAACGGCGGTTCCGGCCGCCTCTGGCGCGCACTGGCCCGACTTCTCCGGAGTTGTGTGCGCAGCGACCGCGTCAGCCGAGCCGCTTCTGCAGCTCGCCGAGTCTGCCGGTGGCCTCGAACCCGAGCCGGGTGTTGACGGCGAGCATGTGCTCGTTCGACTCGGCGTTGTAGGTGTAGATGCGCGGGGTATCGGGAGAGTGCCGCTGCAGCATCCGCAGGTTCTCGAGCTTGACGCGCAGGCCGAGCCGGTGCCCTCGGTCTTCTCGCCGTACCAGGGTGCCCCACTGATAGGCGTTGCCGTCGTCGCCCGAGACCACGATCTGCGTGTATGCCGCGATGCGGCCATCGGGTGCGAGCGCCACGGTGCCGAACGATGTGCGCCCCTGAGCCGCCTGCATCGCCTCGTCGGCGCGATAGTCGTCGACGTCGGCCGATGCGGCCTCGATGTCGAGCTCGCCGGTCGGCGCCTCGGTGTCGAGTATCGCGTCGAGAGCCGCCCACTCCGCGACGAACTCGTCGGGCACCGGGCCGATCCAGCTGCGGATGTCGTATCCGCGCGCAGGAGCCTGGGCCGACAGCGCGTCGATCACGGCCGGGTCCACGGGCAGGGTGAGACGGTTCTGCAGGTCGCCGAGCGCGAGCGTGTATCCGTGGGTGCGGGCGAACTCGATTCCGGGCTCGCCCGTGCCGTCTTCGGGTGCGGATGCGGGCCATGCGGTCTCGGCGCGCAGTGTCGTGCGTCCGGATGCCGCGGCCTCGGCTTCGATGTGCGCGAGCAGTGCCGTGCCGACGCCCTGGCGGCGGTGCGCCGGCGGGACGGTGACGCCGAGGGCGGCCGAATGCAGATTGTCTTTGAGGGGAAGCGCGAGGGATCCGCCGCCGACCACCGAGCCGTCGCGGACGGCGACGTAGGTGCGGCGCTCGGTGGTGGCCGAGCGCTGCTGCATCTCGGCGCGGCTCTCCTCTAGCGTCCAGATGAGCGCGTTCTCGCCCATGTCGGCGCGCTTCGCCTCGGCGTACGCCTGCCACCACAGGTCGTGCTCAGCGGTGTCGAAAGGGTCGACGCGGCGGATCTGCACGGAGGAGGTCATCGCCCCAGACTAGGGGCGACCGGACGCACGGCAATGCGCCATTGACAATAGTGTGTGTCACACAATATAGTGACGGGTATGGACGAGACAGAGTTCGACGGACACCTGCAGGAGCTGCGGCGCGGCACGATCGTGCTCGCCAGCCTGCAGCTGCTGCGCACACCCGGCTACGGGTACGGGCTGCTCGAGCAGCTGGCATCCGCCGGATTTCCGACGGACGCGAACACGCTCTACCCGCTGCTGCGCCGGCTCGAGAAGCAGGGCTATCTCGAGAGCGAGTGGAACACCGACGAGGCGAGACCCCGCAAGTTCTACCGCACCTCCGAGGCGGGCATCCGCCTCGCCACCACCTTGACTCAGGAGGTCGCCGCCATCGCCGCCGCGACCGCCGCGCTCCGCGAAGAGGAGAATTGACATGACCGCCACACTGACCGATCGCTACATCACGGCGACCGTGCGGAGCCTGCCCGAGGCGCTGCAGACCGAGGTGCGAGACGAGCTCCGGGCCTCGATCGCGGATGCCGTCGACGCCCGCACCGAGAACGGCGAATCGCGCGAACATGCCGAGCGCGCGGTGCTGACCGAGCTCGGCGACCCCGGCGTGCTCGCCGCGGGCTACGCCGACCGGCCGCTGCACCTGATCGGGCCGAAGTACTACCTCACCTGGTGGCGCCTGCTGAAGATCCTGCTCGCCGTCGTGCCGGCGTGCGCGATCGGCGGCGTCGCGATCGCGCAGGCGCTGAGCGGTGCGAGCATCGGAGTGGTCATCGGCGAGTCGATCGCCGTCGGGCTGTCGGTGATCGTGCACGTGTCGTTCTGGACGACCATGGTCTTCTTCGTCCTCGAGCGCACCGGCGCCGATACCGGCACGCGGTGGAGCGTCGACCAGCTGCCCGAGGAGTCGCACTCGGGCACGGCCCGCGCCGACCTCATCGCCTCTCTGGTGATGCTCGCGCTGTTCACGGGTCTTCTGCTGTGGGACCAGCTGCGGGGCTGGGTGCGCTCCGACGATGCGCCGATGTCGATCCTCAACCCCGACCTGTGGCCGTGGGGGATCGGAGCGCTCATCGCGCTGCTGGTCGTCGAGGCGGGCCTCGCCTTCGCCGTGTTCGCCCGCGGTCGATGGACGATGACCCTCGCGTGGATCAACGCCGCCATCGCGGTGTGCGTGATGAGCCTCGGGCTCACAGCCCTCGGCCGCGGCGTGCTGTTCAACCCGCGCTTCGTCGACGAGGTGTTCGTCGCCAACGGCGTCGGCAGCGACGCGGTCACCGTGCTGGCCGTGCTGAGCGGCATCGCGATCGTCGGCATCACGGTCGGCGACATGGTCGACGGCTGGCGCAAGGCCGCCCGGTCGCGCCTCGCCGCCTGACCTCCGAACGCCGGCACCCCCGCTCCGCGGCAGGGAGCGGGGGTGTCGGCAGTGCGAGAGGGTCAGCCCTTCGTGACGCTCTCGATCATGACCGGGGTCTTCGGAGCCCCGTCGGGGCCGCCGCTCTCAGTGCCGGCTGCCGCGACATCGGCGACGATCGCGGTCGACTTCTCATCGAGGTGACCGAACACGGTGTAGTTCGGCGGCAGCTGGCTGTCGGCGTAGACGACGAAGAACTGCGAGCCGTTGGTGTCGGGCCCGGCGTTCGCCATCGCGAGCGTGCCGGCCTCGTAGGTCTCGGAGCCGTCGAGCTCGTCGGCGAACGAGTACCCGGGGCCGCCCGATCCGGTGGCGCTCGGGTCGCCGCACTGCAGCACGAAGATGCCGTCGGTGGTGAGCCGGTGGCAGGTGGTGCCGTCGAAGTAGCCCTGCTCGGCGAGCGAGAGGAAGCTGTTCACGGTGCACGGCGTCTTGGCAGCGTCGAGCGTCATCTTCAGGGCGCCGACGCCCGTGGTGACGGTGACGGGAACCTCGGCGGTCTCGACGGGCTCCTCAGCGGGCGCATCGACCTTCTTCTCCGACGGGCGACCGTCGGCCGGGTACGAGCAGGTTCCGGATGCCTCGCTCGCCGTCGACGACGGCGCAGGCGCCGATGAGCCCGGCTCTGCGGCATCCGGAGCCGAGGCGCAGCCCGTCAGGGTGAGTGCGGCAGCGGCGGTGAGGGCGAGCAGGGAGCGGCGGAGGCGGGGTGAGAGAAGCACGCCACGATCGTACGCGAGCACGGTCGCGGAATAGGCTGAGAGCCGTGACCGCTGATTTCGTCTCCGACATCTTCGACCCGTCCGAGTGGACCCTCGCGCCCGGCGCCGAGGACTACACCGACGTCACCGCGCATGTGTCGCGAGACGGCGGTGTCGCCCGCATCGCGTTCGACCGCCCCGAGGTGCGCAACGCCTTCCGCCCGCACACGGTCGACGAGCTGTACCGGGCGCTCGACATCGCCCGTCAGGACCCGCGCATCGGCGCTGTCCTGCTCACCGGCAACGGGCCGAGCCCGAAGGACGGCGGCTGGGCGTTCTGCTCGGGCGGCGACCAGCGCATCCGCGGCCGTGACGGCTACAAGTACAGCGAGTCGACGACCGAGGTGCACGACACGGCCCGCGCGGGCCGGCTGCACATCCTCGAGGTGCAGCGCCTGATCCGGTTCATGTCCAAGGTCGTCATCGCGGTCGTTCCCGGATGGGCGGCCGGCGGCGGGCACTCGCTGCATGTCGTGTGCGATCTGACGATCGCGAGTGCCGAGCACGGCCGGTTCAAGCAGACGGATGCCGACGTCGGCAGCTTCGACGCGGGCTACGGCTCTGCGTACATGGCCCGCCAGACGGGGCAGAAGATCGCCCGCGAGGTGTTCTTCCTCGCCGAGGAGTACTCGGCTCAGCGCGCGTACGAGATGGGTGCCGTCAACCGCGTCGTGCCGCATGCGGAGCTCGAGCGCGAGGCGCTGGCGATGGCGCGGACCGTCTTGACGAAGTCGCCCACCGCCATCCGCATGCTGAAGTTCGCCTTCAACGCCGTCGATGACGGCATGGTCGGCCAGCAGGTGTTCGCCGGAGAGGCCACCCGGCTCGCCTACGGCACGGATGAGGCCGTCGAGGGCCGCGACTCGTTCCTGCAGAAGCGCGACCCCGACTGGTCGCCGTTCCCGTACCACTTCTGATCGATGCTGCCCGCTGAGTCTGTGACGTGGTGGCCTCGGCGTGCCGTTCGAGTCGCGACCCGGTGCGGGGAGGCGGGGTCGTGAGGCTGCATCCGATCGACGGCGGCGATGCCGCCGCGGTCCGGGATGCCCTTCCCGCTGCCCTCGACGGCACCCGGCCGCTCGCGCTGGGCTTCGACCCTGCACCCGGCGATGTCGTGCCCGACGGCACGGCCGTGGTCATCGCGACCTCCGGATCGAGCGGCATCCCGAAGCGCGTCGTGCTCAGCGCCGCGGCCCTGCGGTCGAGCGCGGCGGCGACAGCCGCGCGGATCGGCTCCGGGCAGTGGATGCTGGCCCTGCCCGCCGCGTACATCGCCGGAGTCCAGGTGCTCGGGCGCTCGCTTCTCGCCGGCCACGAGCCGGTGCTGCTCGGCGGGCGGTTCACTGCGGACGCCTTCGTGCGGGCTACCGCAGCGCTGCGTGCGGACACCCACCGGTTCACGTCATTCGTGCCCGCGCAGCTGGCCACCCTGCTCGATGCGGCGGAGTCGCGGGCGGATGTGCGCGACGCCCTGACCTCGTACCGGGCGATCCTCGTCGGCGGCCAGGCGCTGCCCCCGTCGCTGCGCGAGCGCGCGGAGGAGCTGGGTGCGCACATCGTGCGCACCTACGGATCGAGTGAGACCGCTGGCGGATGCGTGTACGACGGCATCCCGCTCGAGGGAGTGCACCTGGCGGAGATCGACGGCGAGGTGCGCATCAGCGGACCGATGCTCGCCGACGGCTACCTCGGCGACCCCGCGCTCACCGCGCAGGTCTTCCATACCCGAGACGACGGCAGCCGGTGGTATCGCACGGGCGACGCCGGCACGATCGCCCCCGACGGGCGCCTCGCCATCACCGGCCGCATCGACAACGTGATCGTCTCGGGTGGCATCAACGTGTCGCTCGATCGGGTCGAGCGGGTGGTGCGCAGCATCCCCGGCCTGGAGCAGGCCGTGGTCGTCGGCATGCGCGACGACCGCTGGGGCGAGGCATCCGTCATCTTCCTCGCGACCGGCATAGGCGATGCCGAGGCGATGTTCGAAGAGGCCCGGGCGCTGGTCGCCGCCGAGATCGGTCCGCACGCGCGTCCCGCGCAGCTCGAGGTCGTTCCCGAGCTGCCCACCCTGGCATCCGGGAAACCAGACCGAGAGACACTGCGGCGCATGGCCCGCGACTGAGTTCCGCCCGCCGGCGTCGCAACTCCGCCAGCAGGCGTCACAACTCCGGAGAAGCACGCCGGATCGGGCGCGCAACGGGGGTTTCGGGCCGATCGCCCCTCGGATCTCCGGAGTTGCGTCGCACGGCGCGAGCGACCGCCGCCGCTGCGGCAGACTGTGCGCATGGCCGTCTACACCCACGGGCACCACGACTCGGTGCTGCGCTCTCATAACACCCGCACCGTCGACAACTCGGCCGCCTACCTTGCGCCGCACCTCTCGCCGGATGCCCATCTGCTCGACGTAGGGGCTGGACCCGGCACGATCACCGTCGACTTCGCGAGCCGGGTCGGCCGCGTCACCGCGACCGAGATCTCCGACGAGGCCCTCAGCCTCTCGCGTGTGCTCGCGACCGAGCGAGGCATCTCGAGCATCGACTTCTCGGTCGAAGACGTGCACGCACTGGGCTTCGCCGACGACACCTTCGACATCGTGCACACGCACCAGGTGCTGCAGCATGTCGGCGATCCGGTGCAGGCGCTGCGCGAGATGCGCCGAGTCGCGAAGCCGGGCGGTGTCGTCGCCGCCCGCGATGCCGACTACGCCGGATTCATCTGGTTTCCGCTTCTGCCCGAGCTCGATGAATGGCTGCGACTGTACCGCGAGGCCGCGCGGCTGAACGGCGGAGAACCCGACGCCGGACGCCGCCTGCTGCAGTGGGCGCGGGCGGCAGGCTTCACCGACATCACCGCGACCGCCTCGACCTGGTGCTACGCCACCCCTGCCGAGCGTGAGTGGTGGGGAGGGATGTGGGCCGATCGCATCCTGCAGTCCGCGCTCGCGGTGCAGCTCGAGCGCGAGGGGCTCGCGACCCGCGCGCAGCTGCAGCAGATCAGCGATGCCTGGCGCGCCTGGGCATCCGACGGCGACGGCTGGTATCTCGTCCCCCACGGCGAGATCATCTGCCGCGCCTGACACCGGCCTGATCCGCCCGCATACAGCTCCAGACGGACGCGCGGGCCCCGCCGGCTCCCGTAGCGTGAAGGGGTGATCCGCCGCATCCCCGCACCCTGGCTCGTGCTCGACATCATCGGTGCCGTCTTCGGGCTTCTGATCACCGTTCCGCTCTCGATGAGCTTCAGCTCCGGCCAGCTGAGCTTCTGGCTGCCCGACATCTCGGCGACCACCGTGCTCGTCGTCGCCTCGCTGCTGATCTGGGGGGCCGCGGCGATCAGCCGGCTCTCGCCCCCGATCGCCCTGATCCTCGCCTGGACCGGTGCGCTTCTGCAGATGGGTGGCGGTCTGCCGCCGCTTCCGATCGACGTCGCCATCTTCGGGGTGCTGTTCGCGACATCGGCGTGGGGCACGAAGCGGATGCTGTGGCTCGGCGGCGCCTCGGCCGTGGGCGGCGGCGTGCTGGGCGGCCTGTACATCGGCCTGCTGCAGTACGACGTCAACGCCGTGGCGGCTCCCGCCCCCATCGAGATGCGGCTCGTGCTGCTCAGCGTCACGATGGGTCTCACCATCGTGCTGTCGCTCGCGATGGCGTGGGGAGCCGGTCTGCTCTGGCGGGTGGTGCGGCAGAGCCGGGCCAACCGCGAGGCGCAGCTGCGCGCCGAGACGATGGCGGCTGAAGAGCAGGAGCGCGTGCGCATCGCCCGCGACATGCACGACATCGTCGCGCATTCCCTCGCGGTCGTCATCGCGCAGTCCGACGGCGCCCGCTACGCCGCGGCGGCGCGACCCGAGCTCGCGCAGGAGGCGCTGGTGACGATCGCGCAGACCGCTCGATCGGCGCTGTCCGATGTGCGGATGCTGCTGACCCAGCTGCGTCATCGCCAGGGTGACGGCCCGCAGCCCACGCTGGCCGACCTCGAGGCGCTGTTCTCGCAGGTGCGCCAGGCGGGCGTCGAGCCACGCGTCACGGTCGACCCGATGCCGCAGGCCGACCCGCCGGGGGCCATTCAGCTCGCCGTCTACCGCATCCTGCAGGAGGCGCTCACCAACGCCATCCGTCACGGTGAGGGCGACGTCGACGTGCACCTGTCGTGGTGGGTGGAGCGTGTCGACATCACGGTGCGCAACCGGGTCGCGTCGCCCGCCGCCGTGCCGGCCCTTGGTGCGCAGCCAATCCTGCACGGCGGGCACGGGCTCATCGGAATGCGCGAGCGTGCGCAGCTGGTCGGCGGATCGCTCACGGTGCAACATGAGCCGCATTGGTTCACCGTGCGCGCTACGCTTCCGATCGGCCCCTCGGCGAACTGAGCGGACCGAAGACGACCAGGAGGTCAGGATGATCAGGGTCGTGCTCGTCGACGACCAGTCGCTGTTCCGAGCGGGTGTGCGGATGCTCGTCTCGTCGCAGCCGGACATGGATGTCGTCGGTGAAGCCGGCGACGGCAGGGAGGCCCTGGAGGTCATCGGCCTCACGCGTCCCGACGTCGTGCTGATGGACATCCGGATGCCCGTCATGGACGGCCTCACCGCGACCGCCGAGGTGCTCGCACAGCCCGACCCGCCCCGGGTCGTCATGCTCACGACCTTCGACCTCGATGAGGCCGCGGCGCGGGCTATCCAGCAGGGCGCCAGCGGCTTCCTGCTGAAGGACGCCGATCCCGAGTTCCTGCTCGCCGCGATCCGCACGGTCGACTCCGGGTCGAGCGTGATCGCAGCATCGGCCACCCGCGAGCTGTTCGCGCACTTCACCGCCGAGACCAAGCCGGTGCCGGCGGAGTACGCCGACCTCACCGATCGCGAGCGGGAGATCTTCGCGCTCGCCGCCCGGGGGCTGTCGAACAGCGAGATCGCGGCGCGCGAGTTCCTCAGCGAGGCGACCGTGAAGACGCACATCAGCCGCATTCTCACGAAGCTGCGCCTGCGCGACCGCGTGCAGCTGGTCGTCTTCGCCTTCGAGCACGGCCTGGCCTGATCTTCGTACGCCGGGCGGCTTCCCGAGATCATCCTCGCGATGTAGACGGATGCCATCCCCGGGCCGATGTGCGGGCACCTGCGCCGGAAATAGCGTCGACGTCATGGAGATCACGACCTCGGACCTCGGCCTCGCCGCACGTGTCCAGCACCTCACCAAGACCTACGGAGCCGGCGCCGCCGGCGTCCGCGCCCTCGACGACGTCAGCGTCAGCATCCGCCGCGGCCAGTTCACTGCGATCATGGGGCCATCGGGTTCGGGCAAGTCGACGCTCATGCACATCATGGCGGGCCTCGACGCCCCCACCGAGGGGCGTGCGTGGATCGGCGACACCGAGATCACCGGCCTCGGAGACCTCGAGATGACCATCCTGCGCCGGCGCCGCGTCGGATTCATCTTCCAGGCGTTCAACCTCGTGCCCACTCTCGACGCGATCGGCAACATCCTGCTGCCGTTCGAGCTCGACGGACGCCAGCCGACGGCCATCGAACGTGCACGCATCGACTCGCTCGTCGAGCGCCTGGGTCTGGCATCCCGCCTCACCCACCGTCCGCACGAGCTCTCGGGCGGGCAGCAGCAGCGCGTCGCCATCGCCCGCGCACTGGCCACGGCGCCCGATCTGGTGTTCGCCGACGAGCCGACCGGCAACCTGGACTCCCGCAGCGGCCGTGAGGTCCTCGAGCTGCTCGCCACCGCGAGCCGGGAACACGGACAGTCGATCGCGATGGTCACCCACGATGCGATCGCCGCGAGCCACGCCGACCGCGTGCTGTTCCTCGGCGACGGCCGCATCACCGCAGACCACCCCAAGCAGAGCGCCGAGCAGATCGCCGCGCACATGCTCGCCGCAGAGGTGGCGGCATGAGCGCGCCGGCCGCGACGCTCTCGCGCGTCGAGCTGAGCCGTCCTCGGGCCGCGCGGCTCGGCTGGCTGCGCGAGCGGGGGATGGGGGCGAGCGTTCTCGTCTCGGCGCTCGCCGCCGCGTTCGGGGTGATCCTCGTCGAGGTGACGGCGTACATCGGTGGCATGCTGCAGTCCGACCCGTTCATCGGCGACAGCGAGATGCTCGCTCTCGTCGTGATGATCCTCTCGGTGCTGCTGGTCGCCGTCGCGATGTACGTCGCGGCGATCGTCACGGCGAACACGTTCTCGACGATCATCGCCGGGCGCACGAGGCGCATCGCGCTGATGCGCCTGATCGGGGCGTCCGCCCGGTCGCAGCGGGCGGAGGTGACGAGTCAGGGCCTGGTCGTCGGCATGATCGGTGCGAGTATCGGCCTGTTCGCGGGGCTCGGCTTCGCCGCGGTCGGGATGCTGGTGGGCGAGGCGCTGCTGGGGCGGACGCCCGAGACCTTCACGCTCGTGCAGCCGGGCGTGCTGTTCCCCGTCGTGGGCGTCGCTCTGACGACCTGGCTGGCGGCGTGGATCGGCTCGCGCCGCGTGCTCGCGGTCACCCCGCTGCAGGCACTGGGCGGATCGGTCGAGCGCACGCACGATGACGAGGCAGGTCGGCGCGGCAAGCACATCGGCGCGCTCGTGCTCATCGTCGTCGGCGTCGCGCTGCTCGTCGCGGGAGTGATGCTGGGGCTGATCAGCCCGATCGGCGTGGTCGTCGCCTTCTTCGGCGGACTCTTCTCGTTCACCGGTCTCGCCACCGCGTCGCCGCTGTTCATGCCGCCGGTGCTGCGCCTGGTCGGGCGGCTCTTCGGACGCGGCGCGACCGCGCGCCTCGCCGCCGAGAACGCGCTGCGCTACCCCGAGCGTTCGAGCCGCATGGCGATCGGCGTCGTGATGGGCGTCGCCCTCGTGACCATGTTCGCTGTCGCGATGGAGTCGGCGAAGGCCCTGATGATGCGGCAGAGCGAGGGCGAGTTCGTCGACGACTTCTTCGCCCCCATGGACGCCTTCGCGAGCATCATGATGGTGCTGGTCGCCGTGTCGGCCGTGATCGCCGCGGTGGGTCTGGTCAACCTGCTGACCATCGGCGTCGTGCAGCGCCGCCGCGAGCTCGGTCTGCTGCGCGCGATCGGTCTGACCTCGGCGCAGGTGCGCCGCATGGTGCTGCTCGAGGCGGTGCACATCACGGTCGCCGCGACTCTGACCGGTCTCGTGCTCGGCATCGCCTACGGGTGGATCGCGGCGCAGTCGCTGCTCGGATCGGTGCCCGTGCTGCCCGACTTCGAGCCCGCAGGTCTCGTGTACCCGGCGGTGCCGTGGATGCCGGTGGTCGCGATCGTCGCGGCGACTGCTCTGCTCACCGTGGTCGCTGCGGTGACCCCCACGCGTCTCGCGACGCGCGTGGCCCCGGTCGAGGCGCTCGCCGCCGATTGACCCCGGCGCTGCTGCTCGGTGTCGCAGAGGGGGCGCCGCATCGCCCAGGCCCCGCGCTGTCCACATCGACAGCACGGGGTCTCGGCGATGCTCGGGGTCGCGGTGGGCGCGCGAGGCGGGAATATGCTGGTCGGATGCCTTCGCCGTTCGACCAGTCCTCGTATCAGGTGCGCTTCGAATGGGGCACGCAGGGTCTGGCTCGCCTGGCGCCCGCCGACATCATCGTCGCCGTCGACGTGCTGCGGTTCTCGTCGACCGTGGCCGACGCGGTGGCGGCAGACCAGCGCATCCCGCTCGAATCGGCGGTGCTGTGGTCGACGAACGGCGCCGCGGTTGCTGCCGCAGCCTCGTCATCCGCTGTCGAGCGCGCTCCCTCGACCGTGCTGATCGGCGGCATCCGCAATGCCGCGGCCGTCGCGCGCGCAGTCATGACTCTGCAGGAGCGACAGGGCACGCGCGCCTCGGTCTCGATCATCGCCGCGGGCGAGCTCGGGCCCACCGGCGAGCTGCGCTTCGCTGTCGAGGATCAGCTGGGCGCCGGCGCCATCATCGACGCGCTGTGCGATCTCGGCATCGATCACTCCTCGCCCGAGGCGGCAGCGGCAGCAGAGGCCTTCCGTGCTCTGCGCCCGGGACTCCGCCACATGCTCATCGGCAGCGGCTCGGGTCGCGAGCTCGTCGGGGGCGTAGCGTCGACCGCCCGTATGGAGGCCGCCGGCGTGCGGCCCTCGACGACCGCCGAGGCGGCAGAGCTCGACGCCGTCGACGTCGTTCCCGAACTGCGCCTGGGCGTCTTCGAGCGCTTCAGCTGACCTTCGCACGTCGGAAGCCTCGGACGGTCCGGTGCGAGTGCGGCGTGTCGCGAGCGCGGCGCGCCGTGGGCATCCGGTTTGGTCTGGTGTTTCCGGCGGGGGCATCCGGATGCCGGGGGTCTCGGACGCTCCGGTGCGAGCGCGGCGTGTCGCGAGCGCGGCGCGCCGTGGGCATCCGGTTTGGTCTGGTGTTTCCGGCGGGGGCATCCGGATGCGGGGACTCTCGGACGCTTCGGTGCGGCTGCGGCGTGTCTGGGGGCGCCGCGCCGTGCCCGTCCTGTTTGGTCTGGTGTTTCCGGCGGGGGCATCCGGATGCGGGGACTCTCGTACGCTTCGGTGCGGCTGCGGCGTGTCTGGGGGTGGCGCGCCGTGGGCATCCGGTTTCGTCTGGCGTTTCCGGCGCGGTGCGCCTCGGAAGCAGACATAGGGTCGGAGCATGAGGTACCTGCCCGCGGTCATCGTCGACGCCGTGTTCGTGCTGATCTTCGCGGTCATCGGCCGCGCATCGCATGACGAGGATCCCCTGGGCTTCCTGCTGACGGCATGGCCGTTCCTCGTCGCTCTGTTCGTCGGGCACGCGCTCGCCGCGCTGGTGCCCGCCCGCCCTCGACGGCCTTGGTCGCTCGGCTGGGGGCTGGTCGTGTGGATCGTGACGCTCGGCGGCGGGATGCTGTTGCGCATCGCGTCGGGTGACACCGCCGAGACCCCGTTCATCATCGTCGCGGCGCTGGTGCTGGCGGCGATGCTGCTCGGTTGGCGTCTGATCGCCCTGCTCGTGCGCCGCTATCGGGCTCCGCGCACCGCCGACTGATCGTCACTGCGCGAAACACAGGAGCTCTCTCGAAACACAGGAGGGATGCCGGGATTCACTCCTGCATTCCATGCGAATTCCTGCGTTTCGCGAGCGCAGCGCAACCCGCTTCAGCGAGGCGACTGAGCCGCGAGACGGTCGGCCGCGGTGATCTCGCGACGGTGCCACTCGAACAGAAACCGGCGGTCGAAGCGCCGTGAGCACTTCGCGCACGAGGTCTCGCGTGCCGGGCGGCGGTGACGGTAGGCCACATGACCTGAAGGGCACCGACCGATCCACGGGGCGAGCTCTGTCGCCGTCTCTCCGTGGTGCGTGGTGCCGCCCACGTAGCCGAGCGACCGGGCGATGCGCTTCCACGCAGGGCCGTGGCCGGCCTCATGACCGGCCAGGGCGTGCGCGACCTCGTGCAGCAGAGTCTGGTGGATCTCGTCGTCATCGAAGCGTGCGGCGAGATAGCGCGAGACCGAGATGCGCTTGCGCTGATAGTCGCAGAGCCCGGCACGGCGCTTCGCGTTGTCGAACTCGAACGACCACGACTCGTCGAGGTGCATGCGAATCAGTGCGTCACCCCAGACGCGGACGCGAACCAGATCGGCCATGTGATCAGAGTAAGACCCCTGAAGGACATCGGCGCCGGATTCCGGCGCCACGACCGGGTCAGACGAGCATGTCGGCCGTGGCGACGCTGCGGCGCTCGGCCGCCTCGATGGCGCGCAGCGCCTTCTCGAGATCCGAGTCGTCGGCACCTGCCGCACGGCGCAGGAACAGCGACCGCTTGAAGCTCTCGCGCGCCTGCTCGAAGTCACGCGCCTCGTAGGCGTTCTTGCCGTGGTGCTGGTGTGCGAAGGCGGCGATCCCCGCCCAGCCCTGACCCTCGGCCTCGTTCGCGCAGGTGGCGAGCTCCTGCGCGGCGGCGGCGTGCGCACCGCGGTTCTGCAGAACGGTGGCGTGCAGGACCCGGGCGCGCAGCAGGTCTTTGCGGGTGCCGGCCATGCGGGCCTGACGCACGGTCTCGTCGGCCAGCTCGAGCGCCTCGTCGAGTCGATCGAGCACCTTCAGCAGCCACACGCGCTCCAGTAGCACCGGCAGGCTCCGCTGGTTCTCGATCTCAGCGAGACGTGTCAGGCACTCCCGCGGGTCCACCAGTTCACGAAGCGTGTCGGGGTCGTAACCCTGGATCAAATTCACGACTGCTGACTCCTCTCCGCGACCGTCGTCCCAGTCTGCCTCGCCCACCTGAGAACCGTTCGAGGCACGCCCTGCAACCCCGGCATCCGACCTGCTGGGACGGTCGGCGTCAGCGCAGGAAGATGCTCGCGTCGGGGCGGGGGGATGCCACGGCATCCGCATCCGTGACGATCGCCGCGCCCTTCGCGAACGCGGCGACCTCGGCACCCTGCGCGATCTTGGCCGGATGCGGACCCGCGGCCAGCAGCCGCGGCAGCCATTCGGTCGGCAGAGCCGTGCGCGAGGCGGCGAGCACCAGATTGCCGAACCGGCGCCCCTTCAGCACCTGGGTGTCGGCGAGCAGCGCCACCTCGTCGAACACGCTCATCGCGGTCGCGACCTGCCGCCTCGCGAAGGCGAGGCCCGGTCCGTCGGCGACGTTCACCAGGAGCACGCCGGCGGGGGCCAGCAGGTCGGCGATCTCACGGTAGAACTCGACGCTCGTGAGGTGCGCGGGCGTCTGGGCACCCGAGAACACGTCCGATACGACGAGGTCGCACTGCCCGCTGAGCGCCGGGGGCAGGCGCCGAAGGCCCTCCCGCGCGTCGCCGATCCGCACACGGATCGAGGCCGACCGTGGCAGCGGAAGATGCTCACGGACGAGCGCCACCAGCGGGCCCTCCAGCTCGATCACCTGCTGACGTGAGCCGGGCCGGGTCTTCTCGATGTAGCGGGGGATGGTCATCGCCCCTGCACCGAGATGCACGACGCTGAGCGGGGCGGATGCCGATGATCCGAGCTGGTCGATCACCGCGCCCATCCGCACGATGTACTCGAAGTGCAGGTGGGTGGGGTCGTCGAGGTCGACGTGCGACTGCGGTGTGCCGTCGACGATGAGCTCGAACCCGTGGGTGAATTCACTGGGCGCGACCTCGGCGATACCGCCGTGATCGAGCCGCGCCTGCGGATTCGCGGCGTCCCGCGCGCGTGCTCGTCCCATCC
This sequence comes from Microbacterium sp. NPDC089321, assembly GCF_040684935.1. Taxonomy (NCBI): domain Bacteria; kingdom Bacillati; phylum Actinomycetota; class Actinomycetes; order Micrococcales; family Microbacteriaceae; genus Microbacterium; species Microbacterium sp. NPDC089321. The sequence continues at coordinate 239,045 of NZ_JBFBGX010000001.1, read as the reverse complement.
CTCGAGGTTATCCGCGCGGGCTCAGCGCCGCTTGCCACCCGAGCAGGTCTGCTGATTCAGGTCGATGCCGCTGATCTGGTCCGACAGAACGACGCCCTGCGACGCCGACGGTGCAGGCGAGGGCGCGTCGGAGGGAGGGGCGGACGGCGTCGGGGCCTCCTCCGTCACCACGCCGCCGTGATTGCTGGCCTTTCCCGTGATCTGCATCGACTCTCCGGTGCGGATCGCCTCCCACATCGGCGCCGCGGCCTCTTCATTGACGACCACGCGATCGTCGTCGTCGGGGTCTTCGAGCGTCGGCAGCTGCAGGAACTTGAACTCGTCGAAGGGCACGTCCTTCAGCGCGAGGGCGAGCTGCGCGAGCCGCACGGGGTTCGCGAGCTCTTTGCTGGGGTCGACGTTGTCGGCCACGACGTTCGCGAGCCGCAGCACCTTTCCGGGATCGGTGAGCGTCTCGCTGCTGAGGATGGTCTTGGCCAGACGAGACATGTACTGCTGCTGGTTCGAGATGCGGGCGAGGTCGCTGCCGTCGCCGATGCCCTTGCGCACGCGGATGAACTGCAGCGCCTCGTAGCCCGACACGGTGCGGGGACCGGGATCCCAGTCGATGCCGGTGTGCCTGTCGCGGATTCCCGTGCCGCCGATGCAGATCTCGACGCCGCCGATCGCGTCGGTGATCTTCATCACGCCGTCGAAGCTGAGCTTCGCGGCGAACCCGATGTCGATCCCACTCAGCTCGCCGACGGACTTCGCCACGCACGAGAGCCCCGCGCGCTCGAAGACGGAGTTGATGGGCGCCTTGGACGATCCGGATGCCACGGACCCGTCTTCCCGCGTGCAGTCGGGCACCTCGAGCATGAGGTCGCGCGGCAGGGAGACGACGCTCACCTTGCGCGGCTCTTCCGACACGTGCACGAGCAGGTTGACGTCGTTCCGGATGCCTTCTTCCTTGACGCAGCGCTCGCCGAGCTTCTGCTTCGACACGGCACCGCACTCGTCGGTGCCGACCAGCAGGATCGCGAACTCGCCGGGGTAGGCGCCCAGAGAGGGGGGAGCGACCTCGGGGGCGCCCTCCAGATCGACCGCGCCGTCGCTGACGCGCAGCGCGAGGTCGGCGGCGATGAACCCGCCGATGCCGAGGGCGGACACCGCGACCACGGCGACGCCGATGCCGAGCATCCGCAGGGCGGAACCCCAGGCCGAGGGGGTGCGATGCGGGGCGTGCTGAGCGACAGGGGGGCGCCTCATGGCATCCGACCCTACAGCCGCCACCGGTGAGGCGACCCGATACCGGATCGCAACACGGCAAAGTTTGGATTTCTGTGGGGCCGCTGAGTAGCGTCGACTCATCATGTGCGGATGCGACGGTGCATCCGGTCCATGCGATGAAGCATTCCACAGAGAGGCACACCATGCTCCACAGCACCCGTAGGCGAGGGCTCGCTCTCGCCGCCGGCACCGCGGTCGCAGCGATGCTGCTGACCGGCTGCGTCGCCAGCCAGCGCGAAGAAGGCAATGGCTCCGAGACGTCCGACGACGTCGACAGCACCTTCGTCTTCGCCGCCTCGTCCGACCCGCAGGGTCTCGACCCGGCGCTCGCACAGGACGGCGAGACCTTCCGCGTCTCGCGTCAGATCTTCGAGGGCCTCGTCGGCACCAAGGCCGGCACCGCCGACCCCGCCCCGCTGCTCGCCGAGTCGTGGGAGTCGTCGGAAGACGGCATGAGCCACACCTTCAATCTGAAGACCGGTGTGAAGTTCCACGACGGCACGCCGTTCAACGCCGAGGCCGTCTGCTTCAACTTCGAGCGCTGGTTCAACTGGGAGGGCCTGCTCGCCTCCGAGGCGCTCGGCTACTACTACAACAAGCTCTTCCACGGCTACAAGAGCAGCGCGGCAGACGCCGTGTACAAGTCGTGTACCCCCGACGGCGACGACAAGGTCACGATCGAGCTGAACAAGCCGTTCGCCGGCTTCGTGGCCTCGCTCTCGCTGCCCGCGTTCAGCATGCAGAGCCCGTCGGCCCTCGAGGAGTTCAAGGCCGACGAGGTCGGCGGCACCGCGGAGGCTCCCGTGCTGTCGGAGTACGCCAAGGGGCACCCGGTCGGAACCGGCCCGTTCCAGTTCGAGGACTGGGCTCCGGGTGAGGACGTCACCCTGAAGGCGTACGACGGGTACTGGGGCGAGAAGGGTCAGATCGAGGAGATCGTCTTCCGCGTCATCGGCGACCCGACCGCTCGCCGCCAGGCCCTCGAGGCAGGCGACATCGACGGCTACGACCTGGTCGGCCCGGCCGACACCAAGGCCCTCGAGGAGAAGGGGTTCAACATGGTGTCGCGTCCGCCGTTCACCATCCTGTACCTCGCCTTCAACCAGGCCGTCGCCGAGCTGAAGGACATCAAGGTCCGCCAGGCTCTCTCGTACGCCGTCGACAAGGACGCGCTGATCAAGCAGGTCCTGCCCGAGGGCACCGAGAAGGCCACGCAGTTCGTGCCGCCGGTGGTCAACGGCTACAACAAGGACGTGACGACCTACGACTACGACCCCGCGAAGGCGAAGTCGCTGCTCGAAGAGGCCGGCTACACGGCCGACAAGCCGCTGACGCTGACCTTCAACTACCCGGTCAACGTCTCGCGTCCGTACATGCCGGACCCCGAGCAGATCTTCACCGTGCTGGCGAAGCAGCTCGAAGAGGTCGGCGTGAAGGTCAACCCGCAGACCGATGCCTGGAGCCCGGACTACCTCGAGAAGATCACCTCGGGCTCCGACCACGGCATCCACCTGCTGGGCTGGACCGGCGATTACAACGACACCGACAACTTCGTCGGCGTGTTCTTCGGCACCAAGAGCGCTGAGTGGGGCTTCGACAACCCCGAGCTCTTCTCGGCGCTCACCGAGGCCCGCGGCATCTCGAACATCGAGGAGCAGACCGCGGCGTACGAGAAGATCAACGAGGAAGTCGCCGAGTTCATCCCCGGTGTCCCGCTCGCCCACCCCGCTCCCACGCTCGCGTTCGACGAGCGCGTGAAGAGCTACCCGGCGAGCCCGGTGAACGACGAGGTCTTCTCGGAGATCGTCCTCACCAAGTAAGGCACCGCTGCGGCGCCCGGCCCACCGGCCGGGCGCCGCAGCCCTGACGGAGAACTTCGTGCTGCGAACAATCGGCAAGCGGCTTCTGCTGCTCATCCCCACACTCTTCGGCCTCAGCATCCTGCTGTTCGCCTGGGTCCGCGCTCTGCCAGGCGGGCCGGCGGTCGCCCTGCTCGGCGAGAAGGCCACCCCGGCCGCCGTCGAGCAGGTCAACAAGCTCTACGGGTTCGACCGCCCGCTCATCGAGCAGTATGTGACCTGGATCGGTCGTCTGCTGCAGGGCGACTTCGGCTCATCGATCGTCACCTCGCGCCCCGTCGTCGAGGAGTTCTTCCGCCGCTTCCCGGCGACGATCGAGCTCAGCATCGCGGCGCTCATCTTCGCGGTCGGCGTCGGCATCCCGCTCGGCTACTGGGCAGCACGCCGCCATGGCAAGTGGACCGACCACAGCGCGGTGATCCTCAGCCTCATCGGCATCACGATCCCCGTGTTCTTCCTGGCGTTCATTCTGAAGTACGTCTTCGCCGTGCAGCTGGGCTGGCTGCCCTCCGACGGGCGCCAGAGCCCGCGCATCGACGCGACGCACGTGACCGGCTTCTACGTCTGGGACGGCACCATCACGGGCGAGTTCGACGCCGCCTGGGATGCCGTTCTGCACCTGGCGCTTCCCGCGCTGGCGCTCGGGACCATCCCGCTCGCGATCATCGTGCGCATCACGCGCGCCAGCGTGCTCGAGGTGCAGAACGCCGACTACGTCCGCACGGGCAAGGCGAAGGGCGTCGCCTCGTCGACCCTGCGCAACCGGTTCATCCTGCGCAACGCGATGCTTCCGGTGATCACAACCATCGGCCTGCAGACCGGTCTGCTGATCTCGGGCGCGGTGCTCACCGAGACCGTATTCGCATACCCGGGCGTCGGATCGTTCCTCGCGCAGTCGATCTTCTCGCGCGACTTCCCGGTGCTGCAGGGCTTCATCATCTTCATCGCGATCGCGTACGCGCTGATCAACCTGGCCGTCGACGTGTCGTACAGCCTGATCGATCCGAGAGTGAGGGTCCAGTGATGAGCGCAGTGCTCCCACCCGCACAGGGCGGCGAGGTGCTCGACACCGTCGCCGTCGCCCAGGCCGATCTCAAGTCCGGCGGCGGCTTCTGGCAGGACGTGTTCCGGCGCCTGCGACGCAATCCCGCCGCATGGGTCGGTCTCGTCATCGTGCTGCTCTTCCTTCTTGTCGCGGCCCTCGCACCGCTGCTGGCGCCGTATCCCGAGCGGGCCCTTCCCGGCACCGAGCACATCACCCCGACGACGATCCCCGGCATCGGCGAGGTCGACGGGTTCCCGCTCGGTCTCGACCGGTTCGGCGGCGACGTGCTGTCGAAGCTCATCTGGGGCGCCCAGGCGTCGCTGCTCGTCGGAGTCGTGTCGACCGCGCTCGGCCTGGTCGGCGGCATGCTGCTGGGTCTCATCGCCGGCACGTTCGGCGGCTGGGTCGACACCCTCATCATGCGCATCGTCGACATCATCCTGTCGGTGCCGAACCTTCTGCTGGCGGTGTCGATCGCCGCGATCCTCGGGCAGACGCCGTCGGCGGTGATGATCGCCATCGGCGCGTCGCAGGTGCCGATCTTCGCGCGCCTGCTGCGCGCCTCGATGCTGCAGCAGCGCTCGGCCGAGTACGTCCTCTCAGCGCAGACCCTCGGCCTGGGTCGCGGACGCATCACCATGTCGCACGTGCTGCCGAACGCCATCGGCCCTGTCATCGTGCAGGGCACGCTGACGCTCGCCACCGCGGTGATCGATGCGGCTGCGCTGTCGTTCCTCGGTCTCGGCGGCGGGCGCCCCGAGACCGCGGAGTGGGGCCGGATGCTGACCTACGCCCAGGCCGAGCTGGCGATCGCCCCGCAGCTGGCCTTCCTCCCCGGCATCTGCATCGCGGTGACCGCGCTGGGCTTCACGCTGTTCGGCGAGGCGCTGCGAGAGGCGATGGACCCGAGGACGCGCGCACGATGAGGAACGAGACGATGAACCAGAATCCGGATGCCGTGCGCCAGCCGCTGCTGCAGGTGTCGAACCTCGCGGTGGACTTCGGCACCATGGACGGCGTCGTGCACGCCGTCGAGGGCGTCGACCTCGAGATCGCTCCGGGTGAGACCGTCGCGATCGTCGGCGAGTCCGGCTCGGGCAAGTCGACCACCGCGATGGCCGTCATCGGACTGCTCGCCTCGGGCGGACGGGTCGCCGGCGGCAGCATCGCCCTCGACGGACGAGAGCTGGTCGGCGTCTCCGAGGGCGAGATGCGCAAGATCCGCGGTCGCGACATCGGCATGGTCCCGCAGGACCCGATGTCGAACCTCAACCCGGTGGCCAAGATCGGCACGCAGGTGGCCGAGACGCTGCTCGCGCATGGGCTCGCGAACCGCGGCAACGTGCAGCAGAAAGTGGTCGAGGCGCTCTCGGCCGCAGGCCTTCCCGACCCCGAGCGCCGCGCCAAGCAGTATCCGCATGAGCTGTCGGGCGGTCTGCGTCAGCGCGCCCTGATCGCCATCGGGCTCGCGTGCCGCCCGCGTCTGCTGATCGCCGACGAGCCGACCAGCGCGCTCGATGTGACGGTGCAGCAGACGATCCTCGACCAGCTCGAGGAGATGACCCGCGAGCTGGGCACCGCCGTGCTGCTGATCACGCACGACCTGGGGCTCGCCGCAGAGCGCGCGCAGCGCGTCGTGGTGATGCATCGGGGCCGGGTGGTCGAGCAGGGGCCGGCGCGGCAGATCCTCGAGGACCCGCAGCATCCCTATACGCAGAGCCTCGTCAAGGCGGCGCCGTCGATCGCCGCAGCGCGCCTGCAGCCCGAGGTGTTCACCGCAGGCACCGGTGCCGCCGAGCCGGCCGCGACCGACAACATCGTCGAGATCGAGGGGCTGCGCAAGGTGTATCCGATCCGCGGTCAGGCCGAGGACTTCGTCGCGGTCGACGACGTGTCGCTCGTGGTGCCCCGGGGCAAGACCGTCGCGATCGTGGGCGAGTCCGGCTCGGGCAAGACCACGACCGCCCGCATGCTGCTCAAGCTCATCGAGCCGACCGCCGGCACGATCCGCTTCGAGGGCAACGACATCTCGAAGCTGAGCCGCGCTCAGGCGAAGGAGTTCCGTCAGCGCGTGCAGCCGGTCTTCCAGGACCCGTACTCGAGCCTGAACCCGATGTTCACGATCGAACGGCTCATCGCCGAGCCCCTGGAGTTCTACAAGCGCGGCAGCCGCGCAGAGCGCAAGGCGCGGGTGCGCACGCTGCTCGACGATGTCGCCCTGCCGCAGTCGATGCTGCAGCGCTACCCGTCGGAGCTGTCGGGCGGTCAGCGTCAGCGCGTCGCCATCGCCCGCGCACTCGCGCTCTCTCCCGATCTCATCGTGTGCGACGAGCCGGTCTCGGCGCTCGACGTGCTCGTGCAGGACCAGATCCTCACGCTGCTCGGCGATCTGCAGAAGGAGTACGGACTCAGCTATCTGTTCATCTCGCACGACCTCGCCGTCGTCCGACTGATCAGCGACTACGTGTGCGTCATGAAGGACGGCGCACTGGTCGAGGCGGCGACCTCCGAGGAGATCTTCACGAATCCCCGCGACCCGTACACGCGCCGGCTGCTGGCATCCATCCCGGGCAACGAGCTCGGCATCGCTTCCTGACCGGCGGGCAGGCGCAGATCGGTCTTGTGCGTCGCGCCCGCCGGGTCTAGAACGGTGCTGTGCGGCGACGGCGCCGCATCGAGCCGTAAGGGGAGGCGACTCGTTTCTCTGGGGATTGGGAACGAAGATGAAGAAGGCTGTGATCGGCTGCGCCCTGGCGCTGATGCTCGTGGCGGGCAGCAGCGGAGCGGCGATGGCGGGGGAGTACACGGGCAACGGAGGTGACGTCCCCGGGGGCTCGAAGGCGCATTCGGCGTGTCACTACTCGGGGCGCGACCTGCCCGATGACGTCGAGATGAATCCGATGCCGTGGATGAACGACGATGCCGTCACCGGCGGGCATGTTCAGAGCTACGGGATGCTGGTGCGCGCCGGCATGAAGGGCGCCGAGGGCGGACCCGGCGTGGCGTGCCGCGGCAACGCGATGCACGAGGAGTGACCCCCCTCGTCCCGCTGACGGGTTCCGGATGCCAGGGGCTCGCCGCCCTGGCATCCGGTTCTCAGCTCAGCTCGGGATCGCGCGCCCAGCGCGGAGCGAGCGCGCGCACACGCAGCCCGCGCGCCTGCCACGTCGCCCAGAGCGCGGGCCACAGCAGGCCGGCGGTCGGTCCGTCGAAGGTGAGCCGGTCGCGCCACAGCGTGCGTCCGGACCGGCCGGGCTGGGGCGAGACCGCCATCTGGTGGTCCCACACGTCGAGCCCGCCGAGCGGGCCGGTGAGGGGGATGCCGCTGTCGCGGAGGATCCGCACGGTGCCGGCGGGTTCCTCGACCTCGCGTTCACCGATCCGGATGATCTGGGTGCCGACCGGCAGCCGCCCGAACGCGGTCAGGCGAACGGCCGCCTCGTCACCCGGCTCCCACCGATCCGGCAGCACGACGGGCTGCAGCGGCTGCATCTGCAGAAGAGGGGCGTAGAGCTCGCCCACGACGCGAGGGGAGTGCAGCGCTCGCCAGGCGGTATCGGGGTCGCAGTCGATGGTGAACTTCAGCACGATGCGCATACTGAAGTGTCGCTCATACCGCAGCATCCGGCGTTGGTCAAGGACTGTGCTTGCCATGTCGTGAAATCGTGCGTATAGTTGGTAGTTGCGCTCGCTTCTCCCTGCCCTCATATGGTGGTCGGCATCCGTTGAGCTCTCGAGCGCGTTCTCCACCGACGTCTAGGAATCGACCAGCCCCTGCACGGGCTCACGGAGGTTACTCCCTTGGCTGCTGCTCACAACGCATCCACATCCACCACCAACAAGAACGGCCGCGGAGTCTCCCGCCTCTCGTTCGCCAAGATCTCCGACACGCTGACGGTCCCCGACCTTCTCGCGCTGCAGACCGAGTCCTTCGGCTGGCTCGTCGGCAACGACGACTGGAAGGCGCGCGTCGCCGAGGCCAAGAAGTCCGGCCGCAGCGACGTCTCCGAGGTCTCGGGTCTCGGCGAGATCTTCGAGGAGATCTCCCCGATCGAAGACCTGGGCGAGACCATGCAGCTCTCGTTCACCAACCCGTACCTCGAGCCGGAGAAGTACTCGATCGACGAGTGCAAGGAGCGTGGCAAGACCTACGCCGCGCCGCTGTACGTCGAGGCCGAGTTCATGAACCACCTCACCGGTGAGATCAAGACCCAGACGGTCTTCATGGGCGACTTCCCGCTGCAGACCGACAAGGGCACGTTCATCATCAACGGCTCCGAGCGCGTCGTCGTCTCGCAGCTCGTGCGCTCGCCCGGTGTCTACTTCGACAAGACCCCCGACAAGACCAGTGACAAGGACATCGTCACCGCTCGCGTCATCCCCAGCCGTGGCGCATGGCTCGAGTTCGAGATCGACAAGCGCGACCAGGTCGGCGTCCGCATCGACCGCAAGCGCAAGCAGTCCGTCACCGTCTTCCTGAAGGCGCTCGGCATGTCGAGCGAGCAGATCCTCGCCGAGTTCGCCGGCTACCCCTCGATCGAGGAGACCCTCGCGAAGGACACGATCCTCACGCAGGAAGACGCCCTGCGCGACATCTACCGCAAGCTGCGTCCGGGCGAGCAGGTTGCCGCCGAGGCCGCGCGCTCGCTGCTCGACAACTTCTACTTCAACCCGAAGCGCTACGACCTCGCGAAGGTGGGTCGTTACAAGATCAACCAGAAGCTCGGTCTCGCGGCCCCTCTCACCGACTCGGTGCTGACCGTCGACGACATCGTCGCGACCATCAAGTACCTGGTGCGCGTGCACCGCGGCGACGAGACCTTCGAGGGCATCCGCGGCGGCAAGAAGACCGAGATCCGCATCGCCACCGACGACATCGACAACTTCGGCAACCGCCGCATCCGCGCCGTCGGCGAGCTGATCCAGAACCAGGTCCGCACCGGTCTGTCGCGCATGGAGCGCGTCGTCCGCGAGCGCATGACCACGCAGGACATCGAGGCGATCACCCCGCAGACCCTGATCAACGTGCGTCCCGTCGTGGCCGCGATCAAGGAGTTCTTCGGCACCTCGCAGCTGTCGCAGTTCATGGATCAGAACAACCCGCTCGCGGGTCTGACCAACAAGCGCCGTCTGTCGGCCCTCGGCCCCGGTGGTCTCTCGCGTGACCGCGCCGGCGTCGAGGTGCGAGACGTGCACCCCTCGCACTACGGCCGCATGTGCCCGATCGAGACCCCTGAAGGCCCGAACATCGGTCTGATCGGTGCGCTCGCGACCTTCGCGCGCATCAACTCGTTCGGCTTCATCGAGACCCCGTACCGTCGCGTCGTCGACGGTGCCGTCACCGACCAGATCGACTACCTCACGGCAGCCGAGGAGGTCGACTTCAACATCGCTCAGGCGAACGCACCGCTCGACAAGAACGGCCGCTTCACCGAGAGCCACGTCCTGGCCCGCCCCCGCGGCGGATCGGGCGAGGTCGACCTGTTCCTGCCCGAGGAGATCGGCTACATCGACGTCTCGCCTCGTCAGATGGTGTCGGTCGCGACCTCGCTCGTGCCGTTCCTCGAGCACGACGACGCGCAGCGCGCGCTCATGGGCGCCAACATGCAGCGTCAGGCCGTGCCGCTCCTCCGCTCGGACTCGCCGCTCGTCGGCACCGGTATGGAGGGCTACACCGCCATCGACGCCGGTGACGTCGTCACCGCGCTCAAGGCCGGTGTCGTCAGCGAGGTCTCGGCAGACCGCGTCGTGGTCATGCTCGACGAGGGCGGCACGCAGGAGTACCACCTGCGCAAGTTCGACCGCTCGAACCAGGGCACGTCGTACAACCAGCGCGTGATCGTCAACGCCGGTGAGCGCGTCGAGGTCGGCGAGGTCATCGCCGACGGTCCCGCAACCGAGAACGGCGAGCTCGCGCTCGGCAAGAACCTGCTCGTCGCGTTCATGCCGTGGGAGGGCCACAACTTCGAGGACGCCATCATCCTGAGCCAGGAGCTGGTGAAGGACGACACCCTCTCGTCGATCCACATCGAGGAGTACGAGGTCGACGCCCGCGACACCAAGCTGGGCAAGGAGGAGATCACGCGTGACCTCCCCAACGTCAGCCCCGAGCTGCTGAAGGACCTCGACGAGCGCGGCATCATCCGCATCGGAGCCGAGGTCCGCCCCGGCGACATCCTCGTCGGCAAGGTCACGCCCAAGGGCGAGACCGAGCTGTCGGCGGAAGAGCGCCTGCTGCGCGCGATCTTCAACGAGAAGAGCCGTGAGGTCCGCGACACCTCGCTGAAGGTCCCCCACGGTGAGCAGGGCACGATCATCGCCGTCAAGGAGTTCGACGCAGAAGAGGGCGACGACGAGCTCGGCTCGGGCGTCAACCGCCGCGTCGTGGTCTACATCGCCCAGAAGCGCAAGATCACCGAGGGCGACAAGCTCGCCGGCCGCCACGGCAACAAGGGTGTCATCGCGAAGATCCTGCCCGTCGAGGACATGCCCTTCATGTCCGACGGAACGCCGGTCGACGTGGTGCTGAACCCGCTCGGCATCCCGGGTCGAATGAACTTCGGCCAGGTGCTCGAGACCCACCTCGGCTGGATCGCCAAGACCGGATGGAAGGTCGAGGGCAACCCCGAGTGGGCTGTCAAGCTGCCTGAGAACGGCCGCGACGTCGCCCCGAACACCAAGGTCGCCACCCCGGTGTTCGACGGTGCCAGCGAGTCCGAGATCTCCGGTCTGCTCGACTCGACCCTGCCGACCCGTGACGGCGTGCGCCTGATCGACTCGTCGGGCAAGACGCAGCTGTTCGACGGACGCTCCGGCGAGCCGTTCCCGGCTCCCATCTCGGTCGGCTACATGTACATCCTGAAGCTGCACCACCTCGTCGACGACAAGATCCACGCTCGCTCGACGGGCCCCTACTCGATGATCACCCAGCAGCCGCTCGGCGGTAAGGCGCAGTTCGGTGGACAGCGCTTCGGTGAGATGGAGGTGTGGGCTCTCGAGGCCTACGGTGCCGCATACGCGCTGCAGGAGCTCCTGACGATCAAGTCCGACGACATCCTCGGCCGCGTGAAGGTGTACGAGGCCATCGTCAAGGGCGAGAACATCCAGGAGCCCGGCATCCCCGAGTCCTTCAAGGTGCTCATGAAGGAGATGCAGTCGCTCTGCCTGAACGTCGAGGTGCTCTCGGCCGACGGCACCGCCGTCAACCTGCGGGACACCGACGACGAGGCCTTCCGCGCAGCGGAGGAGCTCGGCATCAACATCTCCAGCCGTTTCGAAGCCGCGTCGATCGACGAGATCTGATCTCGGCCCTCGACAAGCGACAGATTTTTTCTACACAGGAGAACTAGTGCTCGAATCAACCACTTTCGATGAGCTTCGAATCGGCCTGGCCACCGCTGACGACATCCGCGGATGGTCCTTCGGCGAGGTCAAGAAGCCCGAGACGATCAACTACCGCACGCTGAAGCCCGAGAAGGACGGCCTCTTCGGCGAGCAGATCTTCGGACCCTCCCGCGACTGGGAGTGCGCCTGCGGCAAGTACAAGCGTGTCCGCTTCAAGGGCATCGTCTGCGAGCGCTGCGGCGTGGAGGTCACCAAGAGCTCCGTCCGTCGTGAGCGCATGGGCCACATCGAGCTCGCCGCCCCCGTGACGCACATCTGGTACTTCAAGGGTGTTCCGTCGCGTCTCGGCTACCTGCTCGACATGGCGCCGAAGGACCTCGAGAAGGTCATCTACTTCGCCGCCTACATGGTGATCTCGGTCGACGAGGATGCTCGTCACCGCGACCTCGCCACGCAGGAGAACAACATCCGCCTCGAGCTCAAGACGCTCGGCGACCGTCGTGACGCGAAGATCGCCGAGCGCATGCGCCGCCTGGAGGAGGAGCTCGCTGCCCTCGAGGCGGAGGGTGCCAAGGCCGACGCCAAGAAGAAGGTCAAGGACGCCGCCGAGAAGGAGATGACCCTCACCCGCAAGGGTGCCGACGAGGCCATCGCCAAGCTCGAGCGCGTGTGGGAGGACTTCCGCACGCTCGAGGTGGGCGCCCTGCGCCCCGAGGACGACGTGTTCCACGAGCTGCAGGACCGCTTCGGTCAGTACTTCGAGGCGCACATGGGTGCCGAGGCGATCAAGCGCCGCCTCGAGACCTTCGACCTGAAGGCAGAGTCCGAGAGCCTGCACCTGCAGATCTCGGAGGGCAAGGGCCAGCGCAAGATCCGTGCGATCAAGCGCCTGACCGTCGTCAACTCCTTCCTCGAGACCGGCATGAGCCCGGCCGCGATGGTTCTCGACGTCGTTCCGGTGATCCCGCCGGAGCTGCGTCCGATGGTGCAGCTCGACGGTGGCCGCTTCGCGACCTCCGACCTGAACGACCTGTACCGCCGCGTGATCAACCGCAACAACCGTCTTCGTCGTCTGATCGACCTCGGCGCCCCCGAGATCATCGTCAACAACGAGAAGCGGATGCTGCAGGAGGCCGTCGACGCTCTGTTCGACAACGGCCGCCGCGGTCGTCCCGTGACCGGCACCGGCAACCGCGCCCTGAAGTCCCTCAGCGACATGCTGAAGGGAAAGCAGGGTCGCTTCCGCCAGAACCTGCTCGGAAAGCGCGTCGACTACTCGGGCCGTTCGGTCATCGTCGTCGGCCCGCAGCTGAAGCTGCACCAGTGCGGTCTGCCCAAGCAGATGGCTCTCGAGCTCTTCAAGCCGTTCGTGATCAAGCGTCTGATCGACCTCGGTCACTCGCAGAACATCAAGGCCGCCAAGCGCGCGGTCGAGCGCACCCGTCCCGAGGTCTGGGACGTGCTCGAGGAGATCATCCGCGAGCGCCCCGTGCTGCTGAACCGTGCACCCACGCTGCACCGTCTCGGCATCCAGGCGTTCGAGCCGCAGCTCGTCGAGGGCAAGGCCATCCAGCTGCACCCGCTCGTCTGCGCGGCGTTCAACGCCGACTTCGACGGTGACCAGATGGCTGTGCACCTGCCGCTGTCGGTCGAGGCTCAGGCCGAGGCACGCGTGCTGATGCTCGCGTCGAACAACATCCTCAAGCCGTCGGACGGCCGTCCGGTCACCCTGCCCTCGCAGGACATGATCATCGGTCTGCACCACCTGACCACGGTCAAGGAGGGCGCTGCCGGTGAGGGTCGTGCGTTCGGCTCGGTCTCCGAGGCGATCCTGGCGAAGGACGAGGGCACCCTCGACCTGCAGGCGAAGGTCCGCATCCGCATCCCGGGTCTGACCTTCCTCGAGGGCGAGGCCCCCGAGGGCTACGAGCGTCACGGTCTCGTCGACGCGTCGCTCGGTCAGGCGATCTTCAACGGCGCTCTGCCGAAGGGCTACCCCTTCGTGCGCGGCCAGGCCGACAAGGGCAAGCTGTCGCAGATCGTGAACAAGCTGGCCGAGGAGTACCCCAAGGTCGAGACGGCCGCCACGCTGGACCGCATCAAGGATGCCGGTTTCCACTGGGCGACCCGCTCGGGCGTCACCGTCGCGCTCAGCGACATCCTCACCCCGCCGAACAAGGCCGAGATCGTCGCCGGCTACGAGAAGCAGGCCGCGAAGGTCCAGTCGCAGTACGACAAGGGTCTGACCACGGATGTCGAGCGCCGTCAGGAGCTCATCAAGATCTGGACCGAGGCGACCGACGAGGTCCAGGCCGCGATGAAGGCCCACTTCCCCGAGGACAACACCATCAACCGCATGGTGACCTCCGGTGCTCGTGGTAACTGGCTGCAGATCCGCAACATCGCGGGTATGCGCGGTCTGGTGAACAACCCCAAGGGTGAGATCATCCCCCGTCCGATCATCTCCTCGTACCGCGAGGGTCTGTCGGTGGCGGAGTACTTCATCGCGACGCACGGTACCCGTAAGGGTCTGGCCGACACCGCTCTGCGTACCGCCGACTCGGGTTACCTGACCCGTCGTCTGGTGGACGTCTCGCAGGACGTCATCATCCGCGAGCAGGACTGCGGCACGTCGAAGGGCCTCGAGCTCCCGATCGCCGCTCCGAACTCGCAGGGTGTGCTGGTGCGCGACGCGAACGTCGAGAACTCGGTGTTCGCCCGCACCCTGGCATCCGATGTGGTCACCGAGGCCGGCGAGGTCGTCGCGACCGCGGGTGACGACGTGGGCGACGTGCTCATCGACAAGCTCGTCGAGGCCGGCATCGAGACCATCAAGGTCCGCTCGGTGCTGACCTGCGACTCGGCCGTCGGTGTCTGCGCGCAGTGCTACGGCCGTTCGCTCGCGACCGGAAAGACCGTCGACATCGGCGAGGCCGTCGGCATCATCGCGGCCCAGTCGATCGGTGAGCCCGGTACCCAGCTGACGATGCGTACCTTCCACACGGGTGGTTCGGCCTCGGCCGACGACATCACCCAGGGTCTGCCGCGTGTGCAGGAGCTCTTCGAGGCCCGTACCCCGAAGGGTGCTTCTCCGATCGCCGAGGCCGATGGCCGCATCACGATCGAAGAGAACGAGAAGGCCAAGAAGGTCATCCTCACGCCCGACAACGGCGACGAAGAGGTGGTCTACCCGGTGCTGAAGCGTGCGACGCTTCTCGTCGAGGACGGCCAGCACGTCACCGTCGGTCAGCCCCTGCAGGTCGGCACGCTCGACCCCAAGGAGGTCATGCGAGTCATGGGTGCCCGCGAGGTGCAGAAGTACCTCGTCGGCGGCGTGCAGGGCGTGTACCGCTCGCAGGGTGTGCCGATCCACGACAAGCACATCGAGGTCATCGTGCGCCAGATGCTGCGCAAGGTCACCGTGGTCGACCACGCTGACACGACGCTGCTCCCGGGTGAGATGGTCGACCTGAAGCGCTACCAGCAGATCAACCGCGAGGCTGTGGCAGAGGGCAAGCGCCCCGCGTCGGGGCGCCCGGAGCTGATGGGTATCACGAAGGCGTCGCTCGCCACCGAGTCGTGGCTGTCGGCCGCTTCGTTCCAGGAGACGACCCGCGTGCTCACGCAGGCCGCCATGGAGGGCAAGCGTGACCCGCTGGTCGGTCTCAAGGAGAACGTCATCATCGGTAAGCTCATCCCGGCCGGAACCGGTCTGTCGAAGTACCGCAACATCACGGTCGAGGCGACGGAAGAGGCCAAGAGCGAGCGCTACCCGAACCGGATCTTCGCATCCGACGGTGCGTACGCCGACGGCGACTTCGGATACGTCGACTTCGACGCGTTCTCGACCGACGACATCACCCCCGGCACCTACAACTGATTGAGCCGAGCGCCGGCGAGCTTGCTCGTCCGGCCGAGGCGATTGAGGCTGTCGAGCGACGAAGTCGCGAACACAACTGATCCGGGCGTGATCCGGAAGGCCCCGGCCCCTCTTCGAAGGGCCGGGGCCTTTCCCGTGTCCGCTGGGCGCGACGGCGCCCGCGCCCGCGATAGTCTCTCGGCATGAGTGCTGTGGTGATCGGCGATGCCCTGATCGATGAGATCCGCGATGCCTCCGGCGTGCGGGAACTGGTCGGCGGAGCCGCTCTGAACGTCGCCGTGGGCCTGCGGCGGCTGGGTGTCGACACGACGCTGATCGCCATGGTCGGCGACGACGAGGCGGGCGCCCACATCCGCGAGTACCTGAGCGATCACGGCGTGCGGCTGCTGGAGAGCCCGTCGCCGCTCGGCTCGTCTCGCGCGATCGTCACCCGGTCGCCCGAGGGTGAGCCGCAGTACGTCTTCAACGAAGCCGCGCGCGGACGCAGCATCCGGTACGACGACGAGATGCGGCAGGCGATCGCCGCCGCCGATGTCGTTGCGATCAGCTGCTTCCCCTTCGACGTGCCGGCTGAGGTCCAGGCGCTGGCCGAGGCGCTTCAGGATGCCCGCGTCGCCGTCGATCCGAACCCCCGCAGCGGCATGATGCGCGACGTCGAGGAGTTCGTCCGCGGGTTCGAGCGTCTCGCGGCACGCGCGGAGCTCGTGAAAGTCGGAGCAGACGACGCCGCGCTTCTGTACGACGGAGATCTCGACGCGCTGCGCGCGCGTCTACGCGAACTCGGTCCGGGTGCCGTGCTGGCCACCGCAGGCGCTGAAGGTGCGGTGATCGAGTCGGATGCGGGGGAGTTCCGCGCCCCGATCGCGTCTCTGCCCGGGCCGGTGATCGACACCGTCGGTGCGGGAGATGCGACGCTGGCGGCGGTCGCCGCCGGGCTCGCGCTGGGCGAGCCGAAGACGGATGCCGAATGGCAGCAACTGCTCGACCGAGCCATGCTCGTCGCCGCGGCGACCTGCCGCGCCGAGGGTGGTCTGCTGCGCACGCCGAAGTCACTGGCTGACGCTCAGCGCGGTGTGCACGGCAGCTGATCGCTCGATTTCTCGCGACCGGTTCTGACCGGTATGCTTGGTAGTCGCGCCCCCGGTTGGCTGAAGAAGCCGGACGGGTGTGCACTGGCAAGTTGCCCGAGCGGCCAAAGGGAGCTGACTGTAAATCAGCCGCGTAAGCTTCGGGGGTTCGAATCCCTCACTTGCCACCGCCGCCACCGCGGGATCGCGTGGAGATCGAAGGGCCCCGACCGATCAGGTCGCGGGCCCTTCGGTCTGCCTGCCCCGTGTTCCGCACCCGCGATCCGGGTCTGTGCAGCCTCAGGGCTCCAGGTCGTCGAGAATCAGCTCGCCCCGAGCGTTCAGGCGCTCCATCATCTCCTCGACGCGTCGGCGGTCGATCTTCGGCGGCGGTTCGTGGTCGAACTCCAGAACGAGGGGGATGCTCGGGTGCATCCACGCCGAGAGGCGCCCAGGGCGCTTCTTCCCCGACGGCCAGGTCATCATGAAGCTCTCCTGGCGACGCAGCTTCGTCGCGATCACGATCTTCACGTGAGCGAGCAGGGCGTCGTCGACGTCGATCGGCGGACGGGAGCTGTTGTACTCGAGCTTTCCCATGAACAGAACATACGCCCTACGGCCGGACGGGACGAGGGGGTCTCGCAGGGGCGAATGTTGGCGGGGAGTGGCCCAAGTGTTGGCGAGAACAGTACGGGCGGGTGAAAACTGCCGGCTCCGACGGCAGAATATGAAAGCGAGTCGCTCCCGGTCCTCGTTCTCTCAGCTCCGGTCCCGCTCGCAGACCGGCAGATGTATGGAGCAGAGCGGATGAAGAACAACCCCGTCACAGAGCTTCTGCCCGCGGTGGAGCGCGAGGGCTGGCACTGGCTCGTCGGGCATCGACGCTATCGCCATTGGCCGACGGCGAACAGCGGCCCGTGGATCATGGCCTTCCTCACGGGCGCAGGCCTGAGGATGATCGGGGGCGACCCCCGCTCGGTCGAGATGAAGGCGCTCCGGTTCAACAACTTCCTGATCGCGCACCTGCGTACGCCGCCTCTGCGTGTTCGATGGACGCGCGATCGCCTGCCCGCGCAGTCGCGGTACATGCTGGTCTTCGTGAATCACGGCTCGATCGTGATCGAAGGTGACGCGGAGCACTGGGCGTCACCTGGCGGCGGCCTCTGCCTCATATTCCCCAGTGCGGAGCCGGTCGACATCCAGAGCTCTGAGAAGAGCGAGATGATCGTGTTCACGTTCGATCAGAGCGAAGTCGCTCCCTACATACTGACGCCGTCGAACATACGCGACATCCGGCCCGGCACGACCGTGTTCCGTGCGTCATACGCCTACCTGCAGGCTGCGGTCGATACGCCGGGGGCCGATGGGCAGCAGGATGAGATGACCGAGGTCCTCCGCACCCTCACCCGCGAGGTGGCCCGAGCTCTCGCCAAATCGTTCGTCCTTCAAGACGAAGCCGAGGCGACCTTCCTCCATGCGCAGCGGATGGTCGATCAGCATTCGATAGAACCGGCGTTCGATGTCGATGCCCTTGCCTCACGCTGCCAGGTCTCACGACGCACTCTCGACAGGCTCTACGCGCGGCACGGTCTGAGCCCCGCTCAGGAGATCCGCCGCTCCCGCGCTCAGCGAGCCATCCCGCTGCTCGCTGAGAGCGCGACGCTGACTCTTGAAGAGGTGGCCGCAGCGAGCGGGTTCCGCTCGATCACGACGATGAACAGGGCGCTCAAGTGGGCCTATGGGCTCGGCACCGGAGCACTGCGTCAGACCGCGACCCCGGCGGGCGACCAGGTGGAGATGTCCGCGCTGGAGCAGTAGCCGGCGTCGAGCGCGACCGGCTGTGAGACGGATCTGCCTCGATGACGTCGCTGAAAGCGCGTCAGCGTGGCGCGCGCTCGACGGAGTCGCCCGGGAAGAGGAGGCTCGCGAGGAAGGCAGGCAGCGCTCCCAGGAGCAGAACAGTGACCGGCCAGTCGAAGGCGACGACGCACGTCCCTGCCATGACCTGGGCGGTGAAAGCGCCCAGTGAGGTGGCGGTGTTGTTCAGGCCGAGTGCTGCGCCGGCGCCGCCCGGGCCGGCCAGGATCGCCATGTGTGAGAAGTGTGCTCCCTGCCAGGCGCAGCCGGCAATGCCGGCGATGACCATCAGCGCGATACCCAGATGGACCGGAAGCGCTGTTCCGCAGAGAAAAGGCGCCAGGCACATCACCTGCACCAGGCCCAGCCCTCTCACGACGCGGGCGCGCGACAGCCAAGGGAGGAAGTCTGTGCCGACACCGGCCAGAACACGCAGAGCGCCGCCGAGCAGCTGCATCACCGTCACCCAAGTCAGTCCGACTGCTACCGGGACGCTGAACAGCTGATGCAGCACAGTCGCCGCGAAGGTCAACACAAGGAACTGCGATACGTCCAGCAGGAATCCGGTGATCGCTACACGCCACACCCGCGGATCGCTCAGCACTCCAGACGGCGGACCGTCTGAATCATGACCCCTCGGCGGATCGAAAGAAAGAAGCGCGACCAGCGCGCCGACCAGCGCGCACGCTGACGCCGCCGCAATGAAGGTGCCGACGACTCCCAGGGCTTCGAGGAGGATGGCGTAGGCGACGGTGCCGAGCGCGCCGCCTACGGGCACCGATGCGACGCGGAGAGTGACCAGCGTCGCGTGACGCCGAGCGTCGAACCAGCCCAGGATGGCACTCCCGCTTGGGCCGGTCACCGCCCCGCCCGCGCCTGCCGCGACGAAGAGAAGCAACGCGAGCACCCACAACGGCGGGGTGACGCTCAGAGAGCTCGCGATGCCCAGTCCGGTGAGCGCGAGCACCGTGATACCTATGCCTGCAAGCAGCACACGCCGCTCCCCGAACCTGTCGGCGGCCATCCCCCACGGAGCTTCGGTGACCACGACCGCGATGCTCGCGGATCCGAGGAACACCGCCAACTCCGACATATCGAGCTGAAGGGCGCGCTGAAACAGGATCGACGCGGCAGGCAGACCGAGGAACGTCGCGCTGAAGACGATCTGTGCGGTCAGCCCGACGAGGAACGCGCTCCATCGGCTCTTCATTGCGGGTGGATGATAGGGGTGCTCGGCTCTCTTCGACGCGGAAGCGCCAAGAAGACGACCTCCTTGAGGTGGGGCAGGGGCGGCTGGCGGGTCCTCCCGGTGCGGTACCGGATGCCGAGGATGGGCCTGCTCGGCCGGCTCGACCGACTATCTCAGCGACACATCGGCTTTTGGTATACCATCCTCCTGACTGAGGAGGTCCCGATGACTGTGATCCGCTCCATCCTGGTGGCGGTCGCCGCCGCTGCGACGCTGGGTGGTCTGGTGGGGTGCGCACCAGCATCCGGAACCGCCGCTCCCGACGCGTCGAAAGACGCCACTGACGATCTGTGGGCGGCGATCGCGGCGGAGGACGCCGACGCCGCGATCCGCGCGATCGAAGACGGCGCGAACCTGGAGGACCGTGGCGGCGAGAACGACGCGACTCCGCTGATCCAGGTGACGAAGCAGAACCAGCCGCTGCTCGCGCGGGTTCTCATCGACGCCGGCGCCGACGTCAACGCGAAGGACAGCATGCAGGACTCGGCTTTCCTCTACGCGGGGGCGGAGGGGCTCGACGAGATCCTGACTCTGACGATCGAAGCAGGTGCCGATGTGACGAGCACCAACCGCTACGGCGGCACGGCGCTGATCCCCGCCAGCGAGCACGGGCACGTGAGCACGGTGAAGATGCTCATCGCCGCAGGCGTGCCGGTCGACCACGTCAACAAACTCGGGTGGACGGCCATGCATGAGGCGATCATCCTGAACGACGGCGGACCCGACCAGGTCGAGACGGTTCGACTGCTGCTCGAGGCCGGTGCCGACCCTGACATCACCGAGAACGACGGGCTCACCTCGCGTGAGCTGGCAGTCCAGAAGGGGTACGACGAGATCGTCGCCGTGATCGATGCGGCAGCGGGCGAGTAAGGAGAGACGATGGATGCCACCGACCTGACCCACCTGCGCCGCTGCGTCGACCTCGCCCGCGAGGCGCTCGACGACGGTGACGAGCCGTTCGGCTCGCTGATCGTCTCGGCAGCCGGTGACGTGCTCTTCGAAGACCGCAATCGTGTCGCCGGCGGCGACCAGACGCGGCATCCGGAGTTCGAGATCGCACGCTGGGCGGCCGCCAACATGTCACCTGAGGAGCGGGTGGATGCCGTCGTCTACACCTCGGGCGAGCACTGCCCGATGTGCTCGGCGGCGCACGCCTGGGTGGGGCTCGGCCGCATCGTGTACGCGACCTCCTCGGCGCAGCTGACCCAGTGGCGGGCGGAGTGGGGCCTCGAGTCCGGGCCGGTCGCGGCACTGCCGATCCAGGCTGTCGCACCCGGTATCGAGGTCGACGGGCCCGCCGACGAGCTCGCCGACGAGGTGAAGCAGCTGCAGCAGCGCCTCGTCGCGCGCCGGTCTTCTTAGACTGGATCGATGCGACCACTGACCGAGGCCCAGGTCCGCGAGGCGATCAGCAACGCCGATGCGGATGAGATCGCCCAGATCGCGATGCCGCACGACTTCATCCTCACCGACTGGGACTACATCGACTTCCTCGCCTGGCGCGACCCCGAGTCGAGCCGGCGGGCGGTGGTCGTCGTCGAGCACGAGGGTCGCCCGCTGGGCATCGTGCTGCGGTCGACCGATCCCGCGCGCGTGCGCTCGGGCATGTGCAACATCTGCCGCACGATGCAGCCGGGCAATCAGGTCGCGCTGCTCACCGCGCGGCGCGGGGGAGCGAAGGGGCGACGCGGCGACAGCGCGGGCACCTACATCTGCGCCGACCTGTCGTGCCACGACAACGTGCGCCTCGCGCATCCGCTCGCCCCGAGCGAGGTGCGGGCGCCCGGCCAGGCCGACCAGCGGCTCGACGGCACGAAGCGCCGCATGGAGGACTTCGTCGTTCGGGTGCTGTCAGAAGCCTGATCGTCTGCGGCAGTCGGGTGCTGAACCTGAGTGCCAGCTAAGCTGAAACCCCGTCCTGCGCATCGAAGGAGAGCCATGACCGATCCGCTTCTGCTCACGGTCGACGAGGGCCTCGCTCGGCTCACGCTCAACCGCCCCGCGAGCCTCAACGCCTTCGACGCCGATCTGGCGCACGCGTGGCGCGACGTCACGGCTGAGGTCGTCTCCCGCGACGACGTGAAGGCCATCCTCATCGACGCCAACGGCCGGGCCTTCTGCGCCGGCGGCGACGTGGTGGCGATGTCGACGAGCATGGGGAGCGGGCGGGAGATCACCTCGCTCGCGCACGTGATCAACGAGGGAATCCTGTCACTGACGACCTCGGCTGTCCCCGTCGTCGCGGCCGCGCACGGCACGACGGCCGGAGGCGGCCTGGGCATTCTCATGTGCAGCGACTACGCGGTCGTCGGTGCGAGTTCGAAGATCGGCAGCCTGTACGCGAACATCGGACTCACGCCCGACCTCTCGGTCTCGGCCCAGCTCTCGCGCGCGGTCGGCGAGAGGCGGGCGCTGCAGCTGGTGCTGCAGGACCGGATGCTGTCGGCCGATGAAGCGGTCGACTGGGGCCTCGTCGCCGAGGCGGTCGCCGGTACCGCCGACGGCGGTGCGGATGCCGAGGCGGATGCTGTGCGCGAGCGCGCCGAGCAGATCGCCCGCTTCTGGCTCGCCGGCGCCGCGGGCGCCTATGGGCAGGCGAAGCGGCTGGTCCGCTCGCAGCCCTCTCGGTCCTTCGAGGAGCAGCTGAGCATTGAGGCGGAGTCGATCGGAGCATCTTTCGACACCCCCGACGCGCAGGCGCGCATCGCTGGTTTCGCGGCGGCATCGCGCAAGCGCTGAGCCCCCGCATCGCGGCCTCGGCCGAGGACGAGTGCGTTATCCACAGCATCCGGTGCCCGTCGCCGGTGCGTGCGAGGATGAGAGCACCGACCGCAGGAGGATCTCATGATGTCCGATGTCACTGCGTCAGCTGAACAGCCGACGACCGCCGACGACCAGAAGCCGATGTCATCGAAGCTGCTGCGCGGCGCGATCTGGATCGCGATCGGCGCGCTGATCGCCGCCGCCCTGGTGTGCGTGGTGTGGGTGCTGATCGGCGATCAGGACGGCATCATCGGCCGGGCGTTCCTGACGATCCTGCTGCTCGCGCTGTTCGCGGGTGTCGCGATCGCCGAGGCGCATCTCGCCGAGCGACGGCCCGACTGGCTGGCGTTGGCGAGCATGATCAGCTGGATCATCGTGCTGCTCGTCGGCGCGGTGAAGATCTGGCTGCCGCATCACATCGCCGAATCGTATGGCTGGGTGGGCGCGAGGTTCTTCCAGTTCCTGCTGATCATCGGCATCCTGCAGCTCGCGCTCGTGCACCTGCGGCTGTTCGTGCGGGCCTCGCGCCGCTATGTCACGACGTTCACCCGGGTGATCGTGATGGTGACGTTCGCGATGCTCGCGGGGCTGATCGCGATGCTCGTGTTCCACCTCAGCTTCCCCGATCAGTTCGTCTACGACGACCTGTACTGGCGGATCGTCATCGCGCTGGCGATACTCGCGGCCGTGGGCACCACTCTCATCCCGCTGCTCAACGCCCTGTTCGCGCCGCGTGCGACGCGCTCGCACCCGGCGCCGGCAGCGCTGGCTCCGCAGCAGATGTGGCCGACGTACGCCGACGGTCGCACTCCGCTGCCGGTTCTGCCCGACGGCAGCCCTGATTTCAACGCGTACTACACCGGCCGCCCGACCTACCCGCCGCAGCAGCAGTCGGCGAGCTTCCCGACCCTCGAGGCGGTGCAGCACCCCTATGGCGAGAGCTCCGGGGCCGGCATCACCTATCCGTACGGAGAGACGCCGGCAGGCCACGAGGGGCACGCCGGATTCCCGCCGCCGGTCGCGCCGCGCGACGAGCGGACTCCTGATGCCAGTGCCCCGATCGCTCAGGTGGCTGATCTGCACCGACAGAGCGATGCGCCGGATGCCTCGGCGGCTCCGCCGGCACCTCCTGCTCCGCCCGCACCGCCCGCGCCGCCCGCGCCATCGGCACAGCCAGCACAGCCAGCACCGCCAGCACCGCCCGCGCCTGCCGCTCCGCCGGCACCGCCCGCGCCCGGCGATTCGGCATCGGCCTCCGCTCCGCCCGCACCGCCGGTTCCGCCGGCCCCGCCTGTTCCGCCGGCTCCCGAGGGTCGGCAGTGACGGCGGTCGACCTCGGCGCGCTCGCGGCAGACATCGCGAGGGAAGCGGGCGAACTGGCCCGCCGGCGGCGAACGGAGGGCGTTGCGCTCGCCGCGACCAAGTCGACCGTCGCTGATATCGTCACCGAGGCCGACCGTGAGGTCGAGCAGCTCATCCGCGACCGGCTGCGGGCTGAGCGCCCCGACGACGGCTTCCTCGGTGAAGAGACCGGCGCCGAGCGAGGCAGCAGCGGGTACACCTGGGTCGTCGACCCGATCGACGGCACAGTGAACTACGCGTACGGCATCCCCGGCTACTCGGTGAGCATCGCCGTCGTCGAGGGCGAACCCGAACCGGAGCGATGGGAGAGCGTCGCGGCCGCGGTGTGCGCGCCCGCGCTCGGAGAGCTGTTCACCGCGGTGCGAGGGGAGGGCGCGTGGCACGACGGAACACGTCTCGCGGTCACCTCAGAGACCCCAGCCGGAGCGCTGCTCGGAACCGGGTTCGGCTACGACCCCTCGACCCATGAGGGGGACATCGCGACGGTGCAACGTGCGCTGACCATCGCCCGCGATGTGCGTCGTATGGGGTCAGCTGCGATCGACCTGTCCTACCTCGCCGCCGGGCGTCTCGACGGGTTCTTCGAGCGCGGCCTGAAGCCATGGGACTTCGCAGCCGGAGCCTTGCTGGTGCAGGAAGCCGGCGGCCTGGTGTCGCGGTTCGACGTCGACGCGCCGCGCCCGATGCTCGTCGCCGGCGGTCGCAGTGTGCATGATCGGCTCTGCGACCTGATCGCTCCGGCGCGATGAGCGATATGTTCAGGCTCATGGCTTTTTCAGCCTGAGCACGGTATCGTTTATCCGATCGTTACTTTCGTTACCCGAACGGCGAGAGTACTCAAACGATGCCCCCAGCTTGACCTGAAACACGAGAGACTTCGTTTTGCCCCCAGAGCACACTGTGAACGCCGCGGCCCCCACGCGTCGTTCCAATCGACTTCGTGCCGCCTCGGCGAACCCCGCGAACTCGACCGCTCCGCATGAGGAGCAGGTCCCATCGACAGCATCCGCCGTCGCCGCTGCCGCAGCAGTGACTGCGGCCGCTGTATCGGCCGCCGCGAGCAGTCGCCGCGCTCGCCGCATCGCCGCGACCGGCTCGCCCGAGGTGCGGCCCGTCGTCGAGCCTGACGCCGTCGTCGCCGAACCCGCCGCCGTCATCGCCGAGATCGTCGCGTCGGTCGCTGCCGCCGGTCCGTCGCCCGCTCCCGCTGTGCGTGACGAGACCCCCTCATCCGTCGCGCCCGTCCCGGGGCCTGCGGCTCAGGCCGTCGCGAGCGACGAAGACGCGTTCGCCGCTGCGTCAGAGGCTTTCGGCTTCCAGCCCGTCGTCGATGACGCCGTCGACGAGATTCCCGTCGCCGCCGAGCCGGTCGTGGCCGGAGTCGTCGCACACGTCGCGCCCCGCCGCCCGCGTGCACGCCGCTTCGTCGCCGCCGGTGCGAGCCTCGGCGTCATGGGCGTCGCAGGCCTCATCGCCGTGTCGATGACCCTTCCTGTCTCGGCAGTCGCCGCATCTCAGGGTGGCACCGCCGCTTCGCTGGTCGCCTCTGAGACTGCGGCGCCCACCTCCGCCAAGGTCGGCGACGACGAGATCCAGGCGTTCGTCGCATCGTCCGATATTCAGGACGAGGCGCTCGTGCGCTCCGACTCGTTCTCGACGGTCTCGCTCGCCGAGGTCGCCGCAGACGAGGGCATCCAGTTCTCGCAGAGCCTGTACACCAACGACCCCGAGGCGGCCATCCAGTGGCCGTTCAAGGTCGGTGTCGCGATGAGCTCGGGCTACGGTCAGCGCTGGGGTCGCCTGCACGCGGGTATCGACCTCGTGCCGGGTGCCGGTGCTCCGATCCAGGCCATCGCCGACGGCACGGTCCGCCTCGCGACCGAGTCCGGTGGCAACTACGGCGTCACGGCGTACGTCGACCACGTGATCGACGGCAAGCTCGTGACCAGCCACTACGCGCACATGCAGTACGGCTCGCTGAAGGTCAAGACCGGTCAGAAGATCAAGGTCGGCGACGTCATCGGCAAGGTCGGAAACACCGGCCGCTCGTACGGCGCGCACCTGCATTTCGAGATCATCATCAACGGGACGACGGTCGATCCGCTGCCCTGGATGAAGCGAAACGCCGGGCGGTACGAGTACTAGGCCTCGATTTCGCGAGAGATGCACTCAGGTGCTAATCTCATCTGGTTGCCCGGAAACGGGCAGCACGCCCCGATAGCTCAGTGGCAGAGCACTTCCATGGTAAGGAAGGGGTCGTCAGTTCAATCCTGACTCGGGGCTCGCAGCACTTCGGATTCCGATCCGAATGCCCTGCGGCAGGGTAGCTCAGTTGGTGAGAGCGCACGACTCATAATCGTGAGGTCGCGGGTTCAAGCCCCGCTCCTGCTACAGATTAAAACCCCCGGTGAAGCCGGGGGTTTTGTCGTATCCGGCGCCGTGCCGGCGCCTTGCACAAAACGTTTTGCACTCCTACGCTGGCGAACCATGAAGCTTCTCCTGCACGCCAGCACCGCCACGAACGCCGCGGACGGCGGCCGTGAGCTCGGCGCCGAGTTCGCCCCGCAGTTCCGCGAGAGCGTTCGGCTCTACCTCGAGCACTTCGGCGAGCTCGGCATCCCTGCCGAGACCGTCCGCACCATCGCCGAGCGCTCGCACGCATCGCTCACCGCGTGGGCGCCGGGCCTGGCGGCCGAGACCGAGGCGATCGCCGCCTCGACCGGCATCGAGCTGTGGCAGCTGGCATCCGTCGGCGCCCGCACCGAGATCCTCGGCATCGCCCCGGCCCGCGGTGCCGAATGCTCGACGGCGGTCCTCACCGGCGACGACACCGCCCCCGAGACCATGCAGACTTGGGACTGGCACGAGTTCCTCGTGCCGGAGGGGCTCATGCGCGCCTACGTCTCCGATGCAGGCCTGAACGTGAAGCTCTTCACCGAGTTCGGCACCGCAGCCAAGATCGGCGTCAACGACGCGGGCGTCGGCCTGCACTTCAACATCCTGTCGCACGTCTCGGATTCCGACGCCGGGGGAGTGCCGGTGCACGCCGTGGCGCGACGCGTGCTCGACGAAGCCCGCAGCCTCGACGATGCGATCCGCATCGCCCAAAGCGCCGCGGTCAGCGCCTCCACAGTGCTGACCGTCTTCGAGTCCACCGCCGCCGGATCCCGTGCGGCCAGCCTCGAGCTGTCGCCCGCAGGCATGGCGATCGTGCATCCCGCCGCCGACGGGTGGCTCTTCCACACCAACCACTTCCTCGACCCGCAGCTTGCCGAGGGTGACACCATGCCCGACAGCGCCGAGAGCCTGCAGCGCTACGACCACCTCGACGGAGTGCGCGCGACGCTGGCCGGCCTGACGTCCGTGCAGCGCGCCGCGGCGGCATGCGGCACCGAGGGTGGCGGCGCGGTCATCTGCATCCGTCCTGACGATTCCCTGCCGCGGCTCGATCAGTGGCAGACGCTGCTCACGATCTCCGTCGACGTTCCCGGCTTCGGGCTCGACTACTTCGCCGGCGACCCTGCCGAGGCGGCTGTCGAGGGCATGTCACGCCTCTGAGCTGGCACGCCGGGTAGAGGCCCGCGCCCGCATCTGCACCTTCGTGCGGCGCGGTCCGTCGCAGGTCCCCGACTCCAGTAGCTGCACGAGCAGGTCGAGCAGCGCCTCGGCGGTCTCTGCGGGGCTGAACGAGAACGCGGAGATCGCGGGCTTCGCCATGCGCGCCTGCTCCGAGTCGGAGGCCGCGAAGACCATCACGTCTCGCGGCACCACGACTCCCCGTGACTGCAGTTCCGCCTGCAGTCCGGCGGCGTGGCGCCCTGTCATGCACAGCACGGCGTCGGGCATCCCGTCGGCGATGATGCGACGTGCGACCTCCGCGCCGCCCTCGACTCCGCTCCCCTCGGGCTGGGAGTAGCGGCGCACCGCGGCACCGGTGCGCCCGCACCACGCCTCGTACTCCTCGGCGTACTCGAGGTTCCAGGCGTTGCGGTCGGCGCCGCTGACGAGCGCGATGCTGCGCGCGCCGGCCGCCTCGAGGTGATGCAGCGCCTTTCGTGCGGCGTCGGCGTCGTCCTCCGACGCCCATGCGCGGTGCTCCCTGCCCGGTTCGCGCCCATAGGTGACGTACGGGATCCCTCTGCGCTCGAGAATCGCCGTGACCGGGTCGTCTTCCTGCGGGGTCATCACGGCGTAGCCGTCGAGAGCGAACGCGAGCGGCGGCACCGCCTTGCCGCTGATGTCCGGCACGAGGGTGACGCTCAGCCCGCGCGCGAGGGCCTTGGCGGCGAAGATGCCGGCGAAGCGGTCGAACACGTAGACGCCCTCGGGCGTGTAATCGCCGAGGACGTCGAGCGAGCGGATCGCCAGCCCTACGGCGTCGATGCGCGACTGGCGCATGCCGCGGGCGAAGGCATCCGCCTGATAGCCGAGGTCCTCGGCGACTCGCCGCACGCGCTCCCTGGTCGCGGCGCTGACCGTCCCCTTGTCGTTGAGCGCGTGCGACACGGCCGTGATCGAGACGCCGGCCTTCGCCGCCACGTCGCGAATGGTGACTCCTGAACGCCGCACGCCACTCCCTCTCGCCCGAGCCGAACGTGTATGGATCACCAGTATTGCATAAAACGTTTTGCCTAACTAGCTTTGCCAGCGCCCCTCCACCGGACCCCGATCCGGTCCTTTCGCAGATTCAAGGACGAATTCCATGACGAACACTCAGACCGCACCCGACGGTCGCGCCGAGGCTCCCGCCCGGCGCGTCACCGGACTGCGCACCTTCTTCATCTCCGGCCTCGGCACCGCGCTCGAGTTCTACGACTTCATCATCTACGGCTTCGCCGCCTCGCTCGTCTTCCCGCAGCTGTTCTTCCCCACCGAAGACCGCCTGGTCGGCACGCTGGTGGCCTTCGCCGCTTTCGGTGTCGGATTCATCGCCCGCCCGCTCGGCGGCATCGTCGTCGGGCACTTCGGCGACCGCATCGGCCGCAAGTCCATGCTCGTGCTCACCCTGCTGCTCATGGGCATCAGCACCTTCCTGATCGGCTGCCTGCCGACCTACGACTCCGTCGGCGTGCTGGCACCCGTCCTGCTGATCGCACTGCGTCTCGTGCAGGGCTTCGCGGCGGGCGGTGAGTGGGGCGGCGCGTCGCTGTTCGGCATCGAGAACGCTCCGGAGTCGCGCCGCGGACTGTGGGGCAGCTTCACCAGCATGGGCATCGGCCTGGGCAGCGTGTTCGGAACGATCGTGTTCCTCATCATCGCCGCGATCCCCGGTCTCAGCCTCGAAGACGGAGCCTGGCGCATCGCGTTCTGGCTGGGCGGACTGCTGGTCGTCATCGGCCTGATCGCCCGCACCCGGATGCCAGACGAGAAGGTCGACAAGCAGGCCGCGCCGCGCGTGCCCCTGGTCGCCGCCATCCGTCGTCACCCGAAGCAGATGCTGCTCGCCATCGGGGTCGCGTTCGGCTACAACACCGTCGCCTATGTCGGCACGATCTTCGCCATGACCTACACGCTCAACCGCGGGTGGGACGACAACGAGACCCTCGTGTTCCAGCTGGTGGGCTCGGTCGGGTTCGTGACCGCTGCTCCGCTCATGGGCCTGCTGTCAGACCGCATCGGACGCAAGAAGGTCGTGATCGGCGGGTCGATCATCTACGGTCTGTTCTTCTTCGCGTTCCTCGGAACCGTCGACAGCGGCATCCTGCTGCTCGCCATCGTCGGCAACATCCTGATGAGCGTGTTCATGGCCATGCCGCAGGGTGTGATCCCGGCGTTCCTCGGCGAGCAGTTCTCGAAGGAGAGCCGCTACTCGTCGATCTCGGCCACGTACCAGATCGGTGCCGCGCTCGGCGGTGGCACCGCGGCGCCGGTCGCGACCGCTCTGTTCATCGCCTTCAACGAGGGCTCACTGGGTGTCGGCCTGTACTCGGGCGCGGCCTGCGTGCTGCTCGCCCTGTGCGCCTGGGGACTCCGCGAGACGTTCCGCACCCCGACTGCGCAGCTCGGCGAGCACTGACCCCCCCCACGCCGCTCTGACGCGAGACGTCCGTTTTCGCACGAGACCGGGCCCCAGCGGCGCGGTCTCGTGCGGATCTCGGCATGAAAGCCGGGGCCCGCGGGTCAGATCTCGCCGTCGTCTGCCTCGGTCGGCAGCTCAGTCACGGGGATGACCACGACGTCCTGCACCTTCCAGTCGAGTCCGGCGATCATCGACGACGCCGCGTCGACATCGGTCGCCTTCACCCGGCGGCGGGCGGGCACGACGAACGCCTCGACCTGGAAGACCTGGCCGAGGTCGCGCACCCGCACGGCGGCATCCGCCACCCAGCCCTGCTCGCGCAGCTCCTGCACGATCCGGCCGGCCAGCGGATGCGCGCTCCTGTCGTCATAGGTCGTGGCGCGCTGATCCATCAGGTCGAGCACAGCGCCCTTCGTGTTGCGCCAGCCGTCCCACACGATGCCGAGTGAGATGAAGATGGCGGCGGCGCCGTCGAGCCACCACGCTCCCACGCCGATGCCGAGCACGCCGACGATAGAGGCGACGTTGGTCTGCCAGTCGGCCTTCGCCATGTCGGCGTCGGCGTAGAGCAGCTTGTTGTGCAGCACAGGGGCGAGCCGCGCCTTCGCGGGCCCGTAGATGAACACCGGGCCGACCACGACGACCACCATCACCGCTACCATCAGCCACCCGAGCCAGATCGTCTGGCCGAAGAGCCGCACCGTCCCGATCGTCGGATGCTCGCCCGCGACCAGCCCGATGATGGACTCGACCGCCAGGTTGGCGCCGATCACGAGCAGCGCGACCCCGGCGACGAGATGCCCGACGCCTCATGATGGCGCTGCTGTGCGGCGAGCGGAACACCGACGAGGAGAACGGGCGAGTATCGCCGATATGCACATAGTGTTATCATTGCTACGTGGATACGAGAACAGCGATACTCCGGAAGGCGGCCGAGCTGCTCGCGCACTCGCCGTCGGGAGAGATCTCCACGCGCGCCGTCTGCGAGGCGGCCGGGGTCACGCAGCCGGTGCTGTACCGGCACTTCGGCGACAAAGACGGCCTGCTCGCGGCTGTCGCCGACCGGGTCTGGGGCGAGTACCTCGCTTCGAAGCGCGCAGCTGAGCAGTCCGCCGATCCGCTCGACGACCTTCGCGCGGGGTGGGACAACCACACCGCGTTCGCGCTGCGGCATCCGCACGCCTACCGTCTGGTCTTCGCCTCGACCCTCGCCACCCGGCCCACCGCGATGGCTGAGGCGATGGGGCTGCTCGAGGGCATCCTGCAGCGGCTCGCATCGCAGGGTCGGCTCCGGATGCCGGCGGCCGATGCCGCCCGAATCGTGATGGCTGCGAACAGCGGGGTGGCCCTCGGGCTCATCCTTCGTCCGGAGAGCTATCCGGATGCCACGGCATCCGCCTCTACGAGGGATGCCGTGCTCGACTCCCTCGTCATCGACGGCGCCCCGCAGGGCGACCCCCTCGCCGCAGCCGCGACCACCGTCGCCGCCCACCTCACGACCTCCGAGGCCTTCACAGCCGCAGAGCGCGACCTGCTCGCCGAATGGCTGCAGCGTGTCGCCCGACCGATCGCACGTCAAGAGAAGAAGAGCACATGAGCACCACGTCCAGCATCCGCGTCGCTCTCGTCACCGGCGCCTCCGGATGCATCGGCAGGGCCGTCGCCCAGCGGCTCGCCGCCGACGGCCTCGCGGTCGCCGTCCACTACGCGGGCAACGAGTCCGCGGCGAACGCGCTCGTCGCCGAGATCATCGACACGGGCGGACAGGCCCTCGCCGTCGGCGGTGACGTCGCCGACGAGCAGGCCATGCAGGCGGCCTTCGACGCCGTCGGGCAGGCGTTCGGTGGCGTCGACGTTGTCGTGAACACGGCAGGCGTGATGATGCTCGGCCCGATCGCCGACTACTCGCTCGACGACTTCGACCGCATCGTTCGCACCAACCTGCGCGGCACGTTCGTCGTCTCGCAGCTGGCCGCGAAGCACGTGCGCGCCGGCGGGGCGATCATCAACTTCTCGACGAGCGTCACCCGCACGCAGTTCCCGACCTATGGGCCCTATGTGGCTACCAAGGCGGCGGTCGAGAGCCTGTCGCTGATCCTCGCGCGTGAACTGCGCGGCCGCGACATCACCGTCAACGCCGTCGCTCCCGGCCCCACCGCGACCCCGCTGTTCCTCGATGGCAGGAGCGACGAGTCGGTGCAGGGGCTTGCTAAGGCCGTGCCTCTCGAACGGCTCGGCCAGCCCTCCGACATCGCCGAGACCGTCGCCTTCCTCGCCGGCCCGGCGCGCTGGGTCAACGGCCAGACGATCTTCACGAACGGCGGCCTGGCATGAGCACGGCCCTCATCGTCGGGTGCGGCGATCTCGGCACGGAGATCGGCCTTCGGCTGCGGGCGATGGGAGAACGGGTGATCGGCTGGCGCCGCACCCCGCCCGCCGCCTCGACCTCGGGCATCGAGTTCGAGGCCGTCGACATCACGGTCGGCGCCGCCTGGCCCGGCGCCGACCTGCTGGTGATCGCGGCAGCGCCCGGCCGCGATGATGACTACGAGCACACCTACCTCACCGGGCTCGATCGAGTGCTGCAGTCGATGGATGCCGCGGGCGCGGCGCCACGGCGCGCCGTGCTCGTCTCGTCGACCGCCGTATACGGCTCGATGTCGGGCGTGGTCGACGAGACGACGCCCATCCTCGCGTCCGAGGGGCGCGCGGCGGCGCTGCTCGAGGCCGAGCGGCGGTTCCTGGACTTCTTCGCCGGTCGGTCGACGGATGCTGTCGTGCTGCGCCTCGGCGGCATCTACGGTCCGGGGCGCACGCGTCTGATCGACCTGGTGCGCGACGGGCGCGCGGTGATCCCGCGGGCCTCGGCGATCACGAACCGCATCCACCGCGACGACGCCGCAGCGGCGGCCGTGCACCTGCTCACCAGGGCGGAGCGGCCCGAGCGGCTGTACCTCGGCGTCGATGAGTCGCCGGCCGAGCTCGGCGAGGTGCTGCGGTTCATCGCCGACAGGCTGGGGGTGCCCGAGCCGCCCACCGGTGACGTCGAGCGCACACGCGGAGGGACGCGACGCTGCTCGAACGCCCGGCTGCTGGCATCCGGATTCCGCTTCCGCTTCCCCGACCACGAGAGCGGCTACGGCCACCTGCTCACAGATGGTCGTCTCCGTCACCCCTGACGGCACGTCGGAGTCCGGTCCCGGCCCGAGGATTCGAACGGGCTGGTGCCATCGATAAACTGGAGCGTGTGACTGGCGCGCGTGCCGAGGCGGCATACTCTCGCTCCCTCGCGGCTTTCCGTACGCCGACGCTGGGGCTGCTTCACGGTCGCCAGGCGCCCTTCGTCATCGCCGCCCTGTCGATGCTGTTCTCCGCCGAGCGCCCCTCCGTTCCCGTCGCCGACGCGCATGCAGAGGTCGCCGAGGCGCTCGACGAGCTGCGCTCGGCTGGTCACGACGATGATGACCGGCGCATCCCCGCCGGCAGCGGTCGCGAGGTGTGCCGCACCTGGGCCAAGCAGGGCTGGCTGGTGCAGCAGATCGACGACGACGTCGAGGTCTACCGCCTCTCGGCGCATGCGGTGGAGGCTCTCGAGATCACCGGTCGCACGGGCGGCGGGCGCACCAGGGTCTCGAACTCGCGTGTGCGCACCCTGCTCGACGCCGTCGAGCGGCTGGCCGACGAGGCCGAGGGCGATCCCGTCAAGCGCATCGCCCGCCTGACCGCCGAGCGCGACGCCCTCGACGCCGAGATACTGCGGGTGCAGGCGAACGGCACGGTTCCCGTCGACGACGAGGAGCTCTACGAAGAGGCCGAGAACATCCTGCATCTCGCGCGCGAGCTGCCCGCTGACTTCACGCGAGTCGCCGAGTCGCTCAAGGCCATGCAGCGCGACGTCGTCGCGCACCTGCGCCGCGATGAGCGCCCGACGGGTGAGGTGCTGCGCGAATACCTGCAGCGAGCCAAAGACGTCATGCAGTCGACGCCCGAAGGCCGCGCGTTCGCCGGAGCGCTGCGCCTGATCGGCGATCCCGAGCGCATCGACGCGCTCGCCGAGCAGCTGCACGACCTGCTCGCCCATCCCTTCGCGCGTCACCTCGACAGCGCACAGCGGGCGGAGTTCGACGCGATCGGCCGCCGGGTGGAGCTCGGCGTCGAAGAGGTGCTCGCGGCTCAGCGCCGCGCCTCGCACGTGATCACCGGCCAGGTGAAGACGCACGACCCCCTGCGCGACAGGCAGATCGACGACCTGCTGCGCGACGTCATCTCCGGTCTGCATCAGTGGGCCCAGACCGCGCCGTCGAACGCGATGGTCGACCCGGTGCGCAGCCTGCCGCTGATCGACCTGGGCCGACTGCGCCAGACGGTCGGCGACGTGCGCCCGCCCGGCGCTCCGGCGCCGCTGACGGATGCCGACGACGTCGAGTACCTCGAGGCCGATTCGCGTTCGTGGGGCGGGCCGCGGTATGCCGAGCTCGAGGCGTACGTCGCCGGCCTCGGGCAGGAGTTCGACCTGGGAGATGCCTTCGCCGGCGTCCCCGATGACACGCGGCGCCCGGTCGACCTCGTCGGTCTGGTCGAGATCGCGCACCGCAACGGCATGAACGAGACCGACGGTCTGTCGACCGTCGAGACGCTGCGCCCCGACGGCACCGTGAGACGCTTCGCGTTCGTCTCGGCGATCGCCCGCGCGGCTGAGGAGGACGACGATGACTGACCAGACTCTCGATGGCGGTGCGGCGGAGGCCGAAGAGCAGCCGGATGCCGAGCCCCAGGCTCCGTTCATCGCACCGGTCGCGATGGAAGACGACCTCGACGAGCTCTTCCCCGGTGACCGCGGCACGCTCGACGCCGAGGTGCGCCGGGTGCTCGTGCACGTGCTGCAGCGCCGCTTCCTCAGCGCCGACAGCCGAGCCGAGTGGGCGCTGCTGCTCGAGCATCAGCAGCTGATCGAGTCGCGGATGCACGATCTGTACCTGCGCCTGGTCGTCGACCTCGGCCGGGGTGTGGCGTACAAGCAGCAGGTGCGATCCGACGAGTTCGAGGTGCCCATCCTGCTGAAGGACGCCCCGTACAACCGCACCGAGACCCTCGTGCTCGTGCATCTGCGCACCGTGTTCCAGCGCGAATCGGCGGCGGGTGAGCCGGCGCCGCGCATCGACGTCGAAGACGTCGAGCAGACCGTGCTCAGCTACCTGACCGACGCCGACGGAAGCATCGCACGACAGCAGAAGGCGATCCGCGCGGCGCTCGACCGGCTCGACCGCGAGGGCGTGATCGATGAGGAGACGCTCGGCCGCTATCGGATCAGTCCGCTGGTCGAGGTCGTGCTGAGCGCCGAGAAGCTCGCCGAGCTGCGTGCATGGCTGCGCGAGCAGGCGTCGCGGCAGGCCGCACAGGCCGAGAAGGCTCAGAAGGAGGCAGCGCTGTGACGATGCTCGACACGCTCTTCGGGCTGATCCCCGCCGAGTCCCGGGGCCAGCAGTGGGTCGCCGAGGACCTGCAGCTGATCAACTGGGGCGGGTACGACGGCGGCCCGCACAGGGTGCGCTTCTCGCCGAACGCGACCATGCTGTGCGGTGGGTCCGGTTCGGGCAAATCGACCCTGATGGATGCGTACATCGCCCTCATGATGCCGCACACGACGCCCTTCAACGGCGCGTCGAACGGCGGCATCACAGGCCGTCCGCGCGGCGACGAGCAGCGCAACATCCTCTCGTACGGTCGCGGCAAGATCGACGAGTCGCGCACCGACGAGGGCACCAGGCTGCGCGTGCTGCGCGGCGACGGCGAAGACACCTGGACGGCCATCGCCATGACGTGGCTCGACCACGACGGCTCGCGCTTCACGGCGCTGCGTGCCTGGTACATCCCGGCCGGCGCGCGCATTCTCGAAGACACCGTGCGCGTTCGCGCGACCGCCGACGGGTTCTTCGATCTCGCCCGGCTCGAAGAGGCTGCGGGGCACCGACTCGCGGATTCCTCGCTTCGCTCGCTCGGCCTCGACACGCTCGCGACCGATCGCGAGTTCTCGGCCCGTCTGCATGCCGTGCTCGGCATCGGCGCCGCGGGTTCGGGCGCGAAGGCGATGAGCCTGCTCGCGCGCATCCAGGCCGGTCAGCAGATCACCACGGTCGACGACCTCTACAAGCGTCTGGTCCTCGAAGAGCCGGAGACGATGGCGACGGCGGATGCCGTGGTCGCGCACTTCGATGAGCTCGAGAGCACCCGCACGAGCATGATCACCGCACGGCAGCAGGTGAACGCGCTCGAGCCGATCCAGGGCATCCAAGACCGCATCGCCGCGGCGGCCGAGCAGCTGCAGCTGATCGACCAGGTCGGCGACTTCGCGTCGCCGGACTCGCGCGCCACGCTGTGGCGGGCCGAGCGGCGCCTCGATCTGCTGCGCGAGGTCGAGGCCGAGCTGCGCGACCGCACGCACGCGCTCGACCTGACCCTGCGGGAGAAGAAGGCGCTGGTCGACGCGGCCGAGGCTGAGCGAGACGGCCTGCTCGACCTGCTGCGGCAATCGGGCGGCGACCGTCTCGAGACCGCGCAGCGAGAGCTGCGCACGGTCGAGCGCCGCCTCGCCGAGGTGCAGCGTGAGCGCGACCGCTTCGACAGCGTGCTGCGCGACCTCGGCCTGTCGGCATCCACGGCTGAGGAGTTCGCCGAGGTGCAGGCCGCGGCGCGGGCAGCGCAGTCCGAGGCGTCCGCCCGCCGCGACGCGCGAGCGAGATTCGCAGAGGCCGAATCAGCCCGGCAGGCGCTCGCGAAGCGCCGTCGCGAGCTCGCTGAAGAGCGCGCCGAGGCCGATCGGCTGCGCGGCAGCATCCCTGCTCCTCTCGACCGGGCCCGCACCCTGCTGGCGGAGGCCGCCGGCCTCGACGCCGATGACCTGCCGTTCGTCGGCGAGCTGATCGAGGTGCGCACCGAGTTCGAGCCGTGGCGCGAGGCGTTCAACCTCGCCCTGGGCGGCTTCGCCACGACGCTGCTGATCGACGACGCGCACCTCGCCCGCTTCCGTGCTGCCATAGACGAGGTGCGCCTGCCGATCCGGCTGAGGTACGAGGGCGTCCAGACCGGACTGGCGGAGTCGACCAGCGCCGATGCGCGCACGCTCCCCGGCCGTCTCGACCACCGATCGACACCGTTCACCGGCTGGCTGCAGCAGCGGCTCGATGAGCGCTTCGGCTTCGTCTGCGTCGATTCGTCGGCGCAGCTGTCTGCGCACACGACGGCCCTGACCATCTCAGGACAGATGTCGCAGGGCAGCCGTGGCGCGCACGGCGGGCACGGCCGCGAGAACGTGCTCGGCTTCTCGAACGAGCGGCGCCTGCGTGCGCTCGACGAGCAGGCCGTTGCTCTCGAGGCCGAGGTGTCGGCGGCGACCGCCGCGGTGACGGAGGCCGAGGAGGCGATGGATGCCATCGAGCAGCGCTCGACGGCCTTCGCGATGATCCATGACCTGACCTGGGAGCAGATCGACGTCGCTTCGCTGGGGGCGGAGGTCGATCGTTGGGCGGCCGTCGAGGCCGAGGTCACGACCGCGAATCCGGAGATCGCCGATCTGCGTGAGCGCGCCGAGTCGCTCAAGGTGCGGGCGGCGGTGCTGCGTGACGAGATCGGTGCGCTCGGCGCGCAGCGCGCTGAGACCCAGGAGCGCTGGGGTGCCGTGACCGACGACGTCGACGACTGCCAGCGGGTGGTCGACGATGCGTCCGAGATGTCGGTGGATGCCGCTCAGGCGGCGTTCCTCGACGACCGGTTCATGCTCTCCGCGTCCGGCGACGGCGAGGGGCTGTCGGCGAGCGATCGTCTGGCGCGCCTCGATCTGGCTCTGAAGTCGGCCGCCGCGCGTCTGGCATCCGATCGTCGTGCGGCCGAAGAGGCGTACGACGAGCAGCGCGAGCGCATGCGGCAGCTGATGTCGTCGTTCCTCGAGCGGTGGCCGAACCTGAATCTGCTTCCCGATCCGGATTCCTCTGTCGGCGAGTTCCTCGGCATCCTCGAGGCACTGCGCACCAACGGCCTGCACGAGCTCGAGGGGGAGTGGCGCGACAGCCTGCTGAAGCTGTCGGGCAACGACCTGACCAGCCTGGATTCGACCCTGAGCCGGTCGGTGCGCGAGATCAAGGAGCGCATCGAGCCGATCAACAGCATCATGCGCGAGCTGCCGTTCTACGACGACCAGCACCGCCTGCAGATCTCGCCGCGCGAGAACCAGTCCGAGGCGCGCAAGCGGTTCCGTCGTGAGCTGCGCGAGGTGCGCGGACTGATCGAGGCCGCCTCGACCGACGACGAGCGCGAGCACGCGTACAGGCGGATGAGCCGGCTGATCGGGCGGATGCGCCGTACGGCACCGGACTTCGCCGAGCTGATCGATGTGCGAAACCACGTGCGGGTGTCGGCCGAGCGGGTGCTCGCCGCTACCGGCGAGCACGTCGCGCTGTACGACCACATCGGCGAGAAGTCGGGTGGGGAGTCGCAGGAGCTGGTCGCGTTCATCGTCGGTGCCGCATTGCGGTACCAGCTGGGGGATGCCGGTGCATCGCGTCCGCGATATGCGCCGGTGTTCATGGACGAGGCTCTGATCAAGGCGGACGCGCACTTCACGAAGCGTGCGATCGGGGCGTGGCGCGGGCTGGGGTTCCAGCTCGTGATCGGCGCTCCGAACGACAAGTACAGCGCGATCGAGCCGCACGTCGACGTGGAGTACACGATCCTGAAGGACACCCGCGGCCGATCGTGGGCGAAGGCGAAGGTCGCCGTCGGAGACTGAACCCGCGCCGGCGTCTGATGGCGCTACTGCGCGTAAGGCTCCCACCCCAGGGCCTTCGGCCTGGCGTGCCGCTCGGCCTCGGCATCCCGGATGCCCTTCTCGACGACCTCCGCGAAGATCTCGCCTCCGGCTGACCCGGGGTGGATCTGGTCGCCGGCCAGCAGGTCGAGGTGAGGAGCGATCGCCCCGGACCAGTCCGCGACGACGACGCCCGTGCGGGCGTTGGCGAAGGCGGCGAGGTCGCGGTTGACACCCGGAATCCAGTCGCGGGGCGCGTAGGCGTTCACCAGCACGAGGTCGCGGTCGCGCCCGACCGTGCGGGCGATCCGCTTCAGCATCCCCTGGTCGACCGAGCCGTTCGTGCCGAGCGCGACCACGACGTGCTCGCGCAGCTGCCCCGACGACTCGAGCGCGTCGATGATGTCGCCTCCGGCCCAGATCGAGCGTGACACCTCGGCGTCGACGGCGATCCCTGGCATCCGCTCGTACAGCGCGGGGGCGGATGCCAGCATCACCGAGTCTCCGACGGCCGTGACGTCCTCTCCCGCGACGGCTGCCGGCGTTGCGGAGGTCGTCGGCATCGGCGTCGGCTTCGCCGCCGCTCCGGCCCGGATCACCATCTCGGAGGTGGTCATCTCGGGCGCGCTCGCGACGGCTGCGGTCGTGCCGCCGAGCGCAGCCGTGCCGACGGTGATCGCGCCGACGATGCGCACGCGGCGCACTCTGACGCCACGCCAGGCCCGCCGGAAGCCGCTGCGTCGCACCGGTGTCTCGACGAACCGGTACGACGCGGTGGCGATCCCGAGAGTCAGCACCAGTGCCACCGCACCGACCCACACCGGTACGGCCGCAGCCGAACCGACGACGACGCCGGACGCGGCGGACACGAGCACGAGCAGAGGCCAGTGCCACAGGTAGATGCCGTACGAGCGGTCGCCGATCCAGCGCAGCGGGGCGACGTCGATCGCGCGACCGAACCACGAGCCGGGGAGGACGCCCGCGAAGACCGCCAGCAGAGAGCCGACGGATGCCAGCAGCAGGGTGCCGGGCAGAGCGGCAGCATCCGAGAACGCGGCGAAGACGATGAGGCCGATCCCGAGCATCCCGAGGCCGGATGTCACCAGCTGAGCGGAGCGCGACAGTCGATATGTCGACGACGGAATGCGCTGCACCGCGAAGGCCAGCGCGATGCCGAGGAGCAGCCCGAACGCGTGCGAGTCGGTTCCGAAGTACGCCCGCGTCGCGAGCGCATCACCGGCGAGAGCAGACATCCACCACGCCGAGGCGCCGGCGGCGGCAAGGGCTCCCGCAACCCGCACCCACCGCCACTTCACCGTGGCGACGACGAGCAGCAGCAGCGGCGGCCAGAGCAGATAGAACTGCTCTTCGACCGCGAGAGACCACACGTTGCGGAACAGCTCGGGCTCTGCGGCCGCGAAGTAGTCCGAGCCGTCGGCGAGTGCGAGCCAGTTGTAGCTGAAGGTCGCCGCGCCCAGCAGCTGTCGTCCGATGCCGACCAGCACGTCGCCCCCGATGACCCACGCGGCGGTCGCACTCGCACCGAGCATCAGGAACAGCGCGGGCAGCAGGCGCCGTGCCCGCCGGCGCCAGAAGTCGAGCAGGCGATGACGCACCGGCAGCCGCGACTCCCGCAGCAGCAGCGACGTGATCAGGAATCCGCTGACGACGAAGAACACGTCCACGCCGACGAGCCCCGAACGCACCCCGAGACCGGGGAACAGGTGGTACGCGAGCACCAGAACGACGGCGATCGCCCGAAGTCCGTCGAGTCCCGCGTAGCGGTGCCGGGGCGCAGAAGAATCAGTCATCGAGAGAAGGTAGGGGGTGAATCGACCGTCCAGTCTAGAGGCGCACCCTCACTCCGAGCTGGAAGTCCTGCCGCGTGCCCTGCCGTCCCCGTCGCGCGTCCTTCGTAATCTGAGAGGGCCGCGCCTCAGCGTGACGAACCGCGCCCCACAGCGCAACGACGCGTATTAAGGAGACTTCCCATGACTTCCTCCCGAGAACCACGCAGGGGCGCTGACGCGCTCGTGCAGGATCCGGCGCTGCCGCCGGTAGCCGTTCCCGAAGCCGAGCTCGAGCGCGAATCCAAGATGACGCTGCCGAAGATCGTGCTCTGGGTCGCGATCGCGCTGCTCGGCGCGGTGGCCTGGACCATGCTCGCCATCGTGCGGGGCGAGACCGTCAACGCCATCTGGTTCGTCTTCGCGGCGGTCTGCACCTACCTGATCGGCTACCGGTTCTACTCGAAGGTGATCGAGCGCTACATCACCCGCCCCGACGACCGCCGTGCGACGCCCGCCGAGGCGAAGCAGGACGGCAAGGACTACGTCCCCACCGATCGTCGGGTGCTCTACGGTCACCACTTCGCCGCGATCGCCGGTGCCGGCCCGCTCGTCGGCCCCGTCCTCGCAGCGCAGATGGGCTTCCTGCCCGGCACGATCTGGATCATCGTCGGCGTCGTGCTGGCGGGCGCCGTGCAGGACTACACGGTGCTGTTCTTCTCGATGCGCCGCGGCGGGCGCTCGATCGGCCAGATGGCCCGCGATGTGCTCGGCAAGGTGGGCGGCACGGCGGCGATCATCGCCTCGCTGCTCATCATGATCATCATCGTCGCGATCCTCGCGCTCGTCGTGGTCAACGCTCTCGGCGAGAGCCCGTGGGGCGTGTTCAGCGTCGCGATGACCATCCCGATCGCCCTCTTCATGGGCCTCTACCTGCGATTCCTGCGCCCCGGGCGCATCACCGAGGTCTCGCTGATCGGCTTCGTGCTGCTCATCGCGGCCATCGCCGGCGGCGGGGCGGTCGCGGCGACCGAGTGGGGCCAGGCCATCTTCCACCTCGACCGCACCACCATCGCCTGGGCCATCATCGTCTACGGCTTCATCGCCGCCGTGCTGCCGGTCTGGCTGCTGCTCGCTCCTCGTGACTACCTGTCGACCTTCATGAAGATCGGCGTGATCGTCATGCTCGCCGGTGCCATCGTGCTGGTTCGCCCCGAGATCGAGGTGCCGGCGTTCACCGAGTTCGCCGAGACGGGCCTGGGCCCGGTGTTCTCGGGAACGCTCTTCCCCTTCCTGTTCGTCACGATCGCCTGCGGAGCTCTCTCAGGCTTCCACGCCCTGATCTCGTCCGGCACGACCCCGAAGCTCGTCGAGAAGGAGCGCCAGACGCGCTTCATCGGCTACGGCGGGATGCTAATGGAGTCGTTCGTCGCGATCATGGCTCTGGTCGCGGCGATCTCGATCGACCAGGGCATCTACTTCGCGATGAACTCGCCCGCCGCGCTCACCGGCGGCACGGTCGAGGGCGCCGTGGCCTTCGTCAACTCGCTCGGTCTCACCGGCGTCAACCTCACCCCCGACATGCTCACGAGCACGG
Organism: Microbacterium sp. NPDC089321; assembly: GCF_040684935.1. NCBI lineage: Bacteria > Bacillati > Actinomycetota > Actinomycetes > Micrococcales > Microbacteriaceae > Microbacterium > Microbacterium sp. NPDC089321. The sequence goes on along the minus strand of NZ_JBFBGX010000001.1, from coordinate 197,147 downwards.
CGGCGGCGGTCGGCGAAGAGACCGTCGTCTCGCGCACCGGCGGCGCCCCCACGCTCGCGCTGGGTCTCGCGCACATCATGCAGCAGATCGGCGGCGGCACCGCCATGATGGGGTTCTGGTACCACTTCGCCATCATGTTCGAGGCGCTGTTCATCCTCACCGCGGTCGACGCAGGCACGCGAGTGGCGCGCTTCATGCTGCAGGACTCGATCGGCGCCTGGGTGCCGAAGTTCCGCGACATCAGCTGGCGCCCGGGGGTGTGGATCTGCACCGGCATCATGGTCGCCGGCTGGGGCTACATCCTCATCCTCGGCGTCACCGACCCGCTCGGCGGCATCAACACGTTCTTCCCCCTGTTCGGCATCGCCAACCAGCTGCTCGCGGCGATCGCGCTCGCCGTGGTGTTCGCCATCGTCGCCAAGCGGGGGCCGAGCTACGTGCGCTGGCTGTGGATCATCGCCGTGCCGCTCGCGTTCACCGCGGTCATCACGATCACCGCATCGATGTACAAGATCTTCTCGCCGGTTCCGGCGATCGGATACTGGGCCAACAACGCGAAGTACCGTGCGGCGCAGGCGGCCGGCGACGGCAGCCTCGGCGAGCCCGAGGTCGTCGAGGCCGTGATCCGCAACACGGCCGTGCAGGGGACCCTGTCGATCGTGTTCGTCGTGCTGACGATCGTCGTCATCGCCGTCGCGGTCATCTCGGCGGTGAACTCCATCCGCAGGGGCGTCACCGACGACGGTGAGGATGAGCCGATCCCGTCGCGCATCTACGCGCCGTCGGGTCTGATCGCCAGCAAGTCCGAGCGCGCCCTCGAGGCGCAGTGGCACGAGCACGATGCCGCCACCGGCACCGTGCGCAGCAGGGGCGCACACTGATGAGCACCTCGCAGCACGAGCTGCGCTCCGCACCCGGCGTCGTGTGGCGCCGGGTGCGGAGGGCGGCCTCGGGCATCCGGTGGTACCTCACCACCCTGATGGGAGACCGCGCGTACGAGACCTACGTCGCGCATCAGCGAGCGCACCATCCGGATGCGCCGGTGCCGACCGAACGCCAGTTCTGGCGCGACCGCATGCGCGAGCAGGACCGCAACCCGGGAGCCCGCTGCTGCTGACGCGCGAGCACGGGTCGCCCCTCCTGCCGCGGCGGGAGCGGGCGACCCGTTTAGGCTGGACGGGTGCGCATCCGTCTCGACATCGCCTACGACGGCACTCATTTCCGAGGCTGGGCGAAGCAGCCAGGTCTGCGCACGGTGCAGGGCACGGTCGAGGCGGCGCTCGCGCGCATCGTCGGATCAGAGGCTCAGCTGGTCGTCGCCGGAAGGACGGATGCCGGCGTGCACGCCTCCGACCAGGTGGCGCACGTCGACCTGGATGAAGCCCAGTGGTCCCGCGTGCAGACGCGCCACGGCCAGGCCTCCGCAGATCCGGCGGGGTCGCTCGCCCGCCGCATCCGAGGGGTGCTCGGAAGCTACCCCGATGTCACCGTCACCCGCACCAGCGTCGCACCCGACGGGTTCGATGCGCGCTTCTCAGCCGTCTGGCGCCGGTACACCTACCGGCTGGCCGACGCGACGGTCGGCTACGACCCGATGCGCCGGAACGACACGACGACCATCCCCGCGGCTCTCGATGTCGATCGGATGGATGCCGCCGCCCAGACACTCATCGGCCTGCACGACTTCGCCGCGTACTGCAAGCCTCGCGAAGAGGCGACGACGATCCGCACCCTGCTCGACTACCGGTGGGCGCGCGATCATGACGGCGTGCTCGTCGCCGAGGTGAAGGCCGACGCCTTCTGCCACAGCATGGTGCGCGCGCTGGTGGGCGCATGCGCCGCGGTGGGGGAGGGAAAGCTCGAGGTCGCCGACGTCGCGCGGCTGCGCGACGAGCTCACCCGTACGAGCGCGTTCAAGGTGCTGCCGGCGCGGGGCCTCACCCTTGCCGAGGTCGGCTACCCGGCCGACGAGCTGCTGGCGTCGCGCGCCGAGCAGACCCGCGCCCGTCGCGACCGCGACGGCGAGAGCGGAGAAGAGTCGGACGGTGCGTGAGCCGCGCCGGATGCCTGTGCCGGCCGCGCCGAGGTCGGATCGAACGCCGCGGATCCGCGAGCTCGATTCGCGCGGCATGCAGGTGACCCACGCCCTCGTCGTCACCGCGATCGGGATGAGCGTGACGCTCGTCGCCACGTTCCTGGCGGTCTTGGTGGTCGGCATCGTCAACCTCGAGCTCGACGGCTTCGATGAGATCTTCGGTCTCGCCCGCGACCTCGACGACCTGCTGCGCGCCATGTTCGCTCCCATGCTGATCCTCGGCGCCGTGCTGCTGGTCATCGGACCTGTCGTGTTCGTCGCCCGCCGTGCGGCGGTGTTCACGGCGGCGAGCACGTTCGCCGCTCAGCATCCGGCCGATGCGCCGCCGCGCGACGTGCGCGACCGGCTCCGCAGCGCCACGCCTGGCGGGTCGCTCGAGACGGCCGGGGTCGTCGGCGTCCTGGCGTTCGGCTTCCTCTTCCTGGTCGGCGTCATGATCACGATCGGCTCGCTCGTCGAAGATCCCGAGCGCGTGCAGGGCAGCGTGGTCTTCATGGTGTGCGCGGCCGTCGCTGCGCTGCTGAGCGCGGTGGCGATCGTTCAGGGCAAGCGGCGCGAACCCGCCCAGAAGCGGCGGGCCGAGGTGCTTCAGGGGGAGTGGAAGGCGACGGCGAGGCGCGCGGCGAAGGCCGAGCGCGGTCGCCGGCGCACGTACCCGCGGGCGGAGATCCCTCACATCCTGCGCGGCGGCAGCCTGTGGTGGCTGTACGGCATCCTGTACCTCACGGTCTGCCTCGGCATGGTCGTGTTCATCGTCGGCATCCTGCTGCGTCAGCCCTGCCGGTTCTGCGAGCCGCGCGTGCTCGATCCGTTCGGCGAGAGCGCGATCGACGTGTTCAGCGGCACCGGAGGCGCCCTGCTGATCGCGAGCGGGGTGGGCAGCGCGGTTCTCTGGCTGCTGCTCGCGGCGTTCGCGTTCGCCCGCGAAGAGACGCTGCGCAGCTGGCTCACCCGTTCCGGCGGCGTTCGTCTCGAGGGTGAGCAGCGCCGGGAGATGCTCGGCTTGCCCGCAGCGATGACGATGCTGGCGACGCTGCTCGCCGGCATCGCGAGCGTCGTGCTGGCCGTCAGCGGAGGGGCGATCGCCATCGACTGGCCGAACTTCGACCCGCCGCTCGCGTGGCTGACGGGCGGCTCGCTCGTTCTCGCCGCGCTGGTCGTCGGCATGCTCGGGCATCGCCGCGAGGTGCGGCTCCGGATGCTCGTGCGCGATGCCCTGATGCCAGGAGACATCACGGGCGACGAAGATGACGACGTCCACTGACTGATCGCAGACGCGATTTCAACCCCGTCGCATGCTCAGCGTGCGGCGGTAACGTGTGGGCCATGAGAGTCATCTCGTACAACCTTCGCAAGCACCGTGCCGCCACCGAGCTGGCTGGTCTGGTCGCGGCGCACGACCCCGACATCCTCTGCCTGCAGGAGTGCGACACGGCGGCGCTCTCGGATGCCATCGGCGGGCTGTCCCTCGTGCACACGACCAGCGGAAACCGGCTGGGTCTTGCGCTGTACCTGCGTCGCAATCAGTTCGAGGTCGAGCAGGTGCGCACGATCGGGCTGAAGAAGTCGCTGCACGATCGCGTGCTGAAGCCGGCGCACGAGCGCGTGCTCGGAGCGCGGCTGCGCGATATCGACACCGGTCGGGGGCTGATCGTCGCCTCGTTCCATGCGGCGCCGCTGACCGCGTTGAACTCTCTGCGTCGAAATCAGATCAGGGCGGGGCTGGATGCCCTGCAGGAGCTCGGTCCCGGGATGCCCGTGCTCATGGTCGGCGACTACAACTACCCCGTCTTCAAAGAGAGCCTCGGCCAGACCGTGCGCGATCACGGGTACACGCTGACCCTGAGCGACGACCGCACCTACACCCGCTACCGGGTGTTCAAGGGTCACTACGACTTCGCCACCTCGGTCGGGTTCGACATCTCGAAGATCACGACGCTGCCCCAGGCCACGAGCGATCACCGGCCGATCCTCATCACCGCCGAGGCGGCGTAGGTCTCAGCTCTCGCGCACGACCAGCCCCTGCGCCTCCAGCGCCGCGAGGAAGGCGTCGAGTCCGCCCTCGCCGAAGTCGACGGTCATCGCGAGTTCGTCTATCTCGCGCTCGATCGCCGAGGCGTCGGTGAAGCCGTCGGTCAGCAGCGACCACACGAGCCAGGCGGAGCCGGCGAGCTCGAACAGCTCAGCCGTGTCGAGCCTGGCGATCCAGACGACGTGGTCCTGCCGGCCGCCGTCTTCGGCGTCGACCCACGCGAGTTCCGGGCTGATCCGGTACGGCTTCCCGGTCACGATGACCGTCCGAAGCGCCGGAACAGGTGCGAGGCGACCGATCGCGCGGCGTGCGCCGCCCGTGCCACCTGCTCGCGGGCCACGTCACGGCGTGAGGGCTCGCGATCAAGGCGCAGGCGCAGGTGCGTGCGGTTGACTCGCATCGCCTGGCGCACCACCGACAGCTTCTCGCCGAGCGTCGGCGCGCTGCGCAGACGAGCCTGCCACTCGTCGAGCCGGTCTCCTTCGGGAGCGGACCAGTAGGCCCAGAGGGCGTGATCGGGGGCATCCCGATGGGCGTCCAGTTCGCCGATCCCGGCGGCGAAGGCCGTCTCCGTCTCCAGCTCCGCGGCCAGCCGGCGCACGGTGTCGCGCTGGTCGTCGGGGCAGAGCGCCCATGCGTCAGCCGGTTCGAGGCCGTGAGACCGGGCCGAGTGAAGCGACTGCATCAGCACCTGCGCCGGCAGCGAGAGCACGGCGCATACCCGGTTGCCGATCAGCTGTGTCGCGCGCGAAGCCCAGAGGCGCTCGAATACGAGATCCGGCGCGGCAAGAGGGCCTGGGACCGTGCGGTGGATGTCGGCGTAGGTCCACGACGGGTGCGTGAAGTTGGCGGCGTGGCCGAAGGGCGATCCCTCGGCGAAGTCGGTGAACAGCTCCCAGCCGTCTTCGGCCATGCCTGCGACGAGAGCGGAGAGATGCGCGGGACGCACCAGGACGTCGGCATCGGAGGAGTCGTGCTGTCCCCTGCGCAGCGAGCGCAGGGTGGATGGCCCCTTGATGTGGAGCACGTCGGCGCCCACCCGGTCGGCGGTGCGCTGCAGAGCTGCGTGGGTGAGATGCGTGAGCGCCCAGACGGGAACCTCGGGCGCAAGCATGGATTTACTCTAGAGGGGACCCGAGGGGAGGTGCCGTGTCGGCGGACGAGCGTGATTCGCAGCTGGTGCTGAGCCTGTTCGGCGAACGCTGGCTGGTCGACCTGTCGGCCTTCTCCGACCCGGCTCCGTACGTCGAGCGACTGCGCCACCTGTGGGCGCGCGGCGTCGTCGACGCGGGCGACCACGACGTGGTCTTCCGCCCGCTTCCCGCGGGCGCGGACCGTGCTGACCACGATGGCGTCGTGACGGCGTTCGTCGCCGAGCGCGACGACGGATCGTTCCCCTACGCCTTCTCCCGCGCGATGACCCAGGCCCTGATCTCGCGCCTCACCGGTTCGGGACTGCTGCTGCACGCCGCGGGTCTCGCGTCGCCCGACGGGGGTCGAGGGGTGGTGCTGGTGGCGTCATCCGGAACGGGTAAGAGCACGGCCGCGCGCACGCTCGGCAGGCGGTTCGGATATCTCAGCGACGAGCTCATGCGTGTCGATGCCGACCATCGGATGCACGGGCTCGCCAAGCCTCTGTCGATCATCGTCCCCGATTTCCCCGGTGGCAAAGACGAGTCGTCCCCTGACGATCTCGCTCTTGTCGAGGCGCCGAGGGAGGCGCCCGCGCTCGCCGCGGTGGTCTGTCTGGCGCGGAGCACGGATGCCGTCGATGCGGTGCTCGAGCCGATCAGCGTGCACGAGTTCATCGCCGAGGTCCTTCCGCAGTCGTCGTCGATCTGGCGAGGTGAACGGCCGCTGCACCACCTCGTCGAGGCCGGGGTGCTCGGAGGGGGCCCGTACCGGCTGCGGTACTCGGAGATCGCCGAGGCTGAAGAGCTCATCGCGTCGCTTCTGCGTCGGGATGCCCGCGCCGCGAAGACCCACGAATGGGTCGGCCATCTGCCTGGTGACGGGGAGCGCTGGGCAGCGGATGCCTCTGCGGCGACGCTGCCGGAAGAGCTCTCGGACGATGCCGTGGTGAGCAGGATGCCCTGGACGGACGCCATCGAATCCGAGGGAGAGATCTCGGTGCTCGCCGGGGCTGAGTTCTCGCGGATCGCCGGAATCGCGGCGCCTATCTGGCTCGCCTGCTCGCGGCCGCAGACGGTCGGCGGACTCGGCGAGATGCTCGAGCAGGAGTTCGGGACACACCCCGCGGCGCGGGAGCTGATGCGCACGGCGCTGGCCGAGCTGGTGTCGCGGCGGCTCGTGCGCCTCGAAAAGGGGTCAGCGTAGCGCACGACCCGGACCGGGGTTCGGTCGTCCGGCGTACATTGTCTGAGCGCGCGGCGGTCCCGTCTGTGCGCGCTCTGAACCCCTAGGAGTCCCCGGTGTCGGTGCATGCCATCGATCACGTCACCCTCGCGGCCAACAACGGCGCGATCGGCGGTGGCGAGGTCATGCTTCTGCGCATCGCAGAAGCCCTGCGAGAGCTGTCGGTCTCAGTGACCGTCGTCGCTCCGGCGACCCCTGGAGGCATCGCCGATGCGGCGAGGCAGGCCGGCTTCGAGACCGTGCAGCTGCATGTGAAGAACCGGCTGTCATGGATGTGGCAGCTGCGCAGGTGGGATGCGCGCCACCGCAAGGGGATGCTGTGGTGCAACGGCCTCGTGCCCGCCGCCGCCACCTGGGGCCATCGCACGCGCATCGTGCATCTGCACCAGCATCCCGACGGTCTCCACCGTGTGCTCAGCGCGCTGTCGCGCGTCGGCGCGGTTGCGACGCTCGTGCCGTCGGCGCACATGCTGCGCTCCGTGCCCGGGGCCCGCGTGATGCCGAACTGGACGGCGTTCATGCCGCGCAGCGAGCGCAAGGCACAGCCCGATGGCCCCTTCACGATCGGCTTCCTGGGCCGTCTCGGGCCCGACAAGGGCGTGCATGTGCTCGCTCAGGCGATGCGGCTGCTCGACGAGCAGGACGCCGGCCGGTACCGCTTGGCGCTCGCCGGCGAGCCCGTGTTCGTCGCGAGGTCCAAGGTCGTGCAGGTCGAGGAGGCGCTGGCGGCGATCGACGAACTCGTCGACCGGGTCGGCTGGGTGAAGCCCGCGGAGTTCTTCGACACCATCGACCTGCTCGTCGTCCCGTCTGTCTGGGAAGAGCCATTCGGTCTCGTCGCTGCCGAAGCCATGTCGGCGCAGGTGCCACTTCTGGTGAGCGATGCCGGCGCTCTGCCCGAGATCGTCGGCAGCGAGACCGGCATGGTGACGCCCAAGGGGGACGCTGTGGCGCTGGCAGAGAAGATCGCGGCGATCGCTCAGGGAACGACTCGTGTCGACGTCGATCATCAGTTCAGGCGATGGTCCGAGAGGTACTCGCCCCGAGCCGGTGTCGGACGTGTGGGGGAGCTCCTCACGCACCTGGCGCGCTGACTCGACGCCGTTCGACAGGCTGGGGACGGTTCATGCGGTTCAGGGAACTCGACGGATTGCGCGGCATCGCTGCGATGGCGGTGGTGCTCTATCACTTCACCGGTCACTACAACACGTACTACCCGCAGGATCCGCTGCCGAAGGTCGACATCTGGTGGGGCGCCTTCGGCGTCCAGTTGTTCTTCCTCATCAGCGGCTTCGTGATACTGATGTCCGCAGAGGCGGCGCAGCGCCCCTCTGACTTCGTGATCTCGCGTGTGACGCGCCTGTACCCCGTGTACTGGATCGTGCTGATTCTCGGGGTCATGATCGCCGCCGTATTCGCCGTTCCGAATGTTCCGCACTCTCCCGACATCGTCGCGATGAACGTCACGATGGTGCAGCGCTGGTTCCTCGTGCCCAATGTGCTCGACGTGTTCTGGACCCTGGCTGTAGAGATGCAGTTCTACGTGCTGCTGTTCATGCTGCTCGTCATCACGAGGTGCAGCCTGTCGGAGCGGCTCATGGTGCGGGTCGTGCTGACCTGGTTGGGCGTGAGCCTCGTCGTCGCGGTGTGGGCCTTTCCCGCGGCGCACGGAGTGACGCCACAGGAGGTGCCGACCCCGGTGAAGCTCATCCTCAATGTCACTCTGGCGTCGTACGGACCTCTCTTCTGCACCGGGATGATCTCGTTCCTCTCCCGCCGGGCGCATCGGGTCCACTGGCTGCTGTGGCCCTCGGCGGTTGTCGCCGTCGTCGTCACGGGTCTCACCCAGGAGTGGGAGGACGCCGCTGTCGTAGCGGTGATCTGCCTCGCATTCATCATCGTGACCTCGCGAGAGGCGACGCCGGCGCTTCTCCTGCCTCCGTTGCAATGGCTCGGCAAGGTGAGCTATTCGCTGTACCTCGTCCACTCCATCGCCGGCTTCGTGGTCATCCACTCCCTCTGGCCGTATCTGGGGCGCGAGGGTGCCGTCATCGTCGCTCTCGCGGTCGTTCTGGTGATCGCCTGGGCCCTGTGGGCGTTCGGGGAGCGCCGACTCAGCAGGCACATGCGGTCGCTTCTCACGCGGCTGCGTGATCGTCGTAGCCGGAGCGAGGACGCATCCTCTGCGGCACACGGACGCTGATTGGCCGGGGGACCGCCGAGCGGGCGCTACCGCGCGTTGCCGCGACCCGCCGCGGGAAGCAGTCGCGCGATCCCGATGCCCAGCACGAGGCAGCCGATGGGCGTCACGAACACTTCCCCGAGCCGCATCGCACAGCAGAACAGGACCAGAGTGGACGCCGTGACGACGCGCGACTCGAACGACGTCACGTCGACACCGATGGTTGCGGGCGCGAGACCCAGCCCTGCGAACAGGAACAGGGCGACGATGACCGCGACGAAGACGATCCCGCCCTCCACCATCAAGCTCTGGTACGAGTTGTGGAAGAACCATGTGCCGCTGTCCAGGTCGACTGTGGCTCCGCCGAGGCCGAGTCCGTGCCAGGGCGTCGCCGCAGTCTTCAACGAGGAGGCGGTGTCGATGCGCTCGCGAAAGGCGTCTGACCCCTCCCGGCTTTCGCCGTACCCTCCCAGGGTGGTGAGGTTCTCGTCAGCCCAGAGGAACGCCGCGAACCCTACGGCGAGGGTGAACAGCTGTAGCCAGCGGTGCAGCTTGTGGCTCGATGCCAGCCAGACAAGGGCGACGAAGCTGGCAGCCATGGTCGTGCGAGAGTCTGTCGCGATCACTGCGGCGGCACCGACCGCCACGACGAGAAGCCGCGCCCACCCCGTGCGAACCACGAGGAGCGTCAGGAACGCGCCCGCTGCGATGACGAGCGCACTGGCGTTCTTGTCCTGAAGGAAGCCCGTGAGTCGCCCCTGGTAGTCGTCAGGCGCGAGACCCGCATAGAACAGAGCTGCGTTGATGACGAGTCCTGCTCCGAGGCCTTTGACAGCGGAGCCGATGTCGATTCGTCCACTCGCCAGGAAGAGCGCCATCGCGAAGACGATCGCCAGATTGCCTGCCCGACGAAATGGGTCCAGGCCCTGAAGCCACGTCTCGATGATCAGAAAGCCGAGCAGCGCGGTCAGTGCTGCAGGCGCCCACCATGCGTATGTGAATGACCGCTTCGGCGGCCGGAAAAGACATACGACCAGAAGTGCGAGAATCCCCAATTGCGCGACGGGCACGGGAATGCCGGGAAACCCGACCCGGACGACCATCAAAGACATCAGCACCCCGTCGAGTATTCGAGCGGAATGCTGCGCTGGTACAAGAATCGAGCCGCTGATCGCCTTGGGCGGACGCGTCGGCGGCGCTATGACGGACATTGTCCCATCATCCCAGAAGGTCGCTCAGCGGACAGCCGCTACCATGTCAGCGGTAGGTCCGGTCGGCGTTCATCGCGTTCTGCGAGCCGGCTGTGATGGCGTTACAAACTGGGGAGTATTCGTGACGGTGCTGGACTTCTTCGCGCTCGTGCGCCGCGGGTGGCGGACGCTCTTGATCGGCATTGTTGTCGGTGTGCTCGCGGGGGTGGGGTATTTCTTTCTGACCCCTAAAGTTTATGAGGCTCGCGCGACCGGCTTCATCTCAAGTTCCTCGAAGGATCCGCTTGTGAGCGGCTCGGATGAAGCCACGGCCAGGGCCTCCTCGTACGTCGCGCTGATCACGAGCGGAACGGTTCGCGAGGCGATTGCGGAGGAACTCGGCGAGGGGAGGGGTTCGCTGCAGGGCGGTCTCAGCGCGCGCGTCGTCCCGGGCAGCACTCTCATCGAAGTCACCGCCCAGGCGGGGGACCCCGACACCGCGCTGAAGCTCGCGAGCGGCGCGCTCGACGGGTTGACGACTGTCATCGATCAGATCGAGTCGAAAGGCGGACAGGCGTCGAAGATCACCGTCGTGCCTCTCGACGATGCCGTCAGACCCTCTGAGCCGGTGGCACCCAGCCTGCGCAGTTCGCTCATCTTCGGCGCGCTCGGGGGTCTGATCGCCGCCCTGGTGATCCTGCTGCTGCGTCGGGTTCTCGACGTGAAGGTGCGCACCCACACGGACATGAGCGAGCTCATGGGCACCGGCGTTCTCGGACGCGTCCCCAAGCTGGGCAAGAAGGGCACGGCGCTTGAAGACTCTCGCGTCGCCAGCATCGCGAGCGAGTCGTTCCGGCAGATCCGCACAGGACTGCGCTTCTCGAGCGTCGACACCGAGGTGCGCGCGGTGATGATCACCAGCGCCAATCAGGGCGAGGGCAAGTCGACGGTGGCGGCCTCGCTCGCTCAGGTCTTCGCGGCATCGGGTCAGCGCACGATCATCGTCGATGCGGACATGCGGCGTCCGAAGGTCGCACGGAACTTCAAGATCGACGGGTCGGTCGGGCTCAGCGGGGTGCTCAGCGGGCAGGTGTCCGCTGCGAACGCTGTGCAGGCGACGAACGACCCGAATCTGTACGTCCTGCCGGCGGGTGCTGTGCCCCCGAATCCGTCCGAGATGCTGGGTTCGGTCGCGCTCAAGAACCTGCTCGCTGATCTGGGTCGCGAATTCTTCGTCATCATCGATGCGCCGCCTGTCCTGCCCGTCACCGACGCATCGATCATCAGCACCATGGTCGATGGAGTCGTCTTCGTGACGGCCACGGGCGCGACTCGGAAGGCTGCGGCCGCGGCAGCGCGCGCGCAGCTCGAGCAGGTCAGCGCACGCGTTCTCGGTGTCGTCCTCAACTTCGTGTCCTTGAAGGATGAGGGCGGTTATGGATACGGGTACGGCTACTACCGCCAGAACCGCAGCTATTACCTGACGCCTGAGAAGCCGAAGAAGAGCAAGAGCAAAAGCAAGAGCAAGAAGTCCGCGCCGCCCGCAGCGTCCGCACTGCCCACGGCGAGACCTGTCGACTCGCCGGTGCCGAGCGCCCAGGGCTCCGAAGCGCTGCGACCGGTCGAGCGGACGACGCCAGAGGCCCCGGCGTTGAGGAGGCGTTCGCGAGTATGACGACTGACACGACGGATGCTCTCACCGGGGACCGCGTGTACCCGGCTCACATCACCGGTCTGTCGGTGGTGATCCCCCACTACGGAAGCCCCGCACCTGCCCAGGTGCTGATCGCGCAGCTTCGCCGGCAGGAAAGCCTGACGGTTCCGCTGGAGATCATCGTGAGCGATGACCTCTCGCCCGAGCCGTTCCCGGAGACTGCTGGGGTCACTGCCGTGCGCCGCAGCTCCAACGGTGGTTTCGGCGCTGCGGTGAACTCCGGAGCAGCCGCAGCGCAGTACTCCCATCTCCTGATACTGAACAGCGATCTCGAGGTGGAATCCGACTTCCTCGCGCGTCTGGTTCGTGCGGCTGAACCTTGGCAGCCGGCGGTGTGCGCACCCATGCTCGTCGGCCCTGACGGACAGACGCAATGGGCGGGCCGTCACTTCCCCAGACACCGACACCACATCGTCGAGTGGCTGACTCCGCTCGCGCGCTTCCGATCGCGTCTGCACGAGGCCGTGGGGCATGACACCCGCTGCACGGCGGGGAGGACGGTACCGGTCGACTGGCTGGTCGGAGCGGCCGTGCTGATGCCGAAGTCGGAGTTCGACGCGGTCGGCGGCTTCGACGAGAGCTACTTCATGAACTCCGAGGAGGTGGATCTCCAGCGGCAGCTGCGCCGACGAGGTATCCCCTCGGTGTTCCTGGGTGAGGTGCTGGTCCACCATGAGGGCGGTGGGTCGTCGGCGAACGACAAGCGCGTTCGGTGGGTCACTCAGGCTCGCATCCGCTACGCCCGCAAGTGGAACGAGAGCCCCGAGGCGTTGCGATTCGGCCTGCGCGCCGCGAGTCTCGTCAACCTCCTCTTCAACACGGGGCGTCGACTCGCCGCACGTGACGTGCGCCCGCTCCAGACGTTCAGGCGAGAGCTGAGCAGCATCCGTGCGGCTGGGCCGGACCGGTGAAGATCCTGCTCGTCAGCCCGGCATTCCACGGCTACTGGCACGCCATCGCCGATGCTCTGACCCAACTGGGGCATGAGGTGTCAGCTCATCGGTATGACGCTCCCGACCTCAGGGGGCGCATCGCGAACGCCGTCGCAGAGCGCATGCAGGGAGCGATGGCCAGACGGGCCGCCGAGTCCGCATCCGAGCTCGCGGCTGCCGCGCTTCTCCGCATCAGGCCCGATGCGGTGCTCATCGTGAAGGGCGACGCGCTGACCGCGACCTGGTGGGATGCGCTGAGTCGCTCGCGCGCGCGGTCGGCGGTATGGCTGTATGACGAGCTCGAGCGAATGCAGTACGACGTGGGGACACTGCAGTCGCTCGGCGCGGTGATGAGCTACAGCACGAAAGACGTGAGCACCCTGCAGAGCTGGGGCATCTCCGCCGCGCATCTGCCCGACGGATTCGATTCGCTCACTCCGTTCATCTCCAGGCGATCGGGGAGGGTGTCCTTCATCGGCGCCCGATACCCGGAGCGCGAGCGTCTGCTGCAGATGCTGGAAGCAAACGGCGAGGACGTCGAGGCATACGGACGCGAATGGTCGCGGCACCCATGGGATGTGCTCCGCACACGTCGATGGAAGGGGGCTGGACTGCGTGCCCACCGGGATGTGACCCGTGCCAACTATTACGGCGTCATGGCTGGGAGCGTGGCGACCCTCAACGTCCATGGCGCAGGGCACGACGGTTTGAGCATGCGCACATTCGAGGCGCCCGGCGTCGGAGGGCTGCAGCTGATCGACCGCCCAGACGTCGCCAGTCACTACGAGGTGGGCAAGGAGACGCTGGTCTTCACCAGCGACGAAGAGCTGCGCGACCACCTGGCTCGAGTCCGTCGGGAGCCCAGCTGGGCGGAGGCGATCCGGACGGCGGGCCGAGCGAGGACTCTCGCGGAGCACACCCTGGTCCATCGGATGCGCGAAGCGGTCGCCCGATGGGACTGAGATTCCCCTCGGACCTCGCCGCATGGCAGCGGTGGCAGCACAAGCAGAACCCGCTGCGGCGATTGCGGGCCAGCGTCCGCAGGCCCGCACCGATGACGTTGCATCTGCATGTGCGCGGCCGGGAACCCGTGTTGCTGTTCGCCCTGGATGCGACGACGCCCACGGCTCTGGCCTCGGTGCTTGAACCCCTGGGGCATCTCGGTGACATCCCCGTCGCCGTTCTGGCGCCGCACGACGTCGCCGCCCGGCTGCCAGGCGATTGGACCGTTCGTCCTCTCGAATCGGTATCGACCGTTCCGCGCGAACTGCGAGGCATCCGCGCTGTCCTCTCGGCGGGGCATTTCCTCGCCGCGGGGTTCGCCGCGCATGTGTGGGCGGATGTGCTGGACGCTGACTACTTCGTCGTCCAGCACGGGCTGCTGACGCCGTTCATGGCGCCGCTCGCGCCTCGTTCCCACCTGCTCGCCTTCTCCGACAGGGATGCCGACTTCTGGCGCTCGGATCGAAGCGACGTCACCGCTGACGTGGTCGGGAGTCAGCTCCTGTGGACCGCGGCGAAGCGCGGTCGGCAAGGATCATCCGCCGCAGCGGGGAAGCAGCCGATCTTCCTCGGGCAGCTGCACGGTGCCGAGCTGCCCCGGCGCATCAGCGGGGGCACAGCGCAGCGGTTCTGCTTCCAGACGGGGGCCGAGTACCGACCGCACCCAGCAGAGCTGGATCGGCTTTCGACCCTCCAGCACGCCATGTGGCGACGTCGCGGCGTCCGGTTCGCGAAGCCCGGAGCGCTGCTCGGCGAGCGCCGCCCTGTCGTATCCATCTTCTCGACGGGCGTTCTCGAGGCTGCAGCCGCCGGTGTCGCATCATGGGTGACCTGCGAGCGACCCCCATCGTGGGTGAGGGAGTTCTGGGACAGGTACGAGCTGTCGACGTGGGGGAGCCAGCCCACTCCGCCCCCCGTGCTCCCCGCTATGGAGCCGGCGCAGGCCATCGCGGAGCACGTCGCGACGGCCGTCCGGCGAGGGCGCTGACGTGCCGCTCGCACAGCCGATCTCAGGGACGGTGAGGCAGCCTGACCGCTTTCAGGGGTCGCATTGTCTCTCCCTCACCCCTTTCGCCAGGCGGATGCGGCGGCCTCTCGGCCCTGCCCTCGTCGCCTGGACCGGGATACCTGCGCGCGTGCGCATCTCAGGAATTCCGCGACGGGCGGATGCAATTCCGGCCACCTATACGTCGCATGGCGTCGCATCTTTTGCTCACGTATTCGAACGCGTCATTGCGGGCCGGCGCGGGTCGCTCAAGGGCGAATGGGATAATTGACGGAGTAGCGGGCGGGGCCTGCTGCGTATCGCGATAATCGCGGCGCACATCTCGGTGAAGCCGAATGAATGATCGACAGAGCTGGGGCCTGTCTGTCCAATGGGGAGTAATAAATGATCATCGAGCGTGCCCTCACGCCGTTCATCGTCTTTGCCGACGATCCTCTGCTCGTCGGCCTGGGAAAGATCAATGCGAACAAGCAGCGCATTGTCTTCGTCGTCGACTCCCATGGGGTCCTTCAGGGGTCACTCTCGGACGGCGACTTCCGTCGGTGGATTGTTGCCAATCCCACCGAGTCCCTCGATGTCACCTGTGCCGACGTGGCCAATTCCGACGTGCATTCCCTTCCCGGATCATCGACTGTCGCCGACATCGCTCCGCTCATGGGGCAGAGCGGCGTACATCATGTTCCGCTCGTCGACGAGCGCGGTCATCTCGTCGCGCTCGCGATCGACAGCAGCGACACCCTGCGCATCGGTCAGCATGAGGTCGGCCCGGGGCACCCTGCATTCGTCATCGCGGAGGTCGGGAACAATCACAACGGCTCAGTGGACCTCGCCAAGAAGCTCGTGGATCTCGCCGTCGAGGCCGGCGCCGACGCCGTGAAGTTCCAGCTTCGGGATATGGACGCGCTGTACCGGCAGCGCGGAGCAGCCACCGCGGGCGAGGACCTCGGCGTGCAGTACACACTCGATCTGCTGCGCCGGTTCTCCCTGCCCGCCGAGAAGCTCTTCGACGTCTTCGACCATGCCCGCTATGCCGGCATCGACGTGATGTGCACACCATGGGATGCGCCGAGCGTCGCCGCGCTCGCCGACTACGGCATCCCGGCGCTGAAGATCGCATCGGCTGATCTCACGAACCACGAGCTCATCGCCGATGCCGCCGGACGCGGACTGCCGCTGGTGCTCAGCACGGGGATGTCGCGCGAGACCGAGATCATCGAGACGGTGTCGCTGCTTCGCTCCCAGGGCGCCTCGTTCGCGCTGCTGCACTGCCAGTCCACCTACCCCGCTCCCTACAAGGATCTGAACCTCGCCTACCTCGATCGTCTCGCCGAGATCGGTCAGGGAGTGGTCGGCTACTCCGGGCATGAGCGCGGATGGCACGTCCCGGTCGCCGCTGTCGCGCGAGGCGCTCACATCATCGAGAAGCACTTCACCGTCGATCGGGCTATGGAGGGCAACGACCACACCGTATCGCTGCTGCCGGCCGAGTTCCGCAGCATGGTCGAGCAGATTCGCGACGTGGAGTCGTCGATGGGCAGCGGTGACGCCCGAACCGTCTCGACCGGAGAGCAGATGAACCGGGTGACGCTCGCCAAATCGCTCGTCGCCTCCCGAGAGCTGAAGTCCGGCACGGTGCTCAGCGCCGACGATGTGGCGGTGAAGAGTCCCGGTCGGGGACTGCAGCCGAACGCATTGAGCGAACTGCTCGGACGCACACTCCACCGTGACATGGCCGCCGGCGACTTCTTCTTCGACGGCGACCTGAAGCAGACGTCGGCCGGTCCGCGGCCCTTCGCCTTCGATCGTCCGTGGGGTCTGCCGGTCCGCTACCACGACTGGCCTGCGTTCGTCGAGCAGACCGAACCCGACTTCCTCGAGTTCCACTTCTCGTACCGTGACCTCGAGATGGACGTCGACGAGCATTTCACAGAGCCGTTGGAGATGGGGTTCACGACGCATCTGCCCGACCTCTTCGCGGGGGACTTCCTCGTCGACCTCGCTTCGGCCGACCCCGAGGTGTGGGAGCGCTCGATCCAAGAGGTGCAGCGGACGATCGACGTCTCGAGGGATCTTCGTCGGTGGTTCCCGAACGAGGACGAGCCCATCGTGGTGGTGAGCATGGGCGGGTATGACGAGAACCGTCACTTCTCTGCGGATGAGCGTCCGGCCATGTACGCACGCGTGGCCGAGGCTCTGTCGAGGCTCGACACGACCGGGGTTCGCATCGCCGCACAGACACTGCCGCCGTATCCCTGGTTCATGGGAGGACAGCGCTTCGCCAGCCTGTTCGTGAATCCGGAGGACACAGCCGAGTTCGCGAGGGAGACGGGCCTGAAGCTGTGCTTCGACTCGTCGCACACGCGCCTCGCGACCAATTGGCTCAAGACGTCGTTCCGGGATGCGGCTGAGATGCTTCTTCCTCATTCCATCCACCTCCACCTCGTCGACGGAGTCGGAGTCGACGGGGAAGGCGTCCAGATCGGCGACGGGGACATCAACTGGCCCGAGTTCAGCGATGTGATCAACCGTGCAGCCCCAGGGGCGCCGTTCATCCCCGAGATCTGGCAAGGACACGTGAACCACGGCGAGAGGTTCTGGATGGCTCTGGATCGACTCGAGCCCCTGCTGGGAGACGGTGGCGCCCGATGACGAAGAAGCGCGCACTGGTCACCGGTGTCACGGGTCAGGACGGGAATCATCTCGCGTCGCTGCTTCAGGACGAAGGGTATGAGGTCTACGGACTCATCCGCGGACAGAACAATCCCAAGCGGGCCGAATTCGAAGCGCGTCATCCGCACGTCCGGCTGGTGGAGGGGGACCTCACCGACCCTGCTGCTCTGATCCGAGCCGTCGATCTCTCGGATCCGGACGAGCTGTACAACCTGGGAGCCGTCAGCCATGTCGGCTATTCGTTCAAGAATCCGTCGCTGACGGAGAGCGTGACCGGCAAAGGCGTGCTCAACGTGCTCGAGGCTGTGCGTGTCACGGGGAGAAGCGAACGCACTCGCGTCTACCAGGCGTCGACCTCGGAGATGTTCGGTGGCCTGGACTACAACCGGCCGGGCGCCGGCTACGACGAGGACTCGCTGTTCCACCCGAGAAGCCCATACGGTGTGGCGAAGCTCTACGGTCATTGGATCTCGAGGAACTATCGCGAGAGCTATGGCATGTTCGTCTCCTGCGGGATCCTCTTCAACCATGAGGGCGAGTTCCGCGGTCCCGAGTTCGTGACGCGGAAGATCACGCAAGCAGTCGCACGCATCGCTCGCGGGATGCAGGAATACGTGGTGCTGGGCGATCTCTGGCCGAAGCGTGACTGGGGGTATGCCGGCGACTATGTGCGCGGCATGTGGAAGATGCTTCAGCACGATCGCCCGGACGACTTCGTGCTCGCAACCGGGGAGACGCACTCCATCGAGGAGTTCCTCTCGCTGGCCTTCCGGACCGTCGGGATCGATGACTGGACGCCGTACGTGAAGCAGGATGCTGCCTTCATGCGCCCGGCCGAGGTGGACATTCTGCTCGGAAACCCGGCGAAGGCCGAGGAGCAGCTCGGATGGGTGCGAGAGGTCTCGTTCGAGAAGCTCGTCGAGCTGATGGTCCGGCACGACCTCGACGCGCTGGCTGGGCTCGAGTCGGCACGATGAGGCTGCCAGAGGGCGGCACGGTAGTCGTCACGGGAGTCACCGGCTTCGTCGGAAAGCACGTCGCGCTCGAGGCGGCGGCACGCGGGTTTCGCGTGCACGGCATCGCGCGTACGGGCTCAGACGATCCGGAGCTGCTCGACAGTCTGGCGGCGCTCAGCGTCGTAGACCTTCGTCATGGGCTGCCGGATGATCTCCCTGTCGATGGGGTGCTGCATCTGGCCGGGCTCGCGTCGGTCGGACCGTCGTTCGAGCACCCCCAGACGTACATCGCCGAGAACAGCGCAATGATGACGGTACTGGGGGAGCGCCTGCTGCGAGACGGCTCACGCGCGCGCGTCGTCGTCGTCAGCTCCGGGGCGGTGTACGCGGCTGCGTCGGGACGACCGGTCACTGAGTCGACGGCCCTTCGGGCTTCGTCTCCCTACGCGGTCAGCAAGATCGTGGTGGAGGTTCAGGCTCAGTACTATCGCGACCGAGGACTCGACGTCGTCGTCGCTCGGCCCTTCAATCACATAGGCTCCGGGCAGAGACCTGGATTCCTGGTGCCGGATCTGCTCGACGCTCTCTCGGCTTCACCCGGCGAAGTGGCCGTGGGAGACCTCGCGACTCGTCGCGACTACACCGACGTGCGCGACATAGCCCGCGCCTACATGGATCTTCTGCAAGCCGAGACGCTCGCACACGACACGTACAACGTCGCCTCTGGTCGCTCACGTTCAGGCGAGGAGGTGCTCGCCCGGATCTGTGCAGAACTCGGACGGCCGGTGCCTCGGCGCGAGGCGAAGCGAGCACTGTCGCGGCCCGCAGACGTGGCTGACGTCGTCGGCTCGCACGATCGCATCACGGACGAACTCGGCTGGCGGCCGACAACCCCGTTCGAGCAGACGATCGCCGAGATCGTGAAGGCCGAACGTGAGTGAGCGCAGCAATCGCGAGCCCTCGCTGGTCATCAGCGGTGGCTCGACAAACTCAAGGGGAACAATGAGAACGAGTCCTTCTTCAACCAGAGTGACCGTCGTCGGGCAGGGGTACGTAGGCCTGCCCCTCGCGATGCGCGCCGTCGACGTGGGGTACGACGTCGTCGGAGTGGATCTCGATTCCTACCGGACTGCCGCGCTGCGTTCGGGCACCTCGTTCGTCGACGACGTGAGTGACGACCAGGTCGTGGCGGCACTGGCATCCGGGCGGTATCACCCGGTCGAGACCTACGATCAGGTGGACGGCTTCGATATCGCGGTCATCACCGTCCCCACCCCGCTGCGCGAGTCGCTGCCGGATCTCAGCTTCATCGAGTCTGCGGCCGCATCGCTGGCGCCGTGCCTGAAGCGGGGAAGCACGGTGATCCTCGAATCGACGACGTACCCGGGCACGACGGAGGAACTGCTCGTCCCGATCTTGGAAAGAGGTTCGGGGCTGCGAGGCGGAGTCGACTTCTTCGTGGGATACAGCCCGGAGCGGATCGATCCCGGCAACCCCACCTGGAACTTCGTGAACACGCCGAAGGTGGTGTCTGGACTCGGGGTCGAAGCACTGCGTCGCATCGACGCCTTCTACAGTTCGATGGTCGACCGGACGGTGCCGGTCTCGTCGCCGAAGGAAGCGGAGCTGACCAAGCTGCTGGAGAACACGTTTCGCCACGTGAACATCGCGCTCGTGAATGAGCTCGCGATCTTCGCGCACCAACTCGGAGTGAACGTCTGGGAAGCGATCGACGCCGCTGCCAGCAAGCCCTTTGGATTCATGAAGTTCACGCCGGGACCGGGGGTCGGAGGACACTGCCTGCCGGTCGACCCGAGTTACCTCTCCTGGCAGGTCAAGCGTCAGCTCGGTCAGAACTTCCGGTTCGTCGAGCTGGCGAACGACGTGAACGACCACATGCCCGACTACGTCCTGCAGCGAGCCATCCGTCTGCTCAATGACGGGGGCAAGGGGTTGAAGCGCAGCAGGATTCTGCTCGTGGGATTGTCGTACAAGCGGAACTCGGGCGACATCCGGGAATCGCCGTCGCTGCGGCTCATCGACCTGCTGTGCGAATTCGGCGCAACGATCATGGCCGTCGATCCTCATGTGAGCGAGCGGCAGTGGCCCGAGGCCGTGCAGCGCGTCGATTTCACGGATTCGGTCGTGGAGCAGGCGGATCTTGTCATCCTGATCACGGATCATGATTCGCTCGACCTCAGCGCGCTCGAGAACCAGGATGTCCCGGTGCTGGACACACGCAATCGTGTGCGGGGCCCTGCGGTGACCGCACTATGACGGTCGACCCTCCCATGCTGTCGGCCACAGTGATCGTTCCCTCGCACAAGGGAGCGCATCGGCTTCCCGCGCTGCTCGAAGCGCTGGCGCGCCAGGACTTCGAAGGAACGTGGAGCGTCGTGATCGCGCTCGACGGCGATTCGGCCGAATCTCGGAGCGTGATCGAGAAGTACGAGACGCGGATGCGGATTCAGGTCGACGCGAGCGAGCTGCCTGTCGGAGTGTGCGAGACCCTCAACAGGGCGTACGCGCTCGCCGATGGTGATGTACTGATCCGGTGCGACGACGATCTGACGCCCGGCGCGAGCATGGTGCGCGCGCACGTGGAGCTTCACATGGCAGCGGAGATCCCGCTCGGGGTCGTGGGCGCCACTCGAGACGTGTTCGCCGCAACGGCGTATTCGCGTGCGTACGGGCAGCCGGCCAATCGAGCTCAGCTCCACGCTGCGTACCGACGAGACGAGCAGCAGGCGTGGATGCACTGGGCCGCGCACAACTCCGTCACTCGGGACACCTGGGACCGGTTCGGAGGCTTCGACGAGCGGTTCGTATATGGGCAGGACAGCGAGCTCGGCCTGCGCCTGCATGAATCAGGGGTTCGCATCATCATCGAACCCCGCCTCGAGATCGAGCACCGCGGCCCCGCACAGAGCGCCGCGACGCGCGTGCCGCGAGCGTTCGTGTCGGGTGCGAGCCGCCGGCTGTTCAACGAGGTCCACCCCGACCACCGCCATGTAACGGCTCCGCCGTCGAGGATGGTGGATCGTGCGTGGTTCGCGCTGGTGAAGCGGTTGGGTCGGGACTGGACGCATCCGGATGACATCCGAGCGCTCGGACGTCGGATCGATGCGCTTCCCGACGCGCTCCCCGCGGGCGTGCGGCGAAAGATCATCGCTCTTGCGGTCGAGGCTGCCGGGTATGCAGGACAGGCGCATGGCTCCACGGATCTGGGCCGGTACAAGGCGCAGAAGCAGGTGGAGTTGCGCTCCGAGGCAGGCGGCACGCGAGCAGGGCACGCTCTGTGGGTCATCCCCGTCGCGGACATCGGCGGAGTGGCGCGGCACGCCGCAGATGTCGCATCCCACGGCATCCCTGGTTGGCGGATGACCGTGCTGTGCCCCGAGGGCCCGTTGGCGACTCGACTGCGTGCCCAGGGCGCGGCGGTGATCTCAGACGCCTTCGGCCCCGAGGCCGGCGTCCTCCGATCCGTGCTGACCCTTCGCCGAACGGCGCGGGCACTGCGTCCGGATGTCGTTCACTCGCACCTTGCATACGCTGACATCATCAACGCGTGGACACCGCTGCCGCGTGGCACGCGCAGATTCACGACGGAGCACGGCATCTCCGGCAAGGATGACACCTACCACCGCTCCGTCCTGCAATCGCGCTTCATGGCTGCCGTGCACAGGGTTCGATGTGCGCGCTTCGACGGCCTCAACGCGGTCTCCCGAGCCACCAGGCAGGCGATGCTCCGCAAGTGGCGTGTCACGCAGCCCATCCGAGTGATACCGAACGCGGTCGAGGTGCGTGAAGAGGTGAGGCCTTCCGGAGCCAGCCGGCAGGCCAGGGCACTGCGGATCCTGTCTCTGTCGCGCCTGGCGCCCGAGAAGCGGATCGACCGACTCCTCCACGCGTTCGCGATCGTGGTCGAGAAGAGGCCGGATGCCACTCTGGTCGTCGCCGGGGACGGGCCGCTCCGCTCTGAGCTCACGTCGCTCGCGCGAACGCTGGGAGTCTCGTCCTCTGTGCGGTTTCCGGGCTTCGTCGATGCCGAGGTCGCGATGAGCGAAGCAGACGTGATCGTCCAGCTGTCGACATGGGAGAACTGCTCCTACACCCTGCTCGACGCCGTCGCTCATGGAATCCCGGCGGTGGCGTCCGATGTCGGCGGCAACGCGGAGATCGATGGTGTGTCCCTGGTCGACGCCGAGGCGATGCCTCGGGAGATCGCCTCAGCGGTGTTCGATGCGATCGGCCGTTCGCCACGGACGACTCGCCGTGGCGACGTCGGGCAGATGGTGTCCGCCCTGGCCGATGCCTACGGGAACAGGGCACGGGCGTGACCTCGGAGCAGCAGCCACCGCAGCAGGCCGCGGACCTCGGCGTACGCGCGACGCGCGGCGCCATAAGAGCCGTCGCTGCTCAGGGAGCGCTCGCGCTGCTGCAGATCTGCAGCGTGGTCGTGCTCGCGCGACTCCTCCAGCCGGCCGATTTCGGACTCTATGCGATGGTCTTCTCGGTGGTCGGCGTGGCATATCTGTTTCGCGACCTCGGCCTTTCCGCGGCGGCGATTCAGGCCGAGCACCTGACCCGTCAGCAGCAGAGCAACCTGTTCTGGGCGAACACCGGGCTCGGCGCGGCGGGCGCTGCTCTCTGTCTCGCATCGGCGCCTCTGCTCGGCTTCTTCTACGGCAACGCAGCCGTCGTGCCGATCGCGGCGGCTCTGGCCTGCACCTTCGTGATGGCGGGTATCGCCACCCAGTGGCGTGCCGGTCTCGTGCGGAACATGCAGTTCGGGCGGATAGCGGTGGGGGAGGTGGCAGCGGCCGTCGCGGGTTTCGGGAGCGGTATCGCCGGGGCGGTGATGGGGTGGGGGCCATGGGCGCTGGTGGCGCAGCAGGTCGTCGGCGGGTTCTTCGGCATGGTGATCATGGGTGTCGCCGCTGCGTGGCTGCCGATGCGATACAGGCGGTCCGAGCCGATGCGCGATCTGTATCGCTTCGGCGGCACGATGTTCGCGAGTCAGGTGCTCACGTATGTCGCTGCCGAGTCGGGAGCCGTGATCCTCGGGCGGCTCTTCGGGCCCTATTCGGTCGGCTTGTTCAATCGCGCAACTCAGACCGTGCGAACGGCGATCAACCAGATCCGCACCCCGCTGTGGCAGGTCGCCTTCACGACCCTGGCTCGGATCCAGAACGACGATGCGCGTTTCATGCGGTACATGCTGCGAGGTCAGACGATCGTGTGCATCCCGATTCTCGCGGTCACCGGTGGTGTCGCCGCGGCGGCTGGCCCGCTGACGGAAGTCGTCCTCGGAGCACAATGGCGAGCGGCAGCCCCTTTCATCGCGATGATCGCGGTCGGAGAGGGCATCAACTCTCTCGCCTCGATCGCGGGTTGGATCTTCACGGCGCGCGGTCTGGGGCGACAGCTGCTCGTCCTGACCGTCGTGACCACGATCGTGCGCGTGAGCGCCATGCTCGTCGCATCGAGCTGCGGAGCCCTTGGCGTCGTCGCTGCATTCGCGGCCGCTCCGATCCTGCTCTTCCCCGTCTCCCTGTGGTGGGCGGGACGTGTCTCGCGCTTGGCGACCGGGGGCCTGATCGTGAAGGCTCTCTGGATTCTGCTGATCGCAGCGGTTCCTGCGGCTGTGACGACGGTGGTGGTAGCGGTCATCGGGCCGCACGCGAACGCGTACCTCGTGCTGGCCGCGGCGATCGTGACGCACCTCGCGGGATTCGGCCTGTTGATGGTCTTCGGGCGGGTGCGACGAGAGTATGGCGAGATCTGGTTCACGCTGCGCCGCGCGATGAGACGGAAAGAGGCGCACGGCGCGCAGTAGCGAGGCGGCCCGAGCCCTGCATCCGGACTCTCAGCCGGTTCCTTTTGCATCGTGCCGCGATCATGCCGTAAGCTATCCCCTTGGTGCCTGCCCTTCGGCTTGCCGGGGCGCAGGTACGACGAACGTGAGCCCTCCACTGGCGCTGTTCTCGAGAGAGAACCACCCCGGAGTGGGATTCACGAACCTCTCCGTTCGAATCAAGAAAGCAGCACTATCGTGACGCGCACTTACACCCCGAAGGCCGGGCAGGTCCAGCGTGACTGGATCGTCATCGACGCAACCGACGTCGTTCTCGGCCGTCTGGCTTCGCACGCAGCAGCAATCCTGCGCGGCAAGCACAAGGCGACCTTCGCTCCCCACGTCGACACCGGTGACTTCGTCATCATCGTCAACGCGGAGAAGGTCGCCCTCACGGGCCAGAAGCTCCAGAAGAAGATGGCCTACCGCCACTCCGGTTACCCGGGCGGCCTGACGGCCACCTCGTACGCCGAGCTTCTCGAGAAGCACCCGGTTCGCGCCGTGGAGAAGGCCGTCCGCGGCATGCTCCCGAAGAACACCCTGGGTCGTCAGCAGCTGTCGAAGCTCAAGGTCTACGCAGGTGCCGAGCACCCGCACGCCGCTCAGCAGCCCACGCCGTACACCCTCGACCAGGTCGCGCAGTAAGCGCCCCTCAGATTTCTAAGGACATACTCGTGGCTGAAATCCAGGACACCACCGAATTCCCGCAGAACTTCTCGACCTCGAGCCCTGAGGCCGAGGTTCAGGAGTCGGCTCCCCGCCCCGTGCTCTCCGTTCCCGGCGCCGCAGTCGGCCGTCGCAAGCAGGCCATCGCCCGCGTGCGTCTGGTTCCCGGCTCGGGCACCATCACCGTCAACGGCCGTACGCTCGAGGACTACTTCCCGAACAAGCTGCACCAGCAGCTGATCAACGACCCCTTCACGGTTCTGAACCTGCAGGGTGCGTACGACGTCATCGCCCGCATCTCGGGTGGCGGCGACTCGGGTCAGGCCGGCGCTCTCCGCCTCGGCATCGCCCGTGCGCTGAACAACATCGACGCCGAGAACAACCGTCCGACCCTCAAGAAGGCCGGCTTCCTCTCGCGCGACGCTCGCGTCATCGAGCGCAAGAAGGCTGGTCTCAAGAAGGCCCGCAAGGCTCCTCAGTACTCGAAGCGCTGATCCCTACAGTTCCCTCTATGGCACTGTTCGGAACGGACGGCGTGCGGGGGCTGGCCAACGGCCAGCTCCTCACCGCCGAACTTGCGCTCCACCTGGCCCAGGCGACTGCTGTCGTCCTGGGCCAGGGCCGTATTGCCGACGCGCGTCGCGCTGCCGGCAAGCGGCTCACCGCTGTCGTCGCACGTGACCCGCGCATCTCGGGTCACTTCCTCAGCGCAGCAGTCGAAGCCGGTCTCGCGTCGTCCGGCGTGGATGTGCTGGATGCGGGAACCCTGCCCACGCCGGCAGCGGCCTTCCTCATCTCCGACATCGACGCCGACTTCGGCGTCATGATCTCGGCGTCGCACAACGCTGCTCCCGACAACGGCATCAAGATCTTCGCCCGTGGCGGAGTGAAGCTGCCCGACCTCGTCGAGCAGCGCATCGAAGAGCACATCGAATCGGGCGTCAAGCTGCAGCCCACCGGTGCCGACGTCGGTCGCGTGATCCGGTTCTCGGATGCTGAAGACCGCTACATCATGCACCTCCTGGCCTCGCTGCCGCATCGCCTCGACGGCATCCACGTCGTGCTCGACTGCGCCAACGGCGCTGCTTCTGGCGCATCGCCGGAGGTCTTCCGTGCCGCGGGCGCCAAGGTCAGCGTCATCGGCGCCGATCCTGATGGCCTGAACATCAATGACGGTGTGGGCTCGACCCACCTCGACAAGCTCGCAGCCGAGGTCATCCGAGTCGGGGCCGACGTGGGCATCGCCCACGACGGCGATGCCGACCGCTGCCTCGCGGTCGACGCCGACGGCAACATCATCGACGGCGATCAGATCATGGCGATCCTCGCGGTCGCGATGAAGAGCCGCGGCACGCTCGTCGACGACACCCTCGTCGCCACGGTCATGAGCAATCTCGGGCTGCACATCGCCATGCGCGAGCAGGGTATCGCCGTGCGTCAGACGGCAGTCGGTGACCGCTATGTGCTCGAAGACATGAACGCAGGCGGCTATTCGCTCGGCGGCGAGCAGTCGGGTCATGTGATCATGAGCGACTTCGCCACCACCGGCGACGGCTTGCTCACCGGGCTTCACCTGGTCGCCGAGATGGCGCGCCAGAAGAAGTCGATTGCGGAGCTCGCTTCGATCATGACGGTGTACCCGCAGGTGATGATCAACGTGAAGGGCGTCGACAAGGACGCCGTCTCCGATCACCACGGCGTGCAGGACGCTGTGAAAGCCGTCGAGAACGAACTGGGCTCGTCAGGCCGCGTGCTGCTGCGCAAGTCAGGCACCGAGCCGCTCGTGCGGGTGATGGTCGAGGCGTCCGACGCCGAGACCGCGAACGCCCATGCCGAGTCGCTTGCGGAGGTCGTGCGCACGCACCTCGCTCTGTGAGACACGCGCATGAGTGAAGGCGGGCTGCCTGGGAGCAGCCCGCCTTCATTGTGTCGTCCGCCGATTCCCCCCGGGTCGGCAGAACCGACGGCGACTGCGGTCACTGGGGGTGACAGCCGGCGCCATCGGGGTCGAGGCGGTCACAGGAGCACACCGTCTTCGCGGGCGAGCCGGGCGAGATCGAGTTTGGAGTGCGCGATCCGTCCGCGTTCGATGTACTTGCGCTTGACCCGCGCCAGGTACTTTCGTGCCGTGTCTTCCTTCGTGCCGATGGCGCTGGCGACGGCGGCGATCGTCTGGCCGTGCACGTAGAGGTCGAGGACCTTCGACTCCTGCGGTGAGAGGTCGGGAGTTCGCGGGTCAGGTGCTGCCGCCTGCTGCGCGAGAGCGGAGACGTACTCCTCGCCGGCGAGCACCTCGTCGACGCAGTCGAGCAGGGTGGACTCGTCGTCTTCTTTGGTGACGAGGCCGTCGAGGTCGAACTCGAGAAGCGTGCGAGCGGCGGCCTTCGGACTCATCGACGAGACGACCATGACCTTGATGCCCGCGTGGCGCAGCGAGGCGAGCGCCTTGAGTGTCGGCTGTGCGTCGTCGAACGGAAGCGCCTCGATCACGAGCAGGTGCGGCCATTGCGAGCGGGGCTCCGAGCGCAGCCACTCCATCAGTGCAGCCAGCGACCCACTCGTGTGGACGATCGAGATGCCTGCCACCTCTTCGAGGATCTCGACCGTGCGCAGCCGCTGCAGCACGTGCGGCTCGACGACGGCGGCCCGGCGCCACGTGCGCCGATACGCAGATTTCGCATGCATTGAAGATTTCCCGTCAGTCTCACTTCGTGCGATTGGGCATCGCAGTCCGTCTTCTCGGTCGCCATGTCTGTGGGTTGGACGGCAGGGCCCCCAGAGGGAGGGAGGCCCTGCCGTCTTTTCGCGCAGCCGGTACTCCCCGGTACGGCTCGCGGGGCGACGTGACCACAGCGCAATCCCCCGATTGCCGGCACTCTCGTCGCCTACAGAGAGAGATGGGCGCGGATGCGAGTCATCACGCCCCTTGAAGCAGATGGCGTATTCCGGTCAACCGGTGGCGGAGACTGAAGGTGTGGAGCGGCTTCTCCTCAGAGATGAGTGCGCTCTCGCGGGTCATCTCTCCGGCGGTCGAAGCCTGCTCTCGGCGAATCGGCGCGGCATCTTCCTCACCAGCGCGGCCGCCCCCGCGCCGATCACTGCCCCGATGGTGTTGACGAGGATGTCGGCGGAAGAGGCATCCCGGGGCAGCGCAGCGAACTGCACCAGCTCGACGGTCGCCGACAGGATCAGTGCGATCGGCGCCCACAGCCACCAGCGCACACGCGGCCAGAGGGTCGCGGCCAGCGCGACCGGCACTGCGAAGAGCAGCACGTTGAGAGCGACGTCATAGGTCACGATCGTCACGAACGGCGGCACACCGATGCTGCGCCCCGCGTAGTAGAGCCAGACGACGAAGCGGTTGAGCATCCATCCGATCGGCAGCAGCACGATCGCGACCCCGCCGATGAGACAGGCGATGAGGAGAGAGACCAGCATCGGGTGCCGCACGGGGCGCTGCTCACGAACCGGCCTGCCCATCGGGCAATTGTCGCAGTCACGACGACGGCTCCCGAGCGCTCCAGCCCCGTGAGGTGTCACCACCCGTCGCGGCCTCGCCGACGCAGGGAAGAACGGACCTGGGCTCGCTAGCGCGCTGACCCCTTCCGGTCTCGTCTCGAGAGCCACGCGCGGCCCCATCGCCTGATCGGGGACTCCACGAACCGGTACGACAGCGCGACGACCACCGCCGTGAGCACGATGTCGATCGGCGCTGCGAGCTTCAGCTCGATTCCCGGCCACAGCAGCGGCACCAGCCCCATCAGGGTCAGACCGTAGAGATACACCCCGTACGATCGAGCGCCGATCCACACGGGAACCCGTGACCCGAGCATCCGCGAGACGACGGTCGGCGGACCGACGGTGAGCTGCAGCAGCAGTGCGGCCGTCGCCACCGACGCCGCGATGAACGTCACCGGCCGCAGGGCCGGGAAGTCGGCCATGGCGGCGAACGCGAAGACCGCGCACGCGACGTACGACACCCATCTCTGCTCGATCAGGCGCCGCACCCACGGGGTCAGGCCGCGAGCGCGCTGCTCCGCGGCCCAGCATCCGAT
Source organism: Microbacterium sp. NPDC089321 (assembly GCF_040684935.1). Taxonomy (NCBI): domain Bacteria; kingdom Bacillati; phylum Actinomycetota; class Actinomycetes; order Micrococcales; family Microbacteriaceae; genus Microbacterium; species Microbacterium sp. NPDC089321. The sequence goes on along the minus strand of NZ_JBFBGX010000001.1, from coordinate 168,414 downwards.
CACCAGAGGCAGCAGATGCCCCGTGGGGAGGAAGTAGTTCGGCCCGGTGAAAGGCACGATCGCCGCCACGAGCACCGAGACGTGCAGAAACCATCGCTGGGTGCGCAGCGATGCGCGCAGAAGCACGAGCACCAGAAGCGGAGGCCACACGAAGTAGAACTGCTCTTCGACGCTCAGCGACCACGACTGATTGAACGCCGTCGCGACGCGGTCGGTCCACGCCTGCTGGAAGTCGTTGAAGTAGAACAGCGCGCCCGCGACGCTCCACGGCACCTTCTCGCCCTCGTCACCCAGCACCGCGGTGAGCGAGGCGATCGGCAGCCACAGCAGCAGGGCCGGAAGCAGGCGAAAGGCGCGCCGCAGATAGAACGCCCCGAAGCGCACGCGACCCGTGCCCGCGTGCTCCGCGAGCAGCAGGCCCGTGATGAGGAAGGCCGACAGCACGAAGAAGAGATCGACGCCGACCGCCCCACCGGGGAAGTAGGCGGCCGCCAGGTGCAGGAGGAAGACGGCGATCACCGCGATCGCGCGCACGCCGTCGAGCGAGGGCACGTAATCTGCTGTCGCGGGCGTGCGCTCGGCCTCCGTCGGTGTCTCATACATGGCGATCGCGCTCAGCCTAGCGGCGAGCACCTGCGCGCGGGCACCCCGGGTGCGATACTGAGATACCGCGTGGGGGAAGGAGGGGCGATGACGCTCAGCCGTGCCTCGATCCGCGCACTTCTCGCCGACCTCTGGGCCAACCTCTGGCGTTGGACGCTCTTCGCCGTCGCGACCGTGCTGGCCGTCTATTTCCTGCTCGAGCGCGCGCTCGACGACGGCGTCACCAGCGCCATCGCTCTCGCGGTGATCGTGATCGGCGTGGTGATCACGCCCAGGCATCCGATGGCGCTTCCCCTGCTGGCCGTGCCGGGAGCATTCGTCACGGCTCGTGTCAGCTTCGGCGGCGCCGACCTCACGGTCTCGGACCTCGCGATCGCGATCGGGTTCTTCACCGTCGTGCTGCTCTCGCAGCGCGACTTCCATCCGACCCTGCGCGCCATGCTCTGGTTCAACGCGGTGTACCAGTTCGCCACGCTCTTCACCGTCATCATCAACCCGTTCCCGCAGAACGTCGTCGAGTGGTTCCACGCCTGGCTGCTCATCGGCGGAGCACTGGTGCTCGGGTGGGGCATCGGCCGGGCCGGGATGCTGCGCACAGCACTGCTGCTGATGATCGGGGCCGCGACCGTGATCGCGCTCGGCACGATCGCCACAGCGGTCGTCGTCTTCGTGACCGACGGAGTGCAGGCGATCTACCCGCGCTGGCCGTGGAGCATGCACAAGAACTTCGCGGGCTTCGCGCTCGCGACAGCCGTGCTGATCGTCTTCATCAGGCCGCCTGCGGCGAACCTGTCGCGGCGTCTTACCGTGCCGTCGATGTGGCTGTTCCTCGTCGCGCTCGCGCTGACCCAGTCACGTCAGGCTGTCATCGGGCTCATCGTCGTTCTGCTGCTGTATGTGGTGCGATCCGGCGCGAGCAGGCACAAGCTGCTGGTCGCGGTGCTCGCGGTGCCAGGCGCGGTGCTCATCGTGCAGAGCGTGATCGAGCAGGTCGAGTCGCAGAACAAGTTCAACTCGACGTACCAGCGACTCGAATGGTTCCGCGAGGTCTACGCACTCTGGAAGCATTCGCCGTTCGTCGGCCACGGACTGCGCTACTGGTACGTGCACCCGACGGCGAACTTCCAGCCGCCGCAGGCCGAGCTCGAGGTCCTCGCATCTGCCGGCCTGATCGGCTTGGCCGCGTTCGCAGCGATGTGGATCGGCTTCGCCGTCGTGCTCTGGAAGTTCTGGACGAGCAGCAGCGCGTTCGGCGCGCTGGCCTTCGCGGCTGTGATCTCGCGCATCGTCGCCGCGCAGTTCGACCTGTTCTGGGTTGCTTCGCAGGTGTCGGTGCCGTTCCTCATCGCAGGCCTCTGCCTCGGTGCGCATGTGCACTGGCAGAACTCGCAGGCTCAATCCGGTGCGGAGAGCGTACCTTCTAATATCGATGACCAGGGAAGACTGGGGGCGGCATGGAACTCCGTGACTACGCGAACGCGCTGAGGCGGCACTGGCTCGGAATCGTCCTGCTGACCGTTCTGGGGCTCGCAGCGAGCTACGGCTGGGCGGCGATCCAGACGCCGGTGTATCACGCAGACGCCAGCGGCGTCGTGAGGGTGCGCACGTCGCCAGGCGAGGTGATCACGCCGGGCGCCAACGAGACGCTGTCGAACGCGAAAGTGCCGACGTATCTCGAGATGGCCAGCTGGCGCAGCGTCGCCGAGAAGGCGGCCGAGACGCTGAACCTGCCCGACAAGCCCGAGAGCCTGGTGCAGCGCGTCACCGTCGACAATCCTCCCGGCACGCCGATCCTGAAGGTGACCGCGGCGGCTTCGACCCCCGAGGCTGCTCGCGATCTTGCCGAGGCCTGGGTCAACGGCCTCACCGAGACGATCGAGGAGCGCGAGGGCACGGGCGCCGTGAACTCCGCCCCATTCACGGTCGAGCTCGCCGAATCGTCGGCACTGCCCTCGGCACCCTCGTTCCCCGACAAGCGCATGGCTCTGCTCGTCGGAGGCGTGCTCGGTCTCGGCATGGGCATCGCCTTCGCGCTCGTGCGCGCAGTCTCCGACCGGCGCGTGCGCGCCACTGACGACGTCGAGCAGCGTCTCGGCAGCTCGGTCGTGGGCACCCTGCCGGCTGCTGACGAGGTGCAGGGCGGCCATCGCCTGCTGACAGAGGACCAGACCGGCACGAAGTCGAGCTACGCCATGCGTGAAGCGCTGCGCGTGATACGCACGAACCTGCAGTTCATGGACGTCGACAACCCGCCCCGCATCATCGTCGTCAGCAGCGCCGTACCCGGCGAAGGCAAGTCCACGGTCGCCGCGAACCTCGCCGCCACCCTCGCCGCCAACGGCGCCCCCGTGGTGCTGGTCGACGGCGACCTGCGCCGGCCGACGGTCGCGGGCACCACGGGGGTCGACGCTCCAGCCGGCCTCACCGACGTGCTCGCCGGTCGCGTGGCGCTGGGCGATGTGCTGCAGTCCACCCCGCATGCGCAGAGCCTTGCCGTGCTCACCGCGGGCACGATTCCGCCGAACCCGAGCGAAGTGCTCGGTTCGGCGCGCATGAAGTCGGTGCTCGACGAGCTCGCGGAACATGCGACGGTGATCGTCGACGCCCCGCCGCTGCTCGCGGTGACCGATGGCGCGGTGCTGGCGCATCAGGCCGACGGCGTTCTGCTCGTCATCTCGGTGGGCAAGACCACCTACGACCTCGTGGAGAAGGCGAAGGAAGCGCTGAACAAGGTACACGGCCGGGTGCTGGGCGTCGTGCTGAACCGAGCGCCGCTGACGGGTGCCGAGTCGTCGGTGTACACCTACGAGTACACGCCCACGAAGGAGTCGAGACGCCGCGCCAGGAGGGCGAAGCAGGCGGCAGCGGCGTCGGCCGCGACTTCGCACCCCCAGGAGCCCGTGGCGCCCGAGCCCACGGCATCCGAGATCGACGACATGCGCACCTCCGAGGAACCCGAGGTGGCGTCGCCCGCCACAGAGGACTTCGACGAGCTGCTGCGCGGTGCCACCGTCGAGGTGCGGCCGCGCCGGGCACCGCGCAATGCCAAGCACAAGTGACGGCGATGGCGGCGACGCGAAGGCGTCGTCGCGTCGCGTGGCGCTGATCGCGTCGTCGTTCGCGCCCCACACCGGCGGAGTGGAAGAGCACGTGGGCCAGATCGCGAGGCAGCTGCATGCACGCGGTCACGCCGTCGAGGTGTGGACCGTCGACCGCGGGGCGCGTCCGGATGCGTCGTTCGCCGCCCATGACGGCAGCGAGATCACCGTGCGCTACCTGCCGACGCCGCTGCCCGCGCGATCCGCTCCGGCCATGCTACGTTTCGGGCTGCGCGCGGTACCGGCATGGATGCGATGGTCGCGCGCCCACCGCGGCTTCGCCCCTGAGGTGCTGCACGTGCAGTGCTTCGGCCCGAACGGCATCTACGCCGAGCGGCTGCACCGCCGGTTCGGAACCCCGCTCATCGTCAGCTCGCACGGTGAGACCCTGGGTGACGACCACGGCATCTACGCCCGGTCGGCTCTGCTGCGCTCCCGGCTGCGCCGCGCGATCGGCGCAGCCTCCGCGGTCACCGCCCCGAGCCTGTTCGCCCTCGACGATCTGAAAGCGCACCACGGCCTCGATTCGCCGGGCGAGATCGTCGCGAACGGCGTCGATCTCGATGTGGTGCCGGACGCCCTTCCGGTCTCGGCGCAGCCGTACCTGTACGCGGTGGGGCGCCTCGGGTATCCCAAGGGGTTCGACCTGCTGATCGACGCGTACGCGCGGTCAGGCCTGTCGGGCATCCCGCTCGTGATCGGCGGTGACGGGCCCGAGCGCGAGGCGCTGCAGCGACGGATCGCAGACGCCGGACTCGGCGGGCGCGTGCGCCTGGTGGGTCGGCAGTCGCCGCAGCAGGTCGCCGCGGGCATGGCCGGGGCGCTCGCCGTCGTCGTGCCGTCGCGGTTCGAATCGTTCGGCATCGTGGCACTCGAGGCCTGGCGCGCGGGCACCGCCTTGATCATGACCTCGCGCGGCGGCGCTGTCGACTTCGTGCGGCACGAGCAGAACGGCCTGCTCGTCGATCCTGCAGATGTCGGCGAGCTGGCCGCGGCGCTCATCCGCATCGTGTCGGACGACGAGCTGCGGGCGACGATCGCCCGCGCAGGCCGCGAAGACGTCGGCACCTTCACCTGGGCACGAGCTGCCGAGGCCTACGAGCGCATCTACGACCGAGTGCTCTGACGCCGACGCTCCCCGGGCAGCGCGTCGGTCAGCCGCCGAGGCGCTGCCAGACGCGGGCATGCCCCTCGGCGCTGCGCTCCCACGTGAACTGCCCGGCGTGGATGCGAGCCCCGCGCACCACGCCGTCGAGCTGCGCCCCGTCGTCGGTCGCCTCGAGGATGCCCGTCGCGATCGACGTGCCGTCGACGCCGACCATGATCGCGTGCCCGTCGGCTACCTCAGTCAGACTGCTCGTGTCGGCCACCACCGCCGGCACGTTCGCCGCCATCGCCTCGAGCACAGGCAGGCCGAAGCCCTCGACGAGCGACGGCACGACCACCGCGCTCGCACCTGCCACAAGGCCCGGCATCGCCTCGTCGGGCAGGCGACCGAGCATCCGAACTCCGGGCATCCCCTCGAACAGCGCCGTACGCCGCGGGTGCTCCGGCCCCGCGAGTGCGAGGGTGAGGTGAGGGCGGCGGCGATGCACGATCGGCCACGCCTCGGCGAGGCCCTCGAGGTTCTTGCGCCGCGCCGCGCCGCCGGCGTGAAGCACGTAGGGGCCATCGAGTCCCAGCGCGCCACGATCGGCGACGCCGAGCGGGGCTGCGTCGAAGTAGCGCGGGTCGACCCCGTTGTGCACGACGATCGGGTCGCGCACCCCGAGCAGCTCCGCTGCCTCCTGCGCGCTGTACTCCGACACGCAGATGACCGCGGCGGCCCGGCGCAGCTCTTCCGCGGCTGCGGGAACCGGCGGGGATTCATCGGGAAAGCGCCAGGAGACCACATCGTGCAGCGTCACCACATCGTGTCGCCCCGGTGGCAGCTCCAGCGCCATGCGATGCGTGAGGGTGTCTCCCGCGAAGACGGCGGCCCCCAGCATCCGGCGCACGGCTGCCGGCGCAATGGCCACCCGGCCGATCGGCAGGCGCCGCTCGCCCGGAAGCGGTGAGCGCAGCGACCGGGTCGCCACCTCGCGCACGGCCCACGGAGCCGGCGAGATGGCGGCCAGAGCATCCGCCGCCCGATCCGAGATCTGCCGCACATACGCCTGAGCGCCCATCGGGTTGGCGGTCGCGATCGTCGCAATGCTCAGGCGGTGCATCCGGCTGCCCCCATCGAGTGTCTTCTGCCGCTGTGATATCAGTATCGTGGACACGGGGAGAGGCGAGCCCAAGCTCGTCGGAGTGGGAGAGACATGCGCGAGCACACTGCCGTGGTCGTCGTCGCGACGTATCGCAGGCCCGACCATGTCCGCGCCTGCCTGGAGCACATCCGGCAGCAGACCGTCGAGCCCGAACGCGTCGTCGTCGTCGACGCATCTCCCGATGGGCTGACTCGCCGCGTGGTCGACGAGTTCCCCGGCGTCGAGTATCGCCGCAACGATCTCGGCGTCGGACTGCTGGCGACCTCGCGTGCCATCGGGGTGCAGGGCGCGACCGAAGACGTCATCGCGTTCATCGACGACGACGCCTATGCCGAGCCGCAGTGGCTGGCGGAGATCCTCGCCGCGTACGACGATCCGGCGGTGGGGGCCGTCGGCGGACGCGCCGACAACGACAGGCCGGGCGAAGAGCTCGAAGGATGGGACCGCATCGGCCGTCTGCTGCCCGACGGAACCCTGACCGGGAACTTCGGCGCCGACCCCGGGCGCGTGATCGAGACGCATCACATGCTCGGCGCCAACATGACCGTGCGAGCAGAGGCGCTGCGCAGCATCGGCGGCATCCACGACTACTACCCGGGCACCTGTCTTCGTGAGGACTCCGACCTCGCTCTGCGAGTGAAGGTGGCCGGATGGAAGGTCGTCTTCGCTCCGCGGGCCGCCGTGCTGCACGTGGCGGGCGAGTATGCGAAGGGCAAGCGCTTCGATCTGCGCTACCGGTTCTATGGCGCGCGCAACCACATCCTGCTGCTCACGACGGTGCTCGGGTGGCGCGATCCGCACCTCGTGCGCCACCTGGGCCGGATGGTCGCAGGCATGGGTGCCGAGATCGCGTCGGGCGTAGGCGCCGTCGCTCACAAGCCGGGTCTGGCCGCGAAGGCGCGCAGCATCGTCGGCGGGTTCGCGCGCGCGGGCGCCGACCTGGTCGGCACGGCGGCGGGCATCGGGGCGTCGATCCGCCCGAACGATCGCGCCGCCGACGCCTCGCGGGAGTGGCTGCGGTGACCAGACCGCTGCGGCTGCACGCCTACGTGCTCGTCGCAGACCCGAGCTATCTGCGCGAGAGCCTCGAAGCCTACTACCCGCACGTCGACCGGATCGTGCTGTCGTACGACCGCACCGCGACCTCGTGGACGGGCACACCGCTGCCCGTCGAGCAGTGCCTGCGCATCGTCGAAGAGGTCGACGTCGACGGCAAGTGCGTGCATGCTCCGGGTCACTTCGCGCGTCTCGATCACGAGCCCCTCGACAACGACACCTTCCAGCGCCAGACGGCGCTGGACCTGGCCTCAGAGGGTGCTGACTGGGTCGTGCAGCTCGACACCGACGAGGTGATGGCCGATCCGGCGCTGTTCGTCGCGATGCTGCGACGGGCCGATGCCGCGGGCGCAGCGGGGCTCGACTACCCGGCCCGATGGCTCTACACCCGCACCGCTCCTGGGCGCTACCTCGAGGTGACGGATCGACTCTGGCGCTACGCGGCCTCGTACCCCGGCCCGCTCGCGGTGCGCGCCGGAACCAGACTGCGTCACGCCCGTCAGACCGACGGCGAGCTGTTCCGCGTGGATCTGGCCCCGCAGAACACCGATCCCTGGCATCCGGCCGACGCCCGCGTCGACGCGGTGATCGCGCCCGAGAGCGCCGTGCTGCACTTCTCCTGGGTGCGTCACCCCGAGGTGATCCGGCGCAAGTTCGGCTGGTCGGGACACACCGCCTTCATGCGACCGCCGATCGTGCTGCGGCGCTGGCTCTGGCGCACCCGGCACCCGCTGCTGACCGTGCTCACGACCCCCCTGCGGCGGAAGGAGAGCGGCTGCTACCGCCTCTCCCGCATCCCCGAGCCTCCGGGGGGTGAGCCGATCGCCGTCCGGTTCGGCGACAGCGAGAGGATCGGCGGATGACCGGCATCATCCGGCCCGCGAAGCGCGCGGCACGACGTGCCGCCGACGCGGCTGCACAGCATGCGCAGGACGCGGTCGATCTGCTGCGCCGGGGTGAGCGCACGGTGCTTCGCACTCCGCCCGCCGGCATGCGATTGGGCAACCTCCTCTACCTGTGGCTGCAGGCGCATCACCGGTCGGTCGCCGGGCGGCCGGTTCGGGTTCTGGAGTCGCGCGGCATGGGGGAGTGGTGGGATGCCTTTCCCCGACTGCGCGAGCTCAGCCTCGCCGCCGACGAGCTGCGCTTCGCGGATCGCCGTGAGTGGGAGCCGGAGTGGCTCTATCAGCGCTTCGGCGTCGACTTCACGCGCGAGCAGCTGCACGCCTTCATCGACGACGCACTCGCACCCCTGCTGGGCGAGACGGCGATCGACGAGCGCCTCGTGGTCAACGTGCGGCGCGGCGACTTCTACGGCACGGAGTTCGAACCGAAGCACGGCTTCGACGTGATCGGATACGTCACGGCCGCGCTCGATCTCTTCCCCGACGCGGCCGCGGCGCTGGTGGTCTCGGACGACGCCGAGTGGTGCCGCGTTCATCTGGGCGGGATCCTGACCGACCGCATCCGAGACGTCGCCTACGCCGAACCCGACCCTCTCGCCAACCTTCGCGCGATCTCGGGCGCCGAGCGGCTGATCGGAGCGAACTCGACGTTCTCGTACTGGGGCGCGTACGTCGCAGGCCGCAGGCATCCGTCGGCGCGCATCGTGATGCCCCGCTTCATGGCGCGGATGGCCCATGGGTCCGACGCCTATCAGCTCGACCCTCAGTGGGTCGTGCTCGACGGGTTCCACTGAGCGGAGCTAGTCGAGTCGACCGAGCTCGACCAGGCGCGCGAACTCCGGGTTCGCCGCACGCACCTCGTCGAACGTTCCGCGGGTCGCGACCCGCCCCGATTCGAGGAAGATCAGGGTGTCGGCATCGCGCACGGTCGAGAGCCGGTGAGCCACGATGATCACGGTCATCGTGCCGCGCAGGCGATCGAGTGTGGCGGCGATCTCGTGCTCAGTGGCGTTGTCGAGTGCGCTCGTCGCCTCGTCGAGCACCAGCACGCGCGGTCTGCGGTACAGCGCCCTGGCGAGGCCGAGCCGCTGACGCTGACCCCCCGACAGACGCACGCCTCGGTCGCCCACGACGGTCTCGAGACCGTCCGGGAGGTCGGCGACAAGGGAATCCAGCTGCGCGATCGACACGACCTCGGCCATGCGCTCATGGTCGAAGTGCTCAGGCGCGAGTCCGTATGCGATGTTCGCGGCGACCGTGTCGTTCACGAGGAAGACGTCCTGCGGCACGACGCCGAGATCGGCGTACCACGTGGCGAGATCGTCGTCGATGGGCCGCCCGCCACAGGTGATCTCTCCCTCGGTGGGGTCGAGGAGACCGAGGATCAGGTCGAGCAGTGTGCTCTTTCCCGCGCCGCTCGAACCGACGAAAGCCGTCGTCTCATCGGCCGGGATGCGCAGCGAGAGATGCTCGAGCACGGGAACGTCGGCGTCGGGGTAGCGGAACGTCACATCGTGCAGCTCGATGTCGCCGCTGAAGCGGACCTCGCTCGAGGGTGCGGGCTCGTGCATCCCCTCGGCCTTGAGCTCGCCGATCGCCTCCGTGAAGATCTGCAGCCCGGCAGCACCCGCGCGCATGGTCGCGACGTTGGCGGTCAGGCGGTTGAGGGTCGGCAGCGCGCGCATCGATGCGGCGGCGAACAGTCCGAGCACGGACACGATCTGATCAGCCTCGCCGATCACCATCAGCAGGATGGCGATGCCTGCGATGGCGGTGATGAAGCTGACCTCGAGCAGGTACCGCGGGATGTCGCCGAGGAATCCCATCAGGCGGTTCTGATGCGCGCCCGCCAGTCGTGCTCTGCGGAAGCTGCCGATCAGGCGGTCGGCGCTGCCGCTGAGTCGGGTCTCGCGAAAGCCGTCGAGCCCGGGGAGGAGGGACTGCCACGCCTGCAGTCCCGTCTCGGCCAGCACCTCGCCGATGCGCAGCTGGCGACGGCGCAGCACCTGCTGCACGCCGAAGACGAGGACGCCGAACAGGGCGACGGCGAAGAGAGTCACGCCGGGCGACGTCACGAGCAGAACGGCGACGATCGCGAGCAGCACGAGCACGTCCGTGAACAGTGTCAGCCCGGCGAGGAGGACGCTCGCGGACTGCGTCGAGGCATCGTTGATGTTGCGGTAGATCGTGCTCAGGCTGCGCTGCCGGTGAGCGCTGTACGGAGCCATGACGTAGCGCCGCATGAGCTCGACCGAGGCCAGTGCCGAGACCCGCGTCGTGCGACCGAGCAGCCACCACCGGAACAGCAGCGAGCCCGCGCTCTTGACGAGGAACGCGACCACCACGATTCCGGCGACGACGGGGATGAGCACCTGCAGATCACGCGTGCCGAGCTGATCGGCGATGAGGCGGTTCGCCCCCGTGAGGGGGCCGTCGGTGGTGACCAGCTGCATCAGCGGCACCATCGCCGCGACGCCCAGCATGTCGAGCGCCGCGAGCGTGATCGACGCGATCACGGTGCCAGTCACCCACTGCGAGGGCCGGGCGCCCGTCACCCGCAGAATCGTGCTGAGCTGCCCGATCATCCCGGGGGCGGTACGCGCCTCACTCATCGGGAATCCTTCGTCAGATTTTGGCTCTCAGCGGGGGTGTTCGCGAAGCAGACAATACGCTAGCATTATCGCGATGGCATGGAGGATGCCATCAATTTTCTTTCACTTCGCTCTGGGGCTTGAGCGAATCGACTGGGGGCATCTCAATGTCTGAGAACGATCAGACCGGCATCAGCCGTCGTACCGTGACCAAGGCGATGGCGTGGGCGGTTCCGGCCGTCGCCGTCGCATCGACCGTGCCGTTCGCTGCTGCGTCGGCCATCGTCACCGTCAGCGAGGCAGGCGACGCCTGTAAGCTGCCGGGCAATTCCTGCAAGGATGCGGGCTACTCGAAGGGCTACCTTCAGCCGCTCAACATCTGCAACAACAGCATCGTGCCGATCACGGTGACGATCACCACGCCGGCGTCGCTGACCTTCAACGGCAAGTCGACCCAGTTCACGCCGATTCCCTCGTCGTTCACCGTCAACCCGGGGGAGTGCCAGCGCGTCGTGCTGAACCTCAACCTCCAGGACAACAGCGAGCAGTCGTCGATCTACGGCACGCTGTACTGGACCTGGGTCGAGGTCGACGGACCGCAGAGCGGCTCGGGCGAGACGGCGATCTCGACCGACGTGACGCCCCCGTGCTCGAACTGCACGGTCTGACGTCCGTTCACAGTTCTGCAGAGCCGTCGCCTTCGGGCGGCGGCTTCTGCCTTTCGGTGAGCGTGTCTGCCTGAGTCGAGTTGTCAGGGTGCGAGGCCCTGCAGCACCCGTGCGACCTGGTGCACCCGATCGGACCAGTCGTCGGCGGTGCCGTCGGCTCCCGCAGGGAAAGGTCGCGACGTGCGCACCGCCGTCGCGACCGCCTCGGCGAAATGCTCGCTCGTGCCTACGATCGACGACGGATCATCCCGGAATCCGGCGACCGGCGTCGACACCACGGGGCGGCCCACCGCTCGATACTCGTAGAGCTTGAGCGGGTCGAGGCTCTCGGTGAATGCCGTCACCACGTGCGGCACGACCAGGGCGTCCGCATGCTGCAGATACGCAGGGATCTCATCGCGCGACTTCGCTCCCAGCAGCACCACACCGGCGGCGAGCAGCGACGTCGAGTCGGAGGCGGGCAGGGCGTTCGGTCCGACGAGCACCAGCGTTCCCTCGTCGCCGAGCGATCTGGCGGTGAGCACGCACAGGTCGACATCGAGACGGTCGCGGTGCAGGGTGCCCGCGTAGAGGGCGACCCGACCGGCGGGAAGATCGCGCGGCCGCTCGGCGGGCATGCGGTAGCGGGTCAGATCGACGGCGTTCCGGACGAGCGCGATGTGGTCGCGCTGATCGCTCTTGCGGCGGATCAGCTCGGGTGAGCACGCCATGACCGCGCCGGCGTTGCGCATAAGCCAGGCCTCGCCTTCGGCGACGCGCGCCCGCTCGGAGTCGGGGCGGTTGGCTTCGAGCCAGTCGTCGGTCATGTCGTAGAGCGAAGTCCATCCCGACAGGCGGGCCACCGTCGCCGACGCCGGATCGTTCACCCAGAGGATCGGCCGCTGCATCATCAGCCGCGAGGCTGCTGCGATCACCTTCCCGGCTCTCCGCTCGTCAGCGCCCGGGTCCAGTCGTCGCGGCAGCGCCTTGAGCGGGCGAAGGGTCCACAGGCGGTCCGCCACCTGATGCACGCCGTGGCCGAATCCCGGCATCCGGCGTCGACGCAGGGCATGGATCGGATCATCGGGGGGCTCGACGAACAGCACCCGCAGGGCCGGGTCCTGAGCGAGCAGACCGGCGATGAGGTACTGGTTGCGGCGCCACACCTCGTCCCACGGCTCGAGCGACATCACGACGAGATCGGTCATCTCCCACCTCGCTGCGCGATCGCACCCCGGTACACGGACTCGGTCGCATCCGCCTGCGCCCGCAGCGTGAATGCCTCGAGCTGGCGCCTCCGCTGCGCCTCGCCCAGTCGTGCACGCCGCGGTGCGTCGGCCGATAGGGCGGAGAGCAGTGCGGCCGCGTCGACAGGGTCGCCGGGCGGGTACAGTGCCGCGTCTGCGAGCGGACGCAGCATCTCGGAGTGGCCGCCGGCATCGCTGGCGACGACCGGAAGGCCGGATGCCATCGCCTCGAGCACCGTGAGACCGAAGTGCTCGAAGGGCGACGTCGCGAGCAGCATGCCGGCTGAGCGCATGAGCTCGGGGAGGTCGTCACGGAAACCTCGGAACGCGACCGCATCGCCGAGCCCCAGATCGTCCGCGAGCGCTCGCAGCGACTCCTCCTGCGGACCGGTGCCGGCGATCTCGAGTCGCCAGCCCGCGGCGGCGAGGCCCGACGCGGCGAAGGCGCGCACGCCCACAGCGGTGTCCTTCTCGGGCTGCAGCCGCTGCGCCATGAGCACGGTGCGCTCTCGATCCGACTCGCCCACCTCGACCGGATCGACGCCGGGATGCACGATGGTCGACGGCACCCCGATCGACTCGGCGACGGCCCGGCTGATCGAGATCTCGGCGTCGAGCAGACGCTCGACGGCGCGGTAGGCGATCGACGGACCCCTCGACCCGCGTCGCAGCGCGAAATGCCGGGTCGAGACCAGCGCCGGGCCGCGACGCGTGACGAGTCTCGCGACCACCGCTGCGGTATCGGCCGCGGTCATGTGCGAGTTGACCACGTCGACGTCCGCCGACCGGATCGCGGTGAGCGCCTCCCGCAGGCTCCTGGCCGGAGTGAAGCTCACCCCCGCTTCCCTCAGCGGCGCTGTCATTCGCCGGGCGTCACCGCCCGCGACGAAGACCTCGTGCCCGTCGGCGGCCTGGATCGCAGCCAGCCGGCGGACGAACTGCTCCACGCCCGCGAACCGATCGGAGACCGTCACATGCAGAATCCTCATGCCGCTCCCGCCCGCTCAGGAGCGACCTCGCGCAGCAGCGCGACGTACCGCTCTGCCGTCGCCCGCCAGGTGAGGTGCATGACGCTCGCCCGGCAGCGCTCGCGCCACTCATCCACCTCCGTGGCCGCGATGCGCTCGAGCGCGTGGCCGATCATCGCCGGATCCCGATCCACGAGGTATCCGTTCACGCCATCGTCGATCAGGTCGCTCGCGCATCCCGTACGGGTCGCGATCACCGGGATGCCGCTCGCGAGCGCCTCGGTGATCACGAGACCGAACGACTCGTAGTGGCTGGGGAACAGGAAGAGGTCGGCTGCGGCGAAGAACCGCGGCAGATCTGTCTGCGGGCCCGCGAACAGGACGCGGTGGGCTACACCGGCGGCTGCGGCGCGACGGTGCATCCTCTCGATGGCCGACGCATAGCCGCCGACCACGAGCAGCAGCACGGTCGGAGCGTGCACGAGTGCATCAATCGCCTCGCCGACGCCCTTGCGCTCGAACTCGTGCCCGACGAACAGCGCCACTCGGTGCTCCTCATCGAGCTTCAGAGCGGCGCGCGCCGACGACCTCTCCGCGGCGTCCGGCGGGCGGAAGCGCTCGAGATCCACCCCATGCGGGATCACGGTGACGGGCGGCGCGACCCTGCCGTACACGCGCGAAAGCTCATCGACCTCGTCGTCGGTCAGAGCGACGATCGCGAGATGCGTGTGCCCTCGATACCGGATGCGATCGCGCACGAAGGTGAAGGAGTGCAGGGGATTGCGCACCATTCGCCAGAAGGCGTCGCCTCGCGCCCGCATCGACGAGAACACGATGCCGTGATTGACGTACACGTCGCCCGCCATCACGGCGTTGTGGCAGATGGACACGGCTCCGGGGCGCTCCGCGAGGAATCGCCTGGCCTTTCGCGTTCCCGCGATCGAGAACTCGACCGCGTACCAGACCCGCGAGAGGCGGTGCATCAGCAGCGTCCGCGGTCGAGCGCGACCGTGGCCGCGGGCCATGTCGGCGGTGAACGTCTCGACGCGATGGCCGAGGCGACGCAGCTCCTCCGACAGACGCATGGCACTGCCTCCGACACCCGAACCCGAGCCGATCGTCGGCACGATCTGCACGATGTGCATCAGACCACCATCCGCTCGACCTCAGTCGGCTCGGCCCGGAACCGCTGTTCGACGCGCACCGGTCCGAGCCGGTACAGCGCCGCTCTTCTTCGCGCCTTTCGGCCGCGTTCGCCGCGCAGCAGGATCGATCGGGCGGCGGCGCCGAGCCAGCCGGCAGCGCGCGCCGACGCCCACCCGACGGCGCCGAAGTGCTTGCGGAAGAAGCGCTCCTGTGATGCGAAGAACAGAGCTTCGCGTCGCCGAGGATCGCTGCTCGTGCCTGCCCCGACGTGCAGCGCCTCGACCTCGTCGGCGACGCCGTGCCGCCACCCCACGAGGCGTGCGCGGTACGCCCAGTCGGTCTCCTCCGCGTAGAGGAAGAATCGCTCGTCGAATCCGCCCAGCTGGTCGAGCGCCTCCGCGCGAAGCAGCAGAACCGATCCGATCACGAAGCCGTCGCGGTCGGATCGCAGCCGCCCGAGTCCGGCAGCATCCAACCACGCGCCGGCGGGCGACGGAAACGGCCAGCGCACGCGCGCACGATGCCCTGCGCCGTCGACCTGCCGGGGCCCGATGCTCGCCAGGCGCGGGTCGGCGTGCAGCGCGCGTTGCAGCTCCCTCACGTCGGACTCGGCGATCACGGCATCCGGATTCAGCAGCAGCACATCGGCATCCGGCTCGAGACGATCGCCCAGCACCCGGTTGACGGCCGCGCCGAAGCCGAGGTTGGCGCCTGCGTCGATGTACCGCACGCCGAGTTCCGCACACAGCTCGCCGATCTCGGCGAGCGAGGAGTTGTCGATGACCGTGAGGGGCAGGTTCGCGACCGGCTCGAGAGCGCGACGCAGCATGCCGGGTGAGCCGAAGGCGACCACGATGATCTCGAGTGCACGGTCGGATGCCGCCGTCATCCGGGCAGCCGCGCGGTACAGCTCGCGATAGCGATCGGCCACCGCGCGCCAAGAGCACTCCTCGGCGCGCAGCAGGCCGGCGGCCCGCAGCCGCTCCCGTTCGGGGCCGGAGGCTCTCACCAGGGCAGCGCCGAGCGCCTCGGCGTCTCCGCGCGGCACCACGAGCCCCGCGCTGCCGACCACTTCGGGCAGAGCGCCCGCATCGCTCGCGACGACGGGCACCCCGGCGGCCATCGCCTCGACGGCGACGCGACCGAACTGCTCGGTCCAGCTCGAGGTCGGCACGCTCGGCACGGCCACGACGTCGAGCGAGGCATAGAACTGGGGCATCCGCTCGGGCGACACCGGACCGACCAGCTCGACGCGGTCGGCGATGCCCAGCATCCGGCTGCGCTGGGTGATCTCGGACGCGAGAGGACCCGCCCCGGCGAAGCGAGCCCACAGCTGAGGGAACGCGGCGACCGCGTCGAGCAGCACCTGGATGCCCTTCTCCTCGACCAGCCTGCCGACGAACCCGACCACTGTCCGGCCGTCATCAGCGCTCGGGCGGCGCTTCTCGGGCCCTCCCGTCGTCTCGACTCCGAGCGGGATCACCCGAGGGCGGCCGGAGAAGCCCTTCTCGACGCAGATCGCGCCTGCCTCGCTGTTGCAGACGGAGAGCGCGGCGGCGGTGCGCAGAGCCGCCCGCTCGAACCAGCGGAACGGCGCGGGGTAGCGCTTGCGGAGGTTCTGCGCCGAATAGAGGGCGAAAGGCGCTCGCTGCCGGCGCAGCGCCCGAAGAAGCAGCACTTCGGCGGTCGCGAGCGCGAACGGCTCCTCGTGGATGTCGATGACGTCCCACTGCTCGCCGAGCGCTCGCCACAGCGGGACGGGAGAGTAAAGGAAGAGCGCCGGATGCCGGCCGAGCGTCGATGCCGGTCGCACCCAGGGCTCGGCGTCGTCGAGGCGCACCTCCGCGCCGCCGGCGTGCCAACGTCGGGCCGTGACGAGCTCGACATCGTCACCCCGACCCCGCAGCGCCCTTTCCCGTTCGCGCCAGGGCCTCACCGTCGCGCTGTGGGAAATTCTTAGTACACGCAAC
This sequence comes from Microbacterium sp. NPDC089321, assembly GCF_040684935.1. Taxonomy (NCBI): domain Bacteria; kingdom Bacillati; phylum Actinomycetota; class Actinomycetes; order Micrococcales; family Microbacteriaceae; genus Microbacterium; species Microbacterium sp. NPDC089321. The sequence continues at coordinate 151,931 of NZ_JBFBGX010000001.1, read as the reverse complement.
CCGACTCCCCTGTAGGCTACGAACAACAATAGACCGCAGGCGCTACTCCCTGGTGCCTGAGGTGACACTTGACAGACGTCGGGAAACGTCCGTCGAGGAGGTTCAGGGGGCGCGGCAACTGGGAGCCGTGAATCTGGGGATTGCTGGGGAATCTGGGGATGGATGCTTCGCGTTTCGCGAGTCCGAAAATCGTGCACCTCGCGCACACCACGGCGGCAGGGGGCGCAGAGCTCGCGCTCAAGCGCCTGCTCGACGCCGAGACCGACTGGCAGGCGAGCCTGCTCGTTCCCGCGCGGGAAGATGAGGACATCTTCGCGGGAGTGAGCTGGCGCTCCGTGCGCGGCGTACGCCAGCTGGCCGGGGCGAGTTCGGGCGGACCGCTGCGGGTGATCGGGCTCGCCGTGCGATTGCTCGTGCAGGCCGCAGTCACCCGGTGGCATCGTCGCGTACGAGACAGCGATCTCGTCGTCGCCAACTCCACGCGGGCCGCCGCGTACGGCGCTCTCGCCGTGCTCGGCACGGCTCGTCCGTTCGTCGTGCACCTGCGCGATCACATCACCCCCGAGGCGCTCGGCTCGTTCGGCTACCGGATGATGACGAACCTCGTGCTTCCGCGGGCTGACGGCATCGTCGCGAACTCGAACGGCACGCTCGCCACCGCCGCTTCGTTCCTGCGCGATGACGCGGTGAGCGCCGTCATCCCCAGCCCGTCCGGACTGGAACGTCTGCGCGCGCTGCCGCGCACCGAGGGCCAGCCCCTGCGCATCGGGATGCTCGCGCGCCTCGACCCGTGGAAGGGTCAGCTCCCCCTCATCGAGGCATTCGCCCAGGCCTTCCCCGACGGGGACGTCGAACTCGACCTCGCCGGCGCGGGGCTGTTCGAGCACGACGCCTTCATCGCTCAGCTGAAGGGCCGCGCTGCAGAACTCGGGGTGGCGGATCGGGTCAATTTCCTCGGCCACGTCGACGACATCGCGTCGCTGCTCGCCACGTGGAGCGTCACGGTGCAGTACTCGATGAGGCCGGAGCCGCTCGGACAGAACGTGCTGCAGTGCCTCGCGGCGGGCACGGCTCTGGTCACCGCCGACGAGGGCGGCCCGGTCGAGTGGGTGCGTCACGAGCAGAACGGACTTCGTGTGGCACCGCGCGATCCAGGTGCGCTCGCCGAGGCACTTCGTCGTCTTGCCGACGACCCCGAGCTGCGGCTGCGTCTGGGCCGGGCCGCGCGATCCACGCCAGGGCTGCTCGACGACACCGAGATCGCCGCGATCCACGCTCACCTGTATCGCGATGTGATCGGTGCGACCGACGGCGGACGCATCGCCGAGAGGGAGCTCAGCCCGGTCGTGACGATCCCGTTCCAGACGGCGCGTCCCCTCGCGGCTTTCCGGGCCATCCGGGTTGCGGGAGCACGGACCAGCTGATCGTCTAGGCTGACGGCGTGATCGACTCCGCGCCGGGTGCACCCGAAGCGCGCTCGGTACCGGCTGTCCCAGGGCGAGCGCGACTCGACCTCGCGCGCGCCGCTGTGCAGGTCATCGCCGACGGCGTCGGCGCGCGCCTGCTGCACATCAAGGGCGACGTCGTCGATCCGACGCTGCGGCCTGCTGCACGACCGGGATCGGATGTCGACGTCATGGCCGATCCCGCTGCCATCCCCGCCCTGCACCGCGACCTGCTGGCCCACGGCTGGACCGTGTACAGCACTTTCCGCTTCGGGTCATCGTTCGAGCATGCCCAGACGTACAGCCACCCCGTGTGGGGTCATCTCGACCTGCATCGGCGCTTTCCCGGCATCGGTCTACCGGATCAGGCCGCGTTCGAGCATCTCTGGCGCGATCGTGCGCGCCGCGACATGTGCGGCGTCGAGATCCTCACGCCGAGCATCGACGCGCAGCTGCTCATCCTCGTGCTCAACGCCGCCCGGAACCGCGGGACGGTTCCCGAGGCCTGGATGTCTCTCGATGACGGCGGCCAGCAGCGCATGCGACGCCTCGTCGCCCAGCTGCGCGCACAGGTGGCCGTCGCCGCGCTCACGGGCGACCTCGACCGCTACCGCCGGCACCGCGAGCACCTGCTGTGGAAGGTCACGGTGAACGGCGGACCCCGGATCGTGGAGTGGTGGGCCCGGATCGTCGCCCAGCCGACGCTGCGGGGCAGCCTGCGCGTGGCGGCGCAGGCGCCGCTGGTCAACACCGATCGGCTCACCCGCCGGCTCGGCCACGTGCCGCGAGGGAAGGAAGTGCTGGGGGAGTTCTTCATGAGGACGGTTCGGGGGCTGCGAGAAGGTGCGGCACTGGTGGCTCGGAAAGCCGGACGGCGATGACCGCCGTGCTGCGCCCGCATCCGCTCTGCGGCGTCTTCGACGCCGGCGCTGAGCTCTACGTCGCCCGCCTGCCGGACGGACCGATCATCGCGCTCGACGAGGTGTCGGCGCTGATCTGGCGATCGGCCGGCACCGGGTCGCGCGCCGACGTCATCGCGACTGTCGCCGAGGCGACGGGCGAGAAGCCGGATGCCATCGCGCAGTACATCCATGCATTCCTCGACGACCTCGTCGCCAGGGGTCTTCTGGTCGCGTCCGCGGCGGCCGAGGACGTCCCCTGAGTCCCCTCGCGGAATAGCATGGGGACGTGATCTCAGCCCTGCTCATCGGCCCCGCTCTGCTGCTCGGCGGCGTGCTCATCGCCAGCGGCGCGCTTAAGCTGCGCAACCCGGCCGACCTGACGGAGTTCGATCAGCTCGGTGTGCCCACGGCTCTTCGGCGGCAGTGGATCGCCACGGCCCATCCGTGGGGCGAGCTGCTGCTCGGCATCGTGCTGCTCGTGACAGGGGGCTGGATCGGAGCACTCGCCGCGCTGGCGGCCACACTGCTGATGGTGGCGTATCTCGTGCTCGTCTCGCGCGCGCGACGCGCGACCCCTGATGCATCGTGCGCGTGCTTCGGCAGTACGAAGAAGATCACTGCGGCGACCGTAGCCCGCAACGCGTGGCTGAGCATGCTGGGTGCGCTCGCGTTCGCGGCATCGTGGGCCCTGCCGGTACTCGGCGGACCGTTGGCGGCCCTCGGCCGAGATGGATGGGAGTGGCTGCTGGTGGTGCTGGCCGCGGCCGGTACGGTCGCGCTGGTGATGTGGCCCGAGCCGGCGGATGCCGTGGCCGCCGCGCCACAGGCATCCGGTGTCGGCGACGGCGTCGGGGCTGAGGGAGAACTCGACTACATCCGCTCGATCACCCCGGCGGTCCCTGTGACCATGGCCGACGGGTCGACGCAGACCCTGCGCGAACTGAGCTCGGCCCGCCCGATGCTGATGCTCGCCGTCAGCGCGACCTGCAGCTCGTGCACGAGCACGATCGAGAGCCGCGAGCGGTGGCGTGAACTGCTGCCCGAGCTCGACATCCGCCTGATCATGACGGCGGCGCCGGACGAGACCGAGATAGCCGAGCAGGCTCACCCGATGTCGATGCACGACCCCGACCGCCGGGTCGCTCCGTCGCTCGGCTACGTATCCACTCCGTCGGCCGTGCTGTTCGGCATGGACGGCATGCTCGCGGGCGGCCCGGTGACCGGCGCCGACGCCATCAGCGAGTTCATCGGCGACGTCTACGAGAGCCTGCACGGCGAGCGCCCGCCCGCCTGAGTGCTCCCTGGCCCGTCTGCAGGAGTCAGGCGGGCAGCCACTCGCGGATGCGGCGGTCGAAGACCGTCGCGTCGAACTGACGAGCGCGCGCGACGATGCCGTCTGCAGGCAGGCCGCGCACGCGGTCGACGGCCTCGCGCACCGTCGTCTCGGAGAAGTCGGGAACGAGTGCGCCAGACACCCCGTCGAGCACGGTCTCCGCCGTGCCGCCCACGTCGCGGGCGATCACCGGGGTGCCGGTCGCCATCGCCTCGACGGGCATGATCCCGAAGTCCTCGACCGCCGGGAACACGAATGCCACGCTGCGGCGGAACAGCGCCACGAGGAGCGCATGCGACGGCCGCGACACGAAGTGCACCTGGGCGCCGAGGTCGGCCGCGAGCCGCGCCAGCGCATCGCTCTCGGGCCCGTCGCCTGCGAGCACCACGGGCAGCCCGGCGGCGACCCCCGAGCGGATCACGAGGTCGAGTCGCTTGTACGAGACGAAGCGCGATGCTCCGAGCAGGTACTCCGACGGCAGTGCCGCCAGCGCCGCGGCATCCGGTTCGTCCAGCTCGTACTCGCCGGTGAACCGATCGACCTCGACCGGCGGATGGATCACGCCGGCGTCGACGCCCCAATGCCGCTGGATGCGCTCGCGCACCGCTTCGCTGTTCGCGACGACCGAATGCGCCTCGTGCGCGCGACGTCGGTCGACGCTGCGCAGCGGGGGAGACGCCATCCGCACAGGGAGCGACCGACCCCGCTCGTCGAGCTCTGGGCTCCAGATGTATCGTGCCGGCGTGTGCACGTACACGTACTTCGGTGCCCGGCGTGCAGGGCCGGAGAACCGCGCGTGGTGAGCGAACAGATGAGAGCTGCACAGCACCCACTCCGCTTCGCTGGGGCCGAGGTGCCGCCAGGTGAGGGGCTCCAGCGGCAGGGCCAGGGCCTTGCGGCGGCGCAGCGGCGTGCGCGCGAGCCAGGTCTCGGAGACACCCTCGGGCGGGAACCGGTCGGGTGCGTCGTTCCAGAGGGCGTGCAGCCGCGCATCCGGGAACAGCCCGGTCAGTCTCTCGACGACGTTCTCGGCTCCGCCGAAGCGCTCCAGCCACTCGTGGACGATGGCGCCTGTCATCGGCGGATTCCTCTCAATACGCGCCGTCAGCCTTCGTCACCGCACGAACGGTGCGCCACAGCAGCAGGAAGTCGGTCGTGAGAGACCAGTTCTCAACGTAGTAGAGGTCGAGGCGCACGCTCTCATCCCACGACAGGTTGCTCCGGCCGCTCACCTGCCACAGCCCCGTGATGCCCGGCTTCACGAGGAAGCGGCGGCGCATCCAGTCGCCGTAGTGGGCGACTTCGCTGGCCAGCGGCGGGCGAGGACCCACAAGCGACATGTCGCCGCGCAGCACGTTCCACAGCTGGGGCAGCTCGTCGAGACTGTACCGGCGCAGAACCTTGCCGATCTTGGTGATGCGCGGGTCGTCCTTCATCTTGAACAGCACGCCGTTGCCCTCGTTCTGGTCGAGCAGGCTGGCCAGGTGGTGTTCGGCGTTCGCCGTCATCGAGCGGAACTTGATCATCGCGAAGTCGCGACCGCCATGGCCGACCCGCTGCTGGCGGAACAGGGCGGGGCTGCCGTCGGTTCGCACGAGCATCGCGATCATGGCCATGACCGGGCTGAGCAGAAGCAGCAGCGTGGCACTGACGACGACGTCGAACGCGCGCTTCGTCGCGTACCGGACACCCGTGAACGACGGGTAGTCGACGTGGATGAGGGGAAGGCCTGCGACCTGGCGGGCGTGGATGCGAGGACCGGCGATGTCGGTCAGCGCGGGCGCCACGATCAGGTCGACCCGGCGGGCCTCGAGGTCCCAGCCCATCTCGCGCAGGCGGGCGGGCGAGATGGAGTCGCTTCCCGCGAAGACGACGGTGTCGGCGCCGATGCCGGAGATCGTCGAGGAGACGTCGTCGAAGCCGCCGATCCTCGGGACGCCGGGGATCACCTCGTCGTGGAAGGAGTCGGTCAGGGCACCGACCACGAGGATGCCCGAGCCGGGCTCGCGGACGATCTGCTCGGCGACGTGCCTGGCCTTGTCGTGCTCGCCGATGACGAGAGCGCGTCGGACGAAGCCGCCCTCTTCGCGTCGGGCGGCCAGCCAGTTCCGCCACAGCCACCTGCTCACCAGCAGCAGGAAGATGCCGATCGGGAGTGCGAGCAGCAGGTAGCCGCGAGCGATCTGCAGCTTGAAGACGAAGGCGAGGATCGCCAGCATGCCGAAGAACCGCAGGCTCGCGTCGGCGACCCGACGGTACTCGCTGGTGCCGTTGCCGATCACCTTCGTGTCGCGAGTGCCGTAGATCGACAGTGCGGCCAGCCAGCCGAGCGCGACGACGACCGAGACGCCCGTGTACGCGATGTCGATCTCGAGGGCCGTGCCCACGTTGGGCAGCACGTCTTCGGCTGTCAGGCCGAAGCGCAGAGTCTGCGCCGTGAACACCGTGGCGACGACGATGACGGTGTCGGTGAACCGCAGGCGCCCCGCGAAGGACCGAAGCCATGTCTCTGCCCGCGGCGCGCGGATCAGCGACATGAAGCTCACCATCTCGCACCCCGCGACACGATCGCTTGAATGTTCCCCACTGACGTACCCCATCCCCAGTCGATACGCACACCGGTAACTCCCCAGTCATCGGTGCCCGTGTCGCCGTCCCCGCATTCGAGTCATGCGCGACGGTGACATTCGGAGTATACCCACCCGCGTAGAGGGCCGATAGGTGGATTCTGACGACGGATCAGTGCACGGCGGACCAGCGGGGGATCGGCCACAGTATGGCCCCGACGCGACCGACGATCCCGTCGCGCTCCGCCCATCGCCAGCAGTCGCGATCCGCGCCGACGATCCGGCATTCGATCGCCGAATCGGCCGAGTTCGAACGATGGTCGCCGAGCATCAGGTAACGACCCTCGGGCACGGTGACCTCGTCGAAGCATCGCGTCGAGCGGGGGGTCGTCGTGCAGTCGAGAACCCCCTGGTCGAAGGGCAGATCCTCGTAGACGTACGGCTCGTCGATCGGTTCGCCGTCGACCATGATCTCGCCCTGCGGAGAGCAGCATGCGACCTTCTCGCCCGGCGTGCCGATCACGCGCTTCACCAGGGTATGCCGGCCCGAAGGGCCGAATCCCGTCGTCTCGCCGACCCAGCGCAGGAAGGCGGTGAGGGGCGGCTCGTCCGGCTGTGCTCCGGTGTCCCACTCGGTTCCGGCGTCGAAGACGATCACATCCCCCCGTCGGGGGTCACCCATTCCGTACGCGAGCCGGTCGACCAGCACCCGGTCTCCGACCTGCAGCGTCTGCTCCATGGAGCCGGACGGCACGACGTACGGCTTCGCGACGAAGGTGAGCAGCAGCCCGGTGACGGCGAAGGCCGCGAACAGGTGGAACCAGAAGCTGCCCGTGATGCGTCGCCAGAGCGGCGTCGTCGCGACGTCGGGGCCCGGGGCGTCCGGATCGGCGGCGTGCCTCTTCTCCGAGACGGGCCGACCGGCATCCGGAGCCGACGCGCTCATCCCAGGGCCAACCGGATGACGCGTTCGACCTGGGTCACCGCAGGCAGCAGCTCGGCTGCAGCCTGCTCGTAGACCTTCGACGACTGACGAAAGGGGTCGATCACGTCGTCGTCAGAGGTCGCCGCCGCGGTGCGCGTGCGGGTGATGGCGGCGACCGCCTGGCGCACCCGCTCGGCCGGCACATCCCCTCCCTCGGCGGCAGCGGCGAGGATTCGCTCGTCGGGCACGGCTTCGGCGAGCCGGGCGAACTCGCGCACCGGCACGACGTGACGCAGCTTGCCAGGGGTCATCTGCAGCGCGACGTCGCGGTGCTCGCGGGTCATGGTGAGCACCAGGTCGGCCTCCATGAGCATGGGCTCGACGAGGTAGCGGGCGCGGTGCGCCTGAGCGATGGAGGCGTCGACTCCCGCGTGCGCAGCGAGCTCGAGCGTCTGCGTCGTCATGCCATGTCCGACCAGCGCGTGGGTGCCGGCGCTGTGCACCTCTACGGGCAGGCCTCTCAGCCGCTCCCGCAGCAGCGCCTCGGCCAGAGGAGAGCGGCAGATGTTCCCCGTGCAGACGGTGAGGATGCGAGGCACAGCCCCTGCGGCCATCCGGCGGCGCTCGCGGCGCGTCTGAGCACGACGCGGAGCGGGCGAGGATGCAGCGGACATGCGACTCAGCATAAGCGGGGTTCGCACGAGGAAGACGTGGGCGCGAGGGTCGTCTGTGCGACGATGTCAGCGTGAAGGGGATCATTCTCGCTGGGGGATCGGGCACGCGGCTGCATCCGATCACGTTGGGCGTCTCGAAGCAGCTGGTGCCGGTGTACGACAAGCCGATGATCTACTACCCGCTGTCGACGCTGATGCTCGCGGGCATCGACGACATCCTGGTGATCACGACCCCGCACGATGCCGCGCATTTCGAGCGTCTGCTGGGCGACGGGTCGCAGTTCGGCATCCGCTTGTCGTTCGCGCAGCAGCCCTCGCCCGACGGACTCGCGCAGGCCTTCACCATCGGCGCCGACTTCATCGGCGACGACAGCGTCGCCCTCGTGCTGGGCGACAACCTGCTCTACGGCCCCGGCCTCGGCACGCAGCTGAAGCGCTTCTCGCAGATCGACGGCGGCGCGGTCTTCGCGTACTGGGTCGCAGAGCCGAGCGCGTACGGCGTGGTCGAATTCGACGCCGGGGGTCAGGCGGTCTCGCTCGAGGAGAAGCCCGCCGCGCCCAAGAGCAACTTCGCGGTGCCAGGACTGTACTTCTACGACAACGACGTCGTCGAGATCGCGCGCGGGCTCGAGCCCAGTGCGCGCGGCGAGTACGAGATCACCGACGTGAACCGCGAGTACCTGCGTCGCGGCAAGCTGCAGGTCGAGGTGCTGCCGCGCGGCACCGCCTGGCTCGACACGGGCACGTTCGACCAGATGACCGATGCCTCGGACTACGTGCGCACCATGGAGCGCCGCACCGGCATGAAGATCGGCGCGCCCGAAGAGGTCGCGTGGCGGCAGGGGTACCTCTCGGACGACGAGCTGCGCGCGTGCGCTGAGAAGCTGGTGAAGTCGGGTTACGGGTCGTACCTGCTGGAGCTGCTGGAGAGGGGTGAGCGATGAGACTCCTGGTCACGGGAGGCGCCGGCTTCATCGGGTCGAACTTCGTCCACCACGTGGTGGAGCACACCGACCATCACGTGACCGTGCTCGACAAGCTGACCTATGCGGGCAATCGCGCTTCGCTCGACGGACTGCCCGAGAGCCGTGTGCGCTTCGTGCAGGGCGACATCGCCGATCCGGAGCTGGTCGACTCGCTCGTCGCCGACACGGATGCCGTGGTGCACTACGCCGCCGAGTCGCACAACGACAACTCGCTGCACGACCCGCGCCCCTTCATCGAGACGAACATCGTCGGCACGTACACGCTGCTCGAAGCGGTGCGTGCGCACGGCGTGCGCTTCCATCACATCTCGACCGACGAGGTGTACGGAGACCTCGAGCTCGACGACCCCGCGCGGTTCACCGAGACCACGCCGTACAACCCTTCGTCGCCCTACTCGTCGACCAAGGCGGGGTCGGATCTGCTCGTGCGCGCATGGGTGCGCTCGTTCGGGGTGCAGGCGACGCTGTCGAACTGCTCGAACAACTACGGTCCGTACCAGCACGTCGAGAAGTTCATCCCCCGGCAGATCACGAACGTGATCCGCGGCATCCGACCGAAGCTGTACGGTGCGGGGCTCAATGTGCGCGACTGGATCCACGCCGACGACCACTCGTCAGCCGTGCTGACGATCCTCGAGAAGGGGCGCATCGGCGAGACCTACCTGATCGGCGCCGACGGTGAGAAGGACAACAGGACCGTCATCGAGCTGATCCTCAGCCTGATGGGTCAGCCGGCGGACGCCTATGACCATGTGACCGATCGCGCCGGTCACGACCTTCGCTACGCGATCGACTCGACGCGGCTGCGCGATGAGCTGGGCTGGATGCCGCAGTACGCCGACTTCGAGGCGGGGCTCGCCGCCACGATCGACTGGTACCGCGAGAACGAGGCCTGGTGGGCGCCCGCCAAGGACGCCACGGAGGCGTTCTACGCGTCGAAGGGTCAATGACGGTGATCCACGTCGTTCGTCTCGTCGCTCAGGAACCGGGAGGAAGCAAGTGATCCACGACACGCCGATCCCCGGGCTGCTGCTGGTCGACCTTGCCGTGCACGGCGACAGCCGCGGCTGGTTCAAAGAGAACTGGCAGCGCGAGAAGATGGTCGCCGCCGGCCTGCCGGACTTCGGCCCGGTGCAGAACAACATCGCGTTCAACGACGCGGTCGGCACCACGCGCGGCATCCACGCGGAGCCGTGGGACAAGTTCGTCTCGATCGCCTCGGGCCGCATCTTCGGCGCGTGGGTCGACCTTCGTGAGGGACCGACATTCGGCACCCTGTTCACCGCCGAGCTCGACCCGTCGAAAGCGATCCTCGTGCCGCGCGGCGTCGGGAACGCGTACCAGACGCTCGAAGCGGGAACCGTGTACGTCTATCTCGTCAACGACCACTGGTCGCCCGACGCGTCGTACGCCTTCCTCAACCTCGCGGACGAGACCGTCGCGATCGACTGGCCGATCCCGCTCTCCGAGGCCGGGCTCTCCGACAAGGATCGCACTCACCCGCGCCTTGCCGACGTCGCCCCGATCGCGCCGAAGCGCATCCTCATCACCGGCGCCGAGGGTCAGGTCGGGCGCGCCCTGCGGGCACAGTACGGAGACGCCCCGCACATCGACTACACGACTCGGGCGGATCTCGATCTCAGCTCCGCCGACCTGCGCGGCGCCCGTCGCTGGCGCGACTACGGAACCATCGTCAACGCCGCCGGGTACACCGCGGTCGACCTCGCGGAGACGCCCGAAGGACGAGCGGATGCCTGGCGCGCGAACGCCGCGGCGGTGGCATCCCTCGCCCGCATCGCTACCGAGTTCGGGATCACCCTGGTTCACATCTCGAGCGACTACGTCTTCGACGGCACGTCAGGTCGGGCGTACCGCGAAGACGACCCGATCGCTCCGCTCGGTGTGTACGGGCAGAGCAAGGCGGCGGGTGACCTCGCCGCCGGCACCGTGCCCCGGCATTACATCGTGCGGACCTCGTGGGTCATCGGCGACGGCAGGAACTTCGTCACCACCATGGCCTCCCTCGCCGAGCGCGGCGTCGACCCGTCGGTCGTGGCCGACCAGACCGGACGCCTCACCTTCACCGACGACATCGCCCGCGGCATCCGGCACCTGCTCGAGTCCGGTGCTCCCTTCGGCACGTACAACCTGACAAGTGGGGGAGAGGCGCAGACCTGGGCAGACATCGCCCGCGATGTCTATCGGCTCACCGGCCACGACCCCGAGCGCATCACCGCGGTGACCACCGCCGCGTATTTCGAAGGAGTCGCGGGCCCGGTGGCTCCCAGGCCGGCCCTGAGCGTGCTCGACCTGTCGAAGATCGAGGCGACCGGATTCACGCCCGCCGATGCGGCCGAGTCGCTGGCCGCCTACCTGCGGGGCTAGCGCGCCAGGCGACGCGCGCGGGTCAGCGTCGCGCCAGGAGCGGCTGCAGCCAGGGCGCCCAGAAGCCGGAGGCGACTGGTCGGCGGTGCAGATGTGAAGGCGCGCCAGTTGGCGTCGAGGACAGCGTCCACGGAATGCGCGGCAGCCGCGCGGGGCAGTGCCGAGCGGATATGGGACGCCAGCTCGCGGTCATCCCGGAGCCGCCGCAGCGCGGCGAGCAGCGCGTCGGCGCTGTCGGCGTCGGCCAGCATCATCGTCTCGCCGTCGACACCCGTCTCCATGTAGCCGGTGTAGCGCCCGCATACCGGGATCGCCGCGCCGTGCCACGCCGCGATCAGCTTCGTCGGCGGCTTGCTGCGCTCATCCACGCCGCGCGCATGCGTGCAGAGCACGACATCGACATCGCGGAAGTCCTCCCAGTGGGCGCCGTGCTCGGTATCGATCCGCAGCGTCATGCCGAGTCGGGCCAGGGCATCGCGGAAGCGTGCATCCGCCCAAGCGGGAACGTTGTAGGAGTATGCCTTGATCGCGACCGTCTCGAGCCGGTCACCGCGGCTCGCGTCTCGCGGCCGGATCCCGCGCTGCGGGAGCAGGGGCAGCACGCGCTGACGGCCGAGGTGCACGCTGGCCTGCGTCGGCATCGCCTCGAGGGTCGTGAATGACGGAGCATGCACACTCAGGTACGTGTCGACCCGAAGGACCACCATCCCTGGCATCCGGGCGGAAGCGGAGAGCGCCCGTCTCAACAGCGCGAGGCCGAGCCGCAGACGCATGCGCGCCGGGATCTGCGGCTCGTGCGCGACGAGCTCCTCCATAGAGGCGATCACGGCGGTGGCGTGCGCCGGGATGGAGACGCCGATCGACACGGGGAGGCCCGCGGCGAGCATGCGCTGGAACAGCTCGAGGAACGCGTGGCCGTACGCAGTCAGGTGCAGTCCTGGCTCGGCGTCGGGGTCCCACGCGACGCTCGCCTCAGGATGCCTGGTCCAGAAATGCACGTGATCCGACATCAGTCCCCGTCCCCTAGGCTCGCATCACTCGCTTCACGGTACAGGTGATGTCCGGAGCGATCCCATAAAGTCGAAGCGTGCGCATTCTTCTCACCGGCGGTGCCGGCTACATCGGGTCCCATGTCGCTCTCGTGCTGCTGGAGGCGGGGCACGATGTGCTCGTCCTCGACGACTACTCCAACAGCTCGCGCGAGGCCATCGGCCGCGTCGAAGAGCTGACCGGCCGGTCCGTAGACACGATCGACTGCGACCTCGCCGATCAGGCGGCCTCCGCGGCGGCGCTGCGCGATGAGGAGTTCGAGGCGGTCATCCACCTGGCCGGGCTCAAGGCCGTCGGCGAGTCGGTGGCTCAGCCGTCGCGCTACTACCGCACCAACCTCGTCTCGACGCTCAATCTGCTCGACATCATGGCCGAGCACGGCGTCACGAAGCTCGTCTTCAGCTCCTCGGCCACGGTGTACAGTCCCGCTGCCGAGGGCGTGCTGAACCTCGACGAATCGCAGCCCTCCGGCACGGGCATCACGAACCCGTACGGGTGGACGAAGGCGATGAACGAGCAGATCATCCGTGACGTGCAGGCCAGCCGCCCCGAGCTCGAGGCGATCCTGCTGCGCTACTTCAACCCGGTCGGCGCGCACCCGTCCGGTCGCATCGGCGAAGACCCGTCCGGAATCCCCAACAACCTCATGCCCTTCGTGTCGCAGGTCGCGATCGGGCGCCGTGACCACCTCGCCGTGTTCGGCGACCAGTACCCGACTCACGACGGCACGGGCGTCCGCGACTACATCCACGTGATGGACCTCGCAGAGGGCCACCTCGCGGCGCTCGACGGTCTGCGCCCCGGCGTAGAGGCGTACAACCTCGGCACCGGTGACGGGCAGAGCGTGCTCGACATCGTCAAGGCGTTCACGGCAGCCACGGGTCAGGAGATCCGCTACGAGGTCGTCGCCGCGCGTCCAGGCGATGTCGCCCGCGCGGTCGCCGATCCGACGAAGGCGAACCGTGAGCTCGACTGGCACGCGACCCGCACGATCGAAGACGCCTGCCGCGACTCGTGGAGCTGGCAGTCGCAGAACCCGAACGGGTACGCGGCGGGCTGAGCGACGGCTCAGCGGTGAGCCGACGTCACCCGGTGGGCGCGCACACGCGGTAGCGGCCGGCCTCGACAAGCACCTCGGTGTCGCAGGTCTGCCCCGTCAGCCGCGGTGTGCTCGCCATGCTCGGCGCATCGAACAGGCCCACGTGCGCACCTGACATGACGATGGGCGCGACTGCGGCCCCCCACGGGGCCGCGGCGAGCCACTCGGTGTCGGTTTCGTCGACCCAGTCGGCGATGACTGCGACGTCGGCCCGCTGAGTGGCGAGTGTCTCGCCGCGGGGGATGAAGGTCTGCTGAACGTGCCCGGAGATGCTCCAGACGAGGGATGCCGACAGGGCAGCTGCGAGAACGCCTCCGGCGATGCGCCGCACGTTCACCGGCTCGGAGGCGGTGCTCGCGGACTCGGCGCGGGAGACGCGCGGCGTCATGAGCTCGTGCGCGCCCCAGCATGCGACGATCACCAGAGCAGGGAAGAACGCGAGCACGCCGACAGCGGGATGCCGCACCCACAGCGGAGTGTGCGCGGCGGTGGACCACCACGCCACGAAGGCCAGAGCGCCGACGGCCGCGGTCAGCGCCAGAGCGAGGGATCGGCGTCGAAGGCGTCCGCGACGGCGGACTTCGATCAAGCCCGCGACGACCAGCGCGACGACGATCGCCGCGGTCAGCCATGCCGCCCAGTTCGGCACGAACCACGCGCCGCTGAGCGTCTCCAGCTTCTGCGAGACCGTGGTCGCCTGTCCGCTCTGGCCGCCGCTCAGCAGGAAGCGCTTCACCTGGCGCAGGTGGTCGACGAAGCCGGAGAGCCCGAGGGAGACGAGCGCCCACAGCTCGAAGAGCAGGGTCGGCACGCCGACCATCACCAGCGGCAGCCAGCCGCGCACGAAGGTCTGCCCGATGCGAGCCCAGCCGCGTCCGGGGGAGCCCACCCAGATCATCACCGCGAACGCCGGCAGAGCCAGAAGGGCGATCAGCTTGGCCTGAACCGCCAGCCCGACCAGCAGGCCGGCCAGCCAGGGGCGCTTGCGCACCGCGATCAGCGCCCAGACCAGCAGCGCCGCAGCCGGGATCTCACCCAGCAGATCAGCAGGACCCTGAATCGGCGAGATGCTGCCCAGCCCGTTGAACGCCAGCGGAACGGCGGCGCCCACCAGAGCCGCCCAGCGGCCGCCCACGCGAGCGCCGAGCACCGCCATTCCGGCGATGAGCAGCAACCAGAACATCACGGGAACCAGCCGGGCGCTGATCACCGGGTCGCCGCCGAACAGCAGCATTCCCGCGACGGGGAGCAGCACCACGGGCCCCGTCGAGATGCGGGCGTCGAACGGGGTGATCGTCGAGCCCGAGAGAGCGCCGTCGCTGGAATAGCCGAGGCCTGCGAGCAGATTGAGGGGCACGGTGAGGTTGAACGCCTCATCCTCCCAGAACCGCGCCGTCAGGCTGTGCTGGATCACGACGAGGTGGCAGACGAGCAGCCCGACCGCCAGCGTCCAGAACGCGATGGTGCGGAAGAGCTTCATCGTCACGGCTTCCGGATGCCGCGCAGCGGTGCGTTCGGGCGAAGCGACAGCATCCACGCCTCGCGGAGCGCGCCGGCGACGAACCGTCGCAGACGCGGCGGCGGCACGAGCGCCTTCACGCCGCCGCCCCACATCGTGCCGCTCGTCGACGCCCCACGGCGCGGGATGCTCGTGACGGCCAGGTAGCGAACTGAGAAGCCGCCGCGCGCCTCGGCGAGCGAGAAGTGCACGTGCGGCACGAGAAGCTCTGCCGGTGCGGCGTCGAGCAGTGCTCGCAGTGTCGCCGGCCGGTAGGCGCGCAGCGGCGTGTTGACGTCTGGCACCCGGCGGCCTGCGGCCGAGGCGATCATCAGTCCGACCGCCCCGGTGAGGACACGGCGGTACCAGGGGTCGGTGCGGCTGTGGCGCACGCCGTGGACCACATCGGCGGAGGTCGTCCGGGCGGCGCCGACCAGGCGTGCGAAGTCCGGACCGACGAACTGCCCGTCGCCGTCGACGTGCACGAGCAGGTCGGGGTCGAGCGCGAGCCCCGCGCGATACGCGGCGAGAGCGGTGGGCCCGTGGCCTCGATTCTCGGTCTGCGGCTCGACACGCACGTCGTCGATGCCCGAGAGCGCTGCGACCGTGGCATCCGTCGACCGGTCGTCGGCGACGACGAACGACAGCCGATCGGTGAGCGGTGCGACGTTCTCGCGGATCTCGTCGATGAAACCGCGGATGCCCTCAGCCTCGTTGTAGGCGGGCATCACGATGACGAGATGGGGTACTGACACGCGGATCCTCACGGTGAACGGGAGCGGTACAGTGCCACTCGCTAGTAGCCTAGTTGAGCCATGAAGAATGACTCTCGCCTGCGGCGACTTGCCTCGGTCGGAAGTCGCTTCCTCGTCGTCGGCGCCCTCAGCACCCTGATCGAGATCGGTGTCTTCAACCTGCTCGTCTACGTGATGGGGGTCGACGTCGTATGGGGGAAGATCATCGCATCGCTGGTCGCTCTGGTGAACGCCTACATCGGCAACCGCGAATGGACCTTCAAGCACCGTGACCGTCGTGGCCGGGTGAACGAGCTCGTGCTCTTCCTCATCACCAACGCGGTGTGCACCGGACTCGGCGCACTGCTTCTGTGGCTCGGCGTTCTCGGGGCATCGGCGATCCTGGGCCGAGACGCAGGCCCGTTCGCCGTCAACTTCGTGAACCTGGTCAGCATCGCGATCGTCGTTCTCGTGCGATTCGCGCTGTACCACGGCATCGTCTTCCGCGTCTCGCCGCCCAAGCAGCCGTGATCGCGACGGCCGGCGGAGATCCGCCGGCCGTCGATCGGCTCAGTCGCCGCAGCCCGCGGCGTCGACGGTGAGCGCCGTCGGGCGCACCATCGGAGTGTGGCGAACCTCGAGCGGGCCGTACGCGCCGGCTGCTCCCTCGAACGTGGCCGAGATCGTGTGCTTCTGGCCTGGCGTGTTCTGCACCTGCACCAGCACCGCAGGGCGTCCCAGATGCGGCTTCAGCGTCGCCTTGGCGGGCTTGCCGTCGACGGTGACCGTAGCGGTCTTCGCGCCGACGGGGCCGTACAGCACGAGGTTGGTGGCGACGTCGCCCTTCTTGAAGAAGCGGGCCGGCGCGATGTAACGGGCCAGGCCCGCCGCCTGGTCGGCGCTGAGCGTGTTGGTGAGGGTCGCGGTGACGCCGAAGACGGGGGCGTCGGGGGCAGTGCACTGGGTCGACGACGCGGCGAGGTCGAGCTGCATGTAGTAGTCGAGCTTGCCCTCGGTGATGTCGTTGACGTACGCGCCGACCATCGTCGACGACTCGTTGGTGGTGGGCAGCTTGCCCGCGAGGCGTGATTCGCCGACCAGCTCGGCCTCGGACTCGGTGGCCGGCTGATACATCAGGCGGCCTTCGTCGGTCGCCTGAGTGAGCGCGGCCAGCAGTGCCTTCGGCTCGGCCTTGCCCGAGGTGAGGCCGGAGAAGACCGCCTGGGCCGATGCGGCGAAGACGGCGTCCTGCCTCTCGGGAACCGGGTACTCGGAGTAGATGCCGTTGAGCAGGAAGGGCACGGCGTTCTTGTCGGTGAGCGTCAGCGGCTCGTCCATCACCCGCACCTTGTAGCCGAAGCCGACGTCGACCGGGTCGTTCGGCACGGTGACGGGTCCCGTGGCCTTCAGCAGGTAGCCGAGTGCGACGGGGTCGAACGACACGACGGCGTCGATCGGCGTGCCGAACTCCTCGGCCCACCACGCCCGCATGATCCCGGCGGTCTCGGTGAAGTCGGGGGAGAGTGTGGAGTCCTGCATCCAGCGCCCGATCTTGTCGCCGTAGAGACCGACCGTCTCGGGGTTGAGCTTCGTCACGGGAGTCTTGCGACCGTTGTCGAAGTCACCGCTCGATGCCTGCTGCTCGATGCTGATGCGGCCCTTGTCGACCTTGATCATGACGAGCGCCGCGGGGTTTCCGCCCGTGCCGCGGGACTCGGCGTTGTTCTGGATGAGCACCAGGTAGTTCCGTGGCTTCTCGTCGCCGAGTGCGGCGGGCAGCACGCCGAGGATCTCGGCGGCGGGCTTCAGCATCGGCTCGAGCTCGTCGACGGTGCCGGTGAGCTTGTCGAGAGCCCCGGAGACCTGCGAGATCAGCTCGTCGTCCTGGATGGTGTCGAGCTGCGTCGCGGCCTTCGAGACGGCGGTGGATGCCTGTGAGACGACACCCTGCATCGACTTGATGCCGGCGAGATCGATCGCTCCATCGGCCGGCTTGAGAGCAGCGAGCGACAGGTCGGTGGCCGGGGTGAGCGCATCGCGGACGAGGTCGTCGGTGACGGATGCCGCGGTGCGGACGGCGTAGAGGTTCGGACCGGCGACGGGAACCCACTCGAGGCTCTTCCAGATGTCGTCGTCGGTCTGCTTCCTGGCATCCGCGGTCAGAGCGGAGATCTGCGCGACGGTCTCCTTGGCTGCGGCGTTGTCGCCGGCCATCACATCGTCTGCCGCCTTCGTCGCGAGCGGCATCGCCTGCTCGAGCGAGCTCTTGGCCGCCATGGCGCGGTCATACACGTGCTTGCCCATGAGGCCGCCGATCACGACGACGGCGATGAGGATCAGAAGGATGCTGATCGGCACCCAGAAGCGGAAGCTCCGCAGCAGCGGACGACGGGGAGGACGGTCGTCGTCGCCTGATCCGGCTCGATTCTCGAAGATCTCCTGGGAGAACTGGTCGAACGCCTCAGTCTGCTCGCGCTGCTGCTGGGCGCGACGTTCGGCACGTGTCTGCATTACTCCATCGTAGGATCCCGCGCAGGTGCGAACGGTGTGAGCGCCGGACCGGCGAGGTTGCGTCGGTAGCATGGGCTCCGTGACCGTCACCTCCCCGACCCCGCCGCTGTCTCCGTATCGCGAGATCGACCGCGCCGACTGGGCGAGACTCGCGGCGGGGATCGACCAGCCGCTGACCGAGACCGAGGTCGTGGGCATCCGCGGCATCGGCGACCGGCTCGACATCACCGAGGTGCGCGAGGTCTATCTGCCGCTGAGCCGGCTGCTCAGCCTGTACGCGAGCTCTACCCGCCAGCTCGGAGCCGCGACCAGCGCGTTCCTGCAGGAGAGCGACACCACGACTCCATTCGTCGTCGGTGTCGCCGGCTCGGTGGCTGTGGGCAAATCGACCATCGCGCGCCTGCTGCGTGAGCTGATGAGCCGCTGGCCGGGCACCCCCCGAGTCGAGCTCGTCACGACAGATGGATTCCTCTACCCGAACGCGGAGCTCGAGCGCCGCGGCCTGATGGACCGCAAGGGCTTTCCAGAGTCGTACGACCGGCGTGCCCTCATCTCGTTCCTCACCGAGGTGAAGAGCGGTGCCGCCGAGGTGCGCGCTCCGTTCTACTCGCATATGCGCTACGACATCGTGCCCGACGCGCACGTCGTGGTGCGCCGCCCCGACGTCGTCATCGTCGAGGGACTCAATGTGCTGCAGCCGCCGCCGGCACCCAACGATGTCGCCGTGAGCGACCTGTTCGACTTCTCGATCTTCGTCGACGCCGACACCCGTCACATCGAGCGCTGGTACATCGATCGGTTCCTCGCTCTGCGGCAGGGGGCGTTCAGCAATCCGTCGTCGTACTTCAACGTGTTCGCGCACCTGACCGACGATGAGGCCGTCACGACGGCCCTCGGCTACTGGAACGAGATCAACATGCCGAATCTCGTAGAGAACGTGATGCCCACCAGGCACCGTGCCACCCTCGTGCTGCGCAAGGGTGCCGACCACGCCGTCGAGAGCGTGCAGCTGCGGAAGGTGTGACCGCGTGACAGATGAGTTCACGCGGATGCTGCAGTCCGCTCGGCCCGCCGCGCCATCCCGACCGTCTACCGGCGGTCTTCGTGCCGGGATCGCGATCGTGCTGCTGCTGCTCTGCCTCGCGGTCGTGCTGGGGGTGACCATGTCACCGACCCCCATCAACATGGGGCGCGAAGACGCCATCCGCAAGCTGCTCACAGTGCTGCACGACAATGGCGTGCCCGAGTGGTTCGGATACTCGAAGCTCGAGTTCACCGCGAACATCGCGATGTTCGTTCCGCTCGGCCTTCTCATCGGTCTCGCGCTGCCCCGGCGCGGGGTGTGGCTCGGTCTGCTTCTCGCGCCCGCCTTCTCGGCGGCGATCGAGCTCGCGCAGGCAGTGCTGCTCTCGCAGCGCACCGCGTCGGTGCAGGATGTCGTCGCCAACGGTCTCGGGGGATGGATCGGCTTGCTGATCGCCGTCGTCATCCGCGCGCTGGTGCACGCCCGAGACCGCAGGGTCATCGCCCAGAGCCAGTGGGACCAGCGATGGGCGCGGCGCTGATTCAGGCTGCTCGGCGATGCGCCGGGCGGGGGCTCAGTGGGCGGTGCGTCCAGGCGCGATGACCGCCTTGATCGTGCGGAACAGGATGTGCAGGTCCTGCGTGAACGACCAGTTCTCGACGTAGTAGAGATCGAGGCGGATCGAGTCCTCCGGCGTGAGCTGCGACCTTCCGCTCACCTGCCACAGACCGCTCATGCCCGGCTTGACCATCAGACGACGTTCCACGACATCGTCGTAGAGCGCGACCTCCGCCGGCCGCTGGGGCCGGGGTCCGACCAGGCTCATCTTGCCGGAGAGGACGTTGAGCAGCTGCGGCAGCTCGTCGATCGAATGGCGACGCATGATCCGACCGACCCGGGTGATGCGCGGGTCGTCGGTGACCTTGAAGAACGGCTGCTCGGGGGCACCCTGCAGGTCGAGCAGGCTGGCGAGCTGGTCGTCGGCGCCCTCGACCATCGAGCGGAACTTGAACATGGCGAACGTCGTGCCTCGTCGACCGACGCGCTCCTGCGTGTAGAGCACCGGGCCGGGGCCCTCGAGACGCACAGCGATGGCCGCGGCCAGCATGATCGGCGAAGTCAGGATCAGCAGCAGGATCGAGCCGACGATGTCGAAGGATCGCTTGGCGAAGCGCCGGTACCCCTCGAGCCGGGGGAAGTCGACGTGGACCAGAGGTAGGCCGGCCACCGGCTTCGCATGGATGCGCGGGCCGGCGACGTCGGTGAGCGCGGGTGCGACGACCCAGCTCACGTCGCGCTCGGCCATCGCCCAGCCGAGCCGGCGCATGGCCGTCGGATTGATCTCGTCGGCACCGGTGAGGATGAGGGTGTCGGCGCCGGTGGCATCGATGGCCTCTTTCGCCTCATGCAGCGGGCCGAGCACGGGCACGTCGCCGATCATGTCCGAGACGCCGTGCGGTGTGACGGCGCCGACGATCACGTACCCCGTGCCGTGGGTGCTGCGGATCTGCTTGACGACGTGCGCGATCTTCTCGCGATCCCCGAGGATGACCGCTCGATAGACGTAATCCCCGGCCGACTGGCGCCTGCGCAGCCATTGGCGGCACCACCAGCGTCCCAGCAGCAGGCCGGTCAGTCCGACGGGCAGCGCGAAGAGGAACAGCGTGCGAGCGACCTCGATGCGCAGGAAGAAAGCGAAGATGACGATCGCCGCGAAGACGAACAGGGTCGAATCGACCACGCGCCGGTACTCGAGCACTCCGTGGCCGACGATGTGACGGTCGCGAGTGTCGAACGCCGCGAGTGTCAGCATCCAGAGCAGACCGACGATGGTGAGCGGAACGAAGTACGGCACGTCGTCGGGGCCGTTCGGCCACACGACGCTCGCCTGCAGGCCAGGCAGCATGAGCAGGCCGAAGAGCGTCAGAGTGGCGACCAGGATGATCACGTCCGTGTAGAGGAGTCTTCTCGAGTAGCGGCGCACCCACGATGGCACGCGCCGTCGCTGGATCGTCGCGCCCGCCGCTCCCGAGACCGACCGGGCTGCGGGGGCAGTTCTCGGCCTGGTTCCGGAGTACGAGGGTCGTGTGAGGAACGAACTCGTCCCCTTGTTCGACTCGGTCGTCACGTCATCCGCTCTGCATTCTTGTACTGCAGCACCTCGCCGCCCCTCAGCGGCAAGGTGGATATACCAGGATAATACTCATCACCGCTCATTCTGGGTCGAGCGGCGCGTCGGATCCCGCCAGCAGACGTCAGTCCCGTCCGAAGATGTCGCGCGTGTAGACCTTCTCGGTGACGTCGGCGAGGGCATCAGTGGCACGGTTCGCGATGATCACATCCGAGCGGCGCTTGAAGTCCTCGAAGTCGCGCACGACCTCCGAGTGGAAGAACTCCTCGTCTTCGAGCGTGGGCTCGTAGATCACAACGGTCAGGCCTTTCGCCTTGAGTCGCTTCATGATGCCCTGGATCGACGACTGCCGGAAGTTGTCTGAGCCCGACTTCATCACCAGGCGGTAGATGCCGACGGTCTCGGGGCCGCGGGACAGGATGTCGGCGGCGACGAAGTCCTTTCGGGTGCTGTTCGCCTCGACGATCGCCGCGATGAGGTTCTGCGGCACCTCGGAGTAGTTCGCGAGCAGCTGCTTCGTGTCTTTCGGCAGGCAGTATCCGCCGTAGCCGAACGACGGGTTGTTGTAGTGCGAGCCGATGCGCGGGTCCAGCCCCACGCCGTCGATGATCTGACGCGTGTCGAGCCCGTGCACGGCGGCGTAGGTGTCGAGCTCGTTGAAGTACGCGACGCGCAGCGCGAGGTACGTGTTGGCGAAGAGCTTGATCGCCTCGGCCTCGGTGGAGTCGGTGAGCAGTACGGGCACGTCGGTGTCGATGGCACCCTCGACGAGCAGCTCGGCGAAGCGCCGGCCGGCGGGGCCGCGGTCTCCGACCACGATGCGCGAGGGATGCAGGTTGTCATAGAGCGCGCGACCCTCGCGCAGGAACTCGGGCGAGAAGATGATGGTCGCGCCGGGGTGCTGCGCCGCGAGCCCCGCGGTGAAGCCGACGGGAACGGTCGACTTGATGACGACGATCGCGCGCGGATTCACCTCGAGGACGACGCCGACGACGGACTCGACCGAAGACGTGTCGAAGAAGTTCGCCACCTCGTCGTAGTTGGTCGGCGTCGCGACGACGACGAAGTCCGCGTCGCGGTAGGCGGTCTCGGCGTCGAGCGTCGCAGTCAGGTCGAGTTCACGAGTGGCGAGGTACTCCTGCAGCTCGTCGTCGATGATCGGGGAGCGCCTGTCGTTGAGAAGATCGACCTTCTGCGGGTCGATGTCGACAGCCACGACTTCGTGATGCTGAGCGAGGATGACGGCGTTCGACAGGCCCACGTAGCCGGTTCCGGCGATGGCGATCTTCATGACGTCAAGGCTATCTGGCCGAAAGGGGTCAGATTACCCGCGTAACCGGCGCAGATAGACTCGAATGCCATGGCCGTGCCTCCTCTGACCTCCATCGTCATCCCGGTCTTCAACGACGAGAGCACGATCTCGGCCGCGCTGCGAAGCGCTCGCGCGCAGACGGTCGAGCAGATCGAGATCATCTGCGTCGATGACGCGTCGACCGACGGCACGGCAGCGGTGGTCGAGAGGCACCGGGCCGAGGATCCGCGGGTGCGTCTGGTGACGCATTCCCGCAACCTGTCGGCATTCCAGTCACGGCGCACCGGCATCCTGGCCGCTCAGGCCGAGCGCGTGCTGTTCCTCGACGGCGATGACGAACTCGCGCCCGATGCGGTGCAGAAGGCGCTGGCTGCGGCAGATGCCTCCGACGCTGATCTCATCGGCTTCGGTGTCACCGTGATCGAGAAGGATGGACGCACGGGCGGCTCGTACGAGCGCAGACTGCAGCCGGCGCACCGTCACCTGGACGGCGCCGAGGTGCTGCGTGGACTGTTCCCGGTCGGCCGGGCCGCGCAGGGCCAGCTGTGGCGGATGATGTTCCGTGTCCGCCTCTTGAGGGAGGCGTATGCGCTGCTCGACGACGACCTCGTGTTCCCTCGCGTGAACGACCTGCCGCTGATGCTCCTCGTCGCGGCTCTCGCCTCGTCGTATGCGTCGATCGACGACCGGCTCTACCGCTATCACTTCGGTCGTGGCGGGAGCGGACACGACGTCGACAGCGCCGAGCGTGCGAGGTTCTACACCTCGGCGATCGATCCGATCACAGCCATCGCGCCGGCGATCGACGAGCTCGCGTCGAGGCATCCCGATCCCCAGCTTCTGCGCGAGACGTACGAATCGGCGCGACTGTCGATCGTCGGCTACGTCTGCTCCCAGCTCATCGACCGCAGCGACGGAGCTGTGCTCGACGCCGCGCTGGCCCACCTGCACACCGTCGCATCGGCGCAGGACATCGTGCACGCGGCCGCGCGGTTCTATCCCCGCACACTGAGCACACTGAAGTTCCACACGGCTCTGAATCCTGTCGAAAGGCACACCGTGCGCAACGTGCTGCTCGTGACCTCGACGCTGCGCACGGGCGGGGTCTCGGCAGTGCTCGCCTCGCAGGCGAAGTATCTCCGCGCGAGCGGATATCGCGTCACCGTGGTCGTCCGCAGCGCTGGGAGCGACCCGGCGGCTGTCCCGCCCGGCGTCGAGTTCATCGAGCTGACCGGTCGCAGCCTGGTCGACCGCCTCGAGAACTGGGGCCGGATCATCCGCGATCGCGGCGTCGACGTCGTGATCGACCATCAGGTGCTCTACACGGATTCGTGGCCGGAGTTCGCCCTGATGGCTCGCGCCGAGGGTGCCTCCACTGTCGGGTGGATGCACAACTTCGTCGGCCGCCCCATCTACGAGGGCAACGGGCGGCTGTCACTCATCGAACGCTGCGCGGCCACGCTCGACAGGCTCGTGGTGCTGTCGCCGCTGGATGTCGCGTATTTCACGCTGCGAGGAGTGCGGAATGTCGCGTGGCTGCCGAACCCGCCCTCTCCGCTGCTGCTCGAGTCGTCTGAGAAGCCTGTGCAGAAGCAGGCACCCTCAGGGCACATCGAGCTGCTGTGGTGGGGTCGACTCGAGCAGCACACCAAGCAGGTGTACGAACTGATCGAGATCGGCGCGCAGCTGCGCTCTCTCGGAGCCGATTTCCGCCTGACCGTCGTCGGACCCGATTGGGACGACGTCACGGCGGCCAAGTTCAACGCCCGGGCGCGTCGTCGAGGTCTCGGTGCGCAGGTCGCCGCCGTGGGTCCTCTGCGAGGAGCGGCGCTTCGGGATGCCATCGACGCGTCTCATCTGTTCGTCTCGACGAGCATCATCGAGGGCTATCAGCTGACCATCGCTGAGGCGCAGGCCCGCGGCCTGCCCGTGGCCATGTACGAGCTTCCGTGGCTGACGCTCGTGCAGGACAACGAGGGCATCATCTCGGTGCCGCAGGGGGATGCACGCGGGCTGGCCCGGAGGATCATCGATCTCAGCGGCGACCCGCAGCGCTACGCCCGACTCTCGCGGGCGTCGCAGGAGGCCGCCGATCGTGCGATCTCGTATGACTTCGCGCAGCTGTATGAAGGCGTCGTCGCAGGCACGCTGCCGGAGGATTTCACGCCCGAGCCGAGCCAGGATGACGCTCGGCAGCTGCTGGGACTGCTGGTGTTCTTCGCCGAGCGGGCACGGGGCAGGCAGCGCGCATCGGCGGCGGACGCGGGACTCGCGGCGCGGGTGTGGACGTCGGCAGCGCCAGCCGGACGGGCGGCGCTGAGGATAGCTCCGGGTCTTCGGCCTATCGCGCACCGCGCGAAGAAGTGGTTCGGTGCCCGCTAGCCGAGAGGCGCCTCGGGGCGTCAGGCGCTGACTAGCTCGTGGCGTCAGTCGTGCCGCCGGATTCCTCGGCCGGCGGCGGTTCCTCGACGGGCGGAGGCGGATCTGACGGTTCGGGCGCCGGGATGGTCGGCAGGGCGGTGGGCAGCGGAGGAAGCGGAGCGGGGCTCGGGGCGGTGGACGGCTCGGCGGGCGGAGTCGTCGGCGTCGTCGACGCCGGCGGCTGCTGCTGCACCGGGTTGCTCGGCTGCGGAGACGTGGACTCCGGCGCGTCCTGCGGCGGTGCTGTCGGGTCGATCTGGCGCGTCACCGTGACCGCCTTCGAGACCCGCGTGCCGTCTTCGCCGAGGGCGGTGAGCGTGTAGCTCTCGGCCTCGCTGGCGCAAGGAAAGGGGAGCGTGGCGTCCTTCGCCTTCGGAGGCATGGTGGCGGGCGGGGCGGAAGGATCGATCGCGGTGGAGGTCAGGGCGACCTGGACGTTCGTCGCGTCGGTGACCTCCCAGCTGAAGGTGGCCAGCGCGGATGCCTCTTCGCTGGTGCATACGACCGGCGCCTTCGCTGTCGAGAACGCGACGATGACGGGCTGGGCGGCGGCGGTCGGCGTCGAACTCGTCGTGGGCCGGGGCGAGGACACGCTCTGCGGCGCAGCCGCCGCGCCGCTCGTCGCCAGAGCGAAGGCCGCCCCGATGCCGATAGCCGCGAGGATCGCGGCGCCGGTGATGATCGCCGCGATGACACGTTTGCGGACGCGCCTGTCCGCCTCACGCTGATAGCGCTCGCGGCGGGTCGCTGCGCGAGCGTCGCTCTCGGCGCGCGCCAGGGAGCGCTTGGTCTCTTCGGCGGCCTCGCGGGGGCTCTCGGGCTCGAGCCCGCGCAGCAGCTCGTCGAAGATCGACAGCCCCGCGTCTGCTTCGGCAGCCTTGGCGGCGGCGGGTGCGGCGGGTGCGGCGGTGTCGGACGCAGGCCCGATCGCTGCGGACTGGGGCTTCTCCGTCTCGGCTGCCGGCTTCATCGCCGGCTTCGAAGCCGCGCCCACTGCGACGCTCTTCGGATCCTTCGTCCACTTCACGTAGTCGGCGATGACGTCGTTGGTCGGGCCGTCGGCACGCAGTTCGCCCTTGTGCACCCACAGCACGCGATCGCAGGTGTCGCGGAGCGAGCCGACTGAGTGGCTCACGATCATGACGAGTCCCGCGCTCTCGCGCAGCTCGGCGATGCGCTTCTCGCTCTTGAGGCGGAAGCGCCGGTCGCCGACGGCCAGCGCCTCGTCGACGAGCAGGATCGAGTGCGCCTTCGCCGAGGCGATGGCGAAGCGCAGCCGAGCACCCATCCCCGCCGAGTAGGTGCGCATCGGATGATGGATGAACTCGTTCAGCTCGGCGAAGTCGGCGATCGGGTCGACCTGGGCTGCCGCCTCTTCGGCGGTGAAGCCCATCGCGAGAAGTCCGAGCTTGATGTTGTTCTCGCCCGACAGCGAAGGAACCAGAGCCGCGTTGACGCCGAGAAGCACGGGCCTGTCACGCGCCCAGATGGTGCCTTCGGAGGTCGGCACCAGTCCGCTCATCGCGCGGAAGAGTGTCGACTTGCCGGAGCCGTTATGGCCGACGACACCGATCGTCTCGCCTTCGGATGCGGTGAAGGTCACCCCCCTCAGAGCCGGCACGGTCTTCAGCTCGCGCCCGCCACGAAGGGCGGCGACGCTGAACAGGCGCTCCCGCGGTCCTACGCGCTTTCCCGACGCGTACACGCGGTAGTTCACATGCGCGTTGTCGGCGACGATCATCGGCCGTGGTGTCGGCCGCTCCAGCAGCTCGAATGGGCTGTTCTGCGCGGTGTCACTCGCCAAGGCCGTACCTCGCTTCAGCGCGCCAGAAGAAGACCACCCCGAACAGCAGCGTGATGAGGGCCCACACGGGGGCGAGGATCCAGGCGATCGGCGGCGCCGTATACGACTGCAGCAGGACGTCGCGTGCGATTCCGATGAATCCGTAGGTCGGGATCATCTGAACGACTCCGAGGATCACCGGGTGGTCGGCGAGCGCGCCGTCGACGTCGAAGAAGATGCCGGTGGCGTACAGCAGCACCCGATTCATGATGGGGATGATCAGCTGCACGTCGCGCGCATGCACCGAGAGGCGGGCGGCGATGAGCGCGCAGCCGAAGTTGAAGATCGCCATCACCGCCAGCAGCGGGAAGATGAGCAGCCACGACCAGGCGAGGGGCTCGCCGAAAGCCAGAAGGATGACGAAGATCAGCCCGACGACGGGGACCATGCGCAGGGTCTCCTCGATCACGATCGAGGTCGGCAGCAGGATCCTCGGGAAGCCGAGGCTCTGCACGAGCTTGCCGTTGTTCGTGATCGACTTCGCCCCGCCCAGCAGCGATTGCGTGAAGAACTCGAAGAGGCAGATGCCGATGATGATGAACTGCGCGTATCCGTCGGGCTTCGCTGAGCTCGACAGGATGAAGCTGAACATGGTGCCGTAGATGAGCGCCATGGAGAGCGGCCGCATGACGAGCCACAGGATGCCCAGTCGGTTCTCGAGCAGGCCGCCGATCAGGCGATGGGCGGCGAAGGTGAACGCGAACTGCCGTCGTCGCCATGCCTCAGCCAGGTAGGCGCCCAGAGGTGGGCGCTGACCGACCGGCTGCAGCCCGTCGAGTTCAGGGGACGACACGTCAGCCATGATGCCGTGCCTCTTTCGTGATCAGATTCCGCCGCGGGCTTCCGCGTGCGGCTGAGGGCCTGGCACGGGGGACGGAGAGCGGGCGGCAGCGTGCGTGGGGGAGGTCGGGCGCGCGAGCGTGACCGGATCCACGCGAGAAATCCGCGTAGATAGGATCTAATCTAACCCGTGTCTCCTGAATACGGGCTACGCGAGAGCGCCCGCTCCGCGAAGGTAAGCCTGGAGGGCATGTGGCCGACGACGCGCGGATCTCCATCGTCATGCCGCTGTTCGACGATGAGCAGCATGTGTCAGCGGCTCTGCAGAGCTGCCTGGACCAGACGCTTCGAGAGATCGAGATCATCTGCGTCGATGACGCGTCGACCGACGGGACCGTCGGCATCGTGGAGCGGTTCCAGCAGGCGGATCCGCGCATCACCCTGATCCGTCAGGCGCAGAACATGTCGGCATTCCAGGCCCGTAGGGCGGGAATCGCGGCGGCATCCGCTCCCCACGTGCTGTTCCTCGACGGTGACGACGAGCTCGACCCTCGCGCAGCTGAGCTCGCCCTTTCCGCCGCGGAGTCCACGAACTCCGATGTCGTCGGCTTCGGAGTGGAGATCGTCGCACCAGACGGCGTGCCGTCCCGGCTGGAGAAGGCCCTCCAGCCGAGCTTCTCCGAGCTGCGCGCTCCGCACATCGTGCCGAGCCTGTTCCCGGTCGGTGAGCCGGCCAACGGCCACCTCTGGCGGTACCTCTTCTCGACGGATCTGCTGCGGGCGGCCTACGACGGATTCTCTGACGACCTGCGGTTCTACCGCGCGAACGACCTGCCGATCTCGTTCCTCGCGCTCGCGCACGCGAAGAAGTACACATCGATCCCTGAACGGCTCTACCGCTATCACTTCCGGCGTGGCACGAGCGGGCACCGCGTCGACGGCACGGATCGGTTCGCGTTCCTGCTGAGCGGCATCGCGCCCATCGTCGCGATCGCCGACCGGGTCCAGCTCTTGGCGAGGGAATCAGGGGCAGGCGACGCGCTGCTGCACTCGTATGAATCCGCGCGGCTGCACATCATCGCGAACGTGCTGCGCTACGCCATCCGGGACACCTCCGGATCGTTGCAACGGGCGTGCATGTCGATGATGTCGGGCGAGGTGAGTGCGCTCGATCTCGTGCGCGCGGCCGCGGCGTTCTGCCCTGAAGCCCTGACCGCGATCTCCGCTCAGGCCCAGGTGCCGCCCGCACCGGAGGCGCCTCGGCGCGTACTGCTGACCACGCGTCGGCTGGACACCGGCGGCCTTCAGAACGTCCTCGTCGACCAGGCGGACCGTCTCGTCACGGCCGGCCACGATGTCACGATCGTGGTGCTCGAGACCGCGGAGAACCAGCTCGAAGTGCCCAACGGCGTCGAGGTGGTGGTGCTGACGAACGCGAGCACGCTCGCGCGGGTGAATGAATGGGTCGCGCTGTGCCGAGCGCGGTCGATCGACATCGTGATCGACCATCACATCCTGTACAACGAGCACTGGCCGTGGCGTGCGCTGGCTGCGGCCGCCATTGGCATCCCCACCATCGGCTGGCTGCACAACTTCTCCCTTCGGCCGCTCTTCGACCTCAGCAACCGCATCTCGTTCCTCGACGAGCATCTGCAGACGCTTCTCTCGGCAGTGACGCTTTCGCCGACCGACGTTGTGTTCTGGAAGCTGCGAGGCCAGAACCAGGCCGTCTATCTGCCCAACCCTCCGTCTTCGCTCACGCTCAGCGCGCTCGAGGGCGACCCGGAACCTCGTCAGCTCGCCAGCCGTCTCGAGCTGGCATGGTGGGGCCGGCTGAACACCGCGACCAAGCAGGTTCCGCATCTCGTCGACGTCGCCGCGGAGCTGCGCGCCAGAGGCATCGACTTCCGGCTGACGATCGTGGGGCCGGGGTCGAAGAGCCTCTCGGCGAAGGACGTCCGCCGGTATGCGCAGCAGAGAGGCGTCGGCGACGCTGTCGACCTGCTCGGCGAACGCGACTCTGCTGAGCTGCAGGCGGCGGTGTCGGACGCGCACCTCCTCGTGTCGACCAGCGCGATCGAGGGATACCAGCTGACGCTCGTCGAGGCGCAGGCGATGGGGATGCCCGTCGCCATGTACGACCTGCCGTGGCTCGCCACGGTTCGAGACAATCCGGCGGTGCTGTCGTCGCAGCCGGACGACCCTGCCGCGCTCGCTGATCTCATCGCAGAGCTGGCGCACGATCCCGAGCGCTACGCGCAGCTTTCGCAGCGCGCACGCGAACACGCGCAGCGGATCGCGGATGTCGATCTCGGCATGCTGCTCGAGAAGCTGCTCGTCGGTGCGCTGCCCCCGGAATACTCGCCCG
This sequence comes from Microbacterium sp. NPDC089321, assembly GCF_040684935.1. Lineage (NCBI taxonomy): Bacteria > Bacillati > Actinomycetota > Actinomycetes > Micrococcales > Microbacteriaceae > Microbacterium > Microbacterium sp. NPDC089321. The sequence goes on along the minus strand of NZ_JBFBGX010000001.1, from coordinate 121,943 downwards.
AGCCCAGCCTCGCCGAGGCAGCGCTGCTTCTCGACTGGACGGTGCGAATCGGCGAGCGAAACGTGAAGAGGGCGGCGGCCGAGCTCGCCGGCACCGATGCGGATGCGCTGCGGCGCGACCGCGATCTGGCGCGGGCGCAGCTGAGGCAGATCACCGAGGGGCCGTCTTTCCGTATCGGGCGGGCGATCACGAAGCTGCCGCGGCGAGTGCGCGACCTGCTCCGCCCCGCGAAGAAGAGCCCGGGGTTCGCGGGCGCGGCCACCGCCGTTCGTGCCGCGGTGACGGCTCCACCGCCCCCGCTGCGGGCGGCACCGGGCACCCCGACGCCTGCTCGGGCGGCTGTGCCGGACGTCTCGTTCGTCATCCCGGTCTACAACGCCGAGGCGTGGCTCGCAGACTGCGTGACCAGTGTTCTCGCGCAGACGGGGATCGACGTCGAGGTGATCTGCATCGACGACGGCTCGACCGATCGTTCGGGCGAGATTCTGCGCCGGCTGGCCGATGCCGACTCGCGAGTGACGGTGATAGAGCAGCCGAACAGCGGGCAGTCGGTCGGTCGCAACAGGGGCCTGGATGCTGCCGCCGGACGCTACCTCATCTACCTCGACAGCGATGACTACTGGTCGGGCGACGTCGCACAGCGACTGGTGCGGACCGCGGACGATGGCGAGCTCGACCTGCTGCTGTTCGACTGCATCGCCTTCCGTGATGGAGACATCGACGAGAAGGTCTGGAAGCGCTATTCGACCTACTACCAGCGTGCCCACAGCTACCGCGAGGTGCGCAGCGGGGTGCAGTTGATGGCCGCCATGCGCCGCGAGAAGGACTATCGACCGCACGTGGGACTGTACATGGTGCGCACGAGCTTCGTGCGCACGCAGGGAGTGCGGTTCATCCCGGGGATCGTGCACCAGGACAACCCGTACACGTTCCGCCTGATGCTGCACGCGTCGCGCGCGGCCCACGTGAGCATCGATGCGTACGCACGTCGTATGCGTCCGGGTTCGACCATCACGACGCTCAATGCCGAGCGATCGGCGAGGGGCTACTACCTGTCGTACCTCGAGATGACACGCGAGTTGAAGAACCACCAGCTGCCGGCACAGGTCGCAGAGCACGTGAACAACATCGTCGACTACGTGTACGACGGAGCACGAAAGCAGTTCGCCCTGCTCGCTCCGGCCGCGCTCGACGAACTCAGGTCGCTCGACCTGAGCGATGATGCGCAGCGGATCTTCGCCTCGCTGGTCGAGAGCAGCGGGGACGCATGATGGGCCGGCACTGCACGGACGTGAGGAGCGATTCGGATGGCTGAAAGACGGCGGGCGCTGATCGTCGGACCGTACAAGGCGCACAATTTCGGCGACGACCTGGTCGGCGGCATCCTCGCGAAGCACCTGCAGCAGCACGGGTATGACGTGAGCATCCCTCGCCTGAGCGAGGCGAACAGCGCCTGGCTCGGCACCGCGCACGCCGAGGGCTACGACGGCCTGTTCGAATCCGCCGACCTCGTGGTCGTCGGCGGGGGTGGCATCATGAGCGACACGTCGGGTGCGAAGCCCGGGGCCTCGCACCTGCAGTTCGTCGCCGACGCGCAGCAGTCTGGGGCGCTCGCCGGGTCGACGCCGGTCGTCGTGACGAGTGTGGGGGCGGGCCCATGGCTGCGCGACCGTTCCCGCAGGCTGGCGCTGGGAGTCTCTGCGCGCGCTGATGCGGTCGGCGTGCGCGATCAGGAATCCTACGATCACCTGCACGGACTGGGGGTGCCGGCCGAGAAGATCGTGCTGGGTGCGGATGTCGCTCTGCTGACGCCGGAGTACCTGGATTTCGCGCCCAGTCGCAGCGGCAAGCTGGGCCTGCAGTTCGACGTGAGCGCGTTCGAAGATGTGCAGGGCAACCCGGAGCTGCCGGAGATCGTGCAGACGCTGGGTGCGTATGCGCGCAAGAGGCGCAAGGACGTCATCCTCATCCGCAACGGCCGGGCGCGCTCAGAGATCGCACCGGCGGCGCAGGGTGCCGAACTGCTGAGTTACACGGCGTTGGAGGAGTTCCTGCCACGTCTGGCAGGCATGCGCGCCCTGTTCACCTCGCACCTGCATCTCGCGATCACGTCGTACTCGCAGCGGATCCCGACGTTCTCGCTTTACGTGCGCGAGAAGACCCGGAGATTCTACGAGCAGATCGGGCACCCTGAGCGTGCTCTCGACCTGCGCGTGGCCACGGTGAAGGACCTCAAGCGCTTTCTCGCCGCGGCTGAGAAGGCGAGATGGACGAACGCGGATGAGGTGACGCTGCAACGCTTGAAAGGGGAGGCGCAGACACTGGTCGACCTTGTGAACTAGCCCTCGTCCGACACAGAGTTACGGAAATTTCAGCCGGTGACTAAGACTGCTGCAACCACTCGATGACGACATACAAGTCGACCACCTGGCGGAGGTACGCTTTGTGCTTGAGCCCATTCTTGACCAGCCAGTTCACACCGGTATGGTTTAAATGCTCGACGATATCCGATTGATTGTGCGCGAGAGCCCCTCGCACGCCCTCGGCGGCTTGTTTGAAGATCTTGACCTGCCAGAACGGAGCGTTCAGGCTAGCGGCGACGCGTACAGCCTCGTCGTGACTCATCCCGGACTCCATCTGATAGCCACGGGCGATCGCGGGAGGGCGAGCGGCCGCGTCCGGATATTTAGCGGGGCGTAACCGACCGGAGAACTCAGCTACGGATGGCTGTCTTCTAACGTGCCACAATTCTTCGCCGAACTTAGGCGAGTCGAATGGGAGTGTAAGGAGCTTCGGAGAAAAACGCTGGATGAGATCGAAGAGCAACAGTCCGGACGAACGCAAGGGGAGAGGCGTGCAATGCGCGAGCTTGGCACCTGCCAGGGAATAGAGGGGATCCACCCTGGTCGCGAAATCCGATGTAGAAAGTTGCGTCAGTCCAATATGGTTGCGATTGCGGCCGTCGATGTAGAAGAAATCGAGCACATAATCGTCGTTCTCGGCGCGTGATCCGATCCTGGTGAGCGCCGTCCGAAGTCCCTCTATCAAGCGTTCGCGTGCCTGATTGCGAAGCAGCGACCGGGACGAATTGTAGGGCCCAAACATACTGTCTCCGAACAGCTGAAGCGCTACTTCGTGCGCCGAATAGCGAACCTGGGAGAAGGCGGGCGCTCGGCGCGCGTAGAAGCTCCGCGCAAGTTCGCCGTGGCCGCCGCCCAGGACGAGGGCATCCGATCGTCGTTCGTAGCCGGTGGGACCCTGCCGTGTCATTCCACCTGTGCGCTTGAGCGCTGCGACGCTACCCGCGACCGGCGAGGAGAATGCAGGAGCGACAAGCCCGCTGAAGGACGTGGGAGCCAAGTCGAACGTGCTCTCCACGCCTTCCGCGACGTCGCGATCCCGGGTTCCTGTGGGGCCGACAGTGTAGTACCCGAAGGCATCGGCGGCTCCCTGCTCAAGAAGCGCTGCCAGAACAACCCGGCTGTCGAGTCCACCTGTAAGGTGTGCAATTCGATTGACGTCGTCACGTGAATTCGCGACGGCGCTGATCGACTCCCGAATGTCGGCAAGGTAGAGCTCAAAGAGCTCAGTAGGCGACACCTGAGACTCCCAGAACCATTGCGCAATCGGATACTCCCGGCGCTCCACCCTGTCGGAGACCGCAAGATACTCGAAAGGGTGAAGGCGATCGACCTGCTCGTAGCTCGTACGCGAGATGCTTCCCCCTCCGTTGAACGCGACTTCCAGGGCGTAGTCGAGGTTCGGTTGGAGGTCGAGCCCCAGGCGGCGCGCACGGTCGACGAGCGCTCCCATCGACGTCGACGCGACAAAGTACCTGTCTGCGTCGAGGAACAGAACCGTAGCTGTGCCCATCGGATCGGGTAGGACGTACGTCGTGCCTCCGCGAAACACATAGGCGCATAGGGCCCCCCGGGCGCCTTTCTGCCATAGGTCGATCATGGTGTTAGAGCTCTCGGTCGCTAAGAGCGGCTCGAGGTCTGTGACACTTGTGACCAGCCGGGCTCCGAGCACTCCGCGACCATGAATATCTGCGACGGGCGAATCTGAGCTATCGGTGGAAAATGCCGATCCACTGCTGTTGTAGACGGTCGTCGATCTGGTGCTCTTATCGAAAACCACTACTGGTGCGAGCAACGCGTCCACGGCGCCCTCCTGAGACATGTGCACGGTACGGATGGGATGGCTGGCTGTTCGCGGGGTAACCACATCGGGCATTCAGGCGAGCAAGGCGTCGATTCTCGCGTAGAAAGCATCCGGGCTGAAGTGCTTGGCCACGAAGTCCATAGCTCGCGCCCTTTGGGCGAAGTACAGTTCCGGCTCTGCGATGAACGTGTCGATCGTGGCCGTCACATCCTCGGCCTCGGAGTAGACGGCACCATCCTCGAACGTCGGTCGGGTGTAAGGCGGCATGATCACGACGCACCCCGCGGCCATCGCCTCCACAGCGGCCATTCCGAAGGACTCGGTCAAGGCCGAGTGATGCTGGTACACCCAGAAAGGAAGCTGGTGCAGGAACTCCATGGGTTCGATGGAGCCGAACTCGTGGACCGTCCAATTGCGCGGTAGCTCGCCGAGAATCTTCTCGGCGGTGTCTGCTCCGCCCAGTATCCGGACGTCGTACTCCGCGGAGTCCGGGTAGCTTCCCAGCAAGCGGGACGTCGTTTCCGGCCACTTCAGAGCGTGGTCGCGGCTGTGGCGTCCGATGGTTCGAGTCGGAGCGGGAGCAGCGCCCGGGGTCGGCTGAGCCGTGATGATGCCGGGCCAGGTCGTCGAGAGAATCGAGCCGGGGGAGACGAGACCTCTCAGACTCGCCTTGATCACAGCCGATTCTGCGGCGTACTTGGCGGGGCGTCCGAAGACGATTTCAGCAGTCTCGACAGTCCGCGGAAGATCGTAGATCGATCCCAGACCGTCTCGGCCGAAGGGTGCATGATTGACGATCACCACCAGCTCATCGGTCTCGACTCCAGAGCGGACCGCCTCCGGGTACTGAAGCACGGAAGGGTGCCGCACAATCGTCAGCCGCGCTCGCACCTCATCAAGAGGCGACACGATCGAAACCAGCGGGTCATTGGAAACGGCCAGGAACCGCGGCTGGATGACCGCGCGCGCGGAGTTCACGGGGGAGGCCATCTGCATGAGCGCTACTCGGTGGCCCTTCGCGACAAGCAGCTCGATCTCGGTCGCGGCAAGCGAAGAGTTGCCGCCGGGGAACCGGAAGTCGGTGACGTAGACGATATCGACCTCGAGTGCGCCCTTGTCATGTTTCGAGCCGATCATGTTCGCGGGAGCAGAGAAGGGCCGTGCGGTCGCAGGGAAGGCCGGCATGAAGAGTGACTGCCCGTCGCTGGCTGCGCGCTGGTGCCAGTCGCGCGACGACTGCTGGTACCAGACCCTTCGCCGGTCGATGTATCCCCGAGCGATCTCCCCTGAGGTCAGCGAGCCCGACCTCACTCGCAGGAAGGAGAGCACATCCGTTCCGGCTACGGATGTTCCTGTCGGGTAGGCCGTCCGGAGACGGTCGTGGAATTCGGCATCGGCACTTCGGTTGACCAGGTCCCAGTGACCGACCTCGTCGACCACTGGATCGCGTCGGAACATCAGCGACGAATAGTTCGGCTGGCTGAATACCGGATTGTTGTTGATGCGGGTGAAGATCAGTTCAGGGGTCGCGCGCGACAGAAGAGACATGTTGGCCACGAGAGACGAATCAGCGAGAAGTTCTGAAACCTGCGTTTCGATCTTGCGAGGGTGCGACCAGTCGTCATCATCGTGCACGGTGATGAATTCGCCCGTCGCCAACTGCGTGACCGCGAAGTTGCGCGCTCTGTAGGTTCCGCCGTTCTCCGGCATCTTATGGACGCGGATACGTGAATCCCGCTCCTGCCACTCCAGGAGGAACCGGTCGTTCTCTGCGGGCGAGGCGTCGTCCATGACGAGAATCTCGAGGTTTCGCCACGTCTGGTTCACCAAGGACCGAAGGGCCGTCGCGATGCGAGGGCCGCTGTTGAATGTGGGAACGATCACCGTGACTTTGGGGCCGTCGAGGATGTGTTCAGCAGCGCCGCTAAGTATGCGATCGAATAGCGGATCGTCGCCAGGAGCGAATGAGATGGTCTCGATGCCGGACTCGCGATAGCCGGCGTTGACCAGATCGAGCCACGCGTCCGAAGGCCTGCGAGAATGCTCGGCCAGTCGATTCGCCGCGAGACTGTTTGCGGCGAGAAGATTGAGCTGATTTCGATCCAGCGACTTCACCTTTAAGAGCTGGGCGTACTTCTGCACGTCCTTGGCATGACCAAGCGAGGCGATGGCTTCCAGGAAGATCAGACGGTCGGTGCGGGAGAGCGTCTTCACGCCGAACGCTCTCATCCCGGCCTTGTACATCTGCACTGCTTCGTATGTCTCGCTCGCTCCTGTGGCTTGGTTCGCCATGATGCGCGTTAGGGAGAAGAACGATTTAGGGTCGAACTGCGACATCGGCATCGACTGCTCAAGAGGATCGTTCGCAGCTTCGTAGAACACTCGGGCCAGCAGGGCGCCGTAATGCAAAGTGCCGCGTGATATCGCCAGTGCGTACGCATCCCTCGTGGCGCGGGTGCGATTCTGAAGCGTGAACGTTTCGAGGTTTCCGTGTCCACCGATCAGCAGGCGGCGGGCATACTCGGCGTCGGCGCCCTGCATGTTCGCCAGCGCACCCAACTTCGTCACTGGGGATCTCCATTCCGAGCGAAGTTCAGCACGAGTGACCGGCCGACGAAGCCGCCCCGAGTAATCCCCGGGATCTTCAGCCATGCTTTGATGACCTCAGACTCGCCAGGCCGATCGGCATCATCAACGAAGATCGTCGCCCGGTCAGCCAGCCGATCCATCAGGAGCGGGACCGCCGGATATCGGGCGCCCGGGTGCTGCCCGGCAGGGGGGCCATCGACGATAAGAAGACCTATGTTGTCGACGGACTCCACCCACTGCGTGCTGTACCAATGATGTTCCACGCCAGCGAGGTGGACGCCGGTAAGCGGAGCGAGGACCACCTGCGCGACGTGGTCCGCATCGATGTCGGTGAGGTACGTGCGTGTGGTCTCCGCATACATCGGATCGTGATCGATCGCGACGAGGGCCGGAGGCTCGTTCATCTGCGCGAGCGAGGAAGCAATCCACGCGGTAGAAACTCCAGAGCCGAGTTCGACGATGGCGTGGCCCGAGTCGAGTCTTTCGGCGATCGTGCGGATGTACTGCACTGACAGGGGCGACATGGCCCAGCTGGCGAAGGTCGGCAGCCGACGCGATATGCCCTGATCGTAGAGCGATGCGAGGGCGGAGAGCTCGGCCACGATTCGGCGCTCAAGAGAATGGGAGTTGCCGCCGTCGAAGGCGACTGCCATCTTCTTGCCGACGGCATCCACGGATTCGGTAATGCTCGCTGTGCTTTCGAGTGTGCGCTGGAGCGCAGTGTGCTGCTGTGACAGCAGCCCCTTCACCTCGGCGAGGGCGGTGATATGACGGTCTGCCGCCGCGCTCAGTGCTTGGTCGCCTGACGCTCGCAGCGCTTCGAGAACTTCAGACTGCTTGCTGATCTGTGCTAGCACATCGTTCGCGCTTCGCTGCAACAGCGCTTCGGTCGATCCGGCGGCGACGGCGCGCTCGGCCAGCCACTCGAACTGGGCACTCGTGCGCCCGGTCTGCTCCCGAAGAAGACCAAGCTGCTCGCGGTTGAGGGACACCGTGCGTTTGTGCGCCTTGAGTTCGTCGGCGATCGCGCGTTGCGTGCGGGTAACCTCGCGGCGCACGCTGATCAACCGCGCGCTGCTCCCTCGTTCCGCAGATGACAGCTTGATGAGGAAGACGCCGATGAGTGTGCATATGGCGACGAGCGGCATCAGCACGAGCTGACCGACTGCGAACATGATGATCACCTGGGTCGCAGCGAGCGCGACAAGCAATGCGAGCGCGGCTTGGCGCACGCGCCCCAGCGCCCTCCACGCAGCGACCATGCGACGCACGACTGACTCAACCGGCAATGCCGCCCCCTGTGGTTCGACCCTCTTCGCGCTCTCTTGACGCGCTCTTGGTGGCCGTGGACATGGCCTGTACCAGAATATCAGCAGCGGTTACGCGCGTTGCTCGCGCGACGGACACTGCATGCGGATCGGGTACCTTCGGATGATGCAGCGTGTGTTCATCTACGGGTCCTGCGTCACCAGGGACGGGGTCGAGCTCTGGCCCGACTACGGTATGGAGCTGGCTGGCTACGTCGCGCGTCAATCGCTGATCTCAGCAACCGCACCCTCTCGCTCGAAGGATTTCGATACCTCCACGATCTCCTCGCCGTTCCAGCGCCGGATGGCGGAGGGAGACATCAGGGGCAACGCGGTCGCCAAATTGACCTCGAATTCGGACGACTTGGATCTCATCATCTGGGATCTCACCGACGAGCGCCTGGGCGTCTATCGAGTGCCGTCCGGCGGATACGTGAGCCGAGTCGTCGACTACACGACCGGGATCTACCGTGGGCAGGCCGCGCTGAATACTCCTATACGCATCGGGACGGCTGAGCATCGCACGCTGTGGGAACAGGCGTTGGTCGAGTTCCTCGCGTCCCTTGAGAGCTCCGGAACCCGGGACCGTCTCATCCTGAACGCCATTCCTTGGGCCCTCCGGGATGAAGAGGGCGCCAGCACCAAGACCGCCGCTAACGATCCGGAAGCCTTCAACGCCGTACTCGCCGAATACTCCGCGATCGCCGAGCGCCACGGAGTGCGAGTCGCTCGCCCGGACGTTCGGCGTATCCTCAGTGCGCGCGAACATCAGTGGGGTGCGGCACCTTTCCACTACACCCAGGACAGCTATCGGGCGTCACTCGACGCGATTCTCGAGGTGCTCTGAATCCATGCGTTCCGCGGCTGGCGATGCACACGTCCGCACCAGAGCGACCAGAACCCTCGTCTCGCTGACCGGCCCCGCGGGAAACATCGGCGATGCGCTCATCCGACGCGGCACTCTCCGTTGGGCACTCGACACGTCAGACGAACTGATCGTCTACACGGGTGATTCGCCTGACGTGTGGTTGCGGCAGCTCGGCGTACCTGACGATGCGACCGTGCTGCGTTCGAAGCGCAGCGTTGCTCGCTGGCTGTGGATGCTGGCAACGGCGCCCGCCCGCCCCGTGCTCGTCTTCGAGGCGGGGGAGGTACCGCTGCACAGGGGCAACGGACTGCGGGAGCTCGTCTTCCTCATAGAGACGATGGTCGTGCGGCTGAAGGGCGGCGTCGTGGTGCGGCCTCCTCGCGGGATCAGATCGCCGTCGAACCCGTCGAGATGGCTGCATGCGCGCGCGGTCCGCCTATCGCAGGTCGCGCTTTGGCGTGACGAGGCGAGTGCCGCGCTCATCGGAGATGGCGAACTTGCACCTGACATCGGGTTCGCCGCTGCGAAATCGAGTCCCGAATCGGAGGCGCGGGACGAACTCATCGTGAGCCTACGCGGAGCCCGCCCCATGCCCGACGACGATTGGATCCAGGCGGTGCGCGCCACGGCCGAGGCCGCTGGGCTGCGGATCCGGACGGTCGTTCAGGTGCGGGAAGATGAGTCGCGTGCTCGCGAACTCGCCTCGGCGCTGGGTGGCGAATTCGACGAATGGGGCGACACGGACCCGGTCGCTCACGAGGAGAGCCTGCGAGCGCGATACTCCCGTGCACGGCTCGTGATCAGCGACCGGATGCACGTGCTCGTGCTCGCCGCAATCGACGGCGCAGCGCCGGCCGAGCTCGTACCCGCACCGACCCGCAAGATCGCCGACGCGTTCGCCGCGGTCGGCATCCTCGACATCACCCTTGACGCCGCGAACGCGCCGTCGCCCGACATGCAGGCGTTCCTGATGACGCAGCTGGGCCGGACGGACCAGACCGGGGAGCGGGTCGAAGCGGCTCGCCGGCGCCTCGACGAGATCGAGGACCAGGTGCGTCAGACGATCCGGATGAGCCGCGCATGAGCGCTGAGCTGCGACGGATTCTCTTCCTGTCCCACAGTCATGCCTTCCGCACGTTCCGCGTCGGCAGCCACCACTATGCCCGCGAGTTCGCTCGGCGCGGTGCGGAGGTCGTGCACCTCTCGACTCCCATCTCGCACGTGCACCGGCGGCTCGGCCGAGTCAGTCGCAGCGAAGCGTCGCGCGTGCCGCGCGGGCCGCACCGGGATCGCGATGGCGTCACGCACATCGTCCCGCGCACGACGATGCCGACCCCCTTCGGCAGGCTCACCGCGGGTCGCGAACTGCAGCACCACGGCATAGACACTCGCTTCGACGCCGTGCTGATCGATCAGCCCCTGCTCTGGGATGACTCCATCCGCGAGCTCACCGACCGGCTTGTGTACCGGCCCACCGATCTCTATCCGGCTGGTGTCAAAGCCCGCATGCAGAAGAGCATCATCGCTGCCGCCGACGGCGTGACCGCGACCTCGAGCGAAGTGCTGCGCGCGCTCGGACCTCTCCGTCAGCCGCACCTCGTGCTGGGCAACGGCGTCGACACCGCCCACTTCATCGCCTCGGCGGAACCAGAGCGTGCGGACGTATGCATCTACGTCGGAGCCCTCGACCGGCGCTTCGATTGGCAGCAGGTCTGCGCCTGGGCGCGGGCCCGCCCTCGTATGCGCTTCGTCGTCGTGGGCCCCTCACCTGCACCGCCCGTCATGCTGCCGGACAATGTCGAACTGTCGGGAGGCGTGCCGTACTCGACGCTGCCCACTCTCCTGCACAGCGCCCGAGTCGGGATGCTGCCACTGTCAGACGATCCGCTCAATGCAGGACGAAGCCCGATGAAGCTGTACGAATACCTCGCCGCCGGGCTCTCTGTGGTCGCTCGTGCGACGCCGGTGCTCGGCGCCGACGAGAGCGCAGGCCTGTTCACCTACTCCGACGAAAACAGTGCCCTCGCTGCGCTGGACGACGCGCTGTCACACGCGTCTCCCAACGTGGCAGGCGTCGAGCGAGCCCGGCAGCAGTCGTGGTCGGCGAAGACGGATCTCCTCGTCGACTTCGTGCTGAAGCTACCGCGACGCTGAATCCGCGCGGCGGCGCCTGCGCCGCACGAGTCTCCACCCGATCCACACCAGCACGACGATCGTCGCGATCACCCCGACGATCGCGAAGGCAGAGGTCGCGACATCCATCGTCATCACAGGCGTGCCGTCGGCGTTCGGCGACGGATCGTCGGCGTTCCTCTGATCGGGGGCGGGCATCGTGGTGGGGGACGCGGCGGGCGGCGTGGCCAGGTCGTGCGTGACCGCGTCCCAGGCGGTCACATTGCCGGCGTAGCCGCGGGCCGCGCCTTTGGCCGCGATGAAGTCCGCCACCGGATTGCTTCCGCGTTTCGGTGCCGGATAGCCGGGGATCGAGATGGCCGGCATCTGCACTCCCTTGCGGACGGTGTACGCGTTGTACACCGCGTGCACCGGCAGTTCGACCAGCGAGAGCGACGGGTCGAGGTCATCTGTGCCGCCGCAGAAGGATGCCGGCCACCCGCGCGTCTTGTGGTTCAGCGAGACCTGCACTGCATAGAGAACGCCGGTGGTGATGCGCGCCTGCTGCTCTGCATAGAGATCGTCGCCCTGGATCCATGCTGTCTCAGCAGTGTTGATGATCCCACCCAGACCCATCGCGGCGTGCCCGAAGTCGCGGCACGACTCCTGAACCTGCCCGTTCTGGAAGCGGACGCCCGGATCAGTGGGCGGATCGGTCTGGCAGTCTTTCGCCTTGCCGTCCAGCCACTGGCAGCGAAGCGCTGTCGGCGTCCGATAGAGGCCGGCATCACTGACCGGCGCCGTGGGCAGCTCTCCGTCCGTGGACAGGTAGACGTAGGCCTCGACCCGCTCGCGCCACATTTCCAGTGCGCGATCGTAGAGCTGGCGATCGTCGAGGAAGACGGCGATGCCGATCAGGCCCTCTGCGGCAGACAGCTTCCAGTTGCCGTTCGCGCGGCCGTAGTCGAAAGTCGTCAGAGTCGGAACGAACACCTTGCGGAGCATGGTGCCGAACGCCTTGGCGTCGAACTCGTGCTTCTTCGAGGTGGGCTTGTAGCTGTAGCGGATGAGCTCGGCCCCGCGCACCATCTGCCCGGCGGTCCATGCCGTCATCAACGGCCCGTTCGACCCTCGGCTTCCCTTGAAGCGCGCCGAGTAGGCGTTGAGGATGGCGACCGCGCGCTGCGCGTACCGCTCATCGCCGGTGTAGAAGTACGCGAGCGCCTGGGCGTACACCGCGCGCCCGTCTGCTTGCTGGTCCGCGCAGCCGACGCCGGGGTTCTCGTTGAATGAGCCGCAGACGCTGACGCACCCGCTGCGGTCTTGGGTGCCGCACTTCTTCGCCGTCGGATCAGATGCCGATGCGGAGCCGAAGCTCGTGAAGTCCGGTGCGTTGCGCTTCGCGTACGGCGACGAGGTGAGCTGCTTGAAGCTCTCAGCCCAGGGCGAGTCGCCCGCAGCGATACGCTTCTTCGTCGAAGCGAGGTTTTCGAGGCTGTTGAACACGCCAGGGTGGGTGAAGCCCGCAGACGAGACCACGGGCTGCAGTTCATCCAGCGTTGACGCCTGCTCAGCTCGTACCGCCGGGGCAACCGCGACGGAGATCATCAGCATCATGGCGAGCGTCAGCAGGGCGGCTGCGCGATGTACGCGGGTCAGGCCTGCCGCGTGCGACGCCGATCTGCTCAGCACGTTCGTCCCCTCACCAGTACCTACTCGCCACGATGTATCCACTCTGGCCGACGGCCGCTCTGCCACCAAACGGCGCTCAGCCCAGCCCGCGCTCCAGCACGTCCGAGACCACGCGGGCAGTCCGGTTCCAGTCGTGGGCGCTCGCGGGCGGTGACACGCGACGCGGCGAGGCCGCAGCGGCGGTCATAACGTCTGCCCATTCCTCGGCATCCGACCACGACTCGAGCGACCACCCGCGGTCGCCGACCACTTCGGCCACTGCCTCGCATCCGCGCCAGAAGATCACGGGCACCCCGCAGGCGACCGATTCGAGGGCGGGCAGGCCGAAGCCTTCTATCGTCGAAGGCATGACGGTGGCCGCGGCGCCTCGGTAGATGGCGGCGAGGCGTTCGTCGTCGATGCCGTGCAGCCACTCGACGCGCTTCTCGATGCCGAGCGCGGCGGCCTGCGCCGCCGCCTCAGCGATCTCGCGCTCGGGCACGACCGCTCGCAACCGCACGTCCGAGGTGAGTGCGAGCCCTCGAAGCACGACGTCGAGGTTCTTGTGCCCACGCATATTGCCGACGAACACGACATAGGGGTCAGCGGAAGCATCCGTCGCCCCCTCGGCCTGAAAAGCGTCCGAGCACCCGTTTCCGGCGTCGACGATCTCGACGGCGTCATCGCCGACCCACTCGCGGATCGCGCGTTCCGACGTCTGCGAGACCGTGAGAACGACCCCCGCCTTGCGAACCGCGTGACGGACGGGGCCGCGATAGTACGCCTCGAACTTCGCGCGCCCAGGCCAGGGCATCTGCAGGTGGATGAGATCGTGCACCGTGAGGATCTGTCTCGGTGCGCGCACCAGCGCGCCGTACCCGGGGGAGTACACCAGGGCATCGCCGCCCAGCTGCGGCAGCGAGCGAAAGGCGTCGAGCGGCGAATGCTGGTTGCCGTCGAGACCCAGCGGCCGCCAGTGCGGACGCAGTCGCGGAAGGACCTCGCTCGCGTACCGCCCGATGCCGTGCGCTCCGCGGTAGCGGTCATCGACGTAGAGCTCGGTCACCGCTCAACTCTCTCATGTCGCTCCACGCCCATCGGTTCGTTCGGATCCCTCGCAAAATGTGCCGCTTATTCTTGAGTCCATGTGTGGAATCGTCGGATACGTGGGCCCGCGGCCCAGCCAGGACATCCTTCTCGCGGGTCTCGCCCGTCTCGAGTACCGCGGCTACGACTCGGCGGGTATCGCCGTCATCGATGAGCAGGGCGACCTGGGCATGCGCAAGAAGGCCGGCAAGCTCGCCGTGCTGCGCGATTCGCTCACCGAGCATGCTCTCGGCGACGGCACCACTGGCATCGGGCACACGCGCTGGGCGACGCACGGCGGCCCGACCGACGTGAACGCGCACCCGCACCTCGCAGACGACGACAAGCTGGCCGTCATCCACAACGGCATCATCGAGAACTTCAGCGCCCTGCGCGACGAGCTCACCGCCGAGGGCGTCACCTTCCGCAGCGAGACCGACACCGAGGTCGCCGCAGCCCTGCTCGGCCGCGAGTACCGCCGGACGGGCGACCTGGCATCCGCCTTCCGCGCCGTCGTCAACCGCCTCGAGGGCGCCTTCACTCTTCTCGCCATGCACGAGGACCAGCCCGGCGTCGTCGTCGGCGCCCGTCGCAACTCGCCGCTGGTGATCGGCCTCGGCGAGGGCGAGAACTTCCTCGGCTCCGACGTCGCCGCCTTCGTCGAGCACACCCGCAAGGCGCTCGCCATCGGTCAGGACCAGATGGTCACGATCACCCCTGACGAGGTCGTCGTCACCGACTTCGACGGCAACCCCGTCGAGGCGCAGCCGTTCGACGTCTCGTGGGACGCCGCCGCCGCCGAGAAGGGCGGATGGCCGTCGTTCATGGCCAAGGAGGTCGCAGAGCAGCCCGAGGCCGTCGCGAACACGATCCGCGGCCGCGTGCAGGGCGACGAGGTCGTGATCCCCGAGCTCGACGGACTCGACGAGCTGTTCATCGGCATCGACCGCGTCATCATCACCGCCTGCGGCACCGCCTCGTACGCGGCGCTGGTCGGCAAGTACGCGATCGAGCAGTGGGCGCGCGTGCCGGTCGACGTCGAGCTCGCGCACGAGTTCCGCTACCGCGACCCGGTGATCGGCGACCGCACCCTGGTGATCTCGATCAGCCAGTCGGGCGAGACCATGGACACCCTGATGGCCGTGAAGTACGCCCGCGAGCGCGGGGCGCGCACGCTGTCGGTCTGCAACACGCAGGGCGCCACCATCCCTCGCGAATCGGATGCCGTCGTCTACACGCACGCCGGCCCCGAGGTCGCCGTCGCATCGACCAAGGCGTTCTCTGCGCAGATCACCGCGCTGCTGCTGCTCGGACTGCACATGGGCCGTGTGCGCGGCACCCTGGCATCCGGAGCCGCAGCCGACGTCGCCGAGCTGCAGGCCCTGCCCGAGAAGATCGCCCAGGTGCTGGCGAACGAGAAGGAGCACGTCTCGCAGCTGGCCGGCTGGATGGCCGACACCCGCTCGGTGCTGTTCCTCGGCCGCCACGTCGGTTACCCGATCGCTCTCGAGGGCGCGCTCAAGCTCAAGGAGATCTCGTACATCCACGCCGAGGGCTTCGCCGCAGGCGAGCTGAAGCACGGACCGATCGCCCTCATCGAGCCGGGTCAGCCCGTGTTCGTGCTCGTGCCGTCTCCGCGTCACTCGGCGCTCGTGCACTCGAAGGTCGTCTCGAACATCCAGGAGATCCGCGCCCGCGGTGCCAGGGTGATCGTCATCGCCGAAGAGGGGGATGCCGCCGTGCTGCCCTTCGCCGACGAGGTCATCCACATCCCGCTCGCCGGTGCCATGTTCGAGCCCGTGCTCGCCGTGGTGCCGCTGCAGATCTTCGCGATGGCCCTCGCCACCGCGAAGGGCCTCGACGTCGACCAGCCGCGCAACCTCGCGAAGTCCGTCACCGTCGAGTGAGCTGACCTTCCAGCCCTCACGTCTCAGGGGCCGGCACGCCGGATGTCAGACGGAATCACGCGTTCCGTCGAGCATCCGGGCGCCGGCCCCGTTTCGCGTGCCGGCAGCGGGTGGGGCCGGATGCCGCGGGCTAGGCTGAACGGGTGATCATCGGCACCGGCATCGACCTCGTCGACATCGCGCGGTTCGAGCGCTCGGTCGTGCGCACCCCAGGGCTGCTTCCGCGACTGTTCACCGACGCCGAGCAGCAGCTCAAGCTGCGATCGCTCGCCGCGCGGTACGCCGCGAAGGAGGCGCTGATCAAGGCGCTCGGCGGCAGCGACGGCGTGTACTGGACCGAGATCGAGATCGGCTCCGAGCCGTCGGGAAAGCCGCACTTCGTGCTCAGCGGCTCGACGGCGGCGGTCGTGGCTGAGCGCGGCATCACCGCGCTGCACCTGAGCATGTCTCATGACGCGGGCCTGGCCATCGCGTACGTCGTCGCCGAGGGGATACAGGCATGAGCCGGAGTGCTGCGTGCGCCTCCGCGGCGGAGGCCGGAAGCACGGACGAGAGAGGGACAGTATGAGCGTTGCGTTCCGCGAGGCGTCGATCGACCTCGGTGCCATCGCCCACAACGTGGCTCGCTTCCGCGCGCTCACCGGCGTGCAGGTCATCGGTGTCGTCAAGGCGAACGCCTACGGGCACGGTGCGCCCGAGGTGGCGACCGCCGCGCTCGCCGGAGGAGCGACCCGCCTCGGCACGGCGACCCTCGAGGAGTCGCTGGCGCTGCGCAAGGCGGGCATCACGGCTCCGCTGATGGCCTGGCTGCACCCGAACGACCGCCGCTTCGACGATGCCGTCGAGGCACGCATCGAGATCGGCGTCTCGTCATACGAGCAGCTGCTCTCGGCATCCGCGGTCGCCCAGCCGCCGGCATCCGTGCACCTCAAGGTCGACACCGGTCTCTCGCGCAACGGCATCGCGACCGACGACCTCGACCGCGTCTTCGCCGAGGCCGCCCGCCTCGAGCGCATCGGCCGCATCCGCGTGCTCAGCATCTTCAGTCACCTGTCGGGCGCCAGCGGCGACGACGACCGCGCCCAGCTGGCCCGATACCAGCAGATCGTCGCGCAGGCCGAGGCCCACGGCATCCACCCCGACTTCCGTCATCTCGCGGCGACCGCCGGCGCGATCGACATCCCCGAAGCGCGACTCGACGCCGTGCGCGTCGGCATCGGCATGTACGGGCTCTCGCCCTTCGCCGACCGCACCTCGGCCGAACTCGGCCTGCGCCCCGCGATGCGGCTGAGCGCCGCCGTCGCCGCCGTGCGGCGGGTACCCGCCGGCACCGGCGTCTCGTACGACTACGCCTACCGCTGCGAGAACGAGACGACGCTCGCGCTCGTGCCCCTCGGCTATGCAGACGGTGTTCCGCGCCAGGCATCCGACCGCGGCCCCGTCGTGATCAACGGGCGTCGCTACACCGTCTCAGGGCGCATCGCCATGGATCAGTTCGTCGTCGACGTCGGCGACGACGAGGTGCGCCCCGGTGACGAGGTGGTGCTGTTCGGCGACCCGGCGGATGCCCTGCCCAGCGCCACCGACTGGGCGGATGCGGCGGGCACGATCAACTACGAGATCGTCACGCGCATCGGCTCGCGCGTGCCGAGGAGGTCGCACTCGTGAGTGTCGATCCCGCCTTCCTCGGGCGTCTCGAGATCCGCACCGCGGATGCCATGGAGAACCTCGGCCTGCGCATCGGCGAGCAGCTGCAGCCGGGCGACCTGCTGATCCTCACCGGCCCGCTCGGCGCCGGCAAGACGACCTTCACGCGCGGCCTCGCCGAGGGGCTCGGGGTGCGCGGTCCCGTGCAGAGCCCGACCTTCGTCATCGCGCGCACGCATCCGTCGCTGATCGGGGGAGCACCGCTCGTGCACGTCGACGCGTATCGACTGGGTTCGGCGGCCGAGCTCGATGACCTCGACATCGACTTCGCGCGCTCGGTGGTGGTGATCGAGTGGGGCCGGCCGATGGCATCCGCCGTGGCCGACGCCTGGTGGGACATCGAGTTCGAGCGCCCGGTGGGCGGCGATGACGACCTCGACGACGAGGATCTGGATGCCGATGCGCCGCGCATCGTCACCATCGAGCGCGTAGAGAGCTGATCCGCCCGCCCTCGCGTGCGACGACGCGTCCTCAGGGGTTCGGGTCGTGACGGCGCGCGAGCGCCGCGACGATCGCGTCAGGACCGGATGCCGCGGCCGTGACGTTCTCGTCTTCGACGGCCCGCACGATCTCGGAGCGCTGGATGCGGGTCTCCCGGGGTGCCTTGATGCCGACGCGGATGCTGTCGCCCTTGACGTCGAGCAGAGTCACCTCGATCTCGTCGCCGATCAGCACGCTCTCGCCGATACGCCTCGTCAACACCAGCATCAGATCAGCCTATCGGCGTCGGGGGCACGGCGCCGCTGACGGCCGGCTGTGCCGTGTCTCGCACCACACCGACCGTCTCGATCGTGAAGGCGCCCGATGCCTCGGTGTACGACAGCACCGGGAGGCCGTCGGTCTGCGCCGACACCAGGCGCCGCACAGCGGCTCGCAGCGTCGGGGCGCACACGAGCACGGGTTCTCCGCCTGCGCCGGCCGCAGCGGCGGTCGCCGCGTGACGAACGGATTCGATCACCGCCTCCATGCGCTGCGGATCGAAGACGATCTGCGGGCCGTCGTCTCCCATGCGCAGGCTCTCGAGCATCGCCTGCTCGAGAAGGGGATTGATCATGATCACCCTCAGCACGCCGTCTTCGGCGAAACGCGCGGCGATCGCGGGGCCGAGCGCGCCACGCGCGGCCTCGATCAGCCCCTCCGGCTCGGTCGACGTCCTCGCACGCAGCGCCAGCGCCTCGTAGATGCGGCTGAGGTCGTTGATCGGTACGCGCTCGGCCAGCAGCCCCTGCAGCACGCGCTGCACCTCGGCGAGCGACAGCAGGGCCGGCGTCAGCTCTTCGACGGCCGCCGGAGACACCTGCTTCAGGGCGTCGGTCAGCTGCCGCACGTCCTCACGGCTGAGCAGCCGGGCGGCACCCGCATGGATCACGCTCGACAGGTGCGTGATGACGACGCTCGCCCGGTCGACCACCGTCGCCCCGGCGAACTCGGCGCTGTGCCGCATCTCGATCGGGATCCACTTGCCCTCGAGCCCGAAGACGGGGTCGTGCACGGCTGTTCCCGGCAGCGTGTCGAGCCCCGCCCCGAGGGCGAGCAGACGACCAGGGGGCACGATCCCGCGCCCCGCCTCGACGCCGGCGATGCGGATGACGTAGGTCGAGGGGGCCAGCTCGATGCTGTCCCGCGTGCGCACCGGCGGCACGACGAGGCCCAGATCCAGGGCGATGCGACGGCGCAGCGCCTTGACCCGCGCCAGCAGGTCGTCCGGCCCTCCGGTCACCAGGTCGACCACATCGGAGGCGAGCTGTATCTCGAGAGCGTGCACGCGCATCCGCTCCATCAGCTCCTCAGGACTGTCGGACGACACGGCCTCCACGGCCGGCTCGTCGGCTGCGGCGGCATCCGCCTGGGTCGCCTTGACGCGCTGGGCTGCGAGGATCAGCAGGGCGCCGACCACGAGGAACGGCAGCACCGGCATGCCGGGGATGAAGGCCATCACGATCGCCGCGCATCCGGCGATGTTGAGCGCGTTCACCGACTGCCCCAGCTGTGCGAACGCCGCGCTGCCCATCTCGGTCTCGGCGTTCGAGCGCGTCACGATCATGCCCGTCGAGACGGCCATCAGCAGCGCGGGGATCTGCGTGACCAGACCGTCGCCGATCGTGAGCAGGCTGTAGGTGCTGACCGCCTCGTCGATGGCCATGCCGTGCGAGACCATGCCGATCGCGATGCCGCCGACGATGTTGATGATGATGATCACGAGACCGGCGATCGCGTCGCCCTTGACGAACTTCGACGCGCCGTCCATCGCGCCGTAGAAGTCGGCCTCCGCAGCGACCTCGGCGCGGCGCTCGCGCGCCTGCGCGTCGGTGATCAGGCCGGCGTTGAGGTCGGCGTCGATGGCCATCTGCTTTCCGGGCATCGCGTCGAGCGTGAATCGCGCACCCACCTCGGCGACGCGCTCGGCGCCCTTGGTGACCACGACGAACTGGATGACGACGAGGATGAGGAACACCACGGCGCCGATGATGAGCGAGCCGCCGACGGCGATCGCGCCGAACGCCTCGATCACCTGCCCTGCATACGCCTCGCCGAGCACCAGACGCGTGGATGCGACGTTCAGTCCGAGCCGGAACAGCGTCGCCACGAGCAGCAGCGAGGGGAAGACCGAGAAGTCCAGCGGGCGCCGGATGAACATCGTCGTCAGCAGGATCACCAGCGCGAACAGGATGTTCAGGATGATCAGCAGATCCAGCAGCAGCGGTGGCACGGGCACGACCAGCAGCATGATGATGCCCACCACGGCGATGGGCACCGCGATCCTGTTCACCGTTCCCCGCATGCGTCACTCCTTCTCGTCATCAGGCAGACCTCGTCCTCACCCGGTCTTCACCGGCAGCGAGTGCACGCCGCGCGCAGAGCCGCGCTTGCGCAGCATGTCGACGAACACCAGCACCCTCGCCACCGCCGTGTACAGCTCTTCGGGGATCTCCTGCCCCAGCTCGCAGGCCGCATGGAGAGCGCGGGCGAGCGGCACGTCGCGCACCATCGGCACCCCCGTCTCGGCCGCCCGCTCGCGGATGCGCTCCGCCACGACGCCCTTGCCCTTGGCGACCACCTTGGGCGCCGATCGCCCGACCTCGTATCGCAGCGCCACGGCCACGTGCGTCGGGTTGACGAGCACCACGTCCGATCCGCCCACGGCGGCGATCATGCGGTTGCGGCTCATGGCCAGCTGACGGGACCGGCGTTGCTGGCGGATCAGCGGGTCGCCCTCCGAGCTCTTGTGCTCATCGGTCACCTCGCGCTTCGTCATGCGCGTGTGCTTGCGGTTGCGTCGCATCACGACGAACACGTCGATCGCGGCGAGCGCGAGGCCGACGGCCACCGCGACCTGGAGCAGAGCCGCGACGCCGCCGGCGGCGGTGCTGAGCAGGCGAGTGATCGAGTGCGCGCCGCTGACCGAGAGCACGGGGATGAGCGACGCGATCACTGCCCACAGCGCCACCGCGATGGCGGCGGTCTTGAGCAGGGCCTTGGCGCCCTCCCAGAGCGCCTGCATGCCGAAGAGGCGTTGCACGCCGGCCACGATGTTGAACTGCTCGTAGCGGCCCGACAGCTTGCGCATCCGCACCCCGCCCTGCACGACGGCGCCGATCAGGGTGACGACGGCGACGCTGGCGAGCAGCGTGCCGAGGGTGGGCAGCACCGACCCGAGGCCCAGGCCCAGCACACCCAGCGCCGCCTCGGCCGACGGCCTGTTCGCGATCGACGTCAGGGCGACGAGCTGCTCGGTTCCGGCGCTGGCACCCGCGGCCATGGCGGCGGGCATGGCGATCGCCGCGGCGGCTATGCCGAGCCACGCGGTGAGATCCTGGCTGCGCGAGAGCCGGCCCTTCTGACGGGCCTCGCGCAGATGCTTCTCGGTCGCCTTCTCGCTGCGCTCGCCGCTGTCGCTCACCTGCCCACCCCCTGCATCATGTGCAGCGCCTCGGAGACGAGGGCATTGACGATCCCCGGGAGCGCGACGAAGGTGAAGCCGGCGAGCACGAGCGTCAGGAGGATCTTGATCGGGAAGCCCATCGCGAACGCGTTCAGCGCGGGCGCCACGCGCGTGACGAGGCCCAGACCTGCATCCGCGAGGAAGAGCACGAGCAGCAGAGGACCGGCGATCTGCACCGCGCCCAGGAACATCTGCACCACGCCGTCGACGAGCAGCTCAGCGGGCGAAGCGAGGTCGAGCACGCCGTCGAGCGGCACCGCGTCGAAGCTGCGGGCCAGACCGCCGAGCACGATCTGGTAGCCGCCGGAGGCGAACAGCAGCGCGAAGGCGGTGACGTGGAAGAGACGGGTGAACTGGGCCCCGTTGACCAGCGAGTGCGGGTCGAACGCCTGCGCGAGCTGGAATCCGCCGAAGATGTCGATCAGTCCGCCCGCGGCCTGGACCGCCGAGAAGCAGACGAAGACGAGGAAGCCGAGCACGGCGCCGGTCAGCACCTGCAGGACGAGGGCGCCCAGGAACCCGGCGGTGTCGAGGGACTCGTATCCGGGCGCGACCACCGCCGACATGGCGAGTGCCAGTGCCATGGCGAGCATCGCCTTGACCCGCACGGGGAACGCGCCGTACGAGAACGGCGGCGCGATCATGATGAACGCGGTGATGCGCACGCCCGCGAGCATCGTCGCCTCCAGCCAGGCGAAGTCGATCGGGATCTGCACGTCAGCCGCCGCTCAGCAGCATCGGGATGCGGTCGAACATCGTCTCTGTGAACTGCACGATCTCGGAGATCATCCAGTTGCCTGCGATGAGCAGCGCGATGCCGACCGCGACGATCTTCGGCACGAACGACAGCGTGACCTCCTGCACCTGCGTGATCGACTGCAGCAGCGAGATCGCGAACCCGACGACGAGCGCGGTGATCAGCAGGGGAGCGGCGAGCTTGGCCGCGATGAGCAGGGCCTCGCTGCCGATGTCGAGCACGGCTTCAGGAGTCATCCGGCACCGCCATAGCTCTCGATCAGCGTGCGGATGATGAGTCCCCACCCGTCGACGAGGATGAACAGGAGGATCTTGAACGGCAGCGAGATCATCACCGGCGGGAGCATCATCATGCCCATCGACATCAGCGCGGCGGCGACGACCAGGTCGATGACGAGGAAGGGGATGAAGATGACGAAGCCGATGATGAACGCCGCGCGCAGCTCCGAGATCATGAACGCCGGGATCAGGGTGTAGAGCGGCACGCTCTGAGGGTCCTCGGGGTTCGGCATCCCCGCCACTCTCGTGAGCAGGGCGAGATCCTCTTCGCGGGTGTACCGCAGCATCCAGTCGCGCAGCGGGGGCTGGCCGAGCTCGACCGCCTGGGTGAACGTCAGCGACCCGTCGATGTACGGCTGGACGGCGACCGTGTTGATGTCGACGAGCACCGGCCACATGATGAACAGCGACAGGAACAGCGCGAGGCCGGCGAGCACCTGATTCGGCGGGATGGTCGGCAGGGAGAGCGCGTTGCGCGTCATGGCCAGCACGACGAAGATCTTCGTGAACGACGACATCATCAGCAGCAGCGCGGGTGCGATCGACAGCAGGGTGATGCCCAGCAGCGTGAGGATCGACGACGAGGGCGACCCGTCGGCGCCGTTGATGTCGATCGTGATGCCCTGCTCGTCGGATCCCGGCGCGGCGGGCGGGGTCGGAGAGACGGGATCTTCTGGTTCGTCGACGGTCGTGGACGACGCGACGGATGCCGGGGTCGCCGACGTCGCCTGCTCGACTCCGGCGTGCGCTGCGCCGCCGGTCCACAGCACGAACGCCGCGATCAGCGCCGCGCAGACCAGCATCAGCAGGGCGCCGCGCCGGACGCCTCCCACGGCAGCCCTCATCGCGCGCGTCGCAGGAACTCTGCGGTCTGCCGCCAGGTCTGCGGAGAGAGGATCGACCCGCTGAGCGGATCGGAAGAGCTCGGGCGGTGCGGGTCCCCTGCGGCGGGACGACGGTGGCGCCGGAGAGACGGCTGCGCGGATGCCCGCTCGGTCGCCAGCAGCTGATCGAACGAGTCGCCGCTTGCGCCCTGCTCAGCGCGCGCAGAGCTCTCGCCGAGGTGCACGACGGGGCGGGTGACATGGTCGGCGGCCGCGCGCTCGATCAGATTCACGCCGTGCTCGGTGACCCCCAGCACGTAGCGCGCGTCATCGGTCTCGACGATCACAAGCTGGGCCTTCCCGCCGAGGGCGCGACGCGCCACGACGGTGATCTCGACGCCCTCGCGTCGCTGCTGCATCTTCTTGCCGACCCGGCGCTGCAGGTACCAGAGCAGCCCGAGCACCGCCGCCAGTGACAGGGCGACGCGCAGCAGCAGGAGCAGCTCGTCCAGATCAGGCCTCGGCGTTCTCGAGGATGCGGGTGATGCGCACCGCGTAGTCCTGATCGACGACGACGATCTCGCCGTGTGCGATGACGCGGCCGTTGAGCAGCACATCCGCGGGAGCACCGGCGGAGCGATCGAGCTCCACGATGCGGCCCGGTTCGAGATCCAGCACGTCCCGCACGGCCATGCGGGTGCGACCCACCTCGACGGTGAGATCCATCTCGACGCCCGCGATGCGCTGCAGGCGGCGGGATGCCGCCGGCGCAGCCTGCGGTGCTCGAGTGAGGCGCACCGCGAGACGGCCGAGCACGCGACCCGCGTCATCCTGCAGGTCGAACACCCGGGCGGCGGGGTGAGCGAACACCGCAGAGGCATCTCCGAGGGACGCCGGGTCGAGCCGGCCGGCGCCGAGCACTCCGACCGCTGCTTCCAGGGGACCCTGCAGGCGCTCGGTGAGCGGCGCGTCTGCGAGACCGTCGATCAGGGCATCCGGCTCGAAGATCTGCACCGCGAGCTGCGCGCTGGCCTCGCCGACGTACGCGACGATCACCGCATCGCCGGTGTCGCCCGACGTGTGCGACGCGACGGCCGTCGCGGGCGCTGCCGTGGGCAGGCGCGCGGCGAGAGCGGCGGCGACGGCGGATTCGTAGGCGATGCTGCTGGTCACGAAGGCTCCTGAGCGGTGACGGACGTCGTCGCGGTGACGACGCAGGCGAGACGGGCGCCGCTGGCGCCCACGGCGGCCGTGGCCACGGGCTGATCTCCGACCATGAGGTCGAGGGGGCGGTCGGCGGCGTGCGGAAGCGTGAGGAGGTCGCCGACGGCGAGATCGAGTACCTCGTGCGGGCGCACCCTGCGAGGGGTGAGCCGCAGCGCGAGCTCGACCGGGGTCTGCTCGACCTGACGGTCGATGGCGCCGGGGGACATGGTCTCCGGCACACCGGTCGCGACGGCTGTCAAGGCGCGGAGGATCACCGAGGCCGGAAGCATCACGCTCGCGCCGAGCGCCCTGCCGCCCGAGCGGATCGAGAGCTGGGCGACGATCACCGGCTCATTCGCCGCGGCGACCTGGGTGAACTGCGAGCTGTGCTGGATGCCCGCGATCGTGATGCCGTCGGGCAGCAGTCCGTCGAGGGAGCGGGTGAGGTGCTCGATGGCATCCTTCATGACCGCGCCGACGAGCGCCTGCTCGATGTGGGTGAGAGGGCGCGCCTCGGCGGTGTCGACCGGCCGGCCGCCGACCATCTGCACGACCCAGGCGGTGGCCAGCGAAGCGGGGAACTGGATCACGGCTCGCGCATCCGTGCCGGGCATCGCGCACACGACGAGCGTCGTCGCCGGCGGAAGCGACCCGCCGTATTCGTCGTAGGTCTGCATCGCGACCGCCTCGACCGCCACATGCGAGCGTCCGTGCGTGCGGGCGGACAGCTGCGAGCCCCACTGCCGGGCGAACGTCTCGAACGCCATCTCGAGGACGCGGGCGTGCTCGCGCGAAAGGGTCGTCGAGCGCCCGAAGTCGTACAGCTCGACGCTGCGCTCCGCGCGCACGGCTGAGCGCGCGCTGTCCTCGATCACCACGCCCCCGACTATCGGGCGGTGATCTGAGCGCGTAAGCAGAACGAAGGATCAGCGGGAGGGCGCTGTCGCCTGCAGAGCCGGAAGCAGCTGTCGCACCTCCTCATCGGCATCCGAGAGCACGACGACGTCGACGCGCCTGTTCTTCGCGAGCGCCTCGGAGCTCGCGCCCTGCACCACGGGTCGCGCGTCACCGAAGCCGACAGACTGGATGACCGCGGGATCGATGCCGCCCGACTCGACGAGGTGACGCAGCACCTGGGTGGAGCGACCGGCTGACAGCTCCCAGTTCGTCTCGAAGGGGGCGACGGACTGCCTGCTGTCGGCATGCCCCTCGACGGAGATCTGATTCGGGATGGTGACGAGCACCGAGCCGAGGGCGTCGAGGATCTCGACGGCTGCGGGGGCGAGGACGGTGCTGTTCGTGGCGAAGAACGTCTCCGCGCTCACGAGGCTCACGGTCAGCCCGCGGGAGTCGATCGTGAAGGTGGCCGCGTCTGCCAGACCGCGCTGGGCGAGGGCATCGCGGATGCGGTCGCGCAGCGCCGACAGGTCGTCGAACTCCTTCTGCGCGGCCGACAGCTCCACGTCGGCGAAGCCCTCGCCCTTCTCGTCGAGCATGTCGGCCGGCACCACGACCCCCTGCGACGTGTCGACGTCGTCGGTCTTCTCCTGCCCGAATCCGGTGGCGAGGGACGCGCTCAGCGCTTCGAACTTCTCCTGGTCGACGGTCGACATGGCGAAGAGCACGATGAACATGCACATGAGCACGGTGATCATGTCGAGGTACGACGCCATCCACCGCTCGTCGGGGCCCGAGTGGCCTTCGGGCTCGACGCGCCGCCGCCGGCGGACGCTCACAAGCCGACCTCTGCGAACGGAGACACGCCCTCGCTCTCTTCGCGGCCCTTCTTCTCGGTCTTGCGCTTGTCGTTCCTGCCGCCCTTGCCGCTGCCGGAGTCGGAGACCAGCGCGCGGAGGCGTTCTTCGACATGAGCCGGAGCCGCGCCGGCCTGCACCGCCAGCATCCCCTCCATGAGCACGGTCATGCGCTCCAGCTCCAGCTCTCCGAGTCGCTGCAGGCGGCCGCCGATCGGCAGCCAGATGAAGTTGGCCGACAGCAGGCCCCACAGCGTGGCGACGAACGCGGCGGCGATCATGGGCCCGAGGGTGTCGGGCTCGTCGAGCTTCTCGAGCACGTGCGTGAGCGATACGACGGTGCCGATGATGCCGACGGTGGGGGCGAAGCCTCCGAGAGTCATGAAGAACCGCGAGGCGGTGCGGTTGCGGGCGGCCGCTGATGCGATCTCGTCTTCCAGCAGGATGCGAAGGTCTTCGGCGTCGGTGCCGTCGGCGATGCTCTGCAGCGCCTGGCGGAGGAACGGGTCCTTCTCGTCGGCGACCCCCTGCTCGAGAGAGAGCAGGCCCTCTGTGCGCGCCTTCTCGGCATGGCCGACCACCGTGCCGATGACGCCCTGTGCGGTGCGTCGCTCGCCGCGGAACGCGCGCGGCAGGGCCTTCAGCGCGTGCAGGAAGTCGCGCACCGTGCCGCTGGCGATGCCCACCGCGATGGTGCCGCCGAACACGAGAACCATCGGCGCCGGGAGCAGGAGGGCCGTGACCGAGGCGCCCTCCATGTTGATCATGGCGAGCAGCGAGCCGAAGGCGAGGAGCAGGCCGAGGATGAGTCCGATGTCCATCAGAGTCCCTCCGCCTGCCGCGCGGATGCGAGTCGGGATGCCTGCGCGAGGACGGATGCGCGGAACGCGGTGATCTGCGCGATCAGCTCGTCCATGGTCTCCCGCACGACGAAACGCGCACCGTCGACCATGACGATCGTGGTGTCAGGCGAGGCCTGCACCCGTTCGATCAGGTCGGGGTTGACCGCGAACCTGCTGAGGTTCAGGCGCGTGACGACGATCATGAGCTCCATCCTGGAAGATCGGCCCCGGCGCGGAGCCGGTGCGAAGACGGCCCATCCTGGTCCGTCGCCTGTCACTGTCGGCACTCGCCGGCATCGCGTTAGCGCAGTGCATCCTCCCGCACGCGCTCGCAGGCCCCGCGCTCCCGCCTCTTCCGGAGAAGGGCGGAGGCACGGGGCCTGCGATGACGGAGCGGACGCCGGTGCGCGGGTCAGCGCTTGAGGTTCGTGAGCTCCTGCAGCACCTCGTCGCTCGTGGTGATGATGCGAGCGTTCGCCTGGAATCCGCGCTGCGCCACGATGAGGTTCGTGAACTCCTGCGAGAGGTCGACGTTCGACATCTCGAGCGCGCCGCTGATGATCCCGCCGAGGCCGTCCTGGCCGGCCTGCCCGACCGTCACCTGGCCGGAGTTCGCGGTCGGGCGGAACTGCGACGAGCCCGCCTTCTCGAGTCCGCCCGGGTTCGTGAAGCCGGCGAGTGCGAGACGCGCGAGCACGCGCGTCTCGCCGTTGCTGAACGTGCCCATGAGGCTGCCGTCCTCGGTGAGGGCGTAGGAGGAGAGCGTGCCGGCTGGGCGTCCGTTCTGCTCGCTCAGCGCGACGGTGCTGACCTTGTCGAAGCCGGTGAGCTTCGACAGGTCGACGGTGACGCCGTTCGAGACCAGTTGCGTCGGGCCGCTGAGCTCGCCGTCTGCAAGAGTCAGCGACACGCTGCTGCCCCCGCTCGCGACGTCCCATCCGGTGCCGGTGCGGGTGAACGTCATCCGCAGCGTGGTCGAGGCGCCGCCGGCGTCGTAGACCTGGATGTCGCGGATGAGCTGCTCGCCCACGGCGGTCTCGGCCGGAAGGTTGCCGGTGGCGCCGGCGCGGGTGGTGGTGACCGCAGGCGCGACGGCGCCGACCGGCAGCGTGATGCTGCCCAGCGCCTGTCCGCCGGTGACCACGCCGTCCTGTGCGGTCCATCCCTGCACGAGCGCGCCGTCGGCACTGGTGAGGCGACCGGCCGCGTCGAACGAGAACCCTCCGTTGCGGGTGTAGAGCGTCTCGCCGCCCGAACGCAGCATGAAGAAGCCGTCGCCGGCGATCATCAGGTCGGTCGGCACGCCGGTCGGCTGCGGAGCGCCGGAGCTGAAGTTGGTGCGGATGCCGGCGAGCTGCACGCCGAGGCCGACCTGGGCCGGGTTCGACCCGCCGGCGTTCGCGCCGGGACCCATCGAGTTCTGCACGAGCTGGGACAGCGAGTCCTGGAACTGCGCGGCGGAGGACTTGAATCCGACCGTGTTGACGTTGGCGATGTTGTTTCCCGTGACGTCGAGCATGGTCTGGTGGGTGCGCAGGCCGGAGATGCCGGAGAAGAGCGAGCGGAGCATGATGTGCCTTTCAGGAGGAGAGCTGGGTCAGGCCCGAGATGGCGTCGAGCGGGACGTTCTTGTCGCCGATGGTGACGAGGGGAACAGGGCCGGCGAAGGACACCGAGGTGACGGTGCCGGACTGGGTGACGCCGTCGGCGTCGACGTACTGCGCCTCACGACCGATGAGCCCCGCCGCCGTCTGGCGCATGCTCAGCGCGAAGCTCTCGGACGTCATCGTCGTGAGCTGGGTGAGCTGCTCCATCGAGGCGAGCTGGGTGGTCTGCGCGATCATCTCGTTGGTGTTCATCGGCGAGCTCGGGTCCTGATTCGACAGCTGCGTGACGAGCAGCTTCAGGAACACCTCCGAGTCGAGCACCTTCTTCTGGGCTGCGGGTGGTGCAGTGCTGCCTGTGTGCAGGCCGCTGGTGGCTGTGATCGGTTCGACGGAGGGCATCGTGCTCCTTTCTGGTCAGGCGTACACGTCTATGCGTGATTGCGCGGATGAGTGCGCGGGAGTGGGCGGCTGGATGTCGGCGGCGGACGCCGGGTTCGCACCGGGTGCTGCGGCGGTCTCGCCTGGTCTGCGGCTCTGCTGGTCGCCGCGCGGCTGCGCCTCGCTGCGACCGGATGTCTCGAAGCGCCCCTGCGGATCGGATCGTCCCTGCGGATCGGGGGACGACCCGGACGCGGTGTCGCGCGAGGACACATCGACGGATGCTCCCGGTGCGGCGACGGAGAGGTCGCGGCGGAGATCGGCGAGGATGACACGCAGCGCCTCGCGTCCGGCATCCGAGGGGGAGTGCAGCTCGAGGCGGATGCTGCTGCCGGAGATGTGCGCGCGGACCGTGACGGGCCCGAGGTTCTCAGGCGCGACCGTGAGGGTGATGCTGTGCTGACCCTGCGGGTAGCGGGCGAGCGCGAGCACGGGTGACGCCACCTGCGGCAGCAGGGCAGGGCGCGTCGACGCCGTGGGCGCCGGCTCGGCGGCGCTCGCCGCCGCGGCGGGGGCAGCCGACGCGACGGGCTGCGACACGGCGACCAGGCTCTCGGCGGCGCGCGGGGCGTGCGGCGGCTCGTGGGTCGTGGGAGTGCTCGGCACGATCCGAGCACCGGTGCTCACGCCGGTACCGGGAGCGGCCTGCGCGTCCGGCGCCCTCTCCGCACCCGCGGCCGGCTGCGCACCGACCGGCGTCTGGCCGCTCGCGCTTCTCTGGGCATCGACGGGCGCAGCCGGTTGCGAAGCGGCGGTGCCGTCCGCGGCGCGGACTGCACCGGATGCGGCCCTGATCGGCTGATCGGCGACGGCCGCCTGAGCCGGGCGGGACGTCGCGCCCTCGGCTGCCGCCGCTGCCACCGCGGTGCCACCGGCGCTCGCCGGCGGGACAGCGGCTCGCTGGGGCTCCCCTGGTACCGACGCGTCCGCGGCCGCGTCCTGCGGAGCCTCGACGGCGCCGCTCGCACCGGGCAGCAGCCCGGCACGCCCGCGAGCGGCGAGGAGCCCCTGCTCCTCTGCGGACAGCCGAGCCTGCGTCAGCGGCTGAACGAGCCCGACGGCAGTGCCGTCCTCGGCGGTGGCGGAATCAGCGTGCGCCGGGTCGGCCGCAGCCACGGCACCATCTCGCACGCCGAGACGGGCGGGCGGCAGGTCCGTTCGCGCGCCGTCGAGCGCGTCCCCGACGGCGGACGGAGGCATGGCCGCGATCCCCGCGTCGGCCGTCGACGTGGCGGACTGCTCCCGGTCAGACGCGGGCTCCGGTCGCTCATGCGCATCCGGCGCGGCGTCACGGATCGCCGCGGCGAAGTCCTCGGCGGATCCGCCGACAGTGCCGGGGGATGCCGGGGTGCTGCGCGCAGGCGGTGACGCGGTGACGATCAGCGCGCTCATGCGCCGCCCTCCGCTCCGCGGCGCAGCGCGATCTCATCGAGCTCGTGCTGCTCGGCTCGGAGCGCGTCGGCCTGCGCGCGCGCCGCATGCGCGGCTGCGAGCCGGTCGAGTCCGCGCACCTCGCGACGCGCATCGCTGTGGGCCGACTGTGCGTCATCGACAGCCTGCCGCTGGGCCTGCGCCAGCGATTCGAGGTCTGCGAGCATGCTTCGACCGGCGACGCGCGCCGCGGCCATCGCCGCCAGAGAGCGCACGTCTACGGCATCCGAGTCCGTCGCGGCCAGCGCGGCGCGCAGGTGCCGCTCACGCGCGCGGGTCTGGTTCTCTTCGATGACGGCGCGCGACAGCTCCTGTGCGGCGGCGCGCTCCTGGATCGACCGCACGCGCAGCAGCCCGGCGAGCGAGAAGGAACGGGTCATGGCGCACCTCCCATGTCTGCGACGATTCGCTGCAGCCGCTCCCACGCCTCAGCCGGCGAGGAGACCTCGTCGAGCGGCTGAGTCAGGAAGTCGGAGATCGCGCGCTCATGCGCGATG
Source organism: Microbacterium sp. NPDC089321 (assembly GCF_040684935.1). NCBI lineage: Bacteria > Bacillati > Actinomycetota > Actinomycetes > Micrococcales > Microbacteriaceae > Microbacterium > Microbacterium sp. NPDC089321. Next base: position 90,955 of record NZ_JBFBGX010000001.1, on the reverse strand, counting down.
GCGGCATCGACCCTGGCGTTGGCGCCGGGCTGGTATGCGCCGATGTCGATCAGATCGTTCGCCGAGCGACGCGCGGCGAGCACCGCGCGCAGGGTGCTCGTCATGGCTCGCTGCTCGGCGGAGGTGATCTTGCCCGCCACACGCGACACCGACGCCAGCACATCGATCGCGGGGTGGTGCCCCGAGAGCGCGAGAGAGCGGTCGAGCACCACGTGCCCGTCGAGGATCGAGCGCACGGCGTCGGCGATCGGCTCGTTGTGGTCGTCGCCGTCGACCAGCACGGTGTAGATGCCGGTCAGCGAGCCGCCGCTGTCGGTGCCCGCTCGCTCGAGCAGCCCGGCCAGGATCGAGAAGGTCGACGGCGGGTATCCGCGTGTGGCCGGCGGCTCCCCGGCGGACAGGCCGATCTCGCGCTGCGCCATCGCCACGCGGGTCAGGGAGTCCATCATGATGATCGCGTGGGCGCCGTCGTCGCGGAACCCTTCGGCGATGCGCGTCGCGGTGTACGCCGCCCGCAGCCGGGCCATGGCCGGCTGGTCCGATGTCGAGACGACGACGACCGACCGGGCGAGGCCCTCGGGTCCCAGGTCGTCCTCGAGGAACTCGCGCACCTCGCGGCCGCGCTCGCCCACGAGGGCGATCACCGTGGCATCCGCCTCCGTGCCGCGCGCGATCATCGACAGCAGAGACGACTTGCCGACGCCGGATCCCGCGAAGAGGCCGATGCGCTGACCGCGTCCGACCGCGATCAGCGTGTCGAGCGCGCGGACACCCAGCGGAAGCGGCGTCTCGATGCGGTCGCGTCCGAGGATCGACGGCGGCGCGTGATCGAGGTCGGCCATCCGCGCATCGAGCGGGCCCCTGCCGTCGATCGGACGCCCCATGCCGTCGAGCACGCGGCCGAGCAGGGCACGGCCGATGGGCACGCGAAGGCGACCGCCACGGCTGCGCACGGGCATCCCGAGAGTCAGCCCCGACACGGGGGCGAGGGGCATGCAGCTCAGCCCGTCGGGACCAGCGGCGACCACCTCGGCGTCGACGCCGTCGCCGAGCTCGACCAGATCGCCCACAGCGCCGTCGATGCCGCGCACGTCGACCCCGAGACCGCGCACCCGCGACACCCGGCCGACCCTCTCCGGGCGCGCGGCGTCGAGCACTGCTCCCCAGGCGCTCATGGCGACACCGCCTCGAGCGCGCGGCGCGCCCGCTCCAGCGCTGCGCCGATCCTGGCGTCGACGATGCCGTCCTGCAGCACGACCACGGCGTCGCCGGCGGTGAGCGCGTCGTCGACGGCGACGGAGACACCGGCGGGCACGGCGCCGTGGCCGCGAAGAACCCGCTCGTCGGCCGCGCTGAACCGCACCTCGACAGTGCGCTCGCCGTCACTCGCGGTCAGCGCCCGGCGCAGTGCGCTCAGCGCCGCGAACTCGCGGTCGATCAGCGCTTCGCCCACGATCGTCTGAGCGAGGTCGACGGCGCGCGCCGAGATCGTCTGCTCATCCGCGCGTGCGAGCTCGGCGACGCGGGCCGAGAGCGCAGCCGCTGCGGATTCGAGGGCGGCGAGAGCGGATGCGAGGGCGCGGGCGGCCTGCGCGTCCCGCTGCTCGCGCTCGGCGCGGGCCTGCGCGGCGGCGGTGGCGGCCTCGGCCGCCGCCGCACGGAAACCCTCGGCATGCCCTTCGGCGTACCCGAGCCGCCGCGCCCGCCGGCGCTCGCCGTCGGAGTCCGTGTCGCGCAAACGAGGGAAGACGGCAGGCGCGAAGGCGTCAGTAGACATACTCGTCCTCGTCGCTGCGCTGCACCGAGATCTCGCCCGCGGCCTCCATGCCCCGCAGCATGTGCACGATCTCCGCGCGGGCCTCCTCGACCTGCGAGATGCGGACAGGGCCGAGGCTGCGGCTCTCGAAGTCGAGGTTCTCGCGGTTGCGCTCGGAGACGTTGCGGCGGATCACCTCGGCGATGCCCTCGTTCGCGCCCTTGAGGGCGAGCGCGAGGGTGCGGATGTCGACGCCGCGCAGCACGCGCTGGGCATCTCGGTCGTCGAGACGCACGATGTCGGCGAACGTGAACATCCGCGACCGGATGTCGTCGGCGAGAGACCGGTCGCGGTTCTCGATGCTCTCGAGCAGCGCCTTCTCGATCGACGCGTCCGAGCGGTTGATGATCTCGACGAGCGGCTCGACTCCGCCCAGACGCTCGGGCGCGTCGCGGGTCGCGAGCAGACCGGTGCGCGCCTTCAGCGACTCGGCGACGATCGCGATCGCATCCTGCGTCGCGGTGCCCATCGTGGCGATCGCGTGCGCGACGTCGGTGCGGGCCGCCTCGGGCAGCGCGGCGAGCACCGCCGCCGCGCGATCGGTGGGCAGGTGCGCCAGCACCAGTGCGACGGTCTGCGGCAGCTCGCCGTCGAGCAGGCCGGCGACCTGTGCCGGGTCGGCCGCAGTGAGGAAGTCGAAGGCCGAGTTGCTCGAGCCGACCCGCCCGAGCAGGGCGGCGGCGCGCTCCGATCCGAACGACGCCTCGAGCAGGGTCGCGGCGATGTCCCTGCCGCCGCGACCAGGGGGCAGGTGGCCGGCGGCGATGCGCTGGAAGTCGCCGAGCGCCTGCGCGGTGGTGGTCGCATCCAGGCTGTGCAGGCCGATGATCTCGGCCGTGATCGCCTCGGCCTCCGCCTCGGAGAGGTGCTTCATGACCTCGATCGCGGCCGCCCGGTCGATGTTCATCAGCACGACGGCGGCCTTCTGACGTCCGCTCAGACTCTTCATACGCCCGCCCGGTCCGAGAGCATGGTGCGCAGCAGCTCGGCGGTGCGCTGAGGATCGCGGCGGCTGAGCGTCTCGATCTCACTGCGCCGGCGCTCGAGGCTCACCTGCGCCGGCTCGGCCTCGATCTCGAGCTCCGGGGGCACATCGCTCGGCAGCACGGCCGTGGGCTCGGGGGCCGTGAGGGGAAGCTGCACCGTGGGCTGCTGCTCGAGCGGCACGGCACCGGCGTACGCCGTCACAGACGCGGCGCGCTCTCCGAACATCAGATCGAACTCGTCGGGCTGCCGCGTCTTCCGGCGCGCGCGGATGATGAGGAAGACGACGACGGCCAGCAGAGGCGCCGCGATGGCGACGACCAGCAGTGCGGTGCCGAGCAGGGCCATGCGCTGCTCGTCCTCAGCCGCCTTCTTCGCGGCATCCAGCGCGGCCTGCGCGGCTTTCGCGTCCTGCTGGCTGAACGGCACCATCTCGACGCTCAGCTGGTCGCCGCGAGCGCGGTCGATCCCGGCTGCTGCGGCGACCAGGTCGCTGAGCTGACCGGCGCCGATCTTCTCTCCGACCTCCGCATCGACGGCGACCGAGATCGACTGCCGGGTGATCGAGCCCGCCGGCGTGCTCGTCGTCTGCGTGGCCTTGTTCACGTAGTTGTTGCGGGTCTCCTCGGTGACCTCGTAGCTGCCTTCGCCGTTCGAGGGCACGGCGATGTTGTCGGGACCGAGCACGCCTGCGCCGCCCTGGCCGCCGCTGCCGGTCTCGGTGCGCGTGTGCTCGGACGACGACGCACCGCCCTCGATCGGGGTGTACGTCTCCTCGAGCCGCTCGTTGACCGACCTGTCGATCTCGGCCGCGACGGTGACCGTCGCGTTGCCGGGACCGACCACCTTGTCCAGAAGCTCCTGCACGCTGGCGGCGACTCTGGCCTCGTAGTCACCTGCCTGGCGATCGACTCCGCCGGTCGCGCCGACGCCGACCGATGAGAGCGTGCGCCCGTTCTCGTCGACGACCGCGACGTTCTCCGGCTTCAGCCCGCTCACGGCAGCCGAGGTCAGGTGCACGATCGCCTCGATCTGGGTGGGCGACAGCGAGGTACGACCGGTCTCGATGAAGACCGACGCCGTCGGGTCGACGGTCTCGGAGACGAACACGCTCTCTTCGGGGATCGCGAGGCGCACGGATGCTGCCGAGATGCCCTTGAGCGACGAGATCGTGGCGGCCAGCTCGCCCTCGATCGCACGCTTGTATGCGACCGACTGCTGGAACTCCGAGGTGGTCACGCCGAGGTCGTCGAGCAGCGAGTACCCATCCGAGCTGTCGCTCGGCAGGCCCGACGCCGCTGCCGCGAGCCGCTGGTCGTAGACGTCGGATTCGGGTACCAGGACGGTCGCGCCGCCGTCGGTCAGCTCGTACGAGACGGATGCCGAGCGCAGCTGCTCGACGACGGCATTGGCGTCAGAGGCGCTCAGCCCGGTGAACAGCGGGGTCATCGTGGGCCGCGAGGCCCAGCTGAGCAGCGCGGCGATCCCCAGGGCGAGCACGGCCAGGCCGATGATCGCGATGGTGCGCTGCGCCATGGTGAAGCCGGCGACAGCGCGCCGGGCGCGCTGGAAGATGTTCGTGACGGCCGTGGGCATCAGGCCTGCATCCGCATGATCTCGTTGAACGCGTCGACGCCCTTGTTGCGCACGGCGGCGACGAGCTCGAGCGTCACGGCGGCGCGGGTCGAGGCGATCATCGCGGAGTGGATGTCGTCGAGGTCACCCGTGACGGCGGCGACCTTCAGCGCGTCGGACTGCGACTGCAGTCCGCGCAGCTCGTCGATCGCCCCGGTGATGCTCGTCGCGAACGCGGCGCCGCCACCCGCAGGCGCCGGCTCGGCGCGGAGCGAGGAGGGGAGCGCAGACGAGAGCGCGTCGATGCCGGAGACGGGATCCATCAGCTTCGTCCGATCTGCAGGGCGGCCTCATACGCGTTGCGGACGCGGTCGACGACGCCGGCGCTGGCCTGATAGCCGCGCTGCGCCATGATCAGCTGGCTCATCTGGTCGCCGAGGTCGATGTCGGGGTAGCGGACGTACCCGTCCGCATCGGCGAGCGGGTGATCGGGCTGGTGCACGAGGCGCCCCTCGGGGCTGCCCAGCTCGGTGCCGGCCACGTACACGCCGGGCGACGCGGCGCTGTTCTCGACGACGACGTACCGCTCCTGGAACGCCGGGGCGGCGGGCGTGACGGCGGTGTTGATGTTGGCGATGTTGTCGCTGAGCGCGTCGAGCCACTTGCGGTGCGCGGTCAGTCCGGTGCCGGCGATGCCGATCGCGTCGAACGTCATGAGGTCCTCATCGCCGCGCGCAGTGACGAGAACGACCCGTTGATCGCCTGCGTGGCGAACTGGTACCGGAGCATCGTGTCGATGCTCGAGAGCGTCTCGGTGTCGAGGTTGACGTTGTTTCCGTTGAGGCGGGTCGGCTCGAGCGACTCGCCGACCGTGGCGGATGCGCGACCGTGCCCGGCTTCGACCGCGTCAGCCAGAGCCTGTTCGAACTGCACGCGCTTGGCGTGATAGTCGGGGGTGTTGATGTTGGCGATGTTGTCGGCGATCGCGCGCTGGCGCAGAGACAGGCCGTCGAGAGCGCTCGAGAGCGCGGACATGGTCACAGAGTCGAACACGAACCGGCTTCCATCCGTCGGTGAGGTGAGGCCTATCCGTGGCCGATCCTTGCGAGCGCTCCCTGCTCGTCACCCTCTATCGGCTGCTTCCGGAGGTTCGTTAGGCGGTTCACCCCACGACGTCGAGATACGCGGAGGCTCCGGCGCCGGCATCCGGAACACGGCGCAGCGCGACGAGCTGATGCGCGATCGCGTCCTGCTGGCCGCGGATGTCGGCGATCCGCTCCTGCTGTCGCAGGAGCAGCGCCCTCGCACGGTCGGCCAGCTCCTCCGGCATCGACCCGGTCGGCGGGTGCCAGGGCTCGTCGAGCGGCTCGGCGTCGTCGAGCTCGCGTTCGAAGCGGTCGAGGAGGGCCGCCCACGCGGTCGCGCTCATGCCCGTGCGGCGCTCGTCGACTCTGCAGGGGTCATCGCCTCGGCCGCGCCGTGCCACGCCTCGCGCAGCGGGGCCACCAGCTCTGCGCAGACCCTCGTGCGCTCAGGGTCGCGGCCGATGTTGGCGCCGATGAGGGTCTGCGTGAGGAAGGTGTAGACCGCGCGCAGGCCTGCAGTGCCCTCCCACGAGTCGGTGAGCGACGAGTTCAGCTCGGCGACGATCGACTGCGCGTGCTGCAGCTGCGCGTTCGCCTCCGCCCAGTCCCCGGCGCGCTGCGCGGCCTCGCCGCGCTCGATGTCGAGCAGCAGGCGGTCGTACAGCATGGTCAGCAGTCGTTCGGGGCCCGCGGAGAGGATGGCCAGTTCCCGGTACCGCTGCTGCGCCTTGAGTGCGGCGTTCATGTCAGGATCCCTTCTGCGGCGGCGTCAGTGCCGCCAGCTGCGACGTCAGGTACGACGACTGCGACTGCATGCGCGACAGCTGCACCTCGAGCTGCGCATAGGTGCGTTCGAGCGACGCCTTGCGCTGGGCGAGGCGGACGTCCCATCGCTCGACCTGGTCGCCGAGCACGTCGACCTCGCTCTGCTGACCGGTGATGCGCGCGGTGAGCAGTCCGTCGTACTTGTCGGAGTAGGTGTCGGCGACGTCCTGCACGCGAGCGGCGAGTCCCGAGAAGACGGCCGCGACCTGCGCGGGGTCCGCGGCCACTGCCGCGGAGAAGCGCTCCTCGTCGAACGACAGCACTCCGTACCTGTCTATCGAGATGCCCATGGTCGAGGGGGAGATCCCGTCGACCGGATGCTGCACCGCATCCGCCAGCGAGCGCCGGAGCGAGCGCACCGTGCTGTCGCCGGTGAAGACGCCGAGCGTGGTGGCACCGCCGCCGGTGGGCACCGTCGCCGTGGACCCCTTGTCGATGCCGCTGAGGATCTTCGCGATCTGCGTGACGAAGGCCTCGTGAGCCTTCGCCTGCTCGGCGACGTCTGTGCTGACGGCGACGGTCACCGGCTGTGCCGACGCGGCGCTCACCGTCACGTCCACGCCGGGGAGGAGATTCGTGAAGGTGCCGTTCGCCGAGGTCACCACCTGCTCGGCGGCGGTGCCCGCCCACAGCCGCACCCGGGCATCCGTCCCGGTCGAGACCGTCGCCGCGTTCGGGTCCGCGAGGATGTCGGCGGCCGTGCCCGCCTCGACCGAGGCGATGTCGCCGCGGAGCACGGAGAACGAACCAGCCGCTCCCGCCTCCGCGGCGTTCAGCTGCAGTCGGTACAGGGGAGCGCCGTCCGCGTCCGATCCGGCCCGCACGGCCGCGGCCGTGACGCCGAACCCGGCACGGTTGATCGCCTGCGCCACATCCTGCATCGAGGTCGACGCGGCCGTGACCTCGACCCGTTCGCCCTTCGAGTTCTGAAGCGTGATGACCGGCGGGGTGTCCGGCCACGCGGCGTGAGGTGCGGAGACGATGGAGTGACGCTGGGCGACGCTGTCGACGACGATGTCGATGGAGCCGGCGGTGGCGTCCGCTCCGGCGGTGACGGTCACGGTGTTCGCTGAGGAGGTCGCGGTGAACTGCGCCATGGCGCCGGGCACGCTCGCACTCTTCGCCTTGAGGGCGAGATCCTGCAGCGAGGCGTTCAGCGACTGCAGGTTCGAGATCACGACGCCCTTGTCGGCGATCTTCGACTTCAGCAGGTTCTTCGGGATGGAGTGCACGTCCATCAGGGCCTTGATGAGCTCGGTCGTCTTCAGACCCGAGACGAGACCGTCGAGCGAGAGTGCCATGCCAGCCTTTCGGAGAGGGTGACTCCGGGTGAGCGTTCGGGTCGCTCACCCGGAGTCGATCGATCAGGATCAGCGCAGCAGCTGCAGCACGCCCTGGGTCGACTGGTTGGCCTGAGCCAGCATGGCCGTTCCTGCCTGCGACAGGATGTTCTTCGCCGTGAACTTGACCATCTCCGACGCCATGTCCGTCTCGCGGATGCGGCTCTCGGCTGCGCCGAGGTTCTCCGAGGCGACGTTGAGGCTGTTGATGGTCGACTCGAAGCGGTTCTGCTTCGCACCGAGGTCCGCACGAGCGGTCGACACGTTGGTGATGGCCGCGTCGATGAGCTCCACCCCGGCAGCGGCGGAAGCGGCGCTGCTGACGTCGACCGCGACGCTGCCCGCAGCGAGGTCCGCTCCGGTCGCCTCGAGGGTGGCGACACCGGAGACCGCGGTCGCGAGGTCGGCCAGGTTGACGGTGATGGTGTTCGAGAGGTCGGTGCCTGCGACGTTTCCGTTCGCGCCGACCTGGAACGACAGCGCAGCGCCGTCCATCAGGTTGATGCCGTTGAACTGCGTGTTGGCGCCGATCCGGTTGAGCTCGGAGGCGAGGCCGTTGATCTCTCCCTGGAGCGCGGTGCGGGAATCGGTGTTGTTCGAGTCGCTGCCCGCCTGCACCGCGAGGTCGCGCATGCGCTGCAGGATGGAGTGGACCTCGGTCAGGGCGCCTTCAGCGGTCTGGATGACCGAGATGCCGTCCTGAGCGTTGCGCGCGGCGACGTTCAGACCGCCGACCTGCGCGCGCAGGCCCTCGGAGATCGCGAGGCCGGCTGCGTCGTCGGCAGCACGGTTGATGCGGAATCCGCTCGAGAGCTTCTCGAGCGACTTCGACAGGTCGTTCTGCGTGTTCGACAGGTTGCGGTAGGCGTTGAGCGCCGACACGTTGGTGTTGATCTGCATACCCATGGTGTGTTCCTCCGTGATGGGATTCGTACGGAGCCCGTCCGTGGGCTCCACCCACACCTATCGGCGCACGCGCGCGGGTCGTAAGCCGTCAGGAGGTGACGGAGGCGGAGCCCGCGAGCGCCCGGGCGATACGCGACCCGCCGGTCTCGGCGATGCGGGCGAAGAAGCCCTCGCGCACCGATGCCGAGACGCGGGACGTCAGCGGGGCCTCCTCGCCGTCCCGGTAGAACCGCTCGAGCGCATCGCGGAGCAGGCGGATGGCCTCTGCCCGCTGCTGAGACACGGCCGAGTGCGACACCCCCAGCTCCTCGGCGATCTCCTTGACGGGGCGCTCGTCGATGTACACGGCGTGCACGATCATCCGCATCCGCTCGGGCAGCGCCCTGATCGCGTGATCGAGCACGGTGCGTCGCTCGGCGACCGCAGCCGCCTCATCGGGCAGGGGCGTGTACGAGGCGAGATCGGACTCGTGCACGTCGTCGAGCGTCGTGACGGAGCGGGTGGCGTCGGCGAGAGCCGCCAGCACCTCATCCTGGGAGACGCCCATCGCGGTCGCGATCTCTGCGGCGGTCGCCGGCCGGCCGAGGCCCGAAGAGAGGGTGTCCTGCACCGCGGTGGTCTCTTTGATGCGTCGGCGGATGCCCCGGGATGCCCAGTCCATCGACCGCATCTCGTCGGCGAAGGCGCCGAGGATGCGCCGACGCGCGTAGGCTCCGAACGGCACACCGAGCGACGGGTCGTACGCCTCCGCCGCCGTGACCAGGGCGAGGGCACCGGCGGATGCCAGCTCCTCGCGCGGCACGTGCGTCGCGCGCGCGTGCGTGTCTGAGGCGAGATAGCCCACCAATGGCAGGTTCTCCTCGATCAGGCGATTGCGCTCTTCACGCGTCGTCATGGCTGGTGGCCCCCTCGTAGAACACAGGAACGGACTGCTCCTGCATGGCGGGTCCCCTCCCATACCATGTCCTGAATGATAGTGGCATGGGGAGAACTACCCATGCCAGCGCGGATAACGATCTGCGCTCGCCGGTCGATAGATGCAGTCGACCGGTCGAACGACGCGTCACTCACTGGGGAAGAGAGTCAATGGGAGCCAACGAATTGTCCGCGCAGCTATGGCGAGAACGTGAGCTGCTCGAGCTGCTGCTGTTCAAGCTCGAGGAGCAGGAGCTTCTGCTCGCCGCCGGCCGCACACGCTGGATGCAGTTCGCCACGCGTGAGATCGAGCAGGTGCTCGACGGACTCCGCACGGCCGGGATCGCCCGTGTCGTCGAGGCCGAGACGGTCGCTGCCGAATGGGGTGCGCCCGAGGGCGCCAGCATCCGGCAGCTCATCGACAGCGCGCCGGAGGGGGCCTGGCGCGACGTCCTCACCGAGCACCTGAACGCGCTGACCAAGCTGACCGATGAGATCGGCCGCCTGCGCGACGCGAACTCGGAGCAGCTGCGCGCGGTCATGCGGGCCACGCAGGAGACGATCGCCGGTCTCGGTGACGACACCGGCGAGTACACCACCCACGGTGAGCGCGCGCGTGAGGACTCCGCGCGCATCATCGACACGGAGATGTGAGGAACATGTCGACATTCAGCGGGCTCGGCACCGCCGCCAGCGCCCTCGCCGCGGCTCGGCGGGGGATGGATGTGGTGGGGCAGAACATCGCCAACCAGGCGACCGACGGCTACACCCGTCAGCGGGTCACCACATCGGCGATCGCGGCGGTCGCCCAGTCGGGGCGTTTCAGCCTCGGAGCCCTTCCCGGGCACGGCGTCTCCGTCGACGGCGTCGCCCGCCTGGGCGACGTGCTCCTCGATGCGCGCGTGCGCGACACAGCAGGTGCCGCGGGCTTCTGGTCGGCGCGCGCGCTCGCCGCCACCACTGCCGAGACGGCTCTGGCGGAGCCGACCGAGCACGGTCTCTCAGCGCGTCTGTCGCAGTTCTGGAACGCGTGGCAGGACCTGGGGAACACGCCAGATCAGGGGGCGGCCGCGGCGACGGTGCTGCAGTCGGCGTCGGAGCTCGCCATCCGCATCGCCGGTGGATACCGCGCCGTGGCGACGCAGTGGACCGATGCGAGGCAGTCCGCCGAACGCACGGTCGCACAGCTCAACACCGCCGCGTCGCAGATCGCCCAGCTGAACACCGAGATCCGCGATGCGCTCGGCGCCGGCCGCTCGGCGAACGAGCTGATCGACCGGCGCGACGCTCTCGTGCAGACCACCGCGCGTCTCGCCGGCGCAAGAGGCACACTCGAGGCCGACGGCACCATGACCGTGCGCATCGACGGCAACGCGCTCGTCTCGGGCGGGGACGCCCGATCGCTGACCCTGTCGGGGCCGGCCGCCATCGAGCAGGGCGGAGCGCTGTCGGTGTCGTGGAGCGGCGCCGACGGCTTCGCGGTGTCGGTCGACGGCGGGGAGCTGGGCGGGCTGCTGAGCGTGCTCGCGCCGGCGGACGACGGCGGCACGCTGGCGGGCCTCGCCAGGTCGTACGACGAGGTGGCGAGAGCTCTCGCCTCCAGCGTCAACGAGCGGCACCGCGCGGGAGTGACGGCGACCGGTCAGGCCGGAGGCGACTTCTTCGCGCTGTCCGGGTCGGGCCCTGCCGCACTCGGGCTCTCCGTGGCGGTCGGGAGCGCATCGGACCTCGCCGTGGCCAAGCCGGGAGGCGGGCCGCTCGATTCGAGCAACGCGGATGCGATCTCCCAGATCGGGCGCAGCGCCGGCGGACCCGACTCCATCTGGGCGGATGTGGTCGCCGGCTTCGCCGTGGCCACCGCCGGCGACATCCAGCGGGCGACCCTGTCGGATGTCGCGTCGACGGCCGCGGTCGGCGCGCAGCGATCCGTGGCCGGAGTCGATGGAGACGAGGAGACGATCAGCCTGCTCACGTTCCAGACGGCGTACCAGGCGGCGGCCAGGGTTCTCACGGCCGTCGACGAGTCGCTCGACGTGCTCATCAACCGCACCGGCCTCGTGGGCCGCTAGGAGGAGGACGACCATGATCTCCCGGGTGACCGCGTCTTCCATGACGCACACGGCCATGCGCCAGCTGCAGGCCAATCTGTCGGAGCTGTCGCGACTGCAGGAGCAGGCGAACTCGCAGCGGGCGTTCCTCGCACCCTCCGACGACCCCCATGCCGCAGCGACCACGCTGCGCCTCCACTCCGAGCAGCGCCGCACCGAGCAGCACGCCCGCAACATCGACGACGGCATCGCATGGCTGGCGACCGCCGACTCGGCGATCACTGCGAGCACCGCCCTGCTCGCCCGCGTGAGGAACCTGACCGTGCAGGGAGCCAACGACGGAGCGATGGATGCGACGGCGAAAGAGGCTCTCGCGGTCGAGCTCGAAGGCATCCGCGATGAGCTGCTCGCGCAGGCGAACACCACCGTGCTGGGGCGCTCGGTCTTCGCAGGCACCTCCGACACAGCGGCTTTCGACCCGTCCGGCGCGTTCAGCGGACTCCCCGGAGCAGAGGTCGTCCGTCGTGTCTCCGACGAGGCATCCATCCGCGTCGACACCGACGGCGCCGCAGTCTTCGGCACAGGGGCGGGATCGGTGTTCTCCCTGATCACCGATATCGTGGCTGATCTGCGGGGTGGGCAGAATGTCGGTCCCCGCCTGACCGAGATCGATGAGCGCCGCGATGCGATGCTCAGCGTGCAGGGCTCTGTGGGCGCCAGGCAGTCGCAGCTGGAGCGAGCAAAGGAGGCGACAGTGCAGGACTCCGTGTCACTCGAGGCGCGACGAGCCGCCGTCGAGGACGTCGACTCCGTCGAGGTGCTCGTGAGGCTGCAGGCCCAGGAGCTCGTGTACCGCTCCGCGCTCGCCGTCACCGGCCGCGTTCTGCAGCCCACACTCCTGGAGTTCCTGCGATGACCGCGCTCCTCGACTTCGTCGACCCTCCGCTCGGACTCGCTCCGCACACGCGGTTCCGGCTCGACCCGATCGACGGGGCGGACGGGCTCTTCTCGCTCGGCGCGGTCGACGACGACGGTCTGCGGCTCTACCTCGTCGACCCGCAGACGGTCGTGTCGGGCTATGCGCCGACCCTCGCCGAGGAGCACGTCGACGCTCTCGGTCTGACGGCTGCAGACGATGCGCTGGTGCTCGTCGTGGCGAGCCACACCGGGGAGGGCGTGCACGTGAACCTGCTCGCCCCGATCGTCGCCAACAAGGTCACGGGAGCGACGGCCCAGGTGATCCTCGAGGGTCAGGACTACCCGCTGCGGGCACCGCTCGGCTGACCCGGCGGCGCGGACTAACCTGGAGGGGTGATCCTCGCCGTCGACACCTCTCTCGGAACGGCCGTCGCCGTCATCGACGCCGACGGGCGCACCGTCGCCGAGGCCGGCACTCCCGATCCGCTCGGCCACGCCGAGGTGATCGGAGACCTGCTGGCACAGGTCGCGGGTCATGAGATCACGCACGTCGTGGCCGGCATGGGCCCTGGCCCGTTCACAGGCCTGCGCATCGGCATCGCCGCCGCGCGGGCGTTCGCGCTCGGCCGCGGCATCCCGCTCATCCCGGTCCCCAGCCACTTCGCGATCGCCCTCGACCACGAGGCCGACGGTCCCTTCGCGGTGGTGACCGACGCACGTCGGCGAGAGATCGCGGTCAGCGTCTTCGACGGGACGGATGCCGACGGCATCCCGGATCTGACCCAGCCGACGCGCCTCGAGAAGCGAGGTGCCGAGATCGACGAGCCGGTGCACGAGGTGACCGAGCTGTCGGCCGCTGCACTCGCCCGCGTGGGGGCTCGCGCCGTCGCGAGCGGCCGCGTTCTGGCCGACGCCGAGCCGCTCTATCTGCGTTCGCCCGATGTGGTGCAGCCCGGTGCTCCGAAGCGGGTGGGCTCATGACCCTGCGCCCCGCGACCCTCGACGACCTGCCGGCGATCATGGACCTCGAGCAGCGCAGCTTCCCCACCGATGCGTGGAGCGAGCAGACGATGGGCACCGAGATCGCGAGCCTCCACAACGTCTACCTGGTCGATGTCGAGGGAGAGCGCGTCGTCGGCTACGGGGGAGTGCGGGCACTGCAGGGCTCGGCTGATTCCGACATCCAGACCATCGCTCTCGACGCCTCCCTTCGCGGGCAGGGACGAGGGCGGGCGCTGCTGCGCGCCCTGATCGCCACCGCACTCGAGCGCGGAGCGCGCGAGCTCTTCCTGGAGGTGCGGGACGACAACATCCCGGCTCAGACGCTCTATGCCTCGGAGGGCTTCGCCGAGATCGGCCGCAGGCCCGGCTACTACCAGCCCGACAACGTGGATGCGGTGATCATGCGCCTCGACCTGTGGTCGTGGGCGCGCAGTTCGGCCGATGCGGCAGAGGAGGCGAGCGCATGACCGGTCCCCTGGTGCTCGGAATCGAGACGAGCTGCGACGAGACCGGCATCGGGATCGTGCGCGGGCGGACGCTGCTGTCGAACACGATCGCGTCGAGCATGGACGAGCACGCACGCTACGGCGGGGTCGTGCCGGAAGTCGCCGCACGGGCCCACCTCGAGGCCCTGCAGCCGTCGATCGAACGCGCCCTCGCCGAGGCGCGGGTGACGCTCGACGAGCTCGATGCGATCGCCGTGACGAGCGGCCCCGGCCTCGCCGGCGCGCTGATGGTGGGCGTCGGTGCGGCGAAGGGCCTCGCCGTGAGTCTCGGCAAGCCGCTGTATGCGGTGAACCACCTCGTCGGGCACATCGCCGCCGACATCCTCACCTCCGACGACCGCGCCACGGCACCCCTCGAGTACCCGACCATCGCGCTGCTGGTCTCGGGCGGGCACACCTCGCTTCTGCACGTGCGCGACCTGACGACCGACGTCGAGCTGCTCGGCGAGACCGTCGACGATGCCGCAGGCGAGGCCTTCGACAAGGTCGCCAGGCTGCTGGGCCTGCCGTACCCGGGGGGACCGCAGATCGACAGGGCGGCGGCCGACGGCGACCCGAAGGCGATCCGCTTCCCGAGGGGGCTCTCGAAGGCGTCCGACATGGCGAAGCACCGCTACGACTTCTCGTTCTCGGGCCTGAAGACCGCGGTCGCGCGCTGGGTGGAGCGCGCCGAGGCGGCCGGTGAGGAGGTTCCGGTGGCCGACGTCGCCGCGAGCTTCCGTGAGGCCGTGATCGACGTGCTCGTCGCCAAGGCGCTCGCCGCCTGCGAAGACCGCGGCGTGCCTCGTCTGCTGCTCGGCGGCGGCGTGATCGCGAACAGGCGCCTGCGCGAGGTGGCCCTCGAGCGTGCGGCGGCGGCCGGTGTCGCCGTGCGCATTCCGCCGCTGTCGCTGTGCACCGACAACGGCGCCATGATCGCCGGCCTCGCAGCCGAGCTGATGGCCAGCGGACGCGGCGCCTCGACCCTCGCGTTCGGCGCCGATTCGACGCTGCCGGTGACCGAGATCCAGGTGAGCCCGGCATGAGCGACCCGCGCATCGAGCAGCCCACCCCCGAGGTCGAGAAGCCCGGTGGCGGGGCGGCGCTGCCCGGTGCGGCGAAGGGCTACGGCAAGCTGCCCACCGGTCCTGTGCCGGTCGGGCAGGTCGCCGCGCATCCGGATGCCGATGAGCAGCCGGCCATGGAATGGGCACCGAGCACGGGCGATCATCCCGTCGACGACGCACGGCTCGCGCCGTGGGCGCTCGTCGCGGCGATCGTCGCCCTGGCGACATCCATGTTCGTCGGGTGGGGCATCCCGGTCGCGATCATCGCCGTGATCGCGGCGATCATGTCTCTGCGACGGCCGATCGAGAACCGCGGCATCGCGGTGTGGGCGCTGGTGCTCGGATTGTGTGCCACGCTGTTCAGCGCAGGGTGGCTGCTCTGGGCCGCGATGCAGCTCGAGAGTCTGGGGTGACGCATGCTGGACGAGGCGAAGAGCTCACGACGACGTGAGCTGCAGCGCCGGGCGTATGCCGCCGGTGGGGCACTCACCGAGGCGGAGCACGCCGAACTGCGAGAGCTGGATGCCCTGACCGCGCACTCCGCGCCCGCTGTACCGCCTTCGGTGCCGGCTCCCGAGCGAGGGGAGGAGCGACCGGATCAGCATGGACCTCCCGACTCGGCAGCCCGGTCCGAACGCCCGTCGCCCCGCCCCGCAGGCTCAGAAGCCGACGAGACCCCGGCGCATGACGGGGTCCATCGCAAGCACGCGAGCGAGGCCGCCGACGCCGATGCGACGTCGGGACGGCGGCGGCCCGGCATCCCGATCCTCGTGCTGTCGACGCTGGTCGCGCTGCTGGTCGGATTCGGTGGCGGGTGGGTGCTGCTGAGCCGCTCCGACGCCCCCGCGATGAACGCCGCGCAGGCGAGCGCCCTGGCTGAGATCGAGAAGACCGGGCGGTTCGACCCCGGCTCGATCGTCTATCTCGGTGAGAAATACGATGCATCGGTGTGGCGCGCGACCAGTGAAGACGGCGCGAAGACCTGTCTGGCCATCAGCGTGGCCGATCAGAATCGGTTCGAATGCATGGTGCCGCCGGAGCCTGACGGCGAGGCGCCGTTCGCCCAGCCCATCGGCGTCTCGATCGATCACGCCGAGGGCGAGCACCACTGGTCGTACTGGGCCACCCTCATCGACGACGTCGCGGGCCGCGAGACGCTGCTCGTGCAGCGGCATGACATGTCTGCGGGCATGGACTGGACGTCGCAGTTCACCGACGAGGAGCGGGCGCAGATCGAGAAGATCGCGGAGCAGGGCGTCGACTCGCGGTACATCCAGATCGTCGGCTACGACGGAGAGGTGCCCGTGTTCATCTCCCAGGAGATGAAGACGTGCGTCTATGTCGTCGATCCCGAGGGCGGTGCCGTCATCGAGTCGTGCGAGCCCACCGACGAAGGCGTGTTCCTCCTCTCGCGGGGCAGCACGGTGTACGAGGTGCGCGAGACGCCGTCGCGGGGTCCGGTGCTCACCGTCGTGCGGAACGGCGGATGACGAGATGGCGGATGCGGGCAACGAGGCCAGACGTCGCGAGCTGCAGCGGCGCGCCTTCTCGCCGAACGGCGCACTGACCGATGCCGAGGCCGACGAGCTGCGTGAGCTGAGCACTCGGGTCGTGGCACCAACGCCCCGTCCGGTTCCCACGAGCGAGGAGACCGATTCCCCAGCTGCTCCGGACCCTCCGTCCGCCTCGGACGCCGTGCGGGCAGGCGCCGGCTCTGATCAGGAGCCCGCGGCTGAATCAGAGGCGGTGACGGGGCGTTCGCTGCCCGAGCAGCCAGACCGTGCGCGCCGCATGCCCAGCATCCCGATCCTCGTCCTCTCGGCCATCGTGGCCGTGCTGCTGGGAGTGGGCGTGGGCTGGCTCGCCTTCGGCCGAGGCGACGGCAGCCGCCCGATGACCGATGCGCAGCGCAGGACGCTGGTGCAGCTCGACGCGTCCGACGAGTTCGATCCGGGCTCTGTGGTGCTGACCGGTGCGAAGCACGGGGTCGAGGCCTGGTACGCGACCAAGACCGCCGACGACAGCGAATGCCTCGTGCTCATCGCAGCGCACGGGGCCGACGCCGCCAAAACATCGGAGGGCGCGGCGGATGTCGAGGGCCGGCAGACCGTCTGCCAGAAGACGGGTGAGCCCGACACGTACGGCCTGCAGGCGAACGTCGAGCTGACGATCGACGGAGAGCGGGCGATCGTCTGGGCGGTGCTGCTCGAGGACATCGACGGAGAGCGGGTGACGATCATCCAGCGCGAGGTGCTCGCCGATGACGGCACCTACGACTGGCGGGAGCAGTACTCGGGACGCGAGCTCGAGATCGCCGAGTTCCTCGACAGGTCCGGCTATGACGGAAGCGCACTCCAGCTCATCGGGTGGGACGACACCACGCCCGTGTGGATGACCTTCGACGGCACGCAGTTCTGCCTGCTGGTCGCCGAGCCGACCGCGCTGACAGCCGAGGGCTGCGCGGAGTTCGACCCATCGAGCGGCGGGCGCCTGGAGGTCGCGACCGATCGGGGCATCTATCAGCTGAACCTCACGCAGAACGTCGATCCGCGACTGACGATCATCCGCACTCCGGATTCGATCGTCTGCGACGTCGACTCGGGCTACTGCGGGGTCGACGACAAGACCGGCGAGACCGGCGGCTGATCAGACGCGATCGGCGAGGATCGCCACCCGGCCGGCCGGCGTGCGGGTGAGGATCAGCGTCGCCGCCGTCGATCCCTTGAGAGCGAGCTTCTTGCGGAACGCCGCCGGATCGATGTCCATGCCGCGCTTCTTGATCTCGAGACGGCCGATGTCGGCCCTGCGCAGCGCCTGATTGATCGACTTGACGTGCGCGGGCATGGTCTCGCGCACGCGGAACGACTGCACGAACGGCGATGTCAGAGCCGCATCGCCCGTGAGGTACGCGATCTGCTCGTCGACCATCCCGGCCTCGAGCGAGCGGGCGACCTCGCCGATGAGGCGCGCGCGGATGACGGCGCCGTCTGGTTCGTGCAGGAACGCGCCGAGCTCGCGCACCGGCTCGTCGTCGGCGTCCGCCGCGGCCGTGATCTCGTGCGTCTCGCCGCCCTGCGTCACGAGCGCCGAGCGCCGGATGCCGGGGCGGGCCAGCTCGCCGCTCCACAGCACCAGCTCGACCACGCTGCCGTCGGCGCTCACCCACTGCGCCTCGACGTCTTCGGGGATGAGGTCGCGGTCGAGCCCCGGCCCGAGCTTGATGCCGGTCGGATGCCGGCGCGCGACCTCGAAGCACCAGTCGAGCGACGGTGACCAGTCGGCAGGCGAGGTGCGGGTCGTCTCGCTGTGCCCCGCGGTGCGGCGGGCGGGGTCGAGCCAGACGGCGCCGTCGGTCGGCACGGAGGCCTCGGCGGTTCCGTGGTGCACGGTCGCGTCGGGGAAGGGGGCCAGGTTGTAGGCGGCGATCGCCGAGGTCACCTGATCGGCATCCACCGCGTCGACCGTCAGTCCGGCGCCGGCGAAGGCGAGGCTGTCGCCGCCGATGCCGCAGCCGAGGTCCGAGACGCGGGTGATGCCCGTGCGGCGCAGCCGCACGGCGTGCAGGGTGGCGACGTTCAGGCGCGTGGCCTGCTCGAGACCGGCACGGGTGAACAGCATCCGGTCGGCGAACTCGCCGAACTTCGCTCGCGCCTTCACCCGCAGACGCGCCTGTCCGACGACGGCCGAGACGAGGTCGGGGGAGTGGCCGGCTGCGCGCAGCCGCGACACCGAGCGCGCGACATCGGCGGACGACTCGACGGCGCCCACCTCGTCGAGCAGCGCGAGACCATCGCGCGTGAGCAGTGCGGTCAGCTCAGACATCTCCACAGGAAGAGCCTACGGTCCGCGATCGGGCTGGCACTCGCATTGCATGAGTGCCAACGCTCGGCATACACTGGAGTTAGCACCCTCACCACGAGAGTGCTAACAGTCTTCTGATCTCAAGCACGAAAGAAGAGGTACACCGTGTCGGTTTCCATCAAGCCGCTCGAGGACCGCATCGTCATCCAGCAGGTCGAGGCAGAGCAGACCACCGCAAGCGGTCTGGTCATCCCCGACACCGCGAAGGAGAAGCCCCAGGAGGGCCAGGTCGTGGCAGTGGGCCCCGGCCGCATCGACGACAACGGCAACCGCGTTCCGCTCGACGTCGCCGTGGGCGACCGCGTGCTCTACAGCAAGTACGGCGGCACCGAGGTGAAGTTCGGCGCTGACGAGTACCTGGTGCTCTCGGCTCGCGACGTGCTCGCCGTCGTCGTCCGCTGACGCAGGTCGACAACAGCTCCCAGAGGGCCCGGATGCCACGGCATCCGGGCCCTCTGCCGTACCCCCGCGACGCGTCTCGAGCGACGGCGTCGCCACTAGGCTGAATCGGTGAGCACGAGAAACGGCGGGATCGCCTACACGATCGGCGCCTACCTGATCTGGGGCGTGCTGCCGCTGTACTTCCTCGCGCTGGTCCCGACCGGGGCGTGGGAGGTCGTGGCCTGGCGCGTGCTGCTCTCGTTCGTGTTCTGCCTGCTGCTGGTCACGGTCATGCGCGGCTGGCCCGCCCTCATCGCGATCGTGCGTCAGCCCCGGCTGCTCGGCTGGACCGCCCTCGCCGGCGTGCTCATCTACGTCAACTGGCAGACCTTCCTCATCGGCACCCTGACCGGCCACGTGATCGAGACGAGCCTCGGGTACTTCATCAACCCGATCTTCACCGTTCTGCTCGGCGTCTTCGTGCTGCGCGAGCGCGTTCGGCGGATGCAGTGGGTGGCGATCGGCATCGCCATGCTGGCCGTGATCGTGATCATCGTGGCGTACGGGAAGTTCCCCTGGATCGCGCTCACCCTCACGGCGTCGTTCGGCATCTACGGTCTGGTCAAGAAGCAGATCGGGGCGGCGGTCGACGCCACCAGCGGCCTCACCCTCGAATCGTTCTGGCTCATCCCGATCGCGGTCGTGACGCTCATCATCGTCGGGCAGACCGACGGCATCACCTTCGGCCAGGTCTCGCCGCTGCACACCGTGCTCGTCGCCGGGGCCGGCATCGCCACCGCCGTGCCGCTGCTGCTGTTCGCCGCCGGCACCAGGCGGATCGACCTCAGCCTGGTCGGGCTGCTGCAGTTCATCACCCCGGTCATGCAGTTCATCGTGGGCTGGGCGCTTCTCGGAGAGCCCATGCCCTTCGAGCGCTGGATCGGCTTCATCCTCGTCTGGATCGCGATCGTCGTGTTCGTCGCCGACCTCATGCTGCACAGCAGGCGAGCGCACTCGGATTCGCCGATCACCGCACCCGTCGACCTGGTCTGACCGGCGCTTCTGCGCCCTGATCGGATCGTTAGGCGACCGAGATGGAAGCGATACCACGCGCGGCATATCACCCAATAGGGTGAGAGCACCCGAAGTGGAAATCCACGTTCAGTTACGCAAGGGAGCAACATGAACGCAATGAAGGGCTCGCGTCCCGCGAGGATCTTCGCGGCGGCTGCGATGGTCAGCGCCTCCGCACTCATCATCGCGGGCTGCAGCAGCACGCCCGCCGAGAAGCCCTCCGGTGACGGCGATGGCGGCAAGAAGCCCGCCGCCGACCTCACGCTCAAGCTGGGCTCGCTGCTGCCGCAGACCGGCGCACTCGCCTTCCTCGGCCCGCCCATGGAGTCGGGTGTCGGCCTCGCCGTCAAGGAGATCAACGAGGCAGACGCCGGCATCCAGATCGAGCTCACCGCAGAAGACGAGGGCGACACCGACACCAAGGCGTACGAGACCTCGATCACCAAGCTGCAGGGCGCGGGCGTCACCGCGATGATCGGTGCCGCGGCATCCGGTGTCTCGCGACTCATCCTCGACGGAAACGTCAACGCCGGTGTGCTGCAGATCTCGGCCTCGAACACCGGCCCCGACTTCACCGACTGGGACGACAAGGGCCTGTACTTCCGGACCGCTCCCAGCGACCTGCTGCAGGGCGAGGTCCTCGGCAACCTGATCGCCGAGGACAACCGCAAGACGCTCGGCATCATCTACCAGAACGACGCGTACGGCACGGGTCTCGACGCCGCCATCAAGGAGACGTTCGAGGCGGCCGGCGGCGAGGTCGTCGCCGAGGCGTCGTTCAACGTCGGCGACGCGCAGTTCGACGCCCAGGTCGAGACCATCAAGGCTGAGAACCCCGACGCCGTCGCGATCGTCTCGTTCGACCAGTTCAAGACCATCGGCCCGCTGCTGGTGAACGCCGGCATCTCGGCCGACAAGTTCTACATGGTCGACGGAAACCTGTCGGACTACGGTGACGAGATGCAGGTTCCGCTCGAGGGCGCGCAGGGCACCAAGGCCGGCCCGGTTCTCGAAGACGACTTCGTCGAGCGCCTGCAGGCGTACTGGACGGGCGAGGGCAACGCCGAGGTGAAGGACTTCACCTACGCCGGCGAGGCCTACGACGCCGCGATCCTCGTCGCACTCGCGTCGCTCGCCGCCGGCTCGACCGAGGGCGCCGACATCGCCTCGAAGATGCAGGAGGTCTCGGGCGGCTCGGGCGACGGTGAGAAGTGCACCTCGTTCAAGGAGTGCGCCAAGATCATCAACGACGGAGGCACCGCCGACTACGACGGCTACTCCGGCGAGGTGACCTTCGACGAGAACGGCGACCCGCAGGGCGCCACGATCGGCATCTACAAGTACAAGGCAGACAACACCATCGAGCGCACCAACTGACGTTCGGTCACAGAAGGCCCCGGATGCCGGCATCCGGGGCCTTCTGGCTGCCCGTGGCCGCGCATGGGTCGAACGGAGAACGGGGTGGATGCCGATCGGCATCCACCCCGTTCTGAATCAGTGCGTCAGGCGGCGTCCTGGCCCAGAGTGCCCAGGTACAGGCCGATGACCTTCGGGTCGTTCAGCAGGTCGCGGCCGGTGCCCTCGTAGGCGTCGCGGCCCTGGTCGAGCACGTAGCCGCGGTCGCAGATCTGCAGGCAGCGCCGGGCGTTCTGCTCGACCATGATCGTCGTCACGCCGGCCTGGTTGATGTCGGAGACGCGGATGAACGCGTCGTCCTGCCGCACCGGGGAGAGCCCGGCAGACGGCTCGTCGAGCAGCAGCACCGACGGGTCCATCATCAGGGCGCGCGACATCGCGACCATCTGGCGCTCACCGCCCGAGAGCGAACCCGCGCGCTGGTTCAGGCGCTTGCCGAGCTCGGCGAAGATGCTGCTGACGAACTCCAGCCTCTCGGCGTAGATCTTGGGGTTCTGATAGAGCCCCATCTGCAGGTTCTCGGCGATGGTCAGCGACGGGAAGACGTTGTTCGTCTGCGGAACGAAGGCCACACCGCGCTTGACGAGCTTGTCGGCCTTGAGCCCGACGATGCTCTCGCCGTTGACGGTGATGTCGCCCTCGCGCACGTTCACCATGCCGAAGATCGACTTCAGCAGCGTCGACTTGCCGGCGCCGTTCGGCCCGATGATGCCGATCAGCTCGCCCTTGCGGGCGACGAGGTTCGCGCCGTTGAGGATGTTCACGCCGGGCAGGTAGCCGGCGTGCACGTTGGTCAGCTCGACGACGACGTCGCGGGCGTCATCCGCGACGCCGCGCGCGGGGGAGGAGTTCTCGGCATCCATCACTTCTTCTCCTCTTCGGCTTCGGCCACGTCTTCGTCGGCCTCGAGCTCTGCCTCGGCCTCGGCCTCGATCTTCTCGCGGATGCGGGTGGCGGCGACCGCCCCGGCTGCATCGCCGGGCATCACGGGGATGCGGCCGGTCACGACTCCGAGATCGACGTCCTGGTGTGCGCCCAGATAGGCGTCGACGACAGCGGGGTCCTCCATGACGGTGTCGGGCGGGCCCTCGGCGACCACTCGGCCCTCGGCCATGACGATCACCCAGTCGGCGATGTGGCGCACCATGTGCATGTCGTGCTCGACGAAGAGCACGGTCATGCCCTGCTCCTTCAGATCGAGGATGTGGTCGAGCAGCGACTGCGTGAGGGCGGGGTTGACGCCTGCCATCGGCTCGTCGAGCATGACCAGCTGCGGATTGCTCATCAGCGCTCGTGCCATCTCGAGGAGCTTGCGCTGACCGCCCGACAGCGACGCGGCGAAGTCCTTCTCCTTCGCGTCGAGCTTGAACCTGCGCAGCAGCTCGCGGGCGCGCTCTTCGATCTCCGCCTCCTGTCGCCGCCAGAGGGCGGGGAACAGGCTGGCCCAGAAGCCCTCGCCCTTCTGCTTCGTGGCACCGAGCTTCATGTTCTCGAGCACCGTCAGCAGCGACAGCGACTTGGTGAGCTGGAAGGTGCGCACCTGGCCCATGCGGGCGACCTTGAACGACGGGATGCCCGACAGGTTCTTCCCGTCGAAGCTCCACGTGCCGCTGTTCGGCTTGTCGAAGCCGCACAGCAGGTTGAACAGGGTGGTCTTGCCGGCGCCGTTCGGCCCGATCAGCGCGGTGATCGCGCCTCTCGGCACCTCGACGTGCTCGACGTTGACCGCGGTCAGGCCGCCGAAGTGCCGCTCGACCGCATCGACCACGAGGATCGGGTCGACCTTCGCGACACCGGGGGCGGCGGGTCCCTTCGCGAGACCCGTCGTCTTCGGGCGCCTGATGCTGCCGGTCACCGGTGCGGGTTCCGCGCCGGGAACCTGCTCGGGGGTGTTCTCACTTGACAAAGGTCATCTCCCTCTTGTCTCCGAGGATGCCCTGCGGGCGGAAGATCACGAGCAGCATCAGCGCCACGCCCACGAAGATGAACACCAGGGTCGAGGCCTGGCTGTCGGACATGGGCAGGATGCCGTTGCGAGCCATGCTCGGCAGCAGGTTGGCGAGGAACGCGAACACGACCCAGAACAGGATCGCGCCGAGCGTGGGCCCGAAGACGGTCGCTGCGCCGCCGAGCAGCAGGATCGTCCACAGGAAGAAGGTCAGCGAGGTCGTGTAGCTGCCAGGCACGACGGCCGAGGGGAGCACGAAGACGATGCCGCCCGCGGCGCCGATCACGCCGCCGACGACGAGCGCCTGCATCTTGTAGGCGAAGACGTTCTTGCCGAGCGAGCGCACGGCGTCCTCGTCTTCGCGGATGCCCTTGAGCACGCGCCCCCATGGGCTGCGCATGAGCGCCCAGACGAGCAGCACGGCGACAGCCAGGAGGATCACGCCGAAGACGCGGTTCCACAGGTCGTTCGCCGTGTAGGTCCACGGGCCGAAGCCGTAGGTGCCGTCGGGGAACGGGTTGGCGTCACGGAATCCGCCGTTGTACTGCGCGAGACCGTCGGCCGAGTTGGTCCACTCGTCGAACAGCTGCGTCGTGAAGAGCAGACGCACGATCTCGCCCGCCGCGATCGTCGCGATGGCGAGGTAGTCGGCCCGCAGTCGCAGGGTCGGGATGCCGAGCAGCACGGCGAACAGGGCTCCGCCCAGCAGGCCGATGAGCATGCCCACCCACCACGGGAGCCCGAAGCTGAGCACCGAGATCGCGTAGCCGTAGCCTCCGATGGCCATGAACGCGGCCATGCCGAAGTTGAGCAGGCCGGCGTAGCCGAAGTGCACGGCGAGACCCGTCGCGGCCAGGGCGTACGCGATGGTGACCGGGCTGAACAGGTAGACGGCCGTGTTCGAGAAGATGCTTCCGAAGTCCATGGTCAGCCCAGCCTTTCCTTGCGTCCGAGCAGGCCCTGCGGCCTCACCAGCAGGATCACGATGAGCACGACCAGGGCGCTCGCGTACTTGAGGTCGGAGGGGATCCACAGCGTCGAGATCTCGACCGCGATGCCGACGATCAGCGAGCCGACCAGGGCGCCGAACGCGGTGCCGAGGCCGCCGAGGGTGATCGCGGCGAAGATCAGCAGCAGCATCTGCATGCCCATGTCCCACTTCACGCCGGGGCGGAAGTACGCCCACAGGATGCCCGAGATGGCCGCCAGCACACCCGACAGGATCCACACGTAGCGGATGACCCGGTCGACGTCGATGCCCGAAGCGGCGGCGAGCTGCGGGTTGTCGGAGATCGCCCTTGTGGCCTTTCCGATGCGGGTGCGGGTCAGGAACCACGCCACGGCCAGGATGACGACGATGCTGACGCCCATGGCGACCAGGTCGATGTACGACAGCGAGACCGGACCGAACTGGATGGGTGCGGGGCTCGCGCCGGGCAGCTGGCGCGTGCCGCCGCCGATCAGGTACTGGAACAGGTAGCGCAGTGCGAGCGAGAGCCCGATGCTGACGATCATCAGCTGCACCACGCCGAGGCCGCGGCGGCGCAGGGGGCGCCAGAGCGCGGCATCCATCGCCCAGCCGAAGAGACCGCCGGCGATGACGGCGGCGGTGATGCCCACCCAGAGGGGCGCCTGCCAGACCGTCGTCGTGACCAGGGCCACGAGGCCGCCCCACGTCACCATCTCCGCATGCGCGAAGTTCGACAGACGCGTGGTGCCGTAGATGAGCGCGGCGCCCATCGACGCGAGGGCGAGCAGCAGACCGAAGTTCAGACCGCCCACGAGGCGCGAGGCGAGCTGGTCGAGCAGCGAGACCGTGATGCGCTCTCCCTCGCCGAGGAAGAGGTTCACGATCTTCGTGCCGGTCAGGCCGAACTCCGCCTCGAACTCGCCGCTCGTGCCCGAGACCGGCTCGACGCCGTCCGGCAGGTTCTCCGCATCGACGATGACGCCGTCGGGGAGCGTGTCCTCGTCGACCGCGATCGTGTACTTGTCCTTCTCAGGCACGTACAGGCGCCATTTGCCCTCGGCGTCGGTCTTGGTCTCGCCCTCGAACCCGCCGCCCTTCACCGACAGCTCGACGCCCTCGATGGGCTCGTCGTCGTAGGTGATGTTGCCGGCGAAGTAGAAGTCGGTGACCTCCTGCCCGTCCGGTGTCGTCTCAGCGTGCGCGGCACCGGCCGGCACGCCGAAGACGAGGAAGGCGGCGAGCAGCGTCGCGAGCACCGCGACCACGCCGTTCCGGGGGCGCTGAAGCGCCATAGTTCTGAGTCCCACGCATCCTCCACATCGAGTGCATCCAGCGACTTCGGGTCGTCGCTCGGCTTGGACGTCGGACTGAGCGTATCCCGTCGCGGCGTGGGAGCGCACCCATCGTGGCCGGATCGGAATATCGGGAGTGTCACACCGGGCGGTTCTCGGCGTTCTCGGAATAACAGGCCGCGCGTGGCGCTTAGAATCTATACACCCGCGGGCCTTGCCCCGTCAGGCCGCAGACGTCCCCGCGCACTCGCCATTCGATCGCGCCTCCGGCGCAGAGGAGCAAGCTTCCATGCAGCAGCACGACCCGTTCGGTTTCGTCGGACTCACCTACGATGACGTGCTCCTGCTTCCCGGGCACACCGACGTCATCCCGAGCGAGGCCGACACCTCCTCGCGGATCACGCGCCGCATCTCGGTCGCGACCCCTCTGCTCTCCAGCGCGATGGACACCGTGACCGAGGCCCGCATGGCCATCGCCATGGCTCGCGAGGGCGGCATCGGCATCCTGCACCGCAACCTGTCGATCGCCGACCAGGCCGCGCAGGTCGACCGCGTCAAGCGCAGCGAGTCGGGCATGATCACCGACCCGATCACCACGACCGCCGACGCGACCGTCGAAGAGGTCGACAACCTGTGCGCCAAGTACCGTATCTCGGGTCTGCCCGTGGTCGACGACCAGGGCACGCTCGTGGGCATCGTCACCAACCGCGACATGCGCTTCGTCTCCGGCTTCGAGCGCCAGACGACCCTGGTGAAAGACGTCATGACCCGCGAGAACCTCGTCACCGCCAAGGTCGGCGTCGCCGCGGGAGAGGTCATCTCGCTGTTCGCGAAGCACCGCGTCGAGAAGCTGCCGCTCATCGACGAAGACGGCAAGCTCGCCGGCCTCATCACGATCAAGGACTTCGACAAGAGCGAGAAGTACCCCCTCGCCACCAAGGACGACCAGGGCCGTCTGCGCGTCGGCGCGGCGATCGGCTTCTTCGGCGACGCTTGGGAGCGCGCAGAGGCGCTGCGCGACGCGGGCGTCGACATCCTCGTCGTCGACACGGCCAATGGCCAGTCGCAGGGCGTCATCGAGCTCGTCAAGCGACTCAAGGCCGACGAGTCGTTCGCGCACATCGACATCATCGGCGGCAACGTCGCGACCCGCGAGGGCGCCCAGGCGCTGGTCGACGCCGGCGTCGACGCCGTCAAGGTCGGCGTCGGTCCTGGCTCGATCTGCACCACGCGCGTCGTCGCGGGTGTCGGAGTGCCGCAGGTCACCGCGGTCTATGAGGCGTCGCTCGCCGCCGGTCCCGCCGGTGTGCCGGTGATCGCCGACGGCGGTCTGCAGTACTCGGGCGACATCGCGAAGGCTCTGGTCGCCGGTGCCGACGCCGTCATGCTCGGATCGCTGCTCGCAGGCACCGACGAGTCGCCGGGCGAGATCGTCTTCCAGTCCGGCAAGCAGTTCAAGCAGTACCGCGGCATGGGCTCGCTCGGCGCCATGCAGACCCGAGGCAAGCAGACCTCGTACTCGAAGGACCGCTACTTCCAGGCCGATGTGCCCAGCGACGACAAGCTGATCCCCGAGGGCATCGAGGGTCAGGTGCCGTATCGCGGGCCGGTCTCGGCCGTCGCGTACCAGCTGATCGGCGGGCTTCGCCAGTCGATGTTCTACGTCGGCGCGCGCACCATCGAAGAGCTCAAGAGCCGCGGCCGCTTCGTGCGCATCACCGCCGCCGGCCTCAAGGAGTCGCACCCGCACGACGTGCAGATCGTGGTCGAGGCGCCCAACTACAAGAAGTGAGTCGGCGTGCGGAAGGGGCGGATGCTGCGGCATCCGCCCCTTCCGCACGCTCGGGAGCGGGCGTACCGTGAACGGCATGTGCCGCAGCATCCACACCCTCCACAACTTCGAGCCGGCCGCGACCTCGGACGAGGTGCATGCCGCCGCCCTGCAGTACGTGCGCAAGATCGCCGGCACGACGAGGCCGTCGAAAGCCAATCAGGAGGTGTTCGACCGCGCCGTCGCCGAGATCGCGCACGTCACCCAGCACCTGCTCGACGACCTCGTGGCCACCCGCCCGCCGAAGAACCGCGAGGAGGAGGCGGCGAAGGCACGGGCCAAGGCCGTCGCCTCCGGCCGCTACGCGGCCTGAGCGTTACACCCCGTGACCGCGTGTTGCGGGCGATGACGAGGCGGGTGGCCGGGTATCCGGATGCGCGATTACGGTCGCGGCATGACTCTTCTCAGCGACCAGACCACCGCAGCCCTCCCCGACATCACCGCCGACGAGCGCGCCGCGCGCCTGACCGACGCGGGTTCCGCGTGGAACGAGCGCATCGCCCGGGACGCCGCGAACGCCGCGCTCACCTACAGGGTGACGGGTCGCGGGGTCGGTGCGGTCGGCACCGAGATCACCTCGGGCAGGCATCGCTTCCTGGTCGACGAGCCGGCTGGTCTCGCCGGCGACGACGCGGCGCCGAGCCCGGTCGAGTACGCACTCGGCGCGCTCGTGTCATGTCAGGTGGTGGTGTTCCGCCTCTACGCGCAGGCGCTCGGGCTGACGATCGACGACATCGAGATCACCGCGGAGGGCGATCTCGACGTGCGCAAGCTCTTCGGCATCGACGAGTCGGGCCGCGCGGGCTTCCATGACGTGAGGGTGCGGGTCGAGATCACCGGCCCGAACAGCGCGGACGACTACGACCGGCTGCGCGCCGTCGTCGACGAGCACTGCCCCGTGCTCGACCTGTTCGCGAACCCCGTTCCGGTGTCGGGGGCGCTCGTCTGACGGCATCCGGGCGCGGCCCTCTCACCCGACGCAGGAGATTCACCCGGCGCAGGAGCGGCAACCGCTCTCCGGTCCTGACCTCGCGTGTTCTCCTGCGGTGGATGCCGTGCCGGTGCGGCCCGCGGGGCGTTCCGGGCCGCCACTAGAGTGAGCCCCATGGGCTCAGCGTCGAATCCGCTCTCCAGGGGACAGATCACCCGCTACGCGATCGGATCGCTCGGCACGGGCGGATTCGCCACGCTTCCCGGACTGGTCCTCGTCTACTACCTCACCGATTCGCTGGGGGTGACCGCGCTCGCCGCAGGCGCCATCGTCACCGGCGCCAAGGTGTGGGACGTGCTGATCGACCCCGTGATCGGTGGCCTCAGCGACACCGCCCTCGCGCGCTCCGGTTCCCGGCGGGGTCTCATGCTCCTGGGCTCCATCGGGCTGCCGATCGCGTTCGTGCTCACCTTCGCCGTGCCGGGAGGGATCGGCCCGACCGCATCGGCCGTCTGGGTGCTGATCGCATTCATGCTCGCAGCGACATGCTTCAGCCTGTTCCAGGTGCCGTACATCGCGCTGCCGGCCGAACTGACCGACGACTACCGGGAGCGGACGCGCCTGCTCACCTGGCGCGTCGTCATGCTCACCGTGGCGATCCTGGTCTTCGGCGCCGGCGGGCCCGAGATCCGAGGCATGTTCCCCGACGACCCGCTGCTCGGGTACCTGGTGATGGCGGCCGTCGCCGCCGTGCTGCTCGGCGTCGGACTCTTCGTCGCATCGACCGTCGCGCCGAGCCGGCCCCCGCTTCCCGTTCGCCCCGGTGCGTCGATCGCGGCCCACTACCGCGAGGGCGTCGTCGCGCTGCGCGAGAGCCAGCCCTTTCGAGTGCTGCTCGGCGCATTCATGCTGCAGGGGCTCGCTACGGGGCTCATGCTCGCCGCCGCGCAGTTCGTGGCGCGCTGGGTGCTGGGCGATGAGGGGGCGGTGACCCCGCTGTTCGTGGCCCTGATCGCGCCGGCGCTGCTGATGGCACCGGTGTGGAAGCTCGTCGCCGACCGTGTCGGCAAAGAGCGGGGATTCCGGATCGCCAGTGCGGTCTTCCTCGTCGCGACGGTCGTTCTCGGACTGATGGTGTGGATGCCGGGGTGGTGGATCCTCGCGCCCGTGGCACTCGCCGGCGCGGCGTACGCGGGCATGCAGACCCTCCCCATGGCGATGCTGCCCGACGTCATCGCGCACGACCGCTCATCCGTCGGAAGCGCCAACAGGTCAGGTGTGTTCAGCGGAGTGTGGACGGCCGGCGAGACGACCGGCATGGCCCTCGGCGCCACGGTGCTCTCGATCGTGCTCGCGGTGACGGGGTACATCGAGACGACCGCGGAGGTCGAGGCCGTGCAGCCCGATGCCGCAGTCGCGGGCATCGCGGTGGCGTTCAGCCTGCTGCCGGCCGTTCTCATGCTGCTCAGCCTGATCGTGCTCGCGCGCTACCGGCTGCGTGAGCACGACATCGTGGGCACGTCGGCATGAGCGACGTGCTCGAGCGTCTGCGCCGCATGCGCGCAGGCGATGCCCCGACGCACGGCGGGCGGGTGCTGTCGTACGTCTACGATTCCGGCCTCGACGAGCTCGATGAGCTGGCGGATGCCGCCGCTCGCCTCGCGCGGCCGCTGAACGGGCTCGACCCCACGGTGTTCCCGTCGATCGCGGCGATGGAGCGGGACGTGATCGGCTTCGCCCGCCGGATGCTGCACGGCGGCGCATCGGTCGTCGGCACGGTCACCAGCGGCGGAACCGAGAGCTGCCTGCTCGCGGTGAAGACCGCGCGGGATCTGTGGCGCCGGTCGCACTCGTCGCCGGGGGCGATCGCGCGTCCGCGCCTGGTCGCGCCGGCCACCGCGCACGCCGCGTTCATCAAGGCCGCCCAGCTGCTCGACCTCGACTTCGATCCCGTGCCCTGCTCGGCCGATGGCGTGGTGGCGGCAGCCGATGTGATCTCGCGGATGGGCGACGACGTCGCGCTCGTCGTGGTGTCCGCGCCGAACTATCCCACCGGAGCGCTCGACCCGATCGCCGAGATCGCGGCGGCGGCATCCGCCCGAGGCATCTCGTGCCACGTCGACTCCTGCTTCGGCGGATTCGTGCTGCCCTGGTGGCCCGGGCTCGCGGCCTGGGACTTCCGCGTGTCAGGCGTGACGAGCATCTCGGCCGACCTGCACAAGTTCGGCTACGCGCCCAAGGGGGTGTCGGTGCTGCTGCAGCGCGGCCGACGACGGCACCGGGCGCAGTTCTTCGCCACGAGCGCGTGGGCGGGGTACCCGGTCGTGAACCCCACCCTGCTCGGGTCGCGATCGGCGTCGCCTCTGGCGGCCGCATGGGCGATCACGCAGCATCTCGGTTCGGACGGATACCGCGCGCTGACCGGGTCGATCCACCACGTCGCGCGCGAGGTGCGGGCGGCTGTCGAGCGCATCCCGGGTCTGCGGGTGATCGGCGACCCGACCGGACCGGCGATCGCCCTCGGAGCCGATCACGGTGTGCCGGCCTCGCAGCGTGTCGACCCGCACCATCTCGCCGACGCGCTGGTCAGGTACGGCTGGAAGATCCAGCACCAACCAGGTCTGAGGCAGAGCGACGGCGTTCGCATCGCCCACAGCGCGCACCTGACCCTGACCCCCGTGCTCGAGAAGCGGGTGACGGAGTTCGTCGACGCGCTCGCCGCAGCGTCCGGCGACGTGCGAGGCCGTGCACCGGCTGACCCGCGGGCGCTGCTCGCGGCGCTGCGTGTTCTCGGCTACGGCGAGGGCGGCCGCATACCCGGCCCCGCTGCCGCCTGGCGTCTGCTTCGGCTCGCCGGGGCCGGTTCGGTCTCGGCAGAGCAGCCGATGGCAATGCTCATGGCGCTGATCGAGCAGCTGCCGAGACCGGTCGCCGAGGCACTGCTGACCGAGCTGCTCGCCCGCATGTCGGAGCCCTGATCCGGCGTTCGCCGTGCCGTCGGCGGCCGAGTGCCTGCCGCCGGAACAGGCGGGTTGTGCAGCGCAGGACGGATGCCGGCAGTCCGACCTGTTCTCGCGAACCGGCCTGTTCTCGGTGAGTGATGCGCCGTGGCGCCGCCGACTGATAGCCTGGTCGGCTCGCTGCTCGACAGGGCGGGCGGAAGGAGCCCACGGTGGGCCACATCGATGTCAGCGCGGTCGCGCTGACCCTCCCTGACGGACGTCCGCTGCTCGACGAGGTGACGTTCCGTGTCAGCGCCGGTTCCACCAGCGCTCTGATCGGCCCGAACGGGGCAGGCAAGTCGACCATGCTGCGGATCATCCGCGGCGAGCTCTCACCGGATGCCGGGGTCGTGACGATCGACGGCTCCCTCGGCGTTATGGATCAGTTCATCGGTCACGGCGAGGCGGGGACGACCGTGCACGACCTGCTGATCCGTGTCGCGCCGGCTCGCATCCGTGCCGCGGCCGAAGCGCTCGACGCGGCCGAGAACGCGCTCATCGACGACGACACCGAGCGCACGCAGATGCGTTACGCGACCGCGATCGCCGACTACGCGGACGCGGGCGGATACGAGCACGAGACCGTGTGGGATCAGTGCACGATGTCGGCCCTGGGCATCCCGTTCGAGCGGGCGCGATTCCGCGACCTCGGAACGCTCTCGGGCGGTGAGCAGAAGCGGCTCGCGCTGGAGGCGCTGCTGCGCGGACCCGACGACGTGCTGCTGCTCGACGAACCCGACAACTACCTCGACGTGCCAGGCAAGCGCTGGCTCGAGCAGCGCCTGCGCGAGACGCCGAAGACCGTGCTGCTCGTATCCCACGACCGTGAGCTGCTCGCCCGCGCCGCCGACCGCATCGTGACGCTCGAGGTAGGGGGAGCGGGCGCCGTGGCATGGGTGCACGGCGGCGGATTCCGCACGTATCACAGGGCACGGGATGAGCGCATGGAGCGGCTCGACGAGCTGCGCCGGCGCTGGGACGAGCAGCACGAGAAGCTGAGGAAGCTGGTCGCGACGCTGAAGGTGAAGGCGACCGCGAACGACGGGTTCGCGTCGCGGTACAGGGCGGCGCAGACCCGCCTGAAATGGTTCGAAGAGGCCGGGCCGCCCGAAGAGCGTCCGCCCGCGCAGGACTTCGACATGCGGCTGCGCGGTGCGCGCACGGGCAAGCGCGCCATCGTGTGCTCCGGCCTCGAACTGACCGGATTGATGAAGCCGTTCGACGCCGAGATCTGGTTCGGCGACCGGGTAGCGGTGCTCGGCTCGAACGGATCGGGCAAGTCCCACTTCCTCCGACTGCTCGCGGGCGGAGGCAGCGATCCCGACCCGACGCGAGGGCATCTGACCGATGCCGCGCAGGCGCTCGACCCGGTCGCGCACACCGGGGCTGCGACTCTCGGTGCGCGGGTGGTGCCTGGGCTGTTCGCCCAGACCCACGCTCATCCGGAGTTCATGGGTCGCACCCTGCTCGACATCCTGCACCGGGGTGACGACCGGCGGGCGGGGATGCCGCGCGACGCCGCGAGCTCGGCGCTCGATCGATACGGACTGGTGCGTCAGGCGCAGCAGGCGTTCGACCAGCTGTCCGGCGGCCAGCAGGCGCGGTTCCAGGTGCTGCTGCTCGAGCTGAGCGGCGCGACGCTGCTGCTGCTCGACGAGCCGACCGACAATCTCGATCTCGAGTCGGCCGAGGCGCTCGAGCAGGCCATCGCCCGCTTCGAGGGCACGGTCGTCGCCGTGACGCACGATCGATGGTTCGCGCGCTCCTTCGACCGCTTCCTCGTCTTCGGGCAGGACGGCGAGGTGTACGAGTCGGAGCAGCCGGTCTGGGACGAGCGCCGGGTGGTGCGCGCCCGCTGAGCGGGCTGCTCGTCTGTCACTGAGTACAGGACGGCTGCCCAGGACAGGACGGATGCCCGGAATGCGACCTGTTCTGAGTATTCGGCCTGTTCTCAGATCGCCGAGGTGCCGGGTCAACGCCGGCGTGCAAGATGCAGTCCCTGAGCGACGGCGTTGACGATGGTCTGCTGCACATACCCGGCGTCGTACATCACCTGCTGGTAGTCGAAGCGAAGCACCGTGTATCCGAGCAGCGCGAGCCGAGCATCCTGCCGCAGATCACGGCGACGATCCTTTGCGGCGCTGTGGAACTCGAACCCGTCGAGCTGTACGACGAGCCGCTCGCCGATGAGAGCGTCGACCCGATGCCCGTCGATGAGAACCTGCTGCCGCACGTCGACGCCGCACGTCCGGCATATCCGCAGGAAGGTCGTCTCGACCCCGGAGTCCGAGAGCGTGCCGACCATCTCGATCACCGTGTTCACGGCGGTGCTGTGCCACACGGTGCGACGCAGCTGCGGGAGCGTGACCAGGCTCCTGTGCAGCGCCGACTCCCAGATCGCCGTCGCGTCTGCGGGTTCCAGGCAGCGCGCTACGTGGTAGAGCACGTTCAGGATCGGCTCGTTCACGGCGAATCGCGCGACCGGGGCTGGTCCCGATGCCCAGTGCATGACGCGATCCGGCGCGTTGACCCGGGATGACGTCGATGGCACGGCGATGTGGATCCTCGTGTCGGGAACTGACCACAGATCCAGTTCCGAGG
Organism: Microbacterium sp. NPDC089321; assembly: GCF_040684935.1. Lineage (NCBI taxonomy): Bacteria > Bacillati > Actinomycetota > Actinomycetes > Micrococcales > Microbacteriaceae > Microbacterium > Microbacterium sp. NPDC089321. The sequence goes on along the minus strand of NZ_JBFBGX010000001.1, from coordinate 56,682 downwards.
CAGCGGTGACGCAGGTCACCCGACCGCTCACGTGAGCCGCCGCACGTCGTGTACGCGAGCACTGTGCGGAGACCAGCCATGAACGCCGGATCCGCTCGAGCTGCCCAGCTTGCACGGCCCGGCGGATCTCGTGCGGGGTGTAGCCGGCCGCGCGCAGCCGGCTGCTGTGCGCGATTCCGCCGTGCTGCTGCATCCACGTCATGATCGGAGCCCTCATCCTTCGACGATGCCCGTCGCCACCCTGGTTGAGAGGGGCGATTCCCGCGATATGGGGACGAGTCGCTCTCGTGAAGGGATGTGCAGGACGAGTTGCTGCGCACGAGAACAGGACGGTTGCCGACGGCAGGACGGATGCCCGGAATGCGACCTGTTCTGAGCAATCGGCCTGTCCTGGGTGACCGAGCAGCGGGCCCGAGGAGCCAGGGCAGGGCGCCCGGGGCACCACGGGTAGGCTGGAGGGGTGAGCATGGACATCGAGATCGGCCGAGGCAAGCGCGCGCGCCGCGCGTACACGTTCGACGACATCGCGGTGGTCCCATCGCGACGAACCCGCAATCCGTCCGACGTCTCGACGGCGTGGACGATCGACGCGTTCCAGTTCGACATCCCGGTGCTCGGCGCACCGATGGACTCGGTCGTCAGCCCTGCAACGGCCATCAAGCTGGGCAGGCTCGGCGGACTGGGAGTGCTCGACCTCGAGGGCCTGTGGACCCGCTACGACGACCCGCAGCCGATGCTCGACGAGATCGCCGCGCTGCCCGCCGAGAGCGCGACCGTGCGCATGCAGCAGCTGTACTCCGAGCCGATCAAGCCCGAGCTGGTCAAGCAGCGTCTGGCCGAGATCCGCGAGGCGGGCGTCACGGTCGCCGGCTCGCTGACGCCGCAGCGCACGCAGGAGCTGTACGAGACCGTCGTCGCCGCCGGCGTCGACCTGTTCGTGATCCGCGGCACGACCGTGTCGGCCGAGCACGTCTCGAGCGCCATCGAGCCGCTCAACCTGAAGAAGTTCATCTACGACCTCGACGTTCCCGTCATCGTCGGCGGCGCCTCGACCTACACCGCAGCCCTGCACCTCATGCGCACGGGGGCGGCGGGCGTGCTCGTCGGCTTCGGCGGGGGAGCGGCGTCGACCACGCGTGTGACCCTCGGCATCCATGCCCCGATGGCGACCGCCGTGTCGGACGTCGCCGCGGCTCGCCGCGACTACCTCGACGAGTCGGGCGGGCGCTACGTGCACGTGATCGCCGATGGCGGCGTCGGCACGTCGGGCGACATGGTGAAGGCTCTCGCGATGGGAGCGGATGCCGTGATGCTGGGCGTCGCGCTGTCGCGGGCGACCGATGCCCCCGGTCAGGGCTTCCACTGGGGTGCTGAAGCGCACCACTCCGAGCTGCCCCGCGGGCGCCGCGTAGAGGTCGAGCGTGTCGCCGACCTCGAGCAGATCCTCTTCGGCCCGGCGCCCGTCGCCGACGGCACGGCGAACCTCATCGGCGCGCTGCGCAAGTCGATGGCGACCACCGGATACTCCGACCTGAAGGAGTTCCAGCGGGTCGAGGTCGTGCTCGCCCCCTACGAGCTGGGATGACCGAGTCTCAGCCGGTCACGCCGCAGGAGTTCCCGCCGACGCTGCGTGAAGTCATGCTGCGGGGGCGCTGGATCGGCGTGCTCCTGCTGTGCCTCGTCGTCGCGGGCGTCTTCGCGTGGCTCGGACAGTGGCAGCTCGCCCGCGCGATCGACACCGACCCGCCGGCCCCGGGGGCGACCGAGCAGGTGCGTCCGATCGACGACGTGATCGAGCCGGGGCAGTACCTCCCCGAGCCGCTCGGGGGTCAGAAGGTCACGACGAGCGGCGAATGGATCGCCGAGGACTTCATCGTGATCTCCTCGCGTTTCAACGAGGGCGAAGAGGGGTACTGGGTCACGGGTCAGCTGCGGGTCGCCGATCGCGCGTCGATCGCGGTCGCGCTCGGCTGGGCTCCGACCCGAGAGCGGGCGGATGCCGCGGCTGCGGCGCTCGCGCGACAGGACGCCTCCGAGGTCGAGCTGACGGGCCGGCTCATCGACGACGAGGGCGTCGAGCTGCCGCCGGCCGACGACATCTTCGCTCTGACCCGGATGTCGCCCGCGGCCCTGCTCGGGCAGTGGCACGACGTCGAGCGGCTCGACGTGTACCGCCCCTATCTCGCATCCCTCACGGCCCCCGAGGGCCTGGTCGACATCCACTCGCCTGCACCGGCTGAGAAGTCGCCGATCAACTGGCTGAACATCTTCTACGCCGCGGAATGGGCGATTTTCGCGGGCTTCGCCTTCTACCTCTGGTACCGCCTGGCGAAGGACGCGTGGGAGCGCGAGGTCGAGGAATTCGAGGATGCCCGAGCCTGAGGCGTCCACTCGGTGACCATCCGGTGACCGGTCGGGGAAACTGCTTGCCCGATGTCCGGAGTCGGGCCTATGGTCGCATTCATGCGCGTGCGCGACCTCGTGCACGCGAAGACGGATCCACGAGCTCCGTCGACCTTCCCCGAACGAGGAGACCGCATACATGATGCCCGACCCCGCTGACCGGAACCGCGCGGTTCCCGTCGCATCACAGAGAAAGCGGGGGCGCATCGCGGCGCTCGCGCTGACCACGGCGTTCACGATGAGCCTGGGAACGCTCATCGCCGCTCCGGCCATGGCGAACGTCGCCGGCACGGGCGTCGTGATCAACGAGGCCTACCTGTCCGGCGGCAGCTCCGGCGCCGCCTTCAAGAACAAGTTCGTCGAGCTGTACAACCCGACCGACAAGGATGTCGTCCTCGACGGGATGTCGCTGCAGTACCGCTCATCGACCGGCACCGGCGCCTCGAACGGCGTGGTCGCGCTCAAGGGCACGATCAAGGCCGGCGGCTACTTCCTCGTGCAGGCGAACAGCAACGGCACCGCCGGCGCCGACCTGCCTGCGCCCGACCAGACCAGCACCCTGACCCCCAGCGGAACCACGGGCACGATCGCGCTGGTGCAGAGCACCACCGCTGTGACGCTGCCCGTCGGCGACGCCGCGGGAGCCGCGAACGTCGTAGACCTGCTCGGCTACGGCACCTCGAACACGTTCGAGGGCGCGGTCGCCGTCGCGCCGGCCGGCAACAGCGACGTCAAATCGCTGAACCGCGCCGACGGCAAGGACACCGACAGCAACAAGACCGACTTCTCGCTCTCGGCATCCATCACGCCCACCAACTCCGGCGGCACCGGCGGAGGCACTGACCCCGGCACCGACCCCGAGCCCGGCGAGAAGGTCAGCATCGCCGAGGTGCAGGGCACCACCGACGTCTCGCCGATGAAGGGGAAGACGGTCACCGTCGAGGGCGTCATCACGGCAGATCACCGCACCGGCGGCTACGCGGGCATCGTGATCCAGACCGCCGGATCCGGCGGCGCCGACGACAAGACCCCCGGAGCGTCCGACGGCGTCTTCGTGTACCTCAACGGCAAGAGCGTCCCGGGTGCGATCGGCGACCTCGTCTCGGTGACGGGCGTCGTCGACGAGTACTTCGGCCAGACGCAGATCACTCCGGCGGGGGCATCCGGGGTCTCCCTCGTCACGGCGGGGGTCGGCGTGCCTGCACTCACCCCGCTGCCGACCAGCGTCGTCGGCACCGCGCGCGAGGCGTACGAGAACATGCTCGTGCTGCCCACCGGCGACTACCTGGTCGCGTCGAGCCACCAGCTGTTCAACTTCGGCGCGCTGTGGCTCAATCCCGGTGAGCTGAACGTCAAGAGCACCGAGGTGAAGCGCCCCGGCGCCGAGGCGGATGCGATCGCCGCGGCGAACCGCGCCGACCGCATCCTGCTCGACGACGGATTCAACATCCAGGTGACCAACAGCGGCCACCCGAACGACCAGCCCTACTTCACGAAGGATGCGGTCGTGCGCAACGGCGACGCCGTCGACTTCGGCGGCAAGGGGCTCGTGCTGCAGTACGGCTTCGACGACTGGCGCCTGCAGCCGGTGAAGCCGCTCGACAGCGCCTCCCCTGCGGCCGAGAAGTTCGGGTTCACCACCAAGAACCCGCGCCCCGAGGTTCCCGCTGTCGGCGGCGACGTGAAGATCGCGTCGTTCAACGTCTACAACTACTTCACGACCCTCGTGAGCGAGAACGCGAACGCGCGCGGTGCCAAGACCGCAGCGGAGTTCGCCATCCAGAAGTCGAAGATCGTCTCGGCCATCAACAAGATGGATGCCGATGTCGTGTCGCTCATGGAGATCGAGAACTCGGTCAAGCTCGGAAAGCCCGCCGACACGGCGCTCGCCGACCTCGTCGACGGCCTGAACGCCGCCGCCGGAAGCGACGTCTGGGACTACGTGCCGACGCCCGAGTCGCTGCAGAACGCGTCGACCACCGACTTCATCACCAACGCGATCATCTACAAGCCCACCGAGGTGACGCCGCGCGGCGACGCGCAGACGATCGACGATGAGACGGTCTGGGGCAACGCCCGCGAGCCGATCGCCCAGGCGTTCGACGCCGACGGTCGCACCGTGACGGTCGTCGCCAACCACTTCAAGTCGAAGTCGGGCAGCGGAACTCAGCCGGCCGACGGGCAGGGCTTCTTCAACGCCGACCGCGTGAAGCAGGCCGAATCGCTGCTCGCCTTCACCGACCGCCTGGCGGCCGACCACGGCAGCGACATGCTGCTGATCGGCGACTTCAACGCCTATGGTCATGAGGACCCGATCGACGTGTTCACGTCGAAGGGCTGGGTCGACACGGTTGCCGCGCACTCGCCGGGAACCTACACGTACACGTTCGACGGCGAGCTCGGCTCGCTCGACCACGTGATCGCGTCGCCGTCGCTGGCCGCGTCGATCACGGGCGCGAACGCGTGGACCATCAACTCACCCGAGTGGAGCGACCGCGGCTACGCCTACGGCGCCACCGAGACCGGCACGCCGTACCGCTCGAGCGACCACGACCCGATCCTCGTCGGCGTCTCGTCGACCCTCCCTCCGATCAGCATCGACATCGCCACGATCAACGACTTCCACGGTCGTGTCGAGGCTGACGGCAAGGCGGCCGGCGCCGCCGTGCTGGCGGGCGCGGTGAAGTCGCTGCGGGAGGCGAACCCCAACACGGTCTTCGCCGCCGCCGGCGACCTGATCGGCGCATCGACGTTCACCTCGTTCATCCAGGACGACAACCCGACCATCGACGCGCTCAACGCGGCAGGTCTCGATGTCAGCGCCGCGGGCAACCACGAGTTCGACCAGGGCTGGGCAGACCTGCGCGACCGTGTGCAGGACCGCGCCGACTGGGAGTACATCTCGTCGAACGTGTTCCTCAAGGGCACCGACAAGACCGCTCTCGCCCCGTCGTGGGTGAAGGACTTCGACGGCGTCAGCGTCGGATTCGTGGGCGCCGTGACCGAAGAGCTCGACTCGCTCGTCTCGCCGGCCGGCATCGCCGACCTCGAGGTGCGCGGCATCGTCGACTCGGTCAACAACGCCGCCGCCGCCCTGCGCGACGGAGACGAGGCGAACGGCGAGGCCGATGTGATCGTGCTTCTCGTCCACGAGGGCGCGACGACCGTCTCGGTCGACAGCATCACCCCCGAGTCGGCACTGGGCCAGATCGTCTACGGCGTGGGCGACGACGTGAACGCGATCGTCTCGGCGCACACCCACCTCGCCTACAACCACGTCATCGACGGTCGTCCCGTCGTCTCGGCCGGCCAGTACGGCGAGAACATGGGCGTGATGAACGTCAAGGTCGATCCGAAGAAGAAGGAGATCATCTCGATCACCAATGAGATCCGACCGCTCGCCGGCAACTACCAGCCGGTCGCCGAGGTGCAGGCCATCGTCGACGCCGCCAAGAAGGAGGCCGACGTGCTCGGCGCCGTCAAGGTGGGCGACATCACCGCGAACCTCAACCGCGCACGTCAGGCCGACGGCACCGAGAACCGCGGTGGCGAGTCGACCATCGGCAACTTCGTCGCCGACGTGCAGAAGTGGGCCACCGGCGCCGACGTCGCCCTGATGAACCCGGGCGGCCTCCGCGCCAACCTCACCTACGCCTCGTCGAACCCGAGCGACCCCGACGGCAACGTCACCTACCGTGAGGCGGCGACTGTGCAGCCGTTCGCCAACACGCTGGTCACCACCCAGCTCACCGGTGCGCAGCTCGAGGCCGTGCTCGAGGAGCAGTGGCAGCCCGCGGGGGCGAGCCGTCCGTTCCTGAAGCTCGGTGTGTCGGAGGGGCTTTCGTACACGTACGACCCCACCGCGGCACAGGGCCAGCGCATCACCTCGGTCATGCTGAACGGCAAGGCGATCGATCCCGCCGCCTCGTACACGGTCGCGGCGAACTCGTTCCTCGCGTCCGGTGGAGACAACTTCTTCACCCTCGCAAAGGGCACGAGCCCGAAGGACACCGGCAAGATCGACCTGCAGTCGATGGTCGACTGGTTCGCCGCCAACAAGACGGCGAGTCCCGACCTCGAGCAGCGTGCAGTCGGCGCGGCCATCACCCCCGCCGCGGGAGCGGAGGGCTACCAGGCGGGCGATGTGGTCACCGTGGCGCTCTCGTCGCTGGCGTTCAGCGCCGGCGAGAAGGTGCCGACCAGCGTCGAGCTGTCACTCGGCGGAGCAGTCGTCGGCACGGCGAACGTCGACGCGTCTGTCGTGAGCACGACCGACGAGGTCGGGCGTGCGAGCATCCAGTTCACGGTTCCCGCGGGGGCCGCGGGCAAGGCGCTCGTCGCGACGCCGAACGTGGGCGCTGCGGTGACGCTGCCGTTCACGGTCGCCGAAGATGCTCCCGAGCCGGTCGACCCGACGTTCTCGGCCGGTGCCGATTCGGTGCGGGCGGGCGACGCGGTCGATGTGACCGCTGCCGGCCTGAACCCGGGCGAGGTCGTCACGATCGAGCTTCGCGCCACCAAGGGCAAGGCCGAGGTGCACACCCTGACCACGCTCACCGCCGATGAGAACGGCGAGATCGACTCGTCGGTCTCCATCCCGGTCGCAGCCAAGCCGCACGTGCACGACCTCGTGCTCGTGCGCGCCGACGGCACCGAGATGACCGACTCCGTGTCGATCTTCAAGGGCAACGGCAAGGGCAACGGCAAGGGCAACGGAAACGGCAAGGGGCCCCAGGCCTCCGCAGGCTGATCCGGGCTCTCTGAGCACACGCGGTGCCCGTCATCCCGAGAGGGGTGGCGGGCACCGCTGCATGAACGGCGGACGACCCGGGCCTTCTGGCCGTCGCGTGATGCGCGCGGTATCCGGCGGCTAGAATGGAGGGCATGCCCGAGCCCAGAGTCGCCAGCTTTCCGGCGATCCGCGGAGCGCTGAAGTTCTACCAGGTCGCATCGATCATCACCGGCGTCATGCTGCTGCTGCTCTGTGCGGAGATGGTGCTGAAGTACACGCCGATCCACCTCGAACTCTTCATCGGAGGATCCGGCGGACCGCTCTGGTTCGCCGAGGTCGTCGAGACCGCCAACGGGCTGGAGTCGACCGGTGACGGATTCAACGTGTCGCAGGGCATCCTCGTCGCCCACGGCTGGTTCTACGTCGTCTACCTGTTCGCCTGCTTCCGCATGTGGAGCATGATGCGCTGGCCGTTCGTGCGCTTCGTCCTCCTCGCGCTCGGCGGCGTCATCCCCCTGCTGTCCTTCTTCATGGAGACGCGCGTCGCGCGCGACGTGAAGGCCTATCTCGCCCAGCGCGAGGCCGCCGAGCAGTCTTCGGCCCCCGCGACCACCACCCCGGAAGGTGCCCGTTGACCGAGCAGACCGAGACCCAGCAGCGCCCCGCGCTGGTCGTCGACTTCGGAGCGCAGTATGCGCAGCTGATCGCCCGCCGCGTCCGCGAAGCGGGCGTCTACAGCGAGATCGTGCCGCACACCGCGACCGCTGAGGAGATCGCGGCGAAGAACCCCGTCGCGCTCATCCTCTCCGGCGGGCCGTCGTCGGTGTACGAAGACGGCGCGCCCCAGCTCGACCCGGCCGTGTTCGACCTCGGTGTGCCCACGCTCGGCATCTGCTACGGCTTCCAGTACATGGCGCAGACGCTCGGCGGAGAGGTGGCCCACACCGGCCTGCGCGAGTACGGCGCGACCGACGCGCACATCCCCGCCACGTCGAGCACGCTGCTCGCCGGCCAGCCTGCCGAGCAGAACGTGTGGATGAGCCACGGCGACCAGGTCTCTCGTGCCCCCGAGGGCTTCGATGTGCTCGCCACCACCGACGCCACGAAGGTCGCCGCCTTCGCCAACGAGGACCGCAAGCTCTACGGTGTGCAGTGGCACCCCGAGGTCAAGCACTCCGACCACGGCCAGGCGATCATCGAGAACTTCCTGCACCGCGGCGCTGGTCTTCCCGCCGACTGGAACAGCGACAACGTCATCGCCGAGCAGATCGAGCGCATCCGCGAGCAGGTCGGCGACGCACGCGTCATCTCGGCTCTCTCCGGAGGCGTCGACTCCGCCGTCTCGACCGCTCTCGTGCACAAGGCCATCGGCGACCAGCTGACCGCCGTGTTCGTCGACCACGGTCTGCTGCGCAAGGGCGAGCGCGAGCAGGTCGAGAAGGACTACGTCGAGTCCACCGGTGTGCGCCTGATCACGGTCGACGCCGTCGACACCTTCCTCGGTCACCTCGAGGGCGTCACCGACCCCGAGACCAAGCGCAAGATCATCGGCCGCGAGTTCATCCGTGCGTTCGAGCAGGTGCAGCGCGACCTCGTCGAAGAGGCCAAGGCCACCGGCGGTGCTCCCGTGAAGTTCCTCGTGCAGGGCACTCTGTACCCCGACGTCGTCGAGTCCGGCGGGGGAGCGGGCACCGCGAACATCAAGTCGCACCACAACGTGGGCGGTCTGCCCGACGACCTCGACTTCGAGCTCGTCGAGCCGCTGCGCGCCCTCTTCAAGGACGAGGTCCGCGCGATCGGCCGCGAGCTCGGCATCCCCGAGGCGATCGTCGGCCGACAGCCGTTCCCCGGTCCCGGCCTCGGCATCCGTATCATCGGCGAGGTGACCCGCGAGCGCCTCGAGATCCTGCGTGAGGCCGACGCGATCGCTCGCGAGGAGCTCACCAAGGCGGGCCTCGACCAGACCATCTGGCAGTGCCCCGTCGTGCTGCTCGCCGACGTGCGTTCGGTGGGCGTGCAGGGCGACGGCCGCACCTACGGCCACCCGGTCGTGCTGCGCCCGGTGTCTTCGGAAGATGCGATGACCGCCGACTGGACGCGCCTGCCCTACGACGTGCTCGCGAAGATCTCGAACCGCATCACCAATGAGGTGCGCGAGATCAACCGCGTCGTGCTCGACGTCACGTCGAAGCCGCCGGCAACCATCGAGTGGGAGTGAGAGAAGGGGTCGCGTGAGCGGCCCCTTCTCTGTCTCGGCGCGGCGAGTTCAGCCGAGATTCTTCAGCGCCTCGCGTCGTGACAGCGGCGACAGCTCCGGATGCTGTGACACGAACGTCCGCACCCAGTCAGGGTCGTGCTTGCCGTACTCGCGCAACGCCCAGCCGATGGCTTTGCGGAGGAAGAACTCAGGGTCGTCGATGCTCGCGAGGATGGCGTACTCGAGCACGTCGAGGTCGGTGTCACCCCGGCGTCCGAGCTGGGAGATGATCGCCGCGCGACGCACCCACAGGTCGTCGTCGTCGGCCCAGACGCGCATCTCGACGGCCATCAGCTCGTGGTCGACGTCGAAGATCTCGCGAAGCCGGTGCGCGGCTTCGTCGACGAGATCCCACCAGGCGCCGGTGCGGATCATCTCCTCATGCACCGGCAGCAGCGTCGCATCGCCGCGCAACGGCTTCAGGGCGACGAGAGCGAGTGCCGCGTAGCGCTCTTCGCGGAAGGCCGCCTCGCGCCACAGCGCGAGCGCCGCATCGCGCAGCACGGGCGCGTCCATGGCATCCCGCGTCCCCTCCCGTACCAGTGCGCGCACGGCGGGGACCCGTACCCCGAGGAACGGCATGGCCGACTTCATGTACTCCTGCTGGCCCGCAGCGATCGTCGGGTCGGCTGCCTGACGAAGCGCGCTCCGGATGCCCGTGACGAGACTCATCATGAAGAACGATCCCATAGAACCGCGCCCAGGTCGCGGTTCTTCGCGCTGCGACCCGAGCGGTGCTCCATCCGGAATCCACGGCCCTCACACGCAGTCGCGGCCGCTGCCAAGGCGAAGGCAGCGGCCGCGAGTCGCGGGCCTGGATCAGGCGAGCGATGGTGTCAGACGCGGCGGCTTCCGCGACCGACGACGAGGCCGTAGATCAGCAGAACGATGATCGAACCGCCGATGGCGAGCAGCCAGGTCTGCAGGCTCCAGAACTCCTCGAGAGGAGCGTTGAAGAGCACGCTGCCCAGCCAGCCGCCGAGCAGAGCGCCGACCACGCCAAGCAGGAGGGTGACGATCCAGCCGCCGCCCTGCTTGCCCGGAAGGATCAGCTTCGCGATGGCGCCGGCGATGAGTCCGAGGAGGAGAAAGGCGAGGAAGCCCATGAGAGTCTCCGATCTGTGAGTGATACCCGGGGTTTTCCCGGATGCCTCAACCCTGCCCGATCCCCGCGAAAGTGCGTCATACCCTTGTGCCGACGGTCGCGATGCGCTAAAAGCGTCCCGAATGCGGAACGGGCCGCCCTCCGAAGAGGGCGGCCCGTTCTGAAATGCTTCGTGATCAGTCGTTTCCGCGAAGAATCGCGAGGATGCGCAGGATCTCGACGTACAGCCACACGACGGTGACCATGATGCCGAAGGCACCGAGCCAGCCGTACTTGCGGGGAGCGCCGTTGCGCACGCCCTGCTGGATCTGGTCGAAGTCCATCACCAGCGAGTAGGCGGCCATGAAGACCACGAGGACACCGATGATGAGCCCGAGCGGGATGCCGGCGATCTCGGCGCTGTACAGGCCGAACGCCTGGTCGCCGGGGAGCACGCCGGTCCACATCAGGATGAGGTTCAGCACCGAGAAGGCCAGGTAGCCGAACATCGCGATCATGACGATCTTGGTCATCTTGGCGCTCGCGCGCACCTTGCCGCTGGCGAAGAGGGCGAGGGTCACGCCGACGACGGCGATGGTCGCGAGGGTCGCCTGGATGACGACACCGGGCCAGACGATCTCGAAGAACGCCGAGATGGCTCCGACGAAGAGGCCTTCGAACGCCGCGTAGGTCCAGATCAGGGCCGGGCGCACCTTCTTGCGCGAGGTGAAGGTGATGACCATGGCGAGCACGAAGCCGCCGAGCGCGCCCACGATCCACGGGGTCATGTCGGCACGGCCGGAGTTCATGAAGCTCGAGGCGGTCCACACCCAGCCGAGGACGGCGGTGACGAGGAGGATGCCGAAGAGTCCGGCGGTCTTCCAGATCGTGTCCTCGACCGTCATGCGGTCGGTCTCGATCGCGCCGGCCGGGGGAGCGGTGTACATGCCCTCCAGCTGCGCGTTGGCGGCGGCATCCATGCCCGCGTGCTGGAACGACGCGGTTCCGGCCGCGGCACCCGGCGCGGGCGGCGGGGCGTACGTGCCCTGCGACGAACCGGGGTAGGTCGCGACGTTGCGCGGATCCTGCTGCTGGAACGCCGGGTTGTTGAATGCGAAGTTGCTCATGGTGGCCTCTACTCCCGAGGGATCGGTCAACTCTTTCCTCAAAGATACCCGCGAGAACCTATGCAATGGGTGCTTTACGCTGTGAGCGTGCCCAGGAGAACACCGCTCGTCATCGGACACCGCGGAGCCCCCGGCTACCGGCCCGAACACAGCCGTTCGTCGTACGAGCTCGCGCTCGCGATGGGGGTGGATGCCGTCGAGCCGGACATCGTCGCGACCAGGGACGGCGTACTCGTGCTGCGGCACGAGAACGAGATCTCCGGAACCACCGATGTCGCCGCCCACCCGGAGTTCGCCGACCGTCGCACGACGAAGCGCATCGACGGCGTCTCGCTGACCGGATGGTTCACCGAGGACTTCACGTGGGACGAGCTGTCGACCCTTCGCACCCGCGAGCGGCTGCCGAAGATCCGTCTCTCCAGCGCCACGTTCGATGACGGACAGCCGATCCTGCGACTGCCCGACCTGCTCGACCTCGTGCGCGCCGGCTCCGAGGAGCACGGCCGCGAGATCGGCATCGTGCTCGAGATCAAGCACGCGACCTATTTCGAGAGCATCGGCCTCGACCTCGCTCCGCTCATCGAGCGCGACCTGCGCGCGGGCGGCTGGGCGGACGGTGAGCTGCCGCTGATCATCGAGGCGTTCGAGTCGACCATCCTGCACAGGCTGCAGAAGACGGGCATCGCGGCTTCGTTCGTGTACCTGATCGAGTCGACCGGCAAGCCGTTCGATCTGGTCACCTCCCTCGGTCGCGATGCGCCGGACTACGCGTCGGCCGTCACTCCCGAGGGCCTCGACCGGCTCGCCGGCACGATCGACGGCATCAGCGTGAGCAAGAAGATGCTGCTGACGCCGGGCAGCACGATCGTTGCCGACGCGCACGCTCGGGGCCTGCGGGTGTTCACCTGGACGTGCCGGCCCGAGAACGGCTTCCTCGACTCGCGCTTCCGCGCGGGCGGCGGCAAGGCCGCGTTCGGCGACTACGAGTCGGAATGGCGCGAGATCGCCGACACCGGCGTCGACGGGGTCTTCGTCGACCACCCTGATCTGGGCGTGTCGTTCTTCGGCGAGTGATCAGGCCATTCAGGCCGTGAACGCCCCGCCGCGGCTCGGAACGATCTCTTTGCCGAGCGGCATGAGCGAGACGGGCACCAGCTTGAAGTCGGCGATGCCCATCGGGATGCCGATGATCGTGATGCACAGGGCGATGCCCGAGAAGATGTGCCCGAGCGCGAGCCACCAGCCGGCGAGGATGACCCACACGATGTTGCCGAGGGCCGACCCGAGGCCGGCGGTCGACCTGTCGACGACCTGGCGACCGAACGGCCACAGCGAGTATCCCGCGATGCGGAACGACGCGATCGCCCAGGGGATCGTGATGATCGGGATGCACAGCACGATGCCCGCGATGACATATCCGATGAACAGCCAGAATCCGGCGAAGATGACCCAGATGATGTTGAGGATCGTGCGCATGGCCCGATTCTGTCATCTCCGCCCCATGTTCAGGTCATGAGTAGGCTCAGGGCATGAGCGGAGTGGTCGCACAGGGGGTCAAGCGGTCGTTCGGGTCGGTGGATGCGGTGGTCGACGCCACGTTCCACGCGATGCCGGGCCGGATCACGGGCCTGGTGGGCCCGAACGGGGCGGGTAAGACGACGCTGCTGCTGATGCTGGCGTCGCTGCTCGCGCCGGATGCCGGGCGCATCAGCATCGAGGGAGTCGATCCTGTCGAGGATCCGGCCGCGGTGCGGCGGATGCTGGGCTGGATGCCCGACGCCCTGGGCGCGTGGCCGTCTCTGACGGCTCGCGAGAGCATCGTGACGACCGCCAGGCTGCACGACATGTCGGTGACGGATGCCCGTACGCGAGCCGACGAGCTGCTGGCACTCGTGGGGCTGGGCGACCACGCCGCATCACCCGCGCGGGTGCTGTCACGCGGGCAGAAGCAGAAGCTGGGCCTCGCCCGCGCGCTGGTGCACCGGCCGCGCGTGCTGCTGCTCGACGAACCCGCGTCGGGGCTCGATCCCGAGGCGCGGGTGCAGTTGCGCATCCTGCTGCGCGAACTCGCCGCCCAGGGAACGACCATCCTCATCTCCAGCCATGTGCTGTCGGAGCTCGAAGAGGTCGTCGACGACACGGTGTTCCTCGTCGCGGGCTCGGTCGTCGCGGGCGCCACAGCCCCGGTCACCCGCACCTACCGTGTGCGGCTCGCCGCGCCTGACGCTCCGGCCGCGGTGGCCGACGCCCTCGGCATGTCGCGCGAGCTGGTCGGAGTCGATCGGGGCGACGCGCTGCTGGTGGTGGCCGATGACGCGGCCGCCGTGGGGGCGCTGCGCACCCTCGTGAACGCCGGACTTCCCGTGCTCGAGTTCGCGCCGGCGCAGAGCGCGCTCGAGGCGTCGTTCCTGGCGCTCAGGCATCCGGATCCGTCTCTCGGGAGACCGGCGCCACCTGCGCCGCCCGCCGCACCTCAGGAAGGAGGTGCGGCATGAGCGGCGCGCGCATCCTCACCATCGCACGGCTCGAGCTGACGCAGCGGCTGCGCAGCGTGGGCTGGTACGTGCTGCTCGGCATCTTCATGGTGCTGCTGCTGGGCATCACGGCGCTGTCGTTCCTCGTGTTCTCGAGCAACGATCTGCCCGGCGCCGGCGTGTTCTCGATCATCGTCAACTTCGTGCTGCTGCTGGTCGTGCTCGTATCGCCGACGCTGAGCGGAAACGCGATCAACGGCGACCGCGACGCCGCCACCCTCGCTCCGATCCAGGTGACCGCGGCGACCACCGGTGACATCATGCTCGGCAAGCTGCTCGCCGCGGTCGCGACCGGCTGCGCGTTCCTGCTGATCGCCGTGCCGTTCCTCGCCGTGGGCGTCTTCGGCGGGGGAGTGACTCCGGGGATGTTCCTCGTCTCGCTGCTCGTTCTGCTGCTCGAGATCATCATCGTCGCCGCGATGGGCGTCGGGCTGAGCGGGCTCATCGCCAGGCCGCTGTTCTCGATCGCCGCCACCTACCTCGTGGTCGCGGCGCTGGTGATCGGCACGCTGATCGCGTTCGGGCTCGGGGGAGCGGCCGTCCGCACCCAGGTCACCCATTACGAGCGCGGATGGGACGAATCGGGCGAGCCCGTGTGCGACAGGTGGGAGGAGTACACCTACGAGCAGCCTCGGTACGACTACGTGTGGGGTTTCCTCGCCGCCAACCCGTTCGTGGTCATGGCCGACGCGACACCGACCGAGTTCGACGCGGACGGCTACCCGCGCGACATGTTCGGTCAGATCAAGTACGGCGTGCGGATGGCGCAGAAGGCGCCCGGCTCGGAGCGCTGGGACATCTGCGACGGCGGGTACGACGTGCAGCCGTCGCCCGAGGAGCAGATGCGCGACACCGTGCCGAGCTGGTTCGTCGGCCTCGGCATCCAGCTCGTGATCGCCGGCGGCCTGTTCGCCGGCGGCTGGTCTCGCACGCGGACTCCGGCGCGGCGCCTGCCGCCCGGCACCCGCATCGCCTGAGTCGGGATCAGACGGACGCGACGGCTCTCAGCGCGGCCGCCGCACGCGGCGTCCGGAGATCGTCGTCGGCGTCAGGCGCAGCAGCAGCGATCGGTCGCCCTCCGCCCACGGCAGACGGCTCGACGCCCCCGGCAGCGAGGCGAGGTGGTCTTCGGAGACCGTGTCGACGCCGCCGTTCAGCAGCACGCTCCAGCCCGAGGCCGCGAGATTGTCGTGATGGTCGATCTCGAACGCCACGAGCACCGGGCTCGACGCCAGGGTGCTCAGCGGACCGTCGGGCGCGGTGCGAATCACGATGCTGCGTCCGTCGAGAAGGAAGTTGACCGGGATCACGAGCACCCGGTCGTCATGCACGAACCCGATCCGGCCCACGGTCGTCGTGCGCAGGAGTTCGAGGCACTCCTGCTCGTCAAGCTGCGTGATCATGTCGACACCCACCCTTCCGGTAGCTATGAGAGTACCTCCCGGGCGGATGCCGGGCACCCGCCCGATGGATGTAACGTGTATCGGCGGCTGCACACCGGCCGTTCTCTTCAGCGTCGAAAGGACCGCCCATGGATGCGGTGCGCATGCACGCCGCCTCGCCGGAGTCGAGGGCCATCGTCGACTCCGTGCTGGATTACTCGCGCCGCCGGATGCTGTCGGACGACGTTCCGCTCGACAAGCCGCAGTCACCCGCCGAGCTGCGTCGCCTGGCAGGACGCACCATCACCGACGAGGGCCTCGGCGCGCAGCGCGCGCTGAGCGTGTTCGAGCACATCCTCGCTCCCGCCTGCCTCACCACGAGCCACCCGCTCTACCTGTCGTTCATCCCCACCGCTCCGACCATCGCGGCCATGGCCTTCGACCTGGTCGTCTCGGCATCCGGCCTGTACGGCGGCAGCTGGCTCGAGGGCGCAGGGGCGGTGCACGCCGAGAACGAGGTGCTCTCCTTCCTCGCCGGCGAGTTCGGTCTGCCGGACACCGCAGGTGGCGTGTTCGTCCAGGGCGGCACGATCGGCAATCTCTCGGCGCTCGTCGCCGCGCGTGAGACCGCGCGCGAGAAGCTCGCCGCAGCCGGACGCCCGGCGCCCGCCCGCTGGAAGATCGTCTGCAGCATCGAGGCGCACTCGTCGAACAAGTCGGCGGCGAAGGTGATGGACGCGGAGGTGGTGGCGGTCCCCGCCGGAACCGACGGCGTGCTGCGTGCGGATGCCGTGCGAGCAGCGCTCGAGGAGCACGGCGACGCCGTGTGCGCGGTGGTGGCGACAGCCGGATCGACGAACTTCGGCATCGTGGACGACATCGCGGGGATCGCCGCTCTGAAAGACGAGTTCGACTTCTGGCTGCACATCGACGGCGCGTATGGGCTCACCGCAGCGCTGGCTCCGGAGGCGAAGCCGATCTTCGCGGGCATCGAGCGCGCCGACTCGCTGATCGTCGACCCGCACAAGTGGCTCTTCGCACCTTTCGACTGCTGCGCTCTGATCTATCGCGACCCCGACGGAGGACGCCGCGCGCACACGCAGCACGCCGAGTATCTCGACACCCTCACCGACACCGAGGACTTCAGCCCGTCCGACTACTCGATCCAGCTCACGCGACGCCCCCGAGGACTGCCGCTGTGGTTCTCGCTGGCCACCTACGGCGTCGAGGCGTACCGGCAGGCGGTGTCGGCGACGATAGCGCTGACTCATCGCATCGCCGAGGAGATCGATCGCCGCGACGGATTCACCCTCGTGCGCGAGCCGCAGCTCTCGGTCGTCGTCTTCGAACGCGACGGATGGAGCCGCGCCGACTACGACCGCTGGTCCGCCGACCTGCTCGACGCGCAGCACGCCTTCGTCGTGCCGAGCTCGCACGCCGGGCGCCCGAACACCCGCTTCGCGATCCTCAATCCGCTGACGACGTTCGATGAGCTGATCGCCATCCTCGACACCATGGAGTGACGCCCCTGCTTATCCCGGACCGGAGGCCGGTGTCGGTCGTCGCGCCTAGACTCGAAGGGCCATGACCGACGCCCCTCTCATCGTCCCCGCACCCTCCGGCCCCCGTTCCTCCGACGGGCGCGACGAGCTGCTCGCCGGCCTCAACCCGCAGCAGCTCGAGGCCGTCACGCACCGCGGCAGTGCGCTGCTCATCGTCGCCGGCGCAGGCTCGGGCAAGACCAGCGTGCTCACCCGCCGGATCGCTCTTCTGCTGCGCCAGCGCGAGGCGTGGCCCAGCCAGATCCTCGCGATCACGTTCACGAACAAAGCAGCGGCCGAGATGCGCGAGCGCGTCGCGGGGCTCGTCGGCGACGTGTCGCGCGGCATGTGGATCTCGACCTTCCATTCCGCGTGCGTGCGCATCCTGCGGCGCGAGGCCGAGCAGTTCGGGTTCACGAAGTCGTTCACGATCTACGACTCGGGCGATTCCCGCGCGCTGCTCAAGCGGCTGGTGAAGGATCATGAGGCAGACGCCTTCGGCCTCACCCCTGGCTCGGTGCAGTCGCGCATCTCGAAGCTGAAGAACGAGCTGACGGATGCCGAGGGCTTCGCGCGCCAGGCCAACCTCAGCGACCCCGCCGAGCGCAAGTTCGCCGACATCTTCACCGACTACCAGCGGGCGCTGCAGAAGGCGAACGCCTTCGACTTCGACGATCTCATCGGACAGACCGTCTACCTGTTCCGCGCGTTCCCGCACGTCGCCGACGTCTACCGCCGCCGCTTCCGGCACATCCTCGTCGACGAGTACCAGGACACCAACCATGCGCAGTACGCGCTCATCCACGAGCTGACGCGGCCGGTCTCGGGAGCCGCGCCCCAGGGCGATGCCTTCGAGATGAACGGCATGATGATCTTCGAGCCCGACCCGGCGCCGGCATCCGACGCCGGTCTCGAGGGAGCGTCGCTGACGGTGGTCGGCGACTCCGACCAGTCGATCTACGCGTTCCGCGGTGCCGACATCCGCAACATCAGCGAGTTCGAGCGCGACTTCCCCGGGGCGAAGGTGGTGCTGCTGGAGCAGAACTACCGCTCCACCCAGAACATCCTCTCGGCGGCGAACGCCGTGATCGGCAACAATTTCGACCGCAAGGCGAAGAACCTGTGGAGCGACCGCGGCGCGGGCGACAAGATCGTCGGCTTCACCGGCTACTCGCAGCACGACGAGGCGCAGTTCGTCGCAGACGAGGTCGAGGCGCTGCGCCGCACCGGCATCCCGTACTCCGAGATGGCCGTCTTCTACCGCACCAACTCGCAGTCCCGCGCGCTCGAGGAGATCTTCATCCGCGCGGCGGTGCCCTACAAGATCATGGGCGGCACGAAGTTCTACGAGCGCGCCGAGATCAAGGATGCACTCGCCTACCTCGTCGCCGTGGCCAACCCGGCCGACGAGATGGCGGTGCGCCGCATCCTGAACAAGCCGCGCCGCGGCATCGGAGATGTGACCGAGACGTCGATCGCGCGCTTCGCGGAAGAGAACGGGCTGAGCTTCCGCGATGCGCTCCGCAACGCGCCGCTGCTGGGGGTGGGCCCGAAGATCCAGGCCGCGATCACCCAGCTCGACGCGGTGCTGAACGAGGCGGCTGAGATCCTCACGCCGTCATCGGGCGAAGTGCCCCCGGCGACCTCGGTCGCAGAGGGGCTCACCGTGCTGCTCAACAAGAGCGGCTACTTCGACATGCTGCGAGCCAGCCGCGACCCGCAGGACGAGGCGCGGCTCGAGAACCTCGACGAGTTCGTCGCCGTCGCGCGCGACTTCGCGCGCAACAACCCCGACGGGGCGATCGCCGACTTCCTCACCGAGGTCGCGCTGGTGTCGGACGCCGATGACCTCGACGACGAGTCGGGGTCGGTGTCGATGATGACCATGCACACGGCGAAGGGCCTCGAGTACGACGCGGTGTTCGTGACGGGCGTCGAGGAGGACCTCATCCCGCACCGCATCTCGGCGGGCGAGCCGGGCGGTCCGCAGGAGGAGCGCCGGCTCTTCTACGTCGGCATCACCAGGGCGCGCAAGCGCCTGCATCTGTCGCTCGCCATGACCCGGGCGCAGTTCGGCGAGGTCTCGGTCGCGATGCCCAGCCGGTTCCTGCAGGAGATCCCCGGCGACCTCATCGACTGGCGGCAGTCTCCGGGAGACGTGAATTCGCGCGGTGGCATGCAGTCGCGCGCGCTCAACGCCCGCCGAGCCGGGGGATGGGGCGGGGGGTCCGGCGGCTCAGGCCAGGGGCGCGACCGCTTCAGTCCCCAGCCGCTGGGCCGCAGCGAGTCGCTCAAGCCGCTGTCCACCGCGATGGACCGCTTCCCGAACAAGGTCACCGGAAAGGTGCGCGACAACGGCGACCTCGAGCTCGCCGCGGGCGACCGCATCCGCCATGACGACTTCGGCGAAGGGCGCGTCGAGGCGGTCACGGGCGAGGGCGCGAAGCGCATCGCGCATGTGCGCTTCGACTCCGCGGGGCAGAAGAAGCTGCTGATCAAGATCGCGCCGATCACGAAGCTCTGACGACGCGCCCGCCGGTGCCGCGGGATCGACTCGTCCGAGTGCCGTGCGGTTAGGCTGACTGATATGGCCCTGTTCTCACGCCGTAAGAAGTCCGTCGACCAGCCGGTCGCCGAAGACGCATCCGCCGCAGAGACCGAATCCGTCACCGCCGACGAATCCGCGACTCCGGAAGAAGCGGTGACCGAGACCGCGGCCGAGTCTGTACCCGATGTGAGCATCTCTGTGCAGGCGTTCCGCGGCGTGGGCGCCGAAGCGGGCCCCGAGGTGAGCCTGCCCGCCGAGGGCGCGACACCCGCCACCCGCCCGGCACCGCCGTCCAGGCCGCTGTCTCCTTCGGCGCAGGGTCTGCCGGGCGAGCAGCAGGCCACGCCCGCCGAGCCGCAGCCCGTGCCCCGTCTGCCCCTGGCTCCCGCCATGCCGCCGGAGCAGACGCACAGCGTCAACGGACTCAACGACAACATCCTGCTGCGCGAAGCTCTGGCCGAGCTGCAGGAGGGCGCCACGAACGAGCAGCTGCTGGGCGTGCTGCGTCAGTCGCTGCAGGGGCATCTCTACCTGCGGGTGCACGGCGACGCGCGCGAGCAGATCAGCTCGGGCAAGCCGCTGTCCGTCGGCGTGATCCGCGACGGCGACCGCTCGTTCATGCTGGCCTACAGCTCGGGCCGCGCGCTGCAGAACTCGCTCCAGGGCGCTGAGGACGCCGCGGCGATGTCGGCCATCGCGCAGCCGACGACCTCGGTCTACCAGCAGGTGATCGCGGGCGGCTTCAACGGCATCATCCTCGACAACGGCTCGGCGCCGCATCGTGCCGTGTTCCCGACCGAGCTGCTGCAGAAGGCGATCGAGCAGGCCGATGAGCACATGGCGATCAAGACGGCGCTCGCGGCGCCCCGCGACGACCAGAGTGCCGTGCGCGTCGCCGAGGCACTGGCCAAGACGCGCTGCTGGGTGGCGGTCAACGACGGCTCGAACGGACAGCCGGTCGGCATCGCCGAGGCGCACGCCACCGATGGCCGCCGGTTCCTGCAGGTCTTCTCGCACCCCCTGGAGGTCGTCGCCCTCGGTCGCAAGGACTCGCCTGTGCCGTTCGAGCCCGAGCAGCTCGCGAGGATCCTCGGCGAGCACTCCGAGATCGCTGGAGTGCTGGTCGACATCGCGGGCCCGTCGATCGCGATCGAGCGCGATGCGCTGAGCGCGGTGCTGGTGCTGGGGATCGAGATCGGCGACGAGTGACGCGTCACGGCGGCGTGGCTGCTGGAGCTCTCGGATCGAATGCGCCACGACCGGCGTGCCGCTGACATACACGCCGCGGGGCGCGCGTTCGGTCTGAGGCTTCCGACAGACCCGGTCGCAAGCCCCTGTGCGGGGCGCACCGCACGGCCTAGGGTCGGAGCATGGCCTCTCAACGAGTGAAGCTGACCGTGCAGGACCCCGACGGTGAACGCGTCGTCGATCTCTCGAGTCCGAACAAGGTGGTCTGGCCCACCGATGACGGCAAGGGGATCACCAAGGCGGAGTACGCCGACTACGTGCAGCAGGTGTCGGGTGCGTTCCTGACCTCCACCGGCCATCGGCCCGTCTCGCTCGAGCGCTTCCGCGACGGCATCGAGGGCGAGCAGTTCTTCTCGAAGAATCCGCCCAAGGGAACCCCCGACTACGTCGAGTCCGTCATGTGCACCTACAACAGCGGGCGCCGCCACCCGCAGATCGTGCTCACCCGCCCGAGCGCGATCGTCTGGGCCGTGCAGATGAACACCGTGGTGTTCCACCCCTGGGCATCCCTCGCCTCCGACACCGACAACCCGGTCGAGCTGCGCATCGACCTGGATCCGCAGCCGGGCACCGGCATCGAGCAGGCCGTTCCGGCTGCGATCGAGCTGCGCGAGGTGCTGCGTGAGGCGGGCCTCGATCCGTTCATCAAGACCAGCGGCAACCGCGGACTGCACGTCTTCAGCCCGATCGTGCCGGAGTGGGAGTTCCTCACCGTTCGTCACGCAGTGATCGCCGCAGGACGCGAGCTCGAGCGGCGGATGCCGGACCGGGTGACCACGAACTGGTGGAAGGAGGAACGAGGAGAGCGGATCTTCGTCGACTTCAACCAGGCCAACCGCGACCGCACGATCGCCGGTGCGTACAGTCCGCGTGCGAAGCCGAACGCGCCGGTCTCGACGCCCATCCATTGGGACGAGCTCGACGACATCGATCCGACCCGGTTCACGGTGCGGACCGTGCCGACCCGACTCGCCGAGGTCGGCGACCCGTGGGCGACCATGCAGGACTCGCCAGGTCGCATCGACACGCTGCTCGAGTGGTGGGACCGTGACGTCGAGAACGGTCTGGGTGAGCTGCCGTTCCCGCCGGAGTTCCCCAAGATGCCCGGTGAGCCGCCGCGCGTGCAGCCGAGCAAGAAGGTGGCCGGCAACTGGGATGAGAACGGCGAGCGGATCGACGACTGACCGCGCGGCCTACCGGGTCACTGCAGCACGTCGGCCAGGTCGTACCCCGCGACGGTCTCGAGCTGGTCGTAGGTGCACGATCGGGCATCGCGATCCGGCCGCCAGCGGTCGAACTGCACGGTGTGCCGGAAGCGGTCTCCCTCGAGCTGGTCGTAGCGCACCTCGAGAACCCGCTCGGGGCGCAGCCGAACGAAGGTCATGTCCTTCGAGCCGGCGAAGCGAGACCTCTCGCTCTCGCCGGTCACGGCGTCGCCCGCCTCGTCGCGCACGACCAGCGGCGCGAGATCGTCGACCAGCTTTCGGCGCATGGCGTCGGTCCACGCGGCCACACCGCCCACCTGTCGCAGGTTGCCCGCGTCGTCGTAGAGACCGACCAGCAGCGACCCGACGCCCGAGCCGCTCTTGTGCACCCGATAGCCGAGCGCGACCACGTCGGCGCTGCGGGCGTGCTTGATCTTGATCAGCGTGCGCTTGCCCGGCGCATACGGGTCGTCGAGCGGCTTCGCGACGACCCCGTCGAGGCCGGCGCCCTCGAACTCCGAAAGCCAGCGCCGCGCGAGCTCGGGATCGTCGGTCGTGCGGGTGAGGTGCAGCGGATGAGGGGCATCGCCCAGCATCCGCTCGAGCCGAGCCCTGCGCTGGCGGAACGGATGCTGCTGCAGATCCTCATCGCCGTCGGCGAGGAGGTCGAAGGCGATGAACATCGCCGGGGTCTCGGCCGCGAGCTTCGCGACCCTGGAGGCCGCCGGATGGATGCGCTGGCTCAGCGCCTCCCAGTCGAGTCGCTGCGACCCGGCGGGCCCGGTGGCGACCACGATCTCACCGTCGAGCAGACAGGGACCCGGCAGGATCGCGGAGAGCTGCTCGACCAGCTCGGGGAAGTAGCGGGTGAGCGGCTTCGCTCCGCGTGAGCCGATCTCGAGCGTCTCGCCGTCCCAGGCGACGAGTCCGCGGAAGCCGTCCCACTTCGGCTCGTAGAGCATCGGCCTCTTGGACGGGTCGGGGACGGATGCCGCCGCCTTGGCGAGCATGGGGGCCGGGATCTCGTACATGTGCGCGGGTCCTCTCGGTTCGCGTCAGAAGAGGTCGTCGAGGGTGTGCAGAAGACGAGCGTCGCGGAGCGCGGTGCGGGCGGCGTGCCAGCCAGCCATGCCGTTCACCCCTGGCCCGGGCGGAGTGGCGGCGGATGCCAGGTACACCCCGCGCATGGGCGTGCGCCACGGTGCGCGGGAGAGCACGGGACGCTTCGCGGCCTGCAGCATCGTGAACGCCCCGCCGAACACGTCGCCGCCGATCTCGCTCGCATTGAGCATCTCGCGTGCCGACGCCGGCACCGAATGGCTGGCGAGCACGAGGTCGCGGAAACCGGGGGCGAAGCGCTCGACCTGGCGGGTGATGAGCTCGGTGGCGTCGATCTGCGACCCCGCGGGCACGTGGATGTACGTCCACAGCACGGCCTTGCCCGCGGGCGCGCGGGTGTCGTCCAGCACCGAGGGCTGCACGGCGAGCACATACGGATGCTCGCTGACCGTGCCGCGGGCGACCGCGTTCTCGCTGGCCCACACCTCGTCGCGGGTGCCTCCGATGTGCACGGTGGGTGACTGCGCGACCACCGGGTTCGCCCACGGGATCGGCCCGTCGAGCGCGAAGTCGACCTTCGCCGCGGCGGCGCCGTAGCGGTAGCCGCGCACCGCACGTGCGTAGCCCGCGGGCACGTCGGGAAGGGTGAGAGCGAGCCTGGGAGAGGTGTTGAGCACGAGCAGGTCGCCGCGCGCCGGGTCGCCCCAGTCGAGGCTGCTCAGGTCGTCGATCCGCTCGCCCGACCGGATGCTGCCGCCGTGCGCCTCGATGTCGGCGATCATGGCGTCGGCGATGCGCTGCGCACCGCCGCGGGGGTACATCCACCCGCCCGCGTGACCGTGCGCGACGAGCAGCAGGCCGGCGGCGGCGGAGCTCAGGGAGGGCATCCGGCTGTTCGCGTGCGCCATCACGCCGGCCAGCAGCGCCGCGCCCTCCTCGGTGCGCAGGGTGAGGCGGGCGAACGGCGTGCCCTGCTCGAGCATCCGCAGCGCGTAGCGCGCGGCGATGACCGGGTGCCCTGGCATCCGGAACAGCTCGTCGCCTGTGAAATCCACGACGCCGTCGATGCCCTCCGCGAGCGGGCGTGCGAGCGCGAGCCAGGCGCGCTCGTCGGCCCCCAGCTCGCGGGCCGTGCGGTCGATGTCGCGCCAGGCGATGGCCGCGCGCCCGTCGTCGAGCGGGTGCGCGTAGGAGATCTCGGGCGTGATCCAGTCCACCCGCTCGGCGAGGCGGAATGCGCGGAAGAACGGTGAGCTGAGCGCGGCGGGATGAACGGCCGAGCAGACGTCGGAGATGAATCCCGGCAGAGGGCCGGGCACGGTGCGCACCCCGCCGCCGACCGTGTCGGCTCCCTCCACGACCTCGACCCGGTAGCCCGCCCGCGCCAGGGAGACCGCCGCGACGAGCCCGTTCGGTCCGCTGCCGATCACCGTCGCCCGTGCCATGCGCCCCAGTCTCGCACGCACCGGGACGTCAGACAGGGGGCCTTGCGGATGAGAGAATGGATGTGATGAACGAAGTACAGGGTCCGACCCCCGCAGGAACCTCCCGACCGTATCGATCGCTGGCTGAAGCGCTGCGTGCGCACCGCATCCCCGCCGAGAATCACGAGTTCATCGGAGCGGTGACCGACGCCGTGGGCATCAGCAGCTACATCGACCGGGGCCGGTACATCGAGGCCATCCGCCGCACGCCCGAGGCACCGTTGCACATCGGTCGCACGTACATCAACGGCTTCGCAGAAGACGAGCAGATCACCGTCGGCGGTCGCGTGCTGCCGCTGCTGCCCAGCGAGGGGCGCGCGCCGTACTTCTACGTCAACCAGCCAAGCGGCCTGCCGAGCGTCTCGGCGGCGAAGCGCCCGGCGGCGGGTGCCCGCAAGCCCGCGGCATCCCGGCCCGCTCCCGAACCGCGCGGGCCGAAGGCCACCAACCTCGCCGAGCGCGACTACGGCGTGTGCGACGTGTGCTTCATGGTGAAGAACGCGTCGGGCAAGTGCGGCTGCGACGAGTGATCGCCGCGCGGGCTCAGGAGAGCTGAGCCTGCACCCGGCGTGAGATCTCGGCGATCGGCATCGACCGCGGGAACACCGCCACCACCACGTCGTCCGCCGCGGCCTGCGCCGAATCCGGAAGGACTCCGTAGCGGCGGCGCACATCGTCGAGCGCGCTCTGCAGAACGCTCAGCTGCACCTTGTGCCCTCGCAGCAGCTGTCGCAGCACGTGGTTGTGCACGGCGGTGATCAGCGCAGAGAAGCCGACCGCGTCGATGGGGGCGAGCCCTGGCAGCGAGTCGCGCAGGTACTGGTCGAACAGTCGCTCGTAGCGGAACACCGTCACGATCTCGCGATCACGCAGCACGGGGACGTCGCGGACGATCTCGTATCTTCTGCGGGCGAGCTCGGGGTCACGGGCGAAGTGCGTGAACACGCGCTCGGATGCCTCGCAGACGGCGGCCCACGGGTCGTCGTGCGGCTCGGCGAGGAACGTGCGCAGCTCGTCGAGCAGCGCCTCGTGGTCGGTGAAGACGACATCCTCCTTGCCGCCGAACTGGCGGAAGAAGGTCGACCGCGATACACCTGCGGCTTTTGCGATCTGCTCGACCGATGTCGCCTCGAACCCCTGTTCGGCGAACAGATCGATCGCGGCGGCGACGACGCCGGTGCGGAGCTCAGTCGGATGCTGCATAGGGGAGAGCCTAGACCCGCGGTCCGGGGCAGGTCGTGCACGGTAGTAGGCTTTGCAATCGGGTCGAATGATAATCGACACCCGACAGAACTGTCGCGTCCCACCCGCCGCAACCAGCGAAGGACTGCACTGTGGATCTCTACGAGTACCAGGCACGAGACCTTTTCGAATCCTACGGAGTGCCGGTTCTCGCCGGCATCGTCGCCGACACCCCTGAGGAGGTGAAGGCAGCGGCCGAGAAGCTCGGTGGAGTGGTGGTCGTCAAGGCACAGGTCAAGACCGGTGGCCGCGGCAAGGCCGGCGGCGTCAAGGTCGCCAAGAACCCCGAAGAGGCGTACGAGGCCGCGAAGGCGATCCTCGGGCTCGACATCAAGGGCCACATCGTCAAGCGCGTCATGGTCGCGGCAGGCGCCCGCATCGCCGAGGAGTTCTACTTCTCGGTGCTGCTCGACCGCGCCAACCGCTCGTACCTCTCGCTGTGCAGCGTCGAGGGCGGAATGGAGATCGAGCAGCTCGCGGTCGAGAAGCCCGAGGCGCTCGCCCGCATCGAGGTCAACCCGCTGACCGGCATCGACAAGGCGAAGGCCGTCGAGATCGCCAAGGCCGCGAACTTCCCCGAGGACCTCGTCGAGAAGGTCTCCGACGTCTTCGTGAAGCTGTACGAGGTCTACAAGGGCGAGGACGCCACACTCGTCGAGGTGAACCCGCTCGTCCGCACCGAGGACGGCGAGATCATCGCCCTCGACGGCAAGGTCACCCTCGACGAGAACGCATCCGAGATCCGTCACCCGGGTCACGAGGCCCTCGCAGACAAGGACTCCGAGAACCCCCTCGAGGCCAAGGCCAAGGCATCCGGCCTCAACTACGTCAAGCTCGACGGCCAGGTCGGCATCATCGGCAACGGCGCGGGTCTGGTGATGTCGACCCTCGACGTCGTCGCCTACGCCGGTGAGAAGCACGGCGGTGTCAAGCCGGCCAACTTCCTCGACATCGGCGGTGGTGCATCGGCCACCGTCATGGCTGCCGGCCTCGACGTCATCCTCGGCGACGAGCAGGTGAAGAGCGTGTTCGTGAACGTCTTCGGCGGCATCACGTCGTGCGTCGCCGTCGCCGACGGCATCGTGAAGGCCCTCGAGATCCTCGGCGACGCGGCCACCAAGCCGCTCGTCGTGCGTCTCGACGGCAACCAGGTCGAGGAGGGTCGCGAGATCCTCGCCGCAGCCAACCACCCGCTCGTCACCCTCGCCGCCACCATGGACGAGGGCGCCGACAAGGCCGCCGAGCTGGCGAACGCCTGACGCGAAGGAATCAACGACATGTCGATCTTCATCAACAAGGACTCCAAGGTCATCGTCCAGGGCATCACCGGCGGTGAGGGCACCAAGCACACCGCCCTGATGCTCAAGGCGGGCACCAACATCGTCGGCGGTGTGAACGCGCGCAAGGCCGGCACCACCGTCGCCCACACCGACAAGGACGGCAATGCCGTCGAGCTCCCCGTCTTCGGCTCGGTCGCCGAGGCCATGGAGAAGACCGGTGCCGACGTCTCGATCGCCTTCGTGCCCGGCGCCTTCACCAAGGACGCCATGGTCGAGGCCATCGACGCCGAGATCCCGCTGCTCGTCGTCATCACCGAGGGCGTGCCCGTCGGCGACAGCGCCGAGGCCTGGGCGTACGCCACCGAGAAGGGCAACAAGACCCGCATCATCGGGCCGAACTGCCCCGGAATCATCACGCCGGATGAGGCGCTCGTCGGCATCACGCCGGCGAACATCACCGGCAAGGGGCCGATCGGCCTCGTGTCGAAGTCGGGAACCCTGACCTACCAGATGATGTTCGAGCTGCGCGACCTGGGCTTCTCGACCGCCATCGGCATCGGCGGCGACCCGGTCATCGGCACCACGCACATCGACGCGCTCGCCGCGTTCGAGGCCGACCCCGAGACCAAGGCCATCGTCATGATCGGCGAGATCGGCGGCGACGCCGAAGAGCGTGCGGCCGACTACATCAAGGCGAACGTCACCAAGCCGGTCGTCGGCTACGTGGCCGGCTTCACCGCTCCCGAGGGCAAGACCATGGGCCACGCCGGCGCCATCGTCTCGGGCTCGGCCGGTACCGCTCAGGCCAAGAAGGAGGCCCTCGAGGCCGCCGGCGTCAAGGTGGGCAAGACGCCCAGCGAGACCGCTGAGCTGATGCGCGCCATCGTCGAGGCTCTCTGATCTGATCCGGCTCTGATCTGAGCTAGACTCGTACACGAAGGCCCCGGGCTCCACCCCGGGGCCTTCGTCATGCCCGGGCGAGCGACCGGGTCATCTTGAGCGACGACCGCATCTCCGAAGGATGCCGTGCGCCACAGAGTCCTTCCAGAGGTCCTTCAGCTGCCGCTTGCCTGGGCACAGCAGAAAGGACGACCGCGATCGGGAAGGAAGAACCCGATTCGGGCATCCTTCACGATCGCGATCGTCCTTCAGAAGTGACGATCAGGGTCAGCTGAGCAGCATCTCCACGGGACCGCGGGCGAAGTAGATCAGGAAGCCGGCGGTGACGATCCACAGCAGCGGGCTGATCTCCTTCGCCTTGCCCGAGAACGCGCGTGCGGCGACCCAGCCGATGAAGCCCGCGCCGATGCCGTTCGCGATCGAGTAGGTCATAGGCATGACCGACACGGTGAGGAAGACGCCGAACAGGGCCGAGAAGTCGGTCAGATCGATGAAGCGGATCTGGCTCATCATCAGCGCGCCGACGATCACGAGCGCAGCCGCCGCGACCTCGGTGGGCACGATCGAGACGAGCGGCGTGAAGAACATGGCGATGAGGAAGAGACCGCCCGTCACCATGTTCGCGAAACCGGTGCGAGCTCCCTCGCCGATTCCGGCGCCCGACTCGATGAACACGGTGTTCGACGAGGCGGAGGTCGCGCCGCCCGCGACGGCGCCGACGCCCTCGACGATCAGCGCCGACTTCAGGCGCGGGAAGTTGCCGCGCTCGTCGGCGAGATCCGCTTCCTTCGCGAGGCCGGTCATGGTGCCCATCGCGTCGAAGAAGTTCGTGAACACCAGCGTGAAGACGAGCATGAGCGCCGCCAGTGCGCCGATGCGCCCGAACGCGCCGAACAGATCGAACTGGCCGACCAGCGAGAGATCGGGGAGGCTGACGAGCTGAGCGGGCAGGGCGGGAACCGACAGGCCCCATCCGCCGGGGTTGTCATCGCCCTTGGCGCCGATGTGCCAGATCGCCTCGACGATGACCGCCAGCACGGTTCCGGTGACCAGACCGATGAGGATGCCGCCCTTCACGCGGCGCGCGACGAGCACGCCCGTGACGAGCAGGGTGACGACGAAGATGAGCGTGGGGACGGTGGCGACCGAGCCGCCGACTCCGAGTGCGACGGGCGGCGACGTGGCCGCCGTCACGAAGCCCGCGTTGACGAAGCCGATGAACGCGATGAACAGGCCGATGCCGACCGTGATGGCGATCTTCAGCTGCATGGGCACGGCGTCGAAGATCATGCGTCGAAGCCCGGTCGCGCTCAGCAGCACGATGATCAGGCCGTTGATGACCACGAGCCCCATGGCCTCGGGCCAGGTGACCTCGCCGACCACCGAGAACGCCAGGAAGGCGTTGATGCCGAGACCGGCGGCGAACCCGAAGGGCAGACGGGCGACGAGACCGAACAGGATCGTCATCACGGCGGCGGTGAGCCCGGTGACAGCGCTCAGCTGAACGAAGTCGAGCTGCGAGCCGTCTATGTCGGTGCCGCTCGAGAGGATGATCGGGTTGAGGATGACGATGTACGCCATCGTCACGAATGTGACCACACCTCCGCGGATCTCCGCGGCGAAGGTGGAACCTCGTCGGGTGATCTCGAAGAAGCGGTCGATTGCGCCGCGGGGTTCGGCGTCGGTGCGTGCAGGGGCATCAGTCATCGGGGGGACCTCCGCAGAGAATCTATCGGGTTCCGGCGAGCGTGCGTGCCCCGGGGGTCGGAAGGCGATGCACGACGTAGGCTCGATCCGTCATGCAACGCCTCATCGTCGCGCTCCTCGCCTCCCTCGATGCCGCCATCGCGGCGGCCGTCGGGCTCGCCCTCGTGCTCGCGCCGTTCACCCTGCTCTGGGTTCTCGCGTTCGGGATCGACGCCGACTGGGGTGCACTCTGGCCCGTGACGGGCTCTCTCTGGCAGCTCGGTCACGGCGTGCCCCTCGAGGTCGTGCTTCCGGATGCCCTGATGTCGAGCCTCGGCATCTCGAAGGAGGCGGCCCGCTTCGCCCTCTCGGTGCCGCCCCTCGCCCTGCTGATCTTCACCCTGCTGTTCGCGGCGCGCTCGGGACGCCGCGCCGCCGTTGCGGGCCGCTGGGTGGCGGGCGCCGCCGGGGGAGCGATCGCGTTCTCGGTGCTGAGCGCCGGCGTCGCCCTGACCGCCTCTTCCGACGTGCTCCGGGCTCCGCTGACCGCGGCGATCATCATCCCCGCAGCGGTGTACGCGGCCGGCATCCTGGCCGGCGGAATCACCCACGCCT
Source organism: Microbacterium sp. NPDC089321 (assembly GCF_040684935.1). Taxonomy (NCBI): domain Bacteria; kingdom Bacillati; phylum Actinomycetota; class Actinomycetes; order Micrococcales; family Microbacteriaceae; genus Microbacterium; species Microbacterium sp. NPDC089321. The sequence goes on along the minus strand of NZ_JBFBGX010000001.1, from coordinate 26,355 downwards.
GGTCGGAAGGCGACGACGGGCCGATCGACCGGCTGCGCGACGTGGTCGACGGATGGGGCGAGTGGGCTTCGGTGCCGGGCGAGGCGGTTCGCGGCGCGGCCGTCGTCGTGGTCGCACTGACCGGGGCGTCCGCAGTCGGCATCGCGATCATGACGGTGCTGCGCGGCGGCGAGGTCGTCGCGCTGTACGAGGCCGCGCACGTCGACGTGCTGGGCGCCGTCATGCTCACGATCGGGCACCTGGCCTACCTGCCGACGCTGATCGTGTGGGCCGCGAGCTGGCTGGCCGGCCCCGGTTTCGCGCTCGGAACGGGCACATCGGTGTCGCCGGCGGGCACGGAGCTCGGCGTCATCCCCGGCATCCCCGTGCTCGGCCTGGTGCCGGCGCACGCGTCCATCTGGATGCTGGTGAGCGTGCTCGTTCCCATCGCCTGCGGCGCTGTCGCCGGGTGGATGGTGCGCTCGCGCCTGGTCTGGGAGCGCACGGCTGATGGTCACGCCCCGCGGGCGGCGATCGCCGTGGGCATCGCCGCGTTGTCGGCAGGCGCCGCTGCGCTCGCAGCGGTGCTCGCCTCCGGCTCGATCGGTCCCGGTCGCCTCGCCGAGGTGGGACCGGCGGTCGGCCCCTTCGCGCTCGCGATCGGCATCGAGGTGCTCATCGGCGCCGGCATCCTGCTGCTCGCGCCCCGGCACCGCGACGAGCTCGCGGAGGAGCGCACCGACCGCTGGAACGAGGAGATGGCGGGGCTCACGGCCCCGATAGACTGACCTGGTGCTGACGCTCGCCGTTCTCATCTCCGGTACGGGCTCGAACCTCCGAGCCCTGCTCGAGGCCGCGAGCCACCCCGACTTCCCCGCGCGGGTCATCGCCGTCGGCGCCGACCGCGATGCCACAGGCCTCGCGCACGCCGAGGAGTTCGGCGTCCCGACCTTCACCGTGCCCTACACCGCTTACGCCAGTCGTGAGGAGTGGGGGCAGGAGCTGGCCGCGCAGCTGGATGCCTGGCAGCCCGACCTCATCGTGCTCAGCGGCCTCATGCGCCTGCTGCCCCCGGCCGTCGTCGAGCGCTACGCCCCGAACATCATCAACACCCACCCCGCGTACCTGCCCGAGTTTCCCGGCGCGCACGGTGTGCGCGATGCGCTCGCCGCCGGGGTGGCCGAGACCGGGGCGAGCGTCATCGTCGTCGACGACGGCATCGACAGCGGCCCGATCCTCGCGCAGGAACGCGTGCCGGTGCTTCCCGGCGACACCGAATCGACCCTGCACGACCGCATCAAACCCGTCGAACGACGACTGCTCATCGACGCAGTGCAGCGCATCGCCACCGGCGAGCTGCCCCTCTCCCGCTGACACACCCCCTCGCCCGAACGAAGGAGCACCCTCATGGCCGGCCCCCGCCTCGACCTCTCGCTGTACCGTGACCGCGATCTCGTGCCCGTCAAGCGCGCGCTGGTCTCGGTGAGCGACAAGTCCGGACTGCTCGAGCTCGCCAAAGCGCTGACGAACGCCGGCGTCGAGATCGTGTCGACGGGCTCGACGGCGCAGACGATCCGGGATGCCGGTCACGAGGTCACCGACGTCGCCGCCGTGACGGGCGTCGCCGAGATGCTCGACGGACGGGTGAAGACCCTGCACCCGAAGGTGCACGGCGGTCTGCTGGCCGACCTTCGTCTCGAGGATCACGAGCGCCAGCTCGCCGACCTCGGCATCGAGCCGTTCGAGCTCGTCGTGGTCAACCTCTACCCGTTCGTCGAGACGGTGGCATCCGGTGCCGAGCCCGACGCCATCGTCGAGCAGATCGACATCGGCGGCCCCGCGATGGTGCGTGCCGCCGCGAAGAACCACGCCAACGTGGCGATCGTCGTCTCGCCCGAGTCGTACCCGGCCATCATCGAGGCGGTCGAAGAGGGCGGCACGACCCTGGTGCATCGCCGTGAGCTCGCCGCGCGCGCTTTCGCGCACACCGCGAACTACGACTCGGCCGTCGCACAGTGGTTCTCAGAGGGCACGCTGCTCGAGGGCGGCGACCTGCCGGCGCACCTCACGGTGAAGGCTGAGCGCCTCGCGACGCTGCGCTACGGCGAGAACTCGCACCAGCGCGGTGCCATCTACACCCGCGCCGGCGGCCACGGCATCGCCCAGGCCACGCAGCTGCAGGGCAAGGAGATGTCGTACAACAACTATGTCGACGCCGACGCCGCGCTGCGCGCCGCCTACGACATGGTGCAGCCGGCTGTCGCCATCATCAAGCACGCCAACCCGTGCGGTATCGCGACCACCGCGCCCAGCGCCCTCGATCCGATCGCGAGCGCGCACCTGCGCGCCCACGAGTGCGACCCGGTGTCGGCATACGGCGGAGTGATCGCCGCCAACGGCACCGTCACGCTCAAGATGGCCGAGAACCTGAAGGACATCTTCACCGAGGTGATCGTGGCGCCCTCGTTCGAGCCCGCCGCGCTCGAGGTCTTCAAGGCGAAGAAGAACCTGCGCCTGCTGCAGCTCCCCGCCGACTGGCGTCAGGAGCGCATGGATGTGCGGCTTGTCTCCGGCGGCCTTCTGCTGCAGGACGCAGACCGCTTCCCCGACGACATCGTCTCGGTCGCGAAGAACTGGGAGCTCGTCTCGGGCGAGCGTCCGAACGACGCCGAGACGGAGAATCTCATCTTCGCCTGGAAGGCCTGCCGGGCGGTCAAGTCGAACGCGATCGTGCTCGCGAAGGACAACGCGACCGTCGGCGTCGGCATGGGCCAGGTCAATCGCGTCGACTCGTGCCGCCTCGCGGTCGAGCGGGCGGGCGATCGCGCGGCCGGCTCGGTCGCCTCATCCGACGCGTTCTTCCCCTTCGCCGACGGCCCGCAGGTGCTCATCGACGCCGGCATCAAGGCGATCGTGCAGCCGGGCGGATCTGTGCGCGACGACGAGGTGATCGACGCCGCTCGCAAGGCCGGCGTGACGATGTTCTTCACCGGGGAGCGCCACTTCTTCCACTGACGCGGAGCGCCAGCGACGCGGAAGGGGAAGAAGTGGCCGCATAAGCGGCGCAGCGAAGCGGAGCCGCAGACCGATCGTCGAGCGAAGGCGGCGGAGCCGCAAGAGTCGAGACGCGGTGACCCGGCCTCTGAACGCAGCCGGCCTCTGACGCAGCCGGCGAAGCCGCTGCCGGTAATCGTACGCAGCCGGCGAAGCCGCTGCCCGTGCTCTGAACGCAGCCGGCGAAGCCGCTGCCCGGTCTCTGAACGCAGCCGGCGAAGCCGCTGCCGGTAATCGTACGCAGCCGGCGAAGCCGCTGCCCCCGACCGTCACACGGCGGCCGTCACACGGTCGCGGACGACAGCAGGATGCTCGTCTCGCTGTCGCGGATGCCCTCGATGCCGCGGATGGTTCCCAGGGTCTCGTCGAACGACGCCAGGCTGTCGCAGCTGATCTCGGCGACGAGGTCCCACCGGCCGTTCGTCGTGTGCAGCGCCGCGATCTGCGGCACGCCGCGCAGGCTGCGGATCACCTCACGGGTGTTGCGACCCTCGACGGCGATCAGCATGATGGCGCGCACAACCGAGGCTGCCGCGGAATCGCGCACGCGCACCGAGAACCCGACGATCACGCCGCTCTCGACGAGCCGGCGCAGGCGCGTGTCGACGGTGGCGCGTGTCACTCCGAGCCGGCGGGCGAGGTTGACGACGGATTCCCTGCTGTTCGCACGCAGCAGCGACAGCAGTCGGCGGTCGAGGTCGTCGAGGGTGCTCATAGTCAGAACTTACATCGCTCCTGCACAGAATGCGCATTCGATCACGTAAATGACCATTCCTGCTGATTGAAAGTGCCAGTGCGCGCTCGTAGATTTGAACTTCAGAGTGAAGGGATGGGCGATGGTCCGTTTTGTCGATGTTCCGAACATGCGCCGCTGGCTGATCGATACCGGGATCGAGCGTGCCATCGAAGGCATCGCCGACACGATCGCCGAGGACTTCCGGCGCTGGGAGCAGTTCGACAAGACCGCCCGCGTGGCCAGCCACTCCGACGTCGGCGTGATCGAGCTGATGCCGACGAGCGACGGCGTCCAGTACGGCTTCAAGTACGTCAACGGGCACCCAGCCAACCCCTCGCGTGGTCTGCAGACCGTGACCGCCTTCGGCGTGCTCGCCGACGTCGAGAGCGGCTATCCGACGCTGTGGACCGAGATGACCATCCTCACCGCCCTGCGCACCGCGGCCACCTCGGCGACGGTGGCGCGTCTGCTCGCTCCCGAGGGGGCGACCACCATGGCGATGATCGGCACCGGCAGCCAGGCGGAGTTCCAGGCGCTCGCGTTCCGCGCGCTGCTGGGTATCCGCAGCCTGCGGGTGTGGGACACCGACCCCGCGGCCCTCGACGTGTTCGAGGCCAACATGCGTCCGCTCGGCTTCGACATCGTCCGTGCCGGGAGCGCGGCCGAGGCCGTCAGCGGCGCGCAGATCATCACCACCTGCACCGCCGACAAGGCGAACGCCACCGTGCTGACCGACGACATGGTCGTGCCCGGCGTGCACATCAACGCGATCGGCGGCGACTGCCCCGGCAAGACCGAGCTCGACGCGCGCATCCTGCATCGCGGCGAGATCTTCGTCGAGTATCCGCCCCAGACCCGCGTCGAGGGCGAGATCCAGCAGCTGGACGCCGAGCACCCCGTCACCGAGCTGTGGCGCGTCATGCGCGGCGAGGCGTCGGGCCGCACGACCGCCGATCAGATCACGATCTTCGACTCGGTCGGCTTCGCGATCGAGGACTTCTCCGCGCTGCGCTACCTCGCCGAGGCGATCGACGGAACCGACTACTTCACGGACGTCGACATCATCGCCGAGCCGGCAGACCCGAAGAACCTGTTCGCGCTCGTCGCCGAGGGTGCCGCCGCGCCCGCCCTGGCGTGAGGGCGGCGTCGGCGCAGGCGCCGAACGCCGTGGTGCTGATCCGTCCGCACCATTTCAGGCCGAATCCGCAGACGGCGGCCGACAACACCTTCCAGCGCGAGACGGATCACGACGTGTCGCGCGCGGCCTTCGACGCGTCGACCCGGGTCGCCGAGGTGCTGCGCGGCGAAGGCGTTCGCGTGCATCTGTTCGAGGACGCCGGAGAGTCGCATCCCGACAGCGTGTTCCCCAACAACTGGTTCTCGACCCACGCCGGCGGACGCGTCGCCATCTATCCGATGTACGCGCCGAACCGCAGAGGTGAGCGACGGGCCGACATCGTCGAGATGCTCAAGCGCGAGTACCGCGTGCAGGAGGTCATCGACTACTCGGGCCTCGAGCTCGACGGTCTCTTCCTCGAGGGCACGGGCGCTATGGTGCTCGATCACGTGTCGCGCATCGCCTACGCGGTGCGCTCGCATCGCTGCGACCCGGTGCTCGTCGAGCGCTTCTGCACGGTGTTCGGCTACGAGCCGGTGGTGTTCGACGCCGCTGATCCCGACGGCGTTCCGGTCTATCACACCAACGTCATGATGTGCATCGGCACCGACATCGCCCTGATCGGCCTCGACGCGATCGTCGGCGACGCGCGCCGGGCCGAGATCGCGCGGCGCATCCGTGACACCGGCCGCGTGCTCGTCGACCTGAGTGCGGAACAGGTCGCGTCGTTCGCGGGCAACGCGATCGAGCTTCGGGATGCCGATGGCGAGCGCATCCTCGTGCTCTCCGAGACAGCGCATCGCAGCCTCTCGGATGAGCAGCTGGCGACTCTGTCGGCGTCGTGCCGCGTGCTGCCGATCGACGTCTCGCCGATCGAGCTCGCCGGCGGCTCCGTGCGCTGCATGATCGCGGGCATCCACCTCGACCCGCGCTGACTAGCGCGGCCGAGGTCCGGCGGGTCAGCTCTGGGGGAGCTGCTCCGAGCGCTCGATGATGTTCAGCGCGGCGTCTCTCGCGGCCTCTCCGTCACCCGCGCGGATCGCCTGGAAGAGCGCCTCGTGCTGGTCGTCCGGAGACTCGGCCAGCGCCATGGACCCCACGCGTCGCTGGGTGATGGAGTTGCGCAGAGACGTGACGAAGCTCGCGTAGATCCCCCCGAGCAGAGCAGCGGAAGGCCCGAGGGCTGTCGCTGCTGTTCATCACGCACGATCTCGAGCTCGCCGCCGCGTGCTGCGACCGGATCGCCGTGATGTACGCCGGCGAGATCGTCGAGCAGGGCGCTCACGTGTACGAGGCACCAAGGCATCCGTACACGATCGAGCTGCTCGGCGCGAGGCCGAGCATCGAGGAGCGGGTGGACCGACTGCCCGTCCTCACCTACAACCGAGAGATCCACGAGCAGCTGAAGGCGGGCGCATGAGCGCAGCAGGTGACGCGATCATCGTCGCGCGCAATCTCAGGAAGGTGTTCCCGGCGCCCCGCGGCAGCGGCGGCGAGCCGATCGTCGCCGTCGACGACGTGTCGTTCGAGCTCTTCGAGGACGAGTGCCTGGCGATCGTCGGCGAGTCCGGTTCGGGAACGACGACGGTCGCTCGGATGCTGGTGGGCCTGGAGTCCGTGACGGGTGGCGAGCTCATGGTGCGCGGGGAGTCGCGCGCCGGGGGAGTGCGGCGCCTGGCCGACAGGCGGCGCTGGGCGCGAGAGGTGCAGTACGTGTTCCAGGACCCGTACTCGTCGCTGAACGGCCGGCAGCGCATCATCGACATCATCGCGTCGTCGGTGTCGCTGCACGGTCAGGGCAGTGCCACGCCCGCCTCGGTGCGTGCCGGCGCACAGGGCATCCTCGACAGCGTCGGTCTGGGCGAGCGCTTCTGGCAGAAGTTCCCGCATCAGCTGTCGGGCGGGCAGCGTCAGCGAGTGGCGATCGCCCGCGCGCTCGCCGCCGACCCGGGCGTGATCGTGCTCGACGAGGCGGTCGCCGCGCTCGACGTCTCGATCCAGGCGCAGATCCTCAACCTGCTCAGCGACATCAAGGCCGAGCGTCGGGTGAGCTACCTGTTCATCTCTCACGACCTCGCGGTCGTGAATCAGATCTCCGACCGGATGATCGTGATGGAGCAGGGAAGGGTCGTCGACGCCGGCGTGACATCCGAGATCCTCGCCGATCCGGTGCAGCCGTACACGCGGGCGCTGCGCGCCGCAGTCCCGCGTGCCGGCTGGAAGCCGGTCAGACGCGAGCGCCTCGCGGTCTGAGGAGGTCCGATGCGCACGCTGCTCACCGCCGATCACGTCCTCGCCTGCGAGGACGGGCAGTTCATCGAGATCCGCTCCGGGGCGGTGCTCGTCGACGGCGAGAGGATCGACTGGGTCGGACCTGCCCGCGAGGCGCCGAGCGAGGCCGTTGACGAGCGGATCGACCTCGGTCAATCGCTTCTGATGCCCGGGCTCATCGATCTCGAGGGGCTCGCCGACATCGATCATCTGCAGCTCGACTCGTGGCGCGACGATGACGGCTGGGCTGAGCTGCGCTGGTCGCGCGCGTACGCCGAGAGCGATCCCGGCGGGGCACTGACCCCGGCGGATCGCCGGCTGATGCGGCGGTACGCGGTGGCGCAGCTCGCGCTGCACGGCATCACCACGTTCATGCCGATCGCCTCCGAGGTGCACACGCCCTGGGCCGAGACGCATGACGACCTCGTCGACGTGGCTCGGGCCGCACAGGAGTTCGGCCTTCGGGCCTGGCTGGGGCCGTCGTACCGCTCGGGCGTGCCGGTGACCGAGGCCGACGGGTCGCCCGGTGTCGCGTGGGATGAAGCGCGGGGCGAGCGCGGTCTCGCCGACGCCGTGCGCTTTCTCGACACCCTCGACGACTGGGCCGACCCGCTGCTGACCGGGGTGCTGGCCCCGTGCCGCATAGAGCATGTCACCGAGGAGGTGCTGCGCGAGACGGCGCGAGTGTCGGCCGAGCGCGATGTGCTCGTTCGCGTGCACGCCCTGCAGGAGCTGGGCGAGCGCGAGCACTTCGATCGGGTCGCGGGCACCACCCAGCTCGGACTGCTCGAGCGCGCCGGCCTGCTGGGACCCCGGCTCATCGTGGCGCACGGCGTCTACCTCGACGTGCATCCCGACGTGCACGGCGAGGACAGGGGCGAGCTCGCAGCCCTCGCCGCGGCGGGTGCGTCGGTCGTGCACTGCCCGCTCACCAACGCCCGCTATGCCTTCCTGCTCGAGGATCTCTCGCAGTACCTCGATGCCGGGGTGAACATCGCGATGGGCACCGACTCGTTCCCGCCCGATCTGATCCGCGCCATCGATCACGGCGTGCAGCTGTCGAAGGCGCAGCACGGCGACCTGTCGCGCGGAATGCTCGCCGAGTACGTCCAGGCGGCGACGCAGGGCGGTGCGAGGGCGTATGCCGATCGCAGTGCGCGTGAGGCGACGCCGGACGAGATCTTCCCGTCGGTCTTCCCCGTTCGTCGCTGAGAGACCGGACGCGAACGAGAACTGCGATGTCCGATTTCCGCCAGCCGAGCGTCCGCGGCCGTGACAGCATGGAGGCATGAGCACCACCGAGCACGACGAGCGCTACCGCGCGATCAGCGCGAAGGACACCCGCTTCGACGGGCAGTTTGTCACCGCCGTGCGCTCGACCCGCATCTACTGCCGGCCCAGCTGCCCGGCCCGTACTCCGAAGCCCGAGAACGTCACGTTCTACCCCACGAGTGCGGCCGCCCACGAGGCCGGCTATCGCGCCTGCAAGCGCTGCCTGCCCGAGGCTGCACCGGGGTCGCCCGCGTGGAATCTGCGCGGGGACGCCGCAGCGCGCGCCATGCGCCTGATCGCCGCAGGGGTCGTCGAGCAGGAGGGCGTGCCCGGTCTCGCCCGCCGCCTCGGCTACTCGCCGCGGCACCTCACGCGCCTGCTCACCCACGAGCTGGGCGCCGGCCCGCTCGCCCTCGCCCGCGCGCACCGCGCGCACACCGCCCGCATGCTGCTGGTGGGCACCGACCTGCCCATCTCGGAGGTCGCGTTCTCGGCCGGCTTCACGAGCATCCGCCAGTGCAACGACACCATCCGCGAGGTGTTCGAGATGACACCGGGTGAGCTGCGCGCCAAGCGCAGGGCGGGAGCGCAGGCCGTGCACGACGGGATGCAGGGCGCGATCGACCTGCTGCTGCCGCACCGCACGCCGATGGACGCGGCCGGCGTGTTCGCCTGGATGGACGCGAGGGCGCTGCCCGGCGTCGAGACGGCGACGCCCCGGTCTTTCGCCCGGCATCTTCGAATGCCCGGCGGTCCGGCGCATTTCGAGATCAGGCAGACCGAGGAAGGGCAGCTGCGCCTGCGCGCGAACGTCACCCGTCTCGGCGACCTCGCACCACTGGTGTCGACCGCGCGACGGCTGTTCGACCTCGACTCCGACCCGCAGGCGGTCGACGAGGCGCTCTCCGCGCATCCCGAGCTGGCTCCGCTCGTGACCGCGATGCCGGGCATCCGGGTGCCGGGCGCCGCCGACCCGCACGAGATGCTCATCCGCGCCATGGTCGGACAGCAGATCACCGTCGCCGCGGCCCGCACCGCGCTGACGTCGCTCGCCGAGCAGCTGGGGGAGCGGCTGCCGGACGGAGGGCTGCTCTTCCCGACCATGGCGGCGATCGCCGAGCACGGCGCCGAGGTGCTGCGCGGGCCTGCAGCCCGCATCCGCGCGATCACCGGCGCCGCGGCAGCGCTCGCCGACGGCTCCCTGACCCTCACCGTCGGCGATGACGCCGCCACGCAGCGTGCAGCGCTGCTCGCGATGCCGGGAATAGGCCCGTGGACCGCAGACTACGTGCGCATGAGGGTCATCGGCGACCCCGACGTGTTCCTGCCGGGCGACGTCGCCGTCCGCGCCGGCGCCGCAGCATCCGGGCTGCCCGCAGACCCGGCGTCCCTCACCGCCTGGGCGGCGCGCATCGCGCCCTGGCGCAGCTACCTGACCGCACACCTGTGGCGCGCAGCACCGGCACGGCCGGTCAGGCGCGCACGCACCGCATCGAAGGAGTCGTCATGACCGCACTCATCCAGACCATCCAGACCCCGGATGGCCCGCTCACGATCCTGACCGATGACGCGCAGCAGGTGCTCGCCTCCGGCTGGAGCGACGACCAGGCGGCGATCGTCGCGCGCGTGCACCCGTCGCTGCGGCCGAGCGCGATCGGCGAGGGCGAGACGGATGCCGCCGACGCGGCGCGCGCGTACTACCGGGGCGATCTGCACGCGATCGACTCCGTGCGGGTGCGCCAGCGCGGGACCGCGCTGCAGGCAGCCGGGTGGGAGGCGCTGCGCCGCATCGAACCGGGCCGCCCCCTGAGCTACAGCGAGTTCGCCGTCGAACTCGGCAGCCCGCAGGCCGTGCGCGCCGCTGCATCCATCTGCGCCCGCAACGCCCCGGCGCTGTTCGTGCCCTGTCACCGCGTGCTGCGCAGCGACGGCTCGCTCGGCGGCTTCGCCTGGGGACTGCCGGTGAAGCAGAGCCTGCTCGCCCGCGAGAGCGGCGCGCTCTGACGGCGGCTGCCCGACTCTCCCCGGACTCTTGCGCAGAAAGCGCCTTCCCCCATAGGCTCGAAGGCTGTCGCGCCGACCGGGCGATGAAGCCGAGCCCCAGGAGGAAGCCATGATCACGACGACTGTCACCACACTCCTCGGCTCGCGCGCACTCCGCCTGCGCGACTGATCGCGCGGCCGGCGACCTGGAGTCGCCCCGAGCCGCGCCCGCACCGGATGCCCTGGCATCCGCATCCGTCTTCGTCACCCACTCGTCACGCAACCGAGAGTCATGTCTGCCACCTCCTCTTCGTCGTCATCCCTGTCCACGTTCGCCGCCCTCTGGCGCCTCAAGCCCTTCGTCCAGCCGATCATCGGCCGTCTCATCGGCGGCGCGCTCAGCGCGCTCGCCGCCGCCGTCATCGCCCTGATGATCCCGATCGTGCTCGAGCAGGTCGTGAAGAACTTCGACCTCGGGTCCGGCGCGAACAGCGCTGTCGGATTCGTGTTCGCCGGCGCGTTCGGCGTGCTCGCGCTCGCCTTCGGCGAGGCGGCGATGGTCTGGCTGCGCCGCTGGTTCATCCTGACCCCTGCGACCGAGGTCGAGTTCCAGATGCGCGCCGAGCTGTACTCGCGGCTGCAGAACCTGCCGGTCGCGTTCCACGACCGCTGGCAGTCGGGCCAGCTGCTCAGCCGGATGATGCAGGACATCGGCCTCATCCGGCGCTGGATCGCCTTCGGGCTCATCCTGCTTGTGGTCAACGTGCTGACGATCATCATCGGCGCCGTGCTGCTGTTCCGCTGGCACTGGCTGCTCGGAGTCATCTTCCTCGTCACGGGCGTGCCGATGTGGATCCAGGGATACCTGTTCGAGAAGCGCTACGGCACCCTCGCCCGGCGCAGCCAGGACCAGGCAGGCGACCTCGCCACCAGCGTCGAGGAGAGCGTGCACGGCATCCGGGTGCTCAAGGCGTTCGGCCGCGGCAAGCACGCGCTCTCGCGCTTCAGCCGCCAGGCCGAGACCCTGCGCGAGACCGAGCTGAGCAAGGCGCGCGCGATCGCCGAGATCTGGTTCTGGCTCGACCTCATGCCGCAGATCGCGTTCGGACTCAGCCTCATCTCGGGGATCTGGCTGATCGCCCAGGGGCAGATCGACGTCCCGCAGCTGTTCGCGTTCTTCGCCATGGCGGCCGTGCTGCGGTGGCCGATCGAGTCGATCGGCTTCCTGTTCTCGTTCATGCTGGATGCCCGCACCGCGACCGACCGCGTGTTCGACATCTACCAGGAGACCAACACCATCACCGACCCCGAGAAGCCCGTGCGGCTCGGGCAGGCGCGCGGCGAGCTCGCGTTCGAGGGCGCCCACTTCCGCTACCAGGACGCCGGCCCCAGCGAACGCGACCTGCTCGACGGCATCGACCTCGTGCTGCGGCCGGGCGAGACGATGGCGCTGGTCGGCCTGACCGGGTCGGGCAAGACCACCCTGACCACGCTGCCTGCTCGTCTCTACGACGTGACGGCGGGGCGGGTGACCCTCGACGGCATCGACGTGCGCGATCTCGAGCTCGCCGAGCTGCGTCGTCACGTGGCGATGGCCTTCGAGGACGCGACGCTCTTCTCGGCATCCGTCCGCGAGAACGTGCTTCTGGGCCGAGCCGATCTCGACATCCACGGAGAAGAGGCCGAGCGCGTGCTGCGCGAGGCTCTCGACGTCGCGCAGGCCGGGTTCGTCGACACGCTCCCGGACGGCGTCGAGACGATCATCGGCGAGGAGGGGCTGAGCCTCTCCGGCGGCCAGCGCCAGCGTCTCGCGCTGGCGCGCGCGGTCGCCGCCGACCCGAAGGTGCTCGTGCTCGACGATCCGCTCTCGGCGCTCGACGTCGACACCGAGGCGCTGGTCGAAGAGGCGCTTCGGCACGTTCTCGCAGAGACGACCGCGCTGATCGTCGCGCACCGGCCGTCGACCGTCGCGCTCGCCGACCGGGTGGCGCTGCTCGAACGCGGCCGCATCACTGCGGTGGGCACGCACTCCGAGCTGCTGCGCACGAGCTCGCACTACCGCCACGTCATCTCGAGCCTCGAAGCCGAGGAGGCGGCGCGCACCGGCGCGATCGACATCATCACCGACGCGAGCATCGACGCGTCGACGAACGAAGAGGAGGTGCAGGCATGAGCATCGCAGGCACCCAGGGCGAGGACCGCTCCAACTACACCAAGGCCGAGAGCCGGGCCATCCGGCAGCGATCGCTGCGCCTGCTCGGTTCGCTCGTCGAACCGCTGAGACTGCGCATCGTGATCGCCGCGCTCGTGCTCGTCGTCTCCACGGCGCTGCAGGTCGCGGGGCCGATCCTCATCGGCGTCGCTCTCGACCGTGCGCTGCCGCATCTGCTCGAGACGGCCGACTGGATGCCCGCGATCACCGTCACGATCGTGTACCTGGTCGCCGGCATCACCGCCTCGGCGCTGATCGGTCTGTACGTCGTGCTCGCCGCGCGCATCACCCAGGCGGTGCTGCTCGACCTGCGCAAGCGCATCTTCCTGCACACCCAGCGGCTCAGCCTCGAGTTCCACGAGTCGTACACGTCGGGCCGGATCATCTCGCGCCAGACCAGCGACCTCGACTCGATCCGCGAGCTGCTCGACGGGGGACTCAACAACCTCGTCTCCGGCGTGCTGTTCGGCCTGTTCACCTTCATCGCGCTGGTGATCGCCGACTGGCAGTCCGGTGCGATCCTGCTCATCGCGGGCATCCCGCTCCTGCTGCTGATGCGCTGGTTCTACAGCCGCTCGCAGGTCGTCTACCGCGAGTCGCGCGTGATCAGTGCCAAGGTGATCGTGCAGTTCGTCGAGACGATGACCGGCATCCGGGCCGTGAAGTCGTTCCGCAAGGAGCCCCGCAACGACGAGACCTTCCGCAAGGTGGCCGGCGACTACCGCGACATCAACCGCCGGTCGATGGTGCTGTACGGCACCTTCGAACCGGGGCTGATGGCCATCGCGGCGCTGACCCTGGCGGGCGTGGTTCTCTGGGGCGGTCTGCGGGTGGCCGACGGAGCGCTGGGGGTCGGTGTGCTGCTGGCCACCGTGCTGTACGTGCGCAACTTCTTCGCGCCCATGCAGGAGATCGCGATGTTCCTCAACTCGTACCAGTCGGCGACGGCCGCGCTCGAGAAGGTGTCGGGCGTGCTCGAAGAGCAGCCGACCGTGCCCGATCCCGAGAAGCCGATCGATCTGTGGGAGTCGCGCGGCGCGCTGCGCTTCGAGGGCGTGCGGTTCGCCTACAGCAACGACAAGACGATCCTGCCCGACTTCACCCTCGACATCCCGGCCGGGCAGACGATCGCTCTCGTGGGCACCACGGGTGCCGGCAAGTCGACCCTCGCCAAGCTCGTCTCGCGCTTCTACGACCCGACCGAGGGCCGGGTCACGCTCGACGGCGTCGACCTGCGGATGCTGCATCCGAAGGACCTCCGTCGCGCCATCGTGATGGTCACGCAGGAGGCCTATCTGTTCAGCGGGACCGTCGCCGACAACATCGCGCTCGGCAAGCCGGACGCGACGCTCGACGAGATCCGTGCGGCCGCTCGTGCGGTGGGGGCCGACGAGTTCATCTCCGCGCTGCCCGACGGGTACGGCACCGACGTCAACAAGCGAGGCGGCCGGGTGTCCGCCGGGCAGCGTCAGCTGATCTCGTTCGCGCGGGCGTTCCTCGCCGACCCCGCGGTGCTCATCCTCGACGAGGCGACGGCCTCCCTCGACATCCCGTCGGAGCGGCTCATCCAGCAAGCGCTGCAGACCCTGCTCGCCGACCGCACGGCGATCATCATCGCGCACCGCCTGTCGACGGTCGCGATCGCCGATCGCGTGCTGGTGATGGAGCATGGCCGCATCATCGAGGACGACACCCCTGCGGCTCTGATCGGCGGCACCGGCAAGTTCGCTCAGCTGCACGCGGCCTGGCAGGAGACGCTGGTCTGAGATTAGGTTGAAGAGGTGGAACCGATCCTGCTCCTGGCCGCCGAGCTGTGGTGGGTCGCACCTGCGGCGGCCGGAGCAGGAGCCACCGGTTATGCGATCGTGCGAAGGCGGGGGACGGTGAACGGCAGAAGACTGGGCTATGACGCGGCGCGATTCGAGCTGCGCCGGGCGCAGCTCGACGCCCGCGCCGCCGCGGATGCGGCCCGGGTCGCGCGGGCCGACGCCGCGAGGGTGGCCGCCGAGAGGGCCGCGGCCCGCGCAGACGCCGCGGCGCTGGCATCCGCGCGCCGTGCGCTGCGCGAGGCGCAGCTCGCGTCTCGTGCCGCTGTCGCCCGCGTCAAGGTGAGTCGAGTGCGGGTCTCGACCGAGCGGTCGGCGATGACAGCCGGCGGGATGCTTCCGCTGGAGCGCCTCCGCGCGCGGCATGATGCCCTGCTCGCGCGGTGGATGGAGTACGAGACCGACGCCGCACGGGCGATCGCGTTCCCCGGAATGAGCGACGGGCGTCAGCCCGCGACCGCCGCCTTCCTCGCGGCGCTCGAGCGGGCACGCGACGCTCGACCGCGGCCGGAGACCAGGGTGACGGCGGAGGAGTTCGCCGCCTACCGCGCCGCCGTCGACGATCTGGAGCGCACGTTCGACGTGGCGGAGCGAGCGGCACGCGGCGAGCAGGTGCACCCCGAGCTGCCGGATGCCCTGTGGGACGCGGCTCGGACCTTCGCGATCCGCACGTCCGACTCGGTCATCGCCTGGACGCGCAAGCGTCGTCCCTAGTCGCCGCCGAAGGACCTCAGCAGTTCTGAAGGATCTCCAGGCCGACGGAATCCCGGCCTCGACGCACGGCGGGCGGGAGCGCTCTCAGAGGAGCGGCGACGAGGTCTCGATGGGGGAGGGGATTCGAGACCCCGCCGCCGGTTCAATCCGTGACGCGGATCTGGGCGACGACCTCGCCGTACTCGGTCTCGTCGACCGGTTCGAAGCCGACACGGCGGAAGAACGCCTCGGGGCCGCCCTCGCCGGCCTCGTAGATCACGTTCACGTGATCGACGCCGCGCGAGCGCGCCTCGTCGATCAGAGCCTCCACGGCGAATCGGCCGACGCCGCGCCGCTGGTCGTCGGCGTCGACGTTGATCCGCCACAGCACGCTGCGGAAGTGCTCTTCGGGTGTGTCGGCGTCGAAGCTCGCGCTCACGAAGCCGACCACCTCGTCGCCGTCGAGCACGACCCGCTGCCACGACGTCTGCGGGTTCACGACTGTCGCGGCGATGCCGTACGACACAGGAGCGAGGAACTGCTCCTGTCCGGGACGCAGCGACAGATTGTTCACTGCGACGATCGTCGCAGCGGAGAGTTCTTCCACGCGCAGTTCCGACATGCCCCCAGGCTAGCGCGTCGTCGGCGCTCCGTGTATTAAGACGACGTGAACCGGCGGGGCCCGCCGGAGAGACTCGGGTATCTTGGTATCGAGATAAATCTTGCCCTCGCGAACGGAGATCCCGGTGACCGACGACGCCATCATCTACACCTACACAGACGAGGCGCCGGCTCTGGCCACCGCTTCCTTCCTGCCGATCATCAAGGCCTACACCGGCCAGGCGGGCATCGAGGTGGAGACCCGCGACATCTCGCTGGCGGGTCGCATCCTCGCGGCCTTCCCGCAGAAGCTCAGCCCCGAGCAGCAGGTCGGCGACGCGCTCGCCGAACTCGGCGGGCTCGCCACGCTGCCCGAGGCGAACATCATCAAGCTGCCGAACATCTCGGCATCCATCCCGCAGCTCAAGGCCGCCATCGCCGAGCTGCAGGAGAAGGGCTTCGACGTCCCCGACTATCCCGACGAGCCGCAGTCGCTCGACGAGAAGGACGTGCGCGCCCGCTACGACAGGATCAAGGGCTCGGCCGTCAACCCGGTGCTCCGCGAGGGCAACAGCGACCGTCGCGCCCCGCTCGCGGTGAAGAACTACGCCAAGAAGCACCCGCACCGCAACAAGCCCTTCGCCGAGGGCTCGAAGACCCGCGTCGCCACCATGGGCCACGACGACTTCAAGAGCAACGAGCGCTCATGGGTGGCAGCTCACGACGACGTGCTGAGCTTCCAGCACGTGGCCGCCGACGGCACCATCACGGTGCTCAAGGAGGGTCTCAAGGTCCTGCCGCGCGAGATCATCGACGCCACCTTCCTCTCCGCGAAGGAACTCGACGCCTTCCTCGCCGAGACCCTCGAGCAGGCCAAGGCCGACGACGTGCTCTACTCGGTGCACCTCAAGGCGACCATGATGAAGGTCAGCGACCCGATCATCTTCGGACACGTCGTGAAGGCCTTCTTCGCAGACGTCTTCGCCCAGTACGGCGACAGGCTCGCCGAGGCCGGACTGAGCGCCAACGACGGACTCGGCTCGATCCTCGCCGGGCTGTCCGAGGTCGCAGGCGGCGACGAGATCGCGGCCGCGTTCGACAAGGCGATCGACAGCGGTCCCCGCCTGTCGTACGTCAACTCCGACAAGGGGATCACCAACCTGCACGTGCCCAGCGACGTGATCGTCGACGCCTCGATGCCCGCGCTCGTGCGCAACGGGGGCAAGCTGTGGGGCAAGGACGGCGGCGAGGCCGACACCATCGCGGTGATCCCCGACTCGTCGTACGCCAGCGTCTACCAGGCGGTGCTCGACGACGTGATCGCCAACGGTCCGCTCGACCCCGCCACCATCGGCACCGTGCCGAACGTCGGCCTGATGGCTCAGGCGGCAGAGGAGTACGGCAGCCACGACAAGACCTTCGAGATCGCGTCGGACGGCATCGTGCAGGTGCTCGACAGCGAGGGAACCGTGCTCATCGAGCACACGGTCGGCACCGGCGACATCTGGCGCGCCACGCAGACCAAGCACATCCCCGTCATGGACTGGGTCAAGCTCGCGGTCACCCGCGCCCGCGCGACCGGCGCTCCCGCCGTGTTCTGGCTCGACGCGAACCGCTCGCACGACGCGCAGATCATCGCCAAGGTGCACCAGGGCCTCGCCACCCTCGACACGAAGGGCCTGACGATCACGATCCTCGCCCCTGAGGAGGCGACGCGCTACACGCTCGCACGCATGCGTCACGGCCTCGACACCATCTCGGTCACGGGCAACGTGCTGCGCGACTACCTCACCGACCTGTTCCCGATCCTCGAGGTCGGCACGAGCGCCAAGATGCTCAGCATCGTGCCGCTGCTCGCCGGCGGTGGTCTGTTCGAGACCGGTGCGGGCGGCTCGGCTCCGAAGCACGTGCAGCAGCTGGTCAGCGAGAACTACCTGCGCTGGGACTCGCTGGGCGAGTTCTTCGCGCTCGCCGCCTCGCTCGAGCACTTCGCCGACCGCACGGGCAACGAGAAGGCACGCGTTCTCGCCGAGACGCTGGATGCCGCGACCGGAACCTTCCTCGAAGAGGACCGCTCGCCGGGTCGCGCGCTGGGCACGATCGACAACCGCGGCAGCCACTTCTACCTCGGCCTGTACTGGGCTCAGGAGCTCGCGAAGCAGACGAAGGACGCCGAGCTCGCCGCCGCCTTCGCGCCGATCGCCGAGACGCTGGCGGCCAACGAGCAGAAGATCGTCGACGAGCTGAACGCCGTGCAGGGTCAGCCCATCGACATCGGCGGCTACTACCGCCCCGACACCGAGAAGGTCGATGCCGCGATGCGTCCGTCGGCGACGCTGAACGGCGTGATCGACGCGCTGTGAGCTGAGAAGCAGAAGAGGCCGGATGCTGAGCATCCGGCCTCTTTCTTGTCTCGGCGCCTGCGATCTGCAGTCGCCCGCAGATCAGTCGTGCACCCAGACCTCGGTGCCCTTGGTGGTCCACTCCCACACGAACTTCGCGGCGTCGATGGGCATGTTCACGCAGCCGTGGCTCATGGGAGTGCCGAAGTTGGAGTGCCAGTACGTGCCGTGCAGGGCCTCGTCGCCGTTGTAGTAGGTGACGTAGGGCACGTTCGGCGTGTAGTAGAACGGCTTGACCGTGGTGTCTTCGCGACCCATGTTCTGCGAGCGCAGCTGCGCGTACACGCGGAAGCGGCCCTTGTCGGTGGGCGTGGCGCCCTTGCCCGACGAGATCGACCACGACTTCACGAGCTTCTCGTTCTCGTAGAGGTAGGTGCGCTGCTCGCTGAGGTCGACCTCGACCCGGCGGAACAGGTTGGTCGACTCGAACGGCGTCGAGGTCACCGGCAGCGCGAAGGCGGAGTCGCCGCCGCCGAGCTTCTCGGCGAAGTCGGACGCGGTGCTCGACGTGTCGCCCAGCACCCGGCCCTCCTTGCCCTCTGTGATCGCCTTGAGCACCTTGCCGTCGGAGTCGACGATGTTGCGGGCGTTGACGACCTCGCGATCGACCTTGGCGGGCAGGGTGTCGACAACGGCCTGGATCTTCGCCGGGTCTGCGGTGATCTCGAGCTCGCCCTCGACCGCACCGACGGTGATCCACGACGCGGCCACCTCGGGCGCGATCGGCACGGTGCGCTCGTCGCCGACATAGAAGCCGGCCTTGGCCAGCATCCCGTTGAGCTTGTCGACCGTTGCTGCGGCCTTCTCATCGGTGATCAGCGGTGCGACCTCGGTGGGGTCGCCGGAGTAGGTGAACGAGGACTTGCCCGCGGCGAGGGCTGCGGTGAACTCGGCGGTCAGGTCGTCGACCGAGATGCCCACTCCGGGTTCGGCCGGCGTGGCCGCGTACTTCTTCGCGGCCGCGTCGAACGCGACCGTCGCGTCGGTCGCCGGGGTGTAGCTGGCGGGAACGGCGGCGCGAAGCGCGCTGTCGGCGACCTCGGGGTCCAGCGTCACCTCGGCTGCGATGGGCTCGCCCATCCAGGCGCCGAGATTCCACATCGGCCGATCCGCGAAGGCCTGGTCGGCGAGCCGGGTCGCGTCGACGCCGGCGCCGAGGTCGGCTCCGTCGACACGGGCGCCGTCGCCCGCCCCGGTGAGCTGCACCTCGGTGGATGCCAGGTGGGAGCTGACGGCCTCGGCTGCCATGCCGGGGGTCATGAACCCGACCGGTACGCCTCCGATGGTCGTTCCGGGGGCGATGAGCAGAAGCGAAGCACCCGCTGCGGCGATGGCGAGGGCGCCGGTGCCCAGGCCGATCCACAGGCCGAGACGCCGCTTCTTCGGCGCGGGCTCCATGGGGGCCCATTCGACCGGCTGGGAACCGTCGATCGGCGGCTGCACGGACGTCTCGTCATCCGCCGGGACGGCGTTCGACTGGCCAGTGCCCGGTCCGGAGATCAGGTCGGTCACGGACTCACCCCCCTAGATGCTGCGTGACGTGTCTTTTCATGGTACGGGACAGGGGGTAACAGGGAGGCAACGTCTGCCGTGGTGTGAGGTGACGGGGGTAACGTTTCGGTAAAGCGGTGCTTCGACCGCGGGCCGCTCTTGCGCTCGCGGAGTTCGTAAGGTGTACTAACAAATGTGGAACTTCCTACCGAGCAGCGCACCGCAGCAACGGCGCAGAGTGTTCTGACCAGCTCTTTCGGCGGGGGGAGGGGCTTGCGCACGACGGGCAAGGTGCTGCCTGAGCAAGCGCGTTCGCACAACCGCTCGCTGGTGCTGCAGACCCTGTACCACCGCGGCGAGATGAGTCGCGCCGACCTGTCGCGCGAGACCGGACTGACGCGCGTCACCATCTCCGATCTGGTCGCGGAGTGCATCGCCGACGGCATCGTGCGCGAGATCGGAGTGCGCGAGGTCGCCGGCCCCGGCAAGCCGCCGATCGTGATCGACATCGACCGCGACGGCCATCAGATCATCGGCGTGGACCTCTCGGGCACCGCAGCGTTCCAGGGTGCCGTGCTGAACCTCGACGGGCACATGCTACACCGCCGCACCGTCTCGCTGCCCGTCGACGCCGACCCCGATGAGGCGTACGCGGCTGTCGTCGAGCTCGTGCGCGAACTCATCGCCGCGGCCGATCGCCCGGTCCTCGGCATCGGGGTCGGCAGCCCGGGCATCGTGCGCCCGGACGGCACGGTGCTCAGCGCCCCCAATCTCAGCTGGAGCGATCTTCCGCTCGAGCAGCGACTGCACGACGAGTTCGCCATGCCCGTGCTCGTCCGCAACGACGCGAACGCCGCCGTGCTCGCCGAGTACACCTTCGGGGCGGCGCGGTCCGACATCATGCTGGTGCGCATCGGGCGGGGAGTCGGCGCGGGTCTCATCGCCGGGGGACAGGCCGTGATCGGCGGCCGCTTCGCCGCCGGTGAGATCGGCCACGTCGTCACCGGCACGGACGACGGCCCACTCTGCGCGTGCGGCAACCGCGGATGCCTCGAGGCATGGGTCAATGCTCCGCATCTGCTGGCGCTGATCGAAGCGGACCCGGCGCGCCGGGGCGAGATCCTCGCCCAGGCCGGCAGGCGCCTCGGCATCGCGATCGCGCCCATCGTCGCAGCCCTCGACCTGTCGCAGGTCGTTCTCGCAGGCGCACCCGAGCTGCTCGGGGGCGAGTTCGTCGAAGCGGCCACGAAGACGCTGCACACGCGAACGCTGGACGGCGTCTTCGAGGACGTCGAGATCGTTCTGACCGCGCAGCGCGACATCGTCCTCAGAGGAGCAGCGGTGATGGTGCTCTCGGCGCAGCTGGGCGTGTCGTGACCCCGGTGCTCGACGGCGGCGTGCGCATCGGTCTCGACGTCGGCGGCACGAAGATCGCGGGGATCGCTCTCGCAGAAGACGGCACGCCGCTCGCCGGCGTCCGCAGGCCCACCGGCTGGGGAGACGCCGGGGTGCTCGACGGCACGGTGGCCGCAGTGCTCGAGCTGATCGGACAGCTGGGGGTGCCGATCCACCGCATCCGCTCTGTCGGGATCGGCATCCCCGGTCTCGTCGACGCCGCGGACGGCCTCGTGCTGCACGCGGTCAACCTGGGCGTCGCGTCGCTGGCTCTCGCGTCTCACATCCGGGATGCCCTGGGCATTCCGTGCTTCGTCGAGAACGACGTCAAGGCTGCCGCGCTGGGGGCCGCGTCCCTGCGCCAGAACGCGGATACGATGGCCTATCTCAACCTCGGCACCGGGGTCGCCGCTGGCCTGATCATCGGCGGTCGCATCTGGCGCGGCGCCCGCGGCACGGCGGGTGAGGTGGGACATCTCGTCGTCGACCCGCAGGGCCGCCTGTGCGGCTGCGGTCAGCGCGGCTGCATCGAGACCCTGTGCGGCGGCGGTGCGCTCGCGCGGGCGTGGGGCAGGGGAGGTGACCTGCCGGTCAGAGACATCCTGGATGCCGTCGACGCCGGCGACACGTCGGCCATGGTCCTGCGCGACGACCTGTTCCGCGGTGCGGCGGCCGCCGTCCGCGCGCTCGTGCTCTCCGCCGATGTCGAGACCGTCGTCATCGGCGGAGGGCTCACCGCCCTCGCGCCGAGGATCGAAGCAGGCATCCGCGGACGGCTGCGCGACGACGCCGCCCATTCGCCGTTCCTGCAGTCGCTGCGTCTCGATGAGAGAATCGAGCTGCTGTCGCCCGAATCCCCGGTCGCTGCGATCGGCGCTGCGCTGCTGGGCCCTGTGATCTCAGGTCCCCACCCCCTCGAGAAGGAGATGCCCGCTCATGGCTGAAGTCGTGATCCTCGACAGCAGGGACGCCGCCGGCGCCCTCGTCGCCGACGAGATCGTCCGCCTCATCGACGATGTGAAGAGCCCTGTGCTCGGTCTCGCCACGGGATCGACTCCGCTGCCCGTGTATGAGGCGCTCCGCGAGCGCCTGGCAGGTCACGACGTCTCGCACGTGCGCGGCTTCGCACTCGACGAGTACGTCGGACTCGACGTCTCGCACCCCGAGAGCTACCGCTCGGTCATCACCCGCGAGGTCATCGAACCACTGGGCCTCGACCCCGACCTGATCCGCGTGCCCAACGGCGACCTCGAGACGATCCGGCACGCCGGCGACGACTACGAGCGCGACATCATCGAGGCCGGCGGTGTCGACCTGCAGCTGCTGGGCATCGGCACCGACGGCCATATCGGCTTCAACGAGCCGGGCTCGTCGTTCGCCTCCACCACCCGCCTGAAGACCCTCACCGAGCAGACGCGCGAAGACAACGCCCGCTTCTTCGACTCGCTCGACGAGGTTCCGCGGCACTGCATCACCCAGGGCCTCGGCACGATCCTGCGCGCCCGTCACCTGGTGCTGCTCGCCTTCGGCGCAGCGAAGGCTGATGCCGTCGCCGCCGCGCTCGAGGGGCCCGTCAGCGCCATGATGCCCGCCTCGGCGGTGCAGCTGCACCCGCACGTCACGGTCGTCCTCGACGAGGACGCCGCGTCGAAGCTCGCGCTCGCCGACTACTACCGCTACAGCTACGACAACAAGCCGTCCTGGCAGGGCATCTGACCCACGGCGACCCTGCTGCCGACCGCCGCGCTCAGGCCCACGCGATCGGCAGCAGGTGCTCGCTGCTCAGCGGCGCGAGCGGAACGCTCGTCCAGTCGCCCGGCTCCAGCCATCGGAGCTCTGCGAGCTCGGCCTGCACGACGACATCCGTCGGCTGCGCCCGCAGTGCGAACGCATCGGCGACCACGCGGTGGTCTGGTTCGTTCGCCGCGGCCGACACGAAGGTCCCGAGCGGCGTGAGGTCGGCCTCGTCGACCCGCAGCGCCAGCTCCTCCTCCAGCTCGCGGATGAGGGTCGCGGCTGCGCTCTCGCCCGCCTCCGGCTTGCCGCCTGGCTGCATGAAGCGCGTCGTGCCGTGCTTGCGCACCACAAGGGCGTGACCGCGGTCATCGACGATGACCGCGGCGCTGACGTGGATGTCAGGCATCGGGGAACACCTTTCCCGGATTCAGGATGCCCTGCGGGTCGAATACCCGCAGGATCTGCTGCTGGATGTGCCACTGGTCGTCGCCGAGCTCTTCGGCGAGCCAGCGGCTCTTGAGCAGGCCGACACCGTGCTCGCCGGTGAGCGTGCCGCCCAGTCGGATCGCGGCGCGGAACAGCTCGTCGGCAGCGGCCCAGATGTGCGGTGGCACAGTCTCGCCTTCGAAGACGAAGTTCGGATGCAGGTTGCCGTCGCCGGCGTGGGCCACGGTCGGGATGCGCACCCCGAACTCGCGCTCGATCCGCCCGATCTCATCGAACATCGCCGCCATCGCGCTGCGCGGCACAGCGACGTCCTCGATCAGAGTCGTTCCGAGAGCCGCCATCGCAGGGTGCATGGAGCGGCGGACGGCGAGAAGCCGCTCACCCTCGACCGGGTCGTCCGACAGAGTGACGGCGCCGCCCGCGGACTCGAGAACGGCGGCGATGCGCTCGGCCTCCTCGCGCGCTGCGGGTCCGTCGGTCTGAACGGTCAGCTGGGAAGTGCCAGCCGTCGGGGCCGGGAGGTTCAGCAGCGTGTGCACCGCCGCAAGGGATGCGGCATCCATCAGCTCCATGATGGCCGGCTGAACTCCCGCGGCCGTGACCGCGGCAGACCCCGCGGCTGCGGCGCGGACGGTCGGGAACGACGCGACGATCGTGCACACGGCTCCCTCGACGAGCCGGCGCAGCTTGAGCGTCGCGCCCACGATGATGCCCAGTCGGCCCTCCGAGCCGATCACGAGCGAGGTGAGATCCAGGCCGGTGACGCCCTTGACCGTGCGGTGGCCGAGTCGCAGCATCCGGCCGTCGGCGAGCACGATGTCGACGCCGAGCACCGCATCGCGCACCACGCCGTACTTCGCGCAGAGAAGCCCCCCGGCGCCCGTCGCGATGTTGCCGCCCACGGTGGAGATCTCGCGGCTGGCGGGGTCGGGGGCCCACCACAGTCCGTGAGCGGCGAGCTGGGCGTTGAGATCGGCGTTCAGGATGCCGGGTTCGACCACGGCGAGCAGGTCATCGGCGCGTACCTCGAGAACCCGGTTCATCCGTGCGGTCGACAGCACGATCTCGCCTGGGCCCGCGTTCGCCGCGCCGGCGAGGCCCGTGCCCGCGCCGCGTGCGACCACCGGAGTGCCGGTCGCCGAGGCGATGCGCATGACGTTCTGCACATCGTCGACCGAGCGCGCGTGCACGACCGCGAGGGGAGCGCCGGGGGACCGATGGCCGCTGCGGTCTGCGCGGGCCGCCTCGAGCGCCGGTGGCGAGGTGTCGACGATGTCGCCGAGTTCTCGCACGAGGCGCTCGAGAACGGTCATGAGAGGTGTTCGCGACCGGAGGGATCAGCCGAGGGCGCGACGCCCGGCGATGACTCCCGAGGCGACGGCGACGACGGCGAACGCGATGCCGGCCCAGGCCTGGCCGATCGACCACCAGGCAAGCGTCACGCCGACATAGATGAGGACCTCGACCAGAGCGCGCAGGAACGGATGCAGCCGCAGCACCGGACGCGGTGAGAGGAACAGCGCCCAGATCAGGAGCGTGAGCAGCGGCGCGCCGATGCCGACCACGATGTTCCACGGCGTGGCCCACTCGCCGAATCCCCACAGTGCCAGCGTGACCAGGGCTGCGAGCAGCACGAGCACGCGGACGATGTCGAGAGGGGTGACGGCGGGACGCTGCACGCCCGGTTCGGCGACGGTGTGGGACATGCTCCCAGTCTATTCCGCCGTGACTGAGGAGAACGGCGGGAGGTCGGTGAGCAGCGAGAACAGATCGATGAGCGTCGTGTCGGTGGTCACGCCGTCGACGAGCTGCAGGAAGGTGAGCTCGGCGTTCTTGCTCAGCTCGGCCTGATTCGGCTGAATCAGCAGCGAGCCGTCGCCGTCTTCATCGAGGACCGTCTCGGATTCGGGGCGGCCCTCAGCCCGCATCCACACCTGGGCTACGGCCCCGGGGGTGCCGCTGACGGGAACCCTGTACAGGTTCTCGCCGCCGGAGATGGGCGCGTAGACCGTGAATCCGGTCGGCTTCGGTTCGGGGGATGGAGTCTCTGTCGGCGTCGGCGGCGTCGGCTTCGGGGTCTCGGTCGGCGGCGGGCTCGTCGTGGAGCCAGGACCCGGAGAGATCGTCGGAGTCGGCGTGGGCGACGGGCTCTCACTCGGTTCCGGAGAGAGGGACTCGGACGGATCCGGCGTCTCGTCTGCCGTCGGCAGGGGAGACGGAGTCGCGAGCGCCGGGCGCGGTGCCTCCGCCGCTGCGTCATCGACGGGGGTGTCGGGGGCCACGGGAGCCTTCGGTGCGGGAGCGGTCTGACGCTCGTCGTCGACCTCGACCATCACCGGCTCGCCTGCCTTCATCGAATCGTCCGGAGCGACCTCGGATGCGATCGACGACGAGTCGGGGTCGGAGGCGCTGGGGCGCGAGGTGGCCGGGGTGGCCGACATCATCGCGGGCACGACTGCTGCAGCGGCGACGACTCCGGCGACGATGAGGGCGGCCGATCCGGCACCGACGAGAGCGCCGATGCCGGAGACGGAGCCCGACGACGAACCAGCGCTCGCAGCCGCGCCGGCGGACGCGTCTGCACCCGCCGGTGCACCCGCGCCTGCGGAGGTGACGGCCGCGCCGCTCGTGCCGGTGACGACGACGGCGCCCTCGACGACGCTGCTCGGCATCGCGGCGAGTGCGGCGACCGGGGTCGATCCGGTCTGCAGCGAGGCGAGGTAGGCGCTTGCGCCGCTGACGCCGAGCACGAGGGGAAGCAGCACCAGGGCGAGACGATTCGACACGTCCTGCGCCTCGGCTGCGACGATCATGCAGCGTGCGCAGGACTCGAGGTGGCGGTCGACCCGCTGCTGAGCGCGCGACCCGAGGTTGCCCCGCGAATGCGCGCCGAGGTTCTCGATGGTCCAGTGGCATTCGGAGTCTTCGCCGGCGTTGCGGAGGTGTGCTTGGATCCAGGCTTCGCGGAGGCCTTCGCGGGCGCGGAAGCTGAGTTGGGAGACGGCGCCGGTGCTCATGCCGAGCAGGGGGGCGATCTCGGCGGGTTTCATCTGCTCGATCTCGGAGTACCAGAGCACTTCCTGCCAGCGGGAGGGCAGGGAGCGGAATGCCTGAGCGGTGAGTCCGCGGTCGAGGGCTTC